>CAWBWG010000037.1:0-18579 GCA_963792515.1 uncultured Acidobacteriota bacterium | reverse complement strand
CCATCGCCGAGCCGACGCCTTTGCCTTCGACGTCGGCCACCACGTTCAACATCGTCTGCGATCCGAGCGGAATGAAATCGTAATAGTCGCCGCCAACTTCGAGCGAAGTTTGATGAGAGGCCTCGAGCTCGAACCCTTCGATCTGCGGCGATCTTTCCGGAAGCAGGCCGAGCTGAATGCTACGAGCCAGCGCGAGATCGCGTTCCATGCGCTGCTTGGCCAGCACGTCGCGGTGAAGCTGCGCGTTTTCGAGCGCCAGCGCCACGTGCACCGATAGCGAACTGAGCAGCGATACATCCGCGGCTTGAAACGGACCACCCTTCTTATTCAGCAATTGCAGAACGCCGGTAGTCTGGCCGTCCTTATTGCGAATCGGCAGGCAGAGCAACGATCGCGTGCGGTAATTGAGGCGGCGATCGACTTCGGGTTCGAATCGCGGATCGTCGTAAGCGTCGGTGAGATTCACGATTTCACCGTGCTGCGCGACCCAGCCTGCAATTCCGCGCGAAGCCGGCAGGCGAATTTCTTCCTTTTCGAGACCGAGGCCGACGAGCGACCAGATTTCATCACGCTCGCGGTCGAGTAGAAAAACTGTGCCGCGATCCGCGCCGGTATAGCGCGTGGCCAGATGCAGAATGATGTCGATCAGCTCGGCGAGATCGAGCGTGGAATTCAGGCGCTGGGTGGCTTCGACGACAATCGAAAGTTCAGAGACCGCGCTGCGACGCTCGCTACTGAGGAGCGCGAGATCAGCGTAGCGGCGCACCAGGCGCAGCCATTCGAGTTTCTCAGCGCTCAATGGCGATGCTGCGAAAACTTCCAACGCCCCGCGGCGCTCGCCTTCCGGGCCGAGCATCCACGCCGCATACTTCCCGTCCACGATTTCGCCCGTGGCCTCGAAGCGCAACGCTTCATGCTTCGACGCATCGGGCGCCGGCACTTGGCCATGTTGCGCCAACACCACCGGTTCCTCCGCGACGTAATGCCAGATGCGCGCGCCCTTGACGCCATCTTGCGCGGCCACTAACGCGGCGATTTGAGAAGAAAGTTCGGCGGGAGTCGCTTCGGTTTGAATCGCGCGCAAAGCCGAATCCAAGCGCTGGAGCGGCGAGGCATCGTCCTTTTTGCTCGCGCGCGAAGCGTTCATGCGCCGCTTCCCCGATATTGGATCACCAGCAGCGTGATGTCGTCGGATTGCGGCGCGCCGCCGGTGAAGGATTGCACGCCGTGGCGGATCAGTTCGGCGAGTTCGTCCACATTTTCGCCGCTGAAATCCTGAATGATTTTGCGCAAGCCGGTATCGCCGAGAAGTTCGCCGCGCAGATTGGTGGCTTCGGAAACTCCGTCCGTATAGATTACGAGAAAGTCGTCCTTCGCCATGCAAGCGGTGCCGTTCAAAAATTCGGCGTCGGGAAACAGGCCGACTGGAAAGTTCGAGGACTCGAGAGCTTCGAGCTCCCCGCTTTTGCGGCGCAAGATCGCAGGCACGTGGCCGGCGTTGACGTAGTCGATTGCGCCCGTGCTAGTGAGCACGCCGTAGAACATCGTGGCGTAGCGCTCTTCAATGCTGCGCTCGCACAGAAAGCGATTCACGCGCGAGACCATTGCCGCGGGGGGACTGTCCAGCGTGGCGGTGGTGTAGATGACGCCTTGCAGCAGCGTCGCCAGCAGCGATGCGGAAATTCCCTTCCCCGAAATATCGCCCACGAATAGACCGTAACGGCCGTCATCGAGCTCAACCACATCGAAGCAATCGCCGCCGACGGAATGGCACGCCAGAGTGAAACCCGCGACCTGCAGCTCGGGCAGGCGCGGAAATTGCTTGGGTTGAATTTGCCTTTGAATCTCGCTGGCGATTTCGATTTCGTGATCGAGGCGGGCCTTTTCGCGCGAGGAGGCGAACAGCCGGGCATTCTCGATCACGTTCGCGGCTTCGCGAGCCAGCGTCCGCAAAACTTCGCGATCCAGTTCCGAGAACGCGCTCGAGGGATTGTGGCTATCGAGATAAAGGACGCCGAGCAGCTCGCCCTGCCGCGTGGAAACGGTCGCGTCCAGCGCTTCAATCATCGGCAACTTCTCGACTGGAATCGCAACGACAGTGTGCAGCTCGAGCCGCGCCACGCTTTCCTGCGCGCCGACGGCGGAATCTTCGCCCGTGTCGCTGACGATCAGCTCGCGCCGGGTGGTCATCACGCGTTTCAGCACGCCGGAAGAAATCTGAACTTCCTGATGATTGATGGAATTTCGCTTGTCGTCGCGCGCGACGCTGGTCTGCAACTCGCCCTGCTGATTGACGAGCAGCAGAACGCCGCGCTGCGTGCGCGTGAGCTGAATCGAAGCATCCACCACAGTGGTCAAAACATCCTCGAACGAAAGACCGGTGCCCAGCGTGCGCGCCACTTCGAGCAAAACGCCGAGATGATAGAGCTCGCGCGCGCCGGAATTTGTAGGCGCCGGAATTTCCACTTTTTCGAGCAGCTCTTCGATCGTCGCGGTGTCGCCGAGAAAAATAAAGCGGTAGGAATCGGTCATCCCGAAATCGACGCTATCTTTCGGGCGCAGCTCGTGGCGCAAAACTTTTTGTCCGTTCACGTAAGTGCCGTGACGGCTGCCCATATCTTCGAGAACGTAAACGCCTTCCGGATTGATGATTTGCGCTTGCTGGCGGCTGATGCGGCTATCGCGCAACGTGAGTTCGTTGCCGGCCTGGCGGCCGATGCGAAAAGGCGTGGTGGTAATGGGCACTTCCCGGCGCACTCCACCGGGCTCGATCAGCGCGATTCGAGGGGCTCGTGACATTTGAAAGTGTTTTGCCTCGCCGGATGCGCGTTAAGCGCACCTGCGGGGCTAAAGTCACCGCTCATGGTAGGGAAAGATTCTTGGGATGTAAATAGCGGGTGAATTAGGATGTGGCGAGCTTGGGGCGCAAGCGCTTCTGCCCGCGCCAATCGGAACTTGCGCGCGGCCCGGGAGTCGGGTAACTTGCCTGCACCTTGATCGCGAGAATCCCCCGATCGTTCTCGGCGATCTTCCCGGAATGCAGCACGCTGTGCGGTGAAATGGCCATCGGCGGCGCGCGTCCGAACATTGTGCTTACGAACGGAGAGAGACGATGCTGAAAGGCTTCAAGCAGTTTTTATTGCGTGGCAACGTGGTGGATTTGGCAGTCGGCGTGGTGATCGGAGCCGCGTTTGGCGCCGTGGTGACGGCGCTGGTGAAGGATCTGCTCACGCCGCTGATCTCGGCGATCGCGAAACAGCCGGATTTCTCGGGGCTATTCTTCGAGCTGAACGGATCGAAATTTCTTTACGGCGAATTTTTCAATGCGCTGCTGTCATTTATTATCATCGCCGCGGCGGTCTATTTCTTCGTGGTGGTGCCGATCAACGCGTTGATCACCCGTGCGCGCCGCGAACCGCCTGCTGATCCCACTACGCGGAAGTGCCCGGAATGTTTGAGCGAAATTCCGATCGCGGCGCGGCGATGCGCGTTTTGCACATCGACGGTTGCGGCTTAGTCGCGGTTTTTTCCGGGCTATAGTGGCTTGATGGCTCGCGAGCGGACGAGGGGCGCAGTCCTGCGACCGAAACCGCGATTTCGGTCCGATCGTGATTTGCTGTCGCGGTGAGATTACTACTCGTCAGGTGCCGGCGGGGACGCCGGCGCTACTCGCCGGCTGGCGATCCGATTCGAGCGCGTTGCTCAAGCGCCTGGTGGCTTCGCGGAGGCGCACTGCCAGATCGACGACGGTTTCTACTCGTTGCCTCGCGGCTTCCGGTAATTTATCGCCGTGATGGGCCAACAGAAGTTCCGCATTGCCCAGAATTCCCGTCAGTGGATTATTGATTTCGTGGCGCAGGATGGAGGCGAAGTCCGCCGGGAATTCCTTCCACGGCGCCCCGACAATTGAATCGGCCTGCGCAGCCCAGCGGATGCGCCGCAGCAGAATCGCGGACGCGAGCGGGGCGAAATCTCCAACGCGCGGGATGAATTCGACGTCGCCGCGCACCACCCATCGACTGACTTCGTCGCACCTTTCCGGCGCCGCGACCAATGCCACCGGCGCAAACTCGGTGAGACGCAGCAACGTTTCTTCGAGCGAGGCGCTTCCGAGCATGCGATCGTCGAGCAGGACCACGCTGGGCGCCCGCAGACGAATTGCTTCGTGCATTTTGGACAACGTGACCGCGGCGGCAAAATTACATACGTGTCCGGATTTCGCCAACGCGGCGGAAATGCTTTGTGCGGCAGCTTCGTCCGGAGTGCCCAGCAACACCGAATGCCGGGCGGCTTGCTCGACAATGAGTGCTGCGTTCACGGCTTTTTCGCCGCGTTGAATTGAGTCTCGCCGGCGGCTCGTGCTGAGGCTACAGATGAAATCGCCGGAGCCGAGGCGTCGTTCGAGGTCGAGGCGTCGATGATCGATCCGCGATTCCGTTCGAGGATTCCGTGGACTGCAAGAATGAGTTCTTCCACCAGAAATGGTTTATCAAGATGAGGCAGTCCGCGCGGTTCGAGGAAATCGCGCGTGCGCGGCGCCAGCGTGTCGCCGGTGATGAATAGAATGCGATCTTTCATTGGGCTTTCGGCTTGGACGAGCGCGTCGTAAAAGGCCTGGCCATCGAGCCGCGGCATTCGCAAATCACAGAGGATCGCGTCGTAGTGGCCGCGCGAAAGGCGCGCGAGGCCTTCTTGGCTATCGAGCGTAAACTCCACGTAATGCCCTTCCCCTTTGAGCACGTCGGAGATCAGGTTGGCGACGGACGCTTCGTCTTCGACCACGAGAATTCGGCTCGCGCCCACGGCCGCCGCTGGCGTTTCGTGAGGCGATTCAACTTTCGGCGAGGCGCTTTCGGCGGCAGAAACCAACGGCAAATCCACGACGAATCGCGCTCCGCCGCTCGGCTGATTTTCGAAATACACGTCGCCACCGTGCTGTTTGACGATGCCGTATGCGATCGAAAGGCCCAGGCCCGTGCCTTCGCCCGGTGCTTTCGTGGAAAAAAATGGATCGAAAATTCTTGAGGCGATATCGGCGGGAACACCGGGACCATCATCTGCAACTTCGAACGCTACGCGCTTCGCCGAGGGTTGATAGGTGCGAATCGAAACGCGTCCGCCGCCGCGGCTGTGAATCAGTGATTGCTCGGCATTGACCAGAAGGTTTAGAAAAACCTGCTGAAGCTGATAGGGATCGGCCAACGTGGTCGGCAAATTCGAAGCCAGCGAACACTCCACGGAAATATTCTGGATTTTCAGCTCGTAACTGCGCAGCGCCAAAGTGCGCTCGACGATTTCGTTGAAATTGGCCTGCAAGCGCTCGGGCTTGCTCTCGCGCGCGAAGTACAGCAAATTTTTCACGATGCGCCGTGCGCGTTCCGCTTCCTGATAAATATGCTCGGCTTCGCGAAGGGGATCGCCAGTTTGCCCGCGTCCCAGCAGGAGCTGCGCGTAACCCATGATCGCGGTGAGCGGATTGTTCAGTTCGTGGGCGATGCCCGAGACGAGCTGTCCGAGCGCGGCCATTTTTTCGGTTTGCAGAATCTTGGACTGGAAGTGGCGCTGGCTGGTGATGTCTTCATAGATCTCGAGCCAACCGACTGGGCGCGCGTTTGAGTCGAGGATCGGCCGCGAAACACGTTCGAGCACGCGACGGACGGGTTTGCTGATTTCGAGTTCATCGCAGGACGAGTCCATCACGCCGGCGAGGTGCGCCCTGCGGCGATAGGAGAATGCCTTGACGTCGCGAAAGCGGCTCTCGAGTATTGCGGCGAGCGAATCATAATCTTCAATCGGTCAAGGCTCCGAAGCTCGATTCCGAAAAGCTGGGCGAACTTCGCATTCGTAAATCGAATGCGGCCTGAAGCACCTAAGAGCAGCACTCCTGCTGGCACAGTATCCAGCACCCCGCGCAGCTCGGCATCAAGCAGCGCTTCGTGCACTTCAGGCATCACGTAATCTTTCAATCCAGTCACTGGCATGCTGTTTTCTCGAAATGATGGACCAGGCCGTCGGGAGGGTTTGGCCCGGCCTCAAGGACCCGATTAAGACATCGGCGTGTAGCTCGAAAAGAAAAGCCTGAGGAATATCGCGCGCGAGCCGGCTCAGTTTTTCATTCGTGGAGCTATTAGTGCAAGTTTCGAATAACGATAAACCCGACGATAGCGATGTACGAAATTGTAACAGCACCTGCGAGCAGACGCTGCAAAACGACGTGCCGACGCCACCCGAGTTGGGTCTCCAACGCCTTTCGGTGTAATTGGTGCGGTGACATTGTGTACCTCCGCAGGGGAACACAGCAAAAGGATCACCAAGTACACGGATGGAGTAAGTTCAGTTAAATGAGGGAGTTGAGTGAAAACGCAGGGCGCGCGTTTCCCATTACGATGCGGCGGGATTCCCGTCTAGGAATTTCACAGTGTTACTACGGATGCGCGTAGTTGTACTAATTTGCTACTGCGGACTGCGCATCATACTGCTTCAGCTTTCGATACAGCGTGGTTTTGCCGATGCCGAGGAGACGCGCGGCGGCCAGCTTATCGCCGCCCGACTCGCGCAAAGCGCGCAAGATTGCGCGGCGTTCCAGCTCTTCGAGCGGGAGGAATTCGTCTTTATCGGGCAAGCGTTCCTGCGTACCGTATTGCAGATTCGATGGCAAGTCGCCCACATGCAAGATTGGCCCGGATCCCAGTGCCACGGCTCGTTCCACCGCATTTTCCAATTCGCGGACATTGCCCGGCCAGTCGTAGGCGATCAGCCGCGCGATGGCGTCTTCGGAAATTGTGCGCGATCGTCCTTGCGACTCGCTGAATTTTTCCAGGAACGCATTCACAAGTAGCGGGATATCATTCTTGCGTTCGCGCAGCGCCGGCAATTTGATTTGCACCACGTTCAGGCGGAAGAACAAATCCTGGCGGAATGCGCCGGTGCGCACGGCGGATTCGAGATCGCGGTGCGTGGCGGCAATCACTCGCGCCGAAATCGAAACTCGCTCGTTGGAACCGACCGGCTTTACTTCGTGTTCTTGCAGCGCGCGGAGCAATTTAGCCTGCAGATCGATGGGCAAATCCCCGATTTCATCGAGAAAAAGCGTGCCGCCGCCCGCAGATTCGAGCAGACCCTGCTTCGCGTGCAGCGCTCCCGTAAACGCGCCTTTTACATAGCCGAACAGCTCAGATTCGATCAGCGTAGGCACCAGCGCAGAGCAATCCACCGGTACAAAGGGCTTATTTCGACGTTCGCCCAAATAGTGAATCGAACGCGCCACGAGTTCCTTGCCCGTTCCACTTTCGCCCAACACCAGCACCGGATAATTGTGGTCGCTGACTTTTTCCACCAGCCGGTACACGCGGCTCATTTTTTGCGATGTGCCAATCAATTCGCCAAATCCGGGACGAGTGCGCAACTGCTCGCGCAGCACGCGATTTTCCTGATCGGTTTCAAGCGAATGGACGAGCCGTCCCAGCTTCGTGCGCAGCTCGGCGACGCGGAATGGCTTAGTCACGTAGTCCGCAGCGCCCATGCGCGTGGCTTCCACCGCGCTATCGATCGTTCCGAATTGCGTGAGCATCACCACCGCAGTTTGCGGGTAATGATCGCGCACGCGCCGCAGCAACTCGATGCCGCCCATTTGCGGCACGCGCAAATCAGTGATCAGGATGTCGACCGGAAATTGGTCCAGGATTTCGAGAGCTTCCTCGGTGGTTGCGGCGCCGCGCGCTCGCAATCCCGTGTCGGTCGCGACATCGCAGCACAAATCGCGCGCGGACTGCTCGTCGTCTACCACCAGCACCGAGACGGTCCCAACGCGTTCCAGTATTCGGGCGGGCTCAGGTTTTGATGACACGTCGCAGACCCTCCAAATCGGGGAAATCCGATATTGGCGTGGTACGGATTCGCACGTTCGAATCCCTCGGTAAAGTCAGAGCCATTTCAGGAATGTCTGTGATCTGATCTATCGAGCGCCTGATGACTTGATCTTTATCGGCCGAAATTCCCGCGAGCTGAATCTATTCCCGGATTGGGATTAGGCGCAATCCGCATTAATACGGAGGATACGTAACTTCTTATGTTGCTATCTGATACAACCCGAACGTGTTGAGATGAAAAACAACCTGCGGGATTAGGAGCCTGCTATCGGGATAAATGGTTAACACGAGCACGAAATCCTATGCCGGCTGAACAAGCCTCGATGACGGATTAAATCGAAATTCGCCGTGTTAGCGCCGCTACTGAACGGCTACGTTGACCGAGCACGTCGCCGGAGACACTGCGTGGGCCTGCGTCGACTCGGACGGAAATCGTGTAAGTGCCCGCGGCGAGTCCCGCTGCATCCCAGCGCGCCGATGGGCCGGATTGCTGCAGCTTGCCATTGTTCGCGGTCCAAATGTAATTCAGCGGCAGATTCAGCGAATCCTTCGCCAAAGTCGAGACGACGACGCGTTCGCCCGATCCGGCGCGCACGCGGTCTTGTCCGCTGAGCACGTCGCGGTGATTACGTCATTTGCCGATTTCGTGCTTGCTTCTGGCGCCGGCCAGCGCGCGGTATCAAACTTCAGGACGAATCCGTTGCGATCCTTGTGATTGGTCAAATCGACCATGTAGCGATACGCGATATCGATTGCGAAATTCCGCCAGAAATAAAGCCGGAAGCCGCTAACTTGATCGACGGGATCGCGCGGTCCGAAAGTCGTGTTCGGAGTGTGCGTGCCCACGTAAATTGTCGCGTTGTACTCCGAGATAATTTGAAATCGCTTTTGCGGAAAGAAAAGGAAAGCCGGCGCCGAGATTGACTTGGTCCGCCAGTTGCACGGTCTCGCTGACGCCCGCGACGGTGAACGACGGATCAAGTGTCAGCCGGTATTCCCATTCAGTGCCGCGACGATTCCGCCGTGGAAAGATCGACTTGCTCGCGTCCACACCGACGCCGTAATTGAATCGGCCGTTCTGACTGCCATTGCTGAGCAGATCGCCGAGCGACGTTTGCGTCGGGATGTAGAAATCATTTTTGATCGAAAGGCTGATGGGATTCCCGCGCCTTTCAGAAAGCAGATTGATCTTGAAGCCCGTGTCCACTTCGCCCACTCCGCCGCCACTCTGCGCCGCAAACGGATAATCTTCCACGTAGGCAGGCGCGGCGCCCGGCAACGGCACAATCGTGCGATAAATCGTGTTGCCGAATTGCGGATTGCCAATTGTATTGTCCGAGAGACTCAGCAAATCCGGGCGGCCTACGTGCACGTGATTGTAGGCGTCGAAATTCACGAACGCGGAAATGTGATTGGTAATTCCGGCGGCGAAAGCCCAGCCGTAGGAAAGGACCGTTATGTTGCCGGGATCGCGCGAGAATTTATCGGCGCCTGCGGTGAAGGCGAATCCGCCGCGCGGCAGCGTCTCGCCGGTTTCGACGGTGAACATGCCCGGATTCCCCGAGATTGCCGGCATGGGCGCCCATTCGGTGTGAATGTCGGCGGTGGTGGAATTAGCTGGCGCGGCGGCAGGAGCTGCGGCGGGTGCGGCTGATGTCGACGTGGCTGCGGAGGCTGGTGCTGCGGGACGCGCCGGAATCAGTGCTTGCAGCGGATTTCGTATCCTTTGAATCCGCGTCAGCGTTTGCGCCGGCGGCTGGGCTGGCGGGAGTTGTCGCAGTTGCGGCGACCGACGCCCTATCGTCGTCGCTGCCGCTCACCACTTGGGCCGCGCGGACGGTCGTCGCTCCAGCGATCAGCAAAATTCCCGCGCCTATCAACCAGGATTTCATACCTGCCTCCGTGCCCTCTGCGAACACGCCGCGCACCCCGATGCACGCCGGGGGTTGACTAGGGTAGTGAAGAATACCGCGAATCGCAACGACGTACTTGCGCGCTCCAGGGGAAACTGCGCATCACCCCGACCAACGAGAATTCGGCATTATATGCGCGTGTCTGCGGCGCACGAAAAGCTTTCTTTGCTGCTAGGCCACCCCGCGTTGTGTTGTAGCATCCATTAGTCCGTTGGCTTTTCGCCGCTGCGGGGTGCGGCGCTAGGCCTGACGGGAATAAATTTATCGGCCCCGCCTTTTAATTTTTTGCGTGCAATTCATAGGATTTTATTTCTTAGGAGGATCTCGATGCGACTTAAATTCGTCGGCTCGCTCGTTCTCGCGCTCTGCATCGCAGCCGTCTGGCCTGCACTTCTATCCGCGCAGCAGCAATCTCCATCGAACGACAATTCTTCGGCGGGTGCCGAAGCTCAACCGCCGCAGAATTCGCAATCCGATTGGAATTCGCCGCAAGTTCCCGCGGGCACGAAATTCCTGGTCGGCCTGCTCGATGAGTTGAATACCAAGACCGCCAAAGCGCATCAGCAATTCACGGTGAAAACGCTCGAAACCCTCGACACGCCGGACGGCCGCGCGATTCCTACTGGCACGGTAATTCGCGGACACGTGAGCCGCGTCGAGGCCGGCAGCAAAACCGGGCGGGCGCGCATCTGGCTCACTTTCGACGACATCGAAACCCGCGCAGGCTGGAAGCCGCTAGTCGCCGACGTGACCGAACTCCCCGGCGAACATTCCGTGAAATCCGGCGCAATCAAAGAAGGCGAAATCCAAGCCCGCACCAGCGCCGGCGATCGCGACCTGCAAGCCGCCGCCGCAGGCGCCGCACTCGGCGCGGCAGCCGGCGCCGCCAACAAGGATGGCAAATCTGCAGCAATAGGCGCCGCCACCGGCGCGCTAACTGCGTTCGTAGTCTCCTCCGGCCTAGGCCAAGAGCTGGATCTAGCCAAAGGCACAAAGCTAGAGCTCGAGCTAGAGCGCCCGCTCTACCTGGCCCGGCGCTGAAGACTCGTTCTTAATCTTCTCCCGCGGGCAGATGGCGAAAAGGCGCACAACGGACGCGTCGGCCGCAGTGATTTCACGCGACTAAAAGCGAGGCCGGCCATTTGTTTTCAATGAGTCCCGGTGACTTCTAATTATTTCAGAATCATACGAGGAACTCGCGGAACGTATAAACAGCGGTAAAACCGCACTCTGAACAAGTAGCCCGCACGGGCGAACATCCTTCCATTTGACGTTTTATCTCCGCTTCGGTCTGATAGTCCGTGAAGTACGGCGTTTGCAAAATTGTAGGGCAATCTTTATCGGGATTCTTGCAGCGAATTAAAAAGAACGGCACGATGGTCTCCCGCTTACTCGCAATCCATTCGTGTAACACCTAGAAAATCTGTTTTTGCTTCGCAGTGAAGCGGGCGGGGTTTAATCGGAAAACTTGAACCCTGTGCTAGTCGCACGTTCTCTAGACTAGGGCGTTATAACGCTCGACGAGATTGTTGTATCGGGTCTGGTCCGCATGATTGACATACATTCTTGAAGCCTGTGTCGTAAAGCTAAGAATATCTTGCAGGCTGCCGTTCTTATCTAGTAGGTCAGAGTATTCGCGATGTTTCGAACTAATGTTTTCGGCCAATGCTTTTGCTGCTTCGGGGCCAGGGACTGTGTTTTTATAAATATCTGTCAGTTCTTTAGCCTGTGCATGAAGGCGATTGTAGAATTCGACCTCGTTTGAACGCCATTTGTCTGTAACGATATTGAAGCATTGTTGTATTTGGTTGTTTCGTGCCAGATCATTGTCAGCACTAGAGGACGGCAATTCCTGCTCTTGAATGGCTGTTTGTTCTGCCAGACGAACAGCGGCCCAAGTTGCCGAATCACATCCACTCAAGGTCAAGTTATTAGGATCATTGAAAAACTCATCGAGCGTCTTTAGAGATTCGGCTCGAGCTTGGGCTGATAGTTTCTGCGTGTTTGCATGAACAGGGATTCCAATTTCAGCAATAAGTATGGCCCCTAAAACTAAGATATTGAGAACGATCAGATATTTTGGGTAGCGAATATTTATCATGAGCAATCCTTTTTTATGCGGCCACGGCTTCATGTTGACGCGACCGGCGATGCCTTACGAGTGGAGCGGAACGGACCTGAACCGATATCTCAACTTTTGGAATGACGCATGTTGCAATTACACTACCGCCCCACAGCTCTTCTAGCTTAGAAGAGTCGGGTGGTAGTGCGATGGTAGCGCGCTTAACTTGTTCTTATTGGACACTGGTACGAGATAGCGGACTATCGCAGAGTGAGAAATTCAGATCGCCAGCGGAAGGGCGGGGTTGCGTGAAGCACATACTTCCGAATTATTCTGCACGCGGTCAGAACTCCGGCGCGGCTTCGGATTGGCCCTTTTAAAAATAACCTAAACGCTTGGGTTATGCGATATAATGCCAAAAGTAGATGAAATTGACTGCCTGAGGGTTGAACAGGATACATGGCAACTCATAGAGAGGAATTTGAAGCGGCTAATCAACGCGCTTCCACTCTATTAGCGAGAACGCCTAAAGCTATTGCTGCTCGTTATGACCGCCGAGACAGACGCGTTGTGATTGATCTTAGCAGCGATATTTCTATTGCCTTCAAACCACGGAATGCACAAGGGCTGGAACATGCAAATGCAAGCCAGCTTTCTAAAATTGAAATTTCGCCATCCGGGTTAGGGTTGCGTTTCCCGGCGCTTGATGCTGACCTTTATTTGCCTTCCCTCTTAGAGGGATTTTTAGGTTCAAAAAGCTGGATGGCTACACAATTAGGTCAGGCCGGAGGACAGACGCGCTCGAAGGCAAAAAGTGCTGCGGCGCGTTCTAATGGTAAGCTTGGTGGTCGTCCTAAGAAAACTTCTGTCGTTCGCATTGCGTAGCTCTGCTTTCGCGTCCTAGAAGCGCGCTCCTTGCTTGGCTTTCGTTGCTGCTGCTGATACATTCGCTGGGAGCTATGGCTGAGACTAACAATTCTTTGCGCATCCTTATTGTTGAGGATGAGGAGAACGCGCGTAAGGGCTATGAGGCGCTGCTGCGGCGCTGGAATTACGACGTTTTGGGCGTCGGTTCCGGCGAAGACGCGCTCGAGAAATTTCCGGAATTTCAGCCTGGCGTGATTCTAGCGGACGTGGAGTTGCCTGGGATTAACGGGCTTGAGCTTTTGCAGCGGTTGGGCGAAGAGATTCAGCGGATTCCCGTCATTATTATTACTGGGCGCGGCAGCGATGAGCGGGTGATTCAGGCTATCGAAGCGGGGGCTTTCTGGTACATCGAAAAGCCGCTGAAGGCGCCGGTTTTGAAGGCGCTTCTGGATCGCGTGGTGGGTCGCGTACGCGACCAGCGGGCGCTGGCATCGCTTACACGCGAACTGCGAGATACCGGAAAGATGGGCTCGCTGATCGGCATCTCGAAGCCCATGCAGGAAGTGATGCACCAGATCGAGATGGCTGCGCCTTCGACGGCTTCGGTTTTGATCACTGGCGAAACGGGCGCGGGAAAAGAAATTGTCGCGCGCACCTTGCACAAACTTTCTCCGCGTTCTGAGCGCGCGTTCGTGGCTATCAATTGTTCGGCGATCCCCGAATCTTTGATGGAGAGTGAAATTTTCGGGCACGAACGCGGCGCGTTCACCGGGGCGGCCGAGCGGCGAATCGGCTGCTTCGAACTCGCCGATGGCGGATCGTTGTTGCTCGATGAAATCGGCGAAATGCCCGCGCCTACGCAAGCGAAATTGCTGCGCGTGCTGGAAGATCACAAAGTGCGGCGGCTGGGCAGTAAGAGCGAAACTCCGGTGGACGTGCGCGTGATTGCCGCTACGAACAAAGATCCGCAGCAAGCCGTCGCCAAAGGCCAATTGCGGCAGGATCTTTTCTTCCGGCTGAATGTGTTTCACATTCATCTTCCGCCGCTGCGCGAACACAAGGACGATTTGCCCTCGCTGATCGAGAGTTTGCTCAAAGACATCAATCAGAAACACGGCCGGCAGGTGACCGGCGTGGGCACTGAAGTTCTCGAGCTATTCAAATCGTATCCGTGGCCGGGAAATATTCGCGAGCTGCGAAATGTGCTGGAACGCTCGGCCATAGCGCGCGGATCGCGGCCCGATTGGGCGCCAGCATTTGCCGAGCGAATTCGGCCACGCGCCGGTTTCGGACAATCTCGAACTGGCCGGGTTGCGCTTTCCCGTCGGCACGACCGTGGAAGCTGCTGAGCGCGAATTGATCATGCAAACGCTCTCGGCCACCAATCAAAACAAAACACGCGCCGCCGAACTACTCGGCATCAGCCTGAAGACCCTGCACAACAAGTTGAAGGAGTACGAAACGAATCGCCAGCATGCGGCTCAGCCTTAAAACGAAATTCACGCTAACGACGTCGTTGGTCGTGCTGTTCGTCGTCGCGCTGGTTTCGTGGCTTTACGTGGGGCGGCTGGCGAACGAAGTCATCCGCGACATCGACGAGCGCGCCGTCTTCGTAGCCAACCAAGTGCTCGGTGCAAGTGCGCAGGCGCTGGCCGATTCGGCCGAGCGCGGCGAGACTCTCAATTCCGATAGCAGCGCCGACCTCCGCGAATACGTTCAACATTCGCTCGACAACAGCAGCGCCCTCAATTCCCTTCTCGAATCGGCCATCGGTTACGCGCCGACGATTTACGAAATTACGATCACCGATCAATCCGGCAAAGCGCTCGTTTCAAGCGATGCGAAGCAGCGCAGCCGGCCGATTCCCGTTTATCCGAATGCGTCGCTGCTGGTGCGCGCGAGTTTCATCCAGCAATTGCGCATTTTGTACGGCCCGCCGCGAATCTATCAAGTGACGCAGCCGTTTGACGTGAGTGGCGCGCCATTCGGCGAAATCCGCGTGGATATTTCGACGGCGTTGCTGCGCGAAGTGATTTCGCGCGGGTTGTATTCCGCCGCTGAAGTGGCGCTCATCGCGGTGCTGGCCGCCACTTTGCTCGCCGCGCTGTTGAGCCGCGTCGCTCTCGCCCCTCTGGCGCGCATTTCTGATCAACTCGATCGCATCTCGGCCGGGCAATTCGATGTCGAGCCGGTGAAGCAATCCGATGAACTCGGGCAGGTCAGCACGAAGATCAGCAACATCGGAAAGCAACTGCGCGACGTTCGCGAAGTTTTCAGCGCGCTGCGCGAAAATTTGAATCACGTGATGGCCGGCCTCGAAGATGGACTGTTGCTATTCAATGCCGACGGCCGCGCGGTGCTGGTCAGCCCGTCCATTGAGAAATTTCTAGGCGTGGCGCCGACCACGATTCTCGGCCGCCGCGCCAGCGAAATTTTCCCGCAAGGAAATCTTGTCCACGACGTCCTGCATCTCACTGGCGATCGTATGCAACCGATCGAAGATGCCGAGTTGCATCTGGAAACCCCCGACGGCCCCCGGCGCGTCTCTCTTATTTGCCAGGTGATTAGCGAAAAAGGCGAGCCGATGGGAACGCTTCTTACGATGCGCGATCTCGAATCCTACGAGCGGCTCGGCTCGCAGATTCAAGTTTCCGAACGCCTCGCCGCGCTCGGGCGCGTCACGGCGGGCGTGGCGCACGAAGTAAAAAATCCGCTGAACTCCATGCGCGTGTGGCTCGAAGTTTTGAAAGGCAACATTCCCGCCGATCTCGAGGGCCAACAAGCGGTCAAAATGCTCGACAATGAAATCGACCGGCTGGATCGCGCGGTAAAAACGTTCCTCGATTTCGCTCGCCCCGTGGAAATCGACCTTTCAGAATCTGATTTGCCCTCGCTGCTCAATGAAATTCTTGAAAATGCGCGCCCCGCGATGGCGAAGGCAGGCGTCGTTCTCGCCACGCAAATTCCCGAACGCTTTCCAGGAGTACGCATGGATCGGCGGCTGATTCATCAGGCCGTACTTAATCTCATCTTGAACGGCTGCGACGCGATGGGACCGGGCGGGCAACTAACTGTGAAGCTCGCGCAGAATGACGACAAAGCTCAGATCATCGTTACGGACACGGGAAAAGGAATTAGCCCGGAGAATCGCAATAAAATTTTCCAATTATTTTTCACCACGCGGCCGGGAGGTACCGGAATCGGACTCGCCGAATTCTTTTCGATTTGTGCAACTGCACAATGGTTCGATAGAATTCGAGTCGGAGGTCGGCCAGGGGCACGACTTTCACCATCGAGTTGCCCCTGGCCCGCACGGTCGAAACGCCCGTTCCGCATGCCGGTCGACGGCGGACTCCCAACTACTCAAGGTAAGGTGTGAATGGAACCCCAGCTCCCATTTATCGCCTCACCGGTGGCACCGCTGCGGACGCGCGCGAACTTTGCGCTGCTCGCGGCGTGCTTGCTGGCGATTGGTTTGGCCGGATGTCCGCGCGAAAAAGTTCACGCGAAGATGCCGAAAATCATTCCGCCGGTGCCCGCGATCGTCGAGCCGCCCGATCCTCCGTATATCCTTGGCGCGGAACCGACCGACACCACGCTCGCGATGATTCCCGAATCTCTGCCCGAGCCGCCTCCGGAACGCCCGCATCCGGCGCCGCCGCGCAAACCCGCGAGCGACACTCCCGCGCCGCCGAAACCCTCCGTGCCCGTAATCTCGCCGCAAGTTTCCCCGGCTGATCAGGTTGCGTACTTGCGGCGCATCAATGAAAACATCAGCACGGCGGAACGCAATCTTCAGCAAGCCTCCACGCACAATCTTGACGCCACGCAAAAGGACATGGCTGAGAAAATTCGAAACTTTGTGGATCAAGCGAAAGAAGCGATGCAAGCCTCCGATTGGACGCGCGCGCAAAACTTGGCGCAGAAGGCGCAGGTATTGTCCGCCGAGCTGGTCGGCACTTTCTAAAACCAACGCGCCGATTGGACACGATCGAACCCGCCGCTCGCACTGCATCCAGTCGCTCCGCGATTCCTGCTAAAATATCTGCGTGGCTTCCTCCGACATAATCATTATTGGCGGCGGAATCATCGGGCTGTCGCTCGCCCATCGGCTCGCCTCCGAAAATCGGCGTGTGCGTCGTCCTCGATCGCCAGGCGCCCGGGCTTGAGGCTTCCTGGGCGGCGGCGGGAATGCTTTCTGCCGCACCTGAATCTCCCGATGATCTGGCGTTGGTGCCGCTGGCGAAAAAAAGTTTCGCGCTGTATCCGGATTTCATCGCCACCATTCAGGAAAATTCAGGCAAGGATGCCAATTTCCGGCGCGATGGAGCGCTCGAGACTTTTCTTCGGCGATTCTGCGGAGGCTGAGCGCGATCGAACGGTCGCTTCGCACCGAGCGCTCGGTCTCACGACGCAAGCCGTATCGTCCACTGAAGCCACCGCGATCGAGCCATCGCTATCAAAATCCGCATTTGCGGCGGCGTGGCTTCCCGATGAATATTCCGTCGACCCCCGCGTGCTAACTTCTGCGGCGCTGCAAGCGGCGAAGAATCGCGGCGCCGATATTCGCGCAAATATCGAAGTTCGAAATCTCGTGATCGAAGGCTCGCGTTGCGTCGGCGCAGAATCGCAATCGGAGAAATTCGCCGCCGAGCACGTAGTTCTCGCAGCGGGCTGCTTTTCGTCGGGAATCGCTGCCGCTGCGCGTCTCGCCCGCACTGAACCCGTGCGCGGCCAAATGGTTTCGCTCCGAGCCGCGCGTCCGTGCCGAATCATGTGGTCCGCTCGCATCGCGGCTACGTCGTGCCGCGCGGCAATGGATTGCTAGTTGCGGGGAGCACCATCGAGCGTGCCGGCTTCGAAAAGAAGGTCACCGCGGCGGGGATTGGCGGAATCCTTTCTGCCGCCGTGGAATTAATTCCTGAACTTGCTGACGCCGCGATCGAGGAAACGTGGTGCGGCTTGCGGCCGGATACGCCGGATCATCTTCCGCTAATCGGCCCGCGGAATTTGCGGGACTTTGGTTGGCCACCGGTCACTATCGCAATGGAATTCTCTTGGCGCCGGCGACCGCGCAGGTTTTAGGCGACTGGATTTGCACGGAAAAACCGAATTGAATATGGATGCCTACTTGCCGCTGCGATTTACTTCCGAAAAAACTGCCGCTGCTCTGTAGGCTTCGGAACGGTGCGACCTGTTCGATTACTAGTAGCGGAAAGCGATCGAGGACCTACCTCAGCGGCTACACAACCTGCGCAAACATTCGAAACATTGTCATCCTGAGCGAAGCTAAGGATCTAAGCGTCCAACAAGCGTGATTTCCGCAGCGCGACACCAACGTCATTTAAAACGGCATCTTTGATCGCTGCGGCTGCCGGTTTGCCGGGCCCGCTCCAGATTGACTTCCCGCTCTTCCGGGTTATACCCGGCCTGGGCAACCCGTACCCTATAACGGGCAACGTTCAATCCGCGGATCAGCAGCCGTCCGTCTCCGTCGGCTTGACCGGCAGGGTTTCCGTTTAACAGGATTTCGGCGCCCGCCGTGGTCAGAATCTCCAGGTCACCAGTCAGGTCGGCCAGTTCCGCGCGAACCGTACTTACCTTCCCATCCGCAACGACGATCTTCTGAGTGAAAGGCTGCTTTCCCGCCATCGTCACGCGAAGTGTATGGGCACCCGGCTTGGCGTTGTGGATGACATAGCTGCCGGTCGAAGGCGCCTCTGCGGCGAATACCTCGTCCAGGAAAATCCGCGCCCCTGGGGTGGTTTGGATTACGATGCCGGCCGGCGCTACTTGCGGGCGAATTTGAGCGGACGCCGACGCGACAAGACAGATTGCCGCAATCGGCAGAAATGCTGATTTCGGAATT
>CAWBWG010000036.1:0-33670 GCA_963792515.1 uncultured Acidobacteriota bacterium | reverse complement strand
GCTATTGTGAGACGCGATGGGCGAAAACTTTTCCGCTGCGAATCATGGTGAAGCCTGCGAGTAGGAAGATTGCGCTGGTGCCATTTAGTAGCGCGTTGATTGCGGGCAGGTGGTGAACCCAAGGAGCTGGTGGGTGCAATTCTTCGGCCCTACTTCGCTGGGGCCGCGGCGGGTTTTTTATCGTGCGACGGGAGCTTGATCCAGCCGGCTTGTAGGGCGATGAGGAAAAGCTGCAGGGCGAAGATTGCGGCCATCATGAGGCAGATGCCGATTAGTAGGATGCCGTCAATGCCGCCGGCTAGCAGGCCGCTGGTGATGCACCAGACTATGCCGATGAGCGAGAGGACCAGGAAGAAAATACTGATGATTGTTAGTTCGAGATCGTTCTTTTTGGGGTTCATGCGGAGGGGTTGGGTTTCTCCTTTCGACTTTTGCTGTGCTTGTCGATTAGCGAACTACGCGATCTAGAATCATCAGCGCTAGTAGGACTGGAATGTGAATTACTGTGGCGTGCATGAGCCACTTGGCGCGGATGTTGGTGCGGCTGCGCTCGGCCCAGAAGCAGACTTGTAAGAGCGCCATGCCGAGGACTGTGGCGCCGAAGAAGTAGCCGATGCCGGTGATGCCGATTACTGACGGGAGCAGACTGATCGGGACCAGGATCGCTGCCGTGACAAGAATTTGGCGGAAGGTGCGATCGCCTGAGGGCTCTACTACCGGCAGCATTT
The DNA here is from genome assembly GCA_963792515.1 of uncultured Acidobacteriota bacterium. GTDB lineage: Bacteria > Acidobacteriota > Terriglobia > Acidiferrales > UBA7541 > Palsa-147. The sequence continues at coordinate 32,942 of CAWBWG010000036.1, read as the reverse complement.
TGATTCCGGCGCGGGCGTAGTCTTCGCGGTACATCCAGGCTATGGCCAGGAAATGCGGGAATTGCCATAGGAAAAGAATGGCGAAGAGGATCCATGCGCCTAGTGAGAGCGAGCCTCGAGCGGCGGCCCAGCCTATGAGTGGCGGGATTGCGCCGGGAAATGCGCCGATGAATGTGGCTTGTGGGGTGATTTTTTTTAGCGGCGTGTAGACGCCTAGATAGAGCGCGGTGGTTGAAAGCGTCAGGGCGGCTGCTAGCACGTTTGATAGCAGGCTGAGATAGAGCACGCCTACCACTACCAGAATTGAGCCGGCCCAGAAGGCTTCGGTTGGAGAGATTGTGCCGGACGGGATTGGGCGGGCGGCGGTGCGGCGCATTAGCGTGTCGGATTCGCGCTCAGTGTATTGATTCAGCGTCGCCGTGCCAGCGGCGGCTAGCGTGGTGCCTACTAGGGTGTGCGCCAGTAGCGCCCAATCCAGCGGGCCGCGTGAAGCGATGTAAAAGCCGGCTACCGTGGTGATTACCACCAGAAACGTAACGTCTGGTTTTGCGAGCGCTACATAAGCCCAAGCTCGCTCGGTAACTGGAATTGTGGATTCGCGGACTGAGTTCATTTTGGCCTAGACCGCCGCTCGCGTGGCTTGGGAAGTTAGCTGCGCAGCGCCTGACGGTCGCAACAGCCTATAACAAATCAGGGTGAGAATCACGCTGGAAGCGAGGGTGAGAGCGCCTACTAGGACGTGAGCTACCGTCAGGATTACGTAGGACGGCGTGGGTTGGGCTTCGTCGATGGCTTTTGCTACCGCCCAGTAGGCTGCTATTCCCAGCAGGATTTGCGTGCCGAAAGTGGCATGCAGCCAGACTACGCTGCCTCGGATTGCGGCGACATTCGCGAAGCGTTTTTTCGCGATGCGGCCGGTCCAGATTACGAAGAATGTTACGGCTGCGGCGCCGATTAGGTGCGGGAGGATGCCGAAGGCGCCGTGGCGGTAGCCTGCGCCTAGGACTAGTTGGAGGAGGATTACTAGGCTGGTCCAGAGTGCTACGGAGCGCACTTTTGGCGAGCCTTGGTCATCTAGGGTGGGGTGCTCGCTTTGGCTCCAGGGGCTGGTGGCTAGGGCTAGGGCTACTGTGGTGATGAAGAAAATTTGGGCGATTGTGGCGTGGACTGTGGCGATCAGCGGTGGATGGCCTAGTAATACTCTTGCGGCGCCTAGTAGGGCTTGGGCGATTACCAGGGCTACGGCGGCCCAGCCTAGGCGGACGATTGTCGGGCGCTTTTCGGTGCGGGTTAGCCAGATGGCCAGGATCAGCGTTAGGACCGCTACTATTCCGGCTACTACCCGGTGAGTGAATTCATAGCGGATGCCGCCTACTAGTGGGGGATGATTTTGCCGTAGGCTAGGGGCCAGTCTGGGACGGAATCGGCTGCGTCGTTGCTGGTTACTAGGGCGCCGGCCATTAATAGTAGGACGGTGAAGGCGCTCGTCGTGATCGCGAATTTGTGGACGGCCGAGTTTGAAGATGCTGGCATTTCGGAGATCAATTCCCTTTTGCGTTTCGTCGTCGCCGCTTGGTTGATTATTCGCGGAGTGCGGCGATTTTCGGATGCTGGGCTGAAGCCCACCGCTACGAAACCCACACCCAAGCGAAAAGCGGGAGGGCCTAGACTTCAGGCCCTCCCCTACAAAAAGCGATACAAAAACCGGGCTAGTCGCCTGTGGCGCCTGCTGCTTTGAAGGTGAAGCTTACCGTCTTGGAATCCTTCGGGCCGATTGTCACCTGCTGATCTACTACGCCGTACTTTTCTTGCCAGGCTTCTATTGTGTAGGTGCCTGGCGGCAGGCCTTTCAGCTCGAATTTTCCATCCTTTGTCGTCACGGCGAAGAATGGGTGCTTGAAGACTGCTATGTAGCCCTTCATCCATGGGTGAACGTTGCATTTTACCGGGATTGCTACTTCCTGGCGGGCGAAGGTTTCATCTAGTGGGGCCGCGCCGGGGGGTTGCGATTGATTCCACTCGCGGTTGTCTTTGGGTGTCGGGTGGATGTTGTGCGTGGTTTGATCGTCGTTCTTTACTTCGATTGTTTGGCCGGCCATTAGGGCTACTACGTGCGGGGAATACATGCAGCCTTGTTGGTTTAGGGCGACAGGGTCCTTCGGCGTGTCGAAACTGTATTTGCTCATGTCGTCTTTTACGAAGACTACGACATTGGCTAGAGCGCCTTTTTCGCCGGTTACTACATCTTCGGGCATTACTGGGCTGGTATGGGCCTTCGAGCAAAAGGCTTCGGCGCTCATGTTGATAGCTTTGAAGGATGGTGCGGTGCCATCCAAGTTTACTGTGCCGCTTACACTGCCGGCTGTGGTGGCGTCGACTGCGGCGCCTCCGCCTGCTGGTGCGCTGGCTGGGGCGGTGCTGGATTCTGGGGCTGGCTTTTCGCCGCCGCCGCAGCCTGCGAATGTGAAAGCCAGGGCTGCTGTGAAGATTGCTGCTTGCCACTTGCTTTGCATGATTTCTGTTTCCTCCTGAGTGAGCTTGTGACCTAAAAAGTCTAAAAACGAGATTAGCGCGAAGGAGCCGCGTTGAACAGAGCGTGCTCGATGCGTTCGTGCGATCGAAAAGTCAACGACGAAAACCCAGGGCCACACCGGGCCGGTGGTGAACCCCGGCCCCTACGACGGCAAATGCAGATCTCTCACCCCTAAAGGGGTTCGGGATGACAATCAAAAGCCCGGTCGTCGTCGGCACGGTTGAAACCTTGCCCTGACAAGGCCAAAACGGGGCCGAACACCGGGCGGGGCTGAAGGCCCGCCCCTACGAAACCGTTGCCGCTGGCGCTAATTTCCGCCGCTGCCCGATGGCTTGCCGCTGGCGGGCGTGCGGCTTAGTAGGGCGGCTTGCTCCTGCGGCGTTATTGTGAACATGTAACGGACCAGGAGGTCAGCTTGATCGCCGGTGTAATGCTGCAGCGCGCCTGGAACTGAGCCGGTGAAAACCCAGTGGTCGCCGTCGCGCTTGAAGAGGCCTGACGGCATGGCTGTGCCTGGGATTATTTTTGCTGGATCGGTGATCCAACGGACTGTCCAGGGAGCTTGCAGGCGCTCTTTGGCCAATAGGAAATTCGGGGCGATTGCGTTTTTATCGTGCGCGGCGTTGCCCGTTTCATGACATTTCAGGCAGGGGGCCGCGGGACTGGTGAAAAGATCGCGGGCCATGGCTCGTTCTGCGTCCGTCATGGCTGGTGGTTTTGGTTGGATGTAGGGTTCCGGTTGCGACGACATGGCTTCGAAGAACAGGACTAGTTTGCGGATTTCGTCGTCGGAGAGATAGAACGTGGGCATGCGCACCTGGAGATAGGTGCGGACGCCGTTGCGATTTGTGTCTGTGGTGCTTAGCGATGGATTCGCCAGGAAGCCTTTTAGCCATTCCGGATTTACGCGGGCACCCTCCGTGGTGAGCACCGGCGGCAAGTTTTGTTTGTTCTCCGCTTGATACATCGGCAAGTCCATTAGGATGGAGCGCTGGCCTATGCCGATTTGATGGCAGCCGATGCAGTTGTATTTTGTTACTACCCACCAGCCCTCTTGGACGTAGCGGCGGCGATCTTGCGGTTTGTACATGTATTCCTGCGGCAAAGTGGGATCGGTGCTGCCTAGCAGGAACGTTACTAGCGCTTCTAGATCGCCCGGCTCGTAGAGATTGGGCTTGGGCATGCGCAGGGCGTCCATGGGATTCGAATGATATTTGCCCTGATCGTAGACGCCGGGATTTTCTAGCTTGTGCTCGAAGAAACCCTTCGAATCGAACCACGCTACTTCGTGGCCGTTGCGGATGGACGGCTTGCCATCGGGGAGTACGCCGCGTTTGGCGTCTTCAGTGTAGAGCGCGAAATCCAGGCGCTCGATGGGCTTGCTGCCTTCGTTGGTGAGCTCGGTGCCGATGCGGCCTTCGTCTTCGAGGCCGCTGATTTCGTGGCAGCCGGCGCATCCGAAATGTTTGACTAGTTCTTCGCCTTTCGCTTTCAACTGCGGATCATCCATGTAGTCCGCGGCGGCGTAGCTTGCGTCGGGATGCTTCTGAGTTATCAAGTAACTCGCGATGTCGCGGGCGTCTTCAATGGAGAGACGCAGGCTGGGCATTACTGTTGGTTGCTGGACGGCTAGTTCGTGGCCATCATTCGGGCACTTGGAATGATCTAGATCGAATACGTACGGCAGATTGTGCTTGGCGTAATCTTCGGGGCCTAGGTCGCGCTTTTCGTAGGGACAATACGGGCGCGTGCGCTGGCGCGGATTGTGGACCCAGCGGACTACGTAATCGTAATTTTCTTTTTCACCGATGCGGCTTAGATTTGCGGCGAATGTGCCGCCCATTTTATTGGCGCCTTCGCCCATGGAGTGGCAGGCGAGGCAGCCGCGCTCTTCGAAGAGTTCTTTGCCGTGTGCGGCGTTTCCGGCGGGTTGATGCTCGAGAACTGGACTGGTGATGCCGGATTGCCAGACGAAGGCGGCGATGGCTTGGACCTGATCATCGGCGAGGCGGAATTGCGGCATCTTGGTGGTGGGCCGGAATTCGTGGGTGTGGCCGATCCAGTAGGGGATCCATTCTTTGCGCAGCTTGAGGCGCGCGTCTTTTAGATCGGGGCCGACTTTTTTAATTTCTTCCAGCAGCGTGTGGCTGCGGCGCTCGAGTTCGGCGGATTGAGCGTCGGTGCGGCTTACGCTTACCGTTAGATTGTTGGCCTGCGCGTAGTAACGGTTTGCCGTTTCGTTGTCTGAAGCGTTGTCGCCTAGCGTTTGCAGGCGCGGGATTTCTAGTTCGTCTTGCGACTTATCGCTGCCTAGCTGCGTGATTTGCTGGCGGGCGGAGACGAGTTGTTCGTCCTGATTGTCGAAGCCTTGATAGCGATGGCAGCCGATGCAGCCTCGTTGGCGGAAAAGCTGGCGGCCGTGATTCAGGACTTCGGCGTGATCGGTGACCATGTCGGCGGCGTGGCATTGCTGGCAGCCGGCATCGAAATTTTCTTTGTAGTACATCGGCCAGAGCCAGTGTTCGTAACGGCCGTGCCCGCGGGTAACGGAATCGATGGCGCGGCCGTTGCCGCCATGACAGGGCGAGCAGCCGAAACGTTCGAGGGTGTGAATTTTTATTAGATCGGGATCGGGATGGCTGGTGAATGGAGCGTCATTGCTCTTGGCCATGCCGAGATCGGCTTTGGTTAGCGTGAGTTGCGGCGGGACTAACTTTTGATCCATGCCGATGTGGCAGGACTGACAGCGATCGACTAGCCCGGCACCGCCGAGATTATTGATGGACGCGCCGGAGGGATTCACGTTGATCTGGATTAGCGTTTCATCCCAGTCGCGGGCGCTGTTGAGCAGGCCTTCGAGTGCGGCTGCACTTAGGCCTGGTAGGTGATCGGAGAGATAGACGTTGGCTTTGGCGCGGGCTACTTTTCCGGCGGCGTCGTTGTCGCCGCGCTCTGCGACTAGCTTGGCGCGCTCGGCCATTAGGCTGGTGAAGGTGTCGTTGAGTTGATCGGCGGTGAATTTCTTATCTTTTTCAACCGAGCCGTTTGCGGTGGGCCAGTCTACTTTCCAGGTGCCGGCTTTGGCTTCGTTCAAATCTTTGAGGCGCGATTCTTTTTCGCTTTTATCTTTTTCTGGAACGATTTCTAGCATGTAGACGAGATGGCCGATTTTTCCGCGGGCGTCTTTGAAGGCGTCACCGATGGCGGCGCGTTGGGAATCTAGTAACGCGATTTGCTGGGCGATGGAGTCGTCTTTGGCTTTGGCGGCGGATTCCAGGGCGTCGGCTTCGGCGGCTAGTTTTTTGTATTCCGGGGCGGAATAGACATCGCTTTCGAGTTTCTTTTGCCGGCCTACTTCTTTATCGAGGTAGGTGGCGTAAGCTTTTGCGAAGCGGGTTTGATAGGCGCGCCAGGGGCGCAGGCCGTACATTTCATCCCAGAGAGACCAGGCTACCGTGATCATCAGCAGCACTGAAACGATCATCAGTGGGGTGCTGAAGGAGCTGGTGACGATCGGATCTTTGGGGGCGTTCGGCGGCGCGTCAGCCACGCGTTGGCTCCTTGGGGATGTTGGGTGACTGGGTGGCTATAAAGGCGTAAGAGATTTCAGATTTCAGATTTGAGATTTCAGATGGAAGAAACGGCAACGGCGAATGCGAAGACAGAGGCAAAGGCAAAAGCGAAACCAGAAGCGAAGGCAAATGCAGATCCCTCACCCCTAAAGCGGGTTCGGGATGACAGCCATTCGGCTGGTTTGCGCGCGCAGCGAATTTTAGATGCTGAACCACGGGGTCACCCAGATGTATTTGATTGTGAATACCAGGCGCAGCAGGATTTTCACTGGTAGCGAAATCATTAGGATCAGAAACGTGTACATCGTTACTAGCTGCAGGATGCTCATGCGCTTGTAGAGCTTTTGGCTGAATTCGCTCATCATGCAGATCTTGTGGATCAGCAGGCCTGCTAACACGAAGAAGATCGCTAGCGGAAATATTCCAAAAATTACACGGGCCCAGATGGCTGCGTTTGGCGCCATGGATGCCGGTAATAAATGGGCTAGCCAGGAACCGTTGATGCCGAAGACTTCGTCGAGGTTCCTGTTTACGGCGTAGTCTACGCGTTCAGCGTCCCAGGTTTGGCCTGGCCAGAACCACATCCAGCCTGGGCCACGGATGAAGGTGCCGATTACGATCATTACTACCCAGAGGCCGATGAAGCCGACCAGGAAAGTCCAGATGGCGAAGCGGCGCTGGCGATAGGTGTAATAGCCGTTGCCTAGCGGATTGTTGTCGATGTACGGGACGGCCATGAGGCCTACGATGATTAGCGTCGGCATGATTACGCCGGCGATCCATGGGTCGAAATAGACCAGCATTTCCTGCAGGCCCAGGAAATACCACGGGGCCTTGGCTGGATTCATTGTTACGTTTGGATTTGACGGTTCTTCTAGTGGCGCGTTCAGAGTTAGCGACCAGACCATCAGGATGATGGTGATGATGATCGCTACCAAGAATTCCATGCGCATCAGGTAGGGCCAGGTGTGAACTTCGCGCTCCCACTTGGGATCCCAGGGTTGCGTCTTGCGGTACTTGGATTTGGCGTAGGCTGGGTCGCTGCCGATTATGGCGATTAGTTGATCGTTGGCTATGGCTTGGCGGAAGGCGTACCAGGTGTAAAACGGGACTAGGAATAGTAGGGCGACGATGGGTACGTTGTCGGGTGTGGAGACTACTTCCCAGACTTGGTGCCAATCCATCAGCAGACCTCGCCTAGAATTTTATTGCGACGAAACAAAACCTCAGTGGCTAAAGCCGAATTATTATTGCGGCTTTTTCGGCACGGTTGAAACCGTACCCTGACAAAGCGCGCTCGAAAGCAACCTTTGCCGCACGGTGCCCCGACAAAGCGGGCCGTCGCTCGTGATGCTCTGCGAATTTGGGCGATTGCGTCATTTCTGGAATTGATCCATTCCGCTGGGCTTTAGGATTACCGGGCGCGGGCCCTTCTCTATCTTTGATTTCGGATTCGAGCATGATGGGGGCTGGGCCGGAGATGCCGCCGTCTTTTCTTACGCGCCAGAAATGTACTCCCATGAAAATGCCGGCGATTAGCGGGATTGCTATGCAGTGCCAGATGTAGGCGCGCAGTAGTGCGTTGCGCGTCGACGATCGAGCCGCCTAATAGGGCGAAACGGACGTCGTTGTACGGGGTCATGCCTAAGAGCGAGCCGAATGGACCCTCGTGTCCTAAGAGCGGCGTGGCTCTGGCCATGTTGGTGCCTACCGTGACGGCCCAGAAGCCTAGTTGATCGTCGGGCAGCAAGTAGCCGGTGAAGGATAGGAGCAGCGTTAGAACCATTAGCAGCACGCCTACGCACCAGTTGAATTCGCGGGGGCGCTTGTAGGAGCCGGTCAGGAAGACGCGGAACATGTGCAGCCAGACGGCGATGATCATTAAGTGGGCTGCCCAGCGGTGCATGTTGCGGAGCAGCTTGCCGAAGGGGACGTCATTTTCTAGGTAGAGGATGTCGCGGAAGGCTTGGACCTTGGACGGGTGGTAATAAAACATTAGGAGGACGCCGGTGAACGTGAGGACTATGAACAGGTAAAAAGTGATGCCGCCCATGCCCCAGGTGAAGTTATAGCGAACGGCGTCGCGATTTACTTTTGCTGGGTGGAGATGGAAGAAGACGTTGCTTAGTACGCTTAGGGCGCGGTTGCGCGGTTCGGCGTCGTGCTTTACACGGAAAATCGAGCGGTAGAGCTGGGTTTTTTCTGGTTGCTTCAGCTCTTCCAGTTGCTCTTTGGTTTTGGCTTGGACGGTTTCCTTCAGCACGGCTACTTGTTCGCGGACGCTGGATTTGCGCCCGTTGGAACCGTTGCCGCTGGCGCCGCTTGGTGGGGCGCTGCTGCCGTTTCCGCCGTTCTCTTCCGCCATCTGTCGGGCTCCCCGGAATTGCCGTGAATCTTGGGCCGAAAAGCGGGCGAGGCTAAAGGCCCGCCCCTACGAATGCGAAGACAAAACCGTTACACGCTTAGAAATGCTCCTGGATCGTTGAAATGATTTACGCCTGCGCGTGGATCATCAACATACAGGCGGCTTGTGTCTACTGTGATTTTTCCTGTGGGATCTAGCGTCACGTACGCGCGATCCATGGGTCTTGGTGCGGGGCCTTCGAAATTTACGCCTTCGCTGTCGTAGCCGCTGCCGTGGCAGGGGCATTTGAATTTATTTTCGGTGGGCTTCCACTCGGGCGTGCAGCCTAGATGGGTGCAGCGAGCGAAGATTACGAAGAGGCGATCGGGTTCTTTGACGATCCAGACGCGATTGGTATTCAGGTAACGTTGGTCGATGCCCAGGGCGAAATCTGCCGGGTAGCCGATGCCGAAAATCGTGTTGGGTTCATAGAGCGCGCGGGGGAAGAAAAAGCGGAGGAACATCAGGAAATTGACGCCGAGATATCCCCAGATTAGGGCCCAAGCGATGCGACGACGACTCTGATTGATCTGCTCGACCGCTTTCTTTTCGGCCGCTGCGGCTGCTTTGGCGTCCGCGGCGGCGGTAGCAGCAGGCGCGGTCGCTGCCGGTGCTACCTTGCCCTCAGTTTGATCTGCCATAGTCGCGCTAAGTAGAGCTGTGTAACCTCGCTAACGCCGAAAAAATTTGCAAACCTCGACGCAACTCTCCGGAAATATTGCATACGTTTTATAGTCTGCGGGGGATTCTGTGTCAAGGGTGAGTTGGAAAAATGGAACGAGAATTTGGCAACGGAAAACAGTTGTTGCGGCGCGATTAGACGGCGCGGGCGGCGCCCGCGGATTGCGACTGTTGGTCAGTTCCCTGCTCGATGGAGACGGTTTTCAAGACGAGATCGGCTAGGGCGCGGATTAATTGCGGGGAATCGTTCAGGCCTTCGGTCATTACGAATTCCTTTACGCCTAGTTTTTCTGCTTCTTCTCGGGCTTCGATGTTGATTTCGTGCAGTGTCTCGATGTGATCCGTGACGAAGGAGATGGGGATGATCAGCATGCGCTTTACGCCTTCTTCGGCTAGCCAATCAATTGTTTGGGTAAGCGATGGTTCCAGCCATTTTTGCGGGCCTACCCGGCTTTGATAGCAGAGGACGTGTTTGTTGGACCAGCCGCCGCGCTCGAGGACCAGATTCATGGTCTTGCTGATGTGGATGGGATAGGGATCGCCGGCTTGAATTAGTTTTAGCGGGAGGCCGTGGGCGCTGAAGACTAGGTGGACTTCTTCGGGCATGTCGAGTTTCGACAGCTTCTCGTCTACTCGCTCGCGTAGGGCTTCGATGTAATTTGGATGATCGTAGAAGCTTTCGATGATGCGGGCTGGTTCGCGGAGTTTGTTACGCGTCTGGCGCTTCCATTCTTTCAGGCTGCTGCGCGTGGTGGCGTAGGAATAGTGTGGGTAGAGAGGAAGAAGGACGAGTTCGTCGTGCGGCCAGGCGGCTAACGCGGCTAGGGCTTCGCTTGTGAGCGGATGCCAATAGCGCATGGCTACGAAAGTTTTGGCTTCGATGTTGGGGCTTAGCGCGGCTTCTAGTGCGCGGCCTTGCTCGGCTGTGAGCCGGCCGATGGGCGAGCCGCCGCCGATATCGGCGTAATGTTCGGCTACTACTTTGGAGCGGCGCGTGGAGATTAATTTTGCCAGCGGCTTGCGGGCGATCCAGGCTAGGGGGAAATCTATGATGTCGGGATCGCAGAATAGATTGTAGAGGAATGGCTCGACGGCGGCCTGAGTGTCAGGTCCGCCTAGTTGGAACAGGACTATGGCTACGCGTTTCAATTTGGCTCGATGATTATTTTGCGCCTAGCTGCGATTTTAAGCGCTCTAGATCTTCGCGCAGGCGCGAAAGGCGGCGGGCGATGGTCACCTGATAGCCGAAAAAAATGGCCCAGACGATCATGTAGGCGATGAATAGGCTTTCGAAATTTTTCATTGGTGCTGCTCCTTGATCATGCGCGGACGGCTCGCGGGGTGGTCTCGCGTGCGTCCGCGGAAATTTCTTCGGCTTTCAGGCGTAGTTCTTCGAATTCGTGGCGGGCTCGTTCGAGTTTGTACCGCTGGCGCATCAGGATAATCATGATGCCTAAGAGCGCTAGCCAGCACATCCAGAAAACGAAGCGCATGGTGGGATCTAGGCCTGAATTCTGGCCGCCTAGAATTACCGGTTGGGGATGTTGCGTGCGCCAGATGCGGATGGAGAAATAGACTAGAGGCACATCGAGGAATAGGAAGATGCCGTAGATCGCGGAGAAAACTGCACGGCGATTGGGATCCGGCATCAGGGTTCGCAGGAGAAGGAACGAAATATAGAGCAGCCAGAGAACCAGCGTCGAGGTGAGGCGCGCGTCCCAGGCCCACCAGATGCCCCAGGCTGGTTTGGCCCAGATGGGGCCGGTGATTAGGACTACGCTGTTGAAGGCTACGCCTACTTCGGCGCCGGAGACGGCTAGCCAATCCCAGCGCGGTTGGCGATTGATGAGGTAGGCGATGTTGGCTACGAAAACTACCGTGAAGGCGATTAGCGCGACCATGCCGGCGGGGGCGTGGAAGTAGAAAATGCGCTGGATGGCGTGCATGGTTTTTTCGTCGGGGGCGATGAATAGGGCGGCGTAGCCGGCGAAGGCCATTAGCGCGCCTACGAGGATGGCGGACAGGGACTGTTTCATTGAGCGGTTCCAGTCATTTTACGTTTGTGCGATATGAGCATTTGATTGCGAGCCCGAAACAAAGAGGGCCGAAAACCGGGCGGGAGTAAACGCCCCCCTACGTTACTCCTCCAACAGAAAGTCCGATAGCAGCCACGAGGCTGTGAAAAAGATTACGTCGAAGCCGATTAGAATTTCTAGCCAGGTGCGCTGTAGCTCGGGCGTATCGGCTAATAGTCCCGCGGTGGCTTCGACTGCGGCCAGTAACAGCGGCACCAGGACTGGGAGCAGCAGCAGAGGCAGCAGCAATTCGCGCATGCGGGCTTGCGCGGCTACTGCCGAGAAGACCGTGCCGGTGATGGTTAGGCCGAACGTGCCGAGCATCAATACAAATACCAACCGCCCTAGCACTGGGAGCAACGATACATTGTAGAGCACGGCGAAAACGGGGAGCAGGACTACTTCGCAGACTGTTAGGAAAACGAAATTGGCGGCGATCTTGCCTAGCAGGATCGAGAACGGCGAGACCGGAGCGAGGCAGAGAGCGTCTAGCGTGTCGTTGGCGTGCTCGCGGGCGAAGGATGGTTGCAGCATCAGGGAGCCGGCGAAAAGTAACGCGATCCATAGCAGGCCGGGACCGAAGCGGCGGGATTCCGAGGCCGTGGGATCGAAGGCGAAGCTGAACATCACGATTACTACGAAGGCGAAGACCAGCGTTGTGTTCAGAAGTTCGCGGGCGCGAAATTCGGCGCGGACTTCTTTGGTGAGGATGATCGCGGCGGCGTGTCCGGCGTTCATTCGGGTTCACCTTGAACCGCTGCGAGGATTGTTTCGAGGTTGCCGCCTGCGGCTGAATCGGAGACTACGCGGCCGGATTCTAGGCGCACGGCACGAGAGGCGAGTCGCAGAACTTCGTCGCGCGAGTGAGTGCTGGCGATAATGGTGCAGCCTTCCTGGTGAAGCGACGCGAGCGTCGAGGCGAACCAGGCGCGGCCTTGTTGGTCGAGACCGGAGGACGGCTCATCGAGCAGCAGCACGCGCGGCGAGTGTACTAGCGCGCGGGCGATGGCGAGCCGTTGGCGCATGCCGCGCGAAAATGTGCGCACCAGACTTGTGGCGCGCTCGGACAGCCCCGCTGCTGCGAGCAGCTCGGCGGCTCGCGCCGGCGCGTTCGCGACATCGTAGAGACGCGCGAAGAAGAGCAGATTTTCTTCTGCCGTCAGTTCGTCGTAGAGCAGTGTGCTGTGGGCTACCATGCCGATCCGGCTCTTCACGTTTCCCGCGGAAGCTTCCGCTAGGCCGCTCATTTTGACCTGCCCGGAATTCGGGCGGACGAGTAAGGCGGCGATTCTTAACAGCGTCGTCTTCCCTGCCCCATTGGGGCCGAGTAATGCGACGAACTCTCCGGGCTGGATTTCTAGGCTGACGCGCCGCAGGGCTACGAGCGCGCCGTAACGCTTTTCGACCTGCTCGAAAACGAGTCCCAGACGCTCGCGTGCCGTCGCAGGATTCAATGGGCTGGCTCAGCCACGCACGAGTTCGCGCAGGGTTTGCTCCACTTGCGCGCGTTGGCGGGCGTAATCCTCATCAGAAATGGTGCCGGCCTGGTGGCGAAGTTCCAGGCGAAAAAGTTTGTCTTTCAGCTCGTCAAGTCCGCCGCTCACTTCGCGAGTGACCGACGCGACCGCTGCATCAGAAGCTGCCGCGGGCGGCGCGGTTCGCACCACCGCTGCGGACGGCGGCGGGGCGGCGACCATTGCGCCTGTGCCATTGCCGGCGATGGCTACTTGCGGTGGCCGGCGCCAGAGATAAACGATTCCGAGAGCGAAGAGTGCGGCGAATCCGCCGACCAAAATCCATTTCAGGCTATCGAGGCGCGCGGGGAAAGTCGTGACTGCCTCGCCTGCAGCCGGGGCGCGCGAATTCACAGACGGGTTGCCAGAATCATCGGCGGAACCAGGGCCGGGGCCACCGCCCGGGCCACCAGCTTCGGCGGTGGGCGGAGGCGCGGTGCCTGAGACGGAAACTTCGAGGGCAGTGTTTGCGGGGACACCATCGCGTCCGTAGATGCTGTAGCCATCCTGCGAGCCGCCGGGATTTAGACCGGCGCCGCTGATGGTCACGGTTGGCGGGGCGACCAGGAAAAAGCTCGAGGTCGCATAATGCGAGATAAGTTTCAGGGCGATTTTGTTTGACGGATACGGCATTTGATACGAAATGCGCACGCCATTCTTGCCCGGCTTGAATGCGAAGGCGATGGCGCTGTTGTTCTTGCCCTTGTCGATGGTTCCCTGCACTACCGGCATTCCCGCAGAGGACCACGCGGAGACTTGATTTAATTGCGCGCCATCGGGAATGGTGAAATTGAAGGTGCCGTCGGCTTTGAAAAATGCCACGGGCGGCTGGGTTTGATTTTCGACCGCGTATTCTTCGCCTACGAGCAGGTTTGAGCCTGACGGCTGTAAGACTACGTCGTGTTGCGTGACGGAAACGGCGGAAAGATCGGCGGTGGCCTCGAAAATTTCTATATTTACGGTGGCCATGTTGGGCGTTAGCGGCTGGTGATAATTCACGCCTTTGTAGGGCACGCGCAGCAACATTGGGCCCGCGCCGATTTCTGGGCGGTCAATTGTGAAGCGCCCTTGTGCGTCGGATTTCACCGTGGTTACGGGCTGCATGCCGCCTTGCAGTTGGATGAGGATTACATCGAGGCCTGCGCCGGGCTTGTTGTTGGTGCCGTTGTGGATCGTGCCAGTGACTTTGCCGGCGAAGGCGGAGAACGCGGCGGCTCCGCTTAACAGAAGTACGAGAGCTAATCTTGTGAGCAAGCTTTTCATTCGATTCCGTTCATGAAGTCCGCGGCTTCTTTTGCATGGCCTGGCGCGTGGCGGGCGTGGGCACGCTGCCGGTTAACTGGTCCATTTCGGCGAGGACGCCGGCGGCTTCGGCTTCGAGCGATTGGCGCATTTCTTCGTAGTCGGCATCGGAAAATTTACCTGCGCGATGCTCGAAACGCAAATCGCGGAGATTGTCGTAGATGGTGTCGCGGCGCTCGAGGAGCGAATCGAGTTTCGAGCGGTGCGGGGCGGAATCGGAGGCGTCCGGCTCGATTACGAAGATGAAGAGAATGGTGGCGCAGGCCAGCAGGATGCAGGCGCAGAGGATCGCGGTGTTACTCATCAATGTTACTCATCGGGGCCTATTTCATGGCGAGCGCGGGCCAGTAGATCGGCGGAGACTCCTGCGGGAGGCGCCACCGCGGCTCGCCGCCTCCAGCTTTGCAGTACGGCTCGAACGATGAAAAATCCCACGATCACGAAAACGATGGGCATCAGCCAGACCCAGCGATTGAAGCCCTTTGCTTCGGGCACGATTACGACCTCGGTGCCGTATTCCTGGATGAAGGATTGGATGATCAGATCGTCGGAATCGCCGCGAGCTACGCGCTCGCTGATTTGCTTGAGCTCATTTTTGGCCACATCACAGGGGCCGGAGAATGACGCGCCGGGATGATTGCAGAGAGCTGCGGAATCGCCGCAGCCGGCGCACATGCAATTTACGCGCTTGCCGATTTCGGTGGCGCGCGTGGATTGTTGCGCGAAGGCGACGGGGGTGAACGCGTAGATGAGGGCGAAGGCGGCGAGCAGTGCCCTCGTCGAAATTGAGCGCCCTAAGGCAACGGCGGCTGCGCGGGAAATTTCAGATTTCAAATTTGAGATTTCAGATTGAAGAAACGGCAAAAGCAAATGCCAAGGCGAATGCGAATGCAGATCCCTCACCCCTAAAGCGGGTTCGGGATGACAGCTGCTCGGCTTGATTGCGCCGCTCGGCATGCCGTCAATCCTGGCCATGGACTACTCCGACTGTTTGGGGGATCGGACCGGCGGATGCGAGCGTGCGTTCTGTGGCTTGCGAGATTACCAGCACTGGTTGGCGGCTTGGAATCAGGGCGAGAATTGTGCCCAACACTACTACCAGTCCGCCGAACCAGATGCATTTTACTAGCGGATTTAGATAGGCGTGGACTTCCGGGCGATTCGTTTCTGGGTTGCGGCCGTCGTAGACGAGATAGATATCGCGCAGCGGCGTCGACTGGATGCCTACCAGCGTTTGGGTGATTTGGCTGGCTAGGAAAAAGCGGCGTTCGGGATAGAGGATCATTTGGGACTTGCCGTTGCGGAAGACTTCTAGAGTGGCGCGTTCGGATTGGTAATTGGGCGTTTGAACCTGGTCGAAATTTTGGGAGACGATGTCATAGGCGCCTAGCTTCATGTGCGCGCCGGGGGGCATGTCCTGTTGGACGTCCTGCTTGAATGCGGAGCCGGCGATACCTATGAAGATCAGGACCATGCCGAAGTGGACGACGTAGCCACCGTAGCGGCGGGTGTTGCGCATGGTGAGCTGGCCCATTGCGGCGAGTACGTTGATGTTGCTGCGCGCGGAGATTACGCGGGCGCCTCGCCAGAATTCGGCGGCGATGGTTAGCACTACGAATACTGAGAGAATCAGGCAGATGAGCGGGTAGATTTGGCGCATGCCGAAAATTACGGCGATGACACCCGCGACGATTCCGCCGGCGAGCGGCCATGCGAAATTTCGTTTGAGTCCATCGAGAGAAGTTTTGCGCCACGCGAGCAGCGGGCCGACGCCAGTGAGCAACAGGAGAAACAGCGCGATAGGCACGTTTACTTTGTTGAAGAACGGTGGCCCGACGCTGATTTTCGTACCTTGCACCCATTCCGAGAAAACCGGGAAGAGAGTGCCCCAGAGGACGGCGAAGCAGGCGGCGAGAAGAATGAGATTGTTGAAGAGAAAGCTGGACTCGCGGGACACGAGCGAATCGAGTTGATTGTCGCTGCGCAGATAATCGCGGTTTTTCCAGAAGGCCAGCAGGCAGGCGACGAAAACGATGGCGAGAAAAGTGGTGAACCACGTTCCGATCGACGATTGCGCGAAGGCGTGAATGGAGCTGACTACACCGGAGCGGGTTAGCAGCGTGCCGAGGATGCAGAGCATGAAGGTAGTGAAGACTAGCCAGACATTCCATACCTTCATCATGCCGCGCTTTTCTTGCATCATCACGGAATGCAGGAATGCGGTGGCGGTGATCCAGGGGAGCAGCGAGGCATTTTCGACCGGATCCCAGGCCCAATAGCCGCCCCAGCCTAGAACCGCGTAGGCCCAGTGCGCGCCGAGTAATACGCCGATGGTTTGAAAGCCCCAGGCGACCATGGTCCAGCGGCGAGTGATGTGAATCCACTTCTCGCCCGGATAGCGGCCGAGTAACGCGGCCATGGCGAATGCGAAGGGGACGCTGAAGCCGGTGTAGCCGAGGTAAAGCATCGGCGGGTGAATCACCATTTCCGAATATTGCAGGAGTGGGGTGAGGCCGTGGCCATCGGCCTGCGCGACTACTGTGAGTGCGCCGCCGGCGCCGGCGTGGCCCAGCACTTGAAATGGATTGGCTACGAAATTATTTAACGTGAGGAAGAAGACTTGGATGCAGGCTAGAACTACGCCTACGTACGGCATCAGTTCCGGATGCTTATGGCGATTCAGAAAGAGAGCGAAGAAAGCGTAAATCGAAAGCAGCCAGCTCCAAAAAAGGAGCGAGCCTTCTTGGCCGGCCCACAGGGCGGCGAATTTATAGAATGCGGGGAGATCGCGATTGCTGTGCTCGGCGACATAGGCCATCGAAAAATTGTTGGTGAAGAAAAGGAACTCGACGCAGGCTACGGCTAGTGTGACGAGCAGGAATACGGCGATGCCCGCGTGGCGCGCGCTCTTAGTGAGCAGCGGATTGCGCGTGCGAATGGCGATGATGCCGGCGCAGATGGCGTAAACGGCGGCGATCAGCGCGAGCAGTAATGAGAATGAGCCAAATATATCCACTGAGTGATTGTTCCTCGATCAGCTTTGACTGTTGGGATATGCGTCTTTCGCGCCGTTAGCTGGAGCCGTTTGGCCCGGCGCGGCTTCATACTTGGATGCGCATTTGGCCTGCACCTGCTCGGCGTTGAAGCGGCCGTCGGACATCAAGTGGCCTTCGACGAGTGCTTGCGCGCCGCCTTTGAACGTATCAGGGAGAGGATCGCGGCCGGCGTAGCTTACCGTTAGCGTTCTTCCCTGCTCGACGAGAACGAATTCCACGTGTCCCGGCAAGTGTTGGATGGATCCGTCTTGAACATCGCCGCCGATGCGCATGCGTTGCTCGAGAGCTGGGCCGTGGAGCGTGGCGATTTCCGAGAGCGTGTGATAGTAGGTCTTGCTCTGCGTGAAGCCCACATAGGCGAGCGAGAGCAGCGTGACCACGATGATTCCTGAGCCGACTAGAAACTTTGCCGGAGTCTTCATGATATCTCCGTACCAAAAATGCAAGGTTAATACAGATACTATCACATCGGGGAGAAGCAGGGAGGGTTCGCGCGAAATGGCTTCGTGCGGATGCTTCTACGGCTTTACTTCTACGGCTTCAGTTCTTCGGACTTCACTTCGTGGCCGAGCTTTGAGCGCAGGCAGGCCACCAGTTCGGGCGCGAGCTCCGATATATTCATACCCTCCGAGACCATAAACTTGCAACTCAAAATTGGCCGGGCTTGATCGTCATCCTGCAACTGGCAGTTTACGCGGCAGTATTGGCAATCTTGATTCCAGCAGAAACGGCCGTAGGGGATGGTGTCCGGGCTGATGAATTGAAAGCAGCGCAGGACGGAATTTTTTTCCGGGACGAGGAACGTCCGGCCTAGGATATTAATTTCTACCAGCCGCTCGAATGGTCGAAAGACCTCGGACATAGGCTCGTTTTCCCCGGAAACTTCTGACAGCAAAGTTACGAGAGTGGGGCGAAGGTGGCAACGATTGCGGTTGTGGGCGTGCCCAATGCTCCAATGGGCGAGGTCTTAAATTGAGACTATTGGTCAGAGATGGGCGTCGAAATTTCGATCGGAATCAGGCGAAGAATTGGCCCATGCGGCGGAATTTTTCGTAGCGCTGCGAGAGAAGATCTGCGGCTGGAAGATTGGCTAGATTGCGCAGCGAGGCTCGCAGCACGGAGTCGAGGGTTTTTGCGGTGGTTTCGGGATCGAGATGGGCGCCGCCTTCTGGCTCTGGCACGATTTCATCGACGAGCTTCATCTCGAGCAAATCTTTGGCGGTGATGCGCAGGGCTTCGGCGGCGATTTCGGCTTTGGTGGAATCGCGCCACATAATCGAGGCGCAGCCTTCTGGCGAAATTACCGAATAGACGGAATTTTCCAGCATGTGGATGCGATCGCCTAAGGCGATTGCTAGCGCGCCGCCGGAGCCGCCTTCGCCGGTGATGGTCACCAGAATCGGAACTGGAAGGCGGGCCATCTCGCGCAGATTTTTGGCGATGGCTTCGGCTTGGCCGCGTTCTTCTGCGCCCACGCCGGGATAGGCGCCGGGAGTGTCCACGAAAGTGAAAATCGGGCGCTTGAATTTTGCGGCTAGTTGCATCACGCGCAGAGCTTTGCGATAGCCTTCGGGTTTGGCTTGGCCCCAGTTTCTGGCTACGCGCTGCTTGGTGTCGCGGCCTTTTTGCTGGCCGATGATCATTACTGGATCGCCGTGATAGAAGGCCATGCCGCAGATTAACGCGGGATCATCGGCGAAGGCGCGATCGCCGTGGATTTCGCTGAAGCCTTCGAAAAGCATGCGAACGTAGTCGAGAGTGTAGGGGCGCAGCGGGTGGCGGGCTAGCTGGACGCGTTGCCAGGCGCCTAGATGGGAGTAGAAATCGTGTTTTAGATCGGCGACCTGGCGGCGCAGGCGCTCGATTTCTTCTTCGGCATCGTCGCCGTTGGGAGATAGCCGCAGTAGTTCCTCTACGTCGCGCTCGAGGGCGTCGATTTCCTTTTGGCGTCGTTTTTCTTTTTCGTCCATTTCCGTTCTTCGCCGCTTGAGCATGGCCGCTACTTTTGCATCACGATGGCATCCGGGCCGCAGATGCCGCGGATGCGGTCGAGCAAGTCGGGATCGACTTGCACGCTGCGGGCGGATTCTAGCTTGGCTTCGGTGCCGTCGTCGCTCAATAGATCAAATTCTACGCGACAACGGCCCGGGCGGCTGGCCATTAATTGATCGAGTTCGTTCAGCATTTCCGGGCCGGCGGCTTTTAGGTCTACGCGCACGCATAGCATTGCAGGGGCGCGCTGGGCCAGTTGTTCGATGGGCTTGGCTTCGGCTACGGCTAGGCGCGTGCCGGCTTCTTCTACGTTGATGCGCCCTTTCACTAGTAGCGGGGAGCCGCCTTTCAGGATTGGCTCCAGGCGTTGAAAGGCTTCGGGAAAGATTAGCGCTTCGACTACGCCGGTTTGATCTTGCAGCGTGGCAATGGCCCAGCGCGCGCCTTTTTTCGAGCGCATGGGGCGCGATTGTACGATGATTCCTGCGACGATCACGTCGCTGCCGTTGCGGCGGCCTTCGAGCGAGCCGATTTCTACGGCGTTCAATTCTTTCAGGCGGCCTGCGAATTTATCGAGCGGATGGCCGGAGATGTAGAAGCCGAGCATGGCGTATTCGCCGGCGAGGCGCTCGGTCTCGGACCATTCATCGATGTTCGAAACGTGGTGCTCGGATGCTGATGACGCGGATGCTGTTGGCGTCGTCGGAAAAGACGAAAAGAAAACGCTTTGGCCGCTGGTTTTCTCGCGATGGAGCTTTTGCCCGTGCTTCATCGCGTTATCGACATCGGCCCAGTGGCTGGCTCGATTGCCGGGCAGCGAATCCATGGCGCCCGACTTGATCAGGCTTTCAATTACGCGGCGATTCAGAAGTCCGGGATCCAGAGCTTCGCAGAAATCGAAGAGGTCGCTGAACTTTCCGCGCTTCTCACGGGCTTCGCAGATTCCCTTCGCGGTATTCTCGCCGACATTCTTGATTGCTGCGAGACCGAAGCGAATGTGATCGCCGACCGGGGTGAAATACAGCGAGCTTTCGTGAATGTCGGGCGGCAGGACGGTGATGCTCATGCTGCGGGCTTCGGCGATGTACTTCACCACCTTCTCGGTGTTGCCTGCTTCGGCGGTGAGCATGGCGGAAATAAATTCGACTGGGTAGTGGACCTTCAGATAGGCGGTTTGATAGGCGACGATGGCGTAGGCGCAGGAATGCGATTTGTTGAAACCGTAGCCGGCGAATTCTTCCATCAGGTCAAAAATCTTTTCGGCTTTTTTCAGGTTTACTTTGCGGGTGGCGCAGCCGGCGAGAAACTTGTCGCGTTGTGCGCTCATTTCCTGGGCTTTTTTCTTGCCCATGGCGCGGCGAAGAATATCGGCTTCGCCTAGGGAGAAGCCGGCTAGGCGGTTGGCGATCTGCATCACTTGTTCTTGATAGAGGATTACGCCCCACGTTTCGGACAGGATTTCTTCGAGTTCGGGCAAATCGTAGGAGACTTTTTTCGTTCCGTGCTTCCGGCCGATGAATTCATCAATCATGCCGCCTTGGATTGGGCCGGGGCGGTAGAGAGCGTTTAGCGCGGTCAAGTCTTCCAGGCGGGTGGGTTGGTAGCGGCGCAGAATGTCGCGCATTCCATGCGACTCAAACTGGAAAACGCCGGTTACGTTGGCGCTGGCGAAGAGTTTGTAAACTTCTGGATCGTCAGTGGTCAAGGTGGAGAGATCGACTTCGATGCCGCGATTTTCCTTGATGAGCTTGACCGAGTCATCGAGGACTGTGAGCGTAGTCAGGCCGAGGAAATCCATTTTGAGCAGGCCGATGCGCTCGAGAGCGTTCATGTCGTATTGCGTGGTTACTTCGTCTTTGTTGGTCTTGTAGAGCGGAACGATTTCGGTGAGAGGTTGCGGAGAAATGACTACTCCGGCGGCATGCGTTGAGGCGTGGCGTGCGAGTCCTTCGAGGCGCAGCGCCACGCTGATCAGATCATTTACGCGCTCGTCTTCGCGACGGGCTTGTACAAGTTGCGGAGTGTCGGCGAGCGCTTTGTCGAGCGTGATGTTGAGCTGGCTGGGAATCAATTTTGCCAGGCGGTCGACTTCGCCGTAGGGCATATCGAGTGCGCGGCCCACATCTTTGATCGAGGCTTTCGCCGCCATGGTGCCGAACGTGATGATTTGCGCGACGCTTTGCTCGCCATACTTCTTGCGGACGTATTCGATGACTTCGCCGCGGCGGCGCACGCAGAAATCGATGTCGATATCGGGAAGCGAGATGCGCTCGGGATTCAGGAAGCGCTCGAAGAAGAGATCGTATTGCAGCGGATCGACGTCGGTGATGCGCAGCGCATAGCTGACCAGGCTGCCGGCGGCTGAGCCGCGGCCGGGACCTACCGGAATGCCGAGCGAGCGCGCGTAATGAATGAAATCCCAGACGATCAGGAAGTAGCCAGCAAAGCGCATCTTCTTGATCATTTCGATTTCGTCGATGAGGCGCTTTTCGTAAACGGCTAGCGGCTGTCGTAATTTTCCTTCAGCGGAAAGGCGCGAAAGAACCGTGAGGCGATCCGCAAATCCCTCGCGTGCAACTTTTTCGAAATAGCTTTCGGCGGTGTGGCCGGTGGGTACTTGGAATTCCGGGAACGAATTCGTTACGCGATCGATGCGCACGTGGCAGCGCTCGGCGATGGCCACGGTGCGTTCTACCGCTTCCGGAATCTCGCGGAACACCTGCAACATTTCGTCGGCGGTCTTGAAATAAAACTGGTCAGTGGCGAACTTCATGCGGTTCTGTTCGCTCATGGTCTTGCCGGTCTGAATGCACATCAGGACTTCTTGAGCGCGCGCGTCGGACTGCTGCAAATAATGGCAATCGTTCGTGGCGACTAGAGGAATTCCGGTTTCGCGGGAGAGTTGCACCAGACTACGATTAACACCCTTCTCGATTTCGAGGCCCTGATCCTGCACTTCGAGGAAGAAATTTCCTTTTCCGAAAATATCGCGGAGGCGGTAGGCGGATTCGCGGGCCTTTTCTAACTTCCCTTCGCTGACGGCTTCGGTGACTTCGCCGCGCAGGCACGCGGAAAGAGCGATCAAGCCCTTGCTGTGTTTCGCGAGCAGATCGTGATCGACGCGGGGCTTGTAGTAGAAGCCGTCGAGGAAGCCGGTGGAAACTAGCTTGATTAGATTGCGGTAGCCCTCGTCGTTCTCGCAGAGCAGCACGAGGTGATTGGAGCGCTCAGCGTCGGCGCCGCGCGTCTTGTGACTGCCGGGAGCTACATACACTTCGCAGCCGATGATCGGCTTCACGCCGCGAGTGGTGGCCTCGTGATAAAAATTGGCGGCGGCGAAAAGATTTCCGTGGTCCGTGACGGCGACCGCCGGCATGCCGCGGCGCGAGGCTTCGTCGACGAGTTCGCCGATATCGCAGGCCCCGTCCAGCAGCGAGAAATCGGTGTGCAGATGAAGATGTACGAAGTTCGAGTGAGCCATGCGGGAATCTATTCTAAACCCCTGTGCAACAGTTCGCTATTCGTCGCGCGCACGGACAGTACTTTATTTTCCGGACATGTTTCTAAATCCAGCCTCAGAAGGCGAATTACGAGCCGCCCAAAAAGTGCCCAGCGCTAAAGGGCATGGTAATGGGCGACGCTTTTTCGGAGCGCTAAAGCGCCCCTCCCCCGAATAAATTCGGGGGCTGCCACCGTGGCGCCGCGGCTCCGCCGCGGTCACTGTGGAGATCTCCTCCAAAAAACTCCAACTGATTTCAAATTAGAACGCTGCCCGCGGGCGGATCCTCGCGACGAGAATGCATGCGACACTCTCAACGCCGCGCTTTTGATTTTTTGGGCGCCGGCTTCCCTGCCGGTTTGTGATGTGCGGCCGGCTTTTTCGCAGGCGCTGGATGCGTAGCCGCTTCCGCGGCCTTTGCGGGGGCTGGCTTACCGGCTTTAGCTTCAGCAGCCGGTGCTGCCGGAACCGCTGCGGCCTTCGCTTCGCCCTTTTCTTTGCTCTTGGGCTTTTTCTTTTCTTCCTTTTTCGGCTCGTCCTTGATTCCGGCGAGCTTTTTCAGAATCTTGGTGCGCTCGATGGGATCGCGGCCTTTGCCTTTGAGCTGAGCTTCAAAGAAATCTTCCAGGATATTGTCGAATTTCGGGCCGCGCGAAACGCCTAGCGAGTCGAGTTCCGCCACCGGCATGCTGGAGCGCAACGGACGCCACTTCTGCAGATAATTTCGGATCTTGGCTACGGCTTTCGAGTCGCCGTACTCCGCCTGCAAAAAGGCCAGGCGCTCTACTGGCACGGTCTCGAGAAAAAAGTAGGCGTCCTTCGCCGAGTCGGTCTTGCGGTTCTTGAGAATTTTAAGAACTTTTTCTGTTTCTGGAACGAGGCCGTTGAATGCATCAATCACTTTTGCGGAAAGCTCCAAATGACGTAGTGCCGCAGCGCCTTCGCGATCCTTCAGCTTCTTCAATAGAAAATAAATCGTCGAATAGACCAAGCGCGGGCGAATTCCTACCGAGAGGAAACTTTCGCGGGCGCGGCTGAGGCGCGTGAAACCGTCGTAGTCCGGATGGCGGCGGGCCAACTGCGGATGAATCGCTTCAATCAGTCCGTGTGTTTCCCACTGCTTCAAAACTCCGGCGGGATTATCTTCGCGACCGAGCGACAGGACTTCGCGCCCCACTTGGGCTGGATCCAAATTCTCATGGAGCTTTCGACCCATCGCGAGATCGAACCATTCCTGGGTGCGCTGCTCCATCTTGAAATCCATGCGCACGCTATAGCGCAAAATGCGCATCAGGCGGATCGGTTGATTCGTGAACGCGTGAATCGAAAGCGACCGAGTTTCGCGTTTTTCGAGATCGGCGAGGCCGTTGGTGGGATCGAGCAGCAGGCCGCGCGAGGCGGGATTGAGCGAGATGGCCACGGCGTTCAAGGAAAAATCGCGGCGGCGCAAATCTTCCATCACCGTGGACCAGCGAATTTCCGGCTTGGCGCCGGGGCGCTCGTAGAATTCATCGCGGGCCGCGGAAATGGAACCGTCGGCGTCCCCGGCGAAGACCACTTCGTAATGGCGAAGCTTTTCGTCTTCGGAGACAATCCGCGCGCCACCTTTTTCCAGCTCGCGAACGATGCGTTGCGGATTCCCCTCGATGGTGAAATCCAGATCGCGAATGGGCATCCCCGAAATCAGATCGCGCACCGCGCCGCCGGTGAGATAGACGTTTGAATCCTGCGCGCGCCCCAATTCCTGCACGCGAACGAGCGCCGCGCGCTGCTCTGGCGACAACCGGCTCTCCAACAAAAACATGTAATCAGGCATGTCTGCTTACGCCTCCACCAATTCGCAAATAAATTTGCGTTGCTGAGCCCCCAACGAGCCGCACTGCCCTGCACGACCTGTTCACGAATTCGCGCGCGACGCAATTCCTGCGAGCGGCCTGCGCTCTTGCGCGTCTAGGCCTGCGCCCTATTACGCCCGGGGATGATGCGCGCGATATACTTGCTTTAGCCGTTCTTCCACCACGTGCGTGTAAATTTGTGTTGTGGCAATGTCCGTGTGGCCGAGCATCATCTGCACCGCGCGCAAATCGGCGCCGCGATCCAGAAGATGGGTTGCAAAACTGTGACGCAGCATGTGCGGCTTCAACTGTTTGGTCAGCCCGGCTTTGCGGCCAAAATCTGAAACCGTTTTCCAGAAGCCGTGCCGCGAACATGCGCCGCCATGCCGATTCAAGAACAAAAGTTCCGGCGAATTTTCCCGCAAAAGCTTGGGACGAGATTCGCGAAGATAGCGCTGCACAATTTCCATGGCCTGGCGTCCGATGGGAACGAGGCGCTCTTTGCTGCCCTTGCCCATGCAGCGAACGTAGCCTGCATCAAAATGAAAGTCGCTCAGACGCAGTCCGCAGAGTTCCGAAACGCGCAGGCCCGCAGAGTACATGACTTCGATCATGGCTTTGTCGCGCAGACCGATGATCGTGCCGACATCGGGCGCCGCGAGCAGGCGGTCTACTTCCTCGACGCTGAGGAAACGCGGCAGGCCCATACGAAAGCGCGGGGATTCCACGGTTTCGGTGGGATCTTCTTTGACGATTCCTTCGATGAGCGCGAAACGGAAAAACTGGCGAAGCGTGACTAGATTGCGGGCCACCGAGCGGCTCTCGAGTTTGCGTTGGTAGAGCGAGCGCAGGAAATCTACGATCGTTTCGCGCGTGGCTTCTTCGAGACGAAGTTGTTTCTTGGCGGCGAATTCCTGAAATTTCTCCACGTCGCGGCGATAGGCGTCGTGCGTGTTCATGGAGACGCCTTTCTCCACGCGCAGATAACTCAGGAATGATCGGATTACGCCTTCCAAGTCACCCTCCGAAAAATGTGAAACATTCGCGCGCCAAGACTTTTGAGCCGCTTCCCCGCCTTACGCCGTGCCTCGCGCGCCCGCAACGTTGCGCACGTAGCCGATCACTTCGTCGAGCTCGTCGCAGCCCAGCGCCCGCGCTGCGAGCAGGTAAATTCCCACGGAAACCGCGATCATTCCCGCTAGTGTTCCTGCTTGGACCAAATAACGGTGCAGGTTATCGAAATTTACCCAACGGAGCATTCCGAAGCACGCGACAGACATGGCGGACACGCAGACAACTGTTCGCAGGAATGAACCGAGCAACGCCCAGCCGCCGACCCGTCCGAAGCGCCGACGGAAAATCACGAAGAGCGCGCCGATGTTTACATAGGCCGCTAGAGACGTGGCTAACGCCGGGCCGCCATTTGAAAGTGAGCGCCACAGCCAGTGCAGAAAGATCAAATTTCCTGCGATATTCACGCCCAGAGCGATGGCGGCTACGCGCACCGGAGTGACGGTATCTTGCAGCGAGTAAAACACCGGCACCAGCAACTTCACCGCAGCGAAGGCGGGCAGGCCGAGCGAATAGAAGAGCAGCGGGCGCAGGGTTAGTGCCGTCGAATTGGCTTCAAATCTTCCGTGTTGAAAGAGCACTCGCACAATCGGCTCACGCAGCAGAATCAATCCGGCCGCTGCGGGTAGCGTGACGAACGAAACTACGCGCAGGGCGAATCCGAAAGTTGCGGTCATGTCCGGGAATCGCCGCTCGTGCGCTTGCTGCGAAAGCGTAGGCAATAGCGCCGTCGAAATCGCGATGGCGAAGCTGCCCAGCACCAGCTCGACTACGCGATCTGCGACGTAAAGCGAAGTGATGCTGCCCGCCGGCATTTTCGGCGACATCGCAAAAATCGTATTGATGAAGAAGTTGATTTGATAGAGACCCGCGCCCAAAAACGCCGGAAGCAGCAAGCGTCCGACGCTGCGGACGCCGGGATCCTCTAAAGAAGGATGAAACCGGAAGCGCATGCCACGGCGAACCAAAGCAGGCACCTGCATAAAAAATTGCAGCGCGCCACCGACGAGAACTCCCACCGCGAGTGCTACAGCCGGACTCCGGTACCCGGCTGGGGCCCAATTCATTACCGGGCGATAGATGATCGCCGTCGAAAACAGGATCAAGGTTAGATTGAAAACGATCGGGGTGGAAGCCGGCAGCCCAAATACACGCAAACTGTTGAGAACGCCCATCGCTAGCGCGGCGAGGCCTATAAAGAGGACATACGGAAAAATGATGCGATTGAGATAGACCGCGAAGCCCCAATCCATGCGATTGGCGCCGAATAGCGTGAACATGTAGATCAGTTGCCGCGAGAAAATCACGCCCAGAACGGCGACCGGCGCCAAAACCAGAAATAGAGCCCAAAAAGCCCGGTCGGCGAACTCCCAAATTTCCCGTTTTGACTTTTTTCCCAGGTAACCGGTAAAGACTGGAATGAAAGCCGCGCTTACCGCCCCCTCACCGATCAGGCGGCGTAGCAAATTGGGAATGCGGAAGGCTAGGATGAAGGAGTCGGCCGCTACCGAGGTGCCGAGTAACAGGGTGAAGCGCTGATCCCGTAAGTATCCGAGAATACGGCTGATAACTGTGGCTAAAGTGATGGTTGAGGCGGATTGCAGGACCTGCCGGTGTTCGGTCAATCGCGCGGTTCTCCGTTGCTAACCCTTTTATCACCAACAACTTGACAATAATTGCCGATAAAGATAACATAACCTCGTGTTTTTCGCAACCACCCTGCTGAACTGAGCCTGAAGTGAAGACCCGCTCGAGCTCGCCCACTCGAAAGAAGGTCGTAGTACTCCTGCTGGACCTGACCCCTCTCAAAGGCTACGTGAATCCGGCGGACTTGCCCGGTACCGACACCATCGACTTGCTGACGGCTGATGGCGAGCATCAGGCTGTGCCCGCCGACGAGATTAAGGCAGTTTACTTCGTGGATGACCTCAATCAGGCCTACCTCCCGGAGCGAAAATCCTTCTTGAGCCGGCCGAAACTGGAAGGACTGTGGCTGCGGTTAACCTTTCGGGATGGCGATTCGCTGGAAGGCATTGTGGTGAACGAGCTGTTGGAGATTCTGGATCGCGGGATACAGTTTGTGCCCCCGGATTTGCATGGCAATTGCTCGCGCGTTTATGTGCCGCGCTCGGCGCTGACTGAGGTGAAGGTATTGGGAGTCGTAGGGGCTGCGAAGCGACTGGCGCGCTCTGCTGCTGCCGCCTCCGCGCAGCCAAAGCTCTTCGAAGAATAACTTGCGCTCGAAGTTCCGGGCCGTCTGCCTGCCCCGCATTTCCCTAAACTGAGGTAAATTGAACGCCGGATGTTTGGGAGAGTCACATGAAATTGGGCGAGCTGGCTGAGCGGCTTGGGTGCACACTTGAGGGCGATGCTGGCATCGAGATTACCGACGTGGCCGGGATTGAAGAGGCCGCGCACGGGCACCTGACGTTTCTCAGCAATCGCCGGTATCGCGCGGCTGTGGCAAAAACGAAGGCCTCGGCGATTCTTGCCGCTGCAGATGATGGCCCACTGCCGTTGGCCGTACTGCGCTCGAAGAATTCTTATCTGGATTTTGCGCGGGCCCTTAGTATTTTTCATCCGGCGCCGAAATATGCACCGGGAATTCATCCCACCGCCAGCATTTCGTCTTCCGCGCGCATCGGGGCAAACGCGCACATCGGTCCTTATTGCGTGGTCAGCGAAAATGCAAGCATCGGCGATGACGCTGTGTTGCACAGCTTCGTTACGATTTACCGCGGGGCGCAGATTGGCGACGATTTTATGGCGCATTCGCATACCGTGGTGCGCGAACGAGTGCGCATTGGCAATCGCGTGACATTGCAGAATGGGGCGGTGGTCGGGTCGGATGGGTTTGGATTTGCCAAACAGGCTGATGGCAGTTGGTACAAAATTCCGCAGACTGGGATTGCGGTGATTGGCGATGACGTGGAAATTCAGGCCAATTCGACGCTCGACCGGGCGACTATGGGCGAGACGCATATCGGCAACGGGACGAAGATCGATAATTTGGTGCACGTGGCTCATGCCGTGAAAGTTGGCGAGAATACTTTGCTTTGCGCGCAGGTGGGAATTGCCGGGTCGGCAAAGGTTGGAAATAATAACGTGCTTACTGGGCAAGTTGGGGTGGTGGGTCATTTGACGATCGGCGATGGAGTTGTGGTTACTCCACAGAGCGGAGTGCCTAATGATGTTCTGCTGGGGCTTTGGGCTCCGGGCTCCCTGGATTTGAGCATAAGAATTGGCGACGGAATAGGCTTTGACGTGGCGACGGCCCAGCAGGGCGCCAGCTTGGGGCTGCCTGGGATGCGCGAGCGGGTGGCGCTGGTGGGCGGGGAATTCGACTGCACGTCCGCGCCCGGCCGTGGTACGGAAGTCCATGCCTTCTTTCCGGTGCGGTCCCGGCCGGACGTTCAGGAGCCAAGGCCGTGAAGACCACCCCCGTACTAATGTGGTGCTCGTGGACATTGGCATACCCGAGCTGAACGGCTCGGAACCGCTCGCGCGGCCTAGTGTACCGTCTCCTAAATCCCTTGAGTTGGCCCGCGGCCAGTTGGCTGTTTTTCCGCATACTGCTGACCCCGGTCCTGCCTCAGATATGGGCGCTTCGCTCGCGCCTTGAAAAACAGCCAACTGACCTGCGGCCATATGCCAGCTACTTATGAGACGATGCACTAGGGTTTTTTCCCTGCCAACCCAGGTTTTACCTAATAGCCATCTGGTGGCCGCTGGCGCAGACTGGGCTTCTTCATGAGCGCCTTCCGAATGATCCGTTGCATGCCAAGGCCGGTTTTTTTAAGCCCTGCAGCCAACCCTCTGACCTTAAATCCGGTATGCGAGCTGAGGGAGCGCTCCGTTGCTTTCGGCGGCGGCCTGAAGCTCCTCCGTGCCCTGTAATGTGGAAGCACCCACCCCGTTTTTCATGTCCCTGACCAAAAAACTAGTCCTCGCCTTTTTACTGGTGACCATGGTGCCGCTCGGCGCGATCATCGGAGTGTTGCACTACACGTTCGTGAAGCATGCCGAAGGTCAGGTCGGCGCACGGCTTGAGGACAGCGTGATTCAGGGCGGCAAGAGCATGGACGAGTTCATGTTTAGCTGCATTCGCGGCATGAAAGACCTCGCAGAAGACTCGGAGTTAAGCTCCGGAGATCCCGACGCCACACACAAGCACTTGTCCCGGTACATCCACTCTTTCCCCTATTTCGGCGAAGTCATGCTCGTGGACGCCCAGGGCACGGTGATCGCCTCCTCATCCCCGCCGGAGGTGGGCACGTCGTTGTTCACCCGGTTCGACGACACCCGGGATGAGTTTGAGCAGGCGCTCCATAGCTCGCCCGGCGCCGTTTACATTTCCGACTTGAACGAGATCCCCGAACCCCTCCGTCGAGTGGCCGCCGCAGGCAAGCTCCGCGACGTGGACCTCGACATCCAGATGCTCACGGCGGTGCAGGATGCCGCCGGCCACACCACGAGCGTGCTCGTCGGCGACATCGTGACCGACCCCCTGCGCGTTTTGCTGGAAGACCTTAAACGGCGCGCCCCGGGCGATGGGTCCGCTTGTTTGCTGGATAAAGGGGGCTTGGTCCTGATGACCACCGACCCGCAGGAGACTTTGCTCTCTCCGCATCCCGACGTGACCGGTGGCGCGTTGCGGGGCCGTTGGGCCAAACGCGATGACGGTTACCTGGTGTATCGGGACGCGCACGGCCGCAAGTAGATGGCCGGCTACAGCCGGCTACGGGCCTACGGCGCCAATCAGGCGGGCGACTGGCGGCTGATCACCCTCGCTTCCTACGACGCCATCATGGAGCCGGTAACGGGAACGTTCAACCGGATGGTGGGCAGTCCTGTTCGCAACGCTCGCGGCGGCGGTAGGCTTGGGCTTTGGCTGGCGCGCCGCTTAGCCGAGCCGGTCCTAAAATTGACCGAGAGCGCAAAGACCATCGCCTCCGGTCGGTTCGACACCCGCGTGGTGGTCACGACACACGATGAGACCGGCACACTGGCCGAGGCCTTCAACCAGATGGCCGATACGCTGGAAGAGATACCCCACGCGCCCTCAGTCGCTGCGCCGCGCCAACGACGAGCTGGAGCGGCGCGTCGAAGAGCGTACCACCCAACTGACGGCGGAAATTGCCGAACGCACGCGGGCCGAGAAAGAGTTACATCAACTTCACCGCAAGCATGAATTAGTGCTCAACGCGGTCGGCGAAGGCATTCATGCGCTTGATCTTGAGGGACGGATTATCTTTGAAAACCCCGCTGGAGAGAAGATGCTCGGATGGGAACCCGGCGAGCTAATCGGCAAGCCGGCGCACGCGACGATGCATCATTCCAAGGCCGGCGGCGCACCCTATCCGCAATGCGAGTGTCCCATTTATGCGTCGCTCGAGGATGGCAGTCCACGCCGGATCAGCGATGAAGTGTTTTGGCGAAAAGATGGGACCAGTTTTCCCGTCGAATACGTCACCACACCGATCCGTGATGAAAACCATGAAATCATCGGCGCTGTCGTTGTCTTCAGTGACATCACTGAGAGCAAACGCGCCGAGCAGGAGTTGCATCATGCCAAGGAGGCCGCCGAAGCGGCCAATCGGGCCAAGAGCCAGTTCCTGGCCAATATGAGCCACGAGATTCGCACGCCCATGAACGGCGTCATCGGCATGACCGAGCTCTTGCTCGACACCATGCTTACCCAGGAGCAGCGCGAACTCGCTGAGACCATCCGCACTAGCGCCGAAGCGTTGCTAATCGTCATCAACGACATCCTCGATTTCTCCAAGATCGAAGCGGGCGAACTCCGCTTTGAAGAACTCGATTTCGACCTGCGCGAGGTCGTCGAGGACACTTTAGAGATGCTGGCCGGCCAAGCGCAAGCCAAGGGCCTGGAGTTGATCGGCGCCGTCGCGCCCGAGGTGCCCACCCGGCTGCGCGGCGACCCGGGTCGTCTGCGCCAGATCCTGACCAACCTCGTCGGCAACGCCATCAAATTTACCCACGCCGGCAAGGTGGCGACCCGCGTGACGCCCGAGCAGGAGACGGCGGCCGATGTGCTGGTGCGCTTTGAAGTCCAGGACACCGGTATCGGCATACCCCCGGAGACCCAGGCGCAGCTGTTCCAGGCGTTTGTTCAGGCCGATGACTCGATGACGCGCAAATACGGAGGAACCGGGCTTGGGCTGGCCATCTGCCGGCAACTGGTCGAGCGCATGGGCGGCCGCATCGGCGTGGAAAGCACGCCGGGGCAGGGTTCGCGCTTCTGGTTTACCGCGCAGCTCGCTCGGTAAGAGAGCGCGCGGCGTCGTCTTCGGGCAGTCCTGTTCGCATTTCGAGCTTGATCCGGTTATCGGACCGGGACGCGGAAATCCGGCGTTGTATCCAGGTGCTCTCACGCCGCACCAAAAACAACCCCGTGCTGATCGGCGAGCCTGGCAGGGGCTCAAAAAGAGCCGTCTTTGAGTTGCCGCATCAAAGCATGGAGGTTGTCCATGAGGTTAGCACGAAACATCTGGATGCTAACCTTATCGACCCCGGCGGCGCCTCGATTGCGCTTGACGGCCTTGAAGGCGTCACGCATGAGACCAATATCGATTCTGCCAATCATGGAATGGACTGCAGTCTATGATGCCGGGCCGCTGGTGAACGAACTCAAGACCGGGAAGCGATGAGGCGATGGCGTAAATAGCTAACCACCACCACGTATGCCCAAGATTCTAGGAATTGACCTCGGCACCACTAACTCCTGTATGGCCATGATGAAAGCGGATGCCGAAGCCAAGTTTCTAGCCCGCAATGAGCCCGTCGCTTCAGCTTTTGCCTGATTTTTGCGGGCTAGCAGCGGCCTTATTCGGTTGCATTCAGTTTGACTTTCGCTTCGGCCGCGCTTCGATCTTCCCTCTCGCGCAACAGCCAGTAAACGACTCCGAGTGCGATGACCGCGAAACCCAAAGCGACAATAGTCAACGCGGGTGTGGCCTCCATATTGAGGATGATGAATTTTCGTGCGAGCGCCAGAATGCTGATGAGTATCACCGTCTTGACCTGTATGACGCGGTGGAGGCGATCCATGGCCTGGAGGATGCTGTGATTGAATTCCATGGCAATTAACAGCGTCATGATCATCCCGAAAATGACCTCGAATTCCTCGTGGTTGAGTGGGTTGAACGCACCGAAGACCAGCAGTTGAAAAATCGTCGCGACAAGTCGGAAAAGCGCAATAGCAATAATAACGGCGATGCACAGCGTGAGTATCCACGTGACGATCTGTTCAAACCGACCGTCGAATGACACGGGTTAATTCGCCAGATGAAAGGCCCAAGATTTTTGTAATTTTCATAAATGTAGGGCAGAGCTGAAAAAGCGCTCGGCCGCTCATAAAGGGTGACACCGGCAGGTTCGCAGGAAA
>CAWBWG010000035.1:0-10106 GCA_963792515.1 uncultured Acidobacteriota bacterium | reverse complement strand
AATTATTCGCCAAGAATTACCCGAAGGGATGCAAAAACAGTGGTATGCCGCGTCTTTCCTGCCCCACTGGACAATTCATTCTTGGCTGATATTGGCTTTGGTTGTTTCGCTTGTAGTGACTCTAGAATCCGCTTACCGAGAAATAAAAAGCCGTGACCAAAAAGCGATTCCAATTGCGCATACTGATGCTTCTCGTGCGTGGCTTTATACACCCCTCACCGAAGTTTATGATCGACAGTTCAAAGATCAAGATGTTCTGTTAGACGGATTCTCTTTCATTAACTGTTCGTTCGGAAAAGGTTCTGTTCTTGTTTATAACGGCACCGCGCCATTTAAGATGCTCAATACCCAACCAACGAAAGAGTTTGTATGGAAGTTCAAAACCGATAATGTAAGCATCCAGCATTTATTGAAGTTCCTTGCGGACGCAAAACAAATTGGCGGAAATTTCGATCATCCTGCGCCGCCGCTTGAGAGAAAATCTTAGGCAATAGAGTGCTCCCAAAATATGGGGTCAATACCGAGTTCGTGAGTTTCATGAATAAGCACAACCAAGTTATGCGCCAAAATCTTACAAAGCGTCTCGTTGATCATCGCCACATCGGTCTTGCTCCGAAGCGAGTCGCCAAACTTCCGCTTCATCATGCTGAAAGTGGATTCGACATTAGATCGCTTATGGTAGTGCGCGAGAAAATCAGTGCGGCGGAATTGAAAGTAGTGATACATCTTCGTCCACATCCCGCCGCCGTTTCCCGCAGCATCGGCCTTAAAAGAGATAAATGGCGTCGCTCCTACCGCCGCAATCGCCTCGGCGTTCTTTTTGGACGAATACCCTTTATCGGCGGATACTTCGGCGACTTGAAAATTCTCAGCAGTAGCATTGACCAGCGCGGGGAGTTGCTTCGTGTCGCTAGCAAACTGGTCTTGAATCTCAACCGCAGTCACGATGTTAGTTCGAACGCCGCACATCAAATGGCACTTAACCCAATCTTGCTTGGTCTTGATCGTTCCGTACTTGATATCAAACCAGCGCGTAAAGCGGGAGGTCGAGAAACCAGACGAATCCGCCGCAAAGTCAGTTTCAACGGAAGTCAGAGGCAAACTACTCTTGGTAATCAGGCTCTTGAGAATCGGAGTCAGATTGGGATTCTCAAGATAGTTGGAGATGCTGTTGAAGTGCGGAACCTTAGTAATGAATCCGCGCTCATGCGCTTCCCGAAGATCGCTCATAAAGCGACGTTGGGAAACCGTAGAGTAGACTTTGAAAACGATGTTGAAAACTGCATCGGACAATGGAAGCGGGGGACGGCCATTCTTGACTGCGGGAGTCGGCAGACCAGCGCAGAGATCGGCAAGCAAGACTTGAAACCTATCTTGCTCGTTAGTTTGCGCGGCGTTGTAAGCAGACCAGTTCTGAGAATAAGTACGCCGTTCTTCCGTGACGATAAGAGTCTCGGTCACAGAGCCATCCGAATTGGTTTCGCGCATCATCACGAAAGTCGCGGCATAGATGTGCTTGCACTTCACCTTTCGGGTTTCGTGGTCAAGACAGGTGCAGGTGGACATTTCGGCCTTGAGATTGACTTGATACAACGGGCCTTTGCTTTGGGACGGCACGAACCAAACACCCTTTTTGCGGCGAATCATTCGGGTTGCCGCCAGTTCCATTCCGCGCTGTTCTCTCAAGTCCATGTTATCCTCGCTTTCGTAGATAATATATTACTAGCGAGGTACATATTTGTCAAGAGATTTTTTGAACTTTTTTCCCTTGACAATCTATCCCTTTGTGGTATATTACTTGCATCATGGCAATGGTCACGATCAAGCAGCAGGGATATAAATGCACCCGTTGTTTGCATGAGTGGGTGCCTAGAGCGAGCACCGAGGGAGAGCCGAGGGTCTGCCCTAAGTGCAAGTCACCGTATTGGAATAAGCCTCGGAAGAACAAAAAACGGACGATATAATCCAAGAGAGTCTAGCGGAAGGGTAGGGAGTCGAACCCTCGGCGAGCGAACGCCGTTCAGAGTTTATAAGGCTCCTAGCCGCCACCAGCGATACCCTTCCGCTAGGCCCTTTTATCCCTCAGTTTTTGGTTCCCAAATATGTTCTGGTACGGGCATGCTTCTATGCATCCCCCAAAGATGTTTAGGTGGTAACACGAACCAATCTGGTATGGTCGGGGGATGCCGAACCGAAAACACTCTTGGCGTCTTAACGATATGTCTAGAAAGGAATACTACTGGAGTGGTGGAATCATGCTCGTCTTAGGGGGTATAGCAGCAGTTTTCTATAAGCCCGTGGTAGCTATTTTTACTCTTTTAGGTCTGACTATTTTGTT
The DNA here is from genome assembly GCA_963792515.1 of uncultured Acidobacteriota bacterium. Classification (GTDB taxonomy): domain Bacteria; phylum Acidobacteriota; class Terriglobia; order Acidiferrales; family UBA7541; genus Palsa-147. The sequence continues at coordinate 7,768 of CAWBWG010000035.1, read as the reverse complement.
GCGAGCCGTATATCTTGATCGGAGGTACGGTACAAATCGCCCCACAAAGCGAGAGGTTGAGGCGATGTCGGCAGCCGAGTTCAAGAAGCGTTTACGCGAGCCTGAGTTTAGACGTTGGGTAGATCAGGGTCTCAAATTCAACCTGCCGATAGGTATTGATTCGGAGATGAAATGAGGGTGGGTTTTTTGTGCAGAGGCGGGAGTTATTGTGCAGGTGGGGGTTGCTGTGCAAAGCCCAGTCTAATCGGGAGAAAATAGCGGTTTTCAGAGCACGAAAAACGGCAATTTTGCTCTTGGAACGAGTACCGGAACTTCCACTGCGACGAACAAAAACTCAGGTCCAAAGACCCGAGCCACATTTTGGCATGATGGCGCATCCTAATTGATGGCATGGCTTCGACGCTCAAATCCGGGCTGGCAATCTTGGCGGGAGCGGGCTTGCTGCTCGCGGCGGCGCCCAGCTGGGCGCAACGCGGCGGAGGTCATGGCGGCGGGATGGCGTCTGGCGGACATTTTGGCGGGGGAGCAGCCCGAGCGCCGATGAGCGCAGCGCCGCGAATGGCGCCGCATAGGGTCGCGCGATCCGCTCCGCGCATGACGGCCGCGCCGATGGCCTCGCGATCCGTTGCGATGCGCCCGAGAACTTCCGCGGTGGCGCGCACGAGCCGGCCGGCCGCTAGCGCGGCAGGGAATCGCCGCGCCGTCGTTTCATTCCGCACCCGTCGCGATCGCTTCGGACACTTGCACCGCGTGCGAGTGGTCAGCTTCGTAGGCGGCTTCGGCTATCCCGGATACTACGGCTACCCGTACGACGACTACGGTTTCGATTCCAGCGATTACAACACCGATCAGAATTCCTACGCGGCTGCACCGGAAGCTGCTCCGGCCGCGGATCAATACGCCGCTGGCGATCAATATCCTGCTGCGCCTGCCCCATCCGCTGCGCCCGCCGATGCGAGCGTGCCCGATGCGGGGCAACTGATCCTAGTGCGCAAAGACGGGCAGATCGTGACGCCCAACGCCTTCGCAATCACCGGCGACCAACTCGTTTACATCACGCGGCAGGGCGCCAAGCTTTCGTTTCCTGTAGCCGACCTTGACAAAGACACCACCCGCAAAATGAACGCCGCCAACGGCACCAACATCGCCATTCCGGATTAAGCTTTCCACTCTTTAAATGTTTTCTCTGCAATTGACTCGCCTCGCACTGAAAAACAAATTCAAAAAAATATAATCCTCAGTCGCAGCGGCCGGCACAGCCTCGTTCAGCGCGACAGAACGTGCCAGAGCGGAAATTTCTGCGCCGACCGTGGCTAGAATTTCGGCGGCTTTGGGGCCTGGGTCGCCGTAGACTTTGAAGCTGGTGAGCGTGGAATTTTCCAGCATCTTGGGAACCAGGCTTTGGACCACCGGGCCGTTGGCGTGGGCGAAGGCGGCGTTGGCATCGGCGTAGGTCTCGATCAGCCGGCAGTTCTTGCGGTCTTTGCTCAGGAACCAGTCGTAGGTCAGCGCGCCGGATTCTTTTTCCGTGCCGGCCACCATGGTTTTGACGACGGATTCGAAACTGCCGAGTTTGCCTTCGTGGATCGCCAGATCGACGATGAAGTGAACTTTTGTATTGGGCATTGCGGCTCCTCTTCTTGTGCGTGCGAAGGATACGATGAGCGGCGGGTTTAGACAATCGATTCAGCAGCGCATCGTCGGTTATCGCACAAATAATAAGTTCAAAAGAGCCGGCACAGGCGCCGGTGGTACGGGGGCTCGTGTTATCTTTGCGTGCTCTCCGGAGGGAGACTTTGACCATGATTGGATCGACGGACTGGAAGACGATTGAGGAACGCGTTGGGGCGGCGGTGAAGTTGGCGCGGCGGCCGGTGGCGGTGGCGTTTTTGGATGCGCCGCCCGCTGGTGTGGAGCGATTCGACGGAACCGAGCCTTCGGGATGTAGCTTTTGGCGATTGGCTGCGGCGGGGCGGGTTTTTTATACCGTGCCGGAGAATCACTTTAATTGTGCGGTGGGAGCTTATACGCACAATATTGCGCTATCGCCCGAGCGGGAGAAGGAGACGGAGCAAACTTTGAAAATGCTGTTTGATCTGGGCTACGTGCGCCCGGAAGAGGTGCCGCAGATCCCGCGGCTGGCCACGACGCCCAAGGCAATACTGTATGCGCCGCTCGGCGAGGCGCCCGTGGCGCCGGACGTAGTGCTTTTTGCCTGCAAGCCTTCGGGAGCCATGCTTTTGAACGAGGCGGCCGGGCGGGCTAGAGTAGCGAGCGGGGCGCCAGTTTTGGGAAGGCCAACATGTATGGCGCTGCCGGCCTCATTAACGCATGGAGTGATTTTGAGTTTGGGATGCATGGGGAATCGGATTTACACCGGGCTGGGCGCGGAGGAGATGTATTTCGTAGTGCGCGGGAAAGATTTAGCGGCGGTGGCGGACGCGTTGAGTGTGATCACGGCGGCAAATCTGGCGTTGAACGAGTACGCGACGGGACGCGGGAGCAATTGGCCACCAGTTAGGTGGAGCAAATGCCGAAGAAAAACAAAAACAAAGCACGTCAAAATCGTCGGCAGGCTGCCTGCGCTGCGGGCACGTGCGAGCTCCGCGTCGCTTCTCATTGCGGAACTCGTCGCCGGAATTAATTCGAAAAATCGGCATGAGTTCGTCGATTTTGGGCCGCTGTCGGCAAAGAGCGATTTATCAGTCGGTCGCATCGCGCAAAGTCAAAGAGCCGGCAGGGACGCCGGCGGTACTTTTGCTACGTCGGCATCTTCAGGAAGAAATAAACGGCCAGGAAGAAGAAGATGGCGTCGGGGGACCAGCCTGCTAGCAATGGCGGTAATTGGCCGGCGGCGCCCATGGCTTCGAATAGGGCTGCTATGGCCCAGTAGACAATTGTGATTCCTACCGCTAACGCTATCCCGCCAACCGCCCCTCTGGTGCCTACCAGGAATGCGAAGGGGGCGCTTAGAAAAATTACTATGGCTGCGATTACCGGGAAGGCGAATTTCTTGTGCCATTGCACCGTGAGCCGCGAGGTGTCGAAACCGGCTTGTTGCAGTCCGCGAATGTATTCGCTTAGCTGGCGCCAGTTCATTTGGTAGGACTGGCGGACTTCGCGTTTGAAATAGCTTGGTGGCTCTACTAATTCAGGCAGCGACGTGGCTTTGAAGGGCACGTAGCTTTTTACCTTGCCTTTATCGAAATCGCGGGTCCAGCCGGCTTCTAGCACCCAGGCGTTCAGCGAAGGCTCCCAGCGGGCGCGACTGGCGAAGATCCGGCGACGCAATTGAAATGTATCGGGATCCAGTTCGAAGACGCTTAGGCCGCCGAAAAGATCGTGGTCCGCGTCGAAGACTGCGTAATTGAAGACTTTGGTGTTCTCGCCGAATATCCACTCGTGCGCCGGATGAAAATAAGTCTGCGCCGGCTTTCCTTTGATTTCATTGCGCAGGGCGTCCTGGCGTTGATTGGCGTAGGGGAGATAGGTGTCGTCAAGGACGAACATTCCCGCGCTGAGGACCATGCCCGCCAAAACTAGTGGCAGGCAGAGTCGGTAGAGGCTTACGCCGCTGGCTTTGAAGGCGGTGACTTCATTATTCTTCGCCAGCATGCCTAGAGTGACTAGCGTGCCGACCAATGCGGCTAGCGGCGCGAGCTGATAGACCATCAGCGGAACCAGGAAGCGAAAATAATTTACGACTACACCAATCGGCGCATGATTTCTGGCGATATCACCGAGCAAATCGAAGAGTGTGAACGCGTCAAAGATGACCAGGAAGCCGCCGAGCAGCAGGATGAAATAATAGAAAAAAGTCCGCAGGATATAGATATCGAATAGCAACGGAAACGCGGCTTGCGCGCCGCCGGCCACCGCGGCCTGTTTGGCGACGAGGCCATTGGTGATGGTGACGGGGCCATTGGCGCCCGCGACCGCCGATCGTTGCGTCGGTTGATGTCTTTGGCGCATGGCGTTCCAGGCGTCCCAGGCTTGACTGAACCAGGTTTCGCCGCGGGCTTGCTCGATGCCGCGGAGCAAATAGAGAGCTAGCAAAGTGAAAGCGGCATTCGCCGTCCAAACTCCGATGATGGGAGAGAGGCGGCCGATTTGGGCGTAATGAGCGCCGGCGACGAATACGAAATAGTAGGAGGAGATGAGGATCAGGGTGAGGACGAAGCCAGCAGCGCGACCGCCGCGGCGCGGGCGAACGCCAACGGTTACGCCGAGTAGCGCAAAGACCAAGCAAGCTGCGGGAAATGCCAGGCGGCGCTGGAATTCGGTTCGGGCGGTAAGCGAGGCAGGTGAGCCTGTGGCCGCGAGCAAATCGCGGGTACGTTGCTCGGCGTCGCTTAGATTCGCGCGAGTGCGCGAGACGGTGGGCGAAACTTGAACGGGTAAATCGCTCGAGCCGAAAGTGGTGACGTTATAGTGCTGTGGCTCGTTGGGATCGAATTCATGCGTAGTGCCGGGGCCGAGATGCAGCTCGAAGTTGCTGCGATCGCTGCCGGCAATTACAATGGCGTCCTCCGCCAAGGTGAGATGCGACCCAGCCTCCGCCTCAGATTCCGCCAGGAAGACGCCGCGCCAGCGTGCGGCCGTGGCTTCGACATCCTGAACGTATAGAACGAGATGGGGAAAGCGCTCGTCAAAAACGCGCGGTTGGACAGCGAACGGAGCTTGCGCCGAAAGCATTTCGGATTCGAGGTCATGGAAAGTGCGCAGCGAAAGAGGGCCAAGCCACAGAGTCACCAGCAAAGTGAGCAGCGCGGCAACAATCGCCACCATGCCCACAGGAACGAGTAAACGCCGCAGCCCAATGCCCGACGCATTCAAAGCGGTTATTTCGCTATCGGCAGAAAGGCGTCCAAGCCCAATCAATACGCCCACCAAAGTGGCCATCGGAAGCGTAAAAGCCAGCACTGGCGTAAGTGAGCACAAGAACAGCAACCCGATACTGCCAGCGCCGCTCGAATGTCGGACAATAAGCTCCATGAGCCGGACGAGTTGGGGGACAAAGAAAACGAAAGTGAATATGGCCAGGCCCAGTAGCGAGTGGGAGAAGACTTCGCGGCAGATGTATTTGTCGAGGATGCGCATAGTAGCGCGGGGTCATTCTAGCATGATGCCAGAAGGCTGCTCGCGGGATGTGTGCCGGTGAGGGCCGTAAATCTGGTTTTGATCTGGCACATGCACCAGCCGCAGTATCGCGATCCTTCGAGTGGTTGTTATGTGCTGCCTTGGACCCGCCTGCATGCGCTCAAGGACTATTGGGGGATGGTGAAGATCCTGGAGGAATTTCCGAGCGTGCATGCCACGTTCAACGTGGTGCCTTCTCTGGCCGCGCAGATTGAGGAATATGCCAGCGGGCGGTTCAAGGAGCCGTGGTTTGAGGCGGCTTTTGCGACTGCGGAAACTTTGACGGTCGAGCAGAAGGCCATGATTTTGGATCGCGCATTTCAAGTGAATCATGAAAACTTGATGGCGCGATGGCCGCGGTTTGTGGAGTTGTACCGGCAGGTGCAGACTTCGGGCGCGCAGACGGCTGCGGCGCATTTTGGCGCCGGGGATTGGCGCGACTTGCAGGTGCTTTCGCAGTTGGCGTGGATGGATGAAGAATATTTCACGCGTGATCCGGTGATTTCGGGGCTGGCGGCGAAGGGCAAGCATTTCACCGAGAAGCAGAAAGTGGCGCTGCGGGCGAAGCAGATGGAACTGCTGGCGGCGGTGCTGCCGGAATATCGCTTGGCGGCGGAGCGCGGGCAGGTGGAAATTTCTACTACGCCTTTTTATCATCCGATTTTGCCGTTGGTCTGCGATTCGGATATTGCGCGCGTGTCGAATCCGAATACGCCTCTGCCGCAGCCGCCGTTTCGTTATCCGGAGGACGCGCGGGAACATTTGGCGCGAGCGCGCAATTTTCACGAGCTGCGATTCGGGAAACCGCCGGCGGGATTGTGGCCTTCGGAGGGATCGGTTTCGGATCAGGCGCTGGAAATTGCTGCGGAGATGGGATTCAAGTGGTTTGCCACCGATGAAGGAGTGTTGGGGCGCACGCGGAACGTGGGATTCTGGCGCGATGCGCATGGGTATCCAGAGAATGCGGATGCGCTTTATTCGCCCTGGAAATTGAAGCGCGGCGGGCGGGAGATTTGCGGATTTTTCCGCGATCACTATCTTTCCGATTTGCTGGGATTTGTTTATAGCCGCATGGATTCGGAAGCGGCAGCGGCGGATTTGCATCGGCGCATCCGTTTGATCGGTGAGCGCTGGACCGCGGAGCGGCCGCCTACGCTCAGCATTATTCTCGATGGCGAAAATGCCTGGGAATATTATCCGGGGAATGGGCGCGATTTCCTGCGGCGTTTTTATGCGCGAATTCAGGCCGATCCGGATATCAAGCCTTTGACGGTGAGCGAGGCGATTGATGCGGCGGGCGAAATCCCGTCGATCGAGGGAATTTTCCCTGGATCGTGGATCAATGCGAATTTTGATGTCTGGATCGGCGACTCGGAGGACGTGCGCGCCTGGGATATGTTGACGGAAGCGCGGGCGGCTTATGCGCGCGCTTTGGCTGAGGCCACGCATGGGAATAGCCATCGTTCGCCGGTGGAATTTGCGCGCGCTTTTGAATCTTTGCTGGCGGCGGAGGGCAGCGATTGGTGCTGGTGGTATGGGCCGGAGCATGGCACGGCCAATGACGCGGAATTTGACGCGCTTTACCGCAAGCATTTGACGGAAGTGTATGCGGCGCTGGGGCAGGATGTGCCGGATGCACTGACGCATCCGATCAAGCGCCGGGCAGAACTGGCCAAGCGCGAAGATCCTACGGAATATTTGCAGGTGACCGTCGACGGGCGCGAGACCAGTTATTTCGAATGGCTAGGCGCCGGTTATTTCGCCAGCGACCGGCAGACCAGCGCGATGCATGGCCGCGTTTTCTTGATTGGCGATTTCATGTATGGATTTGATGAGGAACATCTTTTTATCCGCCTGGATTTGCTGCCGGATATCGCCAAGGAATTTACGGAATACGAGGTGCGCGTCACGGTTTGGGATGCCCGCGAACTGCGTTTGACGCTAAAGGTGCGCGAACAGAAATTCGCGGGCATGACCCTGGAGCAGGGCGGGCTTTGCTTTTTACATCCGGAAGAAACGGTTGCGGCTGGCGTGGGGCGAATCATCGAAGTATCGCTGGAGCGCCGGCTTTTTGAATTGAAGGGACGCAGGTCGTTGTTGTTGGGAGTGGCAGTTTGGGAAAGTGGCTTGCCGGTGGATGTTTTGCCCGCTGAGGGTTATTTGGAAATTCCGCTGGGCGAATCGGCATTTGCGTGGCGGCCGGAGTAAAGCGCGACGCGGATTTTGCATTTCGTAAAACGCCTGCCGCCCTTGGATAACCGCAGAATTACCTACGTAATCGAACATCCTTCTTCTCGTTGACTTTGTCTTCCGCTTGCGCGACATTCCTCGGGCTCCTTCACCTTTGCTTTCGAGGGAAATACTAATTGCGATTGGGGCTTGCCTCGCGGCGAGCCTTGCCCGTCTGGCCGGTTCAGCGCGCCGGTTTGAGGGCCTCATGCAGCAGCCGATCTCACTTTATTTTGCGGCGGGTGTTTTGGGCGCGAGCCTCGCGTTGGCGCCGGCGTCTGGGCTCGGGCGGCTGGCCGATTCGGCGGCCCGGGGGAGGCGAGCCTCGCCGGAGATGTCGCTCGCGGCTGGTGCGATTGCTCCGCGCATTGCTAGGGACGCGGTGAAGCTGCCGCTGGTT
>CAWBWG010000034.1:0-27411 GCA_963792515.1 uncultured Acidobacteriota bacterium | reverse complement strand
TCGCCGCCTGAAAGATCCGCCATGGCGTTGTTGAAATTGACGGCCCCCTCCGGGTGCTGGGACAGGTACTCGAACAGATTCATCCCGAAGATCTTCTGGGTTCCGGGTAGCCCGCTTTCGACGGTCCAGGCGAGTTCCCCCCAAGCGCTCGAGTGCCAGCGGTCCCCGAGCATCATTGCCATACTGCGCAAGCTGGGTTTGGCATTGCTGCGGAGCACATCGGAGGAAGGTGTCTGACTGAACAAGCGGCCATCTCCCTCGTGAAAAACGCCGACGCTAGCCAATGCGCGCATCAGGCGATACAGCGCCATTTCGTGCAGGTTCAGTTCTTCCGCTAATTGCTGCGTGGTCTTTGGCCCGGACTCCAGATGATCCGCGATCCCGAGTTTCGCTGCGGTCGAAATGGCCCACGAAACCCATCTCCCGAGACACATTTGCAACAGCGTCGCAAACGGCGATATCGCGGAGCTGGTTTCAGGCTGCATGATGGTTCAGCGATTATACAGGAAGGAACTAATTCAAGACCTTCAGCTCGGCTGCGGCCGCCAAGTTGTAGAACTCGCGCAGGCGCCGCGCGGCCGCCGGACCGATCACTTTCGCCAGTTCCTCCGCCGACGCCTCGCGAACGCGCTCCAGGCTTCCGAATTCGCGCAGCAGCTTGGCGATGGTCTTTGCGCCGATGCCATCCACTTGCTCCAGCTCCGACGTCAGACGCGCGGCGCCTCGGCGCGTGCGATGGAACGTGACCGCGAAGCGATGCGCCTCATCGCGGACCTGTCTGGATCACGTGCAGCACGGGCGAATATCGATCCAGCTTGATCGGTTCGTCTTCCTGGCCGTAGACGTAGATGATCTCTTCGCGCTTGGCGATGGACGCGACCGGCTGATTGATCACCCCGATCGCCTCCAGCGCTTCCACCGCCGCGTGCAACTGGCCCAGGCCGCCGTCGATCAGGATCAAACTCGGAAAAGGCTTGTTCTCCTGCTGCAGACGCGAGTAGCGGCGCGTCACCACTTCGCGCATGGACGCGAAATCGTCGTTGCCCACCACCGTGCGGATGATGAACTTGCGATAGTCGGACTTCTTCATCCGTCCGTCTTCCCACACCACCATGCTGGCCACTTTGTCGGTGCCCTGGATATGCGAGATGTCGAAGCACTCGATGCGCTTGGGCGGATCGGGCAATCCCAGCGCGTCCTGCAACGCTTCCTGCATCGCCTTCGACGACGGGTGCATGATGCGGAAACGCTGCTGGAACGCGTGTTTGGCGTTGGTCTCCACCAGATCGAGCAGCGCCTTCTTCTGCCCGCGCTGCGGCATCAGGATCTCCACTTTGTGGCCTTTTTTCTCGCTGAGCAATTCTTCCAGCGCCTCGCGATCTTCGAAGTCCACCGGCACGTGGATGCGGCTGGGGATGTACTGCTGGTCGAGATAAATCTGCTTGAGCAGCGACGAGAAGAATTCGTCGGGCTGGAAATCGAACAGATCTTCCCAGTAATATTCGCGGCGATCGACGATGCGGCCATTGCGCAGGTGGAACAGGTTGGCGGCCACCAGCGGCGGCTCGGCATGGTAGGCCAGGATGTCGATGTTCTCGCCTTCGGCGGCGGCGATCTTCTGCTTCTCTTCCATCTCTTCCACGGTGGAAATCAGATCGCGCAGCCCGGCCGCTTCTTCAAAGCGCGTCTCTTCGGATGCCTGCTGCATGCGCGCGCGCAACTCGCGAGCCAGATCCTTGTGGCGTCCTTCCAGGAACAGCTTCACGTCGCGAACGGCGGCGGCGTAGGCTTCGTCGGTGGTTAAGCCCTTGCACGCACGGTCCCAGGCAGCGATGGATGTGATACTCCAGGCACGGATGGGTGTGCAATCGCGTGAAATCCACTTTGCAGGATGGAACCTTGAAATGGCGATGAATGAAGTGCACCAGCCGGTGCGCCAGATTGCCGGGAAAATACGGGCCGTAGTAAGTGGAGCCGTCCTTGATCAGGCGGCGCGTCACGTACACTCGCGGATACTTCTCGTTGGTGAGCTTGATGTACGGAAACGTCTTGTCATCGCGCAGCAGGATGTTGAAGCGCGGCTTCCACTGCTTGATGAGGTTGTTCTCAAGCGCCAGCGCCTCTTTGTTGTTGTCGACCAGGATGTATTCGACGTCGCGGGCGTCGGCGATCAGCGTGCCGGTCTTGACGTCGGCCAGGCGGTCGTCGTTGAAGTAACTGCGCACGCGCGCCCGCAGGTTCTTGGCCTTGCCGACGTAGATCACTTCGCCGTACTGGTCTTTGTATAGATACACGCCGGGCAGCAGAGGCAGTTGGGCGGCTTTTTCCCGGAGTTCCATTTCGAGGGGGCTACTTCTATTGTCGCAGGAGAGCGCTAGAACTGCCTACAAAGCGATACTGAAGCAGACTAAAATCAAGGAAGAGCTCCGACGCATGACAGCTGGAATGGGTACTCACTTCTGTATGCGAACGGCTGGCCTTCGACGATCCATGGCTATGAGCGTTCCCTACGTTCCGCGAGTTGGGCCGGCTAATTCTCGTCACCGGAAAGTCAGTGAGCGAACTTAACTGGCCGGGCGCATGCGAGGCAATTCCAGACTGTGGTGGGAAAGCATCGATCTGAAGGCATCGTTTTCCAGTGATCATCACCTCCCAATACGTCGACATTCCTGCCGGCGGCGCGCCCATGCGGATGTTCGTGGCTGCGCCGAAAGCGCCCGGAAAATATCCGGGCATCGTTTGCTATTCGGACATCTTCCAACTCACCGGTCCCATGCTGCGCTCGGTGTCTCGTTTGGCGGGCTATGGATTCGTGGCCGCGGCGCCGGAGATCTATCATCGCGTGGAACCGCCGGGCATCGGCGATTCCCTTCGACGATGCCGGGCGGACGCGCGGGCATGGACGACGCGGCCAAAACGCCGGTTGCGCATTTCGATGAGGATCGGCGAGCGGCGTTGGACTATTTGGCAAAGCATCCGCTGGTAGCCGAAGGCCAACTGGGCGCGATGGGCTTCTGCATCGGCGGCCATCTGGCGTTTCGCGCCGCGCTGGAGCCGGATGTGCGCGCCACGGTCTGCTATTACGGAACTGGCATTCACGACGGGAAGCTGGGCCGGGATTCCGACGCCGGGTCGCTCGGCTCGCGCCGGAGAGATTCGCGGGAAGCTGCTCATGGTATGGGGCAGCGCCGATCCGCACGTGCCCGAAGCCGGGCGCGCGGAGATCGATCGCAAGCTGCGCGAGGCCAAGGTCGACTACGCGGTGAAGCTTTATCCCGCCGAGCACGCCTTCATGCGCGACGAAGGGCCGCGCTATGACCCGGAGGCCACCGACCAGGCGTTCGCCGACATGATCGGACTGTTCCGGAGCGTGTTTCGGTCCTCGCTATACTTGAGATTGTGGTACGCAGAGTCGCAATCGGGTTCTTGCTGACGGGCATTCTTTTCGCTCAAGACGAGCCCCAGCTCAAGAAGAGGCCCGCCGACCAATCCAAACCCCAGCAGCAGACAGGAGCAGGAGCCTCCGGAAGAAGACGAGAGCCTGGCTCCAAAAACGTACTCCTTCAATCCGCTCGAAGCCGAGAAAGATCTCAAGGTCGGCCTTTACTATTTCAAGAAGGGCAACTACAAAGCGTCCACCAGCCGGTTCCGCGAGGCCACGCTTTGGAATCCCACCTACGCCGAAGCCTTCCTGCGGCTCGGTGAAAGCGAAGAGAAGCTGAAGGACAAGAAGGCGGCCGACGAGGCCTATTCGAAATATCTGGCTCTTGTCTCCGGACGCCAAGGACGCCGAGGCGATCAAGAAGAAGTTAGCCCGCCAGCGGTAGCCGTTTGCGCTTGCGGATTTCGTTCTGCGCCTTGATCACGGCGATCAACCGGCTGATGCCGGCTTTCCAATCGGGAAACAGATCCAGATATTGAATCTGTTTTGAGATGCGGCGCGGCACCACGCAATCGTCCAGGCGCAGCGGGATCAGGAAAATCTCATCCAGCGGCACCTTCGCCGCGCAAAACAGCGCATAGCGGAGTTCGCTGTGGAAACTGCCGCGCTTCGACGTGGCCCGGCGCGAAAAGCACGCCACAAAGAAGTCGGACGTCTGAATGGCGGTTTCGATCGCCCGCGGCCAGTTCTGCCCGGGCATCAGCCTTTTCTTGTCCAGCCAGGGACGAAAGCCGCTCTTTTCGAAGGCGCGGTAAAGCTTCTTGGCGAACGAGAGGTCTTCTTGGACGTAAGCGATGAACACGCGTGGCTTGGTCTGCGCCACGAAGCGAAAGCCGTGCTTGCCTCCGGGCGACAAGGTACCCAGGCCGTCGATCTCGACCGATCCGCCGCGTTCCAGCGCTTCGCGGAGCACGCGGGCGATGCGGCGCGTGAGGGCCGCATTCGATGCGAGCGTCGCTCACTCGGATGCCTTCTTTCGCTTTTGGCTCGGATGCGCGGGCCCCGGATGGTAGGCACTGCTTCAAAGTGGAACTCGGGTTTGGCGCCAGGCAGGAAGGTTCCCAGGCCCGGAAGGGACGCGCTATGTCCTTGGCGTACTCGCCGAAGGATGCCGGATCAGAATGCCATCCAATTGATCGGCGGCAGCGGCGGTGGATATCCCGGACTCCTTGGCCAGACGTTTCGCTAACTGCTCTTTCTTCATTCGTTCTCTAGCCATCCTAGGCGAGCGTAAGCTCGCTGAGCCGGAGTGATCAGCATCCTGAACATGACAGTAAGTCATTATTATTCAATAGATACGAGACCGATCTGCGGACGCGGCAGGATTTGTCACCGCTGTTGCAAATGAAGCGCTTTTAATAGCACCTTAAGGCTGGGTTCATCTCCGGCTGAAATGATAGTGCTGAAGTTATCGACATAGCTTCTGACACCTAAGGAGATCTCAAAAATGAAGAAAATCATGACTTTGATGCTCGGCCTGTCGTTCCTGATGGGAACCGTCAGCCTGTTCGCGCAGGATAAGCCGGCGGATGCCCCCAAGACCGAAAAGAAGGCCAAGAAGACGAAGAAGGCGAAGAAGCCCGCCGCAGACACCGACAAGAAGAGCTAACTAGTTCTTTCTATTCGTTAGCCAAAGTTTCGCGTCGCGCATGCGTCCCGGGTTCCGGGTTCGCCATGCGCGACAACTTTTTGGGGCTGACCGCTTCACCGCCGTCACCGTACAATAAAAACGGCTTATCGCCAGTAACCGCGGTGATAATGATAGTGTTCGCGGTACGGATGATAGTAGGGTTCTACCCAAACACGATGTCCGTGGGGTGGCAATAACCAGTTTCCTCCAACCCAAACCCAGCGGCCTCCGTTCCAGTCCCAGTATCCATTCGTCCAGACATATCTTGGGCCTGGCGCTACGCCAACCGGGCCGACAACCTGTGGAGGCGGTGGGGGCCCTCCCACGTTGATCCCGATGTCAACGCGCGCAAAAGCCGCAGGGGTGATGAACGAAGTTCCGATCGCCAGGGCGGCCGTAGCAACTATGGTTTTGAGCTTCATAATCTTCCTCGCTGGCTAGAAGGGCACGCGATATGCCAAATTGCAAATGTTTGAAACAATTGGTTAGCGCGGCGGGATTCGCAGGAAGATTTTGCGTAGTACTTAGGGATGTTCTCCTCGCCCGGGGGGCCTTTCGGACTGCAGCTTCTTCCATTGTTCCAGTGTCAGCACGCCACGGAAACCCAGCAGCATGCGGGCGTTGGCCTTCTCCAGCTCGGCTCGTGCCTGAGCGACGCGGTCGATTTGCGCCAGCACTTGTGATTCGTCAGGTCGATCCGCTTCCAGCAGAGGCTCCAGAAGCGCTTCTTCCTTTTGGAGTACACACTCGAAAACTAGGCCTCGAAGCCTTGCGCTCCGCAGTAAATCCCGGGCTCAAAGCGTTGCTCGAAGTCGCGCAGGTCGGCGGCAGGCCACTGACTTCCGGTGAAGTTGGATTTCGCATGCGCATCAACGCCGCCGGCCGCGTGGACGTTGCCCGTGACGTGATCGAACTCTTCAGCGTAAAAGACGCAGCCCGCGCCCACGAGATTGCCAACAAGCTCGACCAGCTCAATTCCGACCGTCAAGCGGAAGAACGCAGAATTCTGATGCCATTCATTCGCGACTCGAGCGGGAGCCTGCGCTGCTCGATTCTTTATGCCTTGTCATCGATGGCGATGGATGGCATCGCGGAGTGATCGGCATCACGGCAACGCGCGTAGTCGAACGCTACTGCCGTCCCACGCTCGTGATCTCGCGCGACGGCGACGAAGCCCACGGCTCGGGCCGATCCATTCGTTCGTTCACCTGCTAAACGCGCTTCGTCCCTTGCGCTCCATCGTCTACCCGCTTCGGTGGGCATGCCCATGCAAACTCCGCCGCCGCAGAACGCGGTGCCATACGGCGGAGGCGGAACGCCGGCGGTTCCCTACTCTGCGGCCACGACTTTCACGATGGGCAGCGGTTCCACGCAGGCCGGCATGGGATTTAGCGGCGCGGCGGGCGGAAATTTCGGACAGAAATATTCGTGGTACGTGGAAGCGGTGCAGCGCCGTGTGAGCGGCAACTGGCTGCAGGCCACCGTCGACCCGGGAATTCGCGCGGCGCCGCGGGCCGACATTTCGTTTCAGATCATGCGCGACGGAACAGTGGCGAATATTCAGATTCTGCAATCGAGTGGAAACGCGTCGGTCGATACTTCAGCGGTGCGCGCGATTCGCGCCTCCAGCCCGCTGCAGCCTTTGCCGGGCGATTACAGCGGCGGCTACGTCTCGGTGGATTTCTATTTTGATTTTCGCCGGCAGTAACGCGGCGTGCGGCCGCAGGCCTTGCAGTCGAAGAGGAGATCGGAATTGAAAATGGAGTCGCGAACGAAAATTTGGATGGGATTGCGAAGCGCCGTGATGCTCGGTGCGCTGCTCGCCGTCCTGTGTGCAGCACGTCCGGCGGCGGCGCAGGATTGGTTCAAGACGGGCACTGGACTCGGCGTCGCGAAGGCAAGGCTGGCAGTCGCGGATTTCGGAGCTGGCGACGCAACCGCGCAACCGCTCGAAACCACGTTTCACAATGTATTGTGGAACGACCTCGAGTACAGCGGCATCGTCGAATTAGTCAGCCCGAGCTTCTATCCGCCAAGCGTTCCGACGCAGCCCGGCCGACTCCATCCGACGGATTGGAGCGCCGCGCCCGCCAATGCATTCATGCTAGCGTTCGGCAGCCTCGACGCGCAAAGCTCTAGCCTCGCAGCCAATGCCAATCTCTTCGATGTGCGCTCGCCGACCGGCACCGCAGTAATACAGAAAATCTACCGCGGCGCGGCCACCGACGCAGACGCCAGAAACTCGCGCACCAGTTCGCCGACGACATCATCGCGCGGCTAAGCGGCGGGCTGCCGGGAATCGCCAGCACGCAAATCGCGTTCATCAGCAACCGCAGCGGAAATAAAGAAGTCTGGATGATGGATTACGATGGCGCGAATCAGCATCAAGTGACGCACATGGGCACAATCGCGCTCACCCCGCGCTGGTCGCCTGATGCCACGCGCATCGCCTTCACCTGCTTCGCGCCTATCAGAAGGTCGTGTCGGCGCAAATTTGCCTCTACTCCACGGAATCGATCGCAGTCAGTTTCCCGCGTTACAAGGGCACCAACAGCGCCCCAGCCTGGTCGCCGGATGGGACGAAGCTGTCGTTCATGTCCAGCGCGATGGGCGATCAAGGAATCGTAGTGACCGACGCGGACGGCTCGCACATGCGCCGCTTGACGCTGACGAAAGCCGTAAGCACCTCGCCGGTTTGGAACCCGAAGACCGGCCAGCAAATCATATTTGTGAGCGATCGCGGCGGCGAGCCGGTGCTCTATCAAATGAACGCGGACGGGTCGAACATCGAGCGAATCGCCATGCCGGATATGGGATACGTCGTCGATCCGTCGTGGTCGCCGAATGGGCAACTGCTGGCGTTTGCGTGGCGGCGCCCGTCGGGAAATTTCGATCTCTATATTATGGACATCGTGAGCCGGTCTCTGGTGGAACTGACGCGCGATGCCGGGCGCAACGAGCGTCCCAGTTGGGCGCCGGATGGCCGGCATCTCGTTTTCGAATCGACGCGCACGGGCACACGGCAGATTTGGTCGATGCTGGCGGATGGCAGCGAACCGAAGCAGCTCACTTTTTCGGGGATGAATGAATCGCCGAATTGGTCGCCGAAATGACGGGACGGCAGGAAAATGCAGATCCCTCACCCCTAAAGCGGGTTCGGGATGACAGCCGCGAGGCCGCAAGTAAATCGAGCTGGCGCGCTGCGCTTGCAGATTCGGAAACAGTTTGCAGTTTCCACGAATTTCATGGGCCCAATCGTAGTACAAATTTTCGGCGCGAGTTTTAGTCATCACTTATAACAATCGTTGCGCCGCAGGAGGACTTTTGATGAAGGAACGATCTTTGCGACAAGTTGCAATGGTGTGTTGTTTGGCAGGTTTTGCATTGCTCGTGGGCGGATGTAAAAAGCAAGTCGGCGCGGCGCCTCCGGCACCCACTCCGGCGCCAGCACCGGCACAACCGACGGTGACCATCAATGCTTCGACGACATCCATCAATCCGGGCGACGCCGTAACGCTCACATGGTCGTCCACCGACGCCACCGATTTGAGCATCGCTCCAGGAGTTGGCCGCGTGGCGCCGTCGGGCACCACCACCGTCACTCCGGCGCAATCGACGACGTATCAGATCATCGCGAATGGTCCGGGAGGCTCGGCAACCGCGAGCGTGCGCATCACCGTCGCAGCAGCCGCTGCCGAAGCGCCGCCAGCCGCAGCACCGGGCATGGACGAACTCTTTCGTCAAAATGTCCAGGACGCCTACTTCGATTTCAATAAGTCCGATCTGCGTGCCGACGCGCGTTCGGCTTTGACGCGCACCGCGGAATTCCTGCGCTCCTATCCGCAACTCAAAGTGAGTATCGAAGGCCACTGCGATGAGCGCGGCTCAACGGAATACAACCTCGGTCTCGGCGAGCGTCGCGCCCAAGCCGCACGCGATTTCCTCGTGCAGCTCGGAATTTCCACCGATCGCCTGACCACCGTGAGTTATGGTAAAGAACAGCCATTCTGCACGCAGTCGAACGAAACCTGCTGGCAGCAAAATCGGCGTGCGCACTTCGTGCGAGCGCAGTAAGCTGAGGCAGTAAGCGTTGACTGAGGCCAACGAGACGATCGCCGGGCGTTGCGGATTACAAAACTGCGCAGCGCCCGCGCCACAGCAAGGAGGAGAGATGTCGCGTAAGGCAACGATTGCAATGGTTGTCGCAGCGGTGTTCCTCGGGGCGTTCGCGGGACAATTAATCGCGCCGCAACCCGCATCGGCAGTCGCGCGTGAGATCATCGAGCTGCAGCAGTCGGTGGCCCAGCTTTTGCAGGGCCAGCAGGACATGCGCAGTGCCATGGATCAGCGTCTCGCCGAACTGCGCACGGTGGTGAATCAAACTCTCGATGCGCAAAATCGCGTGAACACCGAAATGGGCGCGGTGCAAAAAGCACTGCAAGACACGCAGGCAAATTCCAGCGCCCGTATCGACACCATCGCCACGCAAACGCAAGGCGTCTCCGACAATATGCAGGACTTGCAAGCGCGCGTCGCGAAGGTCTCGCAGCAAGTCACTGACGTCCAGAATTTGCTGCAAAGCATCGACGCGAAACTGCCGGGCACTCCGAGCGCGACCGGAGGCGGTGGAGGCTCGACCGCGCCATCTTCGTCGGCGCTGCCATCCGGCGTTCCCGCGCCGATTTCCTCCGACACGCTCTATCAAAACGCGCTGCGCGATTTCAGCAGCGGCCGCAACGATCTAGCGCGCCAGGAATTCGGGGATTTTCTAAAGAATTTTCCGCAATCTGATCTCGCCGGCAACGCGCAGTTCTATCTCGGCGAGATCAGTTACGCGCAGGGCGACTACCCGAATGCAATCACAGCTTACGACGCAGTCCTGACCAATTATCCCCGAAGCTTCAAACTCGCGGCTGCTTCATTGAAGAAGGGCGAAGCGATGCTCGCGAGCGGCCAGAAAGCCACCGCTCTGCGTCAATTTCGATCGGTGGTGAGCCGCTTCCCTGGCACGGATGAATCGCGCCGTGCCGAAGCGCACGTGAAAGAATTGTCTCCGCGCACTCCCCCGGCGGCCACCACTCCTCACTAATTCCGTCTTTTCGCTCCGCGGCTTACTTCGGTTATACTCACCGTAGAATCAATTCCAGTATTTTCTGAAGAGGCAGGTGTTTTCATGTCCGTCAACAAAGTAATTCTCGTCGGCAGGCTCGGCAAAGATCCGGAAACGCGTTTCACGGGAACAGGCCAAGCCGTCTGCAATTTTTCGCTGGCCACTGATTCCACCTACAAGGATCGGTCCGGCCAACGCCAGAAGCGAACCGAATGGCATCGCATCGTGATGTGGGGAAAGCTCGCCGAGATCGGCCAGCAGTATTTGAAGAAGGGGCATCTCGTCTATATCGAAGGACGAATTCAATCGCAGCAGTGGGAAGACAAGCGCGACGGGCAGAAGAAGACTTCGTTTGAAATTATCGCCAATGAGATGAGAATGCTGACGTCGCGCTCCGAGAGCATGTCCGCAGGCGCGGGAGCGAGCGCGGGCGGCGGATACGCCGGCGGCGGTTCGCACTCGGATATGGATGCGCCAGGGCCGGATGAATCGATGCCGCAAGCTGGCCCGGATATTTCCGACGAAGATATTCCGTTCTAGATTCTCCGTGGGTTTTGTAGGGGACGCTGCTTTAGCCGTCCCGGTGTTCGGCCCCGTTTTTGGTCGCGAGAAAAACCGCGGAGCACGCAAGGCATGACGCTCCGTCCACGATTCTGCGTGTAGCTGGTTTTTGGCTCGCAAGATGCCGGCAGAGGCGCCGGCGCTACTTTTGGCTTTCGGCGTTGGCGCGGTCGGCGTCGAGCTGCTGGAGGAACTTCTCGTATTTGGGCTGCTGCTCGGGAGTTAGGAGCGCGCGAATCCGCTTCCGCCCATCGGCGCGAATGGCATCCGATTGCGGCTTCTGCTGCTGCGAAAGTTCGTGCATCTTGGAGCGAATGTCATCCACGATGGCGGCCACTTGTTTCTCTTGATCGTCTGACAATCCCACCTGCGCGGTAAGCTGCTTGAGAATTTCGGCGTGCTTGGGATATCCGGAAACAGTGTGCCCGCCATTCGCGCGCACTTCCCAATAGTGCGTACCCACGCCGCCGAATACCGCGCCGAGCAGAAAGACGGCGGCGACCAGCACGCCGGCCTTGCGCTGGAGGCTGCTATTCTCCATGGCGCACATCCGTAATGTTCAAAAACGTCTCGTCGCGATTCGATGGAACGATGGTCGGATCGGTGAACAATCCCGTTTGCTCGTTCGGTCGAATCTGGGCAACCTGCGGCTGCGATGGCGTGCCGGAAAGATTCACGTACATCACCAGCAACGCAATCGCTCCCGCAGAAGCCCAAACCGCGCGACGGGCAAAGATCTCCAGCGGCTTCCAGAAACTCGACTCCGCCATGGGACGCTCTGCCAGCGCATTGATGCGTGCCATCACCCGGCGCGTGAAAAACGGTCCGGGATCGGCCGCTGCTTCACCGGCAAATCGCAAAATCGACCGGCCACTCAGCGCCGACTCCACCATCACAGCGCACGCAGAGCAAGTCTGCAGATGTGCCGCGACCCTTTCCCGCTCGGCGCCGCTCAATTCATCAGTAACATAGTCCTCGAGGACAGCCTCGAACTCCGGACATGCTTGCAACTTATTTCGCTCATCCATCTGGCTCATCCCCTCCTTTCTTTCGACTGCACCCGGCCGTCCGCACCAAAGCGGCGGCGATAGGCATCCATCATGGCCGCTCGGGCGCGAAACATCCGGACTTTTACAGTGTTTACGTTCAGGTCGAAGATCTCGGCAATTTCCTGCACCGAAAGCCCTTCGACTTCCTTCAACAGCAAAATCCGCTTGTCCTCGTCCGACAGGCTGGACAAAAGCAGCTCGACCAGCTCGCGCGCCTGGGCCTGTTCGTCAGGACCCGCCGGACTACGGCCGGCGGTAGCGTAAGAATCCAGCCGCTGAACCTGTTCTTCCGAGAGATCCGCCTCGTATACCAGTGGCCGGACTTTCTTTTTCCTTAGCGAATCCCAACACTCATTTACGGCAATCTTGTAAAGCCAGGTGGAAAAGGCCGAGCGCATGTCGAACCGGCGGATCGAAACGTAAGCTTTCAGAAACACTTGCTGCGCAATCTCTTCCACATCTTCGCGGCGGTGCAAAATCCGCGCCACCACGGCAAAAACGCGCTGCTGGTGGCGCCGGACTAGCTCCTCAAAAGCCTCGGCTGTGCCGTTTTGGGCCAGTCGCACGAGTTCCCGCTCATTGGTCTGACCATCAGTCAGGACGCTGACACCGCTAATCGCTTGAGCGGAGGCTGCCACACCTTTTGGGACGTTGGGCATCAGGTTCCGGTTACATCCGGGTTGGGCATGATCAAGGCCGCGAACACGAAAAATACCGAGAATATGTCACTTTGTACTTGCAGCCAGCTAATGGCTATGTTAACACTACACGCATGATTATCGGCGATCGGCTACGTCTGTTACGCGAAACCAAGAAACTATCACAAGGCGACATCGAAAAGCGTACGGGTCTTCTTCGATGCTACATCTCGCGGGTCGAGAACGGTCACACCGTTCCGGCTATCGAGACGCTCGAAAAGCTCGCACGCGCGATGGAGATCCCTCTCTATCAGTTGTTTTATGATGGCGAGGAGCCTCCTGAGCTGCCGAACCTTCCCAAGCGGAAGTCGGCAGATGATATCGCCTGGGGCAGCAAGGGAAAAGAGGCACGTTTTCTCGGCCGCATGCGGCGCTTGCTGGGACGGCTCGAAGAGCCCGACCGGCGCTTGCTACTATATATGGCCCAGAAGATGGCGAACCGTTAGGGCGCGCGATACTGGAATCTGCGGGCGCCCTGCCCTTTACTCCCACTCGATAGTGCTTGGGGGCTTCGAACTGATATCGTAAACGACGCGGTTAACTCCCGCGACTTCGTTCACTACCCGTGTCGAAATTTTCTCCAGCACTTCCAGAGGCAATCGCGACCAATCAGCGGTCATCGCGTCTTGCGAATCCACGACGCGAACGACGATGGTGTTTCCGTACGTTCTGCCATCGCCCATGACCCCGACGCTGCGAACTGGGAGCAGGACGGCGAACGCTTGCCAGACTTTTTCGTATAGCCCTGCGTTTCGTATCTCTTCGACCACTACTGCATCGGCCGCTCGTAGTGTGTCTAGTCGCTCGCGGGTGATTTCGCCGATCAGGCGGACTGCGAGGCCTGGGCCTGGGAACGGATGCTTCACCAGGATTTCTTCCGGTAGGCCGAGTTCCCTGCCGATTCTGCGCACTTCATCCTTGAACAAATCCCGGAGCGGCTCGATTAATTCGAAGGGCATATCTTTCGGCAGGCCGCCTACATTGTGATGCGTTTTGATGGTGGCCGACGGACCTTTTACTGAAACGGATTCGATTACGTCGGGGTAGAGCGTGCCTTGCACCAGAAAGCGGATTTTGCCGGCGCCGTTGGTGGATTGTACGGAGAGCTTGCGCGCTTCTTCGGCGAACACGGCGATAAAATCGGCGCCGATGGTTTTGCGTTTGGTTTCCGGATCGGTGACGCCTTCGAGCCGCGATAGAAATCGCTTCGAGGCGTCCACGCCATCTACATTTAGGCCGACGCGTTTGCGCAGCAGCTCGAGAGTTTCCTGATATTCGTTCTTGCGCAGCATGCCGGTGTCAACGAAGACGTTGGTCAAGCGGTCGCCGATGGCGCGATGCACGAGCGCTGCGGCTACTGCCGAATCTACGCCGCCGCTCAAGGCGCAGAGAGCGCGCGCATCGCCCACTTGCCGCTGAATCGCGGCCACTGTCTCGCCGATGAAACCGGCGCGATCCCAATTCTTCGTGACCCCGCACACGGCGAACACGAAATTCTGCAGAATTTCCGTGCCGTATTCGGTGTGCAGCACCTCGGGATGAAATTCCACCGCGCAAAGCTTTCCGGCGGCATTCTCGATCGCGGCGACGGCATTCGCCGTGCGTCCCGTCACGACGAAGCCCGAGGGAAGCCCAACCACGTGATCGCCGTGACTATTCCAAATTCGCAGACTGCGCGGAACGCCGGTGAATAGCGCCGACTCACCCTCGCGCTCGAGCTGCGCGCGTCCATATTCACGCCGCTCCGCCGGCTGAACATTGCCGCCCAGCGTATGCGCCATCCACTGCATGCCGTAGCAAATGCCCAGTACCGGCACGCCGGCACGCAGAACTTCCGGATCGCAAACGGGCGCATCTTTGTCGTAAACGGAACTCGGCCCGCCGGAAAGAATGATTCCCACCGGATCGTAGCGGCGGATTTCTTCGAGCTTCGCGTTGCACGGAAGGATGGCAGAAAACACTTCCAGCTCGCGGATCCGCCGCGCAATCAACTGCGTATACTGCCCGCCGAAATCAAGAACGACGATTCCCTTCTTAACGATCACATCGCTCCTTTTGCTCAGAACGATTTCAGTGCTTCAAGATTTCAGAACAATATTCACGAGCCGCTTCGGCACCACGATCACTTTCGCCGGCGACCTTCCCAGCCATCAGCGCCGCGACGTGCGGATCAGCCATCACGCGCTGACGCAATTCTTCTTCGCCCTGGCCATCCGCCACCATCAACTTCGCCCGCACCTTGCCATTAATCTGCACCACAATCTCATACTCTTCTTCCGCCGCCAGATCCTCGCGATAGTCCGGCCACCCATACTTCATAATCCCGCCGGAATTCCCGAGCATCTCCCAAAGCTCCTCGGAAATGTGCGGGGTAATCGGCGCGATCATCAGCACCATCATTTCGAAAACTTTCTTGATCACCGCGGGATTGGCACCATCGCTGAGCGGCTCCTGCGCATGCAGCTCGTTGAACAATTCCATGATCAGCGCCACTGACGCATTGAAATGCCAGCGCTGCTCGAAATCCCGGGTGATGCGCTTCAACGTCTGATGCGCCTTGCGCAGCAGCATCTTTTCTTTCGGAGTCGCCTTCGAAATATCGAAACCTTCGTACGAAAGAGACTTCACGCCGCGCAACCGCTCAGCTTGCGCATCCACCAGCCGGTAAAGCCGCTGCAAAAATCGCGAGCAGCCCTCGATGGCCTGCTCGCTCCACTCCAAATCTTTTTCCGGGGGCGCAGCGAATAGCGTGTAGAGCCGCCCGGTATCGCAGCCATATTGCTCAGCCATTTCGATCGCGCCGACTACGTTGCCGCGCGACTTCGACATGGCCACGCCGCCCTTCTGCACCATGCCCTGCGTAAAAAGCCGCGTAACCGGCTCGTTGATTTTCACCAACCCGATATCGCGCATCACCTTGGTGAAAAATCGCGAATACAGCAAATGCAGAATCGCGTGCGTGATTCCGCCGACATACTGATCGATCGGAAACCAATGCCGCACGATTTCTTTATCGAACGGCGCCTTATCGTTGTGCGGATCGCAGTAGCGATAAAAATACCAGGACGAATCGACGAACGTATCCATCGTGTCCGTCTCGCGCCGCCCCATTTCCGCCGCATTTCGGACACTTCACATTCACGAAATCCGGCGCCGTAGCCAGCGGCGACTTGCCCGTCTCCACCAGATCCACTTTTTCGGGCAGCTTCACCGGAAGCTGATCGTCAGGCACCGGCAACATCCCGCACTTCGGGCAATAGATCACCGGAATCGGCGTGCCCCAATAGCGCTGCCGCGAAATTCCCCAATCTTTCAGCCGGTAGGTAATTTGCGCATTGCCGAATCCGCGCGCTTCCGCATCGCAGTCATTTTTTCGATCGCCTCGTCAGGCGATAAGCCGTTGTACGGACCGGAGCCGACAAGCGTCCCTTGATCGTGTTCGGAAAACGGCGCCGTCATCGTATCGCCATCAAGCGGCGCAGAATTCAGCGGCTGCACCACCACGCGCACCGGCAATTTATATTTCCGCGAAAATTCGAAATCGCGCTCATCATGCGCCGGCACGGACATCAAAGCGCCCGTCCCATATTCCGCCAGCACAAAATTGGCAACCCAGATAGGAATCTTCTCGCCCGAAAACGGATTCAGCGCATACCGGCCGGTAAAAAACCCCTCTTTCTCAGCGGTGGCAATCTCCTCCGTCTTCAAAACGCGCTTGCGCAGACGATCCCACTCGGCATGATCTTGCGTCGACACCGAGCCACCATCCAGCAACTTCGCAACCAGCGGATGTTCCGGCGAAAGAAGGACCGACGTAGCGCCGTAAATCGTATCGATGCGCGTGGTAAAAACTTCGATCGTCTCGTCGGCGGCCCTCGACGCGAAAGCGCACGCGCGCGCCCTTCGACTTTCCGATCCAATTCCGCTGCATGGTGAGGACGCGCTCGGGCCAGCCATCCTCAATTTCCTTCATGTCCGCGAGCAACTGCTCGGCGTAATCGGTAATTTTCAAAAACCACTGCTCGATTTCGCGGGCCTCCACCAGCGTATCTTCATGCCGCCAGCAGCAACCGTTCACGACTTGCTCGTTTGCCAGCACGGTCTGGCATTTCGGGCACCAGTTCACGCGGCTCTTTTTGCGATAAGCGATGCCGCGCTCCAGCATGCGCAGAAAAAACCACTGATTCCAGCGATAGTATTCCGGCTCGCAGGTAGAAATTTCCTTGCGCCAGTCGTAGCTGAATCCAAATCGCTTCAACACGCGCTTGAATTCAGCGATGTTCGCCGCGTCCATTCGCGCGGATCGATTCCCCGCTGAATCGCGGCATTTTCCGCAGGCAAACCAAAAGCATCCCAGCCCATCGGGTGCAGCACATTGAATCCACGCATCCAGCGAAAACGCGCCACCGCATCGCCGATGGTGTAATTCCGCATGTGGCCCATGTGCATGGTGCCCGAGGGATACGGCAACATCTCGAGCATGTAATATTTCGGCCGCGCGGGATCAACGTCCGCATAGAAGGCGTGCTGCTCGTTCCACACCTTCTGCCACTTTTCTTCAATCGTCCGCGGATCGTACTGGCCCAAGTTCAGCTTCCTCGCTTCCGTGATTTCAAAGCAGCGCGCTTCGCCGCAGCATGAGCGCGTGACGCCTTGCGCGGACGTTCGCTCGGATGTGCTTGCTCGGTCGCGCGGCCCGATGCTCGCCGTCGCGCTTTCGCGCGAACGCGAAACCCATCGCGCGCCCCGCGCCGCTTCGGCACTTCTTTTCCAAGCAACTTCCACAGCGCCACAACATTTCGCCGGTCATCCCCAGGCTTATCAATCGGCGTTTCCAAAATAAAAGCCCGCCCCGCAAGCAACGGATGATTCAACACGCGCCCAAAAGCCTCGAGCCCAATATGCCCTTTGCCAATGTGATGATGGCGATCCACGCGCGAAGCCAACTCCGTCTTCGAATCATTCGCATGAATCACGTACACATTCGCAAGCCCGATCGTCGCGTCCACATGCTGCAAAGCGTGCATCAAGTCCCTGCGCCGTACGAATGTCATGCCCGGCCGCAAAAATATGCGCCGTATCAATGCAAACGCCCATCGGCAAATCGCGGCACAAATCCAAAATCGCCCGCAACTCTTCGAATTTCGATCCGACGGAGCTGCCCTGCCCGGCCGTGTTCTCCAGTAAAATCCGCAATCCGTCAAGTTTCAATCCCCGCGCAGCTTGCCGCAATCCATCGGCGATCGCCGCAATCGCATCCGGCATAGTTGCACCGCAGCACGCGCCCGGATGCGCCACAAGAAAATCCGCACCCAGCGCCAGGGCCCGCACCAATTCGCCATGAAACGCCTGTATCGACCGTGTGCGCAGCACGCGCTCCGGCGAAGCCAGATTGATCAAATAATTGTCGTGAATTACGAGAGGACCAAGCCCCAACTCCAACCGTCGCGCGCGAAATCGCTCCGAGTCAGCCGCCTTGATGCGCGAGCTATCACTCTCACGCGACCACATCCGCGGGCTCGATGAAAATATCTGCACGCGTTCGCGCCAAGACCATGCGCGATCTCCAAGCGCTCCCGCAATGTCTCCGGCGATAGAAGTGTGAATTCCGATGCGAGTACTGCCATCCATCCAGGCAGGCGGGCCCGGCGGCGCAACAGGTTCCGGGCGGTATTCGTCCTCGTCTTCGTAGGCGGGTACTATGTTCTGTGGTTCTTCGGCCATTCCCTCAGGATTTCCCGGAAAGCAAACGGTGAGCGCCGCAAACAAGCAGCACAAATGCAGTGTAACGGAATTTTCGAAACGCTGCAAACGCGGCGCGATCCGCTTTTGAATTCGCCTTTCGTAGGGCCCGCGCTTTATGCCAGGCCTGTTCGTGCACGATCCCGCCCGTCGGAGACTAACGCGTCGATCCGCTCGGGTTGCCGCGATGGCTGGATTGCGGTGCTCGCCCTTCGCCTTAGCTTCGCCTTGAATTCGAGGGAAAAAACGAAAAATAGTCGGCACGCGGATTTTGAGGGTATGGGGGAGTGTCCCGATTGTTTTCGGGCCGGTGCTTTGTTTTCAGGCACTTGCGGCGTTAAGAATATTTGAGTGTCCCGATTGTTTTTATTCGCTTTTTGTTCGCTAAGCTGCCGGCCAAGACGCCGGTTCGCCGCCCTCCCGCGCGGCGTTCCCGCGCCCCGCCGGCATTGATTCTGCCGCCGACGCTTGAGCCTCGCCGTAAATACAACCCGGGCGCAAATTTGCGATTCCTACTTGCCCAGATTTGCGGTAAACCTCTCACCTCCACCCCGCGCGCAAGCGCAGAGAGAGGCCATGGAATGAAAGACGTCGCCCAACGTCTCCGGCGAATTTTCGCCGCGCTCGCAATTTGCATTGCAATCGCGCTCGTCCCAGCAGCACCCAGCATCGCCACTCCCCTCCGCGAGCCCGCTGCTCTCTCGCAACAAGATCGCGTCGACATCTTTGAAAAAGTCTGGCGCGATATCCGCGATTTCTACTACGACCCCGCATTCCACGGTGTGAACTGGGATCAAATCCACGAGCAATATCTGCCTCAAGTGCAAGGCGCAAAAGATGACGACGACTTTTACGCCATCGTTCGCCAGATGACCGGCGCCCTCCACGACGCCCACACGCGTTTTTATTCTCCCGACCAGTGGAAACGCATCAAGCTCCACGAACGCGCCGGCTTTGGCTTCACCGTCGCCGAGGTCGAGGGCACGACCGCGATCACCACAGTAGAAAAAGATTCCGACGCGGAGCGCGCCGGAATTCAGCCCGGAATGATCGTCGTAAGCGTCGACGGGAAACCCGCCGCGGATCGCATCGCCGAAGCTGCAGCCAAACACGAAGCGTCGTCCTCCGCACGCGCCGATCAATTGCTCGTCTACCGCGACGCTTTTTCTGCTCCACTGGGCAGCGCGGTGAAAATTGGCCTGGCCCGAGCCGACGGTTCGACCTTTGAAGCTACGGTGAGCGCACAGGTCTATGCCAACGCACCTCGAGTAGAATCGCGGCTGCTTCCCTCCGGCGAAGGCTACATCGAATTCAACGGCTTTAATCACAAGACAGAAAAAGAATTTCGGGTCGCGCTGCAGCAAATTCGCCGCGCTCCCGGTGTCATCGTCGATCTGCGATGGAATGGCGGCGGAGAGCTGGACCCGGTGGTCGCCATCGCCGGCTACTTTCTAAATGCGAAGACGCTCATCGCCAGGTATTCCACGCGCACGGGCAAGCCGATCGCGTGGTTCGGCGGAATCGTGAAGTTGAAGCTTGACGTCGAAGCTGGCCAGCCCGGCGATGCAATCTATACGGGCCCGGTGACGCTGCTCGTCGGTCCGCGAACGGCGAGCGCGTCCGAAATTTTCTCCGGCGGCATGCAGGAAATCGGGCGTGTGAAAGTAATTGGCACGCAAACCTGCGGCTGCGTCCTCGGAATCACTAAGCCAAGAGAAATGAAGGGCGGCAGCGTTCTCGAAATCAGCGAATCCATGTGGATGACGCCGAAAGGCCGCAAGCTCGAAGGCGACGGTATCACGCCAGACAAAATCATCGCGCCAACGATCGCCGATTTGCAGCAGAAGCGCGACACCGCACTAGCCGAGGCTGAAAAAACTCTTCAGCAATCCAAGTCCGCGGAGATTCTCGGTCGTCCTTGAGAAACATTCTAGTCGCCATAATCCCGAAGCGCAGTTGCCTTTCGGTGGGAGCCTCCTGCTTTAGCAGGGGGAGGAACGCTTCAGCGTTCCGGAAAAAGCCTGGCCGTCAATAATGAACATCAGCGCTGGGCAATTCCGAGCGCTCCGACGCTCGAATCGCATCTGGAAAATTCGACATCGCTAACGAGGCCGTACGTTTGCAGCACTCTAAGCGATGAAGTACACTTTTCGATTCGCACAGACGTAGATTTGCTCGCGGGAGTACGTTGAAACGGGGCCGAACTGCGGGAGGGTCTGAAGACCCTCCCCTACGACACCGGACCGAGGACACTTTAATCGATGCTTGTTGTGATGAAAGCTCATGCTACTGAGGAGCAAGTGCGGGCGGTCTGCGAGCGCATCGAATCGCTGGGATTTAAGGCACATCCGATTCCCGGCTCGATTCGTACCGCCATCGGCATTACCGGAAATACCGGAGCTGTGGACATCGGCTCGCTCGAAGCCATGTCCGGCGTCGTCGAATGTATCCCCGTCAGCAAGCCTTACAAACTGGTTAGCCGCGATATCAAGCAAGAAAATTCCGTGGTGCGCATTCCCACGCCGCTTGGCGAAGTTACTTTCGGCGGCCCGGCAATTGGAGTCGTGGCCGGCCCCTGCGCCATTGAAACCTGTGAACAAACTTTCGCCGTCGCCGAGGCCGTAAAAAAAGCGGGGGCCCGCCTTTTTCGCGGCGGCGCATACAAACCGCGCACTTCGCCTTACAGCTTTCAAGGTCTCGGCGAGCCGGGTCTAAAAATTCTCGCCGCCGTACGCGATAAATTCGGCCTCGGCATCGTCACCGAAGCTATCGATCACGAAAGCCTCGACCTGGTCGAAAAATACGCCGACGTAATTCAAATCGGCGCCCGCAACATGCAAAATTTCTCGCTGCTCAAGCGCGCCGGCCGGGCCAAAAAGCCGGTGTTGCTGAAACGCGGCATGTCCGCCACGCTCGATGAATTTCTGATGGCCGCCGAATATATTCTGGCCGAGGGAAATTACAACGTGATCCTGTGCGAGCGCGGCGTGCGCACTTTCAGCGATCACACGCGCAACACGCTCGACCTGAGCATGATTCCCGCGGTGCAAGTGCGCAGCCATTTGCCGATCGTGGTCGATCCCAGCCACGGCACCGGGCGCCGGAATAAAGTGCTGCCGCTTTCGCGTGCCGCCGTAGCAGCGGGCGCGGATGGCTTACTCGTCGAAGTACACAACGACCCGGATCGCGCCCTTTCCGACGGCATGCAATCGATCGTCCCATCGGAATTCGCGCAACTCATGGTGGAAGTGAATCAGATTGCCGGCGTGCTGCACCGTTCGCTGAATTGAGCGGCGCTCGGAGCATGCCTCGCGATCGCAGCCACGATTGCAGAGCACGCGCCTTTCGATGAAGAAGCCTCGCCTGAATTACCGCGTCATAATTCCCATCGCCATTCTTGCCGTCATCGGCCTGCGCCTGATCTGGATCGAAAAACTTCCCGCGTATCTTCGCCCCGGCCTGCATCTGAACGCGTACGTAGCCAACACTGCCGACGGAACGATCTCGGTGATCGATCTGGTCAAACTCGCGCAGATCGCCACAATTTCCGTAGGCGCCGATCCCAGCGGCCTGCGCGCGCATCCCACGCGCCCGGAAATTTGGGGCGTCAGCTCGACGGCGGGCATAGCGTGGATCCTCGATACGCGCACGAATTCCATCGTGGCGAAAATTCCCACCGGCGCGCAACCGTTTGCGCTCGATTTTTCCGCGGATGGCCGTCGCGCGTTCGTGGCCTCATCAGGATCGAACGAAATTCTGGCTATCGATTGCGAGTCGCGGCAAATTGTCGGCCGCGGCTATTCCGGACGCCGCCCCTGGATCGCCCGCCTTACTCCGGACGGCAAAACGCTGCTCGTCTCGAATCACGATGACAGCAGCATCTCGATTCTTGATTCCAATTCGCTCGCGGTTCTGGGCGTCGTCAATGTCGCGCCGCGTCCCGAGCAAATCGCCATTCTTCCGGACAGCTCGAAAGCGTTCATCACCTCCGGCGGATCGAGCCAGGTTTCCGTAGTGGATTTGCGCCGCCGCGAGCTGCTCGCCAATTTAGATATCGGCGGCGTTCCTGATGATCTCGATCTCAAGCAGGATGGCGGCGAGCTTTACGTGACCTCCGCGGCATCGCACGGCCTGGTAATCATCAATACCGAAACGAACGAGGCCGTGGAATTTTTACTCCTCGGATCCTCGCCGACGCAGGCCGTTCTCGCCGCCGACGATTCCCTGCTGTTCGTCTCCGATTCCGCGGCCGGCCACGTAGTGCCGGTCGCCATCGACCAGCGCAAGG
The DNA here is from genome assembly GCA_963792515.1 of uncultured Acidobacteriota bacterium. GTDB lineage: Bacteria > Acidobacteriota > Terriglobia > Acidiferrales > UBA7541 > Palsa-147. The sequence goes on along the minus strand of CAWBWG010000034.1, from coordinate 4,891 downwards.
TAGCGCGCCCGATTCCGGTAGGCCAACAGCCGGGCCCGCTCGCGTTCACCCCCGGCGGCGATATGCTCCTGGTCGCCGACACGCAATCCGACGATCTCGCCGTAGTACGCACCGCGACCGGCGGCTTGATCACGCTGATCCCCGTAGGCGCACGCCCCCGCGACATCGCCATCAAAGAATTCTAAGTAGCGCCGGGGTCCCTGCCGTCATCTGACGACCGCAACTCCCGGCCAAGGCGAAAGTGCCGGACGGCGCGTGGCCGTAAAGATTGGACGGCTGCGTAGATCGTATTCCGCGCGTGATCCTGCCCGTAGCAAAATCCAGCTCGCAAGATGCCGGCAGAGACGCCGGCGCTACTTCGGATTTCGTCCGTTCGCGGTTTGCCCGGCGGGTTATTGCACGGCAAGGGTGAGCGGAAGCATGCGGCTGACCGGCGCCGTCGCATCCGCAGATGTAAATGTGGCTGTCACGGTAAGCGTATAAGTTCCCGCGGGTGTGTCAGCCGCCGCCGCGGTCTGACTGCCAGATCCACCACCTCCGCCACAAGAGGTCATGGCCACGGCGGCCATCAGCACGAAAATAAAAATCGACGCAACGGCCATGCGCTTCCACCAACGTCGTCGCAGAAATCCAGTAGCGCACAACGTTGCCAGTAAGAAGACCGCGATTTCCAAACTAATCACTCTTCCCAGCCTCGGATCAGGCGGCCAGTAAATCCGCTTCGCAGACAAGGGACCAGGCCGAGTGAAGGCGCTCCCAGAATCCGCCTGCTGCGTCGGGACGCTCACGCTAAATGGCGTATCTCCCGTATCCGCCACCGAAAGCGGCGAAGGTGTAGCTGCACACGACGCATCCGCCGGCGCGCCCGCACATGAAATCGTCACGCTGCCAGAAAATCCGTTTAGCGAATTCACTTGCAAGCTGTAAGCCGCCGTCGTCCCCGCGGTAACTACTGCCGAGAGGGAGCCGCTCGTCGACGCGCTCAACGAGAAATCATCCACCGAGCCAGTTAACGCGACCGTCTCCGGGCTGTCCAGCGCGTTGTCGATGATACTCAGCGTTGCCGCAGCCGGCCCCGCCTGGCCCGGCTGCGGCTGCAACACGATGCTCACGCTACACGATGCTTCTGGCGCAAGCATCGCCCCGCAATTCTGCGTGGCCGCGAATTCCCCAGGATTGGCTCCGCCCAAAGCCAGGCTCGAAATCACCAAACCGCCATTCCCGGCATTCATGATGGTGACCAACGACGGCGCGCTCACCGTCCCGGCCAACTGTGCCGCAAAGCTCACGCTCGCAGCAGAAAGCGTCACGGCTGGCACCAATCCAGTTCCGGATAGCGTCACGATCTGCGGGCTGCTGGCGGCCGAATCCGCCAACGTGAGCGACGCGGTGCGCGCCCCACCTGCCAGCGGCTTAAACACGACGCTCACCTGGCAAGTCGCCGAAGGATTCAGCGTTCCCGGGCAATTATTGGTCTGCAGAAAATCCCCGGGGTTCGGCCCCGTCACGCTGATCGTCGAAATCTGCACCGCCGTAGTGCCTGGATTCGAAATCGTCACCGGCGACGCCGCCGTCGGCATTTTCAAAGTTTGCGCTTGAAATCCGATGCTTCCCGGTCGCCACTTGAATCGACGGCGAGCTGATGGCCGTTCCGCTCAAAGAAACAATCTGCGGCGATCCGGAGACATTATCGAAGAACGAAATCGTAGCGGCCTTCGCCCCAGTCGAGGCCGGTGCAAAGGCAATGTTCACGGTGCAGCCCGCGGACACGCCGACCGTGCCGCCGCCGGCAGGACAACTCGTCCCCGAAGCGAATTTAAATTCGGCCGCATTCGTGCCGCCAATAGCGATCGAGCTGACCTGCAACGGCAAACTGCCCGTATTACTTAGCGCCACCGATTCCGGGCCGCTCGACGCTCCCACGCTCTGCGATCCAAACGTAAGCGCGGTCGGCGCAATATTCGCCGTAGGAGCGGCCGACGAGCCAGTCCCCGACAACTGCACCGCCTGCGATGAGCCAACTGTGTTTCCAGAATTGTCCGTCAGCGCGATGGTGGCGCTGAATGTCCCCACCGTTTGCGGCGCAAACGCCACCGTCATGATGCAACTCGCGCCCGCTTGCACCATCGGCGGATTCGTGCAGGTATTGCTGCCGGTAAATCGGAATTGCGCCACGTCCGGTCCGGTCATGTTCACCAAGGAAATATTCAGCGCCAGATTTCCGCTATTCGTGATGGTCAGCGCTTGCGCGTTGCTCACCGTCCCCGCCGGCTGATTGCCAAAATTAATCGAGGCCGCGGAAAGTGACACCAACGGCTCCTGTCCCGTCCCCGCTAAATTAATGGTCTGCGGGCTGCCCACGGCGTTGTCAGTAAAAGTAATGGCAGCCGATTCCGCGGCCGGCACGGAAGGCGAATAATTCACAGTAAGCTGGCAAGTGGCCTGCGTCGCCAGGGTAGCCGGGCTCAGCGGGCAATCATTCGACTGCGAAAAATCCCCAGCATTCGCGCCGGTAATCGCGATCCCGGTAATCGTGAGCGCCGACGTTCCCGTAGTCGTGAGAATTCCGATCTCCGGCGGATTCGCCGCGCCCACGAGCTGATTCCCAAAATTTAGCTCGGGCGCATTGAAAGAAACCACCGGCCCGGCGACCGCATTCTCTGCAAATGCAACAATGAACGCATCCGGCAGCGCCGGGCTTTGCTGGCAACTCGTGCAAATCGGCTGCACTCCCGTCTGCGGATTCCCCGCCAGCGGAAAATCGTTCGACGTGGTGCTCCCCGCCACTACGATTTCCCCCGTCGGCAGTGCCGCGATCCCATTGCCCTGTGCCGCGTTGCCCCCTCCGAGCAACGTGGCATAGAGCAGAGACGCGGCGCCTGCCGCCGTGGTATCCAACTTCGCTAGAAACGCATCTCCTGTGCCGCTAAAAGATTGCAGCGTATTCAAAGTAGGAAAATTGAAAGAGCCCGCGAGGCCGGTCACGTAAACCGCCGTGGTGCTGAGCGCCGAAACTCCGAAAGCAGTATCGCTCGCGCCGCCGCCCAGATAAGTGGCATAGCTGAGCGTCGTCACGCCCGCCTGCGTCTGCCCCACCACCGCCAAAAAAGCATTCGCCGTTCCGCCCAGCTTCGATTGAAAACCGCTCACGGTCGGCGTAGTAAGTTCGTCCGGCGAAGCGGTGGTACCCACAACGTAAGCATTCGCCGGAATCGCTTGATCAACTGCAACCCCCATCGCTTCATCGGAGCCTGCTCCTCCCAAAAAAGTGGAATAAATCAAATCTGCCGTGCCCAGCCCCTTCGGTTTCAGCGACATCAAAAATCCGTCATACGCCCCGCCGGCATAGCTCGTCTGGAATCCGTTAGTAATCGGAAATCCGGTCCCCGGCTGCGAAGTGAATCCCGCCACGTAGACTTGCCCTACCAGATCTACCGCCAGCCCAGTCACTCCCACGGTAGCCGGCTCGAAATTTCCCAGATCATTCGTAAATCCATTGATTCCGAAGTAAGTCAGATAGGTCAGCGTTGGCGCACTATACACCGCCAGCATGCCATCGCTTTGCGGCGGCGCCGGTGTGTCCGTTTGCGTCGTTCCGCCCCATATGGGCTGGTAAGCCCCCGCCGTCACCGGTAAATCCGGCGCCGTCGTATCCGCCGTCACCAGCACGCGCCCGCTCGGATCGAAAGACACTGCAGGCGTGCCATGCGTGCCCGAGCTGTCGAGCGGCGTAGCAAAAGCACCTGTACCGTCGAGCACCGTCGAAAAACTCAAGGTGCTCAAAGTCGGATCGAGCACGCTCAACGCTAAATCGTTCGTGCCCTTCACCAGCTTCGTCGAATCGGTCGTCGGATAATCCGTCGAGGTCGTCGTCCCCACCACTGCGACCCCGGTCGCATTCACCGCCAGCTTTCCGTCCTCCTCATCGCCGCTGCCGCCAATAAATGTGAGCGCAATGAGAGACGCCGCACCCGTCTTCGTCGGATCAATCTTGGCCACAAAAAAATCGCTCGTTCCGGCCAACGGACCATACTTTTTCGTCGCCGTCTCGGGAAAACTCGCATTCGCAGTAGTAGTTCCGCTGATGTAAACGGCGCCCGAAGAATCCAGCGCCACGGCATTCGCCGAATCGGCCCCTGTGCCACCAAGAAAAGTCGTGTAAGTAATCGCCACCGAAGGATCGATCACCAACGGAAGCCCGCGGTCATACGCCCCTGCGCGAAACGAAACCTCATGGCTCGAAGCCAGAGCATATCCGCCGGACACATTCACGCGCTGGCCAGCCTTCATCTGATAAATCGCCGGATTGCGCAGTCGAATCACCGCCGCGCGCCCGGCGATCAACAAATCGCCCTCAGCGCTCACTCGCAAACTCTGCGCGCCACTCACGTCCAGCCGCAACCGCCGCAAATCCGCCCCGCGCGCCAAATCGAAGTCCATCTCCAGCCCGCGGTCCCCGGCATAGACAAGACAATCCACGTCTGGCGCTGCCGCCATCGCCCCAACCCCGGCAAATAGCGGCACGCGTCTTTGCCACCCGCTAGGATCGTCCCCGATGAAATAATTCGTCACTCCTGGCAACACATCCTGACCGCGCCACGCTATCCCGGGCGAGCCGCCTTCGAATCGCAGCAAGATCGAATCGGCCGCCGGTGCTTTTCGTCGCTGCTTGTGCTGCTGCTTGCGCCATTCCGGCTCGGTGTGCTTCCGCACCCGCAACTTCGGCGGCCGCTTCCCCGGCGAACGCCGCTCAGGCGCTTTGCGCTCCGCCGAATTCTGCTGCGCCACCGTCTCAAATCGAATTCCGTCGCGTTCCAGCAGCAGGTCGTATCCAGGTCCGCGCGCGCGGTACTGCACACTCGAATCCAGCTGCCCGCGATTCACCTCAAAA
>CAWBWG010000033.1:0-102709 GCA_963792515.1 uncultured Acidobacteriota bacterium | reverse complement strand
ATCAAATCATCAGCTTTGACGCCTTGTCCCTTTCTGCCGCTGATTTCCACATATTGCTTCTTAGCGTCCTCGGCCGGAATTTCATATCCAAGTTCCGCTGCGCACCGAGGCGTAAGCACCACCCTGTCGTAAGCCAAATGCTTCAAGTGGTCCGCTTGCGAATCAAATCCGCCAGCGCGCAAACCAGCGGCCACAACTTGCTGCGGATAAGCCTGGCGCACATCGATCACGTTATAAACGCTGCTTGCGTGCCCAAACTCCGGAGTGTTGCCGGCACTGTGCGTTTCGCCCGGCGCGCCGGATGTAATCCACGCCTCGCGTCCTGAAGGGTGCTTGTAAAAGGGCCGATAATAAAAATCGCGCTCCAGCAAACCGAATTTCCAAAGATGGAAGGCGATATCCTTTCCCACATATGTGACGGTTCCAGTCGATCGCACAATAATCTTTACGTCCTGCTCGCCGTCGCGATCGTCGCTGGCATCTGCCGCAGGTTCTCCGACGCTCGCCGCTTCCGTCAAAGGCATCACCCAGCACCCGGCATTTTTCCCGCTTGTGGCAATTCGAATGGCGCCGCGTTCCTTCAACATCGCGAACGCGGCATCCCAAAATTTCAAATGCAAAATCTCGCTTTCGCGCGGCAAGAGATCGTAGTCAATGCTCAAGCGATCCATAGTCCGCAAATGGCAGCGGACAATCGCCACAGAAATCAATTCCGCCATCTCCGCTTCGATGCCGTGGCCCTCTTCCATTTTCTTCAGGACATCGCCGCGCAAATCGAGCCGCTTTTTATCCTCTTCGAGAAACACGGTCACGCGCGCATAAAGATCCCAGCAGTAGTAGTCGAATTTCTCCGCCTCGCTCAGCCGTCGCACTTCATCGATCGACTTCTTCTCCAGATCCAAAAACCCCAAAACCACGTCCGCTACCTGCACGCCGGTATTGTCGATGTAGTTCTGCACCTCCACGCGTTCGCCCGAGTAACGCAAAATCCGCGAATACGAATCGCCCAGAACCGCATTCCGCAGGTGCCCGATATGCGCGGCCTTGTTCGGATTGATCGCGGTGTGCTCGACGATCGTCTTGGCCGAATCAGCTCCGATGGCGCGTTCCTCGCGTCCAGCCGCTAACCCTGCCGTGACAAAAAACGTCCCGCGAGCCAAAAATGCGTTCAGATAGCCGCCGCCGGCAACTTCAAACCGCGCGACGCCGTCGATCGTGCCAATCGATCCGACAATTTCCTGTGCAATTACGCGCGGCGCCTTCTTCAAACGCTTCGCCAATTCAAAGCAAACCGGCGAAGCTACCTCGCCCATCTCGAGGCGCGGAGGCCGCTCGGTCAAAACTTTCACGTCCACGCCATACGCGAGACGAATATGCGCAGTAATCGCCGCGCGAATCCGGTTCACAATCTCGAGATACACAGTCCTCCTAGCCCTAACAGAATCCAGCGATTATAGGCTATGACGGCGGAGACGGCTTGGCGAACTATGTCGATGTCGCGGCGTTCGTCAGCAGTTCAGTTCGAACGTCAATCCGAGCGTCAGTTCGGAGGCGTTTCGTCGTCGTGTATTGGGTACCCCCCCTGTGTCCCGATTGTTTGGAGAGTCGCTCTTTGTTTTCAGTGACTTACGGGAACAACAATATTTTAGTGTCCCGATTGTTTAGCGATGGTCGTACCGATTGCTTTCCTTTCTCGCGGTCTGGGTCAACAGCCCAGCGGCGGCGTTTGGAGCCGGCCTTTTGGGCAGGTTCCCTGGCCATTCTTACCCTAAGAGTAACGGGGGTCAATAGTACGGCGGTATCAATTTGGGGGCGTACGGACGAGGAGTGGCGTTTGATTTGCGTGGATCACGGCGGGGGGTTAAGAAGCGCGCTGAGCCGTCGTCGCGGTAGTGTCCTAATTTCGAGATAGGACTCCCGAGCACAATCGAAAGCTTCGTGGCTGGCCAAGAAGTGCCCAGCGCTGAAGCGCATAGTGATAGGTGGCGCTGTTTCGGAGCGCTGAAGCGCTCCTCCCCCGAATAAATTCGGGGGCTGCCACCGTGACGCCGCGGCTGCGCCGCGACGAGTGCGATGCTACATTTACGAAAGGCCAAGCCAGATCAAATTAGAACACGACCGTCTTGGCGGTCGATTTGACAGGCTATATAGCGCAGTCTAGTATCGATTCTCGGGCGTTGATTCATTGCGATTGCGCGATTAAGTCTATGAAATTAGCTCACTTCGACTGTTTTTCGGGCATCAGTGGGGACATGACCCTGGGTGCTTTAGTGGACGCCGGGGCCGATCTGGCTACCATAAAATCGGAACTTCGCCGCCTTGATCTAAAAGGCTGGCAAATTTCCGCCGAGCGAGTGAAGCGCGGAGCGCTCTTCGCTACCAACGTAAAAGTAGAAAGTACCGAAAAGCATCATCATCGCGGCCTAAGTGCGATCCTGGATTTAATCGATCGCGCCGAGCTTGCCCCGCGCATCAAGGAGCGAGCCACGAAGATTTTCCGCCGCCTGGGCGAAGCCGAAGCCAAAGTCCATCAAGTGGAAATCGAGAAGGTTCATTTCCACGAAGTAGGCGCGGTGGACGCGATCATCGACATCGTAGGTGCCGCGATCGGCTTCGAGCTTCTTAGCGTGGATGAATTTTCTTGCTCCGCGTTCGACGTGGGCGCCGGGACGGTCAAGACCGCTCACGGAATTCTCCCAGTTCCAGCACCGGCTACCGCCGAACTTCTGCGTGGCGTGCCAAGCTTTTCAAGCGGCGTCCAATGCGAGCTGGTTACGCCTACAGGCGCAGCCATTGCCACGACGCTAGCCTCTCGCTTTGCGGAAATGCCGCCGATGAAAATCGAATCCGTGGGCTACGGCGCGGGCAGCACTGATCTACCCGATCGGCCCAACGTGATGCGCCTGCTGGTGGGTGTTGCTACTGCAACGGAAAAAGGCGAGCAGTGGGATCCGCCGATCACGGTGATCGAAGCGAATCTCGATGACATGAACCCGCAAATTTATGGCTATTTTGTGGACCAAGCCCTGGCCGCGGGCGCGCTCGATGTTTTTTCCTCGCCGGTGCAGATGAAAAAAAATCGCCCCGGGCTGCTGGTCACGTTACTTGCTGAGCCCGAAAATCTAAATCGGCTGATCGATCTCGTTTTCCGCGAGACTACTACCATCGGCGTGCGCACGCATGAAGTGCGCCGCCGCACGCTTAAGCGCGAAATTATCGCGGTCGAAACGCCACTGGGCGAAATTCGCATGAAAATTTCGCGGCTAAACGGCACAATGCTGAACGTCGCTCCCGAGTACGAAGATTGCCAGCGCTTGGCCGCGCAGAAGGGAATTCCGCTGAAAGAAGTCCTGGCGCTCGCCAATTTTCATTATCAAAAGCAGCGCGAGCCGCAAAAATAGCTAATGCCCGAGACCAAGCCCAAGTATTACCTCACCACTCCCATCTATTACGTGAACGCCCGGCCGCACCTCGGCCACACGTACACCACGGTGGTCGCTGATACGATCGCGCGCTTCAAGCGCATGTGCGGCTACGATGTGGTTTTGCTGACGGGCACCGACGAACATGGCCAAAAAGTAGAGCGCGCCGCAAAAGCTGCGGGCGTGACACCTCAGGCGTACGCGGACCGCATCGCCGGCGAATACGAGCAGCTCTGGAAAGAACTCGATCTCAGCATCGATCGTTTCATCCGCACCACCGAGCCGCGCCAGGAGCGGGCTGTCCATCGCCTGCTGCTCCAAGCTAAGGACAAAGGCTACATCTACAAAGGATTCTACGAAGGCCAATACTGCGTCTTCGATGAAATGTACGTCGATGAGCCGCTTCCCGGCGGCCTCTGTCCCGAATGCAAGCGCCCGACGGAAAAAGTTCGCGAAGAAAATTACTATTTCAAGCTTTCGGAATTTCAAGATCGCTTACTGCAGCTTTACGAATCGCAGCCCGATTTCATTCAGCCTGAAACGCGCCGCAACGAAGTTATGGCTTTCGTGCGCGGCGGCCTGCGCGATCTTTCGGTAAGCCGCACCACGATCAAGTGGGGCATTCCCTGGCCCGACGATGAAAAGCACGTAATTTACGTCTGGTACGACGCGCTCACCAGCTACATGACCGGCATAGGCTACGGCGACGACGAAGTGCAATGGGAAAAATATTGGCCCGCCGAGCTACATCTGATCGGCAAAGAAATTCTCCGATTCCACGCCGTCTATTGGCCCGCATTCCTAATGGCCGCCGAAGAACCGCTGCCGAAGAAAATCTTCGCGCACGGCTGGTGGCTCTTCGCCGACGAAAAAATGTCCAAGTCGCGCGGCAACATGCAATATCCGCAGCCCATCGCGCGCACGCTAGGCATCGACGCGCTGCGTTATTTCCTGCTGCGCGAAATGGTCTTCGGCCAAGACGGCAATTTCAGCCGCGATGCGCTGCTGACGCGTTACAACGCCGATCTAGCCAATGGTCTGGGCAATCTAGCCAGCCGCATCGTCGCAATGATTCATCAATATTTCGGAGGCGCGATTGCCGCCGCCAGTCCCAGATGCATCGCTTTCGCAAATCGCCGTGGCGCTCGCGAGCAAGGCTGCCGAAGTTCAAGACGTCGCGGTGCAGTACTACGAAGAATTCAAATTTTCGGACGCGCTCGAATCCATCTGGGAGCTGGTCGCCGCGACGGATCAATTTCTTACCGAGAAAAAGCCGTGGGCTTTGGCGAAGGATCCGGCAAAACACGCCGAGCTGGGCGAAGTGCTATTCGCTGCGGCGCAGAGCCTGCGCCACATCGTCGCGCTCGCGTATCCGGTGTTGCCGCACGCGAGCAGCAAAATTTGGAAGCAGCTTGGGGAAAAAACAGATATCGCATCGCAGGACCCGAAGCACCTGGCATGGGGCGCATTACGCGCTGGGCACGCACGTCGGAGAGGCGGAACAACTGTTCCCGCGCGCCGACAAAAAAGAAACATCAGAGAGGATAGAAGCCATGGAAGATGAAATCCGCAATCCAGCAGGAGCACAACCCGCCGCTGCACCTGCAGCAACCCCTGCTGCGTCGGGCGCGCTGGCCGCACGCAGCAGCTACAGCTCCGGCCGCCAACGCCAAAATCGGCATCGAAGATTTCGCCAAAGTTGAATTGCGCGTGGGCTTGGTGAAATCCGCGGAGCGAATTCCCGGGGCCGATAAGATTCTGAAGCTAATGGTTGACATCGGCGAAGAAATCGCGGCAAATCGTGGCGGGCCTGGCGGTCTCTTACACGCCGGAAGAATTGGTCGGCAAAAAAGTGGTGGTGGTGGCGAATCTGGCGCCGCGCAAATTACGCGGCGTCGAATCGAATGGCATGATCGTAGCCGCAGCAGTGGGGCCGGAAGGCAAGCCAGTGATCTGCACGTTCGCCGAGGATGTGCCGGCTGGCGCGAAGTTGAAATGAACTCGTGTGGCTCTGTTGACATCGTGCGTATTTACGAGGTCGGTGGGATGCCACACAAAGTCAAAAACGCCGGCTGGCAGCCGGCGCTAGGTGAGGCGCTTCGCATCAAACCGCCAAACGACTCGATGCGAAGCCGAAGGAATGTCGGATCGCGTTACGCCGACGCAGGTAGGCCACATTTTCGCACTTGTTATTTGGGCGGGCGAGGCAAGCGGTCGCCCCTACGCGGAGAAATTCGACGGATTCGGAGGGAGTCAATAGAGCCAAATCGCTTCTAGAATTGAGGGATTTAGAGGCTGTGTGAGAACTCGCGATCGAAAGATCAAAGGCGCAAACCCAGTGCTACACCGCGCCGGTGGTGAACCCCGGCCCCTACGACGGCAACTGCAGATCCCTCACCGCTAAAGCGGGTTCAGGGTGACAGCTAGGATTCGTGACAGGTGGGCGCCGTCGAACGGAATCTAACTTTGCAGATCATTGACTCGCACGCGCATCTCGAATATCCGCAATTTGATGAAGACCGCGACGCTATGCTCGCGCGTGCTCGTGATGCGGGCGTCGCCACGATCCTCGCCATCGGCGGCGCTGCCGGCCCCGATCACCTGGCCTCGGCAATTCCATTCGCTGAAGCGCATGATTGGATTTACGCCACCGCTGGTATCCATCCCCACGAAGCTAATCTGGCTACCGACGAACATTTCGCGATGCTTGAGGAATTAACGCGACATCCGCGCTTCCTGGCCGTCGGCGAAATCGGCTTGGATTATTTCCACGATCATTCTCCGCGCGAAATCCAAGCGCCAGTCTTCCGCCGCCAACTTGAAATTGCGCGCGGCGCAAAAAAGCCCATCGTAATCCATTGCCGCGATGCCTGGGCCGATTGCCTGGCGATTCTCGAACGCGATTGGCACAGCGCTGGACTAGGCGGCATCCTGCACTGCTTCACTGGCACGCTGGATGAAGCGCAGAAGGGAATCGAGCTAGGTTTCCTGGTCTCCTTTGCCGCCAACATCACCTATCCAAAAAATAGCGCGCTCCGCGATGACGCCGCGCAACTGCCGCTCGACCGCATCCTTACCGAAACCGATTCTCCCTATCTCGCGCCGCAAAGAGTGCGCGGCAAACGCAACGAGCCGGCCTACGTCGTCGAAGTGGCGCAGATGCTCGCGACTGTGAGAAAATCAACGGCAGAAGAAATGGCCGCTGCCACGGCGGCTAATTTTCGCCGCTTTTTCCGTTTGGGAGACGCGTAATGTCTTCGTCCGCGCAACCTCGGAGGAGCTCCATCTCGACACTATCGGCGCGAGAGATTTTCGATCTCGTCAGGGACGATCTCGTGCTGGTGGAGCGCGAAATTGCTGCTCAGAGCGGCTCGACGATCGAGCCGGTTGTAGAAATCACGAGTTATTTGCGCGAAGGCGGCGGCAAGAGACTGCGGCCAGCTCTGTTGCTTTTGGCAGCCGGCGCGGCCGGATATCGCGGCCCGGGCGCTGTACGGCTTGGTGCGGTAGTCGAGCTTATCCACAGCGCCACGCTAATTCATGATGACGTGATCGATGGCGCCAACACTCGCCGCGGGCGACCCAGCGCCAATGTCCGCTGGGGCAATCACATGAGCGTGCTGGCTGGCGACTGGCTTTACATGCAATCTTTTGAAATGGCGCTAGCGGAGCGCAGCTTTGAGATACTCGATATTCTGATTGATCTCACGCAGAATATGGTTGAAGGCGAACTGCTGCAGCTTACCCACATCGGCCGCATCGACGTGACCGAGGCCGAGACCTCCGATCTCGCCTATCGAAAAACTGCTTGCCTGTTCAGCGGTTGCACTCGCCTGGGCGCGGTGCTTGGCCGCCTGGATAAAGCGACGGAAGAATCGCTGGCCGATTACGGGCGTTACGCGGGCTTGGCGTTCCAACTCGTGGACGATCTGCTGGATTTCACGGCGTCCTCAGAACAAATCGGCAAGCCGGTGCTGAGCGATCTGAAAGAAGGAAAGGTAACGCTGCCTTTAATTTTCGCGATGCAGAATGGCCTGGGCGGAGGCGCTGATGGGCATGCCGCGGCGCATCGCATGGTGGCTACAGTCTTGGAAGAAAAGGGATTTCATAGCGTCTCGGCAGAAGATATCACGCGCTTGGTGAACGAATCCGGCGCGCTTGATCGCACCCGCGATTTGGCCCGCGATTACGTCCGCCGCGCGAAAGCCTGCCTGAGCGGATGGCCCGACTCACAATTTCTGCGCGCGTTGCTGGCGGTCCCCGACTTTATCTTTGAGCGAGAGAACTAAGTAGCGCTGGCATCCCTGCCGGCATCCGACGACTACAAATGCGACCAAAGCCCTGACCAACCCCGGACCTCAAAGTGTAATTAGCAAGTTCCTTCGTGCCGCTGGCGTCCTGCAGACAGGGAACAAACGGATCGGCGCTAGGTGGAAGACATGGTCCGTCCACGTCCGTCGCCATTCCCGAAATTGCGCTCGTAAGAGTCGGCAAGGACGCCAGCGGTACGAAAACCTACTTTTCCCCCTCAATCTTCACATTCTCGATATAAGCGCCATCCGGACCTACAATCAAATCTGCGGTAATCTTGTCCTTGGGCTTCAATTTCGAAAAGGCGGCGGAATCCCGGATCGTATATTCCATTGTCATCGCATCCATGAATCCTGGAATGGCGTCAGCATCGATGCTTGCTGATTTATCGTCCGCGTGGACAGCGACAATCGTCCCGCGCATTTTATAGGTCGGAAATTTCGACGCCGTGGGCGCGGATTTGCTGCATCCGCAAAGCAATACTCCGCAGATCAGAAGCACGCTGAAGGAAATCTTTAGATTCGATTGCGATCCGCTCAGCTCGTTCGTCCAAAGGGCTGCCAGCATCATTCCTCCTCAGTAGTGGAATCGGTACCGGAATTCTACAAAAATCTCGCGCGGATTGAAAAAGTGCGTGCCGCCGAAAGTCTCGCTGTTGTCGAGCAAGAATCGGCGATTCGCCAGGTTTATCGCATTCGTGGCCACGGAGAAGTTTTCGCCGAATTCTTTTGAGAGAGACAAATCCACGGTCGTATGCCCGGGCAAATGATTCGGCCCGTCGCCATCGGTGAAGCCCGAACCGTAATAAATATTCGCTGAGGCCGCCGTGTGCCAGGGGAGTGAAATGCGACCGCCAAGATTCAACGTGTTCCGCTGATCGTGGTCCAGCAGGAAATAACCTTGCGCCGGCGGCATAAAATCCGTCAATCCGCCGGTGATGGCCCCGCGTCCTTCGGCGATTTGATTTGAATACGTCAGATAGATTTCCGCGCGGTGAGCAATGCGGGGCGAACGCAGCGTCAATTCCCAACCGCGAATCAGCGCATTCGCAATCGTCAGCGGGAAGAACACGTTCGAATTTCCCACGCTATTGTGGTCGAAGAAATTGACTGCCCGCGTGCGAAAATTATCCGCATCGAGCGACCAGCCGCGCCAGGGAATCGTGACGCCAAACTGCGTCTCCTCGTCCCGCTCGCCACGCAGTGGAATGAATCCGAGATTTTGGCTATCTACAAATTGCAGCAACGGCCCAGAAGCGGTAATCAACGGCGGCGCTTGGTAAAATCGCCCGAAAAAGCCGCGGAAAACCCAATTCAGTTTCGGCACGCGAACAGCGACAGCCGCCCGAGGGCTCGTGTTGTTTTCCACCACGCCGCCCGAAAAATGCGTATAGCGCACGCCGCCGTTCAATGTGAGCCAGGAGGTGGCCTTGAATTGCTCTTCCGCGAAAAGCGCCTCCAGCCCGCCGTTCACTTTTTCCGTATCGCTGAAGTTCGGATTGCTCCCGTCGTTGAAAGTCAGCCCAAAAAGTTGATTGTCGTGCTGCCCGAATCCATAGAAGCCGACGCGCGCGTTGTTCTTGCCCTTGACCAAACCCAGCGTCGCCTGTCCGCCCCAATAGAGCGAGCCGCGGTTGTCCTGAGTGGCAATCGGAAAATCATTCGGATTCCCGTCATAGTGCGCTCGATTGAAGTGGTAAAACGGCGAAACGGTAAGCAGAAAGCCGGAATTGAACGAGTGCACCCACGAGAAATTCGCAAACGAGTCATTTTCTATTTCGGCGTCGCGGATTCCATTGCTGTCAGGATCATTCGGATCGTAAGGAATCTGATAGAAATCCCGCCGCGCCGAGCCGACGAAGCGCAGTTGATTTTGCGGATCGATATTAAAGATTAAATTGGTGAAGCCGCCGAAGCCATTGTCGCGATCATGGACGACCTCCGATACCGGCGCCTCGAGGCCAAGATCGGAACGATTGGCGTTCACACTGGCGTAGTAAGCAAATCGCTCGGTATGGCTGCCAAAACTGAGTTGATCGTTGGTCTGATAAAAATTTCCGGCGCTCACGACCAGCTCGCCCTCATTGTCGCGCTCAAATCCGGTCCGCGGGGCCACATCAAATACGCCATAAGTCCGATCGCCATAATCGGCCGCATAACTCCCTCGCTGCACTTCGATGTAGTCGATGTCCTTCGGATCAATCTGTGGCCCAACATTACTGGCAATATTCGTATTCGGAATCGGAATGCCATCCACCAGCCAGCTCACCTGATGCCCGCCGCGAACGTGCAACTGATCGTGTGTCATGTAAGCGCCGGGAACGAAATTCGTAATCATCGCGAGGCTATTGGTGCGATCGGCGCCCGGCGTGGCGGCAATCTCCGATCGATCGACCATGGTCATCGGCGTGGCGGACTCGGTAACCACAGGATTCTGTTCCGCTGTAACGGTAACGGATTGACTGACGGTGCTAACCTTCAATTCAAAATGCAGAATCGGCGCGCTATCTGAAATCACTCGCACGCGCTGAATGGCGGATTCGAAGCCATCCTGCGCCACGCTGACGTCATAGTTTCCGATCGTTACGTTGTCGAATCGGAATTCGCCATTCTGGTCGGTAAGCGTCTGCCGCGTGAAATCGGAACCCACTTCAGTCAACGAAACTCTCGCCCCGGCGATCGGCCGATGTTGCGGATCGTGAACCAGTCCGCGCACCGTGCCGAAAATGCTGGCATGCGCCAGCGCGGCGAAAAATATCAAAGCGCTGGCAACGAAAAACACACTCCCAAGCCTCAGTTTGTGCATTGAAAAACCCCTTTTGAGATTTAAGCGTGCGTAGGGAGAGACGACTACGCGCGCGGGGGTTCGAAAGGAGCAGAACCAAGAGCCGAGGGAACAACCAGAGGATTCGACACAACTGCAACGCCGGAATTTGCGGGAGCTGCGATTCCCGGCACATCCGGAAGAATCGAGAGGGGCATCAAAATCGTAAATCCATAATCCAGAGCGTGATTCGATACAGGCTCATCGCAGCAGCGAGCCGAAGACCCTTGCCGGTTGCTGTGGCAATGGCCGGCGGCAGGCGCGGAATCGTGCGACGCGTGATGCACTGCGGCGCAACAGGACTTCGTGCAAGCTTCGGCGCAAGCTTCGCTGCGAGCTACCAAGGCCAGCGGTGAAGAGGCCAGAGCGAGAAGCACGAAAATGATCTGGACGCGTCGCATCAAGCAAAGATTAACACATTCATTGCGCCGCTGACATCGTGCATATTTACGAGGTCGATGGGAAAGCAAGAAATGTCGGATCGCGATACGTCGACGCAAATAGGCCACATTTTCGCACTTGTTACACGGGCGGGCGGGACGATTGCTGTGCAATCGCATAGCGATTGACCCGTCGTCCCTACGGGGAGAAATTCGACGGCTTCGGAGGAAGTCGATATAGCCAGATGAATTCATCGGGAAATTTGCTCGTTCGCAGGATTCACGCTACGATTTTGCGCGGATGCTGCCATTCAAACTCATCTACGACCATCACTACGATCTCAATCTCGGCGCACACGTTTTCCCGTCGCAAAAATATCGCCTTGTCTATGAATCCCTTCTCGCACAAGGCATCGCCACCAAAGAAGATTTTCTACATCCCGAACCGGCCACGGACGAAGACATTTTGCTCGTCCACGGCCGAGAGTACATCCACAAACTAAAAAACGGCACGCTGAGCAGAACCGAAGAGCTGCGCCTGGAAATTCCCTGGTCGAGAGAAATGGTCGAAGCTTGTTGGTTGGCAGCGGGAGGCTCGATTCTAGCCGGACGTCGCGCGCTCGCCGATGGTTTCGCCGCAAATATCGGCGGCGGATTCCATCACGCTTATCCCGATCATGGCGAAGGATTCTGCGCTGTTCACGACGTCGCCGTAGCCATCCGCCGGTTGCAACGCGACAAAGCGATAGAAACCGCCATGGTGATCGACACAGACGTTCATCACGGCAACGGCACCGCGGCAATCTTCGGCGGCGATCCCACGGTTTTCACCTTCTCGATCCATCAAGTAAATAATTATCCGTATCCTAAGCCGCCATCGAATATCGATGTCGATCTACCGGACGGCGTCGACGATCACGGGTATCTGGAATTGCTGGCGTCAAATCTTCAGCGCGCCTTCAAAGAATTCAGCCCGGGAATTGTTTTCTACGTGGCGGGCGCGGACCCGTACCGCGAAGATCAACTCGGCGGCCTGGCATTAACGCTGGAGGGTTTAGCGCGCCGCGATGCCATGGTTTTTGATTACACGCGAGGGAACAGCGTGCCGACGGTGATCACACTGGCCGGCGGATATGCGCGCAAGGTCACGGATACGGTGAAAATTCACGTCGCAACGATTACGGCCGCGCGCGATGCCGCGAAACGAACTCCGCAGCGCTGAGGTGAACCCATCTCACAGATGCTCGTTAGAGGCTCAGTGATCTGCAATTTTGCTTTTGCCTTCGCGAATTCAAAGACGAAAAACCCAACGCCACAGCGGGCCGGTAGTGAACCCCGGCCCCTACGCGGCGCGCAGACGCGTGGGGACGCCAACGGCGGGCGTCGCGGGAGGGCTAACCCGGCCCTCCCCTACGGGAAAAGGCCACTTCGAATTTCGGATTTCAGATTGGGGGGACGGCGACGGCGAGAATTGCACCAAATACAAATGCAGATCCCTCACCGCTAAAGCGGGTTCGGGATGACAGCGTAGGAAATATGGCGGGGGGAACTCGGGCGAAGTCCGCCTGGGTGGGCGCCCCTGCGCGGAAGGATCTGAGGAGGAGGCAAAACCGACGGCGTCGGAAATTTAAGATTTCAGATTTGAGATTTGAGATGCAGGAAACGGCGACGGCGAGAATTGCACCAAATACAAATGCAGTTCCCTTACCCCCATCGTGCGCATCAACGAGGCCGATGGGACACGGACGAGGCCGGATCGCGCTACGCCAGCGCAAATAGGCCACATTTTCGCGCGCGTTACTCGGGTGGGCGAGTCGATTGCTTCGCAATCGCAGAGACGATTGACCCGTCGCCCTAGAGGGAGAAATTCAAATGCCGCGGTGCATGTCAACAGAGCCAGATGGGTTCAAGTAATTTCCGCTCAGGGCGAGCGCCGATTGATCGGGGCAAATGACCGGTCTACCGCATTCGAAAGCCGCTCCGTGAATTCCTCGGACTGATAGCCATTGATGCGGTAAGAAATTCTGCCCGCGTGATCCAGCACAATCACAGTGGGCAGCGAGAGCACTCGCAGAAAATCATCCAACCCATCTGCGAACACGACCGGCACTTTCCATTTCTGTTCGTCCACGAATGGCTTCACGCGAGTTTCATCTTCATCCGTATCCACCGCCAGAAACATCACGTCACTGCGCCCCGCATAACTCGCCGCTACATTCGCAAACATAGGCTCGAGCTCGCGGCAGGGCCCGCACCAGGTGGCCCAAAAGCTGAGCACCACGACTTTGCCGCGATTGGGCGCCAGCGCGAGCGGCGTGCCATCGAGCTGCCGCAATGTGAATGAAAATGCATCGCGCGCATCGCGATTTCGGTCGTGCGCACTTCGGCGTCGTAACTACCGGCTGAGTGTGATCGTAAGCGCCGAGGATCGCGTCGCCGAGCCCCACATCGCTGCCATGAATTTCGCGCCAAACATTCCCCAGATTGTCGCGAATCAGCCGCCGGTCGGTGGCTCCGCCAGGGCCGTTCTCGGGAAGCACGAATGCATCGAGGTAATATTCCACCGCCTTCGAAAAATTCTTCTGCAATTCGCTGAGCTGCGCGAGATGCTGCGCCGCCAGCGCGTTCGGACGGACCGCGTAACTGGCTGCGAAATCCTTGGCGGCCTCGTCGGTTTTCTTCTGCTTTTCTTCGATCTTTCCGCGCAAGATGTAAAGCGCCAGCCGCACATCATTCTGCTGCGTCTCCCAATCCTGTTCGGAAACGCGCGCCGGTTTTTCCGCGGGACTGGTTTTCTCCACGCGATCGATCACCCGCGTCAAATAGCCGCCTGCGCGCGTCAGGCTTTCATCGTCGCCGCGCTTTGTCTAGCAGATTAACGGCGACCAGCATCATTTCTGAATCGTCGGGATGATTCGCAATCAGCAGTTCAGCATTCTCGAGTGCGCAAGCCGAATCATTCAGTTGCTCGCAGCTCTCGACCAGCGCTCGATAAACAGCCGTCTTTCGCGGCGCCTCCGGGAATCGTTCGAGATATTGCTGCAACTTGCGGACCAGCGCCGCGCGATCGTTGCCGGCCTCGCGCACTGCGCGATCGAGCGCCGCGTCGGGATCTTCCGCTTTTTTTGAAGCGGGTTCGGGAGGCTGCACGATTGTGGGAACGGGCTTCGTAGCCGGCGGGGAAGTGGCTGGTGCGCTCGGCGGTGGCTGAGCAGACTCTTGCGCGAAAGATGTTGCGGCAGACAACAAAGACGCCGCGATGAAGGGGAGCAAAATGCGCCAAGCGTATCGTGCTGCTCGAAACGCGTTTCATTTTTGTTGCAGCGCAGCGTTCAGCGAGCCCTGGCGATAGCCTTCCAGATCAATGGCCACGTAAAAGAATCCCGCGCGCTGAATGCCGGCGTCGATGCGATCGGCGGTCTCGGTTTCGAGCGCTCGAGGCAGCTCATCTTGCCCGATTTCTACGCGGGCCGTGCCGCCGTGCGCACGTACGCGAAATTGGCGGAAGCCAAGTTCGCGCAGCACTGATTCGGCGCGTTCAATCTTCGCCAGAAGCTCTGGCGTCACCGCCGTGCCATACGGCACACGCGAAGAAAGACAAGGCGACGCGGGCCGGTCCCAAGTTTCCAGCCTAGCGCGCCGCGATAGAAATCGTATTTCCGATTTGCAGAGGCCGGCATCAAGCAGCGGCGCCAGCACCTTGTGCTCAAATGCCGCGCGATGCCCGGGGCGAAAATCGCGCGTGTCATCGGAGTTCACGCCGTAAGCCACTGCGGCAAACCCACGCTCGCGCGCCAGCATGTCGAGCTGCGTGAAAAGCTCGTCCTTGCAGTGATAACAGCGGTCCGCATTATTTGCGATATAGAGCGGATTCTCCGTCTCGCGCGTCTCGATCCATTCGTGGTGGATCGCGTGATTGCGTACAAAAACTTCTGCCACGCTGCGATCGTGCGCCGAATAACTCGCCGAGAGTGCTGTAACCGAGAGAGCCCGTTCGCCGAGCGCGCTCGCAGCAGCCCAAGCAAGATAGGCAGAATCAGCGCCGCCCGAAAACGCGATGAGCAGGGAATCGAGCTGCCGCAGGGAATCGAACAGCCGCAGCTCCTTCTCGATCGCTGCAGGCTCATTCAGCGCAACCGCCAAGCCGGTTGTCGCGCCCGCTGCGTTTCTGTTTGCGAAAAGTTCGCTCATCAATTTCCAGTATAACGCCGCAACGCTATTGAAAGTCCATAAGCACATCCACCTTCGCCGTCTGCGGATCTTTCTGTAGATAGTCACTGACCTTCGCGTAGCCCCACGGCAAATCGCCGAACGCCGCGCGCGCGCCGCCATTCACAAAGGCGTCTGCGATGCTTGCATTAAAAACCGCGCCGTCGGGAAGTTTCCAGGCCGCGATGATGCGCCGCTCGCCCTCGACCGAAAGGCCCGTCAAGACTAGCGCGCCCATGTGATACTGCGGGCCTTCTTTGATCGTTACGCGATAGGCCACGCGCCCAGCCGCATCGTCCAGCACCGGAGTTTTTTCGAGAGCAGCGTCGAGGTAGCCCTTGTTGCCGTAAGCATCGAGAATTCGCTGCCAGGCTAACTCGATTTTCATTCCGTCTGCGGCATCGCCGGGCTTCGTGGCCACGAACGCATCCAACTCCGCTGCGGAAAATACCGTATTCCCGCTCCACGTCGCGCCGCCCCACTTAAAAACCGGGCCGGGATGTATTCCGATAATCACTTTCACGCTGTTCGAAAGCGGCTTCGAAGGGTCGCCGGTAAAGCGGGCTTGGGGCGCGTCGAATGTCACGTGTAAATTTGCATGCGCCAGGTAAATCGGGCGTACCTGTTCAAAAATAAAGCGGTCAATCACCGCGCGCGAAAATGGTTTGCCGCGAATGTCACCCAGACTTTGCTGAATGGCGTGGTCGTTCTTGGCCACCGCATCGGAGAATTCCACTGAATCAATCGATAGCTGCAGGCCCCTCGACGCGAAACTGCTGCACATTCTCGCCGCTGGTAGCCAATCGCGTCACCTGATGCGAGACCGTTCCGGCGACCTTGCGAGTTTCCAGCAACTTCTCCAAACTCTGAGAAATCTGATCGAGAATCGTGCCGGCCTCCGGCACGCGGCCATCGTACAGCGAGACGGATGACTTCAGAGCTGTGGCAATTTCGCCGTCGGTGAACCACGGGAAATTATCGAACAGCGGCGCAATCGACGGCCCATCGGCCACCTGGAATTCCGCATCGATCGTTCCAGCCTGCGTCGAGAATCGATAACGCACATCCGAGAAAACGCCCAGCTGCACCAGCCGATTCGCTGCCGCTTGCAAATCTTCCTTCTTGATTTCTTGCCCGATGGTTAGGCCCGTCTCGCTTGCAATTTTCGGAGAAATAAATCGTTGCGAGCCGCTAGCTTTGATCGCGGTGAGGCGGCCAACTGCTTCTTGAGGGGCGGCCTGATTCAGTGGGAAGAAAAAGAGCGCCAGCGCGGCGATGACGCATCCGAAACGCACTGCGCGATTGTTAAAACTCAAGTGTAGTGTCGACACGATGGTTCACGCGATCCAGTTTACGCGACTCGCGAACATTCACAGCCGCGACTCCCGCCCGGTTCAACCGCGGCGGCACTTCTTTGGATAGAAACTCGGTGAAATACGATCCGTCGAATACATCGCCGGGTTTCAGCTTCCACGCTTTCCTCAACGATTCGATGAGCGGGCTGGGCAATCCTGTTATTTCCATCGAGCCCATTCTAAACTGGTCTCCCTCGGTCACGGCAATATCAAAAGCCACCGTCCCGTCCGATTCCTGAAAAATTTGTTTCACCTTGATCTCGGCTTCTAGGTAGCCGGACTTTTCGTAGCTGGTCCTGGCGGCATTGATGCCGCGATCGAATTTCGGCAGATTCGTTGGGTCGCCGATTTTTTGACCGAGACTCTCGGTGAGTTTGTCGGCCGAGACTACTTGCGTTCCGTGCCACTGTACCCCATTCCATTTGTAAACCCGGCCCTCGACCACTGGAATCGACACGATCACTTCCAAAGTTGCGGGAGTTTTTCCCGGAGACACGGACTCAACCTTGGGCTCGCCGAAGTCCGCGCGCAGATAGCCTTTTTCCTGGTAAATGGGCAGGAAAAAACCGTGGGCATATTGCCGGATAGTCAGCCGGCTGTAATCCTGCTTCAGGAGTTCTCTCGAAGCGCTGGAAAGCGGGCCGATGAATTTCTGATCGACTCCCGAAAAATGAACCGTCCGGATGGGAAGCGCGATTCCAGTGGCCTGAAAGATGAGCGCGGATACGGGCTTTCCGATTCCCGCGGTGTAGGCGACGAACGCGGCTTGGGCGGGAATATTTCTGGCAACGAGCAGCCTGCTGAGCTCGACACGAATTTGATCGAGAAGATCGCCGGCAGGTGGAAGAACGACGTCAAAGAACGGAACGTGCTCGCGAAGATCGGCGAGAAGTTCGTCGTCCGTAAACCAGACGAAATTGTCAAGATAGCAGGGAAGCAGATCCGTTTCCTCGTCCACATGAAACTGAACGGAAATTTCATCGGCTGTGTTGCTGTATTGGTAGCGAACTTTTTTGAATACGCCGAGAGTTGCCAGGTGGCTAGCGGCCTGCGCGATATCTTGGAGACTCGTCGGCCTGCCGACCACTAGGCCACTGGCGCGCGCGATTGTGGCTTCATTGAATTTGTGTTGGCCTTCGACGATCACGCCGGTCAGGCGGGGATAGTACGAGGGATCGTTTTGCGCGCGGGGCGCCAGCGGGGCCAGAAATAAAAGTAAGAGTGAGAGCAATGCGCTCTTGGTCGGGGCGGAGCGGCCGCGCATCTCGGCATTCTATGCCAATTGCGTCAACGGCGAAACGGTAAAGAGCTGTACGGCGAGAACGCGAAAATTACTCGACCGTTACTGACTTCGCCAGATTGCGCGGTTGATCTACGTCGCAGCCGCGGCGGACTGCTATGTGGTAGGCGAGCATTTGTAGTGGGACGATTTCTAGGATTGGCGAAAAGATTTCTGGGGCTGCGGGAATTTCGAAAATGTGATTGGAGGATTCGCGGGCTAGGCGATCGCCTTCGGTCACTATCGAAATTACTATGCCGTCGCGGGCTTTTACTTCTTGGATATTGGAGGCGGTTTTTTCGTAGCGCTGGACTGAGACTGGGTCGCTGTCGTCGCGCGTGGCGATTACTACTACTGGGAGATTTTCGTCGATTAGCGCGTTGGGGCCGTGTTTCATTTCGCCGGCTGGGTAGCCTTCGGCGTGGATGTAGGAAATTTCTTTTAGTTTTAGAGCGCCTTCTAGGGCGATTGGATAGTGGATGCCTCGGCCGAGATATAGGAAATCGGTGTGGCGGAAAAATTGGCGTGCTAGCTCTTCGGTTTCGGCATCGTGTTGCAGGATGCGTTCCATTTTGTGGGGGATGCGATTTAGTTCTTCCATTAGTTTGCGGGAGGCGTCGGCGGGGAGCTTGCCGCGCACCTGGCCGAGGTAGAGAGCCAGGATCGCTAGGGCGGTTAGTTGGCCGGTGAAGGCTTTTGTCGACGCTACACCGATTTCTGGGCCGGCGTGGGTGTAGAGCGTGCCATTGGCTTCGCGCGTCAGCATTGAGCCGGTTACGTTGCAGATGCCTAGAATTTTTGCTCCTTTTTGGCTGGCTTCACGTTGGGCGGCTAGCGTGTCGGCGGTCTCGCCGGATTGGCTGATGGCTACTACCAGCGTGTTGGGTTCGACGATCGGATTGCGATAGCGGAATTCGCTGCCGTAATCGACCTCTACCGGAATTTTGGCTAGCTGCTCGATCATGAATTTGCCGGCTAGGCCGGCGTGCCAGCTTGTGCCGCAGGCTACGATCTTGATGCTTTTGAAATCTTGAAATTCTTTTTCCGAGATATCGAGTTCGTCGAGGAACGCTTTGCCGGTGTCTAGCGAGATGCGGCCTAGGATCGTGTCGCGGACGGCGCGCGGCTGCTCGAAAATTTCCTTCTGCATGAAATGCTTGTAGCCGCCCTTTTCGGCCATGATGGGGTCCCAGGAGATATTCTGGGGCGGGCGGACGACGGTGTGGCCATCGATGTCGGTGACGTGGACGCCTTGCGGGGTGATGACCGCGAAGTCGCCGTCGGAGAGGAAGAAAATTTTGCGTGTGTGGTGCAGCAGGGCGGGAATGTCGCTGGCGATGAAAAACTCGTTATCGCCTAAGCCGACTACCGATGGCGGGCCTAGCCGGGCTGCTACGATTTTGTTGGGCTCGCGCGAGGATAAAACTGAGAGGGCATATACGCCGCTCAATCTTCGTGCGGCTTGGCGGACGGCATCTTCTAGCGGCTGATCCTTGAAATATTTTTCGATGAGGTGTGCGACTACTTCTGTGTCGGTTTCGGTTACGAATTTGTGGCCTTCGCGGATTAGCTCGTGCTTCAGTTCGAGGTAATTTTCGATGATGCCGTTGTGGACGACTACGATTTCGCCGGTGCAGTCGCGGTGCGGATGGGCGTTTTCTTCGGTCGGGCGGCCGTGGGTGGCCCAGCGGGTGTGGCCGATGCCGTAGACGCCTTCGAGCGGGCGCTCGCGGATGGCTTCTTCCAGATTGCGAAGTTTGCCGGAAGCGCGGCGGATATCTAGCTTGCCTTCGGCTGTGACTACGGCGATTCCTGCGGAATCATAGCCGCGGTATTCCAGGCGGCGCAGGCCGTCGAGAATTAGCGGTACGACTTTTTTATGCCCGATGTAGCCGACGATTCCGCACACAGTCAGTTTCTCCCTGAATTTCAGACTAGCACATCTGATGCAAGCGATGGCCGCGAGGGTGGCGCGATGTTCCACCGGCGCAAAGGATTGGCCGCGGTTACGCAGGTCTTTGGTGTGATCGAAAATTCACGGCGGCGTTGCGTGGTGACCATCGCGGCGCAAACGCCGCTTTTGAGGCCCAGCGCTAAAGCGCATCGATATGGCGGAGCAATTTTCGTCGCGCTGAAGCGCTCCTCCCCCTGCTAAAGCAGAGGGCTGCCACCGTTTTACTGCTTAGTTGCTGTTGCGCCGCCCGTGGTTTGATTCACGGGAGGTTTTTTGGCGATCTTATTGCCGTCCCACGCCGCACCGCACGATTCATGAATCTGTTCATCCGTGGCGCCGGCTGGTAGCTTCTTGAAACAGTCTCCCATCGACTCCAATGCTGATTTCCACTTTGCAGCAAAAGGAGCGATCTTGGCTTCGTTTGCAACATTTTGTTCGAGGAAAGTCTTGGCGTCTGCGGTGTACTTCTCGGACTTGGCTTGCAGGGTGGATTGAAGTTCGCGAAGCGTGCTAAGAGTACCGTCCATAATAGTCTTGCGGTTATCCAAGTCGTTCGTCACAGTTTGAAGGTAGTCACGGCGGGAATTGAGCCGCTGTGCTTCCTCTTCGTACGCAGCGCAGTCGTTCGATGGCGATTTTTGACATCGGTTGGCATTGTGTGCTTCGAGCGAGGAGTTCAGTTCGGCAGCTGCAGGAGTGAACGCACCGAGGTCGATATTATATGACGCCAGGTCTACCTTGTATTTGGCTGTCCCCTTGTCCAACGCCTCATATGCGGTGTCAATGTCGCTCTTAGTTTGGGCCAGCGCCGCGAGCGCCTTCCGATTGGCCTCTCGTTGTGCAATTAACGGAGCGGCTTCCTTGGAGAGAGCCGCCAGTTGATCCTTGACGGTTTGCTTCGCGGGGAGTTCTTCGTTCTTGACCGCTGGTGCCGGGGGCTTGGTAGCGTTCTGTCCATAGCTCGCCGAGGTGAGCATAAGTAGAGAGAATGCTAGTGTCGCATTGCGTTTCATGTGTTTATCTCCTTACTGCAATTCTGTCGCCGAGTCCTGGTGGGCCAAACGAAGTATCGCGTCTGTGAGTTTGTTCGGGTCCGAGGCGCTCGCGGACGGAATCGGAATTCTCGCGAGATTTGCCGTTGTTTAATTGGGCAGGTCTCGCCGAACAAGACCATGCGACAAGAGGAAAGGCACTGGAATGACCACTCGCGCGCAGAATAGCAAAGAGTGTTACATCATTGGAAAGACAAGGGAATGGGTCTGTGTCCAGTTGATGCGCGTCTCATGACGTCCGCATTCTCACGTGGACATGCCTAAACTTCTCATGTTGTGACGGGACTCGATCTGGCATTCTGACGTCACTTCTTCGCGTTGCGGGCAGCATCGCTCGCGAATTCGTCTTCGGAGGGCGTTACAGCGGCGATGATCCTCGATGGCGGCGCGCCGGTGGAGCTCCTAGAATTTCGGCGTGATCCGGGTAGCGGGCCGGGGCGTTGAGAGAGCCGGCGGGACGCCAGCGCTACGGGGACGGGACGAGTTGCGCTGGTGGCGTGATTGCGGTATCACCGCGGAAAAGAGCCGGCGGGGGCGCCGGCGGTTCGGGGGCGGGCTGCTAATTTTTCATTGAGGCTAAAGCGGCGGGACGTGCGGTGGTGGTGATTTTTTTGTATTCGGATTTGGCTTGGCGGAGGATGGGGAGATTCGGGTCTGCGTCTTTCCACGTGGTGAAGAACTCATCGTAGGCTTTGCGGCTGAAGTCACGGTCGCCCTGCATGGCGTAGGCGCGTGCGAGGCCGAGTTGGGCGAGCGGGGAAAATATTTCCCACTCGGGCCAGCCTCGATGACTGAGGACGGTCTCGAAATCGGCGACAGCCTCGCCGTATTCTCCCGCAGCCAAGTACGCTTGTGCGCGATGATAAAAAACCGCTTCATTTGGGTATTGCGTGACGGGGACGAGCAAGCCGACGGCCTTGACGGAGTTTCCTCGCTCGCGCTCGATGATGGAACGAGCGATCGGGAGAAGGACCTTCTGCTGGAATGTGTCCTCGGGAAACCGCTGGTCGAGTTTTGCTGCCAGCGCTTCTGCTTGCGTCACGTCACCGGCCGTTCCTAATGCTTTGGCACAAGTCCACAGCCCGATGGCGCTGTCGTTGCCCGCCTCTTCCGCCAAGCGGCAGAACTTCCGCGCCGACGCATAGTCTCCCAGAAAAGATTCAAGCGAGGCGCGCCGGGCGAGCTCGTCGGAAACGTTTTCTGTACGATTCGCGTGAGTCTCCTGTTTCACTAGCGTTTCGCTCAGCGAACGGAGTCTGGCGGAGTCGCCGCGCAAGAATGCGAGCTGCATTTGTAAATGGAGCCAGGACACGTCATCCGCCGGGACTTCATGGGCGAGCTTGTCCATCGTTACCGCGTCCTTCTCAATAAAAGCGATGCGGTAGCGCATTACCATTTGAAATGGGTTCAGCGATCCTTTCTGGCGCCATTCGTCGAGCATTTTCTTAGCTTCGTCGAAGCGGCCCAGGATCATGAGCGCCTGGCTGGCGTTGGAGTAGTGCTGAGCGGACGGGACCGGGGAATGTGCGATGGCCCAAGTGAAATTTTGTAAAGCCTCTTCCGTTCGGCCTTGCTGCGCGTAGGCGATTCCCAGCAAGTTGTATGCGGAGACGCTGCGTGGATACGCCTCCTTGTATAAAACCAGTTCAGTTGTTTCTTTTTCCAGATTGCCGGTTATGGATGAATCGTAGAGAGCCGTAGTCTGAAAATTCTCTTCTTGCGTGAGATGGCGATCTTTTAGCTCGAAAGCCTTGGCAAAATTCTCCCTGGAAGCTTGTCCGTCACCGATGGCGTGATACGCGCTGCCCAGCATGTTGTAGGCAGAACAGAACTGTGGGTCCAGCTCGACGGCTCTTTCAAAGAATGGGATGGACTCACGACGCTTGCCCGAGCGGTAGAGATTCTGTCCGGCGCGGTAGGCTAGCAGGGCATCGAGTGAGCTGGTGGTGGCGAGGTCCAGTGGAGCATTGTACTTTTCGAGGGAGCTCAGGCTCTCGCCCAATTGACGCCGTAACTGCGAGCCTGTTTTTCCCAACGCCGCGACCACCTTATCCTTGCTCTCCGCTACTTCCTGGCGTCGTGCAATGGGCTTTTGATTGCGCGCGTCGATCGCTTCCAGGGTAATCAGGTAGGTGTTTCCGACGGCGGCGATCTCGGGTACGACCACGGCTTTGAGGCCCTGTCGTTTACAGATTTCGATGCCCAGTTCCGGAGTCACTCGCTCGTTTGGATCATGTCGCATCGTGCGCAATGTCTCGCGTACGTTTGCTTCCGAGAAGAGGCTCAGGAAGGGTGACTCGGTAAGTTTGACCTCGAGAGCTTTGTCGAGAGAGTTGTCGAAGATGGGGTCGCCGGTTTTGTTGATGAAGCTGGCTACCAGGATGACGTCGGTCTCAGTCAGTGCGGGCCGGGCGAAAAAGGCGCGCCAGGTGACGAGCGCGGCCACAACAAGGAGTGCTGCTACGCCGGACGCAACGACCAGGCGCTGCTGATACCAAGGCCTGCGCGGTTTCGAGGCGGCGGGATCCGGGACGAGGTGTAGCTCGACGGGCGCCGACTTGGGCGATGCGCCGTTTTCGACGTGAGCGATGAAGCGGTAGCCACGGCGCGGCAAAGTCTCGATGTAACGCGGCTCCTCGGCTGAATCGCTGAGCGCGTCGCGCAGCTTTTTGATGACGCTGTTCAGACCGGTATCGAAGTCGACGAAAGTGTCCGCGGGCCAGAGCTTCTGACGGAGTTCCTCGCGTGTAACCACCTCACCCGGATGCTCCAGCAAGTGCGCGAGCACCTGGAAAGGTTGGTCCTGAAGCTTCAGGCGGATGCCGTGCTTGCGCAACTCGCCCGAACGGAAATCCACCTCGAAGTCGCCGAAGCAGGCTGCGCGGGTTCGAGCGGTAAGTGCCATTGCAAGGTCTCGTGCTTGGCGGGAGTCTACCACTAAAGACTCATCGGAAGGAATATCAACCTGATACGTACGAAATTGCTGCAATTCCCCTAGATTCAAAGAGCTGCACGGTCAGATGCAGAACATGCAGAGACCATACGCCCGCCATTGCAACGCAACGCAGTTCACGGCATTTTCTGCGCCGCGATGCCGAGGAAGGACACTCTGCGACTCGGCCGGCAAATTCGAACCTGGAGGTTCCCGATGAAGACAAAGACCTCATGGCGGGCGGTAAGTGGAGTTGCGGTTCTCGTATTGGCGGTTGCTATTGGGGCTCTGGCTGCGTCACGGATACCAACCCATTTCGGCGGCGTAATCAACGATTACACGCCCATATCCGGTGGTACGACTGCGTGGGAGGTTCGCGGTCCGTGAAACCTGAGCCTGAACCCAGAATCGAACACGGCCGATTTCTCCGCTGCTTTGACCATGGAATTGTCGGTGCTGGGACAGTCCACTGCAAACGTATCGGCGGCGTCCCTAACGCAGCATACCCACCACGTCACGATGAAAGATGCTGCGGTCTCCTTTCAGACGGTCGAAACAAGCGACTGCCCGACGTTCAAGCCTCCTTCCAGCGGCTCGGTTTTGGTGGTCACTGGTAATGCCAGCATTACGGCGAACGGAAACGTCATAACACCGTTCGACCCGAGTGGTGGGACGTCGCCACTGACGGTGTGTGTGAGTGGTGGGCCGAACGTAACGTATGCAAACGTGACCTTGCAATTCAGCACGCCTGCCTCGACGCATTTCGGATCACAGGCGATTCACGGCGTGGTGCGGCTTGCGAGCGGCGACGGGCGCCGTTGATGGCTTTTCTGGTCCTATCGCGACTGAAGCGTTGAGGTTGAAGATGCAAAATTCGCGCAGACTCGAGCGATCTAGATCATTCACGGACGTGAGATTTCATTTGAGAGCCATTGCAGCCGTTATCGCCGCCGTGATGGGAGTGTGGGGATGCGGAGGAGGCACGAGCCAGGCACCTCCGGTACCCACTCCGACGATCACCACAATTTCGCCGAACAGTGCCGTGGCCGGCGGTGCGAATTTCACGCTCACGATCAATGGGACCAATTTCGTGGAAGCTTCGACGGTCGACTTCGGCGGGGCAGCGGCGGCCACGAGCTTCGTCAACTCCACGCAGTTGGCTGCGGTCATTGGTGCTTCCAGCATCGCCTCAACGGGCACGCTGACCGTGACAGTGACCAACCCCGCGCCCGGCGGTGGCACCTCCAATTCGGTGAACTTCACCATTACCAGCGCCCCACCGCCAGCGGGAGATCAGCCGCAATCAATCGTTGTGGACCCTACCGGAAATTTCGCCTATGTAATGGATGAGAACGGCGATGGTGGCTACGTGTTCATGTACACGATTGACCCCACTACCGGGACCCTAGCGTCGATAGGAGCGGTGTCAACGTACGGTTACGGTATCGACTACGGCGACGGTATCACCGGCGGGTCCGTAACGGTGGATCCTTTTGGCAAGTTCGTCTACGTGACAAATTCGGGGAATGTGTATAACTACGATGAAGAAGCTGAGGGTGTCGTGGCAATGTACACCATCGACGCCACGACCGGGGCCTTAACCACCACAGGAACGATCACCGGAAATTGTCCGGGATTGTGCTTTCCCACTTCGGTGGTCGTGGATCCATCCGGCAAGTTCGCTTATATGGCGAATGGGGAGAATCCTGGATCGGTCGGCAGCGTGTTGGTGTACACGATCAATGCCACGACTGGGGCCTTAACACCTGTAGGGATGATCGACACAGGAATTGGCCCTGTCTCCGTGGCCGTAGATCCTGCGGGCAAGTTCGCTTATGTGACCGATTCTGGCTCGAGCGACGTCTCGATGTACACGATCAATGCCACGACTGGGGCTTTAACATCTATCGGGGCGATCGCCACTGGAACAGGCCCTGCCTCCTTAACCGTAGACCCTTCGGGCAAGTTCGCTTATGTGACGAATTCCGACTCGAAAGACGTTTCGATGTACACGATTAACGCTACGACTGGGGCCTTAACGTCTATAGGGACGATCGCCGCCGGTACAGGCGCTGTCTCCCTGGCTGTAGATCCTGCGGGCAAGTTCGCTTATGTGACGAATTCCAATTCGGACGATGTCTCGATGTACACCATCGACGGGACGACCGGGGTTTTAACATCCATCGGTACGGTAGCTGCGGGGCAACTTCCTTCCTCGATAGCCATCCATCCGTCGGGAAAGTTCGCCTATGTGGCGAATACCAACTCAAACGACATCTCCATTTACAGCATTGATGCTGCCACCGGAGCCTTGACGCTCATCGGGACGATGGGCACATGAAAATTTGTAAGCAAAAAACCAGAGAAGAGGAGAGCACCATGATTTCCAAAACGATCCGCATTGCTGGAATAATTGTACTCGCGAGCTTTGCGCTCAGTTCCGCTGCCGGAGCGACTTGTTCAAACGCATCTCTGAGCGGCACCTACGGGTTTCTGCACAGCGGCACAGCTGGCGACGGCACCCCGATCGTCGGCCTGAGCCAGGTCACGTTTGACCCAAGCACAGGCACTTATTCGGGAGAGGATACACAATCCCATGACGGCGTGCTTAGCACCGAGCCTCTCACCGCAACGTATGAAGTCGCCCCGAACTGCACCGTCACGGCTACCGTCACGGTGGGTGGCAACTCTCAGAATATTGCCCTGGTGGTTACGCCGACAGGCTTCTTTTCCCTTATCCAGAGGACAGGCGTGACCACGGAGGGATTCGCCGTGGAGCAGGGTTCCGCGACCTGCAACAATGCCGGAGCTGAGGGTAGTTTTGGGTTTGCAACCACCGGCGTTTTCCTCGCAGGGGCGCCCGCAACGGGACCGGTGGCTTTTATCGGTGAGTTGAAGTTCGCGGTGAACGATTCTGGAGAAGGAGAGATCAGCGGACACTTAACGAGTAGCGAGGATGGCACGATTCTGACGTTTGCAGAGGAGCCCGTTAGGGGTTCTTACAGGATCGCAAAAGACTGCACGGGCACGGCTACTATTAGGCCGAAGGGGCTCCCGGAAATGCACTTCACTCTCGTGCTTGTGGGCGGCGGGAAGGAAATGCTCGCCATTGAGACAGATGCGAATACAGTTGTCAGCGGAACTTTGGTGAAGGGCAATTAATTAACGAGTTTTTTACACTAGGCGGCGAAGCGCGAGTGATTGTGCGAGTTCTTCAGCCGGGGGATCCGTTTTTGTTTTGAGGACGGTTTCCATCACCGAATTACCGGTGGAATCAAAAACGCCGGCTGGCAGCCCTTCGCAATGCTCAGGATAAACCTGCGCTACGGGTTGGTGACGAACCTCAGCGGCTAAAGCCTGGTATTCTGTGACGATAACGGCACGGCTGAAGCCGTGCCCTGACAATTCGTCAGTCTAGGATTTCGTAGCGGAACTCTTCGATAACCGGATTGGTTAGGACTTCGCGGGCGATTTTTTCTACCTCTTTTTCGGCTTCTGGTTTTGTCGAGCCTTCTACGTTGAGTACGAAGAATTTGCCTTGGCGGACTTCTTTTATTTTTTTGTGGCCTAGCGAGGCTAACGCTTGTTGGATGGTTTGGCCTTGGGGATCGAGGACTGTGGTTTTTAGCATTACCCAGACGTGTGCTTTCATTTTTTGGCTCACAGTAATTTTAGGGATTTGGCGCTGGAACGGAATTGATTTAGTAACGGGAGTTTGTGTTCGGGTGAGGCGAAGGAGGCTGTGAAGCCGGTTTCGATTATTTTTGCGATTTGCTGCTGGGTTAGGCCTAGGGCTATGGCGTGATCGTATTCGGATAGTAGATCGGTGTGGAACATGGCTGGATCGTCGGTGGATAGGGCTATTGTGACGCCTCGCTCGACGAATTGGCGCAGCGGGTGATCGGCTAGCGTGGCGTTGGGCTTTTGGGTTTGGCGGGCTAGGGCGCCGGTGCGTAGATTGCTGCTTAGGCAGATTTCTAGTGGCACTCTCAGATTGGCCAGATGATCGGCTAACGCTGGGTCGTGCATTACTGCTATTCCGTGGCCGATGCGTTCGGCGCCTAGGTGATCGATGGCTTCGCGGACTAATTGCGGGGGGCCAATTTCGCCGGCGTGCATGCAGACGTGCAGGCCTTGGTTGCGGGCGTAATCGTAGGCGGCGCGAAAATTTACTGTGGGGACGGCTAGCTCGTCGCCGCCAATGCCGAAGGCTACTACGCCTTGCTTTTGAAGTTTCGCGGCGTGGACGGCTACTTTCATTGCGGCATTGGCGCCGAATTGGCGGGTGGCGTCGAAAATCCAGGCTAGGCGGAGCTGGCCATTTTCGCGGTAGCGGCGGGCTACTTCATCGATTGCGGCGAAATTGGCTTCTACGTTTTGGCCGTAGCGCTCCATCACGCCTACTGAGATTGTTACTTCGGCGTAGATCACTCGCTGGCGTACTAGTTCGTCGGCCAGGCGATGGGTGATTAGCGCGTAGTCTTCGGGTTTTTTCAGATAGCCGGTGGCCCACTTGAAGGCGTCGAGGAAGCCTGCGAAATCGGTGTAGGCATAGCGGGCTGCGGCGGCTTCGGGCGTGATGGTTACGCCGCGGCGTGCGCCTAGCAGGCTTACCGTTTCCGGGCTGATCGAGCCTTCGAGATGCAGATGCAGCTCGGCCTTCGGAATATCGGCGATGATTGTCTTCAGGTCGTGCGCGTGTGTCATTTCACCGTTTAGCGGGAGGGAAGCTGGGGCCTCCCTGCGTTGATCCAGGCCGTCATCCAGTAGGAGGCGACGTCGGTTGAGGCATCGGAGATCTGGCGAACTAGCGTGGCTCCGGCCTGGCTATAAAAGCGATCGTAATACTCGTCAGTATAATCCGACAAGCCTTGTCGTGCGCGCCTGTCCGTAAGAAGTATGCTTTCTAGCAAAGAGTGGGCATCCAGGCACATTTCGAAGGCGTGGTCGGTGGCGTCGTGGATGTAGACGGCTTGATTGGGGCGCACGTAGAAAAATTGGGAATAGCGATCGATCAGGCTTACTTCGAAGCGGTCGTCTACGCCTGGTTGGCCGGAGAGATGGCCGTCGTAATTTGTGGTGGTGTTGAAGGGATCGTGGGCTTCGGCTACGTAATAGGCTAGGGCGGCGGCGTCGTCGCGGGCTTCGTCCCAATTTTTGGCGCGCATGGCTTCGGTTAGTTTTTCGCTGTAGAGGCCCACGCTCCAGGGCAGGAGACCCCAGGTATCTAGCGAGCGCTTGCTGTATTTTTCTACGGCGGCTTTGTAGATTCGCGGGAGAGCGGTGTATGGGAATGCGCCGTAGTGCTCGAAGCGAATGTAGGAGTCGCGGGCCAGGGCGGGAGTTTTTCTGGCGGCTTCGTAGGGATCGTTGACGTGTTGCATCAAGTAGCCGCGATTGACTTCGAAATAGCTGCGGATTTCATCCGGCAGTACATCTACGGCTTTATTCACGATTAGCTTATCGCCATTCGTACCCCAGGACATCGCGGCGGGCGCGGCCACCAGGATGGCGGCGAGCGCGGCGGCGATGGCGGCACGTGCGTACAGCTTCATGCGCCGGGCCCTTTTTGCGGAGTGCGGCCTTGGCCTCGGGCGAATTCGCTGTGATGGCGGCTATAGAAAATGTAAATCACTAGTCCAATGATGAGCCAGACGAAGAAACGGATCCACGTTTCGATTTCCAGGCCCATCATTAGTAAGAAGCAGAAAACTATGCTTAGGACCGGAACTACCGGGCCTAGCGGGGCGCGGAAGCCTCGATGGCGGCCTGGGTCTCGGTAACGAAGAATTAGTACGCCTACGGAGACTAGGACGAAGGCGAAGAGCGTGCCGATATTTGAGAGATTCGCTAGCGTGCCGATGTCTAGCAGGCCGGCCGGGATTCCTACTACGAATCCGGCGATCCACGTGGCTACGTCGGGCGTGCGGAATTTCGGATGTACGCGGCCGAATAATTTTGGGAGCAGGCCGTCGCGGGACATGGCGAACCAGACTCTAGCTTGGCCTAGCTGGAAGACTAGCAGCGAGGAGATCATTCCCAGCATGGCGCCGAATAGGACGGCTAGGCGCGTCCAGTGGATGGTGTGGCTGCCGGTGGCGTCGCCGATTTTTTTCAGGGCGTTGACGACCGGAGCGGCGTCGTCGAGGACGGTTTGCCATGGCACGATGCCGGTGAGGACTACTGCTACTGCTATGTAGAGTACGGTGCAGATGCCTAGTGTTAGCAGAATGCCGATTGGTAGATCGCGCTGGGGATTTTTGGCTTCTTCGGCTGCGGTGGAAACGGAATCGAAGCCGATGTAGGTGAAGAAAATGATCGAGCCGCCAGTTAGGACGCCTTGCCAGCCGTTGGGAACGTACGGGTGCCAGTTGCTCGGGTGAATGTATTCGCTGCCTACGATTACGAAGGCTAGGATGGCGGCGATTTTTAGCAGGACCATGATGTTGTTGGCTTCGGCGGATTCGCGGATGCCGCGGACTAGGATTACCGTTAGCAACATCACGATCAGGAATGCCGGGAAATCGAAGCCGAAATGCCAGCCGGGGACGTAGAGATTATTGCCGGCGAGATCCTGCAGGCCGGCTGGAAGATATGCCGGCGAAATCCATTTTAATGGCGGATGCCAGCCGAACCAGTCGAGTAGATTTACCATGTGCTGCGCGAAGCCGACGCTTACGGCCATATTGCTGACCGCATATTCCAGGATTAAATCCCAGCCGATGATCCAGGCGATTAGTTCGCCCATGGTGGCGTAGGTATAGGTGTAGGCGCTGCCCGCTATGGGGATCATTGATGCTAGTTCGGCGTAGCAGAGGGCGGTAAACGCGCAAACTATGGCTACCAGCATCAGCGAGAGGCCTAGGGCTGGGCCTGCTCCTGGGCGGCCGGTGGTGGCGGAGTGGTGAATCAGGAAATCTAGTAGCGGGGCATTTAGGATTGACGAGGTGTCGAACTTTTCGCCAGCGATGGCGGTGCCGATTACTGTGAAAATTCCGGAGCCGATTACGGCGCCTACTCCGAGGGCGGTTAGGCTTAGCCAGCCGAGCGTTTTTTTCAATACCCGGTCAGGATGCTCGGAATCGGAGATGAGCCGGTCGATATTTTTGGTTTGGAAGATCTGGGACTGCACCCGTCACCTTCCTCGCGCGGTAAAGACTTGTGAATGTAACCTGATAGCGCTATCTGTGCAACGGATTTGGAGGTGGAGGAACGAGCCATTTCGCGCTCGGAATTTGAAATATTTGTTGGAAGATACGTGACGGCTCGTGTACGAAGAGCCCAGCGCTAAAGCGCATCGTTTGTTGCAAGGTGTTTTCGGAGCGCTGAAGCGCTCCTCCCCCTACTGAAGTAGGGGGCTCCCACCATGCTACCGCGGCTCCGCCGCGACGAATGCCCGGCCTCCGCACTTCTGCCGCTAGGCGGGGAAAAATGCGAGGACTGACTCCCAACTGCTGCGGCTTTGCGAATTTCAGGCGAGTTGGAGATTGGCGTAGCGTTCCTTCATCTTTTTTGTGCCGTGATCTGGGAAGCTGATGGTTAGTGTGCGGTCGTCTTCTTCCTCTTCTACTGCAAGGATTGTGCCGGTGCCGAAGGTTTTGTGTCGGACGCGAGTGCCTACTAGCGGATGAGAGGTTTTGCGCGAGGGAGTGGGGCGGGATGAGCCGCTGAAGCCTGAGCTGCTTCTTGAGGAGCTGTTGCGGCCTTGGGCGCGACCGCGGTAGCTGAAAAATTCGGGATCGGCCTCGTAACGGCGAGTTTCGCCTGGCTCGGCTAGCGAGCCTGCTACTGCTTCGATTAGTTCGGCGGGGACTTCGGCGAGGAAGCGCGAAGGGGCTGAGACGCGTAGGCGATCTTCGCCCCAGGTGCGGCGATGGAGTGCGCGGGTAAGCGTGAGTGATTCCTTGGCGCGGGTCATGCCTACGTAAAAAAGCCGACGCTCTTCCTCTACGTCTTCGTCGCGCTCGGTGGAACGGCTGTGCGGGAGCACGCCTTCTTCCAGGCCGGCGAGATAGACGATGTCGAACTCTAGGCCTTTGGCGGCATGTAGCGTCATGAGCGTTACATTTACATCTTCATCGAGATCATCCGTCGCGCTTACTAACGCAGCTTGGTCGAGCATGTCTTGCAGGGTTTGGCCGGCTTCTGTGGCTTCGGCTAGGGCATTGAGAAGTTCGGCTAAGTTGTCGGCGCGCGAGGTGTGCTCGATATTGTCTTGCTGCTCGATCCAGCCTAGGTAGCCGCTGGCGTCGAGAACTCGGCGAAGCATTTGGGCTGGCGGAAGTTCCTTGACCTCGCTTATCAGCGTCTCGATCATTACGCGGAAACCGTTGACTGCGGCGGCGCCGCGGATTGCGCCTGGTTGCGCGGCTTGGGGGATGGCGTCCCAGAGAGACGTGGAATTTTCTCGGGCTACTTTGCGGACGGCTTCTACGCTTTTGTCGCCGATGCCGCGGGGGGGCGTGTTTAAAACGCGGAGTAGCGCTACGTCATCTTCTGGATGAAAGATTAGGCGGACGTAGGCGAGGGCGTCGCGAACTTCGGCGCGTTGGTAGAAGCTGAAGCCGCCTACTACTCGATAGCGGATTCCCAGGCGGCGGAAACATTCTTCGAGGGC
This sequence comes from uncultured Acidobacteriota bacterium, assembly GCA_963792515.1. Classification (GTDB taxonomy): domain Bacteria; phylum Acidobacteriota; class Terriglobia; order Acidiferrales; family UBA7541; genus Palsa-147. Next base: position 70,375 of record CAWBWG010000033.1, on the reverse strand, counting down.
GCGGGATTGCGCGGTGGTGCGATAGAGGACGGCGATGTGCGTGTCGGGTGTGTTTCGGAGCGCGGCGGAAATTTCGCCGCTGATGAATTCGGCTTCGCCGCCGGCATCGTGCGATTCGAGGAAGCGGATTAGCGAGCCTGCGCCTTTTGTGGCTGTGAGCGTTTTGCCCAGACGGGAGCGATTATTCGCGACGACTCCGGCGGCGGCGTCGAGAATGGTTTGCGTGGAGCGGTAATTTTCTTCCAGGCGGACGATTTTCGTTTCCGGAAAATTGCTCGATGAAGCGCTGCATGTTTCCGGCTTTGGCGCCGCGCCAGCTATAAATGGATTGATCTTCGTCGCCTACGATGCAGATATTTTTTTCGGGCCCGGCTAGCAGCGCGACAATATCCTCTTGAGCTTCATTGGTGTCTTGAAATTCGTCGACCTGGACGTATCGGAATCGTTCACTCCACGCGCGGCGGGCTTCGGGATGTTCGTGGAGCACCTCGACGACTTTCAGAAGCAGATCATCGAAATCGAGAGCGTTGGCGCGATGCAGGATGGCTTCGTAGGCCTTGTAGACGGAGACGGTGTTGGCGTTTGTCACCGCGACATCGTAGGCGGCCAGGTCTTCGGGGGTCATGCCATGATTTTTGGCGTGGCTGATTTGTTCGCGCAGAGCGCGCGGGGGATAGTCCTCGGCCCGCAGACCTAATTGCTGGAGCGCTAGCTTTACGGCGCCGGTTTGGGCGTCATCGTCATAGATGGCGAAATCGCGCGGGAGGCCGAGGCGCGGGGCTTCGCGGCGTAGCAAGCGGGCGGAGAAGGAATGGAAGGTGGAGATCCATAGTTCGGATGCGTCGTGGCCGGTGGCGCGTAGCAAATCGCCGATTCGATTTTTCATTTGCTCGGCGGCTTTGTTTGTGAACGTCACGCAGAGAATTGAATGTGGTGGAACGCCTTTTTCTACCAGATAGGCGGCGCGGTAGGTGATTACGCGGGTTTTTCCCGTTCCGGCGCCGGCGAGAACGAGCATGGGACCTTCGGTGTTGGTTACGGCTTCGCGTTGGCGATCGTTTAGTTGGTCGAGGAGTGGCATTTGGGTGAATTTTTATTGGTTCATTTACGACATCGCGTTCGTGATTCGTCCGGTACGTCGAGCAGAGAATGGTTGTGGTTACTTCGAGCAAACATGCGCTTTGAATTTAACACCCAAGGCCAAAACGGGCGGGAGGTGAACCCCCGCCCCTACAAAAGTCTAGCGGACGGTTGGTTGGACGGCAAACTTCATGGCGATGCGGCTGGGGTTGGCGCAGGCTCGGGAGTTTCTTTTATGGCTGGGGCTAACGCCACTTCGAAAAACATTAGCTGGTTGTTGCCTGGGATTATTTTTATGTCGGGGAGGTAGAGGGTTGATTGGGCAGCTAGTTTGAAATCGTGGCCGAGATTGAAGAACAAGTAGCCGTGAATGGTGCCGAGCGGGGGGACGATGTCGGCATCTAGCGCGCGGGGACGGATTTCTTCGGAGACTTGATCTACTTTTTTATCGTGGAGGGGGACTACGATTCCGCCTGGGAGACGGCGGCCGTTGGAAGGATTTGGGGCGCCGGCGGGATAGACGATTAGAGTGGCGACTTCGCGCGGTTTGAGAGATTCGAGTTTTTGCGAGCCGCCGTCGGGGAGTGGAACTTCGAGGCGGACGGTGGAAAGATCGATGCGGACTGGTTGCGGCGTTTCGTTCTTGATAAAAACATCTAGCGCTAGAATTCCTGCATCGTAGGGATTTCTTTTGCCGAATAGCGATTTGGATTTTTGTGCGTCGAGGCAGGGGTCGGCGGCAATTACCATTCCTTCGTGGCGATCGTGGGCGGGCATTTCGGCTGGGCCGCGCGCGATGGCTGGGGCTGGCGCCGGAGACTGCTGTGCGAATGTGATGGTGACTGCGGCGAGCCAGAGAAGTATGGGCTTCTTCATTTCGGCTCTTGGATGCTGATCGCGCGGCGTGCGTTGTGAGGATTAAGCATTTCGCCGGCGTCTTCAACGCTGGTTACTCGATTTGGGTGATCGTGCATTAAGATGCTGGGCTGAAGCCCACCGCTACGACAGAGCAACCATAATAGCTGGATTGCTGGCTTGGCTGCGCGGGGATTCTCTCTCGAAACTGACGAATGTATTTTCTTTACAGCTTGCTGACTGCGATGGCGATGCTTTTGCTGGCGCCGTATTACGCCGTGCAGGGCTTCCGGCGTGGAAAATATTGGCATAATTTGCGCGAGCGGTTGGGGAAATTGCCGCCCGAGATTATTGCGCGGGCCGCGGGCGGCGACGGGGCGATTTGGATTCATGCGGTTTCGGTGGGGGAAGTTTTGGCGGTGGTGCCTCTGGCGCAGGAATTGAAGCGGCGGCATCCGGAGCGGAAACTTTTTGTTTCGACTACCACCGATACGGGGCAGCGATTGGCGCTGGAGCGCATGGGATTTGCCGATGGCGTGTTTTATTTTCCTTTGGATTGGGGAGCGGCGGTGCGTCCGGCGTTTCGGGAGTTGCGGCCTGGGTTGATTTTGATCGTTGAGACGGAAATTTGGCCGAATTTTCTGCGCGAGGCGCGACGGCGTGGCGTGCCGGTGATTTTTGTGAATGCGCGTATATCGGAGCGATCGTACCGGCGGACTCGGCGGTTTGTGCGCGTGTTTGGGGAATTTTTTGCGCGGGTGTTGGGCGATGCCTCTTTATTTTTGGCGCAGAGTGAGGCGGATGCCGAGCGATTGCGCGAGTTGGGAGCGCCGGCGGAGCGGGTGGAGGTTGCCGGCAATCTGAAATATGACGGGCAGCCTGCGGTGCGCGGCAAATTTGGGGACTGGCTCGCGGAGCAGGCGGCGGCGCAGGAGCGTTGGCCGATCGCGGTGGCAGGTAGCGTGGTCGCGGATGAAGAGGAATCAGTGCTGGCGGGATTTGATATTGCGCAGCGACAGTGGCGTCGCGGGCTTTTGATTTTGGCGCCGCGGAAGCCGGAGCGATTTGAGGCTGCGGCGGAGATTGCGCGCGAGCGCGGGTGGAAAATCGTGAAACGGAGCGCGCTCGATTTGCGGGCGCCGCTTTCGGATGATGCGGACGTAATTTTGCTCGACACGATTGGCGAGTTGGCTGGACTTTATTCGTTGGCTGATGCGGTTTTTGTGGGCGGATCGCTCGTTGCTTCTGGCGGGCACAATATTTTGGAGCCGGCTTGGTTCGGGCGCGTGCCGGTGTTTGGTCCGTCGATGGAAAATTTTCGCGACATGGCGCAGGAATTTCGCAGCGAAGGCGCTGGATTGCAGGTGAGCAGCGGCGAGCAGCTTGGCAAGGCTTGGGTGAATCTGATTCAGGATGCGGCGGGGCGCGAAAAGATGGGGCGTAAGGCGAAGGAACTGGCGGAGCGAAATCGCGGGGCGACTGCGCGCACGCTCGAGCGCATCGAGTCAGTGCTCACAGTGGGGCTTGCGGCAGGGCGAGGCACAGCGTGACTTTCGTCGAAGCGCTGCTGTGGCCGGTGTCGGTCGTTTATGGAATTGTGGTGCGCGTGCGTGGGCAGCTTTATCGCGCGGGAATATTTCGGCAGGAGCGGCTGGACGGAGTGGTGATCAGCGTTGGGAATTTGACTGTTGGCGGAACGGGGAAGACGCCGATGGTTTTGTATCTTGCCGAGCGATTGCTGGAAGAGGGAAGGCAAGTTGCGGTTTTGACGCGCGGTTATCGCGGATTTTTGAAAGGATCTGGCGATCAGCGATCTTCAGCGGGCGAGCGCGACTCGACGAGTGGAGGGACCGTCGACGAGCCGGCGCTTTTGCGGAATCGCGTTGGATCGCATCCGGAGCAGTTGGCGCGTTTTCGTGTGGCCATCGGCGCGGATCGCGCGGCCAGCGGGCGCGAGGCGCGGGCGGCGGGATTCGATTGGTTTTTGCTGGATGATGGATTTCAGCATTTTCAATTGGCGCGCGATTTGGACATTGTCTTGATTGATTCGTCGAGTCCGTTTGGAGAAGGCAGGCTGCTTCCTTCGGGGCGTTTGCGCGAGCCGAAATCCGGATTGACGCGCGCGGACATTATCGTGATCACGCGGGGGACTCACGCGCCGGCTATCGAGGCTGTGGCGCGTCGCTATTCTTCGGCTCCGATTTTTTATGCGACGCTGCGGCTGGACGGAATTGTGCGCGCGGATCAGCCGGGAGCGGTGGTGGCTGAGGATGCTTGGAGGCCGCTGCGATTCTTTTCTTATTGCGGGATCGGGAATCCGGGGTCGTTTTTTGGCAGTTTGCGCGATTGGGGAGTTACCGTTGCCGGAACTGCGCGGTTTCCCGATCACCATATTTATTCGAGTGGAGACCGCGAGCGGGTTGAAAGCGATGCGAAAAATGCTGGCGCGGATGCGCTGCTTTGCACGGAAAAGGATTTTTTTAATTTTGGAGCGGCTTGGCGGGGGGCGCTGCCGGTTTTTTATGCGCGTGTTTCGATTGAGATGCAGAACGCGGATGCTTTTTGGACTGCGGCTGAGGAGATTTTGGCGGAGCGGCGGCCGGGGATTTCGCTGTGAAGATTTTGGTTCGGGCGACGAATTGGGTGGGCGATGCGATTTTGTGCGTTCCGGCGCTGCGTGCGGTACGGGGGCGTTGGCCTGAGGCGGAAATTGCGATTCTTGCAAAGCGCTGGGTTTCCGCGGTTTATGAGGGGCAGGGGCTTGCGGATCGATTGCTGGTGCTGGAGGACTCGGCGGATCTGGCCGGGACTTTGAGCGCGGAGAAATTTGACGCGGCGATACTTTTTCAGAATGCGTTTCATGCGGCTTGGCTGGCTTGGCGAGCGGGAATTCCTGAGCGGATCGGTTATGCGCGGGACGGGCGGAGCGCATTGCTGACGCGCGCGGTCGCGGTGCCACGCGATGGGGAAATTCCTGCGCACGAGGCTTATTACTATGCGGAGTTGGTGAGGCGGGCTGGTTGGATTGACGCGTTGCCAGAGATCGACGAAATTCGCTTGTGCGTTGCGGATGCGGCGCGCGGCGTGGCAGAGAAACGGATGATCGCGGCGGGAGCGCGCGGCGCTGGCGCTCGGCGGATCGCATTTGCGCCGGCGGCGGCTTATGGATCGGCGAAATGTTGGCCTGCGGAGCGTTTTGCGGAATTGGCGGACCGCTTGATTGTGCGCTTTGACGCCGATGTGATACTTTTCGGCGCGCCATCGGAGCGCGACATTGCTGAACGCATCGCGTCGGGGATGCGATGCCGTCCTGTGAATCTTGCCGGTCAGACTTCCATCGCGGAATTGAGCGCTTACTTTTCGGCTTGCGATCTTTTTATTGGGAATGATTCTGGGGCGATGCATGTGGCGGCTGGAGCGGGAGTGCCGGTGGTTGCGATTTTTGGATCTACCGATCCGGACGGCACGGCGCCTTTGACTCCGCGACGGACCTTAGTGCGGGACGCGCCTTCGTGTAGTCCTTGTTTTTTGCGGCATTGTCCAGTCGACCATCGTTGCATGACGCGGATTGAAGTTGAGGCGGTAGAGAGCGCTGCGGTTCGATGGTTGGAGACGTCCCTCAGCGGCTAAAGAGGTTGCGGAAAAAGTACAAATCATGTCCTCAGGGGCTAAAGCCCGTTATGAAGATGCTGGCTTTATGTCGGAGCTAAAGCACCGACCCCCTAAAAACCATGTGTTTTTCCGCGGCCTGTAAAGCCGGGCGATTTTGCGGCGAGTAAGGCACGGCTGAAGCCGTGCCCTGACGAGGCATTAAGAATCATGAAAGGTGGGAATCGTTGAGCGCTGCGAAACTTCGGCGAGGGGAGATTGCTGCGGCGAGGTCGGGAAGCGCCGATCTCAGTCGGTTGCTGGATTTGATTGCGGCATTCCCGCGGCAGACGATTGCGCTGCTGGGCGATTTTGTGCTGGATCAGTTTGTTTCTGGGGAGATTTCGCGAGTGTCGCGCGAGGCGCCCGTGTTGATCTTGCGCCATCGGGTGACGCGGGCGTTGCCTGGCGGGGGCGCGAACGCGCTGAATAATTTGGTGGACCTTGGTGCGAAGGTGTTGGCTGCTGGGGCTGTGGGGGACGATGCTTCGGGCCGGAGCCTGCTCGAATATTTGCGGCGCAAGCGCGTGAATACTAGCGGCATTGTTGTGGTGCGGGGTTGGCGGACTGCAACGAAGACGCGTTTTTTGGCGGGTTGGACTCATACGAGCGAGCAGCAGGTCTTGCGCGTTGATGATGAACCTCGCGAGCCGCTGCCGGGGCGCGTGCGGAAAATTCTTGCGGCAAAATTAAAAGAGCGCGTGCGGCGCGCCGGGGCTTTGTTGGTTTCCGATTACGGATTTGGAGTTGCCGATCCGGAGATGCTTGGGGCGATTAAGACGGACTTGCCGATTACGCTGGATTCGCGTTATGCGCTGTTGAATTTCAAGCGGGTTTCCGTTGCTGCGGCCACGCCGAATGAAGCGGAGTTGGAATCGATTTACGGCGAGCGGATCGGCCATGATGCGCAGAAACTCGAGGCGCTGGGACGGCGGGCGCTTGAGGATTTGCATCTGAAGGGATTGTTGGTGACGCGCGGGAAAGACGGCATGGCGTTGTTTGAAAGAGATCAGCCTACGCGGGCCATTCCGATTTTTGGATCGGAAGAGGCGCGCGATGTTACCGGGGCGGGAGATACGGTGATCGCGGTGTTTACTTTGGCGCTGGCTGCGGGGGCGAGCTATCTCGAAGCGGCGCATCTGGCTAATTTTGCGGGCGGGATTGTGGTGATGAAGCGCGGCACGGCCACCGTTACGCGGGCCGAGCTGGAGGAAGCTGTTCGCGTTGCGGTTATATCGGCTGGATAAGTCTGGTCATGGATACTTCGCACAAAATTATGGTGCGCAGCGAATTGCGCGAAAGGCTTGCGTCGCATCGGGCGCGCGGCGAGAAAATCGTGTTGACCAATGGCTGCTTCGACATGCTTCACGCCGGGCATGTGCGTTATTTGCAGGCGGCGCGCGGCGAGGGCGATGTGGTGGTCGCGGGCGTGAACGCGGATGTTAGCGTGTGCGGTTTGAAAGGCGCGGGGCGGCCGATTCTTTCTGAGGCGGCGCGGGCGGCGCTGGTCGCTGGGCTGGCGAGCGTGGATTATGTTGTGATTTTTGATGAAGCGAATGTCGAGGAGCTTTTGCGCGATTTGCGGCCTGACGTGCACGCGAAGGGGACGGACTACACCGTGGAGACCGTGCCGGAGCGCGAAGTCGCGGCTGGGTTGGGAATTCGCGTGGCGATTGTTGGAGATTCGAAGCATCATTCGACGCGCGATTTGATCGCGCGCATCCGCGAACGCTGCAATGCCTGAGCGGCGGTTCCTCATCGTACGTCTGGGTTCACTTGGCGATATCATTCACACACTTCCTGCTGTTGCGGCGCTGCGCGATTCGTTTCCTCATGCGCGGATCGATTGGGTGGTGGAATCGAAATGGCGGGCGATTCTGGAAGGGAATCGCGATTTGAATCGCGTGATTTCGTTCGATCGCCGGCGGGTGGCGGGCGTTGTGGATACCGTGGCGGCGTTGCGGACGGCGAAATATTCGTGCGCGATCGATTTTCAGTCGCTATATAAATCGGCACTTTTGGCTTTTCTTTCTGGTGCTGGGGAACGGCTGGGATTCGATCGCGACTATGCGCGCGAGGGCTTGGCCACGGTGCTTTACTCGCGGCGCATTCATCCGTCGGGCGCGCACAAGGTGGAGCACAATTTGTCGCTGGCAGCCGCAGCGGGGGCGGCGTTGCCTGGGGCGCCGCGTTTTACTTTGCCGGAATCGGCGGAGGCGGACGCGTGGGCCGATGAGAAATTGCGCGAGTTGGGGGTGAAAGAGTTTTATGTTGTGAGTCCCGGCGGAGGGTGGCGCTCGAAATGTTGGCCGGCGGAGCGATATGGGGCTTTGCACTCTGAAGATTTCGGGTCGGATGGGATTGCAGGGAATCGTGAGCTTTGGTCCTGGCGAAGAAAAACTTGCGGAAGGGGTGGTCAGTGCTTCGGGCGCGCGGCCGCTTATTCCGCTGGCCATGGATTTGCCGCAGTTGATGGCGGTTTTGCGGCGGGCGAAATTTCTTGTGGCCGCCGACACCGGGCCGTTGCACCTTGCTTCGGCGCTCGGCACGCCGGTCGTCGGATTATTTGGGCCGACCGATCCGGCGCGCAATGGGCCTTACGGGGGGCGGGCGGTGGTGGTGCGAAAAGCGGAGGACGGAGAAACGACTTACAAGCGAGGCGCATCGTACTCTGCTGCCATGATGCGAATCGAAGTTGGTGATGTGCTTGGGGCGATTGAGCGGCTCTTGGAGCGGGCTTAGTGGCGGCTGCGAGTTTTTTTTCGCGCTGGCGGGTGCGGGCCGGGTATCCGTTGGCGATTTTGTTTCTGTATTTGGCGTCGCCGACGCCTTCGGCGATTGCGATTGGAGCGGCGATTGCAGCTATTGGGTTGGTGGTGCGCGGGGCTGCAGCTGGGCATTTGCGGAAGCTTGAGACCTTGACCACCTCGGGGCCTTACGCATGGATGCGCAATCCGCTTTATTTTGGGAGTGCGCTGCTGGCTGCGGGATTTGCGGTGGCGGGACATTCGCCGTGGGCTGCGCTGGTGCTTGTCGCTTACTTCGGGATTTTTTATCCGGTGGTGATGAAGAAAGAAGAAGGCGAATTGCGGGAGCGGTATGGAGCGGCGTTTATCGAGTATGCGAAGCGTGTGCCGTTGTTTTTTCCGTGGCCGCCGCAGCGTGGCCATTCGGAAACAGCGGCAGGTTGCCAATGGATTTTCGTGGGAACAATATAAACGCAATCGCGAGTATCAGGCGGCGTTTGGGGCGCTTTTGGCTTTGGGGGTGCTTTGGTTGCGGATGTATTTTCCTAGATAAACACGGATCCGAGGTCGATCTGGGTTGTGGCTTGCAGTTTTGATCGTAAGATGCCGGCAGGGACGCCGACGCTACTTGGAGCTTATTGCAGCCGGTAGATTTCGTGCATTACCCGTTGGAATTTGGGGCGGTAGAGTAGATCGAAGGCGCGTTCTTTGCCTGGGAACATGTCTAAGGCTAGGCGGCGGGTGGCTGCGGCCATGGAGGCGGCTTCTTCTGGCGAGAGGCTGCCGGAGGCGATGGTATCTAGACGCTAGATAGACTAGGATTCGCAGGCGGCGCATGCGGCGGCTTTCGTCGTCGATTTGGTCTTGCGTCGGCTTTTGCAGCTCCATTTGTTCCATACTTGGCCCAGGGCCCCCGATTTCAATTATCATGATATGGCGATTCGCAGATTCAATGGTACGAGGGGACAGGTTTCCATGAATGAACACAGCGCTAGGGAACGAGTTGTGAATGTACATACGGCGGGAACGACGTCGGAGGCGATGGTGATTCGGGGGCTGCTGGAGAGTGAGGGAATTTCTTCGCCGGGATCGGTTTCGCACGATCCGTTTCCTTTGCGCGAGACGCCTGAGGGAACGCACGGCGTGGAAGTTTATGTTTTGGAATCGCGGGCTGAGGAGGCGAAGAAAATTATTGCGCAGCATCTTCGTACTCCGAAGCAAGAGGCGAGTGATATCGCCGAAGATAAGAAAGCGGACGAATCCAAATAGCGCCGGCGTCTCTGCCGGCATCTTGCGATCGATGTTGCGGCACGGGCAGAACACACGCCCGGCTTACCGAGCTTGAATCGGGCTTTTTTTGATTTTTCAGTCCGTCGGCGATTTCTGGCTTTGCTGGCTTTTGTCTTCGCAAGATGCCGGCAGGGACGCCGGCGCTACTTTCGGAACGATTTCACCGTGATCTCGCGGCCGTCGGTTTCGGCGGTGATGGCGCCATCCTGATCGGTGCGGAATATTCTGGTGTGATGTTCCTCGTAGCGGGTCAGTACTGAATCATTTGGATGGCCGAACGGATTTCCGTCTCCTACCGAGATCACTGCAAAGCGCGGGGCTACTTCTTCCAGGAATGGTTCTGTCGAGGACGACTTGCTTCCGTGATGCGGGACCTTGAGGAAATCGGCGCGGACGTTTTCGCCGCTGGAGATTAATTCTTTCTCGGCTTTTGCCTCCACGTCGCCCGGCAGAAGAAAGCGTGTTGCCCCGTCTTGGAGGGCGAGCACCAACGAATCATTGTTTGTGGTTAGCGGGATTCCGCCCGGTTCGGGTGGCCAAACTACCGCTACTTGCGCGCCGCCGAAATCTAGGCGCTCGCCTTGGTGCCGGAAAATTATTTTCACGCCGCGGGATTTAGCTTCATCGAGCAATTCGCGAAATGCTGGCGTATCCGAATCCAGGCCGAGCCACAATTCACCCACCGAGAAATCGTTGAGCACGGCGCGCAGACCATCCATGTGATCGTGATGCGCATGCGAGAGCGCGATAACGTCGACGCGCTTCACACCGCGCGACCATAGAAATGACGCGACAACATCTTCGCCGACATCCGGGCCAGAGCGCTGCCCGTGCGACCACGTCGAGCCGGCCTCGCCGCCGCCATCGATCAGCATCGTGCGCCCGTCCGGGAACGACGCGAAGATGGAGTCGCCTTGACCGACGTCGAGTACCGTCAGTTCGAGTTTGCCGCGAGGTAATCGCGGGGCGAATGGATGCGTTGCCGCCAAAACTGTGAGGCAGGCCAAGGCTGCCGCGGCGCACAATTCAGCGAGGCGCGCGAGGCGAGTTGGCGGCCGCAAGCGCGTTCGAGCGCGGGTCATTCGCACGGGGTTGCGCGCTGCATTCATTCGGGCGAACGCGCACACCACGAGTAATGCCGCGAAAGCCGATATCAAAAGCCACGCCGGCGGCACTGGGACACGAAACGAAGCTAGCGGAAGATTTGCGAACCAATGAACCACCGCGAGCAGCATTTTCACGAGTGCGCCGAGCGCCCATGCGAGTGGAACGGCCAGCGGCTTCCAAATCATCGCGGCCCCGAGGGCGGCAAAGCCGAGCGGAATAATTAATCCGGTTAGCAACACGGCGGGCACGTTGCTCGCTGGCCCCGCCAGTGTTACGCGATGGAATTCAACCGCCAGCAACGCGAGCATTCCGATTTGAAGTGCGAACGACAGGACTAAAAGCTCCCAAAGCCGCAATCCGACGTGGAGCGGCCATGCAAGAACGCGTTCGGAGATCGGCGCGATTCGCTTTGGCAAAAGTATATTGATTCGAGCAATCGCGGCGCGCAGATCGATGCGGAACTGGGCGACTTTCGGGGGAAACGAGAGATCGCGCGGGACGTCGCCGAGATGCTGGAGGCCCGCGAGATAGCGCTCTGAAGTGCGATCGATCCACGGCAACGCCAGGCCGGCGATCGAGCCCGCTGCCAGAAACGAAAGCTCGAAGCTGGCGTCGCGCAGAAACGATGGATGCAGCGCCAACAGAAAAATCGCGGCGATTGCGACTGTATTGAGAAGCGCGACTCGACGATAAAGAGGTTGCGCGCATAGGAAGAGCGCGGCCATCAGAGTGGCGCGCAGAATTGGCGGGCGATCTTGCACGATGCCCAGGTAGAAAGTGAGCGCGGTTAACGTGACGATTGCCGTTAGCCACAGCGGCGAACGCAGCTTTCGCCCGAGCCACAGCAAAAATGCGCAGAGAACTCCGACGTGCAGCCCCGCGAGAACCAGTACATGAAACGCGCCGGTCTTTTGGAAATCGAGGGCGACATTCGAGTCTACGAAGGTGCGATCGCCGAGCAGCATCGCGCGTAGAATGGCAGCAACTTCCGGGTTGGCGGGAAAGGTGGCGTCGATCTCGTTCAGTAGAGTGCCGCGCGCGCGGGCTAGAGTTTGGTAGAGAGTCGGGCGCGGGCTATCGAGTTTTGTCAAAAGTTCGAGGCTGCGAATGGAGCCGATCACTTCTACGCCATCGCGTTGAAGAATCGCGCGCATGTCGGGCGCGCCGGGATCCAGATAATTGCGCGGGGGTCTGGCGCGGACGAGCGCTTCGACGCGATCCCCGGCGCGCAACGCCGGCAGAGGTTCTGCGGCGTCTTTCTTCCAAAAATAATTGGCGCGCAGGCCGCCTGTGGCGGGGATGGCGCGGCCTGCCGATTCGACACTTTCGAGATCGATCATGTAGCGCGCACCCCATGGGAGGCGCAGGGGATCTTCGCGCAGGCGTCCACGCCAGCGCAGAGGTTCGCTAGTGTCGATTTTTGCTGCGGCGATCAGGCGGTTGATGCTGTCATGAGGCACTGCGACTTGCTCGATGGAGAGGCTTGCGGCTCCGAGTGCGCACCATGCTGCTAGCGCAAGTATCGCGGCTGGCCACAGGGTGTTTAGGAATTTTGCCGTCGCGGCGGCGACGAGGATGAAAATTCCGGCGGCGATTAGCCACGGTGTGGCGCTGGAATGGCTCGTTGGGCGGAGAAGTACGCCCGTCGCGAATGCGGCTGCGAGCCAGACGGCCGGGATTTTCATTTCTAGTTCTGGGAGTTCACGGGCGCTTCTCTAGCTTGACTAGCGTTTCGATGTGGAACGTCTGAGGGAAGACGTCGAAGAAATCGATCGCGGCAATATCGTACCCCTCGGCGAGGAAAGCGGCAAGGTCGCGGGCCAGAGTGGAAGGCTCGCAGGAGACGTAGACGATGCGGCGCGGGGATTTTTTCACAATTTTCGCGGCGCCTTCGGGCGAAAGGCCGGCGCGCGGCGGATCGAGGACGATGCAATCCGGTTTTTCGCGGAAGCGGCGCAGGAATTCGAGCGAATCGGCTTCGCGAATTTCGAGTTCGCCGGGGCGATCGGGATTATCGGCAGCGTTGGCTTCGCAATCGGTGATTGCGACGGGATTCGCTTCGACGGCGATCACTCGCTTGAACGATTTTGCTAGCGGCAATGAAAAAAGCCCGACGCCCGCGAACAAATCTACGGCTAGGGCGCCTTGGCCGGCTGCGGCGCAAACGGCTGCGGACATTTCTGCGGTGAGAAAGCGATTTACCTGGAAGAACGAGAAATGGCTGACGCGATAGGTAAAGCCGTTGACCGCGTGTTCGATATGGCCCGCGCCGAAAAGTTCCATGCGGCTTTGGCTTACGGTCTGAAAAAGAGTGCTGGCGGTCCAGGGCATTGCGGCGCGGATCGCGGCAGGAAGATTTGCGGAGGCTTGCGGCATTTGCGCGAAGGAGAACGTTAATAGGACGTGTTCATCGGTGGAATCGGCGAAGGCTTCAACTTCACGCAGACTTTGTGGCAATTCGCGATTGGCCAGCATTTTTTTGATTGCGGCGAGAGTTTGCTCGAGGCGTGGCGAGACGATGGGACAGGTTTCGATCGGGACGAGTGCGGTGGACTCGGCGCGGAAGTAGCCGATTTCGGCGGGGGCGTCATTTTCTGGATTGCGCACTTTCCATTGCGCGCGATTGCGATAATTTAGCGGCTCGGCTGAATGCGTTGTAATCGGGCCTTTCCAGTCGATTTTGCCGATGCGGCGGAGGGTTTCGCGCAGGATTTCTTCTTTGTAGCGGAGTTGCGATTCGTAGGGGATGTGTTGATAGTTGCAGCCGCCGCAGATTTGGAAATAGGGGCAGGGCGGGGCGACGCGCTCTGGCGACGACTTTAGGATTGTTTCCGGTAGGCCGCGGATGAATTTCTTTTTGCGCTCGGTCTCCTGAATGGAGACTAGTTCGCCGGGAATTACGAAGGGCACGAAGATGGTGGCGCCTTCTTGGCGAGCCAAGCCGTCTCCGCCGTAAATTAATTTCTCAATTGTGACGTCCAATGTGAGCTCCAATTACGCGCGCGCAAAAGGTAGCGCTGGCGTCTCGCCGGCTCTTACGGGCACTACTTTCGCTTAGGGCAACTTTCGTGGGCGGACTGAACGGACCAATCGTCGCATTTAATCTTAATTAGTGGTCCGTCCATCATTCCGGTTCTCGCTAGCTATTGCGTTCGTAAGAGCCGGCGGGACGCCAGCGCTACGGGTGATGCCCCCTCGTCCGCCGTTGACGGTTTCATGTGAGATAGAACAGACTCAGCCTGCGGAACTTTGAAATGTTCGAACAGGCGCTTTTGAATATATTGCCTTTCCAGTTGCGCGAGTTGTGCGGCCGACATCTTGCGGCGATAGGGGGCGAGTTGGCGATCGAGTTCGCGGCGGATATCGAGCAGGGCGTCTTCGCTGGCGGCGGCGTGAAGTGCGGCGGCGAGTTTTTCCTCGAGGATTGTTAAGCGGCGTTCGAGATCTTCGAGATCGACCGTTGTGGGCGAATTGATGAATTGCTCGAGTTCGATGATGCGGGTTGCCGTTTCGCCGAAGCGTGCCTGCAAATCGGCGTTCGATCCGTCATGCTGCTTGGAAGCGGCGTCGAGTTTCGCCGCATTGCGCTGAAAATATTTCCGAAGCTCATCGTGCGAAAATCCTTCTGAGGCAGGCCGCGAGGCGGCACGCGACGCGCCATTTTCGGACGGGCCGGAACCGGCTGCCGCTTCTTGGGCTTCCGTTGCCGCGTCGATTACCGCATCCACGCAATAGGCCAGGCTTTTCAATTGCCGTCCACCGGCTGCTCGTTTTGAACGCGAGTACGCTTCGAAGGCTTTATCGATTCCTTTGAGCACGGCGGGCAGCGGAATCCCGGATTTCTGCCAGGTCTCGACAATGGCCCAATCGAGCGGTGAAACCAGCAGATGCGCTCCGCGCTTGCGCCAGAAATATTCTTCGATTTCGGTGAAATAATTGAAATAGTTGAAATCGGTCATTGAAATTGGGCGCGGTCGTGCTTACTGCGCTTTGCGAGTCCGGATTCAGTTTAGCAGAGGATTTATTTTCGCGACTGCTTGCGCGGTGGCACGACCGCTGGTCCGGCTGCACCTGCGTGTTTTCGGGCGACGCGGCTTGGCTCGGAATTTCGATCCCAGATGATGCGCAGGCCGTCGAGAGTGAGAAATTCGTCGATGGCTTCGATGTGGCGCGAGCCTTTGCCGATTAGCGAGGCTTGGCCGCCGGTGGCTACCACCTTCGTTTTTGCGCCGAGGACTTTTTTGATGCGATCGAGGATGCCGTCGACCATGTCGATGTATCCGTAATAGAGGCCGGCTTGCATGGACGCGGCGGTGTTTGTGCCGATGATTTTTCCGGGGTCCTTGATTTCGACGCGGAACAGCCGGGCGGCGCGATTGAAGAGGGCGTCGGCGGAAATTCCGATGCCGGGGCAGAGGACGCCGCCGAGATATTCGCCGCGCTCGGAGACCGCGTCGAAATTAATGGCGGTGCCGAAATCCACCGCGATGCATGGACCGCCGTATTTTTCGAATGCGGCGACGCTATTCACGATGCGGTCGGCGCCCACTTCTAGCGGATTATCGTAATGGATGGGCATGCCGGTTTTGATTCCTGGCTCGACGAACAGCGCTGGCAAATTGAAATAGCGCTCGGACATTTCGGCGAGCGTGGAATTTAGCGGCGGCACGACCGAGCTGATGATTACGCCATCGATTTCGTGCGGGTCGAGTGCCGCCAAAGTGAAGAGGTCGCGGGCGAGGATGCCGTACTCGTCGATGGTTTGCTCGCGCGAGGTGGTTAGACGCCAGTTGGCTAGCAGCTCTTTGTCGCGGAAGACGCCGAGGACGGTGTTGGTGTTGCCTACGTCCAGGTGAGCAGCATCAGGCCTCCACCACGTCGCCGGAGATCACCGGCTCGACGCGGCCATCATCGCGGGCGCACGCGCAGAACGCCGCTTAGTTCCAGGCCGGCGGTGGTGCCGACGAACGATTCGGTGGCTGTGGTGATGCGCACGCGCTTGCCTTGAAAATAGCTCGAGACTTCGGCGAACCGGCGGACGATTGGTTGCGGGCCGTCGGTCAGGAATTGATTGTAGTAGCGGTCGAGGTGGCGCAGCAACCGGACGAGGATTTCCAGGCGCGAGTGACGTGTGGCCGCTTTCGATGCGCAGCGAAGTGGCGATGCGCCGGAAATTTCTGCGGGCAGGCGCGATTGATTCACGTTGATGCCGATTCCCACGACCGCGTAGTTTACGCGATCCGGCTCGGCGTGCATTTCGGTCAGGATGCCGCAGAATTTTTTGCCGCCTACGAGTAGATCGTTGGGCCAGCGGATGTCGGGCGTGGCGTGTAGTTCTTCGGCTACGGCGTCGCGGGCGGCTAGGCCGGCTACCAGCGTGAGCAGCGACGCTTGCGATGGCGAAATTTGCGGGCGCAGTAGGACGCTGCAGTAGATGCCGGAGGATTTTTCTGAGGGCCACGTGCGGCCGGCGCGGCCTCGGCCTGCGGTCTGTTCTTCGGCGAGCACGATTGCGCCGTGCGGCTTCGCCTTCTTCGCCTAGTTGCATGGCGATGTCATTGGTCGATTCTACTTTGAAGAAATGGTAGATGCGTTTCCAGTAGGGAGTGTTGAGCAGGCGGCGGCTGATTAGTTTTGGGGCGAGTATGTCGGGGATTCGGGCGATGTGGTAGCCCTTGCTGGGATGGCCGTTGACGGCTACGCCGAGGGCGCGCAGCTTTTGGACCCAGCGCCACACCGTATCTTTCGAGACGCCGATTTCTTTGGCGATTTTTGTGCCGCTGACTACGATCGTGGAATTTTCGGAGAGCAGCGTGAGTAACGCGTCGATGCGGCGGTCGGTTAGCCCGCGGATATCTTTGAGGCGTTTGGAGTCCATCGGCGGGTGAGAGATTACTTTAGGCTGGTTCGGGCGGCAAGTCGGGGAGGGTTACGTAGCGCTGGCGCCCCCGCCGGCTCTTACGAGCGAGAAGTTCGTTAGAAATCGAAAACGTGGGCGGACCTCAACTGCAAAAACAACTCGTCGATTTTTCTTCTGTGGTCCGGCCGTGATGGTTGCATGTGGCCCGATTTGTAATCGTAAGAGCCGGCGGGACGCCAGCGCTACGGGGGACAGAGCTACTCCAACGTTCTTAGCCGATCGCTTAGTTTTTGATGTTCGGATTCGCGCTCGGTTAGCGTTGTTTCCAGATTGCGGCGAATTTCTTCTGGGGCGCGGCTTAGGAAGACCTCGTCGCTTAGGCGCTTCTTTTTGGAGTCGATATCCTTTGCCAGGCGATCTACTTCTTTGCGTAGGCGAGCTAGCTCGGCTTGTTTGTCTACGCCTTCGCCGTAGGCGATGCGGACATCGAATTGGGCGGTGGAGCGAATAACGCCGGCTTTGGCATCTAGTGCGCCTACGGAGATATTCAGCGTTGTCAGTGCGGCCAGTCTCAAAACTGGATCTAGATTTTGGCGAACGAGTTCCGCGGTGGCGGCGTCGCCCGTCGCGAAATCGGCGGCTACTTTCTTTTTTGGATCTAGCTTCAGCTCGGCGCGAATTTCGCGGGCTGCTTTTACGATTTCCTGCAGCAACGCCAATTGCTTTTCGGCGGCATCGTCGATCCACTCGGGCTTGGCGGCTGGGGAACGATTGCAGCGCGATCGATTTCTGTCCTTCGCGCTGCGGCAACTGGTGCCACAGTTCCTCGGTGATAAACGGCATGAACGGATGCAGCAGCCGCAGGGCGCTTTCGAATGCCGCGAAAAAATTCTTCCATGCCGCACGAGGCGTCCTTCGTCGGTCCGCCGAGTCAATTCCGGCTTCACCCATTCGATGTACCAGTCGCAGAAGTCGCCCCAGAAGAAGTGGTAGACGACGTGCGCCGCTTCGTGAAAACGGAAATGCTCGAGCGCATCGTTCACCTGCGCGGTGGCGCGCGCGAGGCGCGAGAAAATCCAGCGGTCGATGAGCGGCACTTCGCCGCGCCATTGCCGCGCATAAGGCGCGGACTGCGCGAACCTCGGGCGCGGCGAGTGCTTCGAGCGTTTCGCCGCCGGCCGCTTCGTACTTGTCCAGATTCATGAAAACGAAATCGCGCGGCGTTCCAGATCTTGTTGGCGAAGGCGCGGTAGCTCAGAATGCGGTCCTCGGCCGAGAACGATGTCGGTTCCCGGGCGCGGCCATGCTCGCCAGCGTGAAGCGCATCGCGTCGGTCCCGAATTTCTCGTTCAGCTCGACCGGATCGATGCCGGTGCCTTTCGACTTCGACATCTTCTGGCCTTCGGCGTTGCGCACGAGCGAATGCAGGCAGACCTGCTGGAAGGGAACTTGCCCGGTAAATTTCAGGCCCATCATGATCATGCGCGCGACCCAGAAGAAAAGAATGTCGTAGCCGGTGATCAGCAGGCTCGTCGGATAGTATTTCCGGTAGTCGGCGGTATCGTCCGGCCAGCCCATCGTTGAAAACGGCCACAGCGCCGAGCTGAACCAGGTCTCGAGCACGTCGGGATCCTGCGTCGATTTTCGGCGAGCCGCACTTCGCGCATTTCGTCGGCGTCTCGCGAGCGACGATAATTTCCTTGCAGTCGCCGCAATACCACGCGGGAATCCGATGCCCCCACCAGAGCTGCCGCGAGATGCACCAGTCGCGGATATTGCGCATCCACTCGAAATATTCGGTGCGTCCATTTTCCGGCATGACCTCGATGTCGCCGCGTCTCGACGGCCGCGATCGCGGGCTCGGCCAGCGGCTTCATCTTCACGAACCATTGCGTCGAAGCGCGCGGCTCGATGATCGTGCCGCAGCGGTCGCAGGTGCCGATGGCGTGGGTGTGGTCGACTACTTTTTCGAGCAGACCGGCGGCCTCCAGATCTTCGACAGCCTTGTCGCGCGCTTCGAATCGGTCAAGCCCGGCATATTTTCCGGCCGCTGCGCTCATGTTGGCGTCGTCGGTCATCACGTCGATTTCGGGCAGCTTGTGGCGGCGGCCGATTTCGAAGTCGTTGGGATCGTGCGCCGGAGTAATTTTCACCGCGCCGGTGCCGAATTCGCGATCGACGTAGCTGTCCACGATGATCGGAATTTCGCGATTCATCAGCGGCAGCAACACCATCTTGCCGATCAGATGCTGGTAGCGCTCGTCCTCGGGATGCACGGCGACCGCGACGTCGCCCAGCATCGGTCTCGGGCCGCGTGGTCGCCACGACGATGTATTCCTTCGAGCCGACGATCGGATAGCGGATGTGCCAAAGATGTCCCGCGCGCTCTTTGTGGACGGTTTCGAGGTCGCTGATCGCGGTGCGGCATTGCGGGCACCAGTTCACGATGTAATGCCCGCGATAAATCAGGCCGTCTTCGTACAGGCGCACGAAGACTTCGGTCACGGCGCGCGAAAGTTCCGGATCGAGAGCGTGAAGCGCTCGCGCGTCCAGTCGCAGCTCTCGCCGAGCTTGCACCATCTGCCGCGTGATCGTGCCGCCGGATTCCTCTTTCCATTCCC
Source organism: uncultured Acidobacteriota bacterium (assembly GCA_963792515.1). Taxonomy (GTDB): domain Bacteria; phylum Acidobacteriota; class Terriglobia; order Acidiferrales; family UBA7541; genus Palsa-147. The sequence continues at coordinate 51,167 of CAWBWG010000033.1, read as the reverse complement.
AGACTTGCTTTTCGAACGCTTCGCGGCCCAGGTCGCGGTAGTTGATGCCTCTGCGCGGCAAGCTGGCGCACCACGACGCGCTGCGTCGAAATTCCCGCATGGTCGGTTCCCGGCAGGTAAAGCGTGTTGTAGCCCTGCATGCGCCGCCAGCGCGTCAGGATGTCGATCTCGGTGTGGTCGAGCATGTGGCCGATGTGCAGCGAGCCGGTGACGTTCGGCGGCGGAATGACGATGGAACAGGCCGGGCGCGGATCGTTCACGTCGGCGCGAAACAGCTTCTCGTCGCCAATATCTTCGCCCAGCGCTGCTCGATTTCCTGTGGCTCGTAAGCCTTGGGGATTTCGCGCGTCATCAGTGCGGCGGCCTTTCACATCCAATTTATGGGTCGATATGCTTTCGCCCGCGCGAAACGGGCCGCACGGCGAATTCCAGCGGCAAACCGTGAATTTTTTAATATACGGGGCAAACGCGGCAGCCGTCAATCGACGGAGGGAATCGCTAGTAACTCAGTTTCAGGTCTCCGCGACGTTTATCAGGCACTGCGTCAGAAAGAATAAGCATCACTGCACGCCCACGAGACCTTTGATTGCGCCGAATAGTTTTGCGGAGCTGAAGCCAACACCTTTGCGGAAGACTAGATCCACATTGCGTATGTCGGAAATATTTGTCGACGGATTGCCGGTTACGACGACCAAGTCCGCCTGCTTGCCTTTTGCGATTGTACCGATTCGATCGCTTTGGCCGAGCGCCGCGGCGCCATTTTGAGTCGCAACGTGAATCGCTTCTACCGGAGTAAAGCCGGCCTTCACGAGTAATTCAATTTCGCGCTGATCGGCATAGCCCGCCAGCGTGCTGCCGTCCCCGGTAGGGTCGGAGCCCGCGAGCAAAAGGCCGCCCGCAGCGACAAAGTCACGCTCGAATTGCATTTCTTTGGGCATCGCGTGATGCATAACAATTTTCGGCAGGACGAACGCTTTTAGAATTCTGTATATGAGAGCGCTCTTGAAGCAAAGAGCGCGCATCTCGCGGTCCTCCAGGGCGGACATGGGCTGCGCGTCGTCGGTGAAATCGGCGAAGACGGCCATCGTGGAGGTGATCTGCAACGTGGCGCTCCACGAGGTGGTGAATCAGCCGCTGCACTTCCGGGCTTTCGATGTCCAGGCGCTCGTCGATATCTTTTGCAGCGGCGCGATCCGGTGGGCAAATTCCAGGCTGTTTCCCGGGGAAAAATTCCGTATCAACGCTGATGCCGTGCTCAAGGCCATCGATGCCCATGTCGGCCGCTTCCGTGAATCCCACGGAGCACAAATGGCCGGTAATTTTCAGGCCCTTACTATGCGCTTCGTCGATGGCGGCTTTGAGTTCTTCGGGAGTCAGATGTATGTACGCTTTGAAAGAAGTCATGCCCTCGGCGGCGCCTTCGTCAACCGCGCGGCGTGCTTCGTCCGGACTGGCGATCGCATGCATCTGTGAAAAAAGGAGCGGGTTCGATTCCAGATATGGCGCCGTCAGAAACATGTCCGGCCCGGGACGCTGGCCCGAGTCGATGGCGCTCTTGATGGCGAGGTCGGCCTGCGGAAATATGCTTCCGGTCGTGCGCAATGTGGTCACGCCTGCGGCGAGATACATCAGCGGAAACGAAACAGGCTGCTCAATGAGCAGAATCTTCGTTGGAGTAGTATCGGGCGAAATGGTGAAGAGATGTTCGTGAAGCATCACGAGGCCGGGGAAGACGGTCTTGCCGGAAAGATTGATGGAACGCGCACTCGCGGGAACCTGAATCGACGAGGACGGGCCAACCTCGGTGATCATTCCATTTTCAAGGATCAACGTCTGATCGTCTTGCGCCGGCGACGCCGTGCCATCGATTACGCGTGCGTGGGTGAGCGCGACGAGCGGTCCGCTTTCGACGATGAATGCCGAGGGTGGCTGACTCGCCTGGCGGAGATAGTAGGCACGCGAAACGTGAATGTCTATCCACGTGAATGCCGCCAGGACAATCACCAGCAGGCAAAAACGGAAGAACCATTTCCCAATCGTCCGTAGAGCACGCATCAATCGAACCTCTATTGCGGGCCATTCTACTACCCGCTGTGTTTACGCTCGCAAGCATTCATTGGTTCGGCGATTCATCAGCTGACCTTCCCGCCATTTAATACGGTGTCGGTTGCCGTAGATTTCGTAGCGGCGCCCTTTAGGGTGGCAGGGGGTGTGGCGAACCGATGAGTCCGCCGGTGAGCACGATGTTGGTTTACCGCGTTAGTCGTAAGCTGCTGGCCTAAAGGCGCACCGCAACGAAAGCAGTCCGCTCATTCCGCGACTTGTAGCTCAATCGCAGACCCCGCCGCAGTGAACTGGTATGGTGTGAATTTCCAGTTCCCGCGCCCATCCGCGATGTGGTTTACTTCCGCGTGCGCCGCTTTCCAGGCACGAGCATGGACGCGGCGTTCGCGCAAATCATTGATGAGCCACCACACCATCGCGGCCGTCAGCATTATCGGCACTTGTCTCGATGTGCTGGGCAGCCTTTATCTCGCTTACGATCTGCTAGGTGGCCAGCATGGGCCGCTGCGTTTGCTCACGAGAGCGGTGACGTACTCGCTTCTCTTCGGGATCGGATACGGCGTTGGCCTTGGTCTCTTCTTCGGCATCGCGTCGGGCATCGCCACCGGAGTCACTCTTTCGATCGAACTGAATCGCGCGGCTCGCGGATTGCCGCACTATTCCTTGCCGTGGGAAGCATTGTTTTCGGCGTTTCGCGGGTTTGCGTTTGGCGCCGGGCTGTACAGAATCTTGGGTCTGGAATTCGGTATCGCATTTGCCATCCTCGTTACCGTAGGCCAGGTGTTGGCTTATTCGCGCGGCATGCGCCCTGGTGCTGAGTACGTTGCGGCGCGACACCCCCGTCTCACGCGACGGCAATTTTGGGGAACGGTGAACCGAACCATCGGCTACCTTGCGACCGCGCTCATCTGTAGTGTCCTCGTACACCACCTCGAGCACGCCGTTACGTTTGCGATCCGCGTGGGCCTGGTCACCGGCCTGGTCACCGGCGTAGGAATCATGTCGTATCCCTTCATCGAGTATTACGCGGACAATTTGCCCGAGCGGCGGTTGGGAGTCATCGGCGTCGGGCTTATGCTTTGCGGATTTGCGCTGCAGTCGGTGCAGTATTGGTTGGCGTTATTTGACGTGCACTTGAGCTAGCGATTCCGGATGTACGAGGGTGCGGTTGCTACTTCTTTGGTTCGTTGGGATTTTTTAGGGCTTCTTCCACGAGCGGCTTTACTACGCCTTTGGCGATCAGTTCCTGAATCTGCGGGCCGAGCTTTTCTAGGATTTTCGCTACCACTTCGTCGATATTGGGCGATGCTGCCGGGGCTGCGGCTTGTGCTGCTGTTGCGCTGATGGCGGCTGCCAGCGTCTCCATCGATGGAGCGATGGACTGCGGCGCGGCTGTTTCTTCGGGCGCGTCACTCTGTGCTGCGGCATTCGAATCGCGTGCTGCTACGCTCTCCGTAACGCTTTCGCTGACCGGTGCTGCGACTTCCCGACTGGCGGATCGTTCCGTGGTCATCGCTGTTTGCGCGGCTTCTACCAGCGGAGCCTCTGCGGCGAGCTGCGAGGCAATTTCGCTCCAGTGTTGGCGCAAATCCTCGGTCGGGCGAACTTCGGAAGGCTCAGCGGCCGCAGGTGCCGGCTCACTGGTTCCGGCAGCCGGAGCGGAATCTTGCAAGACGACGGCAGGCTCGGGAGTCGCGACTTCCTGGGCCGACGCGGACGCCACCGGAGCTTCCACGGGCGGAGTTTCCTCGACGGCCGGGGCGGACGCTTGAATTTCGCTGACAATTTCTTCGGAAGCCGGTGTGGCCGACGAAAACGGCGCAGCCTCGGCCGCGCGATGCGCGACAATCGGCTCTGCGGGCGGCGCAGTCTCCACGACACTCGCCGCAGGTTCCGCACTCACTGCGCTGGGCTTCGGCGCTCGTGATGGCAACAAGAAATCCAACCACTTTCGCGGGGACGTGACCGTCTCGACGACCGAATTCAAAATTGGCGAGGGTTCGGGAGCCGCCGGCGTCTCGATTTTCGCAACAGGCTCTTCCAGTTTTGCGGGCGCGGCTTCGACGACTTCAGGGCGCGTTTCAACTTGCGCGATCTGGACCGGTTCCGGTTCCACCGCTGGCGCTTCGATCGCGGGGGAGTAACTCACTGGAGCGACATCAGGCGCGCCGGCCTGCAGTTCGAAACTCGCCGCCGGCGCAGACTCGACGAGTTCCGTGGCAGGCACTTCGGGAACGCTTTCAACCGAGCTCGTCGCCACCACGGTTCGAACTTCAGCTTCCGGCTGATACGCGAATGGATCGGCTTCGACAACCGGCGCAACTTCGAAAGTGGCGACAGAGGCGGCAGGCGAAGCGGCGACCGGCGACGCATCGGCAATCGCGTCGGACGTGACCGCGGATGTCTCAGCGCGCTGTCCCGCCATCTGCTCAATCTGTTTCGAAATATCTTTCGCGGCGTTCGCGAGTGCATCTACGGGAGCCTCGGCCGGGGCGTCGACGAGCTGCGACGAGAAACTTGGTACCGCTTCGAAGTCTACTTCCTCGCGGCGGCGCCAATCCGCGCGCGTGCCGGAGAACTTCTCGTCTTCTTCCGCTTCTGCTCGCGTGTCCGCTTCCGTGTCGAGACCGGTCTCCACCGTTTGCACCGCGGCTGGAGCTCCCGCGGCATTTCCGCGCGGTGCAGCCGCTTCGACCTTGTCATCGTCATCGAGCGAACGTCGGCCGGAACCGAACATGTACGCTTCTTCTTCTGGCGTCGGATCGGGGAAGGTCTGAACGACGGGCGGCGGAGGAGGCGCGACAATTTTCGGAATTTCAGCGACCGGCTCGGGAGCGGCGGCTTTCACTTCGGGCTTCGGCGCTTTTTCGAGCGCCGCCGTGACCATGGCAATCAGCGGATCGGGCGGAACGAATGGCTTCTTCAGCACGCCATCCGCGCCTACGCGCCGAGCTTCCTGCTCATCGAGCGGATCGAATGCGCCTACCAGCAAAATTACCGGAGTTTTTGCAAAGCGCGGATCTTTCTTGATGTACTCGCAGACTTCGTACCCGTTGCGCACCGGCATGAACACATCGGCCAGCACCACATCCGGATTCAAATCCGGCATGCGGCGCACGGCGGCTTCGCCATTGCCGACGGCCACCACATCAATCCCGTGTTCCGCGAACGCCAACGCAACCATCTTCTGGATGTTGCTGTTGTCGTCGGCGACCAGAATCCTGGGCACCAGTTTCCCCTTGAGGCGCGCCGTACCGCGACACACCCGCGTTTCAGGCTGAAACGATATTGGAGCATCCCCGCAGACGGGAGTCAACGGACTTGGAGGACAGGTTGCCGCACCAATTAGCAGTGGGTTTCGTAGCGGTGCCCTTCAGGGCAGCAGGGGATTACCGAAAGAAGCGCAATGGTCACATAACATCTCGCACGACGCTCGGGATGCTAAAGAAGGCACGATCTTGAATGCAAAAAAAACCGCCCCGCAACTACCAGGGAATGAGTTTCTTCAATCCCTTCTTTTTCTTGCTGCTAGATTCCGCCTTAGGATCGGATTTATCCGGCGCAGATGCGGTCTGCTCGTTGCTGGCGCCTTTACCGGCCGCAGTAGTAGAGGTTGATTCGCTCGAGGAAGCACCACCGGGAGCAGGAGTAGCTTCGGTAGCTGTGCCACTAGGTGCAGCGGCGGCCGCAGGCGCAGAAGTCTCTGTTCCCGCAGCTGGCGCAGGTTGTTCCGGCGTAGTTGCGGGCTGCTCCGGTGGCGGCGCGGCGTCGGACGTTACCGAACTCGGTTCCATCGGCTTCGGCAGACTTCCCGCATCGGAGGATCCCGGCGCTACTTCGCTTGTGCCGGACGGATTTCCGTTCACCGGCGCCGGCGCGGCGGTGGTAGTGTCGCCGCTCGAATCGCCCGAGCCCGCAGGAACCGTCTGCACCGCGATCGAATTTCCAGTGCCGCCTCCGCCGCCGGTAGAAAGCACTCCCGGTACAGCTCCCGGCTTGAGCACATCGGTAGCGGAAGTAGCCTCGACAGGCGGCGTCAAATTCGGCGCGCCGGCTCGCGCGGCCATCGAAGTGTCAGGGTTACTCTTGATTACTCCCAGCGTCCGTTGAAGCACTCCAGGATGATTGGCGGCAAGTTTCTTTTCCGCCGCAATACGCGCCACCGCTTCCTGATCCGGCTGCGGAATAGGCACGCCGGCGGAAGTCAGCTTCTTTTTCGCGTCACCCACCGAAGACGAATCAGGATATTCCCGCACAATGCGGGCGTAATATTGATTTGCGATCTCGCGCTTTTCCCACTTGTCGTAAATATTGCCGGCCAGGAATAGCGCTTTATCACTTTCGCTATAGAGCGGATAGCGCTCAATGATTTCATTCAAGCGTGCCGCAGCCGCGCGATAGGAGCGCGGGCCCTTCAGATAATAAAAATGCGCGACGCGGTAATCGCCGTCAGCAATAATTTCCTGCACTTCGCGCAAATGCTGCTCGGCTTTGGGCACCAGCGGGCTATTCGGATACTTGAGCAAGAACGCCTGGAATTCATCCTCAGCCGATTCCGCTTCGGAATTATCGCGATCGGCTTTCTCCATCATGCGGTAGTGGCACATGCCCACTTGCATCTGGGCGTAAGCAGCTTCATCGAGGAAAGGAAAGAAAGTCTCGAAATCCTTATATTGCGAGACGGCTTGCGTGAGATTCGAAGTGCCGCCTTCTTTATAAAAGGAATCGCCCATGGCCAGTTTGGCTTTGGCGAGAAATTCGCTGTCCGGGTAGGTGTTGATCAACGTCTGCAGGTCGAGGCGCGCTTCGGTGTACTTGCCCTTCTTGTATTCCACCATCGAGCGGTCGTAGAGGACTTTGTCGGGCTCGGCCGAGGTCTTCGTGTCGCGCCGCGGCAGGCTGCTGCTTCTTGGCTTTTTTCTGATTTTTGTCCGTCCCGGCAAAACTGGGAGCGGCGAAGAGAGAGAGCAAAACCCCGGATACCAACACGACGCGTAATTTCTTCACGATTGGATTCATCACACCTTCTGAGTTAGAGAATCGTGGGCCAGGGTTTGCATCTGCCGCAGGGCCGCGGCCGGATCGGCGGTGTGGAAAATCGAAGTGCCCGCCACCAACGTGTCCGCGCCGGCGTGAACCAAATCGGCGACGTTCTTCATATCCACGCCGCCGTCCACTTCAATGCGGTAGGTGCCATTGTAACGTGGCCGCATCAATTTCAACTCCCGAATTTTATTGAGCGAGCCGGGGATGAAGGATTGTCCCCCGAATCCGGGATTCACGGACATAATCAGGACCGTGTCCACCCGATCCAGCACTTCCACGAGCGTAGCCACCGGCGTCCCCGGATTAATAACCACACCCGCTTCGACCTTCAGATCGCGAATTTGTGCCAGGACGCGATCGAGATGCGCCGTGGCCTCTTGATGTATGAGGATGCGATCCGCACCCGCATGCGCAAAAGCCTCGACGAACTCCCCCGGCCGCTCGATCATCAGATGCACATCCAGGGGGAGAGAGGTTGCCTTGCGTAGCGAAGCCAGCACCGGCACACCCATGGAAATGTTGGGCACGAAGTGGCCGTCCATCACGTCGAAGTGGATTACTTGAGCGCCAGCCGCCTCCACTTTGCGGACTTCGGAGGCGAGATTAGCCAGGTCCGCAGCAAGAACGGATGGCGCGATCTCGATGGGATGCGTTCTCATGAGGATCGTCGAGGATTCTAGCACAGCCGAGCTGGGAGGCTATTCGGCTACTTGTAGCTCGATCGCCGAGCCTGCTTCAACTTTCGCGCCGGGCGGGGGATTTTGACTAGCCACAATTCCGTGGCTGGCCTCATCACCGGTCGCAAATGTAAGTTTGCCCAGCCGCAATCCCGACGAGGAGAGCCGCGCCTCAGCATCGCCCAACGAGATCCCTTGGAAATCCGGCATCACGTAAGCCGCCGGAGCCGGGCCCAGCGAAACGAGCAAATCCACATGCGAGCTCGACGCATCCGGCGCGCCGTAAGCCGGATACTGCAGTACCACCGTATCCATTGGCTCGCCGGGAATCGGCGCGCTCGAAACTTCGCCCACCTGGAGCCCGCTCCGCAAAAGTTGAATGCGATCCGCGCGCAGACTCTTCTCCACGAGATCGGGGATTTTCACTTGCTGCGGCCCCAAGCTGATTGCCACATGAACATATTGCCCGACTTTCACGCGCACGCCCGCCGGCGGGCTCTGCCGTACCACCGCATCCACAGGCTGGGCACTATAGACACGATCTTCCACTTTCAAGCCCAGGCTGCGTCCGCGCAAAGCTGCCTGCGCATCCGGCAAGTTCTTGCCGGATACATCCGGCACCACCACTTCGCGCCCTTGAATGGCGATGCGAATCACGGTAATCGCGCTAAGAAATGCCGCCGAAGCCAGCACAAAAAACAACATCGCGAGGCGCGCAATCCACGACAATCGTTCGTGAAATTCCATCGCCAACTATTTTCTCCGACGCTCCCGCCGCAGGCAAGCGCTCTGCCCAGAAGCGCGCCTGCCAATTAACCGATACGTTTCCGTTCGATCGCCACAGCAAAAAACCCATCGGTAGAATGAACCGAAGGCAAAGCCCGAAACGCTCCGGCCGTCAGTCAAAGAATGATCCGACCGTTCGTAGCGGTGGGCTTTAGCGCAGCAGTCTTCGTCCAAATCATCAACGGTGGCGCAACCATCCAAAAAATGCGGCGCCAAAGCTGCGGCCAGTTCCTCGCGTCCCAATCGTCGAAACTCACTCGACGTTCCGATGGCTTCGTCGATCACTGCGTCATTCTCTTCCGCGCTCGAGCGAACAGGTCGAATAAACCAATCGTCCGCCAGATTCAAGCGCCGCCAATCCAGATCGCAACAGCGCAACTTGCCGCGCATGAAGCTCCGGCAAATCCTCCGCCCGCAAAGACCATCGAATTTCCGGATTCCTCCCCAGAGTCCCAGTCCCAGAGCAAGGTGCATCGACAAGCACGCGCGAAAACTTCTCGCGAAAGGGAAGCGCACCCGTTCCATCCAATTCCACAATGGCAACGCCGCGCAATCGCAGCCGTTTGAAATGCGCCCGAATCGCCGCAAGCCGATGCGCGTGACGATCCGCCGCAACAACGCGCCCGCTCGGACCCGCGGCCTTGGCGAGCGTCGCCGTCTTCCCCCCAGGCGCCGCGCACAAATCCAGCACCGAATCGCCCGCGCCGCACATCCAGCAGCAGCGGTACCATCTGCGAAGCCTCATCCTGAATCGAAATGCGCCCCTCGTGAAACGCCGCGGTCTGCGAAATGCTTCCGCCACTGGCGCGAAAAGAATTCGCTCAGCCAACGGCCGGGCAAAAGATGCAGGCCGCCGCGCTTCGAGCCCGCGCACAACTTCATCGCGCTTCGTCGAATCATGAATCAAGCCGGAAAGCTCGGGCGCCCGATTGTTAGCTTCGAGCAACGCGATTGTCTGCGGCTCGCCGAAGCGCGCCAGCCAGCGCTCGACAAGCCAGGTGGGATGCGAATGAAGAATTCCAAGACGCTCGGCGAGCAGGGAAGTTGGAAGGCAAGAGCGCGGCGATGTCCGCGCGTGCAATTTCCGCCGCGCCACGCAAAACCGCGTTCACAAAAGTAGAAGCAGATTTCTTTCGCCCATGCTTCACAAGCTCAACCGATTCAAAAATCGCCGCACGCGCAGGAACGCGATCGAGAAACCGCAGCTGATAGAGACCGAGCCGCAGCGCCAGAACCACTTCGCGATCCAGGGACGACGATGCGCTTGCGGCTCTGCCGCTCAATTAAAAAATCCAGCAAGCGTTGCTGCCGCAAAACGCCCAGAGCAAGCTCAGTTGCAAGCCCCGCATCCGCCGCGCTAATTTTTTCCGTAAGCGCCGTATGCAATAAATCGCTCGCGTAAGCCTGCTGCGTCTCAACGCGAGTCAGCACATCATAAGCAATCCGGCGTGCAGCACTAATCGGCATGGTGGCTAGTTGAGGTTAACACTGAGGTCTTGCGTTAGGCTCCGAGCTTTTCATCCGGCAACAACCGCGCGCCATTCGCGAAATCCCGCGCCGCGATGCGCTTCCGTCCCTCAAGCTTGACGTCGGATAGCGCCAACCAAGTTCCGCCGGCAAGGCCACAAGAACTTCGCCATGACTCGCGCGAATTAATCCAGGCTCGCTGCGCGAGTCGCCCGAAGGGGCGGGTTTGCCCCAGAATTGCATCACCTGCCCGCGAAATGTCGTAAACGCTCCGGGCCAAGGATCGAGCCCACGAATCCGATTGTAAATTTCCCGCGCCGTGAGCGACCAATCCGTAGCTCCATCCTCCTTCTTCAAAGGGCGCGCCAAACTAGCCAGCGAATTATCCTGGGCCCGCGGCACAATCTCCCCGCGCTCCAATTTCCCCAGCGTGCCAACAATCAACGGCGCTCCCAGATCCGCTAGCCGCTGCGAAAGTTGCGGCGCAGTCTCATCCGCCCCAATCGCAATCTCCGCCGTCTCCAGCATCGGCCCCGTATCGAGCCCGGCATCAATCCGCATCGTCGTGACGCCCGTGCGCGTCTCGCCATTAATGATCGCCCACTGAATCGGCGCCGCCCCGCGATATTTCGGCAACAACGAAGCATGCACATTGATCCAACCCAGCCGCGGAATCTCGATCAAGCGCGCCGGAATAATCTGCCCGTAAGCAATAATCACAATCGCATCCGGCTTAACCTTGGAGATAAATTCCTGCGAAGACTCGCCTCTGATTTTTTCCGGCTGGAAAACATGCAGACCCGCGGCGAGCGCCACATCTTTAACCGGAGGGCTAGCCATCTCCTGCCCGCGTCCGCGCGGACGATCGGGCTGGGTGACTACGGCTTCGATGGAAATATCGGGAGCAGCGAGCAGGGCCCGCAAGGAAGGAACTGCAAATTCCGGCGTCCCGCAAAAAAGAATGCGCAACGCCACGGCGAAATTACCACTCCCCGGCTTTTTTCAATTTGCGGATTTTGCGCTTGATCAGATCGCGCTTCAGCATGCTCAAGTGCTGAATGAAAAGCACGCCATTCAGGTGATCGATCTCATGGCAAAAAGCCCGCGCCAGCAGGCCTTCGCCGCGCATCTCGAATTCCTTTCCGGAAGCATCTTGCGCGCGCACGGTCACATACTGCGGCCGCATCACGTAGCCGCGAAATCCCGGCACCGAGAGGCAGCCTTCCTCTTCGCGCTGCTCGCCTTCGAGAGCAATGATGTCGGGATTCGCGCAAACTAGTTTCGCCTCAGGATTTTTGCCGAGCGAAACATCGATCACCGCCAAACGCAGCGCCACGCCGATCTGCGGCGCAGCGAGTCCGACGCCCGAAGCCGCATACATCGACTCAAACATATCGGTAACAAGCTCCTGCAGCTTGTCATCAAAGGCTTTCACCGGCTTGCTGGGTGTTTCCAGCCCCGGTGCCCCAAATTTCACAATTGGATGAATCATCTCGACATCACCAAGCTCGATTTTCAGTAGCACAGGCACTCCTGCCTGTGTCGTCTAAATTTGCAATGCAGTACATGCTACGCCACAATCAACGCCACACAGCCAAGAGTGGCTGTGCTACAAAATCTCAAAATTCATCCAACTGTCTCTGATATCCATCATAATTCCGCCGCGTCTCTTCAATCGAATCGCCGCCGAATTTCTCAAGAAAAGCCGCAGCCAACACAAACGCCACCATGGCCTCGCCCGCAACTCCGCCCAGCCGGCACCACGCAAACATCCGATCGCTCGTAAGCAGCCTTCACCGGTTCTTTGGTAACCAAATCCGCGCTCAGCAAAGGCCGCCGCAAAGTAGAAATCGGCTTCAAATAACCGCGCACCACCAAATCCTCGCCATTCGTAATACCACCCTCAAGTCCGCCAGCCCGATTCGCGCTACGATGAAATCGTTTCTTCCCCGCGTCGTAAGCAATCTCATCCTGCACTTCCGATCCCGGACTCGAAGCGGCCGCCACGCCTTCGCCGACTTCGACAGCCTTCACCGCCTGAATCGACATCACCGCCTGCGCCAATCGCCCATCCAATTTCTCATCCCACTGCGCGTGCGAACCAAGCCCCGGCGGCAATCCTCGCGCCACAACTTCAAAAATCCCGCCCACGGAATCGCCAGCGCGCAGCGCGTGATCCACTTCCGCCTTCATGCGCCCCTCAGTCTCATCATCCACGCATCGCAAAGGCGATTCCAGATTGTCGCAAACAATTTCAATATCTTCCCAGCTCGCGGCCCGTTCCAGCCGCACGCGCCCGACTCCGATCGTATGGCTCAGCACGCGCACGCCAAATTCGCGCAGAAACAATTTCGCCAGCGCGCCAGACGCCACGCGCCCCGCCGTCTCGCGCGCCGAAGCCCGCTCCAAAACATACCGCGCATCATGAAAATTAAATTTCAGCGCGCCGGCGAGATCCGCATGCCCCGGCCGCGGCGCAGTCAAAGTTTTGCGTGCATCCTCCGCACCTTCAACATCCTCAATCGGCAGCGCCTTTTCCCAATTCGGCCAATCGCGATTCTCGATCCGAATCGCAATCGGCGCACCGATTGTCCGGCCATGCCGCACCCCGGCCAGCACATCCGCCCGATCTTTCTCAATGCGCTGCCGGCCGCCGCGGCCAAATCCCAACTGCCGCCGGTGCAATTCGCGATCCACGAACGCCAAATCCACAGGCACACCAGCAGGTAACCCGGACATCCATGCCACCAGGGCCTGTCCGTGAGATTCGCCAGCCGTGAAAAATCGCAGCATCGTCGGGAAGCGCCCAGCACATGAGCGCAAACGCGGTATCTTACCGGACGCTCACACAAGGGTAAAGCCGACGCTCGCATTTAGGCGGGGGTAGGAGCTTCATGCTTACGTTTTTTCAGCTTGCGCGTCAGTCACACCGAAACATTCTCGAGGTGATTAGATGCGCTCCATCTTAGCTGCCATGCTGTTCGTCGCGTTCACTATAGCTGCGAGCGTTTTTGTTGGTCTTCTGCGAGCCCAACCTACGTCGCCTGACTCTCCCCAAGCCCCGCCATCCGCCGAACTCAAAAAACTCGACGCCTGGACCGGCCAATGGACCACCCACGGCAAACTCTACGCCACGCCCTACAGCCCCGCAGGCGAAATCACCATAACCATGACTTGCAACTGGTCGACCTACAACGCCTACATGATCTGCGACCATCTCTTCAGTGGCCCTCGCGGCAAAAGCGACGACATCACCATCTACACCTACAACGCCTCCGACAAATCCTACAAATTCTATAATGTCGATCAGTCCGGCACTCCGCGCGACACCCCGATGACCATCGAAGACAACATCTGGACCTACGACAGCGAAATTGAAAAAGACGGAAAGAAAATCCTGATCAAAACGGTCAACGACTTCTCCAAGCCCGGCACAGTAACCTGGAACACCAAATATTCCGACGATGCCGGCGCCCACTGGACGTTGATGAACGAGGGTGTCGATATCGAAGTCCGTTAATCCCGTACCGAGCGAGCTCTCCACTTCCCGCTGGCCCGTGTAAACGCTTTGCTCCCGTCGCCGCGAAGTGATACCTTCTTCCGCGAACCCGGCCCTTCACCCGCCTCGGGTTCGGCAACTAAGAAAGTGAGCATCCCTGCCATGCAGATTGTTAGCTATCTATTTCGCGCAGCTCTCCGTGTCCTCGTTGCTGTGGGATTGACGCTCGGCGCAGGGACAATCGCGCGCGCGCAGGCGCCAGCAGCGCCGCCGCAGGAAAAGCCGCCCTCCGAGGACCAGTTTCAGAACTTGATTCGCTCGGTGAAAGGAGTGGATCTGTTTCGCGCTTACTGTGCCTCCTGCCACGGCATCGATGCCAAGGGCCACGGCCCCGCAGCCCCAGCGTTAAAAGCTACCGTCCCTGACCTCACAGTGCTGTCGCGACAAAACGGCGGCCAATTTCCCACCGAACGAGTGAAGCGCATCATCATGGGCGAGCACGTGCTGTCTTCCCACGGCTCCCGCGAAATGCCCGTCTGGGGCCCGATCTTTCATCAGATCGAAGAGGATGTGGATCGTGGCTACGTGCGACTCGATAACCTGGTCAAGTATCTGCAATCGATTCAAGTCCCGCCACAAAAATAAGCGCGATGCCTGTATGTCTTGACGCCATTCGCCGCGAACGTTACGCTTCTTCCGGCCCGTTATTATTCCGGTAGAGTTTCGCTGTAGTCCCGGCCGTGCGCGTATCGTCACGAATCATGCTTGAAGCAACCGAGAGCCCGACCCTTACCGGAGTGTTGTCCGATTCGGTGAAGCGCCGAATCCTCGCGCTGCAGGACTACTGCCTGCTGGTCCACCGCTCGCTCGCCAATCTACTTACTCCGCCCTGGTATTGGATTGACACTCTGGCGCAGATGGACAACATCGGCGTGGGTTCGCTGCCGATCGTCCTGACCACCGGCTTCTTCATTGGCGTAGTACTGGTCTTGCAGACTGCCGCGCAGTTCCAAAGATTCGGCGAAACCGCGCTCACCGGCGACGCGGTAGCTTTAGCGCTCGTCCGCGAATTAGGCCCAACCATCACCGCGCTGCTAGTAGCCGGTCGTAATGCCTCCGGAATCGCGTCGGAGCTGGGATCGATGGTCGTCACCGAACAAGTTGACGCGATGCGCGCTCTCGGAACAGACCCTTCTCGCAAGCTGGTCACGCCGCGCGTGGTCGCCACCGTCTTGATGCTTCCGTTACTCACTGCCGTCGCCGATTTCGTGGGTCTAATCGGCGGCTTTCTCGTCTCGTATTTTCAATTGCGCCTCAGCCCTTCCGAATTCTGGCATCGCGCCATCAATGCGCTCGATTTCGGCGATCTGGTGCAGGGAATTTCAAAGCCGGTGGTCTTCGGCCTGATCTTGGCCACAGTGGGCTGCTACCAGGGCCTAAAAGTCCGCGGCGGCACGCAAGGCGTAGGCCGCGCCACCACAACCGCAGTAGTGGTAGCCTCCGTAACGGTAATCGTGGCCGACACCTTCCTCTCCAAAATTTTCCTATTCATCTTCAATTCCTAAGTAGCGCCGGCGTCCCTGCCGGCATCTGACGAGCAATCAAGTCGGCAAAATTCTAGATCGTGGGCGGCCCCAGATCGTAAGCAAATGCGACGAATTGACCTCACCGGTCCGCCCATGAGGATTGCTCGTGGTGAGTTCGCGCTCGAAAGATGCCGGCAGGGACGCCGGCGCTACTTTAACGCTTTTCCCGGTTCCGCCTTATAATCATCCGCGTGCAACAGCCACCGCCCGCCGCACACTTCGCCAGTTCGAGCCGGAGCGTGAATGCCTGAACAAACTCCGGGCGAACCGGTCGTAATCTTCCAAGACGTCCACCTCGGCTTCGAGGACAAGGAAGTGCTCCGCGGCGTCTCTTTCGAAATCGAAGCCCGCGAAACAAAAGTGCTACTCGGTGAAAGCGGCTCCGGCAAAACCCTGATCCTCAAACTAGCCGCCGGCCTGATCCGCCCCGACTCCGGCAAAATCACGGTCATGGGCCACGATCTCAGCCAAATGACCGAAGTCCAGCTCCTCGATTTTCGCCGCACCATAGGCTTTGTATTCCAAGAAGGCGCCCTGTTCGATTCCCTCGACGTGGACGACAACGTAGCCTTCCGTCTCCGCGAAGAACACATGCCCGAAGATGAAATCCAGTCGCGCGTCCGCGAAGCTCTGCGCTTCGTCGAAATGGAGCAAGCCATCCATAAATTTCCCGCCGAGCTCTCCGGTGGAATGCGCCGTCGCGTTTCCATCGCCCGGGCTCTTGTCGACCGCCCGCCCATCGTCTTCTACGATTCGCCCACCGCCGGCCTCGATCCAGTCACCTCGCAAACTATCATCACCCTGATTCTGCGCCTCCGCGACACGCTGGGCGTGAGCTCCATCCTGGCTACCCACCGTGTCCAGGATGCCTTCGGCTTGGCAAACTTCCGCTTCGACCCCCAGGTGAATCGGGTAGAAAAGCTCTCGCAGAACGGCGCCCGCACCGAGTTCGCGCCCACCAACATCCTGGTCCTCAAAGACGGCGTCATCTACTACCGCGATTCCGCCGACAATCTCTTAAAATCGACGGATAAGTATTTGAAGCAATTTCTGGCATCCGCAGAATAGAATGACGGTGTTCACGCGCGGCTATTTCAGGAGGAAATGATGGCGCAACGAAAGCAATTGTCCTGGACCGAACTTCGCGTAGGCGTTTTCGTGCTCTTCGGCCTGGCGGTCATGGCTCTGGCGATTTTCTACGTCACCGGCGGCGGTACCTTCAGCCCCAAATATCGCCTCACCACCTATCTGCCGGAAGTCGAGGGCTTGCAGGTCGGCGCTCCGGTGAGCCTGAGCGGATTGCAGGTGGGCAACGTGGAGTCCATCGCGCTCAACAAGAATCCGGAGGATAAGGTCCACAATATCGCCATCACCATGCGTATCGAAAAGAAATTCCAGGACAATATCCGAACTGATTCCAGCGCGAGCTTGGTCACTCAGGGCCTTCTCGGCGATCGCTACGTGAGCATCAGCCGCGGCATCAACGGTACCCCGCTGCAAAATGGCTCGACAGTGCCCAGCCAAGAAGAAAAAGCCATCCAGCAGATCGTCGCGCGCGGGATCGAACTCGAGGAAAATCTCGGCACGCTGGCCAATGACGTCAGCGAAATCGTTGCGGATGTGAAAAAGGGCCGCGGCACGCTGGGCAAACTTCTCGTCGACAATCAGCTCTACGATCATCTCAACGCCAGCGCCGCTAAAATCGACGCGATGGCCGGCGATCTGCGCGCCGGGCAGGGAAGTCTCGGCAAACTCATGACCGATGACGAGCTCTACCAAAAGGCCAACGCAGCGATCGGCAATGCCAATGACGTACTTGGGGCCGTAAAAGAGCAGCGCGGCACTCTAGGCAAATTCGTTTACGATCCAGCCGTCTACGACAGCGCCCACAAATTCCTAGACAACGGCAACGCGGTCCTCGCCAACGTTCGCGACGGCAAAGGCACTCTAGGCAAACTAGCCAACGACGATGTCCTGTTCAATAATTTGCGCGACGCCTCCGCCAACGTTCGCGACGCCAGCGCAAAACTGAACTCACGGGAAGGGACAACCGGCAAGCTATTCACCGACCCGCAGCTCTACGATAATCTGACGGGTCTGACCGGCGACATGCGCGGCCTAGTCGCCGATTTCAAAAAGGATCCAAAGAAATTTCTGCACGTAAAGTTCTCAATTTTCTAGCGGGTTTCTGGCACACGTCCGCGCGCCAAGCAAACTTCTTTTGATTTGGCCGCATCTGTGGAGAATACTTCGAGGCTAGGGTGTGACCGGCCTTCATTGGGGAGACTGATGCAATTGATGACACGAATTCCGCGCGCTGCGGACAGCGCGGCAAGATATCTGGTTGTCGGCGCGCTTTTTGCCGCGTCGCTCGCCGTGTTGCTACGCGCGCCACGCACACACCGCGTCGCGCCGCCGTCCAAAAGCGTCCTGGCCGCTGCGCCGCACGCAATGATTTCGCCAGCACCGAATCTCGCGCTCGCCGCCTACGGCAATTTGCCTTTGCGCTTCGAAGCCAATCGGGGCCAAACCGATCCGCGCGTGAAATTTCTGGCCCGCGGCTCAGGCTCCGAACTATTTCTCGCGAACACCGAAGCCGTGCTGGTCCTCACGAAGCCGGTCGAGACGGATACCGAAACGCCCGAGAATCCCCAACCGATTTCGCGGCTAGCACCAGGCCGAGCAAAGCGCCCGGAAAAATTTCAATCCACGGCCCTGCGATTTTCACTCGTCCACGCAAACAAAGGCGCGCAAATTTCCGGCATCGATCGCCTGCCCGGCACATCCAGCTATTTCATCGGCAATGATCCCAGCCGCTGGGTAACCGGAGCCTCCAATTATTCGCGCGTAGCCTATAAAGGTGTTTATGCAGGCGTCGATCTCCAATACTACGGCTCTGGCCGCAATCTGGAATTCGATTTCGACATCGCCCCGCAAGCCGACGCATCTCAGATCCGACTGAAAATCGAAGGCGCCAATTCGCTCACGGCAACTTCCAGCGGCGATGTAGCGATCTCCACCGCCAACGGCGAAGTCCGCCTGAAGCGCCCGGAAATTTATCAGCTCGACGGAAATCAGCGCGAAAAAGTAGAAGGGAAATACGTCGTAGCTGCCAACAATGAAATCACGCTAAATGCCGGCCTCTACGATCACAATCGCGCCCTAGTTTTCGACCCAGTAATCCAATATTCCACTTTTCTGGGCGGCACCACTTCCGACACCGCCAATGGCATCTTCGTGGACACCAACGGCAACGCCTACATCACCGGCACCACCAGCTCCACTGATTTCCCAACCACTGCAAACACCGTGCAAGCGAATCTGCGCGGCACGCATTCCAACGCCTTCATTTCCAAACTAAGCGCCAACGGCGCGGTCCTCCTCTATTCCACCTATCTAGGCGGCACCGGCCCCACCGGCGACACCGGCACAAGCATCAGCATAGATTCGCAAGGCGACGCCTACGTCACGGGCGCCACATCCTCAGCGGATTTTCCAGTCGTGAATGCATTTCAAGGAACACTTAAGAGCGCCAGCACAAACGCATTTATTGCGGAACTAAATCCGACCGCGACGGCACTTCTATATTCCACCTACCTCGGTGGCAGCGGCCCAAACGGCGACAGCGCAGCCGGCATCGCCGTCGATTCGTCGGGCTCCGCGTACGTGACCGGCATGACGTCGTCGAAAGATTTCCCCTTGCAAGGCCCCATTCAAAACACGCTGAAGTCTGCCGGCAGCACCGGTTTCGTCACTAAACTAAGCCCCAGCGGTTCCGCACTGGTCTACTCGACTTACCTCGGCGGATCCGGGCTTGGCGATACATCGCTCGCAATTGCCCTGGATTCCGCCGACGATGCGTTCGTCGTCGGCGCCACCGATTCAGCCGACTTTCCAACGACCACCGGCTCATTTCAGCCAACGAACAATAGTGCTGGCGATAACGCCTTCTTGAGCGAAATAAATCCCAGCGGCTCCGCGCTGATCTATTCCACTTACCTCGGTGGCTCGAATTTAAATGGTGGAGTTGCAACCAGTGTCGCTCTTGACTCGAACGGCGCTACCTACCTGACCGGAACTACGTCGGCATCCGACTTTCCCGTGACGCCCAATTCCGCCGAGCCCACCGCGCCCGGCTCAAATGAACACGCCTTCGTCTCCAAACTTAATCCCGCAGGACAAGGGTCCAGCGACTTGATCTACTCGACTTATTTGACCGGAAGTAACGGCACCGACGCCGGGCTGGGTATCGCGGTGGATTCCGGGGGCAGCGCCAACGTAACAGGATTTGCGACTTCCACGGATTTCCCGGCGACGCGCGGCGCCATTCAACCGGCGCCGAAAAGCGCCGGGAGGCAACGCCTTTATCACTCGCCTGAATTCCGATGGCAGTGTATTTCTCTATTCTTCAACTTTCGGCGGCAGCAATGCAAAGGGCGACGTCGGTGATGGCATTGCCCTCGATTCTTCCGGCAACGCATATATTGCCGGTCAAACGTTCTCGTCCGACTTTCCGACCACCGCTAACTCGCTGCTTCCGAATTTCCGCGCGTCCAGCGGCAACTCGAACGGCTTCGTCGCCAAGCTCTCCGCGAATGCAGTGATCGGCATTTCTCCGGCGTCGCTCGATTTCGGCAGCGTGCTGCTGAACATCCCCAGCCAACCGCAACTCGTCACCATCACCAATAATTCCGCGGCCACTCTTAATTTTTCCGCCCCTCCGGCTCTCGCGGGCAACAGCGACGCCGAATATGCCATCGCCACCACCTGCGGCACCTCGCTCGCGCCAAACGCTTCGTGCACCGTCACGGTCAGCTTTCTCCCCACGGTTGAAGGCGTAGCCACCGCCAGCCTCACCTTCCGCGACGATGATCCCAGCAGCCCGCAAACTGTTCCCATCACCGGCATCGGCGGCCTCGATTTCACGCTGACGGGCACCACTTCGACCAGCGTCTCCCGCGGAAACACTATCACCTTCACCGTCACGGTAACCCCAGTCGATAATTCCACTCAGACCGTAAATCTCACGTGCACCGGCGCCCCCGCCGACACCACTTGCTCGCTCTCGCCCTCCAGCATCACACTCGATGGCGTTGATGCCGTAACGTCCACGGTAACGGTAACAGCCGCCTCGCTAGTCCCGCCAACAACGCGCCAGCACCGCAACCCCGGCGATTTCATAGGCCGCGTCCCGCTGACGATCCTAGGCCTCTCGCTGCTAGCAATGTTCGCAGCGATGCGCAAACGACGCACCCTGCGCCTAAGCTTCGCAGCCGCCGCGTTGGCATGCCTACTCTTCGCAGGCTGCGGCGGCGGTGGCGGCTCCCCCACAGGCAAATTCACGCTAGTAATAACGGGAACACCGACGGATGGCGGCATGGCCCACACCCTAGACGTAGCCCTAACCGTAGACTAACGGTGTGTAGGGGCGGGGGTTCACTCCCGCCCGTTTTGGCCGTGGGTTTTGGTTCCAGGTGGGAGCCCCCACATTTATGTGGGGAGGAGCGCTTCAGCGCTCCGGAAAATCGATGCCAAGTATTACCGCGCTTTAGCGCCGGGCCGTCCGCACTCGACAGCGCGTTCCGAATTCAATTTTCCCAATCGCCAAACTATTCCTGCTTCGAAAATTCCGTCGCTTCTTCCTTCACCTTCCTCAAATCCAATTTCCCCGTCCCCAGATGCGGAAATTCTTCGACGCGATAAAACTGATTCGCCCGCGGAATCCATAGATTCGGCAACCCCGATTGCGGCAACATATTCAAAACCGCCTTCAATTCTTCGTCCGTAAGCGAATGCAAGACCACCAATCGCTCGCCCTTCTTGCCATCCGGCACTCCAGTAACCACAAAACTCATCTCCGTGGCCCCGGCCAACTCATGCAATTTCTCTTCAACCTTGATATGTGGCACCATCTCTCCGCCAATCTTGCTAAAGCGGCTGAGCCGGTCCGTGATTTTCAAAAATCCATCTTCATCGAGCGCCGCAATGTCGCCGGTCGAATACCAGCCATCCTGCAAGACTTCCGCCGTCGTCTTTTCCTTGCCCAGATAGCCCTGCATCACATTCGGCCCGCGCACCAGCAGTAGCCCCGGCTGCCCCAGCGGCACCGGTTCGCGCGTTTCCGGATCAACAATGCGCACCGTGATTCCCGGCAGACGGTGCCCGATCGATCCGCGCTTCGCGCCGACTTGCCGAAAACCCGGCGCCCGATAATCCAGCATATTCACCGCAACAACCGGCGAACACTCCGTGCAGCCATAGCCTTCGAGCGGCCGGATTCCAAAACGATCCTCAAAGGCCGTCGCCACCCGCTCCGGCAATTTCTCCGCGCCCACGATCACCAATCGCAAACTTCCAAAATCCTCGGGCAAACATTTCCGCAAATAACCCTGCAAAAAAGTCGGCGTAGAAATCAAAAAAGTAACTTTGTATTCGCGAATCAAAGCCCCGATCGCCCCGAAATCGAGCGGGCTGGGGTGATAAGCCACGCCAATTCCAATCACCGCCGGAAGCCACAGCGTCACGGCAAAACCAAACGAGTGAAAAAATGGCAAAACGCCAAGCAAAGTATCGTGACGGTCGAGTTTCACCGCCTGCGCCATCTGCTCCACATTCGAAACAATATTGAAATGCGAAAGCATCACGCCCTTCGGCTCGCCGGTGCTGCCGCTTGAAAAAACGATCGTCGCCAAATCGTCAAGCTGCGCCGGCCGCTTCCCGCTGATCGCCCGCTCCAGCCAACGCGCCGGCAAAAACCAAATCAGCAGCGCAATAATTTTCTCGCCCGAGACCCAGGATTCGCCGCCGCTTCCTCCAGCAAAATCGTCCGCCCCGGCGGCTTGACCGGCAGCCGGTCCAGCAGCAGCTTCGTCGTAATGGTAGTCTGCAATTTGCATTGCTCGCCGCAAGACGCCAGCGTTTCATTCGACGACGTGTAATTCAAATTCACCGGCACTTTGCCCGCCAGCATCGCCGCATAATTCAACATCGCGCCCGGCACCGAAGGCGGCAGCAACACGCCCACCATTTCCTGTCCTTCCCAAGTTTTCCGCAGCCGCCGCGCAAGAAAAATCGAGCTGAGCAGCACCGCCCCCCATTTCACCCGCGGGCGACGCGCATCCCCCATAGCAAATCGAAACGGATGCCGGTGCGCCGTGCGAATCAAAGCCGAGGGCAAAGTCTTCAGTCGCGCCCGGCGATGTCGAAACGCGTCAGACTGCATATCCAGCACCGATTGGCGCACCTGAAATGGCGTAGCGTCATGCGGCAAAGCCTTGCCAAACTCCACCGAAACCGGATAAGGAATTTTCCGCGGAACTTTCCAGACAAAGCGCCCGCCCTCATAACTGAAAATGCTGCCCCAAACTCCGTCTAAACTCACCGGAATAATCGGAGCGTCCACATCCTGCATAATGCGTTCAAATCCGCGCCGGAAGGGAAGCAGCCGACCGAGCCGCGTGATTTCGCCCTCGGCAAAAATGCAAACGATCTCGCCGCCGCGAATCGCATCGCTAGCCGTCCTCAGCGCCCGGATCAAATCGCGCGGACGCTGCGTGGAAGAAATAGGAATCGCATGCAAGAATCGAGGCAAACGGCTTCACCACCGGATAATTGTAAATATCCTCAAAAATCATAAATCGAATCGGCCGGTCGCAAGCCGCAATCAAAAGCAGCGCGTCCACCAGCGATAAGATGATTGGCCACAAACAGCGCCCCGCCGCGCTCCGGAATATTTTCGTGCCCATCCACGCGAATCTTGTAAAAAGTGTGCGTCACCATCCACAGCAAAAGCCGCAGTAATGCATCCGGAAGCATCCAGCAAACGTAGACGGTCGCGCCTAGCGTCATCACCGAGCAGATCAGAAATACTGTGGCCGGATTTGGATGGCCCACAAAAATCATGGCGTACTGCGCGATCGGCTGCGCGGCAATCCCGACGAATGAAAGCAAATTGGCCGCCGCGAGAATCCCGCCTTTGGTAGCAGGGTCGGGCCGGTGCTGAATCAACGCGTTGATGGGCACTGCGAAGAATCCGGCGAAAAATCCCAATATGCTGAGCAGAGTAGCGACGCCGGAATAGGAAAGTCCGTGCCGGTAAAGCAGCGCCGAAACGATCGTCATTCCGATCATGCCCAGGGGAATCAATCCATATTCGATCTTATTCCCCGAGAGATAGCCCGCGGCGAAGCTGCCGATCCCGATGCCGATGGAAAGAATTCCGAGAAGCAGGCTGGTGCGCCCGTCGCTCGCATGCAGAACATCTTTCGTGTAGAGCACCACGTTGAGGAGCAACAGCGAGCCAAGAAACCAGAAATAAATATTGCCGATCACTGCCAGCGTCAGCACGCGGTCTTTGCGGATCAATCCAATCTGGTCGAGCAGATCACCGAGAGGATTCCAGCGAAATCGGCTCGTAGGCCGCGCTGCGGGCAACCGCGAAATTCCCAGGCTGGTCAAAAGCCCGACGAGCGCCAAGCCGATCAAAATGACGCCCGACCAATATTCCCGCCCTCGAAAAACAGAGGACAGTTCCCCCGCCACCAGCGTCCCAATCAAAATCGCCAGAAACGTCCCCAGCTCCAGAATCCCGTTGCCCCAGGAAAGCTTTGCCTCCGGCAGCAATTCCGGCAGCAACCCATATTTCGTCGGGCCGAAAAGCGCGCCCTGCGTGCTGATCAAAAACACCGCGGCACATTCGATCGGCAAACTGTGCAGCGCCAGCCCCGCCACAGCCAGCATCGCCACAGCAATTTCAAAAAACTTCGTGCCGATGGCCACGGAGCGTTTGCTGTAGTGATCGGCGAAGTAGCCGCCAGTCATGGAGAAAAGCAGGAAGGGAATCGAGAACAGGAGGGGAATGATCAGCACGAACAAGCGGTCGCGCTGCTCTTGGGGGATGGCCATGTCCAACACGATGAAGCTGACCACCCACTTGAGCACGTTGTCGCTGAAGGCCGCCTGAAATTGCGTGGCGATCAAACTCCAAAAGCCGCGCTTCCAATCCGCAGGCACGACTTCGTAGGGGCGGGCCTTCAGCCCCGCCCGGTTTTCGGCCCGAATTTCAGAATGGAGTTTCGATGCAGCGGCAGGTTCAGGCGGTGATGCGTCGTTAGGCGATGACTCGGAGCTTCGAGGCGGCATGAGAGGTCCTCGATTCAGTTCGCGCCAGCGCAGGATCGCGTTTCGGATATTTGGTAGACACGTAGTCGTCCACCAATTTCCGGAAAGCCTCGTTCAATTCGTCGTAATTTCCCTTCAAGGTAACAAATTTCTGCCCATCAATATAAACCGGGCAACTAGGCGCCTCGCCAGTCCCCGGCAAACTAATCCCAATATTGGCAGCCTTAGATTCCCCAGGCCCGTTCACAATGCAACCCATCACCGCGAGCGTCATAGCCTCGACGCCTTCGTACTCGCGCTTCCACTCAGGCATCTTTTCGCGCACGTAGCCCTGAATGCGCTCCGCCAATTCCTGAAAAGTAGTGCTGGTAGTACGCCCGCAGCCAGGACAAGCCGTGACGCTCGGCGCAAACGACCTCAGTCCCAGCGCCTGCAGCAATTCGCAAGAAGCATAAACTTCATCCCGACGATCCCCGCCAGGCCGCGGCGTCAACGAAATCCGAATCGTGTCGCCAATCCCTTCGCCCAGCAAAATCCCCATAGCCGCCGAAGACCAAACCAACCCCTTCGCGCCCATCCCCGCCTCAGTCAATCCAAGATGCAATGGCTGGTCGGTCTTAGAAGCCAAATCCCGGTAAATCGCCAGCAAATCATTGGGCCGCGAAACTTTGCAGGAAATAATAATCTGATCCTTGCGCAATCCATTTTCGAGCGCCAATTCGGTAGACTGCAGCGCCGAAAGCACCATGCAATCATTAATAATCTCTTCCGAACTCAGCCCCAGATCGCGGTCCGTATTCTCTTGCATCTTTTCCATCACCAGCTCTTGATTCAAAGAGCCGCCATTCACGCCAATGCGCACGGGCTTGCCATGATCGCGCGCCACTTTGCAAATGGTAGAAAACTGCTCATCGCGCCGCTCGCCATGCCCCACATTTCCAGGATTGATCCGGTATTTATCCAGCGACTCCGCACATCCAGGATATTTCGTAAGCAAAACGTGCCCGTTGTAATGAAAATCCCCAATCACCGGCACATCGCAACCAGCATCCAGCAGGCGTTTCTTAATTTCCGGCACAGCAGCCGCAGCCTCAGGAATGTTCACCGTTATGCGCACCAGCTCAGACCCAGCCTCAGCCAATTCAAGGCACTGTCGCGCAGTCGAAGCAATATCCACGGTGTCGGTATTAGTCATCGACTGGACCACCAACGGTGCACCTCCGCCCACC
Source organism: uncultured Acidobacteriota bacterium (assembly GCA_963792515.1). Lineage (GTDB taxonomy): Bacteria > Acidobacteriota > Terriglobia > Acidiferrales > UBA7541 > Palsa-147. The sequence goes on along the minus strand of CAWBWG010000033.1, from coordinate 25,693 downwards.
TGGATCTTGCCGACCTTCACGCCAACCGTTTTGTGCCGCCGCGCGCTCAATCCAAAGTCCTCCTAAATCGAAACTAGCATGGATTCCACAGAATTGCACATAAGGCCCGCCGTTGACGTTGCCGTCGTAGGGGCGGGCCTTCAGCCCCGCCCGGTTTTCGGCCCCGCCGTTGCCGTAGCCTTTGCGTTCGGTTTTGGGTGTCCCTCAATAATAACGATGGCGCTCTGATCTAACGCCTAACTTGCGTCGTCCCCACTTCAAGCACGCCACTAACGCAGATTCTTCGCAATCGCCAACATCTCATCAGCCCGCGCCCGCACGCGAAGATCCTCCGTCAAATTAACCCAACGCACCGCGCCGGAGCCATCCACAAGAAACTCAGCCGGTCGAGAAATGTCGTGCCCATCAGGTCCGCCGCCAGTGTGCAGCAGATGATAATTGCGAATAACCTGCGTATCAGGATCCGATAGCAAAGGAAAAGTCAGCCCAGCTTTGTGTGCAAACTCGCGAGACACATCCGGCGGATCAACACTGATCGCCACAGGAAAAATCCCCGCAGCCTTAAATTCCGGAAGCCTCCGCTGCACCCCTCGCAACTCGAGGGCGCAGTAAGGTCACCAATAGCCGCGATAAAAAATCAGCAGCACTGCTTTCGGGGCAGTCGCCGAATCAGAATCCACCGAGCTCCCAGCAAGCAACTCAGCCAACGTAACCGGCCGATTGTTAGTGTCCGCCAAGGTAAACGCCGGAACACTCTGACCGACGTGCGGCGCGTCAGCAGAGGCCGGCACTGCCCGCGCAGTATAAAATCCGAAAATTCCTCCCGCCGCGAGCACCAGCGAGACGAGGGCAACAGCCGAGCCCAAAATCCGCGCGGCAACGCCACGGGGCTGGCCGAAAAGCTGCCTCACGCCCAGCGCAAGAAAAAGCAGTGCTGCCACGGCTAGCGCCAGACTCAACCAGGGAATGGCCGCTTGCGCCGGTGGCCGAAGAAAAAAGAGGAAGTTGCAGGCAACGGCCGCCACGCCAAGCGCGAGTGACAACCACAGTGAAGAATTGCGACGAGTTTTTCCGCTCTCGAGCATCGCAATCGTATTTTAACAGAACGTAAGATGCCAGGCTAAAGTCCGCCGCTACGAAAACAGCGCGCCGCACACGCACGAAGACGTCTCACGCCCAAAATGTGATTTGAGGTCGACACAGACATGCGTCAGGCATGTTGGTGCCGGAGGAGGGGGTCGAACCCACACGGCCTTGCGGCCACCGGATTTTGAGTCCGGCGCGTCTGCCAGTTCCGCCACTCCGGCGTTCAAATGATGATAGGGAATGTAGCCACAATTTTCAATTAAGAGCTTGCGTAGGGGCGGGGGTTTATCTCCCGCCCGCTTTGGCCCTGGGTGTTTGCCTCCATTTCGCGACCCGGTCCAATAACCACGCCTAATCGCAAGGTGTCCCTTTCAGCACAGAATCGCCGCACCCGCCTGAATTAAGATGATGCCTGGATCGACCTCTTTCCCTCTAAAGCTCTTATCCGAAGAAGGAGAAACAAAATGTCAGATGCAAAAGGCCAGAAGTGCGTACATCCCGTTTGCTCATGTCTAACCACGTCAGGCAAATACTGCAGCATCGAGTGCGAGAGCATGGAAAAAATGCCGGACATCGATTGCCACTGCGCACACGTCGTCTGCAAAGGCAAGACGTCCTAATAATCGCTCAGCTCATCCGACCCGCTCCATCCGCCGCGCGCTAAACGCGTCCGTCGGCGAAAGAAGGGAAAGCCATGTCATTCGGACTGTACTCCGCAGGCTTTGCAATCGTAATCTGCGGATTAATCTACGGCGCAAACTTAATGCACGTTCCCACGCACTGGATCGTAGTCGGCGCGGTCGTGCTTCTCGGTGTAGGTATCCTCTCCGGAGTAAAAGCCACGCGCCAAAGAGATCCGACAAGCTAGCTCCGCTAGCCACTCCCGCCGCAACCGATAATCAGCTAGACTACCCGCGATTCCACCATGCCGCTATCCGCCGGAGAAAAACTTGGTCCCTACGAAATCCTCGCGCCCATCGGCGCCGGCGGAATGGGCGCAGTCTATCGCGCCCGCGACTCGCGCCTGAATCGCAATGTCGCCATCAAAGTTTCCGCCGCGCAATTCACCGAGCGCTTCGAGCGCGAAGCCAAATCCATTGCTGCTCTGAATCATCCCAACATCTGCCAGATTTACGATATCGGCCCGAATTACATCGTAATGGAATGCATTGACGGCGCCCCAGTCGTTGCCCATGACGCCCTCGAAGAGCCGCTTCCTCCTGCCGAAGCCCTGCGCCTGGCAATTCAAATCGCCTCGGCTCTCGAAGCCGCTCACGCCAAAGGCATCATTCACCGCGATCTAAAGCCAGCCAATATCCTTGCCACCAGGAACGGCGCCGTAAAACTCCTCGATTTCGGCCTGGCCAAGCAAAGCAACGCCGGCACCAGCGCCGAAGAAACGCAATCGCTCGGCACCACACAACCCGGCACCATCATGGGCACGCCGGCCTATATGTCCCCCGAACAAGCCGAAGGCCGCCCAGCCGATGCCCGCTCCGATATTTTCTCCTTCGGCACCGTCCTCTACGAGATGCTGGCCGGGCATCGGGCTTTCCCCGGAAATTCCGCCGCTGCGGTAATCGGCGCCATCGTCCACGTAAATCCCGAACCACTCAAATCCCCGCCAGCCATCGCATCGATCGTCAACAAGTGTCTGGCGAAATCACCGGACCAGCGCTTCCAATCAGCCACCGAACTACGCGTAGCCCTCGAAGCCGCTTCCACTCGCGGCGCCTCCAAAATCAGCAAGCGCACGATCGGCATCGCATTAGCCGCCGCCGCGCTGATCGCAGTCGCAATCGCCGCCGCGGGCTTCTATTTGAAGTCCCGCAAATCCCCCCAGATCAATTCCATAGTCGTCCTCCCGCTAGAAAATCGCGGAAACGATCCCGCGGCCGACTACATCTCCGATGGAATCATGGAGAGCGTCAACAACAGCCTCGCCCGCCTCCCGGGCCTGCGCGTCGTCCCGCATAGCGTAGCCTTCCATTACAAAGGGAAGCCTATCGATGTCCAAAAAATCGGCGAAGAGCTCGGCGTGCGCTCCGTCCTGGCGGGCCAAGTCGCGCATCAAGGCGATAATGTCACCATAGATGTGGAACTCGACGACGTTCGCGACGGCAAGCAACTCTGGGGCGAGCAGTACAATCGCAAGTCTAGCGATCTACTCTCCGTGCAAAATGAAATTGCCCGCGAGGTCTCCCAACGCCTGCGCTCGCAACTCACCACCGAAGATCAGCAAAAACTCACCAAAGGCTCCACAAATAATCCCGAAGCCTACAGCCTCTATCTCAAAGGCAAGCACTACACCAACGAATTCACCAAAGAAGGTTTCGCCAAAGGCCTCGACTACTTCAATCAAGCCATAGCCCTGGATCCCAACTACGGCCTCGCCTACAGCGGCATGGCCTACAACTATATCAATCAAGATGGATGGTTTCTGTCTGCCCGCGTAGCAGGCCCCAAAGCAAAAGAAGCAGCCGAGAAAGCTGTGGCCATAGACGACACCGACGCCGAAGCTCACCTCACTTTCGCCATCGAGCTGCAGTGGTATGAATGGGATTGGGCGGCGTCCGAAAAAGAATTCAAGCGCGCCATCGAGCTGAATCCCAATAATTCCGAAGCCTACACTTACTACTCCTGGTTTTTGGCGCCCATGGGACGAAACGATGAGGCCGTTGCAGCCGCCAAGCGGGGATTGCAAGCCGACCCGCTCTCTCCACTCGCAAATTTCAATTTAGGCGCGGTTTACGTTTTCATCCGCCAATGGGACGACGCCATCAAGCAACTCCAAAGCGCCAAAGAACTCGATCCTTCCTACTGGTTTAATTCCTGCTACCTGGGTCGTGCCTACGAACAGAAGGGAAGGCTGCCGGAAGCGATCGCGGAATTCCAACACGCGCTAACCCTGGAAAAGGAAAACACCGAAATCTGGTCCGGCCTCGGGCATGCCTATGCCATCTCCGGCAAAAAAGCCGAATCACAAAAAGTCCTCGATCATTTGAAGGAAGTGTCCGAGCACAGCTACGTCTCGGCCTACGCCGTAGCGGTAATCTACGCCGGCCTCGGCGACAAAGATAAAGCCTTCGCGTGGCTCGATAAAGCCTACGACGATCGTTCCTATTTCGTAGCCAACTACCTCACCACCGATGCCCGCCTGGATCTGCTCAGAGTTGACCCGCGCTTCGATGCCCTACGCCGCCGCGTAGGCCTGCCGTGACTTCAACGCCGTTAGTGCGGCTGCGTCTACGATGTGTTCGTAAGCGAGGGTACATCAGAACCAAGATGCCGACGCGTGCGGATCGTAGAAGACAGACCCGCCACCTGGACATTGAAATTGGAGCTTGACGAAGTGTATACCGTTCATTGAAGAACGGAGCACCGTCAACCCAGCCTCTACGTACTTCTGCCCCTCGTTCTATGTACACGGTCACCGACACGAACTACGCTGCTCGCGTGAAATTGCGAATGAATTCGACACCCAAAACCGGCGTGAAAATGTCAAAAAACGAGCCGCACGCGACAATTGCTACTCGATACACGAAAATGAATAGAAATCACCGTATACCTAACAAAACAAACGACGGAGCTAATTTCTAATCGAGACAAAACCGACCCTTGCGCATAGCGCTTTTGGACGCCCCGCAGCCTCCGCCTGCTTCGTTCGAAAAGCACACCCCTGTCGTCAGCATTCCGCTCGATTGACTTGCCCACACCCGCGGAATACTATGACGCGACAAATGGAAACTCCCCCGACGCTCCTGGGCCGCACCATCTCCCACTACCGAATCGTGGAAAAAATTGGCGGCGGCGGAATGGGTGTAGTCTATTTAGCCGAAGACACCAAGCTCGGCCGCCGCGTAGCCCTGAAATTTCTCCCCGAAGAAACGAGCGAAGACCGCCAGGCCGTCGAGCGTTTCAAACGCGAAGCCCGCGCCGCGTCAGCCCTGAATCATCCGAATATCTGCACTATCTACGAAGTCGACGAATTCGAAGGCCGCCACTTCATCGCCATGGAACATCTCGAGGGCCAGACGCTGAAGCACGCCATGACCGGCCAGCCCCTGGCCACCGAAGCAATTCTCGATTACGCCATCCAAATTGCCGACGCACTAGAAGCCGCACACGCCAAAGAAATCGTTCATCGCGACATCAAGCCCGCAAATATCTTCCTCACCCCGCGCAAACAAGCCAAGCTCCTAGATTTCGGCCTAGCCAAACTGATCCCCAAATCGCAGCAAGTAAACGAAGCCCTGGGCGCCTCCGCCACGCGCACCTCAGCCGAAGCCAGCGAATACGTAACCAGCCCTGGCTCCACGATCGGCACAGTCACGTACATGTCCCCCGAGCAAGCCCGCGGCGAAGAAGTCGATGCCCGCTCCGATATTTTTTCCTTCGGCGTAGTCCTCTACGAAATGTCCACCGGCCGCCAACCCTTCGCCGGGGCCACTCCCGCCGTAATCTTCGAAGCCATCCTGAATCGCGTCCCCGCCGACGCCTCGCGCGTCAATCCGCAAATTCCGCCTGACCTCGGCCGCCTGATCGAAAAAGCCCTCGAGAAAAACCGCAACACGCGCTACCAAAGCTCCGCCGTCCTGCGCAACGATCTGCAAAGAGTAAAAAGCGATCTACAAGCCGGCCGCACCGGCAAAAGCACCGAAAAATCCATCGCCGTCCTCTATTTCGAAAATCTCAGCGGCGCCAAAGAAGACGAATACTTCCGCGACGGCATGACCGAAGACATCATCACCGAACTCGCCAAAGTGAAAACCCTGCAAGTCTTTCCGCGCGCCGCCATCGTGGCCTTCCGCGATAAGCCCGTCACCGCCCCCGAAGTCGGCCAGCAACTCGACGCCGCCTACGTACTCGGCGGCAGTGTCCGCCGCGCCGGCAATCGCCTGCGCATCACCGCGCAACTCGTCGAAGCCCGCACCGGCCGCTCCGTCTGGGCCGAGCGCTACGATCGCGAAATGAAGGACGTCTTCGAAGTCCAGGACGACATCGCCCGCAGCATCACCCAAGCCCTGCGCATCACTCTCTCGCCGCAAGAAGAAAAAACCATCGCCACCAAGCCCACAGAAAATCTGCAGGCCTACGATTATTTCCTGCGCGGCCGAAACTACACCCGCCGCGAAAATCTAGAATTCGCCATGCAAATGTTCGAGCACGCCATCAAGCTGGATCCAAGCTTCGCCCTGGCTCACACGGGAATCGCCAACGTCTGCGGCATGCAATTCGAGCTGCACGGCCGCGACGCGCGCTGGATCGAAAAAGGCCTAGCCGCCGCCAATCGCGCCTTCGAGCTCGATCCGCAGCTTCCCGAAGCCCTAGCCGCCCGCGCCCGCATCTATCACGCCCAACAGAAATACGATGAAGCCATCCAGTACGCCCGCATGGCCATCGAGCGCAAATCCGACTGCGAAAGCGCCTGGGACATTCTCGGCCGCGCTCTCTTCTCGTCCGATCGCTGGGACGAAGCCATCAGCCTGATGGATCGCGCCCTAGCCGCGGCCGGCGACGATTACAACGTCTTCATTCCCTACGTCAACGCGCTTTCGGCCGGCGGCGATCCCGCTCGCGCTCTGGCTCTCCGCGAAAGGCAATGTAGCGTTCTCGAGCAGCACCTGGATCTCGTCCCCGAGGATGTCCGCGCCAGAATTCTGCTAGCCACCACCTACGCCTTTCTCGGCAAGCGCAGCGAAGCCAGCGAGCATCTAGAGAAAGCCGTGGCTATGCGCCCGAACGATCCGAACGTGCTATACAACGCAGCCTGCACCTACGGCCTAATGCAAATGAAAAACGAAGCCCTCATGATGCTGGCAAAATCCGCCGAAACCGGCTTCAGCGATTTCGAATGGGCCTCCCGCGATCCGGATTTGGCATCGTTGCACGACGAACCAGAATTCAAGAGAGTCCTAGAAATGTGGAAGCCGAAGTAGCACAGCCACTCCTGGCTGTGTCCGACGTACGCAAGTTGCAAGACGTGACGAGCAGGCGCAAGAGAAAACCCACAGCCAAGAGTGGCTGTGTTAAAAAGGTTCGCGGAGCAACCTCATGCTGGATGAAAGTTCCAAATTCCAGGTCCCCGAATCCTTAATGGCGCGTCTAATAGGCAGGATGCGCTTCCGCAAACTGGTCGGCTCGCGCCCCAAGAGGCGTCGCCACGTTTCACCGCCGCCCAGACCCGGAGCCACCATCAAGTCTACGAAACATCGCGCGAAACGCGTTGACTTGCCTGCCCCACCAGCGCAAGATGCGAGAAGAGGCCCAAGAATGACCGGCAGCGGCATGACGCTGGATCGGGTAGTCGAGAAGGCCCGTGCCCTCGACGACGAAGTCCGCAAAGAAGAGTTGCGGGTCGGCGATCGCCTGCTAGTCACCACCGTGAATTCCCGTTACACCATCTGGGTCCTAGGCGACGGCCACTACTGGATCTGGGGCGGCTGGTTCGATCGCCAAAAAATTTCCCCGCAACGAGTCAGCATCAACGGCTGCACCTGGGGTGGCAGCGCCATCAAGCGCGACATCGTAGCAGCCCCCGGCCTGCGCATGGAATTCGGCAACAGTGTCCTAACCACCAGAATCCAAGCCGTCCAAGTAATCCGCGCAAGAGCCAGAGCCCGCGCCGAATTCAACTAGCTCGCCAAATTTTTTTCGCAGCGGGTGTTTGTAGGGGCGGGGGTTTGCCTCCCGCCCGGTTTGGCATTGGGTGTTCACTCTCGATGTTTCCCCGATCAAAAATAAAAACACTCCGACGCCGTCAGAGCGATCCATCAATCAAAATTAATTTGCAGGTTGGAATCTACTGAAACGCGAAACTAACCGGAATCACCACGGAATGATTCGCCTTGCTCAACGTAATGCTGCCTGAAATCGAATGCGCCGGAGTAATCAAAGAAATAAAAGCCCCAGGCAAAATCACATAGCTCTGAAGAAGGTTCCCGCTCGGATCAAGAAAGTCATACTCATAAGTGCCGGTATTCACCTTCGGGCAATAAATCGTAACCGCCCCATTCGCCCCAATCGTCCAGCTTTGCATCGCGGTCTTAGTCCCATTCGCGAGGCTCGATAGCACCGCGCTCCCCGCCACCGCACTGCCGTCGTCATATTGCAGCGAGAGTTTGATCGGAATGCTGCTGGTCGCGTTTGATTTATAAGCCACCGCGACGGAAGCCCACAAGTCGGAAACGCCGAAAGTGATGGAAGGATTCGTCGAAGCCGTCTGCGAGGGCACCGAATCCGCCAACGCGCCCTTGGTCACTTGCGTCACCATCTGATATGGCTGCGTAGTCGCGAACGATTGATTGTTGCCAGTCGACGCCGCGACCAAAACATAATCGCCAGCCTGCGAAGGCGTCACCGCTCCAGCCTGCGCGGAATTGCCCGATCCAGAAGCCGCAGCAGTCGCATCCGGCGATCCCGCCGAAAGTCCCGAAAGCTCGGCAAGGGAAATGATGCGCATCGTCTGCGCCGCGTTATTGGAAACGGTGAACACGGTCTTGCCCGCTTTCGCCGAAGCCACGCGATATACCGCCAGCAAATGCACATCGGAAGCCTGCGCCTGATAAGCGTCCAGCACCCAGACATTCCCCATCGAGTCGGTAATCGTTGTACCCGCGACCGAAGTAACTTGCCCGATGCGCACCACCGCGATCAACGAATTCCCGGCCGTCACACTCGACGACAGATGCGCGCTGCACCATTGCGAACTGCCGCAATCCTGTGATGTCGCCGGCTGCGCCAAACTCTGCGCTCCCACAGGCGTAGCCATCGCCAGTCCTACGATTAGGCCGAGTTGCAAGAGTCCTAGTCTCATTGGGTTCATTATTCCCCCACTATGAGATGAAATGTAGGCACGAAAGTGACCAACTGCGACGTAAAGCTCACCTGTAAATCATTGGAGATGCATACGGGGTTGTGCGGCAGAGGAATACCAGTACGGGACAGAACCGCGCAGTTTTTCCCGAGCCGGGAAAGTTTTGCGCGGTTCCGCGGGCACCCTAGCCAGCGCGCAAGCGCCCTCCGAACGTACGGCCTGCGCTTTATGGCGGGCCTCTTCATGCAAGAACGCGCCAGATCTCCGATTCACCGCCGAACGACGAGCACAAATCGCAGCGCTCAGGCGCGATCGCAAGGGCACGCAATAGCACCTCATTACGCCCGTATCGTCCGAACAAAATTATCCACCGACCCTGAAAGCTCCGTAGCCTGCTCCGACACATGCAGCGAGATTGCGTTCATCTCCGCAATGCGCCGGCTCATCGACTTAACAACATCCGCGGTGCTAGCCGCCGTATCCCGCACGGCAGTAATCTCGCGGCGAATCTGCTCGGTAGCTTTTGCAGATTGCTGCGAGAGGCTTTTTACTTCGTTGGCCACCACCCCGAACCCACGGCCCACTTCCCCCGCGCGCGCCGCTTCAATAGTCGCGTTCAAAGCCAGCAAATTCGTCTGCGCCGCAATCTCCGCGATCAGTTTCACCACTCCTCCGATGCGGTGCGACGCTTCCACCAATTCTCCGACCACCGCATTCAGTTCGCGTGGCCTTGCGGCCACCGCGCGTTTTTGCTCGGGCGTGCCACTACGTTCCGTGTTTGCCGCATCCTGCGCTCCGACCGCGTGCGGATTCTGCTTCGCCTGAACACTCGCGACGCCGCTTGCGCCCTCTCTCACCAGTTGCGAGCCAGGCAGCGCTGCGGAATTGGAAGTGCCCGCCGCTTTGGCCAGCTCTTGAGCTGCGGCATTGACGCTGCCCGCCGAAGTCACCAACGAAGACACGACGCTCTGCACGCTAGCTTCGAATTGATCGGCCAAACCGCGCCGGTTTTCCGCCGCCTCCGATAACGCCATGTGCCCCTGCGCCATATCCGCGCATGCGCGATTGATCATTTCCGCAGTGCGCCGGAAACTCCCCAACATTCCGCGCAAAACGACGCGCCGGTAGAATCGCTGTTCGTTGGCTGCTTCGAGCGGCGCGCCTGCTTCGCGCACAAACGCCTCGGTGCGATCGAGCAGCGCGTTGATCCCATGCATCAGCCGTTCGACTTCGCCGCCCTCGTGACAGCGCAATATGCGCACTTCCAAATCGCCCCGCGCGGCCGCTTCGCAAGCATCGGCGCCGCGCGTAATCCATTCCAAGCCGGCAGCCGAGCGAGAATCGTTCCGTCCAGACGCGCCGCTTTCGGCACTGTGGCCGCGACCGTCGCCGCCGCGCCTGGAACTCCAGAAGGGAATGAATCTGCGCAGCGAACTCAGGAAGCGGTTGGGAACTGTAGCCGGGATTGCAAGGGTGGGCATATGCGCTGTCTCAGAGCGAGAACACGAACTCGTCATACGTAGTCTTTTTGTCGGCGATCAACTTCTGCAGCAGCGCCCCGCCGGCTTCCATGCTGCGTTTCGGATTCGGATGTTTCAGTTCCTCTGCTTTCAGGGCGCGATAAAGCCCATCGAACAAGTCCACTGCCTGACGCTCGGGCAGCCGTCGATTCGAGTGGTAGCCCACGGAGTGACCCGCAGCGTCAAAGGAGAGCGTGACGTGTGCGAAAACCCAATAGTAATCGCCGTTCTTACAGAGATTTTTGACATAGGCGAAAATTTCCCGCCGCGCTTCCAGCGTGTCCCACATCAGCTTGAACACGCACCGCGGCATGTCCGGATGCCGGATGATGTTGTGAGGCTTGCCCAGCAGTTCCTCTTCGGAAAATCCCGAAACATCGATAAAGGTCTGATTGACGTAAGTAATCTTCCCCTTAAGGTCGGTCTTGCTGACGATCACGTCATCCTCGGGGAAGGCTCGCTCATTCTCGGTAAGCTGGATGGCACACGATTTCAAGTGGAATCCTCGCTCTAAGCTCTATTTGAGTTCATTCGGCAGAAGTGCCGCGCAACTTTAGGCGCGAATGAGAGCGGCACAGCGTGAGTTTTGAGGGGGCAGCCTTTTGGTGGGAGCCTCTTCATTTATGAGGGGAAAGGAGCACTTTAGCGCTAGAGAATTGTCGTGCGAAGATCCAATATCAATGGAACGAAAAGCGTCGGAAACCCTTTACCGCGAAGTGAACCGCGAAAACATGGCCCCAAGCGATTTCGCCTCAGGCAATCTCACCGCAAACGTAGCCCCAAGATAAACCAACCCATAAGGAACCAACACCACGATTGCCATCAAAATCGGGCGATGCGTCCCCGCAACCCAACGCACGCCCCAGGCCACTCCCGCCGCTGCAGCAGCAAGGCCCCAAATGGTAGAAGAAAATCCCAGGGACAAGCCCGTCTTCCCGATCCGGCGATTCAGATAGTGCCGCAGCAAAAGAAATTCCACCCAACCCGAAATTCCCGCTGAAATCGTCAACCCCGCCACGCCCCAGCGCTGCTCGATTCCCAACAAATGGGGCAGAGGAACTGCGGACAAATATCCAAGAATGGTGGTTAACACCACACGAATCACGGCAAATCGCAAAGGAGTGCGCGTATCGCGCAGTGCGTAATAAGTCGACGAATACAACCGGCCCAGCGTAGAAGCCAACAGCCCGACAGTCGAGCCGGCAAGAATTCCCCAAACATAGAGCGCATCCGCATGGGTAAATTTTCCCGACTGATAAATCGCGGAAACAATGATGTCGCCCAGCGCCAAAAACGCCACCACCGAAGGCACCACGAAATAAGCAATCTGCCGCAAACCCGCATCGAGCCGCATCCGCAGCGCCCGCGCAACTTCGTCCTCGCTGCCAAGCTGCCCGGACATTACCGGAAGTTCCGCTGCGGAAACGGCCATCCCGAATAAACTCACCGGTAGTGTATATAAAGTCTGCGCGTAAGAAAGCGCGGCAACAGCTCCAGTTCCGACCAGGCTCGCCAGCACCGAATCCACGTAAGCGCTGATCTGCACGACGCCGCGGCTTATGAACACGGGAATAAAGTTCCGCACCACGGTGCGAATGTTGTCCGCGCGCGCATGCAGCGTTAGCCGAAAACGCCCCAGCAGATGCATCACCACCGGCCACTGCACGCCCACTTGCAGCGCGCTCCCCACCACGGCACCCCAGGAAAGCGCCGCGGCCAGTGGGAATTGCGTCATGCGCGCGCCGAAGAAAATCAGCGTGGCAATCATCGCCGCGTTCCAAATCACCGGCGCCGTATACGACAGGAAAAACTTGCGATGGCTATTCAGGATTCCCAGACACCAGGCTGAAAGCACCAAAAGTCCCGCGCCAGGAAACAGAATGCGTACAAGATGAATCGTAAGCTCGCGCTTTTCGCCGCCAAATCCCGGCGCAATAATTTCGATCAACCATGGCGTAGTAAGCACGCCAATCAACACCAGCAGGGAAGCCGTAAGCGCCAGCAGCGCGAAGATCCCGCCGGCCACGCGATCGGCTTCTTCGCGGTCGTCGCGCGCCAAAAGCGCCGCATACACGGGAATAAACGACGCAGAAAGCACTCCCTCGCCGAATAAATTCTGCAGGAAATTGGGAATGCGGATGGCTGCCTTGAAAGCATCTGCCGCATCGGAATTGCCGAAATAGTGCGCGAAGAAGCGGTCGCGAATCAGCCCCGAAATGCGGCTGAGAAATATTCCCGCGGCCACCAGAAACGCCGAACGCGAAGTCCCGAATCGTCGCGGAGACCCGGATTTCGGCCTGTCATGCTCGCGATTGTTTTCAATGGGCGCGGCGGGATTCAGCGGCGTGTCCGGCGATTTCGTTTGCACCATTGCGAATTGAAAGGAGCCGCAATTTCCTTCGAAATTCAGCGGCGCTCTGATTTCATTAAACGGGCTGCCTGCCCACAAAGTCAATTCCGAACGCCGTCCGAGTTCCCAAAAGCCAGCCCGCACCTGTGCCAAAGGACGGGTTGCGAGTTTGACACAATGCTCTCCGCGAATATGGCGCTTTGATCGCCGATCAGTTATTCCTAGTGAAGTCCTAGAAGGCGGCAATGTCCGAGACAATCGTACAAACTGAGGCCAACGCCGAAAGCGTTGGGCACGCCGAGAGTATGGACACGCACGTGCGCCCCACTGCCGACCGCGTCGTGGAAGGCGCGGCGGCTATTGAAGCGAATCTGCGCAAGCTGGATCAGCGCCAGTGGTGGATGTGGTTCAGCGCCTGCGCCATCATGATTTTGCTGACGGTGTGCGTGGCTTCTTTCGAATTTCCGGGCCTGCTCAAGTTCGACCCCGCCGCCTATTCCTTCGCCACCGGACAATCGGTGCGCGGCTTGATCGGTCTGGTTCTTGTCTTCAATATCTACACTCTCTATCAGCAGCTACTGATCAATCGCATTCGCACGCAAATGGCTCATCAGATTCAGGCCCTGGCGAAAGTCGAATCGCTGGCCACGGAAGTCTACAAGCTGGCCGCGCTCGATCAACTCACGGGCCTTTATAACCGCCGCTCTGCCGAGCAGCGACTCGAAGAGGAAATGTCCCGCGCCATTCGCCACTCGCGCCCTCTCACTCTGCTGCTGCTTGATCTGAATAGCCTGAAGCGCGTCAACGATACTCTCGGCCATCCCGCCGGCGATCTGGTCCTCGAAACTTTCGCCGAACGCCTTAAGCGCGCCATTCGCGGCTCCGATCTGGCTGCGCGCATGGGTGGCGACGAATTCATGGTAATTCTTCCGGAGTGCCGCCCCGCGGAAGTCCGCCACGTGATGGGCCGCCTCGATGGCTTGGTCGTCGAATATGACGGCAACAAAATGCCGGTAACTTTCGCCGCCGGCTGGAAAGACTACATGATCGGCGAAACCGCCCAAGAATTCATGAAGCGCACCGACGAAGCCTTATACGCCGACAAGCGCGCCCTGCGCTCCTAAGTGCCGCTGGTGTCCCCGTCGGCATCCGACGAGCAGGATATCCATTATGTCCGCACTCACAACCGGCCTTCCCAAGCCCATTCGATAGACGTCCGCAAGTCCCATCGTCCCACGGCCCCAGTCGCTCTTTGAGAATTTACTTGCGTGTCCTAGCACTGGATGCTTAAGATACCCGCGATACTCGGAGGCAGGCCCCGGTGCCGAAAGAGAAACCCAAAGTAAACATAGGCGAAGTGATCAGGTCCTATCGCAGCGATCGAGGCTTGTCCCAGGGCGATATCGAGCGCCGCACCGGACTGCTGCGCTGCTATCTCTCCCGCGTAGAAAATGGCCACACCGTTCCATCGCTGGAAACGCTGGCAAAAATCGCCGAAGCCATGGAAATCAATCTGGCCGACTTCTTCCCGGGCAGCGACACCCCAGGCGATCGCGAAACCCGCAAAATGCTGGGTGAACTCTCTGAAGAAGAAATTCGCTTCCTGGCCGAAATCAAGCGATACAGCACCACGCTCTCCGATGACGATAAGAAGCTAGTGCTAGCCATGATCCGCAAAATGGCGACGATCACGCCCCCGGTACAACGCAAAGTAGCCCCCCGCCGCGCCGAGTATTAGAATTCCCCGACTCGACGCGTCTCTCCCAAAAATTATTCACGACGTTAATGCGGCGATGAAACGTAGCGCTGGCGTCCCGCCGGCTCTTACGAGCAATTAGGACGTCACGAAGTTGATCACGCTCGGATCAAAAACGAGATGATCGAGGGGTATCCGTCCGTCGAGGATTCCGGGATGTAGCGTGTAAGAGGTCGTAAGAGCCGGCGGGACGCCAGCGCTACGTAGAGCCGGGACTCGTCAGGATTTGCCGCGAGAATCAGCCCGCGTTTGGAACGATCGCGGCTCAACGATGGCGCGGAATACTTTGCCGCGGCCGATTACATGCGTGCCGGACCGAGCCTCGACCTCAAAAGTTAAGAAGCGCCCGTCCTGCACAATCAAGCGAGCGGTAACTTCGACGACCGCGCCAGTGGTGACGGCCTTGAGGTGATCGACCTCAATCCGCGTTCCTACTGTGATCATGCCGGGCAACAAATGCGGCTTGGCCGCTGTAGCCGCGACCGATTCCATCATGCCAATCATTGCCGGTGTCGAAAGCACCGGCGGCAGCTCCGGATCAAATGCCGCCAAAGTCCAATTCGCCGGCACATTTTTTTCAAGTTTGGAATGGATTCCCAATGGCAACGCAGGGAAGGGCGTCTTATGTTCGGCGGCACTCAACGAGCAGGCTCCGGTCCATCGACAGGCGAAGAAGCATCGCTGCAAGAACTCGGATGAAAAAAATAGCCGTGTTTGAAAACTCAGGTTCCCCTAGTTGTAGTTGCTGTTCAAGATTCGA
Organism: uncultured Acidobacteriota bacterium; assembly: GCA_963792515.1. GTDB lineage: Bacteria > Acidobacteriota > Terriglobia > Acidiferrales > UBA7541 > Palsa-147. Next base: position 10,405 of record CAWBWG010000033.1, on the reverse strand, counting down.
GAGGTCGAAATCGAGTACAGTCGTCATGGGCAAATTGTAGCCAATGTCGCCTACGGTAAAACCGAACTCTGCAAAGAAATTTAGCGTGAATAAATTAAAAAGGTAAGAGGTTCTTACCATGGGATAGATCGCCATAGTCGGTACTCCCTGACAACGTTGACGTTTTGTCAACCATTGGAAGCTCGTCTCGGTTCCCCCAATTCCAACTAAATTCGTCAAAGAACATCCAACAAACGCCCCAAAGCACCACCAGACAGGGCCATATTGTCCAAGGCATTGTTGTACACAGAGGTCGAAGTTTGTTAGGAAACTCCGAGAACGATAATATGAAGAGAACGAGATACAACATCTTTATAAAAAAACGTTCAGATTTTAAGAATAGATGCTGTAATCGAGGAGGGAATGAATAAAACTTTCCCCAAATTTCCATCACGTTGCCCATGTCCAAGCCTTGTTCAGATAACATATCAGACACCCCAATCCATCCAAGGTTGATATATCGCTTGAGATCAGAAGTTGTGTTTCGGACTTTCTTTCGTAGATCGTGGAAATTCAACCTTCTGATAGGCTCGCGCACTTGGATTTTGCCGAAGGAAACCCTCAAATCCTCGAGACAATTTTGAACTTCCGATACTTCGCGCTTCAATGGTTGAAGCTTAAGTTGAGCATGTATCGTTGATAGAGTGGATGTAATGGATATAATGGATATCCATAGGGAAACAGATCCAACGATATCTGCCATCTTTTTGGTGTTCGCTGAGGTGTGTTAGTTGATGTGCCGGGAATTGAGGGCGGAGGAAGACCACAAAATTACAGCCTCAAAGTGGCTACACTCTTGATATATCCTTTTCCGGCATTAGCATATTCGTATTGCCTTGGGGCGATGGTGCTCGGGGCGATGGTGATCGGGGCGATGGTGCTTGGGGCGATGGTGCTCGGGGCGATGGTCGCGGGGCGTTAGAAGGAAGAATATGCATTTACGGAGTAGTCTTATACAGAGTTAGCCGTTAGGGATAAAGCTTACTAATGCTATCGATAATCCTAAGTTCTCTTGCATAGATGCATAGGCAACGGTAGCTTTAATATGATTAGTCGATTAATGAAGCAGGGATGGGACTACCGAGTCCACCAATCAGACATCAGCGTTGCCTCCCCACGTGGACCAGTAACCAGGCGGGGAAAAAAACACAAGACAGAAAGAGAAAGAAGGAAAAAAAAAACACAGTGCAACCTTGGCACAATTTGCTAAGGTGCAGCCTCGCCCTTTCGCCTCGTTTCCTTTTTTTCGCCCAACACAACGGGCTGACAAGCACCCCTCCTCCCTCGTGTCTCACCAGCTCTTTTCAGAGCAGTCCAGCCTCCCGCCTTTAGCCTTCCAGCCTCCCCGCAAAGTGTACACTCATTTCATTGCATTTTTTTGGTCCCCACTCCAATTGAAGTAATTTTTATCCGTTTTCGCTTGCAAGCATCCATTATTCGTCAATGGAGCCTTCCGTCAAAAAGCGCAGACTGGCGCCCAAGATTGAGCCCAATGCTCATGTTCCCGTAAGTCTTTTTTCTTTTTCTTTTTTTAAGAGGAGGAGGAGGAGGAGAAGAAGAAAGAGAAGGAGAAGGAGAGGAAGGAGGAGGAGGAGGAGGAGAGGGGGGAGGGTTTCTTTGCTTCAATCTTTGGCTGCGAGATTTCTTCTCAATTTCCTAATAACACATTCTTGAAAGCAGGATCTCAAGGACCAGCAGCAGCACAACCAACGTCGACCCGATGGTCCTCCGACCCCGACAACATCTCCTCCACCGCCGACAGGGACAGGGACAGTAGGTGGAGGTACGGGCTCTATTCCGTCTACCACCAATCCTTCTACTGCTGCTGCTGCTGCCGCTGCTGCTGCCGCTGCCACGGCCGCTTTCGCTCCAGCTCCAGCTCCAGCTCCAGCTCCAGCTCCAGATCGTCGGGACTTTTATGCCTTTGCCCACCACCTCCAAGATGCTGCCATGCTCTTCAAGCGCCATGCCGACCAACCACCCTACCGGGCTGCCTCAGCCCTGCTGATGCGTTGGGAGGATGATGTCTCGGTTGAGCCCGATATGGACACCCTCGAAGGGTTGCTGCGTGTCCGTTTTCGCTTCAACACCGACCGCTGGACCATCCCCTCGACTGCCAATGCCAACCCCGGCCTTAAGCTCGCCTCCAGGCAGGCACACAGACTGAGCCGGATAACACAGGCGATCAGCGAGCGGACCAAGCAAATCAGGGCGGGACTCGCCGTGCCGGCAAGAACGATCCCCGATCGGACGGCTCGACCCGTACCGCGGGCGAGACCAAGACCGGCAGGACGCTCCCAATCCGCGCCAAAGAAGACAACACTAGCAGTGATGCGAACAGGTCGAACAAGGATGGTCAAAATGGTGGTACCAAACCGCGGTCCCAGGGCTCGCAAGGTTCCGGCTCCAAGGACGGTGCGGGAACGTCCAGAACGCGACGGGCACAAACCAGCCCAAAGACCAGAGTCCCTCCAACTCATCCCGTGAACCGGCGAGCGGCCCAGACAGCCAGGGCGAGAACAAGGCGAACGGGTCCAACGGCCGAGCGGCAAGGCTGCCGGCAACGAGCGATCGCCTGGCGAGACCCAATCCAAGACGAATCAGGAAACGCCGGGATCCCCCGGCGCAGGGAGATCAACGGGCCTCGGGTCACTCAACCGACTCCCAGCAGGGCAACAACCCGCCGCGCGACGCGGCCGATCGGCAGGGCGGCAGCACCAAGGGTCACAATTCCGCCACGCAAGACAGGGAACAAGGCGGGAGCAAGCAGGGCGACACGCAAGGCACTTCCGGGTCGAACGAGCCCGGGCAGACCGGGTCTGACAAACCGACCGGTGGTCAGGAGAAATCCGGGTCAGAAAAGGAAAGCCAGGGTTCTCGCAACGACCAGCCGGCCGGCAAGAATTCCTCTGAGCCGGGTACCGCCTCGGAAGGAAATGGCGGCGAGACCACTTCGGGTCAGCCGAACGCCAAGAATGAGACGAACGGTACGGCATCGCACGGCAACGGCTCCAAAACCGGCCAGCAGACCGGTAAAGCCGACCAGCCCCAGGGCAGCCCGAATGCCCAGGCCGGCGAGCCGGGGTCGGATTCGGCTCAGAAACCCAATGCCAAGGCCGACGGCTCGCAGCCTAATGACAAGTCCAACGGCGCCAGCCCAATGCCAAGTCCAACGGCTCCGCCCCGCAGGGCAACCCGAAACGTGACTCGAACCCGGCTTCGCAGCGATCGGGAGAGAAGTCGACTGGCAGCCCCGCCAGCTCCAACACGAAGGAGCGACTCTCCCCGGGCGATCCGCGCAACGTCGTCAACGACCCACGGATCACCCAGGACGAGCGGAATCGCTCCTATGACCCCAGAGCGCTCGCACAAGACCCGCAGAATGCCGCCGGCCGCAGGATCAGGCTACCGGCAACCCCCAGAAGCAGAGCAAGGATCAGGCTGGCACTCCTGCTGAGAACTCGTCCAAGGGACAGGAGCAGCCGGTCCCCACCGATCGGAACGATAAGAACGCCACGGATCGCCAGTCTGGCAAGGACGGACAGGCGGCGAACGCCCAGCAGGCTGACCAAAAGAATTCCGACGACAAAGACAAGAAGGATGCGTCGAGTGCGAAGTCCGACCAGGACAAGGCTGCGGCCGAGCAAGCGGGGTCAAAAGACACCGCGAATGGCAAGGCGGACGAGAAGGATGCCGGCACCCAGGCCCAGCGGAAGGATCAGACGCAGCAAGAGAAAGCCGCTCGGCAAACCACCAATTCTGATCGCGCGGCGTCCAAGGACGCGACTTCCAGCATGGACAAGGACGCGACCAAGAAGACCGACGAAGAGAAGAAGACTGACAAGGGCTACACCAGCGCACCGGAACCCATGAAGCCCGATCAGAAGAAGACCAAGAAGCCGACCGAACCCGAGGCGACCAATCCACCGGAACCCGAGCCAGAGCCGGCCCGTGAGCAGGAACGACCACGTCAAACTCCAATCATGCCGCCGGGCCAGTCCGACCACGGTCCATCGGCAAGCCAGGGCCAGCAGGGAAGCCAGGGTAACGACACCTCGGCCACCGGTCGGCAGCCCGGCCAGACGCCCGGGCAAGACGGTAATATGCCGGCCAAGCAGGGCGCTCAAGGCCAAGGTAAGAGTCAGAACACCGATGGCCAGCCGCAGGGTACAGGTAAGGGCGAGGGCGGCCAGCCATCTCCGGGCGGACAGGGGAACCAGGAGAATTCTGGTACTCAGTCCGGCACTCAGGGCTCGAGTGGAAGCACGCCCCAGGGCACCGGTGAGAAGTCAGGCACCGGCTCGAACAGCAAGTCTGGCGGCCAGACCGCGGGAGAAAATGGCAACCAGAGCGGCGCTGGTGCGTCGGGTGAACGCGGGTCGTCACAGGCAAGCGACGGCCAGAAGCCCGGCGAAGGAACCGGAACCGGCAAGAACGGCGAGGGCTCCCAAGGCCAGGGCGGCAATCCGGATCAGGGCAACGAGGCGGGCGGGAAGAGTGGCACTCCCTCGCAGGGGGCCAGCGGCGGCCAGCAGTCCCAGCAGGGCGGCCACCAGGGGAATCAGTCCGGCGGTGCTGAAGGGTCGCAACCAGGTGGCGGCCAACCCACAGGCGAGCCCGGCCAGGGGAATCAACAAGGTAGGCGCGGGCCGCAGCCCGATCGGCGGTGGTGGTGTCCCTGGACCCGGCTCGACCGGAGAGAATGCCAAGGACGACAGCAAACCTTCGCCACGGGCCGCCGACCCTGAGAACCCGTCGGGCGAAGACATCGCTCCGCAAGGCCAGTCGCAAACCGACATGGTGCTTCGGACGGTCAAGGACCTTCTTGCCAAGGATGCCGTCACGCCCGATCTCGAGAAGGAAACCGGGATGACCCGCGAGCAGATGGAACAGTTCGTCAAGAAGTACGAGAACGTCAAGTCCGCTCCCGCCGGACCAGGCCGCGAGATCGCGGTCAAGCCGGGCGATCGCGAGCGGACTGATCATCCCTCGGCCAACCTGCCCGGCTTTGGCCGCCAGGAGCGGTACTCTACCAAGAGCCAGAAGGACCGAGGCCAGATGGTACGCGACGATGTTCAGAACAACCTCGAGGGCATCAGCTTCAAGCCTCCCCCGGAATTCCGATCCAAGTTCGAAGGCTACAGGACCTCGCTGGCACGAACCCGTTCGGGAGCATCCAGCCGCCCTGCCCCGGCCCGGCCTGCCCCAGCCGGGGGAAAATAAAACCGACCTCGGTGTATCTGTCGTTTCGCCGGACTGCCCATGCTTTTTCCTCTCGCACTGCCGCGCCGGTACCTGGTCGGATTCGATCCTCGCGAGCTGCCCCATCACTTCACGGACGTGCTGATCATCGGCGGCGGCATCGCCGGCCTCCGTGCGGCGCTCGGGATACCCGATGACTATCGTGCGCTGGTCGTGACCAAGGATGAAGTCCGCGAGAGCAACAGCCATTACGCGCAGGGAGGTATTGCCGGCGTCCTCGACCCGGAAGACCGGTTCGACAACCACATCGCCGACACGTTGACCGCGGGCAAGGGGCTGTGCGAGCCCGAGGTCGTGGAGATGGTGGTGCGGGAAGCACCCGATCGGATCAACGAGCTGATCGGCTGGGGCACCCATTTCGACCAGGTCAACGGCCAGGTCTCGCTGGGGCTGGAAGGGGGACATTCGCACGCCCGGATCGTCACACGCCCTGGGAGACGAGACCGGGCGCGAGATCATGCGGGCGATGATCCTCCAGGCCCGATCACGGCGGTCGATCCGGATCTGGCAGAACTGCTCGACGATCGATCTGCTCACCCATGAGGGACGCTGCCGAGGCGTCCTGGTCTGGGACAAGCGGCGCGGGTTCGCCCTGGTCTGGGCGCGGGCCGTTGTCCTGGCCACCGGCGGCGCGGGGCAGCTTTACCGCGAGACGACCAATCCACCAATCGCCACGGCCGATGGCCACGCGATGGCCTACCGCGCGGGGGTCGAGCTGCGCGACATGGAGTTCATGCAGTTTCATCCGACCGTGCTCTACATGGCCGGCTCTGCGCGGCATCTCCTGACCGAGGCCCTGCGCGGCGAAGGGGCCTACTTGCGGGACAAGGACGGCCACCGGTTCATGCCCGAGTATCATCCCCTGGCCGAGCTTGCCCCCCGCGACGAAGTGTCGCTGGCGATCGCCCGCCAGATGGCCAGAACTCTTCATCCCAACGTTTATCTCGATCTCTCGCACCTTGACCCGGATTTCATTCGCCAGCGGTTCCCGGGAATCGACCGCCTCTGCCAGAGCTTCGACCTGGACATCACGCGCGACCCCATTCCGGTCTGCCCGGGCGCCCATTACATGATCGGGGGCATGACGGTCGACACATCGGGCCGGTCCTCGCTTCCCGGCCTGTGGGCAGCCGGCGAAGTTGCCAGCTCGGGCCTGCACGGGGCCAACCGGCTGGCGTCCAACAGCCTGCTCGAGGGCCTGGTCTACGGGGCGCGGGTAGCCGGAGACGTCGTTGGCGAGCTCGAGCAGACTGGCCCCTGGCAGCTCGAAGTCCCGCCGATTTCCGCCGTCGAGACCAGGGTCGCGACCAAGGAGAGCCGGGCCAGGATCGACCTCGACGACCTGCGGAAATCGCTGCGTGCCTTGATGTGGCGGCAGATGGGCATCACCCGCACCGCGGCTGGACTCGAGGAGGCCGCGGTCCAGGTCGACCACTGGTGCCGGTACGTCTTGCCCCCCGTCTTTGACGACCCCGCCGGATGGACCATGCAGAACATGCTGATCACGGCCCGGCTGATGATCGCCGCCGCCAGCGAGCGCAAAGAGTCCCGCGGCGTGCACTCCCGGTCCGACTTCCCCGCGGCCGATCCGGCCTGGAGCCATCACATCAGCATGCAGTGCCCGAGCGATCAGGGCTTGCCATCCGGCGGACCGTCCACCAAGAGGTCGCGGGCCGAACCGTGATCCGTGGACTGATGGCAGCCGAGCATGGTGATCACAAAACTCGACGGCAAGGATAATGATCGAGGATACCTCACGGCTGGCGTCAGCGACGAACCCACCATGCCCTGTTCTCGACTCGTTCCGGTGTCGAATCCAGGCTATAATGGGTCGTGGCCCCATCGAAGCAAGGGGCGGACCGCCGAGGGAGTCTTCGCCATGCCCGCCGCATCCGTGTTAACGTCGCCGCCTCGCTCGTTCGACGCGAGCGGCCGGGCGTTGCCTCTGACGCCCGAGGAGATCGACCGGCGCCGCCCTGGCGTTGCAGGCCCTCGATTCGCTCGAAGACATGGGCGATGAAGAGGAGCAACGGGAGACGTTCGCGTACCTTGCCCGCGCGGTCAATGAAGATCGGTTGTCCGATCGGCCGCGGTTCGGTTCATGAGGCTCGTCTTCCTCGATACCGGACCTCTCGGGGTTCTCACGAATCCCAAGGGGACGCCGGAAGCCTTGGCATGCCAGCAGTGGGTTCGTGACCTTCTGGCGGCGAAGGTGCGGGTGGTCGTGCCGGCGATCGCCGACTATGAACTGCGTCGCGAACTGATCCGGGCCGGCAAGATCGCGGGCCTCCGTCGGCTCGACGCGGTCCGGATGGGGCTCGAATTCGACCCGATCACGCAAGCCGCGCTCGACCGCGCTGCCGAGCTGTGGGCAGTCGTCCGGACTGGCGGCCAGCCCACCGCGGCGTACGAGGCGCTCGACGGAGACTCCATCCTTGCGGCTCAGGCCCTCCTTGCGGTCGGTCCTGGCGACGTCGTCACGATCGCCACGGACAACGTCGGGCATCTCGGCCGGTTCGTCGACGCCAAGGTTTGGACGGCGATCCAGCCCTGAGAGCAGCGCGCGAGCGCTCCTGAGGGACCGATCCAGGCATGACCCCGCTGCCCTGCGCCCGAAACGCCGCGTCCGCACAAGAACCGACGGCCCCTTGTGATCTTCAGCTCAGAGGTGCGCTTTCTGCTCAAAAAGACGCACTCAACCATCAGGACTCCAACAGGCTTCCCATGTCTCGCAGACTCAGAACAGGTAGGGATAATGGTCGGAGATTCGGATAAAATAGGTTACTGCACTTGCACATTAGCACGATCGCCGAAGGGATAAGACTATGCCAAACCGCCGGAATCGCGGTCTGAATGAGCTGATCAGCCTCTTGGCCTACTCCCCCTCGAACAAGGAGGCGATGGAGGAGGCTGTGATTCGCCGCCGGTCTGGTTCCGGCAGAGATCCGGTGGGAAGGCGCACCGAAGGTCCTTTGGAAGAACATCATCTACGCGTGCATCAGGCGCAACCTGCTACCTAACCTCATCGAGGTCACCAAGGAGGTCTTCCCGAACGAGCGGGAGGCCCTCGAAGTCATCGAGAGGCAATTGCAGCAACCGCCAGCCGCCCAACCACGAGGTAAAGCTTCGAAGATGGGCGAAGAAGAAGTCGGAAGGCCTCGGCGGCGGTAACCAGCGGTCTGGAGAAGGCCATCGGCAATCAGCCGACCTTCTTTCCAATCAGCTTCCTTCAGATCGGCCTCGACCGATCCAGATCGATTGCCCGGGTGAACAGTCCCCTAGGCGTCGGCACCGGGTTTCTCATCGCGGGCAACCTGCTGATTACCAACAACCATATTATCCCTTCGCAAACTGTCGCCGCTGCGACTACCGTGTGGTTTAACTACCAGCAGACACCCAAGGGTTCTGAGGACCAGATCGCGGAATTCAGGCTAGACCCGGACGCTGCCTTCGTGACATCGCCCATTAACGGTGGAGACGATTGGACGGCGGTGCGGGTGACACGCCCTCGGAGACGCGAACGCTCAGTGGGGGGCGCTCGAGTCGGCTGACGTGATGATGAAGGCCAGGGACTACGTCAACGTTATCCAGCACCCAGGCGGCATGCCGAAGCTGATTACCCTCTACCACAGCGTGGTGGCCTATGCCGACGACAAGCGGGTTCAGTACCTGACGGACAGACTCCCCGGATCCTCCGGCTCGCCGGTCTTTGATAGCCAATGGCGCAGTCGTGGCACTGCACCACGCCAGCGGCGATCTGATCGAGTCTGGCTCGAGCCACATGTTCTTCCGTAACGAGGGCATTCGCGCGAAGGCTCTTATTCATGGGCTGAAGGCGGTCAATCTGATCGACGCCGTAACCAGCAAAGCGACAGGTAAAGCGGTATCTCGTCCAGGACCTCGCAATACGAGGAGCCGGAAGAGTCTGCTCTTGACAAGGATGAAGGAATGAAGGGCTATCCCGTGCCCGATTACTTTCAGGACGAGGGCGAGCCCGCACAGCGCTCCCAGGTGAAATGGCTTGAGCGTCAGATGGGGATGGGCGATGTATTCTTCGCCAAGTTCCTACATACGGAGGAGGGGTCCTTCCGAGGTTGGCGAGAGCATCGAGAATCTCTCTCTCCGGAACAGCAAGAAAATCTTCGGGGACTCTGGCAGACGATGTTGCACCTCCTATCATTCTTGAACTTCGACGCCCAACAGGTGAGAAACTTGCTTGATCACGAGGTTCCTTCCGAAGTCTTATGTGTCCGGGAATCCCCCCTCTTTCCATCATGGAGAGGTTCCTCTATGAGGGCTTACCTCGCAGAAAAGGGAACGACCGCCCTAGCGGAGATTGATCGCTGGGTGACGGCCTTCCGGTTCGGCGATCCTTACACCGCCTGACCAGAGGATCTCTAATGCCCGTCGTCCCTGGATTGACTACAACGGTCCCTGCCGGTCGGCCGTATTACCGGATTACATCGCTTTCATTTCTCACCACTCAAACTACCCAACATAAAAAGGTCGTGAACGGGGAAGGCGCAGTCGCAGAAGCCGCCACGGAGCTCGATATAACCATCCCGGCGATCGAACTGTGTACCTTGCCGAGGATCTCACGACGTGTCTCGCGGAAAAGATGTTCTATTTCCACAGAGAAGTTTTTACTGGCATTGATAGTTCCCATATAAGCGGCGTCTTCCCACCGTTCCAGCAGCAATTTGCCCTCTGGGAAGTGGTGTTCCGGAACGCCATTCCGAACGTCTTTGACCTGAGCCTAAAGCATGCTTCCGCTGTAAACATTATACCATCGCTGATGTTAAACCCATCACAGGATTACCACCACCTCAAAGACCGGAGGGCCGCAATCGAGAACGACGGTTACTTAGGGCTCCGCGCTCCCTAGAGCCGAGTTCGCGGATCAGGGCACATGATCGTTCTGTTCGAGGACCAAAGCCGAAATGTCAGATATATCAATCCATTTGTGATAGAGTTCCGCATGATCACGTCGGCCAGGCCCCCAACGCCTTTCACGAACCACGCGGTAGAAATCCCCGACTTCACAGCCGGGGAGGTGCAAGTAATCTCTCCCACCCAAGTAGGTACCCATCAACCCACAGTTGGT
>CAWBWG010000032.1:0-31071 GCA_963792515.1 uncultured Acidobacteriota bacterium | reverse complement strand
GTAATCACCCAGGCCGCCATGGAAAGCCAGCTCGATCCGCTCGTAGGACGCGATCGCGAGCTCGAGCGCGCCATTCAAATTCTCTGCCGCCGCACCAAGAATAATCCGGTGCTGATTGGCGAACCAGGCGTCGGCAAAACCGCCATCGTCGAAGGCTTGGCCCAACGCATCGCTGATGGCGATGTGCCGCCCTTCCTTGCCGACAAGAGGATTCTCTCGCTCGATTTGTCCCTGATCGTCGCGGGCACCAAGTACCGCGGCCAATTTGAAGAGCGCCTCAAGACCATCATGAAGGAATTGATGGAGAGCCAGAACGCCATCATCTTCATCGACGAGTTGCACACCCTCGTCGGCGCCGGCTCCGCGGAAGGCTCGCTCGATGCCGCCAACATTTTGAAGCCCGCGCTAAGCCGCGGCGAGATTCAGTGCATCGGCGCAACGACGCCGGGCGAATATAGAAAATCCGTCGAGAAAGATCGCTCTCTCGAACGCCGCTTCCAGGCCGTGAAAGTCGGCGCGCCCAATGAGGAAGAAGCCGTCCTCGTGCTGCAAGGCGTGCGCGACCGCTACGAAAAGTTCCACGCCGTTTCGTACACCGAAGAAGCCGTGCGCTACGCCGTCTATCTTTCGAACCGCTACATTTCCGATCGCTTCCTTCCAGATAAGGCGATCGACCTGATCGACGAAGCCGGCGCACGCGTCAAGCTGCGCCAGGCGATGCTGCCCGACGAGGTCTCCGAAGTTCAGAAGCGCGTGAAGTTCATCACGCACCGCATGGAAACAGCCATCGCCAATCACGAATTCGAAAAGGCTCGTTTCTATTCCGAAGAAGAGCGCAAAGAAAAAGAACACCTGCGCGTTCTTCGCGAAAAGCTCAAGATCGATGATTCAGCAACAGGCGTAGTCGGCCGCGAAGATATCGAAGAAGTCGTCGCGCGCTGGACCGGCGTCTCCGTCAGCGCCATTAAGGAAGACGAACAGCAAAAACTGATGCGCATCGAGGAAGAACTGCACCGCCGCGTCATCAGCCAGGATCGCGCCATCACCGCTCTAGCACGCGCGATTCGCCGCAGCCGCGCCGGCCTGAAAGCTCCGGGCCGTCCAGTAGGCTGCTTCCTGTTCCTCGGACCTACGGGCGTAGGCAAGACCGAAGTGGCCCGCCGCCTCGGCGAATTCCTCTTCGGCAGCGAAAAGTCGCTCATCCGCTTCGACATGTCCGAGTACATGGAGAAGCACTCCGTCTCGAAACTGATCGGCGCGCCTCCGGGATACGTAGGCTACGAAGAGGGCGGCCAGCTCACCGAGCGTGTTCGCCGCACCCCGTATTCAATTATTCTTCTCGATGAGATTGAAAAAGCTCATCCAGACGTGTACAACATCCTGCTCCAAGTGTTCGAAGATGGCCAACTGACCGACGGCCTCGGCAACACTGTGGACTTCAGGAACACGATCATCATCATGACTTCCAACATCGGCGCTCGTCAATTGCAGAAACAGTCCTCGCTCGGCTTCCAATCCGCCGGCGACGACGTGGCTGCCAAGTCCGCCGACGATTTGGTGATGGTGGAAGTGAAGAAAATCTTCAATCCAGAATTCCTGAACCGGCTCGACGAAGTAATCGTATTCAATTCGCTGAGTGACGCCGACCTTGATCGGCATCATCGATCTGCTCGTCGGCCAGATCAACGAGACGCTCGTGCATCGCCAAGTGCAAATCGCACTGACGCCAGAAGCGCGCCAGTGGATTCTTGAGAAGACTTGCGCTGATCGCAGCTACGGCGCTCGCCCATTGCGGCGCGCGCTACAGAAGTACGTGGAAGATCCGCTGTCGGAAGCTTTGATTCAGGGTGGTCTGCAGCGTCCCGCTACACTCGAGGTCTATCTCTCGACTGACGGTTTGGCGTTCCGTCCCCTGGTGGAAGCAACCCCGGTAGCCCACTAGGAATCCTACACGCGCGAGCCGGCCGCTTTCCCGGTCCGGCGGGGGAGCAAACAGTCTTGGGCGGGGAAGTGCGGCCTTGACTACTGGTGTGGCCGCAATCGTACGAAGATGCCTGCGCATTTTCATTGGTCTCGCCGCTGTCTGCCTCGTCGGCGCGGCCATCCGCACCATGTGTGTCCGCTCAGATCTCCAGTGAAGGCTCCAACGGCACCATCACCAAAATAGAATTCATCGGCAATCGCCGCATTCAGAAAGCCACCCTCGTCGCGCGCATGTTTTCCCGTGAGGGCGACCCCTATAACGAAGAAAATGTCAGGCGCGACTTCCTCGCCCTCTGGAACACCCAGTATTTCGAAGATATCCGTCTCGAAGTCGAAGATGACCCGACAGTTCCGGCGGCAAGATCCTCGTCTTTTACGTCACCGAGCGCCCCGTCATCCGCCGCATCGAATACAAAGGCAACAAGTCCGTCAGCGAATCCGACATTCTCGATCGCTTCAAAGAGCGCAAAGTCGGCCTCACCGTCGAGAGCCGCTTCGATCCCACGGTCATCAAGCACGCTCAAGTCGTCCTGCAGCAATTGCTCGCCGAGCACGGCCGCCAATTCGCCGTGGTGAAGCCCACCTACGAAAAAATCGCCGCCACCAACGCCGTAAAGCTGGTCTTCAATATCGACGAAGGCCCCAAAGTAAAAGTCGGCGAAATTAAATTCGAGGGAAATAAATCCTTCTCGGCGCGCAAGCTCATTCGCGCCATGCACCACTCGCGGCCCATCGCCATTCCTCTCGAAATCACCGACATCAATATCTGGAGCAAGACCTTCGACCGCGACAAGCTCGACGAAGACCTCGAAGTCGGCATTCGCGGCCTCTACCAAGACCACGGCTTCTTCCGCGTCATCGTTCATGATCCGATTTTGAACACCGTCGACGAGGAAGGCGGCATCCCCATTCCCGGCCTTGGCCACAAGCACGGCAAGCGCACCAACATCACCATCAAAATCGAAGAGGGCGACCGCTATCACATGGGCGACCTCCACGTCGTCAGCACAGATCCCGATCAAGGCCTCTTCTTCAAATCCGAATTCCTGGAAAAGGTCTTCCCGCTCCATAAGGGCGACATTTTTTCAACCGACAAGCTGCGCAAAGCCTTCGACAACTACAAAAAGCTCTACGGCGAATACGGCTACATCGATTTCACCTCCGAGCCGGATTTCGATATCCATGAAGACACGAAAGTCGTCAATCTCACGTTGCGCTTCGACCAGCAAAAGCAATTCTTCGTCCGCCGCATCGAATTCACCGGCAACACCACCACGCGCGACAAAGTCATCCGCCGCGAAATTCTTCTCGACGAAGGCAATCTCTTTAACAACCGTCTCTGGGAAGTCAGCCTTCTGCGCCTCAATCAGCTCGGCTATTTCGACGTGCTCAAACCCGAAAACGCCGAAATCAAGCGCAATCAAAAAGCCGGCACGGTCGACATCAATCTAAAAGTCCACGAAAAGGGCAAGCAATCCATCAGCCTCTCCGGCGGCGTCAGCGGTCTCGCCGGCAGCTTCATCGGCCTCTCCTATCAGACCAACAATTTCCTCGGCCTCGGCGAGACGCTCACTTTCTCCGCGCAAATCGGCGATCGCCAGCGCAACCTAGTCTTCGGCTTCACCGAGCCCTATCTTTTCGATCGCCCCATCTCCACCGGCTTCACCGTCTTCAGCCAGAAATTCGATTACAACCAGCAGCGCGAAACCTCCATCCTGCTCGGCCAGCAAGTCACCATCAATCCGGCCATCGAGCAGAATTACAATACCGACAGCAAAGGCTTCACGCTGTTCGCCAGCTATCCGCTCCGGCGTTTCTCGTTCACCCGCGTCGGCCTGACGTATGGCTACACCACCACCAACATCACCGCCTTCAGCCAATCCTCTCAATTGCTCTTCCAATCCCTGCAATTCCAGAGCCTGGCCGGCCCCTCCGCGTTGCGCGGAATCGAATCCAGCAAAATCACTCCGACCATCAATTACAGCACCGTCAACAATCCGCAAAATGCCACCAAGGGCAAGAGCTTCTTCTACGGACTCGGCTTCGAAGGCGGGCCGCTCGGCGGCAACACCAACACCATCACCAATACTTTCACTACCTCCTACTATCATCCGATCAATAAGAACCGCAACGTAATCGCTCTGCGCTTCCTCACCGCTTTCGGCACCGGTTACGGCGGAAAAGTCGAGCCTCCGCAAAACCGCTTCTACCTCGGCGGTGAAAACGACATCCGCGGCTTCGATTTCTTCACCATTTCACCTTACGTTTTCATCCCCGAAAATATCACTCAAACGGTCGCCTTCCTGAATCCCACCAAACTGAATTCCAATGGCAGCCCGACGCTGGAATCTCTCAGCGTGCCGGTGCTCGATTACGTGGCCACGCGCCCCGGCGGCGACGCGCAAGCCGTCGGCAATTTCGAATATCGCATTCCCATCGCCGGCCCGGTCACTCTGGCCCTGTTCACCGATATAGGATTGAATGGCATCGTCCGCAAATCGCAGTTGGCGCTCGCCCCCGAAACTCTCAATCTCTTGCAGCAGCAATATCCGAACCAGGATTTCCCCAATACGCAGATTCAATCGTCGCTGCCGATTGCCGGCGGCACCAATTTCCATCCGCGTGCCTCCTCGGGAATCGAAATCGTGGTCTTCCTGCCCATCGTCAATGCGCCGTTCCGCTTCTACTACGCGTATAATCCGCTGACGCTCGACGAGAATATCGTTTCGCCGCGCGGCGCTTTCTTTATCAGCGACGATGTGCGGCGCTCTCTGCCGCCGGGCGTGTTGCAGACAGAAATTATTCCGCAGCTCAACAACGTCCTGGACATCAACGTCCAGCGGCTGCCGACAAGTTTGCTAGAACCGCATCACACGTTCCGGTTCACCGTGAGCCGGACTTTCTAAACGCAGTGCGCGTTGCGGGGGATGTCACGGCTCAGGCGTTTTTCATTCGCCCAGAGCTGGCAACGCGCTGATCGGCGCAGTCAAAATCGCGCCGATCGTTAATTCTGGCATTCGAATCGTGGGAGGGGTGGGAATGAGAGTTTGGAAATTAGCCGCGGCACTGCTCGCCGCCGGATTGGCCGTCGCCTGCGGAGGAAATAAACCGACCATCAGTGTGGTCGTCTCGCCGGCCACCTCCACCGTTATTCAGGGAGGAAACCAGCAGTTCACTTCGGTGGTTACCGGCACTTCCACCACTTCGGTAACTTGGTCGGTCTGCACCGCTGCACCGAACTCAACTCCCGCTCCCACTTGCAACACTGCCGCTCTGGGCGTCGTAAATCAAAATGGACTCTACACCGCTCCGCTCATCATTCCCAGTCCCGACATCATCCTCGTCGTCGCCACTAGCACCCAGAACGTAAACGATTTCGGTACCTCCACCGTCACCATCGATTCCGGCGTGCGCGTCAAAGTCATTCCGGCAACCAACGCCTGCACCGACGTCAATCCGCCGGCATCGGCCGAAATTCCTCCGCAAGGAACTTTCTCGATGTTCGCTTGCGTTACCGGCACGCAGAACACCGCTGTCACCTGGTCGGTCAATGGCACCGCCGGCGGCGATGTCACCGACGGCTTCATCACTCCGGGCGGCGTCTACACCGCTCCTCCCACCGCTCCCGGCGCCATCACTATCACCGCCACCTCTCTCGCTGATCCCACTCAAAATGGCACTTTCGCCATCACCGTCGGCACTTCCGGCGCTCCCACGGTCAGCGCGCTCTCTCCACCCACCGCCGAGCAGGGCTCCTTCTTCCAGGATGTCTACATCCAGGGAACCAACTTCTTTACCACCAGCAACGTGCTCGTAAATGGCAGCGTCGACGCCAACGAAGCCACCACTTTCATCAGCGCCACCACTTTGCGCGCGCGCATTTTCGCTCCGCTGCTCACTTCCACCGCGCCCATCGCCCTTAGCGTGCAGTCGCAATGCCCACCCGATTGCAGCACCTCGAACGTCATGAGCCTCAACGTAATCGCCGTCAGGCCCGGCCTGATTTCCGAATCGCCGGTCAACGTGCCGCAATCTTCTCCCGGCACCACCAGCGTCACCCTAACTGGCGGTTTCTATTCGCCGGCCACTTCGCTGACCTTCGGCGGCAATTCGCGCCCCGCCGCGATTCTGAATAGCCGTCAACTCAACGCTGTCCTCTCCAGCCCCGATTTCGGCGCAGCGGGATTAGTCCCCATCGAAGTGACCAACGCAGGCGTCGCCGCCGGCATGTCGCCGGATGCGTCCATCAATCTAGCGGTCTCGCCGCTCGCCGGCATTCCCACCGCCGCGAATTCCACCATTCCAGTAGGCGCCGGCCCGACTGCACTGGCGATCAACACCGCCACCGACACCGCCGTTGTGGCGAACACTGCCGACAGCACCGTCACGCTCGTCAATTTGCACACCGGCACAGCCTCATCCGCTATCGCCGTCGGCACCACTCCCACCGGCGTAGCCGTCGACAACTTGCTCAACGAAGCCGTCGTCGTAAACAGCGGCGACAACACCTTCACCGTGGTGAATCTCGCTAATGGCACCGCCGCCGCAGCCGTTCCGCTGCCGGAAACAATGTTCGCGCCGTTCTCCGTCGGCATTAATCCGCTCACGCATCGCGGCGTGATCGCCAACGAATCCACCAACGTCGCCACCATCATCGACCTGACCACCAATCCCGCCTCGGTCATCCAGCAGGTAGGCGGCGCGTCGAATCCGGTTAGCACAGGCGCCACGCCGCAGATCGCCGTCGATCCGATTTTGAATTGGGCGGTAATCACTCCCGGAGGCGCCGGCACGATTTCCATTGTCGATCTCGGCCAGCCCGCCAGTCAGGGCACCGGAATACGCAACCCCAATCTGGTCGCCACGCTGACTCTCACCACCACCATCAACGGCGTCGGCCTCAACACCGAAACGCATCAAGCCTTCTTCACCGACCCGGCGAATACCACCGTCACCACTTTCAGCATGCTCGACCAGTCCGTCACGGCCATCACCTATCAAAAATCGCAGATCGCCGCGGCCGTGAATCCGCTCACCAATCTCGGCCTCACTATCAATAATCTTGCCGGCCAAGCCGCTGTCTTCAACATCGGCACGCAGCAATTCGTGCAAACCATCACCGTCGGAAATAATCCGCAAGCCATCGCCATCGATCCGACCAGCGATGTGGCTGTTGTCGTCAATGAAAATGATAACGACGTCTCGCTGATCAATCTTGGCGCATTGCGCCCGCTGCAAATCACGGAGACCAGCGCCACCAGTACTCTCTCGTCCTCGACTCCTATTTCGCTAAATGTAATCGGCGATGGTTTCGTCCCCGGCGCAGTAGTCCGTTTCGACGGCACCCCGCTAACTACAACAACGGTACCGACTGCCTGCCCGGCCGCGCCGATTTGCCGCGAACTGGTTGCCACGATTCCGGCAACCATGCTGACGTCCGCCCGGCGCTTTGTCGTCGACGTCCAAAATCCGGACTCGACTCTCTCCAACACCGAGTCATTCTCGGTCATTCAACCAGTGACCGTCGGAACTTCACCAGTCGGCGTGGCCATCGACACTGATCTCGACGTGGCGCTGGTCACCAACTCTGGCTCCAACGACATCTCTTTTGTGAATCTCACCAGCGGTACCGCCAGCGCACCGCTCAGCGTCGGCACCACTCCGATCGGCGTCGCCACCATTCCGCGCCTCGGCCGAGCCATCGTCACCAATAGCGGCAGCAACGACGTTTCCATCATCGACGAAATCAATCAGCTCGTACTCTCCACCATCCCGACCTGCAATTCCTGCCTCGGCCCCACCGGCGTGGCCATCAACCAGGACACCGCGCAGGCCGTCGTAGCCAACACTCTCTCGAATAACATCACCATCGTCGGCATCGATACTCTCGCCGCCGGCACTTCTCTCACCGTCGATCAAATGCCGCTCGCTGTTTCCATCGATCCGGTGCGCAATTACGCCGCGATTACCGCCGCGCCGCCGCCGCAATTCTCGCCGTCGAACACAGTGGACGTCATCGATCTCAACAACAACGCTGTACTCACTCGCCTGACCGGCTTCGAAGATCCCACCGGCGCCGTCTACGATCCCAGCACGGATCAATTCCTGGTCACCGACAGCCTGAACAACAACGTAGTCGTCATCAATCCAGGCACGTTCGTAGCCACGCGCGTGCGCACCGGAATCAATCCCACGTCGCTCGATTACGATTTCCAAACCAGCACGTTGCTGACAGTAAATTCCGCCAGTAACACGATTTCGGTAACCGACCTGGTAAATCAAAAAGTCCAAGTAATTCTGGCCATTCCAGGGTCGCAACAATTCTCAGTGGCCATCGACGACAAGCTCAGCATCGCGGTGGTAGTTGATCAGAACAATCAGCGCGTGTTGCTCGTTCCGCTGCCGCGCTAATTTGTCGGTGGAGCGCAGCGGCAAAGAGCCGGCAGAGACGCCGGCCGTACGGGATTGGCCAAGCATCTCGGTTGTGCCCAAAGCGCATCGCACTCCTGAGCAACGCACGCTGACGTCGCTGAATCCATTTGACCGGCCTCGAAAGCACCATATATAATCGCCGTTTTGCGACTAGCTCGATTTTCTCAATTGAAGGAGTGGGAACTAATGAAGATTCGAATCGCACTACCAGCCGTGCTGGCGCTCTTGATGACGTCAGTGGCTTGGGGCCAGGGCGGCGCTGCCGCTGCGGCGGCCGGTAAGGTGGCCGTGATCAATATTCAGTCGGCGATCACCGGCACCTCGGAAGGGAAGCAAGCTGCGGCCGAACTGCAATCGCAATTCACGCCGCGCCAGAACGAGCTCGATAGTCTCCGCAAGCAGATCGATGATCTCCAGAATCGCCTGCGCAACGGTGCCACCACTCTCAGCGATGAAGAGAAGGGCCGCCTGCAGCGCCAGGGCGAAACGCTCACTCGCGTCTTCCAGCGCAAGCAGCAGGAAATGCAAGACGACGCCAACGACGCGCAGCGTGAAGTAGTCGACCGCATCGGCCGCAAAATGCTCGAAGTGATCGACAAATACTCCAAAGAAAACGGCTACTCGGTGGTCTTCGACATCTCCGCGCAAAACACCCCGGTAGTCTACGCCGCCAATCAGAACGACATCACCCAGGACATCGTCAAGCTATTCGATCAAGCCTATCCGGTTAAGGCCGCAGCCACGCCGCGCCCAGCCGCACCGAAGCCGGCGCCGGCAGCCAAGCCCCAGCAGTAATCAGTAGCAACGAAATACCGGACGCAGTCTCCAAGCCCCGAGGCAAAAGCCTCGGGGCTTTTTTTTGTGCCGCCCAACAAAATCGCAAAAAAATCGCCATTTCCCCCGATAACCCGTCACTTTGTAGTTGACTAACTAGATACTCAGCGCGACTATATAACCGGCGCTCGACGAAAGGACGACCAAGCGTAGCGGTGGGCTTCAGAGCCGGTGTGATGACTGCAATGATTTGTCAGGTCATGACTTTAGTCATGCCGAAAGTGTCGCAGACTCAGTACGGCTTTATAGGCCGCGGAAAAATTCGAAACATTGTCATCCTGCGCGAAGCTAAGGATCTTAGCGTCCATGCCCAGCATCTTCTGTCCAAAAGGCCAAACCAATGACCGCAACACCTGAACCCACCCCCCAAGATTGCCACCCATCCCAAATTTCTAAACGAAAATCACTTCTGCCCAGCCACCATGCATCTCCAAATACCCCTCAAATTTCTAATCGGGAAGCATTTCGATTAGAAATCGACGTAACTCCAACAAAACAAACACTCGACCTCGGTTCTAATCGGGAAGAAACGCCACTTTTATCGCCCCCGCCAATTTCCACCGCAGCCGACGGCACCGGACGCGCCAATTTTTCTAATCGAAAATCAATTCAGGCCTCCTCCCACGTAACTCCAACAAAACAAACAAACACCCCTCAAATTTCTAATGGGGAAGCATTTCGATTAGAAATCCGGCTAACTCCAACAAAACAAAGAGCCGGCCTCGATTCTAATCGGGAAGAAACGCCACTCTTTCACGTGCCCACGATCTCGCACGCGTCACGCGGACGGTCAGCAACCGGCGCCTCTGCGATCGGAAAACCAAAAGGTGAAAACCCAAAGCTACACCGGGCCGGTCGTGAACCCCGGCCCCTACGGGAAAAGTCGACCGCGGCGGACGCGGCGTGGGCTCGGCCTACAAATCAGTACCAATATTTTGTCTTGGCCGTGAATGGATCGTCGGGATAATTTTTGTGCAGCAAATCAAATGCCTCGCGCGAAAGCTTCGACGAATCTGCGTCCGTGCAACCGTAGCGCGTTGCGCGGACCGCCCAATAAAATGCCTCCGGCAAGCGGGGATCATCGTGCCGCGCTTTGGCCCACGCCAAAGTTTCCTTCACCAAATAATTCGGCGCCGTGTCCGTGGCGCGCAGGGCGGACAATTCACTCGCGGCTTTTCCCCTGTCGGCTTCGCCAAGAAATCGCGGGCTTCCCACCGCGCGATCGGGATAAATCGTCGACCGAGGATCCCCGGGCCGCGGATTGACGCGGTCTATCTCGGTCGGCCCGCCCGGCTGGCCGGCGGTGACGGACAAACCACACCACCAATTGTCGCGGTAACTATCCGTCCGCGCAACGCCCTCGCGCAAAAGCCCCGGTGCCACGTAAGGCCGCAGGCCCGGATTTCCCAGAAGAATGAAGATCGCGGCCAGGTGTTGATCGTCCGCGCTCGGGGCCTTCAGGAAATCCTGCATGGCAGGACGCAGGTCCGCGTCGATCTCGGCAAGGATTGCGGCAAATTTTTTCGCGGAATCATCGCGCAGCAATACGCCGCGTGTCCATCCGGCGCGCGCTACCTCGATCCGCAGCGCTGGCGGCAACTCGGTGCTTTCTGTCGCTTCCGCAAGCACGCTCAATGGCAATTCCCGGTCCAGCACCTGCGCCGCGTCCCAATCGAAATAACGATTCGGAGCGTTAAGATTCTTCAGAGATTCAGAATTTGCCACACCTTCATCGTCGCCGCTTGAGGGAACTTCCGTCTCATCGAAGCCATTATTCACGACGCTGGGAACGCGCGGTGCATAGCGTAGGAAATCATCCAGACTGCCGGCGGTTTTCATCCGTAGCGCGAGGAAAAGATTCCGGGATGATTTCGGTATTTCGATTTTGGCGTTCTCGAGCACGCCGTCGAGTTCCTTCGCTGCAACATCCGGTGTAGACCCGGCCTCCAGCCGCAGCCGTCCGAAAGTCGCTGCCAGATAGGCCGGAGAATCGAGCGGCAACTTCCGGGCCGCGGCAATTAGCTCGCTCGATTCGTGGTCCTGCGCGGACGCTTTCGTCAGAGCGGCGACCAGCCACGGAACGCTGTGCGTTGTTTGCCATTCACCGAATGCTTCCTGAAAGGCAGTTGGAGAAGTATCTTCAAAATTCGAAGCCCAATCTGCGATGTCATCCGGTGGCGGCAGACTTCCAGCGTTGCCCGTCCCCGCCGGGCCCTTCGGAGACGGTGCGTCCGCTCTATCCGGAATGTCGCCTCCCGCTTTGTTAAGCAACGCGCTGAAGTCGGACAAGTTCTGGCCGAAAGAGGCGGCATCATGGGAATCTGTGATTCGGACAGCAAGCTGGTGTAATTGCTTGGCCGGATGAATTCTGAACTCGACAAAATCGAGCAGGCGCCCAGCGCCGGCGTGCACTTCGCGGAGCGATTGGTCCGCTTCGATTTTCCGCAATTGCTCGTCCGCGGCCCGCAGATGGGCCGTTACTTGATCCACGCCTGCGGTTGTAAGCGTCGCCGAGCGGATTTCGCAGCGCGCAACCATCAACGCGGAAATCGCTCGCCACGGCGACTCACGATCTTCCGAAATGGCACGGAAGGCCGCTTCTGCATCCTCGAAGCGCCCTCCGTAGAATTCCGCGGCGGCGATTTGATACGCGCGATCTTCGCGCAACAAAGCAGGAGCCGACGCTGGGGCGGCATCAGGTATCTGAATGGGAGCGCCAGCACGCTCCGGCCCCGACGGAGATCCGCTGCAATTCGAAAACACCGTATCCTGCCCGCGAACCCAGTCGGCGAGTTCCGGCGCATCCGTTCCCCACTTCGCGACTCGTTGCTGGAGCGTCGCGGCAGCCGTTGCGAATCCGTCCGCCAGACAATTCCGGTACTGCACGTAGTATCCAGACGCGTCGTCACTGGATTCGTACTTGTCCGCGAATTCACTGATTTCCTTCGGGGCGGAAATTTTCAGGATTTTCGCGCGCTGATCCAGCCAGACCGCTGAGATCGGCGGCTGAGACGTCATCTCCCGCGTTGCTAGAAGGCGATCGTTCCAGAGTTTCAACGCTGCTGCTTGCTCGTCCGGGGTCAGGGGCTTGCCGCTGAAATAACGATAGGCGACTACCAGGTACGATCGGGCATACGTGGGCAGGACGACTCCGATTTTTCCAGCGGCGTAGGGCTCTAGCGGATAGTCGGGCAGTCTTGAGGTTATGAAGTAGGTTTGCGGGAAGAATGGTCCGCAGCCGGAGGTTGGGCTGGAGAGATAGAGAAAGGTCACGAGCAAACACGCGGCGCAATATTTTTTCCATCGTTTCATTGCCATTTTTCTGCCTCCTTTTCCGCCGTCGCGATTGACTGGGCATCCCAGGCTTTCGGGCTGAACATCCAGATTCGACGCCCTTTCGGCAATGCGGTGCGAGGTTCGTCGGTCGAAAGGCCTAGGCTCTCGCGGCAGGTGGTTGCGCGAAAATCGTGGCGCTCGCGTAAATAAATCCCGATGTTTCGTTGGTCTACGCCCATGCGGAAAAGCATTGGTACGGCGTCGTCGATCGGTAGGCCTTCGATCCAGTCGTCGCCGATGCACCAGGAGGCGCCGGCGGTGATGGTGAGCGATAGGTTGGGCGTGATTCGCTTTCGCAGGTCTTGGAGTAGGGCGCGGTAGAATTCGCGTTCGGAGGTACGGGCGTCGAAATCGATTTGTAGGCCGCGGAGTCCGGGGATTTGCGCGGCGTTGGAGATGGCATCGACCGAGAGGCTGCGCTGATGCGCTGAGTACGACGGGGTCTTGCCTTGCGTGGTCTCGATCCGCACGACGGCGACGAGCGGGGTGCCGGCTGGTATGCGCAACGGTTGGAGGCGTGGGCGGACTCCCACGTTGTCGCCGGAGAGATACAGGGTGCGGGCTAAAAACGCGACTCCCGCTGCTTGTGGATCAATGCCGCGTAAATCTTCGGGGCGCTCCCAGGCCCAGAGCATCAGGCGGGGTAATTCTGGTTGTTTAGAAAGACTTGTGGCTCTGTGATTTGCGGAGACGGCGGAGGCTGCGCAGGTGAGGGCGGCTAGCGCGATCACAAATAGAGTGGAATTTCGCGTTGGTTTGGGTTTCGTCATTGCTTTTTGGTTTGCATGGCGGTTGCCATTATCTTCGGGCTGGTTTGAATGCGCTAGGTGGGTGATGGGCGATTGTTTGCGCGGCCTATTGAACGCGGATCGTGAGGGATCGCGTTACGCGGGGGCAAATAGCTCACGTTTTCGCTCGCGTTACTCGGGCGGGCGCGTCAATTGCCTTGCAATCGCAGAGACGATTGACCGGCGCCCCTACGGGGAATGGCTCGGTCGCGGCGCAAACGCCGCTGTCGAGGCCCGGCGCTAAAGCGCACTGTTGATACGGCGCACTTTTTCGGAGCGCTTCCCGATACAAACCATCGGGACGCAAAAGGCGCTGAAGCGCTCCTCTCCCGAATGAATTCGGTGGCTCGCACCGACGCAGCGTGCGGCGCCCGTACGAACGGCAAAAACGCATATCAAAACCGAACACCCACGGCCAAATCGGGCGGGACGGTAAAGCCCCGCCCCTACAAAATGCCGTGTCTCCGCCGCGATCAATACCGAGTTCCCTATGGGAAATTCCAAGCGGGACCGAAGCTAGGAGGGCGCCGTCGCGGCCCGCGACTTGCGTTTTTGAGGTGGTCGCGGCTATACTGAGGCGTTTCCAGTTAGGTCGAAAGACTCAGTGGGCGCGAGCCCACTTTTTTGTTGGGCGGGAAACGCGCCGGGCGGGGTTTTCGCACGGCACATACGGTCGGGGTGCCTCTCGACTCCGGACCTGCACCGATGGTGGACTTGGAGAAAGTTCGAGAAGCGGCGGAGCGGGTGGCCCGTTCGGAAGGGCTCGAGGTTTTCGATCTGGAGTGGAAGGTTGGCAAGGAGCGCTTTTTGCGCATTTATCTTGACCGGGCGCCTACCGAAGCTGATCCGCAGGGCGGCAAGATTACGCATCAGGATTGCGAGCAGGTGAGCAAGCAGTTGAGCGTGATTCTGGATGTGGAGGATTTGGTGCCGGGGCCGGCTTACGTGCTGGAAGTTAGTTCGCCGGGGCTTGATCGCAAATTGCTGAAGCCTGCGGATTATGCGCGCTTCACCGGGCGGTTGGCGAAAATTTGGTTGAACGAGCCGGTGGAGAACGCCAAGTTTTACGAGGGGCGCTTGGCTGGTTATGCGGAAGGCAACGTAAAGTTGGCTGTGCGCGACAAAGAAGTAGCGGTGCCGTTCGCCGGGATTCGTAAGGCGAACTTGGTAGTGGAGATTTGAAGTGGCAGTCTGCCGCCGGTTTTGTAGCGGCGCCCTTTAGGGCGGCAGCATTTTTTGACGCGACATTTTTTAATGCAAGTCGGCCCAGTCACTGGAGCACTAGAAATGGCAAGTTTGCTGTACCAGACAATCGAGCAGATCAGCCGCGAGAAGCACATCGAGCCCGATGTGATCGTGGCGGCGATCGAAGACGCGATGGTTGTCGCGGCGCGCAAGTATTACAAGACTGAGGAAGACCTCCGCTCAAAATTCAACGCTGAAACTGGCCACGTAGATGTCTTTGCTGTCCGCACCGTAGTGGAAGAAGTCGCCGATCCGCTGCGCGAGATTTCGCTGGCCGATGCGCGCAAGCAGCAGCCTGCTATCGAGACTGGCGGGGAAATTTTCCAGAATAAGCCTACCGAAGTGCTTGGGCGCATTGCCGCGCAGACTGCCAAGCAGGTGATCCTGCAGAAGGTGCGCGAGGCTGAGCGCGATACGATTTACAACGAGTATCACACGCGCGTGGGCGAGCTGGTGAACGGCATCGTGAAGCGCGTGGAAGGCCCTGACGTGATCGTGGACATGGGGCGCACGGAAGCGCGCATGCCCAAGCGCGAACAATCGCGGCTTGAGACTTACAACGTGGGCGAGCGTTTGCGCGTGACCATCCGCGCCGTTGAGCGCGCTGCTAAGGGACCGCAAGTCATCGTTTCGCGCGCTGATCCAGCTCTAGTTCAGCGGTTGTTCGAAATGGAAGTGCCGGAAATTTATGACGGTACGGTGCAGATTCGCGCCGTGGCTCGCGAGGCTGGCGAGCGGACCAAGATTGCTGTCGAGAGCCGCGATAAGGAAGTCGATCCTGTGGGCGCTTGCGTGGGCATGAAGGGCATGCGCGTGCAGTCGATTATTCGCGAATTGCGCGGCGAAAAAATCGACATCATTCCTCACAACGAAGACACGCTCACTTTTGCGCAGAAATCGCTTAGTCCGGCGAAAGTTACGCGCGTGCAGGTTGTTGATGTGGAAGAGAAGCGGCTTGAGGTGATTGTCGAGGATACGCAGCTTTCGCTTGCGATTGGCAAGAAGGGGCAGAACGTCCGCCTGGCTAGCAAGTTGATTGGCTGGAATATCGACATCAAGAGTGAAGAAGAGAAGCGCCGCGAAATTGAAGATCAGATGACGGCGCTGACTTCGCCCGGCACTCCTTTGACGGAGCTTGCTGGAGTGGGGCCGAAGACTGTCGAGAAGCTTGAGGCGCATGGCGTTACTTCGATTGAGAAGCTTGCTGATATGACGCCCGAGCAGTTGGTGGAAATTCCTGGCATCGGTGAGAAAATGGTGGAGAAGATCCGCCAGTCCGTTGGAACCTATTTCGAGGAACTTGAAGCGCGCCAGGCTGCTGAGGCTGTGGCTGCTGCGGAAGCTGAGGCGATCGCTGCGGCTGCGCCGGCTGTCGAGGAAGCGCCGGCTGAATCGGTTGCGGCTGAGGAAGAATCCGCGGCTGTGGTCGAGACTACGACGGAAGAGACAGCGGTCGAGACAACCGTTGCCGAGGAGCCGTCTGGCGATGAAGAGGAAACGACTGAGATCAAGGCTATAGTCGACGAGCCTGCGGCTGCTGGCGACGAGAAGCCTGAAGGCGCGGATTCGGCGGCTTCGGAATCAGCAACTTCGGAATCGACGGAAGAGCCGGAGCATGAGTCCGGTGCGCACGACGAAAATTCAGAAAACGGCGAGAAGAAAGAATAAACGGAGGCTATGTCGGACCCGAATCAAATTCGAATTAACGAGCTCGCGCGCGAGTTGGAGATCAAGGCGAAAGTTTTGATCGACTATCTTCCCGAGATCGGCGTCACCGAAAAGAAAACGCACTCGAGTTCTCTTGATCTCGATCATGCGGAATTAGTGCGCAAGCATTTTCAGGGATTGGCTGACGCTGAGGCTGCGGCGGAAGCTGAGAAAGTTGCGAAGGCCGCCGCTGCAAAAGCGCGGCCCGCTGCTAAGCCTGCGGCCGCAGCACCGCCGCCGGCAGCGCCGCGTCCTGCTGCCGCGCCGGCCCCGACTCCGTCTGCGGCTCCTGCGGCTCCCGTTGCTGCGAAGCCTGCGGCAGCTCCGCCGGTTGCCGCTGCGCCGACGCCTGCGGTTGCTCCGCCTGTGGCTGTGGTTCCTACGGGGCCGCGACCGCCGCTTCCTGCGCGTCCGCCGATTTCAGCGCCGCCATCGCCGGCGCCTGCTGCTCCGCGTCCGGTTGCTGCGCCGCCCGCTACTCATCCTGTCGCACCGAGGCCCGCTGCTACTGCTGCGCCGGGTGCACCGGCCGCGCGTCCAGCTTCTACGATTCCGTCACGAACTCCGATTGGCGCACGGCCTGCGGCATCAGCATCGCCCGCGGGCGCGGCTCCATCGGCGCGGCCTGCGCCTCCGCCGAAGCCGGTGCTTGGGCCGATGCCGAAAATTCCGCAGCGGCCGATGATTCAGGCGCCGCCGAGTTCGCAGCGCGAATCGCCTTCGGGAATGCGTCCGGCTGCGGCTGGACGTCCCGGGACAGCGCAAGGTGATCGTCCGGGAGCTTCGCGTTTTCCGGCGCGTCCGGGCGGACGGCCTGGTGGTGGCGGCATTCGGCCTACTTCGGGTGGTCCCGGCGGCGCAAAGCCATCGGGCGGAGCTGCGCCTGCGGGTAAAGCTGAACCGGGTAAGCCGCTTTATGCGCGTAAACCTACGCCATCGCGTGGACGTCCGCTGATCGAGAAACGATTTGCTGAGGGCGAGCGCAAATTGCATCCGGTGCGCACGCGTCCAGGCGTTGGAGCTGGCCGTACTGCGCAGGCTGAGGCTATGCCCGCGCCGGTGCAGCGCGAGCCTCGCGCTGTGGTCGTCACTGAGGGCATCACCGTTCGCGAACTTGCCGAGAAACTTGACGTGCGCGCTAAGGAATTGCTGAAGTCGCTGATGGACAAGGGCATGTTTGCGAGCATCAATCAGGCGCTCGACGTGCAGACCGCTACGCAGCTTGCTGAATCGTTCAACGGCATTGTTGAAGTCGTTTCCTTCGAGCAGCAGATGGTGCAGGAGGAAACCAAGCACGAAGAGGCTACCGGCAATCTTACGCCGCGCGCGCCTGTCGTCACCGTCATGGGCCACGTCGATCATGGCAAGACCAGTTTGCTCGACGCCATTCGCGAAACCGATGTTGCGGCTGGGGAATCTGGCGGAATCACTCAACATATCGGCGCGTATGAAGTGCGCATCAACGATCGGCGCATCGTTTTCATCGATACGCCAGGTCACGAGGCTTTCACTCGCATGCGTGCGCGTGGGGCAAAGGTTACCGACATCGTCGTGCTCGTCGTGGGCGCGGATGACGGCGTTATGCCGCAGACCGAAGAGGCCATCGATCACGCACGCGCCGCGAAGGTTCCGATCATCGTGGCTATCAATAAGATTGATATTCCCGATGCACAGCCTGAGCGCGTTAAGCGGCAGCTTGCCGATCGCAATCTGATGCCTGAAGAGTGGGGCGGCGATACCGTGATGGTGGAAGTTTCCGCGAAGACGAAGAAGAATATTCCGCGCCTGCTGGAAATGATTTTGTTGGTGGGTGATTTGCGCGAGTTGAAAGCGAATGTTGATGCTGCTGCTGCGGGCACGGTTCTCGAATCCCGCGTCGACAAGGGACGCGGCCCGGTTGCAACCGTGCTCGTGCAAAACGGCACGCTGCACGTGGGCGACTTCTTCGTTTGCGGCGCGGTTTATGGAAAAGTTCGCGCGCTGTTTAACGATCGCGGCCAGCCTGTGAAGGAAGCTGGGCCTGCTACGCCGGTGGAAGTTCTTGGTTTGCAGGGCGTGCCGGATGCGGGCGATCAATTCCAGGTGGCCGACGAAGCCAAGGCGCGTCACATCGTCGAATACCGGCAGGGCAAACTTCGCGAGGCTACTCTCGCGAAATCCTCGAGCAGCCGGCTGACTCTCGATCAGTTGCACGAGCAACTGCGCAGCGGCGAAGTGAAGGAACTGCCGATCGTGCTCAAGGCCGACGTGCAAGGCTCTGTGGAAGTGCTGAGCGAAATGCTCCCGAAACTTTCCACCGACCAGGTGAAGCTCAAGATCATTCATGCTAGCGTGGGCGCCGTTTCCGAAACCGACGTCCTGCTGGCTTCTGCGTCGAGCGCCATCATCATTGGCTTTGGTGTTCGTCCGGAGAGAAAGGCCGCCGATTTGGCGCAGCAAGAGGGCGTCGACATTCGGCTGCACACGATTATTTACGAGCTGAGCGACGAATTGAAGAAGGCTATGACCGGGTTGCTCACGCCGGTGATCAAGGAAGTTTATTTGGGCCGCGCGGAAGTGCGGAACACTTTCCGCATCAAGGGCTCTGGAATGATTGCTGGTTCGTATGTGCAAGATGGCATCATCAAGCGCGATGCGGAAGTGCGCGTGCTGCGCGATAATGCGGTCGTTTATACTGGCAGGATTGTTTCGCTGAAGCGCTTCAAGGACGACGCTAACGAAGTTCGCAGCGGGTTCGAGTGCGGCATCAGCATCTCGAATTTTGCGGATGTAAAAGTGGGCGATATTTTGGAATGCTTTACGCTGGATCGATCGGCTGCGGCGGCGTCTTAGTTTTTTGATTGCGGGCGGTGGTTTCGTGGCGTGAGCGTTGGACGCTTAGATCCTTAGCTTCGCTCAGGATGACAGCGTGAGAGCTTCGCTCTCGATGACAGTCCGAGAAGCTTCGCTCAGGATGACAGCTTCAAGACTGCGCCGTTGAACGCGCGCGCAAGTACCGCTCAGGCGTATCGGCCCGGAGCGCAACATGCCAATCGGCCTACTCACCCTGGAACTCTACATTCCCGACGCGCGATCGCTGAAGGATAAACGCCAGATTCTTCGCAGCCTGAAGGACAAGCTGCGCCACCACTTCAATGTGGCGGTGGCGGAGCTCGATCATCAAGATATCTGGCAGCGGTCGGTAGTCGGAGTTGTGAGCATTTCCAACGACGACAAGCATCTTGAGCAATCGATGCGGGCCGTTGCGGATGAATCGGAGCGGTTGCTGGGCCGCGATTTGGTCGGCCAGGAATTTGAAATACTTTGAGGTGCGCACATGACCATCGCTGGACATCGCCCTGAGCGCATTGCAGAAGAGATGCGCAATGAAATCGGCTTGATGCTGGCTGGGGAATTGAAAGATCCGCGGCTGGCTGTGCCGCTGGTGGTGAGCGAAGTGCGGCTCTCGCCGGACATGCGCCATGCGCGCGTGTATGTCGGGATTATGTCGGAGCCGAATGAACGCGCGGCGGTGTTGAAGGGATTGGCTGCTGCCGCGGGGTATGTGCGGCATGAACTTGTCGAGCGGTTGCAGCTTCGGCGTGCGCCGGAAATTGTTTTTGTGCCGGACGAATCGGATGAATACGGGCAGCGCATCGAGGATCTTCTGCGCAAGAGTAAAGACGCGTAGGGGCGGGGGTTTATCTCCCGCCCGGGGTGGCTTTGGGTTTTCGCCCCGCGGATTGACGGTTTTGATGTTGGCGAGCAAAAACAAAACCGGAAACAAAATCAAAATTAAAATTAAAACCCAAACCCAAATCGGGCGGGAGATAAACTCCCGCCCCTACTAATGCGAACTCCACTGCCTGCGCCGCTTGATGGGGCGCTTGTTATTAACAAGCCGCGAGGGAAGACCTCGCATGACATTGTGGAATCTGTGCGCCGGATTGCTGGATTTCGGCAAATTGGACATCTGGGCACTCTCGATCCGCTGGCTACCGGCGTGCTTGTTTTGCTGCTTGGGCGTGCGACGCGGTTGATGCGTTTTTATGCCAGCCGGCGGAAGCGCTATACCTGCGCGGCGCGTTTTGGATTTGCTACCGACACTTATGACGCGGAAGGCGAAGCGCTGGGGCCGGACTCTGCGCCGGTTCTTGACCGCGAGAAAATCGAGATGCTCGCCGCGGAATTTCGGGGCCGCATTCAGCAGATGCCGCCGGCATTTTCGGCGAAAAAGATTCATGGACGGCCTGCGCACGAATTGGCGCGCAAGAACAAGCCGGTGGAACTGAAAGCAGTCGAAGTAGAAGTTTTCGAATTCCAATTAACAGCGATCGAAGGATCGCTGGCGCGATTTTCCGTGGAGTGCGGATCGGGTACCTACATTCGTTCGCTGGCTCACGATTTGGGTCAGCGCTATGGAACTGGCGCGCATCTCGCCGAAATTGTGCGCACCGCTGTTGGAGAATTTACGCTGGATCAGGCTTCGACTCTCGAAGAGTTGCAGGAGGCTGGGCGAGCGGGAAAATTTGCCGAGCGCGTGATCCGGCTCGAAGGAATGCTGCCGGAGTTGCCGCGCGCGACAGTGCTGCCGATCGTTGAACGGCGCATCCAGCATGGCGCAAAATTCACTCTACCGCTGGCGCAAATTCACGCCGGGCAATCGATCGCCGCGCAA
Source organism: uncultured Acidobacteriota bacterium (assembly GCA_963792515.1). Taxonomy (GTDB): domain Bacteria; phylum Acidobacteriota; class Terriglobia; order Acidiferrales; family UBA7541; genus Palsa-147. The sequence goes on along the minus strand of CAWBWG010000032.1, from coordinate 10,089 downwards.
GGCGCTCCCGCCGAACTAAATGCCGGCGAATGGCAGCCTGCGCGATTGCGCGTATTCAACCAGCAACAGCAGTTGATCGCCATCGCCGAGGCGGTAGTCCCGCGAACTTACCAGCCGGTTTTGGTTTTGGATGTAAAGCCTTGAAAAAGCCGACGGATCCGCTGAATAAATGTTCCAGGCTGCCTCGGAACTACTGCAGCTTGGCGTATTCGGATTTGGCTTCTTTCAGGATGGGGATGTCGGGATCGGCGTCTTTCCAGAGGGTTAGGAAATCTTTGTAGGCGGCTAGGGCGCGGACGCGGGCGGCGTCGGCATCGGCGCCTTGCGCGCTTCGCGCCTGCAAGGCGTTGGCGCGAGCTACGCCCAGATGCGCTAACGCTCCCGTCCAGCAGTTCCAGACGATGCCGCTGTGGTCGAGAATCTTCTGAAACTCGGCGGCGGCGGCACTGCCCTGTCCGGCGGCCAAGTAGGCCTCCCCATGCACGTACACTGGATAGAGGCAGGAAATGTTATTGACGAACGTGATTTGCCCCAATTCCATGGGGGAGGCGGCTTGCGGGACGCTCAGGGCGGCAGCCGGGTTCTTCCTGTCCAGCGCCAATTGCGCCTGAATCGCAGGCAGCCAAAGCGACTGCACCTGCGTGTCCAGCGGGAAGCGTTTGCCTAAATCTTGCACTAAGGATTCGGCTCGCGCCGTATCGCCCGCCATGGCCAACGCCAGCGCCGCTTCGACCTCCACGCCCTGACTCGACGGAGCCAGCTTCAAAGCGTCTGCCGCTGACTGCCGCGCTTCCGCCGTATTGCCATAAGCGGCTTCGAGCACCGCAGCATTCGCCTGCCATATGGCCCCACTTTCCTTGCTGTCTGCGCGCACGGCGGCGTCCACAGCCCGCTTGGTCAATTCCCGCGATTTGCCAACGTGGCCTGCATACGCCTCGGTGTCGGCTGCGAGCGACAGTCCAAAGTTCTCGTCGGGCTTGCTCGCGTACCATTGTTGCTGTTCGGCCATCGCTGAAGAGTCCGCTCCAAGAAAGGCGAGGGCATAGAGAGCGTTGTGGAGCAGAAAATCATCCAGTTTCCGCGCCTGCGCCTCGTGGACGGCCTGCCGCGCTTCGTCGAAACGCTGCACGGCAAGGGCGTCGTTGGCAAGATTTCCGTAGCTCTCTTGATCCGGTGCAAGGTCCACGGCTTGCCTCGTGAGCTCCGCAGCTTTCTCGTACTGCCCCTGCGCGCTGTACACGAGGCCCAAATCCAAATGCGCTCCGCTTGACCGCGGGTAGCTCTCCACCCATTCCTGATACGCCTGGACCGCCTTATCCAGTTCTCCGGTTACACTCGAATAGTAGTTGGCGGCGATCGCCAGCTTTTCCCGTTCACTGGCATGTTCCCGCAACTGGAACGCCTTGGTGTAGTACTCGCTGGCCCGCCCTAGCTCAACGAGATTGGAGTAGCTGAAGCCCACTGCCAGGTAGCCCGCGGCAAAATTCGGATCAAGCTCGATGGCACGCTGATAGTAAGGCAGGGCCGCTGCGGAGCCTTTCTCGTTTCGGGCCTTATCTCCAAGGCTGAACGCTTTCAGAGCTTCGAGGGAAGTCGTGGTGGCTTCTGCGAGTGGAACATCTAACTTCTGCACGGTAGCCAGCGATTCGCCCAGTTCGCCGCGCAGCTTCGATGCCGCCTCGCCCAACGCATCCAGCACTTTCTCCTTGGACGCCGCCGTCACCTGCTCCTCGGCCAGCGCGTTTCCGGTCTGGCAATTCACCGCCTTCAATCCCAGCACATATTCGCTGCCCAGACTGCCAATTGAACCGGCGAGGTAGGCTTTGCTGCCCGCTCGCTGGCATAGCTCGCGGGCCACTGCAGGCGTGAGTTTCGTGTCCGCCGGACGGGTCATCAGTTTCAAGTTCTTCGCCACTTCACTATCGGGGAGCACATTCAGGAAAGGCGATTGCCGCAGGGAAACGCTGAGCGCGGTCTTCAGCGTGTCGTCGAATATTGCATCGCCCGTGTTGTTCGTGAAATCGGCGAGGACGACGGTGTCTTTCTCGGTCAGCGGCGCTGCGCGATGCGAGCGGAAATAGAGGCCCACAGCGACAAGCGCAGCGATCACAACGACAGCGGCGGGAACAACGATCTTCCAGAGGTTTTTCCCTTTGGCGATCGGAGCTTCAGCAACTGTGACGGTAGACGATGACGCGGCTGCGGGAACGGAAACCGTTGACGGCATCGGCTGCTGCGCGACGCGTTGAGAACCGGTATCCTGCGCTGCCGGCAGCGTCGCGGCGCTCGCTGCTGACACGGAGCCAGAACTCGCCGCCACGACTTGGCCTGAACTCGTGTCGCGCTTCAGACGCATCAGCTCGGAACGCATTTCCGCCGCGAACTGATAACGGAGTTCCCGGTCTTTCTCCAGCGCGCGGTTGATGACATCTTCGAGCTTCGCCGGAACATCCGGATTCAACCGCACCGGAGCGACCGGGACGTTATGCAGGATCGCATCCGTTGTCATTCCCGATGTTTCCCCGCGAAAGGGCAGAGTGCCCGTGGCCATCTCATACAGCACCACGCCGAATGAGAACAGATCGGTGCGCCCATCCAATTCCTTCCCACGCACCTGCTCCGGCGACATATAGGCCACGGTGCCTACGGCGGTTCCCGGACTGGTCAATTGCTCGGCGCTCATTCCGCTGAGCCGCGTCCGTGGCTTGTGTGGCTTGCGAAGCCCCCGGTTCGCTCTTCGGAGTCAGCTTCGCCAAGCCGAAATCGAGAATTTTGGCATGGCCTCGTTTGGTGACAAAAATATTGGCGGGCTTGATGTCGCGGTGAACGATGCCTTCGGCATGAGCGGCGTCGAGCGCGTCGGCGATTTCGATGGCTAAGTTGAGGAGAGTGTTTGTTTCGATCGGACGGGCGCCGATGAGGTGCTTTAGCGTCTGGCCGTCGAGGAATTCCATGACGATATAGGCGCGGCCGTTTTCATCGCCGATATCGTAGATGGTGCAGATGTTGGGATGGTTGAGCGCGGAGGCGGCTTCGGCTTCGCGGCGGAAACGCTCGAGGGCTTGTGGATCGCGCGCCAATTCATCGGGCAGGAATTTCAGGCCGACGGCGCGATGCAGGCGTGTGTCTTCGGCTTTATAGACGACACCCATCCCGCCGCCGCCTAGCTTCTCGACGATGCGGTAATGGGAAATTGTTCGCCCGACGAGCGGCGAGGAATCAGGCATGGGCGCAAATACTATGCTGCGCTGTTAGACAAGTCAACGCGGGGAGGATGGCAATGAGCAGAGGAAATTTTAGAGTTTGCATGGTTTTGTTCATATCGTGCGCATTTACGAGTGCGATTGAGTTCGGAGAATTTCGGATCGCGTTATGGCGACGCAAATAGGCCACATTTTCGCACGCCTCACACGGGCGGGCGCAGCAAGCGAGCGCCCCTACGAAGAGAAATGCAACGGCATCGGAAATTTCAAATTTGAAATGGCTCTGTTGATATGCTCCGCGGCATTAGAATTTTTCCCCGTAGGGGCGCGGCTTGCTGCGCCCGCCCGAGTAACGCCCGCGAAAAATGTGGCCTATTTTCCCAGGCGTAACGCGATCCGGCATTCTTCGCCTTCCTCCGCCCTCGTAATTGCGCACGATGTCAACTGAGCCATTTGAAATTTCGGATTTTGGGGAACGGCGACGCGAAACATTGTAGCGATTACGTGGGCACTACTGAGGTCTTGGTTGAGGTTGCGGCGGGACGGTGATTGGTTGGGGGGGCGGCTCTTGCGACGGTTGATTTTCTGGGCCTGGGGCTACTAGTGGGGCTGGGGGTTGGTTGGGGTTGGGTTGCTCTTCGAAGGTGGCGCCCACGGAGCCGGCGCCTTGGGCTGGGGCGTGGCCGGCGAAGAGTAGGCGCTCGGTCCGTTGCACCGGATTTAGGCGGCGCGGGGTGATCAGGATTAGCACTTCGTCTACGCTGTAGTCGGTTGTGGTGTCGCCGATTAGCGAGCCTATGCCTTCGATTTCGGAGATGCCGGGCCAGCCGTTTAGTGAGCGGGTGCCTTGGACGTTCATGTAGCCGGCTAGGAGGCTGGTTTCGTTTTCGCGGAGACGGACGGTTTGCTCGATGGTGCGATTGCTGATGATTGGTAATTGATTTAGAGATTGGCCGGTTAGGCTGCGAATTTCTAGCGAGGCTTGAAGGGTTACTTCGTTGTTGGGATGCATGCGCGGGGTGACTTTTAGCTTCACGCCTAGATCAAGATATTCGACGCCGGGATAGGGAGTGCCGAAATTTCCGGTGCCGGAGTTGGTGAGTGCGGCTGCGGCGGCGCTGGAATTGATGATTACGGTGGCGGTGTTGGCACCTTGGTTGGCTATTGCTAGGTCGGGGAGGCCGTCGGAATTGAAATCGGTGCTGGTTACTGATGCCGGGCTTGTGCCTACCGGGAGATCGAACGGTGGGGCGAAGATTCCGCTGCCTAGGCCTAGGAGGATGGAGACCGTGTCCGAGCCTTGTTCGGCTACGGCTAGATCGGGGCGGCCGTCGATATTGTAATCGGCGATTGCGACCGAGACTGGACCTGAGGTGGTTTGATACGGGACTTGGGCGGCGAAGGTGCCGTCGCCATTGCCGAGGAGAACGGAAATGGTGTCGTCCGTTTTGTTGGCTACGGCTAGATCGAGGACTCCGTCACCATTGAGATCGCCGGTGGCTAGCGAGACGGGTTGGTTGCCGGTGGGGTAATCGGTGCGCGTGGGGAAAGTGCCGTCGCCTTTGCCGAGATAGATGGAGACGGTGTTGAGATTTTGATTTACGACGGCGATGTCGATTTTTCCGTCGGCGTTGAAATCGCCGGTGATTACTTGGGTGGGGGAGCTGCCGGCGCCGATTACGGTTTGCGGCTGAAAGGTGCCGTCGCCATTTCCGAGGAGGACCGAGATGGTGTTGTCCGTTTGATTGGCTACTACCAGGTCCGCTTTGCCGTCTGCGTTAAAGTCCGCCACAGCTACCGAGACCGGGCTCTTGCCGACGGGGAAGTCCTGCTTGGCGGCCAGCGTGCCGTCGCCGTTGCCGAGCAACACGGAAACGGTGTCGTCTGTCGCGTTCGTGACCACTACGTCGAGATTAGCGTCGGCATTGAAATTTCCAGTGGCTACCGATGTGGGACCGTTGCCGGTCATGAAAGTGGTGCCGGTGCCGAACGTGCCGTCGCCGTTTCCTAGGAAGACGGAGACGGTGTTGTCGCCATTATTCGCGACGATTAAATCTTGGAATAAATCTGGATTCGGATTGGTGGTGGTGCTGCTGCGCAATATGCCGGTGGCTACGGAAATGGGACTCGTGCCGGTGGCGAGCGTGGAAATCGGGAAATTGCTGCCGCTTACACCGGGGATATTCAGCGAACTGGTTAGGCTGGAGGAATATTGCGCGTAAGAAACGGGAATGCGGTCGCCTACGAAGAATGTCGCCGGGTGGCCATCTTCGGCGCGGAGGCGGACGCGTTGTCCGCTGCGTACGGTGGAAAGTAACGTGGAAAAATTGGCGGTGGCGCCGGGGAGTGTGGAGAGAAATGTGGAGGCGCCGCCACCGAAAACGATCAGCGGCGGAATCAGGCTGCCGAGGCCGACTTGGCCGTTGTTCAGGAGGCCGCCGACTTGATTGCTGGTTAGGCCGGAGAGACCGGAGGGAGTGCCGAAAACTTGCTCGAGGACCGAGACGAGACCGGAAAGGCCGGTTTGGGCTTCCTGGACTTCGGCTTTGGAGACGGAAAAAATTTGTCCGGTTTGCGGCGGAGTGATGCCGAGGTTGCGGGCGTTGTCGCGATCGATTTCGAGGATGTCGACGTCGAGGATTAATTGGCCGCGCGGCTGTTCCAGATCTTGGATGAGAGTAGTAGCCAGAGCTACGGATTGCGGGTTGGCGCGCAGGGTGATGGTGTGGTTACGGGAATCTAGTTGCGTGCGAGTGATGCCGGTGACTTCGCGGATTACGCGGAGCATTTCGGTGGCATCTTCGGGGGTGCTAGAGGCTGGGAGAATAATGGTGCGGACGATTGAAGTGTCGTAGTCTCGGCGCTTTTGAGGATTGTCATCCGCTACGAAGAATAAATTCTTCCCTAGCGGCTTCCAGAAAGTGCCGGTCATGGGGCCTAGGACTTTCATGGCAGTTTGGAAGGTTACGTCGGCCAGACGCAGGCGGACGTTGCGGGTGCGCAGGTCGACGTCGAAACTTACTTTCACGCCGAATTCTTTTGCGACTGCTTGATAGGCCTGTTGAGTGCTGCCTTTCAGATCGAAGGTGCGGGTGCCTGGTTGCGGCTCGAGTTGGACTGGGCCGGCTAGGGAATCTGGGCGATCATCCTTGATGATCGTTTCTTGGGGGCTCAGTTCGCGCCAGCGCTCGCGGGCGGCTTCGTCGCCGGGATCTAGGGCGATGGCGGCGCTTAGTTCGGCGCGGGCTTGTAACATGCGGTTGGCTACCGCGTCGCGCTCGGCGCGGTCTACATAATCTTGGACCAGGCGGCTGCGGGCTAGGGCGCGGCGCAAGTCATACTCTTTGTTGCCTGGGGCTTCGTTTACGGCTAGCGAATAGGCTTCGTAGGCGGCGCGCCAGTCGCTGGATTTTTCAGCTTCTCGGCCGCGGAGATAGGATTGTTTGGCGGCTTTGGGATCGGAGGGGGGCTTGCTCGTCGCGTCGTCGGTTACTGCGGCGTGGGATTTTGCCGGTTGTTGGGCGAAAAGGGGATTGAATGGCGCGAGCGTCAGCAGGGCCGCGAGAAAAATTCGCGGGGCTCGCTCGGCGATTCGGAGTTGGAGATGGCTGCGCTTCACGTTCGGTCGGACGGCCTCGGGATTATGACGGCTTCCTCGTAATTGTACAGGTAGTGAGATGCTGTTTCGTGGCCCGGCGAAAAGAAAGTTCTATTGCGCTTTAAGTAGCGCCGGCGGCCCTGCCGGCATCTTACGGCGACTGGAGCCGGCAAAGGCGGTAATTGTGGGCGGAGCTTACATGCAAATGCGTCGTGCATTTGTGTTTTGGAGTCCGCCGTAGAGTGTTGCATGTGGTGGATTCCCGCTCGTCGGATGCCGGCAGAGACGCCGGCGCTACTTGGTTCGTTGACTTGATTTGTGGAGGGACATAGTATTTCGGGCCATGGCTGAGTCTTTTTCGCTTTCTGGGAAAACCGTGTCGCATTATCGCGTGCTGGAGAAATTGGGCGGCGGCGGGATGGGTGTGGTTTATGAGGCGGAGGACGAGAGTCTGGGGCGTCACGTGGCTTTGAAATTCCTGCCTGATGATGTGGCTCATGATGGCTTGGCGCTGGAGCGATTTCAGCGCGAGGCTCGGGCTGCTTCGGCTTTGAATCATCCGAATATTTGCACCATTCATGAGATTGGCTCGTTTGAGGGGCGTCCCTTCCTGGCGATGGAATTGATGAAGGGGCAAACGCTCAAGCATCGCATTGGCGGGAAGGCGCTGCCTGTGGATGAGGCGCTCGAAATTGCGTTGCAGATTGCGGATGGGTTAGATGCGGCTCATTCGGAGGGGATCGTTCACCGCGACATCAAGCCTGCAAATATTTTTCTTACCAAGCGCGAGCAGGTGAAGATTTTGGATTTTGGATTGGCGAAATTGGTGCAGGCGGACGGGGGCTCGCAAGTATCGGCGGGAGCGACCGTGGATGCCGTCGATCCTTCGATGTTGACGAGTCCTGGGACGGCTGTCGGTACCGTGGCTTATATGTCGCCGGAACAGGTGCGCGGCAAGGCTCTCGATGCGCGAACGGATATTTTTTCGTTTGGAGTGGTGCTGTACGAGATGGTGACGGGCGTGGTGCCGTTTCGTGGAGATACTTCGGGAGTGATCACCCACGCAATTCTGTCGCAGGAGCCGGTTCCTGCGTTGCGGCTAAATCCGGATCTGCCGGCGAAGTTCGAAGAGATTATCAGCAAGGCGATGGAGAAGGACCGCGACCTGCGGTATCAGTCGGCGTCAGAAATTCGCGCGGACTTGAAGCGATTGCGGCGCGATACGGGCTCCGGGCGAATTTCTGCGACGGGCGGGACGGCGGTTCAGGATAGCGCTGCGAAACTTGACAGTGCTTCGAGCGCCGCGATTGCTGCTGCGGCTTCGTCCGGCGGGTTGGGACGAAATCAATATTTTATTGCTGGGGCGGCGGCGCTGCTGCTGATCGTTGCGTTTGTGGTTTATCACTTTTGGAATCACGAGAGCGCGCCGAGTGGACCGGCGAAGATTACGCAAATCAGCCATTGGGATAAGCCGATGGACAGCGCGAGGCTTTCGCCCGACGGCCATACGGTGGCGTTTGTTTCGCCGGTGAATGGAATCGAACAAGTGTTCTTAATGCTCGCTTCTGGCGGCGAGCCACTTCGGCTTACGAGCGATGAGGGCGACAAGATTGTCCAGAGCTTCTCGACTGATGGGACTGAGATTTATTACCAGAGGTCCGCGGGGCGCGATGAACTTTGGGCGGTGCCGGCGCTTGGCGGCACGGCGAGCCGGGTGGCTTCCGGTTCCTTCATGGTTCCGTCGGCGGATGGCGCGTCAATTTTCTTCCTGAAGTCAGACAGCCGTGCGATTTTCCGTACGGGCAAATCCGGAGTTGGGGAAGAGAAAATTTACAGTTTTGATTCGACCGCGTTTCCGCCGGTGGCGATTTTGCCGTTTCCCGGCGGGAGTCACGTGCTGGTGCTGACTTCCAATCCGATCCTCAGCAGCGTCGGCAGCTCATTCCACCCCTACGATTTGGATCTCTCTGCGCGATCGACAGTGGATATGGGTGAGATCCCCGGAAATCCACTGGACGCTACGTGGGGCGAGCCTGGGAAGAGCTTGCTGATTAGCCGGACTGTAAACGGATTGACGAATATTTGGAAGTACAGCTTGAAGGACAAAAGCTTGGCTCAAGTTACCTCTGGAACCGGGCCGGATACTTCGCCGCTGCCGGATCCAGGAGGAAAAGGAATTTATTTCGTGAACGGCAAGTCCACCGGAGTGCTGACGGCGTACAACGTCCGCTCGAAGCAGCTCACGGATATTGCATCGGAAAATGCGACGCAGCCGGCCATCTCGCCGGACGGGAAACGGGTGATGTACATCACCGCCCCGGCGGTTGATAGGAGCGAGATATGGTCAGCGAATATAGACGGCAGCGGGAAGGTAAGACTGGCCACGGGAGAATCGTTGGCAACGGCTACCTTCGCCGCCGATAGTTTTCATCTTGGATTTTTGAGTGCGGAACGTGAGGGGCCGGATAAATTTTTTGTGTCGGGCGCCGATGGGAGCGGCCGGCGGCAGTTGAACTGGACGGTGAAGTCGGGTCAAAACTTGATATGGGGGCCGGACCAGAAGACCGTTTACTTGAACGGAGCCGAAGCTGGGTCGAAGGCTAGCTCGATCTGGAGGGAGAGCGCGGACGGCTCGACGCCGGAGAAACTTGTGGAGGGTTGCGGGTATGCATTCGCTGTTGCACCCGGCGGGCAGTACCTTCTCACTTTGATTGCGAATGGGGAGAAAAACGGGATTTACGAATTGTCTTTATTGGATCGAAAGTGCACTTTGTTGACGCCCAACGTGGTGACTTTTGGGATTACCGTGGCTCGTGATGGGAAGGCATTTCTGTATGCCGTGCCTGGGCAAAGGGACGTTACGATTTACCGGCAGGGTTGGGCGGATGGCAAACTTGTGGGGGCGGCGCAAGTGGCTTTGAAGTTGCCGTTTGCTTTTCCGCTGGTTTCTGGCGGGAATGCTTATGACTTGGCGGGGGATCTTTCTGAGGTGTTTTATGCGCGGGTTGGGGGGCATGCGGATCTTTATCTTTTGAGTCAGAAGTAGCAATCCATGAAAAGAAAAGTGGCGCGATTTTTGTTTGTTCCGCGATCTTGCATGAAGATGCTGGGCTGAAGCCCACCGCTACGAAAACTGGATTGTTGCACATCCGCGGTTTCTGTGATCGGGACCGAAAACCCACTGCTAAATCGGGCGGGAGAGTAAACCCCCGCCCCTACGCTTGACGCTTCGCAGACTACGCGGTATATTGGGAATCCAGTTGAAAATGGGTATCAACTGGCTTGACC
>CAWBWG010000031.1:0-27445 GCA_963792515.1 uncultured Acidobacteriota bacterium | reverse complement strand
CTGGGTCCGTTCGCCAAGGTTACGACGTAGCGCCCAGGCGTAGCATAAAAGTGGTAGTTTCCCAGACCGTCCGCCTGCAGTGGATTCGGAGCTGGCACCGTAAGCGTGGCGTCCGTATAGAGCGCGGCAAGCGGCGAGCACGGCGTGCCTGTCGCACCACTCGTGCAAACCGTCACAGTGGCTCCTGCCAGTGGTCGGCCGTTGCCGCCGAACGCGATGTCATCTTTTCGGGATCCTTGCGCGAATGCGAGTGGCGCACTGGTCGCCAGGAAAATGATGATAACTATGGCCCGCACGATGCTTCGGTCGGACGTTTGATTCGACATCATCGTAAATCCCTTCCTCGCCTAATTTTCATCGGACCCGCACCTCTACTGAGCATAACTCCGTAACGAACGCGACGACTCTGTCCTTGACGGGCGCACGTTCACCATTTCACGGGTGCGCACCGGGCCGCGATTCCTCAAAAGCCTTACGTCGTTTCTTCCTCGTGCTTTCGGCGAATTCCGTGCTTCGCGGCTTTTTCGACATCCAATACCGCTTTGCAATGTTTGCAGACCGCAATCTGAGGCTTCACCTTCTCCCCGCAAACTGGACAATCGATTAGTTTCTGCGGAACAAACGCCCAATCACGCTCGATACCCAACGAGAGCGCCGCTCGGCGGTGCATGTCGGAAATCTCGCGATACGAATGTCCCCGTGCCCACATCGTATCGCCCTCGGCTACAAGTTGTTGGTACCACTCCAAACGTGCCGCCTGTGCCGTCGCAATTTCGACTTCAGTAGGGCGCGCCCCAGCGCTAACAAAAATGCCATGCGGCTCGAGATCCTGTATGAGGTCAGCCGCAATTTCGCGAGCGGAAATCGTGAACGGAAATCGGCGATTGTCACCCAGGTCGAGAGCATCACCTCGATTTGTGATCAGCAGAATGGCATAAAGCTCGCCTTTCGGGCACGCAGGAATGTGAAATATGCCGTACGTGCGCGAGATGTAGAAGTCTTGATCGCTCAGATTCACGATTGATACGGTAGCTTCGCGCGATTCCCCGGTTGTCGGTACGGAAATCACGTTGCGGCGGTCAGTTTCATGGATATTCGAGGGCAAAGAGTTCTCCTAAATGTCTATAAGTTTGGGGCTCTCACGTCTCAAGTGCATTCATTGATCTCGAAGCATGAACCTGCGGCGAGAGAGTTCGGGTCTGCAATCGACGCAAAAAACGTGAGTGCGACCACGCAATATCCTTCCGGCGACAGTTACAAACAACATTCATTTCTGGCCTCGCCGCTTAGCTACCCTCACGGCGCGGCAACGAACGGCTGGTCGTGAAACGCCGGCACCGCGTCATCGAGGATGTCGTCGGCGCGTTTTTCCCAGCACAGATCGTTTCTAACTTCGCGACTCGTTAAAGCGTGGCGGGCTTCGCGTCCTGTTTGACGGCGGGCCCATTCAATCGCTCGAACGATTTTGTCGCAGGCGCTCGCATCGAGCGGCATGAATTCCCCGCGCGGACCAGCCAGAGTAAAGCAATGCTCATATTCCCCGCGAGACGGATAGGGCCCGAGCGCCGGGATCAAAATGCCATCCTCGCGCTCGATCGTGAGCGCTCGCCAACTCTCAGGAGTGCCATAGGTTTCAGGTGCGAGCCAACGCTCGATATGCCAGCGATCTTGCGGCAGATATTTGGGCTCGCGGCGGAGTTCAACAATTTCACGAACAACATTTCCGCTCGCATCTCGGTCTGTCCATCTTCCGCCAATCCAACTGAGTCGCGACCATCCCCAGACTACCCGGAAATTGGGTTCGCCAAAACGATTCCAACCGCCCGCCTCCGTGACGCGTTCATCGAGCGGTGTCGGTGCGATGTGAGTTTCGCGAAGAACTTGAATCATAGGCGAGCTGCAGGTCTTCCTCGAGTTATCGCAAACGCATGAATTGCGCTTGGAACGCGATGACGTCCGTTGTCACGCTCGACGGGTACGCACCAGCTCCGATTTCAGTGCCGCTGCCGACGAAACACTTCACCTTCCAGTTGTTAAGCGCGTTTCCTTGCACTGACACGTAGTAACCGGCATTTCCATTTTGACTGTCAAGCATCACTTGCTGCGGCGGACTGGCGGCGTCCACGGCTTGGCCCGATTGGCCGATTTGCTCGATCGCTGTCGTCCAGTCTAGCGTGTCGCCGCCAGTTGCATAATTCCCCGAAAAGGCGACGGTGCCAGTGACCCAGGTCACGATGCCCGAGGCATCGACATTCTGAACACTAATGGTAGTAGCCATGATTTCGCTCCAACTCAAATGTGGGATGGAATTCTGAATAGACGTGTAGGGGAGGGTCTTCAGACCCTCCCGGTTTCCAGTCGAAGGCGGAACATACGAAACATCGAAGCCTCGCACGTGATGCCGAACGGAGGGAATAACTCTCCCCACAAGCCCGACGCCGGCGTACGTGCCCAGAGTTTCTTAATAGCCGCTAGGAATCGCCAACGTGTCGATGAACGCGCCGCTTCTGGGACTCTCATTCCAGACTTGCAGTCCGGTAACGAAGTAAAAGATGTACGCAGCCGCAAGCCCTCCGCTAGTCCCGTAAATCGGGAAAACCGTTTGGCCGCCGACATCGTAAAAATCAATTTCCTGCATCACCGCCCGGCCCCAATGCGACAGATCGAGGAAATCCACGCGCGTCGAGTTCGCGTTGATCGAAGACTTAATCGGCACGCCGGCCATCGTCTTCTCGCCCGTAAAGAGCAAATCGAGATCGCTAGCGCGCCCTCCTGCCCCCTCCTTAATGATTTGCGAGATCGTGACGCCCAGTTGCTCCCATGCATGCTCTTGCTCGAGCGAGGTATACGCGATGAGTTTTCCGATCTGGCTTGTGCCCAGCGACTTGCGGACCTTGTTGATCGCCAGGCGCACAACTCCCGGAGTAAGCGCCGAGTTGTTTCCTGCCACGCGTGGCGTCGCAAGTTCCACCGGATAAGTGGCACGGTTTAAGTTGAGCCATGTCCCAGTAGTCGCGTTGGTCTGGTGATAAAGAATGCCAAAGAGCGAAACCGGCTGCGCTCCGGTCAAACCGTCATGTACGATCACGTCGTTTGCAGAGGTGCCGCTGGGAATGTTGTCTACCGTGATGGTCCCTGCAAAGGGATCCACTGCCGTCACACTCGTAGTAACGCCGGCTGCCACGTTGCGGTTCGTAGTAAGCGTCGGATCGTAGACCTGAATCGTCTGGTTGTAGTAAACGAGCACGCTGCCTGGGGGTTTTGCCATCGTAAACGTGCTCCCAGAAATACTCGCAATCGTACCCAAAACCCCATTTCCGTTCGTCTGCATCACCTTGTCCAGGAACGCACGGAATTGCTGCATGTTATTCTTTACTTCGCGTTTGGCGGCGTTCTCAATTGCTTTCTCCGGTGAGTTCGAGGCGTACTCCACCAGCTTTGATATTTCTACCGCATGCCGGAAAAAGATGGAAGTCACTTGCGCAACGTCGTACGTCGTTCCCGACCCGCGGCCCAAATCTCCACCATCGAGGTTTGCCAGACCGGGCTTCCCTCCCGGACGGATTTGCAGTGGGAGACGCATGTTGCGCGAGCTCACGCGCTCCGCGTCGCCCCGCTGCTGGATCATCGTTAGCAGTATGTCGTCGCGCTCATAAAGCAGCGGGAGCTTGTCGCGGACCTTTTCGAGTTGGAGCGCAACTGTCTGTGCATTTTGCATTTGTGGCATAGCTTGTAATTCCCCTTGGGTGGATTTTTAATTGCCGTGGTGTCCTTGACGGATAAGAAGTGCTGTGTCCAGAATCTGTCTCGACGAAAGCGTTCGGCACCACTCGGCACAACATCCTTCAATCAGCGGCTCGAGCACGCCGCGTATCCGGTGCGATCTTCAATCCCATCTCCCGCGACCATTCTGGACGAGCGCTCGCCTCCCATTACCCTTACCCGCATCAGAAATTTTCGCCTAAACTTAGAAATCCAGTTGACGCCGAGTTTTCTTCGCGCTTTCATGCAGTCGTTACGCTTGCTTTCTTGGACCGACGGTAAGCCACGATGCCGAACCTTTTCCCGCACTGCGAAGAGTGGCCGCCAAATTCGTCGCTTCGTAGCGTCAGTACTTGTGATAATTTGTGGCAGCACCCGCCGTCCCCGGGCCTGCTACAGACGGAGATGTGTCCCCCGGAGGGCGTATGAAGCACCGCTTTGCCCGATTTATTCCTGTCCTGGTCTTAGCCCTGTCTGCTGTCGCGCTTCCAGCGCGCGCTCAAGGCAACGGAAATTACTGCGCCACGAGCCAATCCATGGCGGTCAAATGTTTTGTAAAGAACGCCCTCGAGACGAGCACTGTCTACGTACCCTCCGGCATGACGTACCCAGCAGTATCAAGCCTACGGCGTCGCTGTTTTGCGGATTTTGCAATCCGGCCATACTTACTTCATGGTCTTGGGCACTTCCGCTGCCATTTCTGACGCCATGCCACCAACGAATAGCGACGGATCCGCCGAATCAGGCGGCCCAGGATGCAGTCGTAAATTCAATCGTCGACGCGGCATTGACCAACGGCCTAATCACCTTACCCAGCAGCGTCACCGAAGCACAGGTTCAGGAATTCGCACGCGACACCACCGACAAGATGGACACCAACGACGGCCCGTCGTTCTCGCCCGGAGGAGTCCTTCGCCTTATTGATTCCTATCTCGTTACTTATACCGATTCGAATGGAAACGTGGACTGGACCTCAGTAAACAATGCATTGAATACTGCGGTGACCAACATGATTAACTCCGGTATGGTCAAAATCCCAGCCAACATGACCGTTTCCCAAATGTCACAATTCGCAGTCGGCGTAGCGCAAGCGATCGAGACCTACAAGACCGCCACAAATCGGAAAACCCTGTAGCAAATTAGAACGAGAACCCAAAGTAGGGGAGGGTTCTTTAGACCCTCCTGCAGTTCGGCCCCACGATTTTCACACCACCCGCAACATTTAATCGTCACATATTCAAAATGTCGCTGTCGCTCATCCTCCGGTAATCGATATCCTTCGGCATCAAAGCCCGAGGACCGTCTCCGCCCGGTGCGCCGCCCGCGATATCGACTCTCTTCGCCGCGTTGCGTTGTCGCTCCTGACGCGTACTCGCGTGCGCCACAACTCCGCTAGTCCACTCGCCCAACACTCGCTTTGCAACCCCCGGCAGCGCTTGCTTAGCCCGGCCCACCACCATTCCCACAATCGCTCGTTGGTTATCCGCCGTAAGTTGGCCGCTTCGAAACGCCTGACGGAGCTGTTGGCCAAACGCTCGATTCGATTGCAACGACGCGTCTATCGCGCGGTAAATTTCCCCGGTCAATCGCTGCCGCGTATTCTTTGGCGTCCCCTCGGGCAGCAATCGCTCCAGTTGCGACTGAATCGAACTCAGGACGCCTTCCACCGCCGCCGCGTTCGTTTCGTGAAAGAATGCATGCTCCTGCGCCACGTTCGCGGGCGCAATCTCGCCCGGCTGCTGCAAGTTATCCCCGTCGATCGTTGCCGGAGCTCGGCGATTTGCCAGCGCTTGCGGTTGAGCAGAATTCCCAAAAGCAGTTGCATCGACTGGTTGCCCATCGCGGCCCGGTGCCGCATTCATGGCGTTCATCATTTGCGCCAGGTTCCGAAACGCTTTCGGGTTCGATCGATAGATCGCCGCCGCCAACTCCGCATGGGATTCCGACCGGTCGCTGAAAAACAATGCGTCGATACGTGCCAAATCGCTTACTTGCGAGTTCGCAGCCTTCGCATCGTCCACCGTTGGAAACAGCTTCTGAATTTCACGCGCCGACTCTATGTCGGGGAAGATTTCTCGAAATGATTGAGCCTCGCTCCATGCCTCGCGAAGCTCGGGATTCGCTTCGAAAATCGCTCGAAATTGTGCGGGCTCTGTTGTCCCAGCGTTTTGCTGCGGCTCAATCCCAGGTTCGGGCTGACTTTCGTCAAATTCAAATGCGTCGCCCGACGATTCGTTCGAACTAGGGGACTCGATGTGCGTAACCAAGCCGAGAATCTCGTCATCGCTGGGCCGAGCCACGCTCGCCGTAGCGGGTGTCGCCGCCGCTATTTGAACTCTCACTGCTCCGGAATGGGACTGCCCCGATGTGGTTGCTGCGTTCATCTTTCCGCCCTCCGCTCTTTTGCTTTCCTTCCCAGATCCTTTGCCGCAGCGCTAACGCTTCTACCACTCGCGCCGATGAGAATTGTGTGTCTGACTCTGGCAAATCTATCCCGGCAACCCCGCGCGAACCTCATGGTGCCGAACGCCGAAAGCATCACCGCGTCAAGGTGTCGCTCCCTGTCCGCATCCGCGGAGGAGTTGGCACCGCCGACCCATTCGAAGATCTGGTAAAGACCACCGACGTTGCTCGCGATGGCCTTCTCATCGAAACTCCTCGCGGCGGATACTATGTGGGCCAATCTCTTGAGGTGACTTACCCCTACAGTAGCGAAGCAGATGCCATCAACACGCCGAAGCGAGCTACGGTCGTCCGCGCGTCTGCGACGTCAGCCTTTGGCTTCGCGGTAGCCATGAAGATCGAGCAAGGCCGGGTCGAGCCCGCGCTAGAGAAACGCGAAAAGTCTCCGTCCGGCGCGCAACGCTTACCCGGCTCAGTGCACGTTCTCGTCGTAGACTCAGACGTTCTCGAGGGTGAAAAACTAAGAATTATGCTTGCAGATGACGGCTACCTCGTTGCTACTGCCGCCACGGCGCAAGCCGCCTTTGACGTAATCAAATCAGATTCGCCCGACGTGATCATCGCCGAAGTGGAGTGCGGTGAGCCGTCCGGGCACGATCTCTGCGCCATTGTAAAAAAGAGCGATCGTCACAAACACATCCCCGTGATTTTAATGATGCGATCAGCCTCCCCGTCCGACTACGCCACCAGTCACGAACTAGGCGCTGTCGTCTGCCTCGCTAAGCCATTCAAACCAGAGCGCCTGCTGCACGTTGTACACTTAGTGGCCCCGCCGCCTTCCCAGCGCTCCGCGTACAGCGCCCAATTCAATATCGCCTCCTTCGTCAGAACCGCCTAGCGCCGCGATCCAATTTCCGGCGAACATTACAGACTGCAAATTCATCCACAGGCGTTCGGAAAAGTTACCCTCTGTAACGGAAGTACTATGGCTTGCCCGCCTCAATCCATTTATAAATAGATTGAGTGTGAAGCGCCGGCGCCGGTGCTCGGCGCCTGTCTGCTCGCGCTCTTCTTGGATGAGGCTCATGCTCCGATGAATTCGACGAACCCTACAGAAACCGCTTCCGCCCCTCCGAAGCCTGTCGTGACAAGCGCTGACCGGCGCCGCCGGAAACGCGCCAAGATCACCGCACAAGTGCACGTCCGCGGCGGCATCGGCACGATCAACACGTTTGAAGATCTCTGCACCAGCATTGACGTGTCTCGCGATGGCTTGCTCTTCACCACCATCCGCAAAGACTACTGGGTCGGCCAGGTTCTCGACGTAACTTTTCCCTATTCGTCCGCCGCCACCGCGATCAATACCTCCCAACGCGCCAAGATCGTCCGCATGTTTGAAACTCGAGACGGCCGGCCCGCCGTCGCTGTCCATTTCGAAGCCGCTGCAAATCGCGACACAAAATTACCGGCCGGTGCCACCCGAGTAGCCGCCCAAACTTTCGCGCCGCAGACCATGGTCCTGGCTGTCGAGTCCGATGAGCGCCTCGCAGAAACCATGCGCTCTCTCCTGCAGCAAGACGGCTATCACGTAGTCATCGTCAAAAACGCGAAGCAAGCCCTCGACGTTTTGAAAACCACCGTTCCCGCGGTCATCCTGGCAGAATTTGAAGGCGAAGAACTCGGCGGACAAGATCTCTGCCTCATCGTAAAAAAAGATGAGCGCCTGAAACACATTCCAGTAATCCTAATCACGCAAGCCGCGCAACCCGCGGACTATTCCACCAGCCATCAATACGGCGCGGTAGTCTGCATGGCAAAACCCTTCAAACCAGAAAGGCTGCAACACGTAGTAAGGTTAGTAGCTCCGCCCCCATCGCAAAGATCCGCCTACGGAGCAAAACTAGGCTTCGGCGTTGAAAGAAACCTCTAGCCTCAGTAGGGGAGGGTGCTTTAGCCCTCCCGCTTTTCGGCCCTCTTGCCTTCCGTCATTTATTGCGAACCCGTGTCGCCAGTCGAATTTTGCCCAGCCACCCCCGGAGCAACCTGCTGCCGCAAGAACTGCTGATGCAACAAAGCATGCGCCCGAACATTCGCGTATCCAGCCGGCGACTCAATCTTAGCCACCTGCCCCGAATCACTACTAAACCACCGCTTACAAGTAGCTAACTCCACCGCGTGATCATCCGCGAACGCATCGGGCAGAATACTCGGCAAAATCGTCTCGGCGCCGGTTTTTGGATCGCGATGCAACAAAGGCTGCTCGACAACTAGCTGAGCAATTTCACGGAACTGTTTCGTCCGCGCTTCCTCGTCCGGAATCACAATCTCCTCAAGTCCGATCAAGCGTTTGATCAAAGCGACATTTTCAGGATGCGCCAAAATCTGCTGCAACTGAGGATCAGGGCTCCCCAAGAGTTGCAGAAGCACTGCCCTCTGCTGTGACCAGAGCGTCGGATACTGCTCATCAGTTTCGGGATATGAGAAAAGATTCCCCTTCAAGTCCGCTAACCGGATCCACTTCGATTCGAAAGCTGACCCTGCTCCAAGCAAAGTCGTCTCCACGTCACTCGGCCGGTTTCTCCGGAAACAATCCACCGCAAGCAACATCACGTCGGAGTGAAAGAACTTCATCCTTCGCCACACCAGACCAATCCGCCCCATAGCCTGATCGCGCGCCATCGAGTAGCCGGCCGCCGTATCCGTATTAGCCATAGCCCCGCCAAACAGCGCAGGAAATGCCCCAGTCAAGAATTGCGCCACTGGTCCCATCAAATTGGCCGAGTGCATCGCCAGATCGGGAGGAATCTGCGCCGGTGCCGGCTGAAAAAATCCCGACGCCAATGATTGCCCAGGCTTCGCCCGCGCCGGGTAATGCGCGCCCGGTTCAGCCGTGGTGGATTGCAGCGCGTCAAAATCAAGCACTTCGCTATCCGCGTATATCGGCGGAATTCCGTATTCGTAAGTCTCGATCTGAATATTCGAAAGCGTGTTAAACCGTTCCTGCACCGAAATCAGCGCATCGCCCAGCGCCGGACGCCCAGTCGATCCATCCCCCGGCAGCGCATGCAGCACGCGCCAGTGATCGTCCATATTCTCGCTTCGCGCCTCGCAGTATGTATCCCCTGCAAACGCGACGTAGCACCCATCCGGGAACAGCGCCAGCAATTCGTCCCGCAACTTCTTGTCCTCGAGCTGGTAAAAAGCCCACGGCCGCAACCACGTTCGCTGGAACGTGATCAAGTTCATGTTGTAGTCGCCGCCTTCGGTCAACGGCCCACCCTGTGACTGTGCCAATCGCGCCAGCCTTTCATACTGCACCGCCCCGCTAGCTACCGGCGCCCCGATCTTATCCGCTGCCTGCGGATAAGCAGCCTTCAGGCGTGCCTGATGCACCTCCATATTCCACTGCAGGAACGGGTACTCATGCATCTCATTCGCCCAAGGCGGAGTCTTCAACTCCAATCCTCCGACGATCGTAACCACCTCTTGCCCGTTAGGAACCCGCAATCGCGTCTCGGCCGAAGGTATCGTAACAACGTCCGCAGGCACCCAATCTCCCAGCTCAAAAGCTGCCCCACAATCTGGGCAAAATCCAGGCGGGGGAATAGGCGGCGTCGCGCCCCCAGAGGCAGGGCTGCTGGTTGGGTGCGCGACACCGCCGGAAGGCAAAACAGGGGCTTGAGATTTAGCGAGGTCCTGTAGGGGAGGGTCTTGGTCTTCAGACCCTCCCGCACTTCGGCCATGTGTCGAAGGGAATTCTTGAGTGGCGCCTGGTGACGCGTTCCGACCAGTCGAATCTGTTTTCGGCCCGCCCTGCTCAGCAACAACTACCCCCCCACAACCCCCACACAACCAATGACCCTCATTCAACTCAACATCCCGCAACCCAATCTGTATCTCAGGATGAAATCCAAACCGCTGCCCATCCACCACATACCGCACATAAGCCCCAACTTTTCCGCTAGTCCACAACTGAAACGATTCATCCACGATCAAATTCCCGACGCGATTGTTCCGTTCCACCAATTGCGCCACTTCCGTAGCCGATTTGGCCGCGGCTATATCTTCCTCAGCCTGTGCCGACTGCGGAAAAAAGCGCACCTGCGGCACGTCCTGCGAGAGCACCGCGATAATCGACAACCCAAATGCCTGATAAATATTCGTCACGAACTCGTACCGCGGCAAATCCTCCAGAGAGGTCTCAGATGTCGTGGTCTGTTCGAACGGCAAATGCCAATTCTGGTCTCGCTCGCTCCACCACAAATACTGCAGCCCCCGCCAAAATTGATGCGCCTTCTTGATCCGTCGAATTTCCTCCCGCCGTGAAAGCTCCGACTCGCTGGTGAAATCTTGCACGATTCGACGCAGCGCCGCTTGCACCCGCTCCGGCAAAAATTCGTAATTCTCCCCATAGGCCGCGGCTTCAAGATGCGAAACCGGATCGTCAAGCAACGCGGGCGCGGTGTGCGCCGGCCCTTCGACCGGAACCACAGAAGCGTCAGCGGCCGGAGCTTCGCCAGGGAAACGAATAGAAGAGTCGTTAATCATGCGACCTCGGAATTCTTACTTGAATGAATTATTTGAGCGAGATTACTTCGTCGAGTAGTGGTTGAAGTTTTTGCGTCAAACCTAGCTGCGTCGCGGCCGCATCGCATCCGAGTTATCCCGGTTCGCGACCTGCCGAGCTTCCTCGATCTCCAATATTCGATTGATTTGCTGCCAACTTCGCCTCCGATGCGCACTCGAAGGAAGCACAATTCCCTGCCCTCCGACCGTGGGCATAGACCTGTCGTTGTCGCCAGCCGTGATCGAATCTTGCGTCGACTTCGAGCTTTCCTCGCGTTCGTGCTTTCCCGCCCGTCTCTGCTGTCCGACGTCAAGCGCACCATCGCGCCGGCCCTTCACTTCAATCTCTGCGCGATGTTTCTCTCGCGCCACTTCCGCCTCCAGTCTCAATGGCGGCAACCCCGCGACACTCAAAATGGAATTCATCATCGCTCGATTTTCATTCCGCAAACGCGCCACTTCGTCTTCCAGCTCGCGCGTGTACCGCGGTTTGAAAATCTTTCTCAAATGTCCGTGCCAGCTCATTCGAAATGAATCGCCCCTTTACCTATCGCTGCCGTCGTGCAAAATGAACCGGCGAACGGTGGTCATGTTCAGCCAATTGCGCCCTACGCGCCTGAATCGCCCGTATCGTTGGATCTCCCGACGTAACTCGCCCGGCCAATCGCTGCTCGTACGGCGCATTCCCCGCAGACACGCGCGACTGCCGCGACTTCAGTCCGTACCGCGCAGCGTCAGCCGAATCGTCGCCGTCTCTCTTCGCGATGTCCTCCACCCGCACGTTATCGCGCACCAAATTCGGCAACGTTCGAATCAGCTCGGCACAGTTCGACGTCATCAACCATTCCTCGGCTTCCAGCATTTGGTACATCAGCATCCACCCGCCCACGCGATCATTATCGGCCGGCTCCGGACGCGGCAACCCAAACCCCACGAATATGTTCCCTATCTGGTCCGCAATCGTTTCTCGATCCGTGTGCCGCGCAAATGCGTCAGGCGATAGATAAACTGCCGAAATCTTCTCGGTGGCGCTGTGATCCAGGATCGCCATCGCCAATTCTCGCGGCGACATATGCTGCGCCGTGAATTCACGGTAGGTGATCGTCCGGCAAGCCGCGGCCCCCGCTCCATGTTCGCCGCCGGCCGCTCCAGAAGCAGGCGACGCCGCTGCATGCCAATAAACCGCCGCCGGATGCTCAAAACCCCAATCAATCGAGATCCATCTCGGCCACCACGCCTCGAACTGAATCTCCTCAGGGCGAATCACGTGGCGCACAGTATTGAAGTTGTCGAAATACTGCCCAGCGAAAACCGCCCAGTCGCCCTCGAGAAATGCGCGCCGCAGATTTTCCGGCAAAGCATCCAACGATTTCAGGTAGTTCTCGTCCGCCGCATAGATCGGATTGTCGCAAAGTCGCGCGGGGATGAAATCGTAATCGTCAGGATCGTACTTTCCCGGCGAATCCATCCCTGCAGCCGCTTGCTTATCGATCCATAGCGATTTCACCCAAGCATGCCCAATATTTCCAGGGTTTGTCGCACCGGCCATGTTCGGACCAGCATCCGCGACATGACAGCGATTCCGTGAAGTAAGAAACTGCCACTGCGCCAGGGTAAACATCGTCAGTTCATCGATGCCGATGAAAAGATACTCAGCACCCTGATACTGATAGATATCGCTCTCCGATCGGCTGTAGCCAAACTGCGTCGTCGATTGATTAAACCAGGTAATGACGTGCTTCGAGTCGTTGTAGCTTCGATACAACTCTCGAGGAACATCGCGCCGAAAATACTGCAGCAGCGACGATTCAAGCTCTGGAAATGTTCGCCGCAGCAGCAGAGTGTTAACGCCCGGATGTTCGTTGGCCCGGACAATGGCCTCCATCATCAAAGCCTTCGATTTGCCAGGCCCCGCCGCCCCGCCAAACAGCCGGTACTTCGCCCCTGAATAATGAAATCGCCGCTGCTTCGGAAATGGTTCGTAGTAAAGTTTCCGGTGCCAAATCCGCGTAGTTTCATCAAGAAGAATCCGTGCCGTCGAATCTGCTACGAAGCGCTCGGTTCCCGATTTGGCAGTAATGGACATGTTGGGCGAGGTGCACGGGCATGCTGCCGGCGCACCGCATCGGCGCCGCAAATCATCGGAGCGACTTTCAAGTCCTACACCCCACTGCGAATTCGCTTGCCCACATACAACGCAGCAGATCCTGCCAGCAAACACGCCGCTATCGCCGCATGGTGCACGCTCAACACCGCTCCAACAAGCACGCACCCTGCCCCGCCAATCTGTACCGAATAACCGACCGTGGACTTATTGAACGACATGCACACCTCGTCCCAAATAGATTTGAAAAACATACAAGCGTTGAAGAAAGTCTTTGACCTGCGCGACTTCGCAGCCTGCGAAAACAAAACAAGCCTCATCCCAGGTCGCCAGCCCAGCGGCTGTCATCCCGCACCCGCTTTAGGGGTGAGGGATCTGCATTCTCTTTTGACTTTGCCTTCGTAGGGGCCGGTCCGCCTGGGCGGAGGCCCGGTGTAGCTTTGGGTTTTCGTTTTTTTGAATTCAGGCTCTCCCAAAGAAACTTCAGAACCTGACGACACTTCAATCCGCCGTACCAACTGTTTATCAGACGACTTCATCTCAATTCTGAAATTTGAAATCTCCGTCTTCCTCGCCCATCGCACTGCCGCCATCGTTACCTTCCGACGCCGCATCCCGCTCCGGCCGAGGCACGTTGTGAATCAATTGCACGATCGCGTTCGCAGGAATCTCATCCGACTGATCCGCCGGATCCAAAATCTCCACGCAGTCCCGCGCCGTCTCCAGCAGAAGTTTCGCATCCTGCGTACTGCCTTCGGCGCTCGTGCGCTCGAGCAAATCCCTATACGTCTGTGCGATCACAGACTCATTCACGCCTTCGGCCCGCAGCGCGTCACACATTCTCACGCGGCGGTGCGGCTTCTCGTTAGCCGGCGATTTTGGAGCAACAGCATTGAATTGAGTTTTTGTCGAAGACATGACCTTGCAATCTCCTCAGATGATTTAGCGGATTCGCACGTTGGAATTAATTGGAAAACGAACGGCTTCTAAGAAACGTTCAAACCGAAATTCGAGCGCCTACCGCCACTCCTCTACTTACGCGAGAACTTCCACCGTAACGCCGCTCCCGCCGGTAATCGAAGTCAACTTCGCGCGGATAAACTTAGCGTTCACCGCCGTTACGGTGCGCGCCTCGCCCGCCGTCGCCGTCGAGGTATCAACCGTCTGATAATGCGCGTCCACATCATCCAGCGCCGTCTGCAACGTAATACTGATAGCGCTCGGCGCGCTGGCGAAGATAGTCTGCCAGCGCACCGTGCGTCCCTGCTCTCCGCGCCCAGAGTAGTCCGGCAGCGCAAACTGCTGGCTCGCCTGCCCAGCCGTAGGTGCCTCCGCATTGAAAGCCAACGCCACATCGCCAGGAAAGATTGCAAAGGGCGGATTCTGCGTATTGTAATTTGGCACAAAGCCTCCAGAGGAAATGTCGAATTCAAAAGCAAACACCGGTGGGCAGACACAACTTCACAAGCTCAGATGATTCCGTTCGGGGGTCTTACTGGGTGTGTGTTCGGTTGCTGCTACACAAATCGAGGTTACAATTAAAAACTCTACAGGAACATCGGTTACTTGTCAAGTATTACCGTTCAAAAGACATTCAGTTTCGGTCAAAAATTCAAAATAATCCGGTTTTCGTCCATTTCGAGCCTCCCCACCGGGAAGCCGGCTTCCCATTTGGTAACCTTTTGAAACATTTCGCCGGATCCCTAAGGGGAGGGTTCTTCAGACCCTCCCGTTTTTCGGCCCCCTCTACTCCCGCGGCTTCTCAGGCTCAACCCCAGGAGGCGCCGCATCCTTATCCATCCAATGAGGCGGGCGCAAGGTAAAAGTCACCCCATTCTTGGCATTCTCATCCACTGTCCTCTGCGTATCCAAAGCATCCAATTCAATAGCGTTAGCCCCGCCGTAAGTCGTAACGTAATGCAACCGTCCGCCCTCCAGCCAATAGTCCGTCACTCCGAAACTGGTCCCATCCTTGAGAAACAACACCGTAGAATCCGCGCCAGCCGTAGGAGCGCCAGCGCTAGGCCGCGCAGTAGCCTCGTCCGAACCCGGCTCTTCAGAGTCAGGAATCAAAGTGGGCGCACCGTAAGGCGTGTTGTCGTTGGTCACGTTTCCGGTAAAGTCCGAGTAATTCCCACCCATGGAATACCCGTATCCCGGATAGAAATATCCATACCCGCAAGGGTTATACCCAAATCCGAATCCATAACCGTATCCGTAATCAAATCCAGCCCCAAAGCAGTCGTCGTAGAAGAATCCAGGGAAGAACCCAAAAGGAAAAAATCCGCCGAAAAACACCGGCCGCCGTCGATTCCGAAAACCAAGCCCCGATCGCGCCCTCAGCGAGGCCGAAGGGATCGGTCTCCGGCTGAATACCATCGCATTCGAGTGCGGCGAAACGCTTCCCCGCGCCACGAACGTCCCTCCACCCACTCGCGGCGCACCTTCGCCACGCGGCAACAAATTCGTCGTCAGAAAATAAGAACCCTTTTCCCCGGCCTCGCCACTCGATGGCCCTTCTTCCCAAACATATCCGCGCTTCCCAATATCCTTCGGCGCCGCAGGCCCCACCCGATTCGAATATCCAGGCGTCGCCTCCCAAACGTATCCGGGTCCCGCAGTATGCGTAGTCTGCGCCAATCGCGAAATTACCCGCGCACCAGAAGCGGTTCCCGCAGCTGCGGCCGGATGCGCCGTCGCCACAGGCGCCCCGCCATGCCCCGCCGAAGCGCCACCGCTCGGATGCGGCGCACTCGCATGCTGGCCGCCGCCAGAAGGACGTCCACCTGCGCCGCCGACGTGCCCACCGCCTCCACCGCCAAAATGTCCGCCTCCACCAACGCCGCCCGCATGGCCGCCACCTCCGCCACCATGCTGCAAAGCCAGCGCCGGCGTAACACTAAATAGCAGAATCGCGCCAAGTATTCTGGCCGCGTCCCGGAAGGCGCGCGCGATGACACGCCTCGTTGTGGAGGACCTGCGAAGGCCCCTAGAAAGCCCAATCTTCACGAAGTTCGCCAAGAGCGACTCCTTCCGGGGACGCGTTCGATTCTACTCTCTATTTGACGCGAAGCAACACAACTGAGTTGCGAAAATCCGATAGCAACAAACGCGCACGAACCAAAGCAGGGGAGGGTTCTTTAGACCCTCCCGGTTTCAGAATGTATCAAGGAGAAGAACAATCCCAAGAGGAAAAATTAAAGGAGGCAGTCGATCTCCAACCAAGCAAACGCCTACCGAAATATTCCCTGCATTTCTCTAAACCTTCTGCCGCGTAGCCGTAAAAGCCCGATTCCCGCGCCCCATCCCGCCATGGCCACCATGTCCACCACCACCGTTCCCACCGCCCCCGCCGTTTCCTCCCCCGCCGCCACCGTTCCCGCCATGCCCGCCACCACCAGAAATCGTCCCCTTGATCGTCTCCCCGTCCAAAGTCCCCGTGTAATTCATCGTAAACGTCCCGCGCTGCCCCTTCCGCGTAGCCGAAAAACTCACCGTATTCCCACTAACGCTCCCCTTCACGTCCGCAGTCCCGCGCTCCCCGCCAATAGTCCCAGTCAGCCCGCTACCATCCTGCGTCAACGTAAGCGTCTGCGTCATGGTTCCATTAGGCGTCTCAAACGATACCGACCAAGTCCCCGCAACATTAGCCGCCTTAGCATCCGCAGGCGGCGCCGCCGGCGAATCCTGCGCCCGCAAACTCCCCGCCGATCCCAAAAGCAATCCAGCAATCAAAAACGAAAACAAAAATGAGCACCATCGCATAAATAAAATCTCCTCTCCAAAAGAGACGCAAACCAACCCACAACGGTTGCAGCCACTAAGCTCCCACAAATGAAAAAACACTCAGAACAACAGAAAGTTGCAGGCAGCTCGTAAGGGATCTGCATTTTCATTTGCATCGGTATTCGTAATTTGTAAAGCGATGGAAGAATGAATTTGACTGTGCTGTTTCTTCACTCTCAAATCTAGAAATTTGAAATTTCCCCTGCCTTTGCTGTTGTGAAAGTCCTAGGTCGCCATCAATCTCAAACGGAAACCGTTCGCGCGCGATCATCCTTCCCTCGCAAATACCAAATCAAACCAACTCCCAACACCACCGACGCCAACCCCGCCGTCTGCGCATTCGTCATCCCAAAAAACGATCGCGGATTAATCCGAATAAACTCCACCAAAAATCGCGCCACTCCCGTATAAATCAAATAAGCCCCAAACACGAATCCCGCCGGCCGCACCGCGCCCAACTTTCCATCAACCCGTCCGCGCGGCACCCGTTCAAACTTCTTGGCCTTCGCATCCATTTTCGTTCCCAGCGCATGAATCGGAGTCCGCGCCTGACTCTCCCCAAGCCGCCAAAGTAGCCAGGCAATCACCACCGCCGCCAAAAACTCGTAAATCGGCGTAGGATGCACCCGCTGCACAGTCGGGACCACTCCATTCGGAAAGCTCATAGCCCATGGCAGCGAAGAAGGAATCCCATAATCGCCGTCCCCGGAAAGCAAGCAACCGATCCGCCCAATCCCGTAACCAAGCGCCGCAGCCGGCGAAGCCGCATCAAACAAAGTCAACAAAGGGATCCGGAATCGATAACCCAAATAAATAAACGCCGCAATCCCCGCGATCAATCCGCCAAACCAAGCAAATCCATAACTAGTGAAAAGCTGCCCCACCGGATCAGCAAACAGATCCCGAGGCGTCTCCAGCACATGATAGAGCTTCGCCCCGATCATCCCCGCAAGCGACGGCACCGCCACCAACGTCTCCGCCTCAATCTCAATCCCCCGCCTCTTCAAATCCGCGCGCATCACAAAAAACGCGCAGATCATAGCCGTAGCCACCATCAACCCAAAGGTAGGCAAAGTAATCGGCCCGATATGCAAAAATGGTATCATAATGAATTACGTATTTGACTTGGTACTATTCCGTAGGGGTGGGCCGGGTTCAGCCCTCCCGAAAGCGCCGTTCGCGGGGCAAGGTGCCCAAACCCAACGAAAACCTAAACCCACCCCCTCCGCTCAAAATCCCGAAAACCTGCCACCGCCAAAGCCGCCAACTGCACAAACAACAACAAATCCGGCCCCCTAAAATTAAAACAAGACTTCCCCTGCATATGACGTTTCAAATCCGCAGAAATATTCTTCCCAAGCTCCGGATTCGTATAAACCGGAAACAAATGAAAACTAACGTAATTCTTCTGAATCAAAACACTCCCAAAATACATCGGCTTGCCCTTAAACGTAGGTTCAAGCGACGTCAGCTCGTACTTCCCAGGCTCGTCTGCAGTAACCCGCAATTTCCCGTCAAACTCACTAAGAATCGCCCGCAACGCAGCAAAAGTAGCCAGCGCCTCAGGCGACGAATTCTTCAATCCATCAGCAGTCGCAGATTTCGAACGCCCACTTTTCGCGCCTCTTCGCTCTTTTGTGCTCGATCCACGTCGGGTAGGTTTAGCCATCGCAGGATTGTACGACATGCCTCCACAGTAGGGGAGGGTTCTTCAGACCCTCCCGCAGTTCGGCCCCGCTCCAACCGTTATGTCCACCGCAGCAAAAAGCCCGATCCTAGAAAAGATGCCGCCGAAAAAACTCCATAGTCTCCCGCCAAGCCAAAATCCGCGCCCGAGCCGTAGCCTCCGCCGTCCCCCCAAAAGCAAATCGAAACCCAAACGTCGGAATCTTCGAAACCAAAGTAGTAGCCGGCGTATGCGGCAATCGCAAAGCGTGCCCAGCCCCAGGATTCCGCACATGCTTCACTTCGTATCCAAATCGCCGCGCCGCCAAACGCTCTTCAATAGCATCAGCCATAGGCTCAGAAGGCCAAATCAAATCCGCACCAGCCGATACCAGCAGAATCGGCGCCTGAATTTTCTCCACTTCAATTTTCGCCCGCTCCACAATCTCCCGATGCTTAAAAGAATCGCGATGCAAATTCACAAATCGCACCGGCTTGCGAAGCGTAATCAACCGCGCTGCCGTCCACACCCGAAACCAACTCATGCGGTAAGGTACAAACGGCAACGGCTCACCTCTATGTGTCCAAGAAGATCGGTGCCCATTCCGATCCCGCGCCGCAGGGCGGCCGTCATCCGGCGCCCGTCCAGTTCCCTGCCAAACCACATTCCCCGGCACAATCCCGGCCACTGCCCGAAGCAACGGAATCCGCGAAGCCAGCAAAAGCGCGAGCTCCCCGCCACGCGAGGTCCCATGAATCGCCAATCGCCCAGCATCCACTTCCGGCTGTCGCCCCAGCCAAGCGATAGCCCGTTCGAAATATTCCAATGGAATGCTGTTCAGCGACGACGGCAAAGGCTCAAATCCAAAATAAGGCAGCGCAAATGCCGCAAATCCGTGCGCAGCCAGCGCCGCAGCAATCTCCCAATCAAGTCCCCCGCCAGAACCCCCAACGGTAATCACGGTAGGCAACCGCCCGTCAGAATCACCGGAAGCAGACAAACCCTCTCGCGTGGGAATAAACAACAATCCAGCCAAGCCGTCTTCTTCAACCGCCCGAATCGCAGTACCCGGAGCCACAAAATGCCGCTCCAACCGCGCCCGAGCAATCCGCCGCACCCCCGCCGCCGACACCTCAATCGTTACCTCTGCCGGCGTCAATTCTTTCTTCAGATACTGATCGTGCTGCCCAGCATCGCCGGGATTCAACTCCAGCGACCAGAACAGCCCCATCGCATCCACCCCGCGGTAACTCCCACCAACCGCCGCATCCTCCCCAAGGTCAATCGTCCCATCCCCACGCGCTACAAAATCGGCCCCCGATTCCCACCGCCGCGAAGAATCATCCATAGTCCAAGCCGCAACGCGCACGCGCCCGCCTGGCGGAGCCCCAGCAACCCGAATGCGCACCTCCTGATCAACAAACGCCGTCTCAGGCGCGACAGAAACCCGCATCTCGCCGTTCCCCATGTTCACGAAACATTGATTATACGACAGCCATGTAGCGGAGGGTTCTTTAGACGCTCCCGTTTTTCGGTCCAAGTCCTCGCGAAACTCCCAATTCGGCGACCGTCGCGAACCCATGCATCGCCAATCAAGCCATTGAATCTGAGCAGGATGTATGCTAAGCTCATGTTGCGTTTGTTGCTCTTGTGTTTGCTTTTGACGCAGTAACAAGGCTGCAAGGCAACGTGCCGAGCGGCCTTTTTTTGTGGACTAGAGGCGAACCAGCGCGCAAATAGCTTTATCCATAACGAGGTAACACTGAAGTGAAAGAACAAGGAACAGTGAAGTGGTTCAACGCCAGCAAGGGATACGGATTCATCCAACGCCAGTCCGGGGAGGATGTTTTCGTCCACTTTTCGGCGATCCAGGCCGAGGGATACAAATCCCTCAACGAAGGCCAGGCCGTCGAATTTGAAGTCAAGAAGGGCCCCAAGGGCTTGCAGGCCGAGAACGTAGTCAGCCTCTAGTCTCTGACTGGCGGGGTAGCCTTCGGGCTGCCCCGCCGTTTCTTGTGTTAGGCAGCAATTCTCAGCACTTCCCAGCCTCTTCTTATAAGCACGGCCTACTAGGAGGACTCAATGCAGGTTCTGTCTGAAGGTCAGGTTGTCCGCCATGACATCTACGGGAACGGCACGGTCACGGAATCCAATTCCGAGCGCACCATGATCGATTTCGACGATCACGGCGTTAAGAAGTTCGTCACCAGCATCTGGGTAGCCGAGCTAATCGGCGAAGCCCCAGAAAAGCCGCTAAAGCCCCGTCGCGGCGGCCGCCGCAAGAAGTCAGCCACAGCCCAAGCCAAAGCCATAGCCAAGGCAGCAGCCGCCAAAGCATAGTTCCGATCGAATTTATCCCATACGGAATTTCAAGCCCGTCCCAAAAGGACGGGCTTTTTCTTTTGCAGTTGACCCCGCCCTTTTACGTAGGGGAGGGCCGGTTAGCCCTCTCGCGACGGCTGTACTCTGGCCGTCGCCGCCGTTGGTGGCCAGAAACAAAAAAACGAGCGGCCCAAAAAATGGGCCGCCCGTTTGGGTAAAAGGCTAGGCTAGACTGCGTTTAAAACACCAACTTCGCCCCAATCTGCACCTGCCGCGCCCCAGTCGAACCATCATTCTGTCCAACCTGCACGGTAGATTCTCCAAAAATGGGCGAGAACAAATTGCCATCCGGCTTCGCGAAATGAACGTGATTGAAAACATTGTAGCTCTCGAGCCGCAACTGCAATTTGAAGCGTTCCGTAATCGCAGTAGTTTTCGCGAGCACAAAGTCCCAGTTGTCCATTCCGGGTCCGTACCAGTTATTGCGTCCGACATTGGACGGCACGCCGAAAGCCGGGGTCGTCGTAAATGCCGACGCCGGCGGTCCGGTAAATGCCTCGTCCGTTCCAGCCAACCGCTTGGTGCTGCCCACAACCGTCGCGCGGTCAGCCAACCCAGTATGCAAGGTGTCGATCACGCCCCCGTTGTCGTCAGAGTTGGTGATATCGTATGGCAACCCAGTCTGAAACGCCGCGATACCGCTCAACTCCCATCCCTCGAACGCACGCCCCGCGAAGCCCTCATTCCAGTGCGAGGTGCCTCGGCCCACGGGCGCCTGATAGACGAAATTGAGAACGGCCCGGTGGCGAACGTCAGTCCCGGAGTTGCCGTATTCGCGCCGCAGATCGAACGAATTCACCGGGAAATTGCCGTTGCCAAGTGTCGGCACCAGAGGATCCGAGGAATTGTCGAGTGCATGCGAGTAGGTGTACGACAACTGCATCAGCAAGCCGTGGAAATTGTGTTCGCTGATCTGCAGCTGCAATCCGTTATAGAACGACTTGCCGCTAGTTTCGTCCTCGAAGGCATGGAAAAAAGCGTTGTTATTGACCGGATCGAATGGAAGTAGCGGCAAACCGGTATTCGGATCGGTGGTCTCTGCGCCGAAATACAGGTTCGTAAATTGCAACGTGGATGCCGGAACGCCATCTGCAAGGAGCTCGTTCACGAGCGCAGGCTGTGGCGGCGCACTGTCCACGACGCGCAGGATTCGCGTACCGTGATTGCCGACGTAGTTGGCGTCGATGGTCAGATTATGACCCAGATCTCGTTGCACGCCGAAGTTCCACGTTATTATTCTCGGCGGCCGAATGTTTTGCGCAAAAAGATCCGGGAAGATGCCGGCGCCGTCAGGCACGACTGGACTCAACGACAGACTCCCCGGAGGCGCCGAGCCTGTCAGAACTTGAGTCGCTCCCGCAAAGTTTTCAAACGTCGGCTGAAACGGCGGATTGCCCCGCGCATCCTCAACGAGGTTTCCATAGACGCGATCGCTAAATACTCCGATCGCGCCACGGACCGACGTGCGTCCCGTCTTGAAGGGATCCCACGCAAAGCCGAACCGCGGCTCGAAGTTGCGATGGTAGTCCGTCCAGAGCGAGGGATTGCCCGGTCCAACGGGGGTGAATGTAAAAGGCGCCGCGCCGCTCGGATCCTGGAACAAAGTCCCGAGCTGGCTGTGAACTTCGTAAGGCACGCCGTAATATTCCCAGCGCAAGCCGTACGTCAGCGTCAGATTCGGACGAATCTTCCAAGTGTCCTGGCCGTAGATGCCCACTTCATGCTGGCGGAATCCGAGCAAATCCGTCTGCGTTCGAAGATTATTTGAGTTGATGAACTGGGTTTGGCTCTGCACGGCAACGGCGCCAAACAGCGTGCTCGCCATGTCTTCAAGCTGCGCAGAATCTACGCTCGGCGCGATGCCGCCGACAAGGGCGATCCCGAAGTCGGAAGCGTTATTGAACGAGAACAGCGCACGCGAACCAAAGCTGGTGAAATTGTTCGAATACACGTCGCGGAATTCCCCGCCCCACTTGAAAGTGTGCGTTCCCGCGATCTTGGTCATGTTGTCGAGTGTCTGATAGGTGCCCTGGAAGCTGTCTTGCGCGTTGGTATCTCCCAACGGCTGACAGCCCACGGTGGCCACGTCGGAAAGATCGAAATCGGCCCCGTTGCCGACAGGATCAATAAATCCGAAGCTGTTGAAAGTCGGAACGCCACCGCATCCGAAGAACAAATGCGCACGGTTTCCGCCGAATCGGAGCTCATTGATGAACGACGCCCACGGAGTCGAAGTCAGTCCGATCGCGAGAGACTGCGTGCGCTGCGACGTGGCAACGGCTCCCAATCCCCCGGGCAACGTATCGGTGTGAAACCCGTTCGGATCAGACGCCCAGTTGAAGATGTATCGGACCGACAAATTGTTATTGCGGCCAAGTTTTTGATCGATCCGCATCGTGGCATTTTCGTTCTTTGCTCGCGACGCGCTCGGGAAAAACAGCGTCCCTGTTACCCCGTCGCCATTCTCGATACTAGGAAGCGGATAGAGCGCGAGGATGGACTGAATCGTCGGATCGAGCGGAAAATTGAATGCATTGTTTGCCGACGTCGGCGTGGAGATATTCACAGCTTGGCTGGCGCCGTTCGCCGGATTCGTATATGTAAAAATCCCGGTCCGAAACGCGGCGTTGGACACCACGGAACTATTCGTAAGCGTGGTGTTGAACCGATCGCCTTCATAGTTCACGAAAAAGAACGTGCTGTCCTTCCGGATCGGTCCGCCCACCGAAGCACCATAAAGATTCCGCACGTACGGATTCTTCGCGGCAACATTTCCGGTCAACGGATCGATCTGATGATTAAAGAAATCGCGCGCACCAAGCGCATCCCAACGGCCGAAATAATAAGTATCGCCGTGAAACGCATTCGACCCCGATCGCGTGATAACGTCAATCACCGCGCCATTGTTCCGTCCATATTCCGGCGCGAAATTGTTCGTCAATACTCGAAATTCCTGTGCCGAATCCGGATTCTGCGAAGTCAATCCGCCCAGATTACCCGGCACGTCGGCATCATTATTGTCCACGCCGTCGAGCAAGAAATCATTATTCCGCTCGCGGCCGCCGTTCACCGACACCCCGCCTTCCGCGTCCGTCTGCACCACGCCGGTGCTCAACAGCACCAGCTGATAAGGATCGCGCAAAATCAACGGAAGCTCGGTCATCTGCTT
Organism: uncultured Acidobacteriota bacterium; assembly: GCA_963792515.1. Taxonomy (GTDB): domain Bacteria; phylum Acidobacteriota; class Terriglobia; order Acidiferrales; family UBA7541; genus Palsa-147. The sequence goes on along the minus strand of CAWBWG010000031.1, from coordinate 3,607 downwards.
CTCTTCAATCACATTCGAAATCGTCGCATTCTGCAACTCCACGGGCGCCACCGACTGCGCGCTTACTTCCACCGACGCGGCGACGCTGCTCACTTCCAGCTTAATATTCAGCGTGAAGTTTTGATCGACAACGAGGGTGACAGCATTTACATCTACAGTCTTAAAACCGTCATGCGACACCGAGATGTTGTACACACCCGGCGGCAACTGCGCGACCGTATACGTTCCTTCCGCCGATGATTCAGCGGTACGATCGGTATCGGTGTTTACGTTGTGAACGGAAATGCTGGCTTTTACGACCACGCCCCCGGTGCTATCGACGACCGTTCCGGTAACTGTCGCGTTCTGCCCGAATGCGGAGTTCGACGTGGCCATCGCTACCAATGAAAAGAAGGCGAGCCGCGCCGCCCATGTAAAATACTTCCATCGCACAGTTTCCCTCCATTACCGCCCCGATGGGAGTGGCGAATCCCTCGCTCCGCGAGCCGGAGTGGCATCATCGGGAATCGAAATGCACATTCCAGTCCGCCCCGCCCTTCTGTCCGAACCGCCTCCTAAATGATACGCAGCAGATAAGCTCAGAAACAAAGAGATCAGGGAGCTGCGAAGTTCGAAAATTGAAAATTTTCACATCCATATGTATTTTACATATGGTTCTGCGGAACCCATCCCTCCGCACACCGTACGGCGTAAAATCCTAACGAAAATTCCGCGATTCCGAACACCTCACAGGCGTACAGGAATTCCTGTAGGTTTTACGATCGCGGATAAATTGATTCGCGGAAATATTAAATTCATATGAATTCGTAAGATGAAATTCACGTCAGGCAGGCGGAAATCAAATTCCAACCCGGGGGCGCGCCGCGTTAGCAGGCTCCGCGCAGATCGATTGACCGTAAAACTAGAAGTGAAGCTTCAACGCGAATCGGCATCTGCCGCGCCGTGGGTCGGCGCCGTCCGCGTGCAACGGCGTGGTTGTCGATCGCCGAAGTCATCGAATCGATGAACTGGTGTGGGGCTGGCTAAATTCCGCCGGTTGAACACGATGTAAACCTTGGTCCGGAACTCGAGATTGAATCGTTCCGTGATCTTGGTCCATTTTGCCAGAACCATGTCCAGTCATTAATCCAGGACCAGTGAAGACGTCTTGCCAAGATTACCCGGGCCGCCGAAATCGGCTCAGAACAACCCGGGATTCGGACCGAATTGCAATCTGGCGAACTCGAAGCCGCAAGCGAATTCTTCCGCAGCGGTCGGATTGAAGTCCGCACGCTGCCGTGCTCCCGGTTCCGTCGCTGTCTCGTTCGTCGAAAATTTCAAATGGTGTACCCACCGAAAAAGTTGAAATCCCCGCAAGCGACCAACCCTCGAGTACTTTGCCCACCACTCCCTCGCTGAGATGCGCCTTGCCGCGACCGAGCGGCAACTCCGCCGTGTAGTTCATCACAAAGCGGTGCCGCGTATCGAACCCCGAGTTCCCGCGCTCTTTCCTCAAATCGAAAGAATTCGCCGGAAAACGAGATTGCCGAATTCGGGCCGGATCGTATCGCGGGAGTCGTCGATCGAATGTGAGTACGTGTAGAAGCGCCCTGAAAGCAACAATCCGTGCGAGAAGCGCTTAAAGGTGGTTTGCAAACCATGGTAAATGGAACTGGCGATGCTCTTCTCCACGATGGCATGAAAAACGCACTGTTGTTGGTAGCCGCAAACGGGAAAAGACGACCGTCCGCCGCGGGAACGTACAGCAGTGCCCCCGAGACTTCCGAGAACGCATTCGGCCCGCTCGGAATTTCGCAAGGAGGATTCGACGCGCGCACAAATCGCGCAACTGCGCGGAACCAGTGCCGGAATCGGAGCGTTTCCGTCGACTACGCGATGCAAGTGATTGCCCTTCACGCCGACGTAGTCACTTCGAGTTGTATGTCGCCGCGGAATTCCCGCTGAACCCCTACATTCCACTGTTAAATCCGGGCGAGCTTAAACTTATTGTCGATCACCCCCGGAAACGAACAGTGAACGATCGGCTGGAAAATCCGCAACGGTAGCGCTGGTGCCGCAGTAGTCGGCGGAATCGGCAAGTTCGTAATCTATCCGCCGCCGTCGGCCAAAGTTCAAGAAAGCATTGTTCACCGCGGAAATTCCCGCCGGAGGATTCCCGCGGCGCATCGCCGGTTGATGTCGAAGAAGTAACGGTCGCGATAAACTCCGTACCCGCCGCGAACCGACGTCTTGCCAGTCTGAACGGTATCCCATGCAAATCCCACGCGCGGTCTTCGGCCCCTGTGCAGTCGGTCGGATAAAGCGGGTTCGATCGACGATGCGTGACTTGCTGGAAGGTCATCGGACTGGGCCCCGAGAGCTCCGCCGCGTCACGTTGGAAAGCAGATTGTGAACTTCCGACGGTGCCGGTCATAGAGTAACGAAATCCAAAACTAAGCGTAAGGTTCGGGGTAATTTTAACTCATCTTGCGCGAACAGATAAACATCCCGCTCCCGTTCGCCGCGGATATCGCTTCCGTCTCGGACGGCATTCGCGCCCGGAGTGAAGAATTGTTCTTGCGTCTCCGCATCCACCGACCCGAACAATGACCACACCGCGTCTTGTAGTGGCTGATTGAAATTAGACGCGAGGGCCGGCGTCGTCGACGGAAATCCTCCCTGGTTCGTAAAGATATTAAACTCCGGCGTCGAACGCGTGCTGAAATTGTTCGAATCGTTCGAGTATTCGCTTGCGAATTCCACACCGAACTTCATGGTGTGGCGGCCTTTCGTCCACGTGACGTCATCGCCGAGGTTAAAAGTTCCGAACGGCCGGGTCTGCGCGTCGCTGTCTCCCAACCCGGCGCAACCGAGCGCTGTAAACGTGGGCAAATTAAAATCTCGCCCGCGCCCGAACACATCCGTAGGCCCGAGAGGATCGAGCAGATTCAATCCGGTGCATCCGAACTGCGCATTCGAACGCACCCCGCTGACACGAGCATCGTTCAGAATGCTCGCGCCGATCGTGGACGCCAAATGCACCGCAGCGCTCTGCGTCAATCCCTTGAAGGAAACTCCGCCAATCCCGTTCGGAAGAATTTCCGATCCGCCGCCATCATCAAATCCGCGATTGGCGATGTAGCGCACGGACAGCGTTTCTTTCGAACTGAAGTTCTGATCTACTTTCGCCGTGAAGTTATCCGCCGTCTGATGGTCCGCCGCGCCGAAATTCAGGTGCCCGGCGACTCCAGGTATCACGTCATCGCCGGCATTAGGTGCCGGATAAATCGCCAGCACTTTTTGCATCAGCGGATCGAGCGTCAGACCGTGGATATTGTCTGGCGAACCGGGCGTGCTCACGTTGTACGCCTGTCCCGAAACGTTAAAGATTCCCGTCGCAAACGCCGGATCCGGAACCACCGCCTGGCTGGTTGTCGTCGTCGCGAACCGCTGTCCTTCATAATTGAAAAAGAAGAACGTCTTGTTCCAATCACCGGACCGCCAACCGACACTCCGAAATCATTTCGCGTGTAAGGATTCTTCGAAGTGTCCGGCACGTGATTGAAGGAATTCGCGCACACCCGCGCCGCCGAGACGGCCAAATTCATAAACATCGCCGTGGAACGCG
>CAWBWG010000030.1:0-39815 GCA_963792515.1 uncultured Acidobacteriota bacterium | reverse complement strand
ACAGTGAAGTGGTTCAACGCCAGCAAGGGATACAGATTCACTCTCCAACGCCGGTCCGGGGAGGATGTTTTCGTCCACTTTTCGGCGATCCAGGCCGAGGGATACAAATCCCTCAACGAAGGCCAGGCCGTCGAATTTGAAGTCAAGAAGGGCCCCAAGGGCTTGCAGGCCGAGACGTAGTCAGCCTCTAGTCTCTGACTGGCGGGGTAGCCTTCGGGCTGCCCCGCCGCTTCTTGTGTTAGGCAGCATTTCTCAGCTCTACCCAGCCTCTTCTAATAAGCACGGCCTACTAGGAGGACTCAATGCAGGTTCTATCTGAAGGTCAAGTAGTACGTCATGATATCTACGGGAACGGCACCGTCACGGAATCCAATTCCGAGCGCACCATGATCGATTTCGACGATCACGGCGTCACGAAGTTCGTCACCAGCATCTGGGTAGCCGAGCTAATCGGCGAAGCCCCAGAAAAGCCGCTAAAGCCCCGTCGCGGCGGCCGCCGCAAGAAGTCAGCCACAGCCCAAGCCAAAGCCATAGCCAAGGCAGCAGCCGCCAAAGCGTCCATTTTTCCGATCGAATTTATCCCATACAGAATTTCAAGCCCGTCCAAAAGGACGGGGCGTTTTCCTTTGCAGTCGACCCCGCCCTTTTACGTAGGGGAGGGCCGGGTTAGCCCTCTGCGCGACGGCTGCACTCTGGCCGTCGCCGCCGTTCGTGGCCAAAACAAAAAAACGAGCGGCCCAAAAAATGGGCCGCCCGTTTTGGGTAAAAGGCTAGGCTAGACTGCGTTTAAAACGCCAACTTCGCCCCAATCTGCACCTGCCGCGCCCCAGTCGAACCGTCGTTCTGTCCAACCTGCACGGTAGATTCTGCAAAAATGGGCGAAAACAAATTGCCATCCGGCTTCGCGAAATGAACGTGATTGAAAACATTGTCGCACTTCGAGCCGCAACTGCAATTTGAAGCGTTCCGTAATCGCAGTAGTTTTCGCGAGCACAAATTGCCAGTTGTCCATTCCGGGTCCGTACCAGTTATTGCGTCCGACGTTGGACGGCACGCCGAAAGCCGGGGTCGTCGTAAATGCCGACGCCGGCGGTCCGGTAATGCCTCGTCCGTTCCAGCCAACCGCTGGTGCTGCCCACAACCGTCGCGCGGTCAGCCAACCCAGTATGCAAGGTGTCGATCACGCCCCCGTTGTCGTCAGAGTTGGTGATATAGTCTGGCAACCCAGTCTGAAACGCCGCGATACCGCTCAACTCCCATTCCTCGAACGCACGCCCCGCGAAGCCCTCATTCCAGTGCGAGGTGCCTCGGCCCACGGGCGACTGATAGACGAAAATGAGAACGGCCCGGTGGCGAACGTAAGTCCGGAGTTGCCGTATTCGCGCCGCAGATCGAACAAATTCACCGGGAAATTGCCGTTGCCAAGTGTCGGCACCAGAGGATCCGAGGAATTGTCGAGTGCATGCGAGTAGGTGTACGACAACTGCATCAGCAAGCCGTGGAAATTGTGTTCGCTGATCTGCAGCTGCAATCCGTTATAGAACGACTTGCCGCTAGTTTCGTCCTCGAAGGCATGGAAAAAAGCGTTGTTATTGACCGGATCGAATGGAAGTAGCGGCAAACCGGTATTCGGATCGGTGGTCTCTGCGCCGAAATACAGGTTCGTAAATTGCAACGTGGATGCCGGAACGCCATCTGCAAGGAGTTCGTTCACGAGCGCAGGCTGTGGCGGCGCACTGTCCACGACGCGCAGGATTCGCGTACCGTGATTGCCGACGTAGTTGGCGTCGATGGTCAGATTATGGCCCAGATCTCGTTGCACGCCGAAGTTCCACGTTATTATTCTCGGCGGCCGAATGTTTTGCGCAAAAAGATCCGGGAAGATGCCGGCGCCGTCAGGCACGACTGGACTCAACGACAGACTCCCCGGAGGCGCCGAGCCTGTCAGAACTTGAGTCGCTCCCGCAAAGTTTTCAAACGTCGGCTGAAACGGCGGATTGCCCCGCGCATCCTCAACGAGGTTTCCATAGACGCGATCGCTAAATACTCCGATCGCGCCACGGACCGACGTGCGTCCCGTCTTGAAGGGATCCCACGCAAAGCCGAACCGCGGCTCGAAGTTGCGATGGTAGTCCGTCCAGAGCGAGGGATTGCCCGGTCCAACGGGGGTGAATGTAAAAGGCGCCGCGCCGCTCGGATCCTGGAACAAAGTCCCGAGCTGGCTGTGAACTTCGTAAGGCACGCCGTAATATTCCCAGCGCAAGCCGTACGTCAGCGTCAGATTCGGACGAATCTTCCAAGTGTCCTGGCCGTAGATGCCCACTTCATGCTGGCGGAATCCGAGCAAATCCGTCTGCGTTCGAAGATTATTTGAGTTGATGAACTGGGTTTGGCTCTGCACGGCAACGGCGCCAAACAGCGTGCTCGCCATGTCTTCAAGCTGCGCAGAATCTACGCTCGGCGCGATGCCGCCGACAAGGGCGATCCCGAAGTCGGAAGCGTTATTGAACGAGAACAGCGCACGCGAACCAAAGCTGGTGAAATTGTTCGAATACACGTCGCGGAATTCCCCGCCCCACTTGAAAGTGTGCGTTCCCGCGATCTTGGTCATGTTGTCGAGTGTCTGATAGGTGCCCTGGAAGCTGTCTTGCGCGTTGGTATCTCCCAACGGCTGACAGCCCACGGTGGCCACGTCGGAAAGATCGAAATCGGCCCCGTTGCCGACAGGATCAATAAATCCGAAGCTGTTGAAAGTCGGAACGCCACCGCATCCGAAGAACAAATGCGCACGGTTTCCGCCGAATCGGAGCTCATTGATGAACGACGCCCACGGAGTCGAAGTCAGTCCGATCGCGAGAGACTGCGTGCGCTGCGACGTGGCAACGGCTCCCAATCCCCCGGGCAACGTATCGGTGTGAAACCCGTTCGGATCAGACGCCCAGTTGAAGATGTATCGGACCGACAAATTGTTATTGCGGCCAAGTTTTTGATCGATCCGCATCGTGGCATTTTCGTTCTTTGCTCGCGACGCGCTCGGGAAAAACAGCGTCCCTGTTACCCCGTCGCCATTCTCGATACTAGGAAGCGGATAGAGCGCGAGGATGGACTGAATCGTCGGATCGAGCGGAAAATTGAATGCATTGTTTGCCGACGTCGGCGTGGAGATATTCACAGCTTGGCTGGCGCCGTTCGCCGGATTCGTATATGTAAAAATCCCGGTCCGAAACGCGGCGTTGGGCACCACGGAACTATTCGTAAGCGTGGTGTTGAACCGATCGCCTTCATAGTTCACGAAAAAGAACGTGCTGTCCTTCCGGATTGGTCCGCCCACCGAAGCACCATAAAGATTCCGCACGTACGGATTCTTCGCGGCAACATTTCCGGTCAACGGATCGATCTGATGATTAAAGAAATCGCGCGCACCAAGCGCATCCCAACGGCCGAAATAATAAGTATCGCCGTGAAACGCATTCGACCCCGATCGCGTGATAACGTCAATCACCGCGCCATTGTTCCGTCCATATTCCGGCGCGAAATTGTTCGTCAATACTCGAAATTCCTGTGCCGAATCCGGATTCTGCGAAGTCAATCCGCCCAGATTACCCGGCACGTCGGCATCATTATTGTCCACGCCGTCGAGCAAGAAATTATTATTCCGCTCGCGGCCGCCGTTCACCGACACTCCGCCTTCCGCGTCCGTCTGCACCACGCCGGTGCTCAACAGCACCAGCTGATAAGGATCGCGCAAAATCAACGGAAGCTCGGTCATCTGCTTCTCTTCAATCACATTCGATATCGTCGCATTCTGCAACTCCACGGGCGCCACCGACTGCGCGCTTACTTCCACCGAAGCGGCGACGCTGCTCACTTCCAGCTTAATATTCAGCGTGAAGTTTTGATCGACAACGAGGGTGACAGCATTTACATCTACAGTCTTAAAACCGTCATGCGACACCGAGATGTTGTACACACCCGGCGGCAACTGCGCGACCGTATACGTTCCTTCCGCCGATGATTCGGCGGTACGATCGGTATTGGTGTTTACGTTGTGAACGGAAATGCTGGCTTTTACGACCACGCCCCCGGTGCTATCGACGACCGTTCCGGTAACTGTCGCGTTCTGCCCGAATGCGGAGTTCGACGCTGCCATCGCTACCAATGAAAAGAAGGCGAGCCGCGCCGCCCATGTAAAATACTTCCATCCCACAGTTTCCCTCCATTACGCCCCGATCGAGTAGCGCTCCAGTCCTCGCTCGCGCAAGCGGAGTCGCATCTCAATTCAAAATCGAACCTGCACTTTCCAGTCCAGCCCCGCCCTTTTGTCCGAACCGCCTCTAAATGATACGCAGCAGATAACTTAGAAACAAAGAGATTAGGGCTGCGGAGTTCCAAAATTGAAGATTTTCACATCCATATGTATCTTCACATATGGTTCTGCGGAACCCATCTCCGCACACTCGTATGCGCAAAAACCGAACGAAAATTCCGCGATTCCGAACACCTCACAGGCGTACAGGAATTCCTGTAGGTTTTACGATCGCGGAAAATTGATTCGCGCGAATATTAAATTCATATGAATTCGTAAATGAAATTCACGTCAGGCAGGCTGAAATCAAATTCCGATCCGGGGGCGCCCGCGTTAGCAGGCTCCCCGCAGATCGATTTACCGTAAGTCTAGAAGTGAAGTTTCAACGCGAATTGCATCTGCCGCGCCGTGGTTGTGCCGTCCGAGTGCAACGGCGTAGTTGTCGATTGCCCGAAGTCATCGAATTCGATGAACTGGTGTGGCTGGCTAAATTCCGGCCGGTTAAATACGTTGTAAACCTCGGTCCGGAACTCGAGATTGAATCGTTCCGTGATCTTGGTCGGTCTTCGCCAGCACCATGTCCCAGTTATTGATCCCGGGACCGGTGAAGACGTTCTTGCCAAGATTACCCGGACCGCCGAAATCCGGCTCAGAGAACAACCCGGGATTCGGACCGAATTGCAATCTCGGCGAACTCGACGCCGCAAGCGGAATTTTCGCAGCGGTCGGATTGAAGTTCGCCCGCTGCGTGCTTCCGGTTCCGTCGCTATCTCGTTCGTCGAAAATTTCAAACGGTGTCCCCGACGAAAAAGTGGAAATCCCGGAGAGCGACCATCCCTCGAGTACTTTGCCCACCACTCCCTCGCTGAGATGCGCCTTGCCGCGACCGAGCGGCAACTCCGCCGTGTAGTTCATCACAAAGCGGTGCCGCGTATCGAACCCCGAGTTCCCGCGCTCTTTCCTCAAATCGAAAGAATTCGCCGGGAAAACGAGATTGCCCAATTCGGGCCGGATCGTATCGCCGGAGTCGTCGATCGAATGTGAGTATGTGTAAGCGCCCTGAAAGAACAATCCGTGCGAGAAGCGCTTGGTAAAGGTGGTTTGCAAACCATGGTAAATGGAACTGGCGATGCTCTTCTCCAAGTTGGCATGAAAGAACGCACTGTTGTTGGTAGCCGCAAACGGGAAAAGACCACCGTCCGCCGCGGGAACGTACAGCAGTGCCCCCGAGACTTCCGAGAACGCATTCGGCCCGCTCGGAATTTCGCAAGGAGGATTCGACGCGCGGCACAAATCGCGCAACTGCGCAACCAGTGCCGGAATCGGAGCGTTTCCGTCGACTACGCGATGCAAGTGATTGCCCTTCACGCCGACGTAGTTCACTTCGAGTTGTATGTTGCCGCGGAATTCCCGCTGAACCCCTAGATTCCACTGTTGAATCCGGGCGAGCTTAAACTTATTGTCGATCACCCCCGGAAACGACAGTGAACCATCGGCTGGAAAATCCGCAACGGTAGCGCTGGGTGCCGCAGTAGTCGGCGGAATCGGCAAGTTCGTAATCTGATCCGCCGCCGTCGGCCCAAAGTTCAAGAAAGCATTGTTCACCGCGGAAATTCCCGCCGGAGGATTCCCGCGCGTATTGCCCGTTATGTTGAAGAAGTAACGGTCGCGATAAATTCCGTACCCGCCGCGAACCGACGTCTTGCCAGTCTTGAACGGATCCCATGCAAATCCCACGCGCGGCTCGGCCCCTGTGTAGTCGGTCGGATAAAGCGGGTTCGATCCACCATGCGTGACTTGCTGGAAGGTTATCGGACTGGGCCCCGAGAGCTCCGCCGGCGTCACGTTGGAAAGCAGATTGTGAACTTCCCACGGTGTCCCGGTGATCTCGTAACGCAATCCAAAACTAAGCGTAAGGTTCGGCGTAATTTTGAACTGATCTTGCGCGAACAGATAAACATCCCGCTCCCGTTCGCCGCGGATATCGCTTCCGTCTCGCGATGGCATTCGCGCCCGGAGTGAAGAATTGTTCTTGCGTCTCCGCATCCACCGACCCGAACAATGACCACACCGCGTCTTGTAGTGGCTGATTGAAATTAGACGCGAGGGCCGGCGTCGTCGACGGAAATCCTCCCTGGTTCGTAAAGATATTAAACTCCGGCGTCGAACGCGTGCTGAAATTGTTCGAATCGTTCGAGTATTCGCTTGCGAATTCCACACCGAACTTCATGGTGTGGCGGCCTTTCGTCCACGTGACGTCATCGCCGAGGTTAAAAGTTCCGAACGGCCGGGTCTGCGCGTCGCTGTCTCCCAACCCGGCGCAACCGAGCGCTGTAAACGTGGGCAAATTAAAATCTCGCCCGCGCCCGAACACATCCGTAGGCCCGAGAGGATCGAGCAGATTCAATCCGGTGCATCCGAACTGCGCATTCGAACGCACCCCGCTGACACGAGCATCGTTCAGAATGCTCGCGCCGATCGTGGACGCCAAATGCACCGCAGCGCTCTGCGTCAATCCCTTGAAGGAAACTCCGCCAATCCCGTTCGGAAGAATTTCCGATCCGCCGCCATCATCAAATCCGCGATTGGCGATGTAGCGCACGGACAGCGTTTCTTTCGAACTGAAGTTCTGATCTACTTTCGCCGTGAAGTTATCCGCCGTCTGATGGTCCGCCGCGCCGAAATTCAGGTGCCCGGCGACTCCAGGTATCACGTCATCGCCGGCATTAGGTGCCGGATAAATCGCCAGCACTTTTTGCATCAGCGGATCGAGCGTCAGACCGTGGATATTGTCTGGCGAACCGGGCGTGCTCACGTTGTACGCCTGTCCCGAAACGTTAAAGATTCCCGTCGCAAACGCCGGATCCGGAACCACCGCCTGGCTGGTTGTCGTCGTCGCGAACCGCTGTCCTTCATAATTGAAAAAGAAGAACGTCTTGTTCCGAATCACCGGACCGCCAACCGACACTCCGAAATCATTTCGCGTGTAAGGATTCTTCGAAGTGTCCGGCACGTGATTGAAGAAATCACGCGCGCCCAGCGCCGCCCAACGGCCAAATTCATAAACATCGCCGTGGAACGCGTTGCTTCCGCTCCGCGTGATAATGTCGATCACCGCACCCGAGTTCCGCCCGAATTCCGGCAAATAGCTCGAGTTAATAACCCGGAATTCCTGCGTCACGTCGGGATTCAACGTTGCAAGCCCGGATGCCGGAACACCTGGATCGTTATTGTCCGCGCCATCGAGCTTGAAGTTGTTGTTCTGCTCGCGCGATCCGTTCACCGAGAATCCTCCCAAGCCGCTGTTGGTGCCAATGGCACCTGGCGTGAGAAGAATCAACTGGTAGGGGTCGCGTAGGATTAGCGGCAATTCTCGAAGCTGCCGGTCGTCGATAACGGTGCTGACCTGCGCATCCGAGGTATCGATCTGTGCCACAGTCTCGCCGGCAACCACCACCGACTGTGTGACCGCGCCAACTTCCAAACGCACATTCAGGGTCAGTGCCTCGTCCACATTCAGAACGAGTGCAGAAAACTGCGCCACTTTGAACCCGGCCGCCTGAACGGAAACGTCGTACGTGCCCGGCGGAATATCTACGATCGTGAAATTACCTGTTTCGGACGAGTCTACGGTCCGGTCAATGTTGGTGGCGATGTTATGCGCCGTAATGGTGGCTTTCGAAACTACAGCGCCGGAGCTATCAGTAACAGTGCCTGTGATCTTAGCAGTTTGCGCGAGCGTGAACTTGGGGCATGCAATCGTCACTACCGCCAAAATGACGAGCCGCAACGCCCATGAGCAGTACTTCCATGCCACTGTTCCTCCATTACGCCCCGGTCGAGTAGCGTCCCCGGCCTCGCAGTCGCGAGCGACACGCATCTCGATTCAAAGTAGGTACATTGCATGTCTCCAACCAGCGTGCACAACCGCACGGAACTCCACAATAAATCGTTTAGTTTCTTGCAGTTCCAGGACAACCTGACGCAGGTTACGATCGATCGGTGCTCGCGTTTTGCAGAATGCTACGAATCCCCACATATGATTCGGCATACCGAGATTATGGTAGGAATATTGCCGCAAACAGTGCGGAATTCCCGACTGGCGCTCCCAAATGAATGCGTATGAATCGTCATGAAATTTTCACGAAACAAAATCCTCCAAAGCAGTGAACTGCGCTGGGTAGCGGACCGAGCACGGCACTCCAAGGCGGCGAGGTTGGGGAATAGCCCAGAATTCCCAGACTGTCGGCTTCACGGGTCGGTCATCGAGAGTCGACCTCGTGCTTGCAGAGGCACGCAGGGCAAAATAACGGCTTGTATGAGCGACTACATTGAATTATATACTAAAAACAGGAAAGCTATGTAGCGCGGGACTTCCAGAAGCCTAGGCGCAACGATCATATTGTCGTAATATGCAGACAAAGCGACACTTAAGCAGACTGTTCGCCGCCGGCCAAACTGGAACCTAAACTGCACTTGGCACACGGGGCGTGTCTTGACTTTTCGGTCCTATCAATCCGTCAAATTGTTGCTCGAAAATACTGTCAGGGGGAGAGGTGTGTCGATGAATACGAGCAAGTTTTTGCGCTTTGCGCTCGTGTTCGTGGCGTTCCTATTGCCGGTCGCGTCATTCGCGCAAACCAGCAACGGAACAGTCGCGGGCACGGTAACGGATCAAAGCGGCGCCGTAGTTCCGAAGGTAGAAGTGAAAGCTGAAAGCTTGGTGCTGAACGTGACTCGCGAGACTACGACAGACGCGTCAGGCACATATCGTATCGAGTCACTGACGCCCGGCACCTACAGCGTCTCGTTCAGTTCGGCGGGCTTTGACACTTACCAAGTGAATGACGTCGGAGTCGCCGCGTCACTTACGATTACCATTAACGCCAAGCTGAACGTCAGCCAGGTGAAACATACCGTGGTCGTCGAAGCGAAGGCTGGCGAGCAGATTGACACGCAGTCGGGCCAGATGGCCACCAATCTGGACACCACCGAAGTTTTGAATTTGCCCCAAAACTCACTCAATCCAGCTGAGCTGGCACTGACGCTTCCCGGCGTGCAAGATTCCAATGGCTATGGCTTCAGCAACGGAGTCGATTTCTCGGTAAATGGAACGCGGCCGCGCGGCAACAACTTCCTGATTGACGGCCAGGACGACAACGACTACTCCATCTCGGGTCAAGCTTTCCAACCGAGCAACATTGGAGCCGTGCAGGAAGTTACGGTTCTTACCAACGCCTACGCTGCTGAATATGGTCGCGGTGGTGGTTCTGTCACAAACTACATTTACAATTCCGGCTCGAACCAATTTCACGGTAAGGCGTGGGAAATCGCGCATTCATCGGATACCGACTCGACAGACGCCGCAGTTGCATTCGGCGGAGGAACCAAGCCGGTCTCCATCGAGAATATTTTCGGCTTCGCGTTCGGTGGCCCAGTCATTCACGACAAACTATTCGTGTTCGGCACCGGCCAGTGGGACCGCTTGCGGTCGAGCGCCAACGGCTCCACGCTAACGATTCCGACGGCCTCTGGTATCTCGACATTGCAGTCGCTTCTGCCCTCCCTCTCGACCAGCGGAGCGGCGAACTTGAACTATCTGCTCAGTTCGTTTGGGACCCTGGTTGGAAGCTGCCCTTCTTCAAACGCAAATTGCGCGGGAATGCCGATTAATCTTGGCCCCTCACTTCCGTCGATACCAATAGGTTTCGTGCAACGGAGTGGCGTTAGCGAACAATCCAACGATCGCCAGTGGGACGTACGCCTGGACTACCACGTTTCGAGCAGCGACACGCTATATGGCAGCTACTTGCGAGATGACAGCGCTCTGACGCCCGACTTCTTCAACAATCCGGGCGCTTATCCGGGCTTTGACACTTTGCAAGGCGGCCCCTCGCAGTTGTTCCGCTCCGGTTGGACGCGGACGATCGGTGCCAACATCGTGAACGAGATGCGGTTCTCGTACACCAACATCGGATTCACCTTTGGCCCGACTCCGCAAACTGCTGCGAACCCGCTTGCCGCCTTGCCCGCGGTTTCGTTTGGAGCTGACGTTCCCTTTAACACCCTTGGTTTGGGGACCGGCTTTCCGCAGGGCCGCGCGCATAAGACCTGGCAGATTCAGGAAGCGCTCAGTTACACCGTTGGACGTCACACGATCAAGGGCGGGATAGACATGACCTTCCTTTCGGTCGTGGACAGCATCCCGTTCAATTCTCGCGGCACCCTGCTTTACAACCCTGGCGGCGGATTCAGCTCACTCGGCAACTTTCTCGATGACTTTTCCGGGACGTCGGGATCGGCCAGCCTGCAGTTCGGCAATCCGGTTATCAAGCCGAACGTCACGATGTACATGCCCTACATTCAGGACACGTGGCGCATGAAGGACAACTTGACCATTACCTTCGGCCTGCGCTACGAGTACTGGGGAGTTGTCGAGAACTCAGTGGAATTCCCTGCCGTCAACGCGGCGCTGGGCAATCCTCTTAGCGGCGCGGTCACCTTTCCGGGATCGTTCGCGTTTGAGGAAAAACCCGACCGGAATAACTTTGGGCCGCGCTTCGGCTTTGCCTATTCGCCGCACTTCGCTCCTTGGATATTCGGTCATGATAAGACCGTCATCCGTGGCGGCTACGGCGTTTTCTACGATGGTCTGTTCACGAACATCCTGGACAACACCGCGTCGACAGCGCCTAACGCTTTCGGCGGTGAAATCGTAGCAACGACGGGAACGAGCGGCGCGCGCGGGTTGGCCAGTCTATCGACCCTGTTCAATGCCATCGCTCCGGTCAACAGCCCGCTCAACGCGATCGACACCGTCAACAACAACCTGCGCAACCCCGTCACCCAGCAGTGGAACCTCAACATCCAGCGCGAACTGCCTGGAAAATTCGTCCTAACGACCGCTTACGTCGGAACGCGTGGATCGCACTTGTTCGTGAACCAGGACTTCAACCCGGTCGATCCGGAGCAGACTTCCGGCAACGGTCGAGTTAATCCTGGGCTTGGCGACGTGCTTTCGAGGACCAATGGTGCGGATTCGTGGTATCACTCCGGACAAGTCGAACTGGAGCGCCGTTTCCACACGAGTCTCACTCTTCGGGCGTCATACACCTATTCCAAGTACTTGGATGACGGTTCGGAAGTATTCACGACGACGGGCGGAAGTTCGGTTGCTGAGATCGCCACCAATCAACATTTTGACTGGGGTCCCTCGGCATACGACCGGCGCCAGCGATTCGTAGCTGCGTACGTGTGGGATATGCCCTACGTCCACGGAAACACTTTCGCGAAGGCTGCGACGAAAGGCTTTACGCTTTCGGGGATCATTACCACGCAATCCGGGTCGCCAGGAACGATTTACGACGGCCTTGACGCGAATGGTGACGGTCGTGGAAACGATCGGCCCGTCGTCGGCAACTTGGCTGTGCCGCTCACAAACAACGGAATCGACGGCACATGGCTCGGATTGAACAACACTCCTGGAACGTATTACAGCATTTCCAACTGCGCTTTCCTAAACGGAACGCAGTTCCCGTGCATCCCGCAAAGCGCGAACTCGTTCCACTTCCTCATCCCCGCGCCCGGGACTCCGTTTGGGAATGTTGGACGCAACACGTACTTTGGACCGGGGCAATTCTTCTGGAACACCAGCGTTCAGAAGAAGTTCGATTTGCCGTTCGGCAAGCTCGAACAACAAGCGCTCACCTTCCGGTGCGAAGCGTTCAATGTGTTGAATCATCCGACTCTCACGACGCCGTCTGCGGGCCAGAGTCTGCCGTCGACCTTGAACCTGCTAGATCCGCTCTTTGCGGATAATGCGGCAACGATCAGCGGAGCCCGGACGATCAAATTCTGGCTGGTGTATAGCTTCTAGAACAGCCGGACAACCCCAGAAATACAAAAAGCGCCCCGGAACCTTTCGGTTCCGGGGCGCTTTGACTTTCATGGGACCTTCGGACGAAGATCCCGGTATTGCGATTCAGTTGTCGGCTGCCTTATCGGTATGAGCTACGCGGAGACCACCTTGTGACGGACGGCATACCTTACTAGGTCGCTGAATGATCCGATTTGCAGCTTATGCATGATGTTGTTGCGATGCGACTCGACGGTGCGAGTGCTGATGCCCACCTGCGATGCGACCTCTTTGTTACTGAGTCCCTCGCAGAGCATCTTGACGACCTCCTGCTCGCGCTGCGTGAGCCGCTCCAAGGGGACTTCGCCCTGAGCATCGCGTGGCGCGTTGGGCATACAAGAACGAGGGCCAAGATAAAACATGTCCTTGATGCGCGGCGTGAAAAACGGTCGATCGTCGCGCACCGCACGCACGGCTTCGAGCAAATCTTCGTCGGCGTCCGATTTCAGCACATAGGCGCGTGCGCCTGCCCGCAAGCACTCGCGAGCAACTTCTTCCGCAAAATGCATGGTGAGCACGACAACTTTTACATCAGGGGATTCGCGGCGAAGCTTGCGGGTTACGTCGAGACCGTTGTATTCCGGCATAGAGATGTCGAGGACTACGATCTCGGGCTTGAGTTCATCAACCAAGCGGAGCGTTTCAGCGCCGTCGGAAGCCTCGCCAACGACGCGAAAACCAGTGTCGGCCTCCAGCAACGCGTTCAGACCGCGACGGACTACAGGATGGTCATCTGCGAGCAACACCTTCACTGGACGCGCCCCTGTTCGCTTGGAAGCACCGGTATGCGATGAGGGGTTTCGTTTAGGCATGGTCGCGCCTGATTGGCGCGCGCGGGCTCCGTGCTCGTCCGACTCGACCCTTACGAGATCGTCCCAGGGTGTCTCGAGCGGGCGGCGTGCGGGAGTTGAGGCGGACACCAGCGCATCTGCGAAAGAGCGTGAGTCTTTGTCACGCGGTGAGCGTTTTCCGTTAGTTTCAGTCATGACTGGCCTCCGTGTAAATCCTTCTATCGAATGCGACTGCATTGCGCGGCCAGCGGTCAGGGCCGCAGAACTGATAATCACACGCTCTAGGCGGTCGCCGCGGCGCTCAGTGCGTCTGCGGACACCGGTAACACCAAGCGAATCGTGGTCCCAGAGCCCGGCTGCGACGAAACCTTAAGTTTTCCGCCGAGATGTTCGGCTCGTTCGTGCATTCCGACGACTCCGACACCCAGCGCTCCGCTTTCGACGACGACGAGACGGTCGGGCGAAATTCCCCGTCCCCAGTCCTCAATCTCCACCGTAACTTCTCGATTTTCACGGCGCAAACGAATCTCCGCTCGAGGGCTGGCGGAATGACGATGGATATTGGTTAGAGACTCGGTTATCACGCGGAAGATCATCGTTTCGTATTCCCGCGACAGCCGGCCAAAGTCGTCCGCTATATCCAGAGAGACCGGGATTCCGCCGCGCTCGCTAAAACCCTTGACGTACCAGCGCAGTGCGGCGGCCAAACCGGCCTCATCGAGCATCGGCGGATGCAGTACGTAACAAAGCGTGCGGATCTCCTGCATGGCGCCTTCGACGAGATCCAGAGAGTCCAGTAGGTTGTTGCGCGTATCGTCGTTCACCGAATCACTGCGAGAGGCCGCTTGCAGATTGAGCTTCACTGCCAGCAAGCTCTGCGCAGTAGCCTCGTGAAGAAACTGCGCTGTACGACGGTGCTCTTCGTCCTGAATCGTCAGGAGCCGAATTGATAATTGGTGCAAGGTTTCCTCAGTGGTCTTGCGCGCAGTGATATCACGAGAGAGTACGCACACGGACCGGAAATTTCCGTCTACGGAGAGAATAGGAGTGACGTTGGATCGGAACCAACGCAAGCCGGCTTGCACCTTGAGAGGAGTACTGAAGGGTTTCAGAGGCTCCGGTCTGCAGGACTCTCGTTTAAGATCGGGCGCCAAGTGCTGTGGAATTCTTTGCCGAAAAGCTGTTCCAGCGACGTCCCAATGAGCTCCTCGCGGGGACGAACCAGGAGCTCATCATTGCGCGTCCATAATTTCAGGATGACTCCGTATGTGCTGAGTTCCATGACAACTTCGTCAATCGAGCCCAGCAGCGCGTCCATGCGAGCCTCATCCTCACGGAGCGCGTGCTCTGCCTGAAACCGATCGGTGAGATCCTGAATTAAGCCCACAATGCCTGCCGGCTTCCCTTCCGGGGTTTTTACGATGGTCCCGCAGCATCGAATCACTCGGCCTTCACCATCCGGCCGGATCGCACGAAGCGGCAAGTCAAACGGGCGGTGGTCCGCGAGAAATGTAGCCCGGCACGAATCCAAAAGTTCGCGATCGTCCGGATGAATCAGACCACGGAACAACTCATACGACGCGGTGGTATCGGGGTTTAAGCCAAAAATGTCGTAGAAGCTGATGGGACCAAACATCGTGGCCTGTCAGGAAATTGGACTCCCAGGTACCGACTCGTGCAAGATCCAGGACTTCGCGGAGCCGCGATTCCAACCGCGGCATGAGTGACTTAGGATTGGTATTGGAAGTCTCGGTGGAAATAACGCCCACAGCGAAGCGTCCGTCTCGGGCGCGCGCAGCCGGGAAACAAGAAGCCTGCCAGTAACGAATCACGCCAGGGGAGTTGGGAAGCTCCCCGGCAATCTCGAAGTTGAGTCGAGCACGGCCAGTTTTGGCAACGCGTTTTAGAATCTGATCGACGCTTGCGGGGAATGGATGGAATGAGCTGGCTCGGGGTCTTGCCTAAAATCTGGCGGAGTGAAAATCCGCAGGAGCCCGCCAGGCTTTCGCTCACCATCAGTATCTTTAAATCCGGGTCGAGCAGAACGAGGGCGGCCGGAGCGCGAACGAAGAACGACGCCAGATCAACACGATCGAGCCATTGGGCCCGCTCCCGCTTGCGAGAAGGGCTGCCGCGATTCATAGAAGCCTTTACCGGTGCCACTTGCCTCATTGCGGATATCCGCCTTTCTGGCGCCATGCCGACGGTGCTCCGTAGAAGTGAACTTTCAATCGCCCGGAGACACCAATTCGAATAGCGAAACAGTAATCGCGTATAATTACTCTGTCAAGTACCCTACGTACTCTCCATAGTATGTGCTGAGAAGGCCAACAAAGGGTACTGTACGAGATGCGAAACTACGTAGGGCGGGATGCGACGGTACTTACGTAAACTTTGAGGCTTACTAAGTATTAATCTGACTTGCTTCGACTTTCGCTTCCTTCTATGCTGCGCATCCAAAACAGGGGGCAAGAAACTGTATCTCAAGTTCGCCCGGCGTTCCGCCTCCCAAGCTCGGAATCCGGCGACGATCGCTGGGCCCTTGCAGCCGCCTTCACCCGAGGGTCCCACGGAGCACGCAGCATCTCTAAGCTAACCGTAGGCCGGCAGGGGCCAGCGATCGACTAGACGTAAGAATCAAAAGTGCGCAGGAACCCGAGCGGGGCGGCTTAGCTGTTCTTCGGAGACGATGGTGCGCCACGCGCCAAGTGCGCACACCACGCCTCGAGCGGTAGAACCACTGCGGGAAGTTGCCTACTTGTAGTCCACGACGACCTGACCATCTACTACACGAATGTTACTTACTCCGCGGGTAGCTTCATCTTGTCGCGATTTTCGGGTGAGTCCATGATGCGGTCCGCGACCGATTGCAGCGTGGAGGCTGGTAGCGGCATCGAACCGATGGCCCCACTGGTCGGCTCGAACCTCAGATAACCATTTTCGGCGTGAATGTGGCCGTCCAACTCCAATGATAAATCTTGTCCGTGGAAATTGAATACAACGTAGGCCTTGACCACGTCGCCGACCATATCGACCTTGACGTCGCGGACCGAGGATTGAACTTCTTCGAGCGTAGGCGCCGCTTCGTTGGCGGATGTGGGAGCAGACCCTGGAGCCTGCACAGGCGAGGACGCCATGGGCGAGGGTTGCTGAGCAGGAGCCGCATTTGCCGAAGCCTGCGCCTCCAAATTGCTGCTCGTAGCCAGGTTCGAGCTGAGATACGAATTAAGCTCGGTGCTGTCGAGTTGAAGTTTGTGCGGTTCGCCCATCGACTGAGCTACCTCGGAATCGCGGATTTTTTCTTCCGCACGTGCAGCCGCCGAAGGATCCGTGCTTACCGGTGGTGGAGTTCCCTTCCGCAGGATCAGAACGACCACGCCCAGGATGAGCGCTAGCGCCACCCACCGGGCGGCGCCGTAGAACTTGCGCGCTTGGTCGAATACGGTTGCGTCGCGCACCACGTCACTATTCTCTGTGCGGCCCGGGCGAGACATGGTCGGCACGCCGTCGATTGGACGCCAATTGCTTCCCGGATTGGATTGATCGGCATAATAGGCAAAAAGCGAATTACAGCGACGGCAACGATCACCGGCATCCTGTTGATTGCCGCAATTGGGGCACACGATAGAAGGCATTCATCCCTCGCAGACACAAGTCTAGCATCGGCGAGGGAAGCGCGTAATTGGCACGGGGGCCAGCGATGGCGGGACGATACCTGTGCTGAGGAACAGGCGAGCAGTTTTACTTCGGAGAGGTTTCGAGGAGGCCGTGGTGCCAATCTTGGGGTAGAAGCCTGCGGAGTGCTGGCGCGTGCTTCTGAGCGTGCGGAGAAACGACATTCATTCCGAAACAATCTGTCGCACGATTGTGGTGTGCAGAAGTGAGGCCTAAAAAGATTCCTGTCGGCGCACCAACAGAGCTATGGTCAGGCCAATGCAAAAAAGCAAAGCGGCTATGGCGTTAATGCGAGCTGGCAGCGTGATCGCTTTCGACGAGTGAGGGATCCGCGTTAGAGGAAGCACGATAAACGTCATTACGACGTAGACAAATGCGCCGTAGAGCAGCCCGCACGATACCGGCCGACTGAGTAGGAGGGGAAATTTCCGGCTCGCGACGTAAAAGATCGCGGTCCATGCGAAAGCGATGGAGTAATGGATCGCCACGCCGAGAGCAACCGATGTCATCCCCGCGCTGAAGGCTCTCATCCCGATTAGTCCGCTGGCGATATATTGAAAGATCATGTAGGGCGTGACGCTGCGGAAGAAATTGAAGATTAGGTTTTCGGAGATGTCGAGCGTTCCGGCGATCAGCGCAATCCACAGAATGCCCGGGAAAGCTGGCCGGCGAGGTGAGGAATTCGAGTTAGCCACGTAATCCTCTCGGCCCAAGTCTCAACGCGCACTCGATCTCGCGATCTTCTACAGACGAGTTGGGCCGAGTATAACGCCGCGGAAGTACAGCTGGCCATCCGTTCAGGGGAAGCTGGCCCTAATCCATACCTAAAGGCTAGCGGGGATTTATCGCGAACTGCGCGATGATGAGGTTCGTTCGGAAGGCAGAACTGTCGCGGATCCGACTGGCGTCCGTGATTTTGCAGACGGGGCTTGCGCGGGAATGGGATTGATCACCAAAAGGCGGTAGTACTCTGGTACCGCGAAAATGTGACTACTCCGCTAGAGGTTCCGGGCGTTCCGGTTGCTAATTTAAACCATCGCGCGGGACGCCTCCGCAGGTGTCCTAATCACCCGACGCGAAGTCATCGAGCAGAGCTCGCTACGACTGAGGATGGGGAATCATGAAGAAGAGACACAATACAAGCAAGGCGCAGGGGAATCCCGGGGGCTATTCGGGCACAGTAGATGCCGCACATCTGGATTCGCAAGATCTATCGAGCGCGTTTATGTCGGAGACCGATCGAAAAGCCGGGGCGTATCACGCGGACCGCAGTTCCGCCGTTGCCACGCTGGAAGCGCCGATCGAGTCGCCGGTGGCCAGCTCTGTGGTGGCGTCACCGAGCGTTCCAGACGCGCAGAATTCCTCATTCACGGGAAAATCGAATGGAAACGGCCATAGCTCTAACGGTGGCAACGGTAATGGTCACGGTCATGGCGGCAATCACGGCGGTCACAACGGCCGGCGAACGGACACAGCGGCCAAGGCAATGGCGGCCGCGACCAGGGCCAAGAACGACGCCGGCGACGTCGCGCGTTGATCTCGGCACCCGTGCGGGTACGATCCCTGAATATCACCGAAGAAGGACCCAGCGAAGTTACTACAACTATTGACGTGTCGCGTGGCGGAATCTTTTTCGTCAGCGAGCTGGGCAACTACGAGAAGCACATGGAAGTTGCGGTGGTATTCCCGTTCAGCGGTATTCCGGGGGACGTCCACTCGGAGCAGATGGGCCACATTGTGCGGATCGTGGAATATGAAGATGGGCGACGCGGGATTGCGGTCTCATTCGAAAAGCCAGCCGTCGTCACTGACGAAGCGCTGATTGATTCGGGCGGCCGCCAGCTTCAACCGCATGCGTTGCGAGCGCCGGGTCTTCCGGGCGGTGATGCGGCCGCGGAACAAAAGGAAGTAAAGGTCCTCATTCTCGAGGCGGATTCACGCGCTCGTGAATCCATGAGCAGCTACCTCGGAAGCGAAGGATACACGCCGATCATGGTGTCTAGTGGGGCGAAAGCTCGCGAAACGCTGGCAACAACAGTGCCGGCTGTGGTGATTGCGGACGTAGAGGGCGACAGCATGGCAGGGTTCGACATCTGCGCGTTTATCAAGAGCGACGAGCGGCTGCGACACGTGCACGTAATTCTTGTGACAAGTTCGGCTTATCCCAGCGATTACGCAAATGCCCATGCAGTCGGTGCGACAATCTGCATGGCTAAGCCATTCAAACAGGAAAAACTCGGGCAGATGGTGAAATTGCTCGCGCCGCCAAAGAGATTGGCCCAGGACAAGACAGCGTCACGTGCCGCGGAGCAGGGCTCGAACGGAAACGGCGTAGCGAAGCGGTCGATGGTCTCCACTCTCTCATCGAATGGCTACACAAAGCCAGTGGCACCGACGCCGGCTCCCGCTGCGGAGCAACACGAGTTCCGTAAATTGTGCGACGCAGCGGTGAATGAAAAGAATGTGCGCGAAGGCGACCGTTTCGATGCATCGGATACGGACCAGAACGCGAATGCGGGTCGCATCATCCAAGGATTCAAAGCTCGATTCGAAAGGCGGATTCGCCGCGTTTCGGAATAAGGCTGCATCGCTATTCAAGCGGTAATTGCAGGAATCGCGCTAGCGTGTACTACGGCTCGGCTTTGCTAAGCAGCCACGCCAACCGGTGACTAATGAAGAACGCAGAATCCTCGCCGACAGCCCGGTGAGAAACAGTTAATTAGATAGTGCGTACTTCGGGAGCCTGTCTTTAGATATCCAACATCGGCCACTTGTAGGTTGTCACGCACCCGACCTAAGCGGCCGCCGACGCGGTACGACCGCCGCATACGAAAATATTCTTGAGGAGGAAACAATCCCACACGGGCGCACTCGCGTCCCACGGCCTTCTTAACTTGGCTCGCCCAATATTCGAACGTGTTCTCGCTCACCCCCACGAGCTTGACCGCACGCTTGTAATCCACCTCGCTTAGAAAGTAAATTACAAACAACTTTCGACGGCCGTTCCACTCGCCCCGTTTCAGCGCGCGTGCACCCGCGGCTTCGAAGTCCGCAACGTACTCCGCCGCGCGCACATTTTCCGGGCGCCAAAGATAGCCATTCGAAGGCCGGGTCATGTCCACGCCAGCCATTCTCCGGCCGATTCCCTCCCCCAAACCACGATAGCGAGCCAGGCATACGTCAAAGACTTCGCGCGGTTTCATGTCAGTTTTCCAGCCCCGTAGATTCGTCTGTGTCGCACTTCATCGCGCGTGTCCACGCGTCGAAGCACTCCTCCCAGCCATCGAGATAGCCGCGCGCGTATTCTTCGGCGAGAAGTTGCCGTTCGTGCGTCACTCGCTGCATCTCGCCTCTTTCGTGTTTCTCTCGTGGCACGGCATTCCATGCGATGTTAAAGCGCCAAAGCAAATCGCGAGCAACGCGCGCAAACCAGTGCAAAGGCGCGGGGAAATAAACAGCGACCCGGCGACGAGGTTCGTACCACGCTAAATTCCATCCCCGAGGGACTTGGCCGCCCCATGGAATTTCTTGGCCTATCAGTAATCGTGGCATCGTGTGCTCTCCTTGTTCATTTTCGGTGTTCCACTTATTTCTCCGCGCCTCGCATCCGATGGCAGACCCTGTCTTCGCGGCTTTAAAGAATCGTAGGCTCGCTCCAGAACGCGTCTCTGTGAGACATTCAGAGTGTTTCGTCGCACATTCGCCTGTTCGTTCTCGGCCGGCACGTTCGCTTTATTACCGCCCGGACCTTTCGGGTGGGTACGATTGAACTAAGTTCGGAAACGGTTATCATGAGGATCTCAGCCCGGCACCCAGGCCCTCAGGAGGTGCGGCTCGATCGGAGACTCGAATCATGCGCAAAAAAACCGCGCCGTTTCAGTATCTTCTTGAATGCTCGCAGATGTCTCTTGAAGACTTCGAGTTAGCCCGCTTGGATCGAGCAGCGAATTTGCGCAGACAGCTGCGCGATATCGCTGAAGAATGGATCGATGCCGAAGTGGAAGCTCGACTTTCACGCTGGGTCCGCGAAAATCGACGGCACTCCGACGAACATGCTTTAAACTCTCGACGAACTGATAGCGCTCCGAACTCAAACCGAGCCTTGCTCCCAGCGAGTGGCGAAGCGGACGCAACGGAAGACTTATCCACCAAGAGCGTTCACTTGCGGCTCGGTAGGCCGAAGGGCTCCTCCGTAGCGCGCGTACTTCCCCCACCCGCACAAATCTCGACTCATCTACGTGCGTCTCGCGCTGCCGCACGTCTCGCAGTAGTAGCCAATCTCTGCGCGCAACGCAATTGGTGTATCGAACAAGTCCACACGCAGGCTGACAAGGGCGAACTGGGGCCCAATATTTCAAGAGAACCACGCCACCGATGCCGAGGGCCACGTTCCCGTTAACCTCGACGAAAACGGGTTTTCCGAGCATCGCGCCGATTTCTATACACAACCGGATCGCCCCTCCTTCGGCGCGTTTTCCAGTTTCAAGCGAGGCATACTGAAATATCGGTACAGTCCGCTTAGAACATTTCGCCCGTAACCTTTCCTGTGGCAAGTTCGCGCTCCAGTCGTTTTCCCGGGTTCCTTGGCAAATCGCTAGTACGCACATTCGAATGCCCGTGACCTCACCGTACCAAACCTATTCTGAATATTCGCGATCAGTGTTATCTGTCCAGCAAGAAGCCTGTTCAAATAACGGCACAATCACACGCCTAATTTCCTACGGACTCTAAGGCGAATTCTCGAATCCGGCGGCCCGCCTCAATGACCATAACTAACTATTCCGGGTGGCGGATGGTTGTCGGATTGCGGATTTAAGTTCGGTGAGCGGCCTTTGTTTCGGTGGATGGATTGGCCCGAATTTCGGTTGTGGTAGGGTTGTTTTCCGCTATTGGATTCGGCAGGTTTTTGTTAGGCCTTTTGGCCTAGGGGATCAGAGTGCGGCGAAGGCGGGGGAGCGGCTTGGAAGTTTTTTGGGGAGCCTTTTTCTAGTAGGTTTTCTTTTCTGTAGATTAGGGAGTTTATGTTGTAGGGGGCTAGTTCGAAGCCGTGGCCGTGCGTGATCGCGTCGGTGGGGCAGGCTTCTACGCAGTATCCGCAAAAGATACAGCGCGAGTAATCGATGTTGTAGACCTTCGCGTAGCGTTCGCCTGCGCTTATGCGATTGGCGGCGGTGTTTTCTGCGGCTTCGATGTAAATGCAATTGGCTGGGCAGGCTGCGGCGCATAGGAAGCAGCCTACGCACTTTTCGAGGCCGTTTTCGTCGCGATGCAGGACGTGAATGCCGCGGTAACGGGCTTCGAATTTTACTGGACCATTGGGAAAAATCTCTGTGGTCGGTTTGCGGAACATGGTGCGGAACGTGACGCTGAAGCCTTTAACCAGCGTGGTGACGGTCTTGCCGACTTCGGCGAGAATTGATGGCATACAGCTTCACTTTAGCAAAGTTGTTGTATGGCGGCAAACCGGAGTGGATCTGCCATCAGTGCGCTGCGGGGCTCCTCTTAATCACTTCTGCCAACTGCGCGTCTCCGTTTGCGGGAGAACCCGAAACATGTGCGACTGGTCTCTTCGGCTCGTGCCGTGGATGGCTGCCATTCGTGCTGCTATGGATCCACGAAGTTCGGGATGCGCGCTACTGTGATTGAGAACTTGGGGCCATGGCATCGACGGCAGTTCGTCCAAAGGTTGCGCCAACTTTATGACCGTCAAGCCGGAAGCAGATATGGCGTAAATGGTTTGCCCGGAGTTGTCCAGTGCGAGGATCGGCGCGGTGTTCGTTTCCGGATAAGCGAAAACCTGCAATTCCTCAGGAGTCATGAGCCGAGCGCGGAGCGTGCCATGCGCGGTATCCCAAAATTCTATCGAGTCGCCCAGTGGCACAGCCAGGACTTTCCCGCCGGGGCTGTAGGTAGCACCGATCGCACCAGTGTCATCCGGCGGACTGAGATCGGGATAAACATTCGCACTCAAGTACTGCAGACTTGGACTGAAAAAGCCAACAGCATCACCGTCCGCATAGGGAACGACGTACACCGGAGCAAATTGAGTGCCGTCCGGAGCTACCGCGAGGTCAGCCCAAAATAGATATGCAAAAGTTTCCGTTTGAACGGCAAATGTTACGGGATTGATTGCATACACAGTCCCGCTCGAAATATTCAAATCCACTCCGAAAATATGGGTTCCATCCGGAGTCGCTCTGACCAGCTGGCCAGTGTCGACGCTCAGAGGCGAAAAGGCTAATGAAGAAAGGTCTAGCTTGATGGCCTGAAAGCCGGTGAAGAGCACGACGTTAGAGGCAGTGACGGCGATAGAGCCCGATAGATTATTGTTATTGCCCGAGTATGTGACCACTTGCGCCGAGGAACTATTTGACGGATCCATCGCGATCGCTTGGGGACTCTGGTTGAAGGCTCCAGCGATCACGAGCTTTGATCCATCCGGCGTAAGCGCCATGACGTTGTACGTCCCCGTTGCTGCGGAAGGGAAAGTCAGCGGGGTTTTCCACTCGAGGGTATTCGGATCCAAAACGTCCACCTCTCGAGGCTTGAGGGCATACAACAAGTTTCGGTGAGTGTCGAAAAGAAGTTGCAAGAGGCCGCTGGCGGGCACAATTGTTGGCGAGGCGTAGTATGTTGCGGCGCCAGAAAGCGTGCCAGATCCAGCCGAACTCGAGACCGCAACGCCGGAATTTCGCCGGGATTCCCGTTTGGAATTTGCAGGGCTTCGCCCTGAAGCACGCCAGGTTCGAGGTCCTGGAGATCGACCACGTTGGTAGCAGGCACGCCTCCGATGGTGATGTTCGGCACCTCAAAGTTCATTCCAGAAAAACCAAAGCCAAATAGATACGCCGGCGGATTGCCGGTTGGCGGCAACAGGTTAGCGCTCAGGGCGATGGGATCGACGCCATAAGACAAGCCATCGGCGTTCACGGCGGTGTCTCCTGTGGAGGCAACGCACACGACGTCCACGGAACCAGCGGTAGAAGACGCCGGGATGTTAATGGCAGTCCCCCCGTTTGTGAGCGGTGCGGCTTGTCCGCCGACGTAGACACTGACGTCGCTGTATGTTTGGAATAGCATCTGCTGGAGAGGCGTGTTGAGGGCCAAGGAGTCGCCGAGGACTGGACAGGGAGGCGCGGGCGTCTGGCCGCCCGCCTGATTGGGTACAGGTGATTGAGCGAGATTTACGATGCGCACCCCGCCATCGATGCCGAAATAACCGTGACCTTCTGCGTCGCTCGCGAGCATGCGCTCGAGGTTGTCGTCGTCTGGATTCACGGTTGCCGACAGGTAGCCAAGCGCCGTATATGCAGCCGCATCAATTTCTTGAACTTGAAGAGGAAATGGGTATTCGAGGTACAGCTTGGATCCGTCGGCGCTGAACTGGACCGCTGACCTTGCCGTTTGAAACGCGCCGGGGATCGCGGCCGTCCCCAGTACGGCCAGTGAATTATTGAGAAAGGTTACCTGGGTCGCCGACACAACAGCGATTTCGCTTCCATCCGAATTGATGGAATATCCGCGCACTCCGAAGGGATCGTCGGGAGGATTAACCGCGTCAAAGGATGCACTAGTAAGACTGTCTGAGTCGGAACTGTATAGATAGAACTGATCGCCGGCGAACACTGCCCATTTGTGATCTGCACTACGGGCCAGGCTGTCGGTCTCCCACTCGATGGTGCTGTTATTAGGTTCAAACTGAGTGAAGGTATTGGCGTTGGTGTCCCAGATATATAAAAATTGACCCACATCGATAATATTATTGGAATCGATTCCCTCTTCCTGGCCAATGACGATCACCTTTCCGTTTGCGAGGGCTACGACATTGGGAAAGAAGAGAGTGAAGTTAGCGAGACCCGCCGCGGTGAACGGGTGCTGTGTGACCGTATGGGTGTCCTCGTCGACTGTGACTAGCTGTTGGGCAGCGGTTCCTATCACCAGTGTATGCCCGTCGGCCATTTGGTCGATTCCCACAGGTTGAGCAACTGGAATCCGAGCTTGGAGAGAGAAGTCCGTGCCGGAGATTACTTCCAGTTCGTTAAGTCCGAGATTGGTGGCGAACAGCAAATGGCGAGATTCGTCGAAAAAGCCGTGGATCATCGAGCCACCAATGGCATGAAAGGGATCCGGCGGTGCGACGCCTGCTACTGTGAGCTGAAATGAGGCACTGGCATTTAGAGTCCCGGAAACGGCATTTAAAGTGACGGATTGCTGAGATATCTGGGCATTTGTGGCAGCGGATAGGGAGAAACTTTCCGGTGCGCTCGCGGCCACTGAAATCGAGCTTGGTACGGCGGTGACACCGGTGGGAAGCCCAGCAACCGTAACCGTGACGGTGCCTGAAAAACCATTTTGAGGCACGGCCGAGACTTGCAGTGGCTCGGACGTGGCGCCCTGCGTCAGCGTTATAGTGGCCGGAGATGCGGAAACTGTGAACGTCGGGGCGCTGGAGCCTCCGTTGCTTCCACCGCCGCCACTATTGCCGCCTCCGCAAGCTGTCATGAGAACAGAGGACAGGAAAATTGGAGTGAGCAAACTTCTAAGATGCGATCTCCGAGTCGTCACGCTGGGCCTCGCGCCGAAGAAAGGTTGCTGAGTTTAATGCCAATCGACCGGTTAAGTAAACAGATTATAAGTTCCCGGATTAACTAATTACCGCGCACGATATCTTTACCTGGGAAGCGCTGATTCCCCGCGGCGGTTTATCCAAT
This sequence comes from uncultured Acidobacteriota bacterium, assembly GCA_963792515.1. Classification (GTDB taxonomy): domain Bacteria; phylum Acidobacteriota; class Terriglobia; order Acidiferrales; family UBA7541; genus Palsa-147. The sequence continues at coordinate 14,417 of CAWBWG010000030.1, read as the reverse complement.
ATTCAGCGCTATTATTATCCGCCGGTATGGGACGGTGCTCCCCCGCGATGGTTTGCATCTTAAATTCCGGGTCTCGTGAGGTCGATTATTTCGTGGTCTGAAAGCTACTCGCCTGGGGGCGATACTGGCGGCGGGCCTAGATCGCGCTGCTTGCCGGTTAGGGCGTTGATAATTTGCTTGCCGTGGAAGCGGCCGTTTTCTATGAAGATTTCGCCGGTGTGTTTGCCGCCTAGGATTACGCCGGCTACGTAGATCCCGGGGACGTTTGACTCGAGGGTGACAGGATCGAAAATGGGTTTTCGGGATTCCGCGTTTAGTTCTATCCCCATCTTTTCCAGGAAATCGAAATCGGGGTGGTAGCCCGTCAGGGCGAAGACTTGCGTGGCTGGGATGGTCTGCAGGCCGGCGCCGTTGCGCACTCGGATTTGCACTGGCTCGATTTGCTCGACTTTGGTGTTGAAGAGTGCGCGGATTTCGCCGGCGTGGATACGATTTTCTATGTCGGGCTTTACCCAATATTTCAGGCGGGGGCCCATTTCGGCGCCCCGGTGGACGATTGTGACGCGAGCGCCGGCTCGGAAAAGTTCCAGGGCGGCTTCGGCGGCGGAATTTTTTGCGCCGACTACTACTACGTCTTGCTGCCAGTACGGGTGCGGATCGGTGAAATAGTGCGAGACGTGCGGGAGATTTTCTCCGGGGACATTCATCAGATTCACGCGATCGTAGTAGCCGGTGGCGAGGACGATTTTGCGGGCTTGATATGTGTGGGGCTGGCCGTTGGCGTCGCGCGTGTGCACTTCGAAGGCGCCGTCTTGGCCAGTTCGACGCTCGACTGTTTCGTAGAGCCGGAGATCGAGGGCATAGTGATCGGCTGTGCGGCGATAATATTTTAGGGCTTCGGCGCGAGTGGGCTTGGTTTCGGCGCTGGTTAGCGGAAGGTCGCCGATTTCTAGGCGCTCTGCAGTCGTGAAGAAAATCATATTGGTTGGAAAGTGGTAGATCGAATTGCAGAGGCAGCCTTTGTCGATTACGAGGGGGCGGAGGCCGGCACGCTTGGCTTCGATGGCGCAGGCTAGGCCTGTGGGTCCGGCGCCGATGGCTAGTAGATCGTAAATGATTTGTGGTGATTGCATCGTTTTAGGTTAGCACGGGAGGCAAATTGGAGTCGCGCTGTTGGGAGGGCTCGCGATTTTGGGGTGGGTCCCGTTTGGCTCGGAGAAAGCATACGTGACTTCGCATTCGGCATATCTTCGACTTGATTGGGACATTGTGGGCATTGAGAAAAGATGGCCGAAAGGCGGGAGGGCTAAAGCACCCTCCCCTACTGGGACTTCGTTGACTTGCGGTGATTGGCTGCATAAGATTCGCCTGCGTGACTGACTCCTCTCCACTTTCTGGACGGATGATTTCGCACTACCGGGTCTTGGAAAAACTTGGCGGCGGCGGGATGGGTGTGGTTTATAAGGCGGAAGATACTTCCCTGCACCGATTTGTGGCTTTGAAATTTTTGCCGGATGAGATGGCGCGTGACCGGCAGGCTTTGGAACGATTTCAGCGCGAGGCGCAGGCGGCTTCGGCGCTGGACCATCCGAACATCTGTACCATCCACGAGATTGGCGAGGCTGACGGACGTCCGTTCATCGTCATGCAGTTTCTCGAGGGGCGGACGTTGAAGCACATGATCTCAGGGAAGCCTGTGCCGCTCGATGAAACGCTCGAGCTTGCGATTGAGATTGCGGATGCTTTGGATGCGGCGCATTCGAAAGGCATCGTGCATCGCGATATCAAGCCGGCGAATATTTTTGTTACTTCGCGCGGAGCACGCCAAGATTCTGGATTTTGGATTGGCGAAGACTTCGCTGACGGCTTCGAGCTTGTCCATGTCGGCTACGCAGGATGGGGCGGAGATCGCGCCGGAGAATTTGACTAGTCCCGGGAGCACGCTGGGGACTGTCGCGTATATGTCGCCGGAGCAGGTGCGCGCGAAGGAACTGGACGGGCGCAGCGATCTTTTTAGTTTTGGCGTGGTGCTCTACGAGATGGCTACCGGAGCGGCGCCATTTCGCGGGGAATCTACTGGCGTGATTTTCGAAGCGATTTTGAACCGGCCGGCGGTGCCGGCGGTGCGATTGAATCCGGATGTGCCGGCCGAGCTTGAGAGGATCATCAATAAGGCGCTGGAGAAGGATCGCGAGACGCGTTACCAGCACGCGGCTGATCTGCGCGCGGATTTGAAGAGGCTGCGGCGCGAAACGATGTCGGCGTCCACGAGCGGTACGGTGACGCTGCCAGCTTCGGGTTCGCAGGCCGCATCGCAATCGTCGGTCCAGACTGCGGCGGCGGGATCGAGCGGTACTGTGGCTGCAGCGGCGCCGAGCGTGGCGACGCAGGCCGAGCACGCCTCCGGGAGTTCTGTTGTTGCAGCGGCGAAGGAGCATCGCTTCGGATTAGTGGCTGGCGCTGTAGTGGCGCTAGCGGTTTTGGCGGCGGCTGGCTATGGCGTGTATTCGATGCTGAATGGCGGTGGGGCTGTTCCCTTCCAGAATTTCACGATTACGAAGATTACAGACAATGGCAAGTCGCGATCGGCAGCGATTTCGCCAGATGGAAAATATATTCTGAGTGAGGTTGTGGATGGCGGCAAAGCCAGCGTGTGGTTGCGGCACGTGGCGACGAATAGCGATACGCAGATTATTGCCGCTGCGGACGCTGACTACCACAACTTCGTTTTTTCGCCGGATGGGAATTATTTCTACTTCGCAAAGGCGCGCACGTCGGCACAAGATGTCTATGATCTCTACCGCGCGCCGGCATTGGGCGGCACTCCGGAGATTGTAGCGCGCGATGTTGATTCAAACGTTGCTGTTACGCCGGATGGCCAGATCATCGCCTACGAGCGCTTCAATGATCCGGAAGTGGGCAAGTATCAATTGTTGCAGGCCAATGCCGATGGTAGCGGCGAGAAGATTCTGGCGAATGGAGCGGTCGCGCTCGGTCATCGCCAACTTTCGTGGTCACCAGACGGAAAGCGGCTCGCTACGGCTGACACCGTGAATCAGGACCCGGGCCCGATTGTGGTATTCGATGTTGCTTCTGGCCATAGCGAAAATCTTGCCGGCTTCCCGGGCTTTACGTATCACGCGTTGACGTGGACACCGGATGGGCGCGGTCTCATCGTGCAGTATGTTGATCCCGCCGCGGGCGGAAACCACAGTCAGATCGGATTCGTATCCTACCCAGGCGGGCAGGTTCGAGCGATCACCAAGGACACGAACGCCTATACCACGGTTGGTCTTTCAGCGGATGGGCGAACACTCGCTACGGTGCAGCAGAAGCGGCTTTTCACGGTGTACACGATTCCGGCGAATGAGAAGGGAGTAGCCGCGCCGAGCATTGCCATTCCGCAGCAGCAAAGGGATGCAATGAGTTTTGCTTGGGCGGGCAACAGTGGGTTTTTCCTCGGCGAAGATGATCGGCTCACGCGCGTGTCGTCCGACGGGAGTAACGAAACCACACTGCTGATCAAAACGGCGGTGGCCCATATTACTGCTTGCCCGGACGGACGAACACTGCTGCTCGAGTCGGCCGGAAAAAATGGTGGGGCGCTCAACATCTGGCGAATGAATGTGGACGGCACGAACCTGACGCGGGTTTCCGATGGAGGACGCGACACTATACCTACTTGTTCGACCGATTCGAAGTTGGCGTACTTCATCGATGCCGACGGCAATCGGGTAAAGCAGGTGCCCGTTGATGGCGGAACGGCCGAGATCGTGCCAGGCAGCGTTGTTCCCCACGCGCTAATCGTTCAGGCTTTTCTTCTGGACCGTTCGCCGGATGGGCATTTGCTGTCGATTCTCCTTGCTGTTGGCGAAGGAAACCCCGTCCACAAGATTGCTTTAGTACCGCTGGATTCCGGGTCGCAGGCACAAGTTCGCTTGCTGGATCCAAATCCGGCAGTTGCGGATGCGGCGCGGTTTACGCCCGATGGCAAGGCGTTGGTGTATCCGATCACGCAGGCAGGGCGTACGATAACTTGTGGATGCAGCCGCTGGATGGTTCTGCAGGGCGGCAGGTCACGAATTTTAAGAGCGATCAGATTGTCGGGGCGCAATTTTCGCCGGACGGGAAGAATTTGGCGGTGCTGCAGAGACGGATCGAGGCTGATGTGGTGCTTTTGCGCGAAACGAAGAATTCGAGGACTGCTCGTGCGCGGCGCCGCTCGCGCGCAGTCACTTCGACTCGCTCGAAAGTTCGTGTCCCTGCATTGACTAAATGTGATGTGCCGTCCGTGGCCGACTCTTCCTCTCTATCTGGGCGGATGATTTCGCACTACCGGGTGTTGGAGAAACTTGGTGGCGGCGGAATGGGTGTGGTGTTTAAGGCTGAGGACACCACGCTGCACCGCTTTGTGGCTTTGAAATTCCTTCCCGATGAATTGGCGCGCGATCGCCAGGCGCTCGGAAGATTTCAGCGCGAGGCGCAGGCTGCTTCGGCGCTGGACCATCCGAATATCTGCACCATCTATGAAATTGGCGAGGCGAATGGGCGCCCGTTCATCGCCATGCAGTTTCTGGATGGTGAGACGCTGAAGAAGCGAATTTCCGGCACGGCGCTGCCGCTGGATGAGGGGCTGGAGCTGGCGATCGAGATTGCGGATGCGCTGGATGCGGCGCACGCGCGAGGGATCGTGCATCGCGACATCAAGCCCGCCAACATTTTTGTTACGACCAGAGGGCACGCGAAGATTCTGGATTTTGGATTGGCGAAGAACCTGGCGACGCCTTCGGGGCCGGTCAGGCAGGAAACGGCTGACGCGGTGCCGCAGGAATATCTGACAAGTCCCGGAAGCACGTTAGGGACGGTGGCGTATATGTCGCCGGAGCAGGTGCGTGCCAAGGATTTGGATGCACGGTCGGATTTGTTTTCGTTTGGAGTAGTGCTTTACGAGATGGAGACGGGCGCACTGCCCTTCCGCGGCGAAAGTTCCGGAGTGATTACCGAGGCGATTCTGAATCGCGCGCCTGTGGCGGCGGTGCGATTGAATCCGGAATTGCCGGCTGAGTTTGAACGCATCATCAACAAGGCGCTGGAGAAAGATCGCAAGCTGCGGTATCAGGGCGCGGCGGAAATGCGCGCGGATTTGGCGCGCTTGAAGCGGGACACGGAGAGCGGGCGCTCCGGTTCCGGTTTTGTAGCGGCGAATGCGGCGGAAGAAGCCGCGAGCACTAGTCGACGTTTCGCTGGCGCATGCCAGCGTAGTTGCGGCGCAGAACCCGCGAAGGATGCGGGCGCCGGATCGTCGCGCCGAATCGCCGCGGTGTCTGCTCCTGCTGCGACTTCTCCTCCGTTGGCGGCGCGGCCAAAGTGGAAGGTTCCAGCCGCGCGCTGGCGTGCTCGTGCTTCTTCTCGTCACAGGCGGCTACTTCTTTTTGCATCGCGCGCCGAAATTGACCGAGAAGGACGCGATCGTGATCGCGGATTTCTCGAACAGCACGGGCGACACGACATTCGACGACACGCTGAAACAGGCGCTTTCGGTGCAGCTCGCGCAATCGCCGTATTTGAATATTCTTTCCGACGAAAAGGTAAACGATACGCTGAAGCTGATGGGCCGTCCCGCGGGCGATCGATTGACCAAAGAAGTGGCGCGCGAGATTTGCCAGCGGACAGCCAGCACCGCCATGCTGTCCGGAACCATCGCGCAGGTAGGGGACCGCTATGATGTGCTGCTGAAAGCGGTGAATTGCGCCACGGGCGATTCGCTGGCGAGCACGGAAGCCGAAGCCGCCGACAAGAATCATGTGCTCGACGCGCTCGGCAAGGTGGCCACGTCCATGCGCGAAAAGCTGGGCGAATCGCTGGCTACCATTCAGAAATTTGATACCCCGCTCGAACAAGCTACGACGCCTTCGCTGGATGCGCTGAAAGCGTATTCCGAGGGACAGAGGGCCCGTATCTCGAAAGGGGACGCTCCGGCGATTCCGTTTTTCAAGAGGGCCATTGAGCTCGATCCGAATTTCGCCTCCGCCTATGTGGATCTGGGCATCGCCTACGGGAATCTCGGCGAGGTCGGCCTTCAGACCGAAAGTATGACCAAGGCGTATGAACTGCGCGACCGTGTTAGTGAGAGAGAAAAAGTACCGCATTTCCGCCGACTATTTCCTCTTCGCTACAGGTGATTTAGAGAAGGGACGCCAGGCACTCGAGCAATGGGCGCAGGCGTATCCGCGCGAAGACAGGGCTCCGCTCAACCTGGGCGTGGTTTACGGATACCTGGGCCAGTACGACAAAGCGATCCTCGCAACCCGCGAAGCTTTGCGGCTGGTTCCTAACAACACATTTACATACGGGAATCTGGTGGGCGATTACATCTCGGAAAATCGCCTGGACGAGGCCAAGGCTGCCTACCAGGACGCGCTCAAAGGCAATTCCAGCGAGAACGGCGCGCTGCACGCGAATATCTACTGGCTGGCATTCCTCGAGAACGATACCGCGGAGATGGACCGGCAGGTAGCGTGGGCTGCTGGGAAGCCGGGCGCTCAAGATTTTCTCGATGCGATTTCCGCGGACACCGAGGCCTTCCACGGCCGTCTGTCCAAAGCACGCGATTTCTCGCGCCGCGCAGTGGAATTCGACAAGCGCAACGATCAGAAAGAGTCGGCCGCGCTGTGGCAGATGTGTGCGGCCCTGCGCGAAATTCAGTTCGGCAATGCGGAACAGGCGCGACAGGCAGCGGTCGCGGCCCTTGATCTGGCGCCCACGCACGACACGCAGATTCTTGCTGCGCTCGTCTTTGCTCAAACGGGCGATGCCTCGCGCGCTGAGAAAATTGCTGAAGATTTGGCGAAGCGCTACCCGGCGGACACGCTTGTGAATGGCTATTGGCTGCCTTCGATTCACGCGGCGATCGAGCTTAGCCGGAAAAATCCGTCCAAGGCGATCGAGATTCTGGCGCCCACGCTTCAGTCGGAGATGGACAGCCCGACGACCGCGGTTTCGGTTTCGGCGCCGATGTTTCCTGTCTACTTGCGTGGGGAGGCGTATCTGCTTACCCACCAGGGCACTGAGGCTGCGGCGGAATTCCAAAAGTTTATTGATCGGAAGTATTTGATCGGCAATTATCCGCTGGGGGCGCTCGCGCATCTCGGGCTGGGGCGGGCTTTTGCTTTGCAGGGCGATGCGGCGAAGGCGCGGACGGCTTATCAGGATTTTTTGGCGTTGTGGAAGGATGCGGATCCTGATGTGCCGATTCTCCAGCAGGCTAAAGCGGAATACGCGAAGATTAAATAGAAAAATTCGGTACGCCGTGATTTGTCAGGGCATGACTTCAGTCATGCCGTATCCTTCTCAAAATTGGCAAGGCTTTAGCCTCTGAGGTGACTCGCGGGCGCTGGATTGGCCACCACGGCACTAGGGCGCTTGGCCGCGGCATTGTTCTTCGGCTTCATTCCGAAACAAACGGCGATCCCTAAGATGCTGGGCTGAAGCCCACCGCTACGAATGCTCTGTGATCCGCGGCTTGCGCGGCTGAAACATTCAGCGGCGCGCGATCACGGCCACGACTTTGGCTTGCGCTGCGCTCGCTGTTGCGCTTAGCGTTTCCGTCGACATCCTCGCAATCAGCGCTTCCAGCATGTAGGTGCGATTTTGATAGCTCGCCAGGACGGCGGGCGTGAGTGGTTTTGCTTTCCATACGTTACCGTCGGCTTCGTTCAGCGCGGCGAGCCACTTGTTGAAGTATTCCGCGTCGAAATCTCTGCGCATCGCAATTGAGCGCACCGCCAGTGCCAGGCGATCTTGTTCGCCGTAAGAATAGATTGTCGGCGCTGTGGCTAGGCGCGTGGCGACGGCGGTGAGTATGGCGTGCTGATCCTCTGGCGTTAGTAGATCGTTTTCGGCCAGGGCTTTGAGCAAATCGGCGGTGTGGGCTGTCGGGTGAATCCAGCCTTTCGTGGCATCGTAGCCGCGCAAATCGCGCTCGCTGTTGAGATATGTGATGGCGTCGTTGAGCAGCGCGTGGTAGCGGACATCGCCTAGGAATTGCATTTTGAGATCGCGTTGCGCGATGGAGGCTAGCACTAGAGCGGAGAAGGAACGCTTGAGCACCGAGTCTGTGCCGGATTCTCCGATGCCGATTTTTAGATTCGCGGACCATTCTTCTTCGAACGGAATGAGTTCTTGTCTGGAGAGTTGCGGGCGTTCGATGATCCAGACGTCGAGGATGGAATAGGCGAGATCGTCGCGAAGTTCGGGATCGGGCGAGCCGAGGTAGCCGCTGAGTTCGTGCGCCAATGCTGCGGCGGATTCGCCTTCGGGCACGGCGTAATGGTTGGTTTGGATGGCGCGCCAGAATGCGCGATCGTGTTTCGGGGCGGATTGCGGCGCCGCAGCGAACGCCGCGAAGCTCGAAAGCATCAGGGATGCGGCAACAAGCGCCAGCGAATAGAATCTCCACGTTCGTGATCGCATTGACCTTCCTTCCCTGCCGAATAGTAGGATAGACGCATGAGCGACGCACCGGTTAGACCTGCTATTTCGATTGATGTCTTGAATCAGGTGGATATCCGCGTCGGGACCATCGAGGCCGTGGACGACGTGGAAGGCTCGGACAAGTTGGTGAAGCTGCGCGTGAATTTTGGGGGCTTCACGCGCACGATCTTGGCAGGAATGAAAATGGAACGCGCCAATCCGCGGGAGATCGAAGGGCGGCAGGCGCTTTTCGTGGTGAATCTGGAGCCTCGCAAGATGCGCGGCGTGGTATCTGAAGGAATGTTATTCGATATTGGTTTCGCGGACGGAATTCGCCCGGTGCTGGCGGTGCCGGAAGAACGCGTGCCGGATGGAACGCGCGCGGGATAAATCCTAATCGGGGGACTTGCGGGCGCTTGCGGCTACCGACTGCGCCGGCTTGCGTTCCCAATTTTCCGGGCGATCGGGGACCTTCCAGAAATTCGGCTCGGGCTTGATGAATTCTACCCCGACTTGTGTTTTGCCGAGAAGGCGAGTGCCCAGCGACGTCACGCGGGCCAGGATTTCTTCTTCAGTGGCTACATTGTTTAGGCTGATCAGCTCACCTGCGATGACGGGCATGGCCAGAAGCAGCAAGGCGCCGTGGGCGTTGACTACTAGCGTGCCTGCAGTTTCTGATTGGCCTTGGCCTTGATGGCGATGGACCACCACCTGGATGTGCGCCTTTACTCGGCGGCTGCGGCGGCGGAGTTCCGGGCGCGTGGGGCCTTTTGCTCTTTCAGCCATGATTGAACGCTAACAAAGGCGGGGCGCAAGTTCGAGAGGAAATTGGGATTTGGCGGCGTAAACGCAAATAGTACGGCCATGCAGGCGCGATGATGAAACGGGGATAAAAGCAACATAGGGCCGAAAACCGGGCGGGACTGAAAGGCGCAGGCCCGCCCCTACAAATGCCACTACGCTACGGCGATTTTGGCGCTCTCGGATTCGATTTCGCGGAGGATGGCTCGCAGCGTGGAGGCTAGCTCTTCGCGGCTTACCTGGCTTTTGCGGAAGAGAATGCGCATGCGAAAAGAATTATCTTCCGGTTGAAAATCGAAGAGAAACGGTTGCGGGCGCGGCGCCGAAACATTTTCTTCCTGGCGAGCGCGGCGCGCTTCGTCGCGGGAAAGGCCGCCGGAAGCGATTTTGTCGACCATCTCGCGCATCTTCTTTCTCATTGGGCTGACGCGCGACCTGCAGCAAAAGCGATTTAGTGACGATTCCCTTTTCGATGCAGGCTTCGCGGATCGGATCGGGAATCACGCGAATCGAAAGTGTTTCGGTGACCGACGAGCGGGCTTTGCCGATTTTGCGGGCGATGTCGTCATGCGTGTAGTCGAAATGCTCGGCGAGCCGCGAAAGACCGTCGGCTTCTTCGAAAGCAGTGAGATCCTTGCGCTGCAAGTTTTCGATCAGCGCGAGTTCGAGGGTTTCGGCATCGTCGGCGATTTTTTCGATGCAGGGGACTTCATGCAGGCCCGCGGCGCGCGAGGCGTGATAACGGCGCTCACCGGAAATAATGTAGTAGGTATCTTCGCGCGGGACGTAACGGACGAGCAGAGGCTCGAGCACGCCCTTTTCGCGAATGGAATCGGCAAGCTCGCGGACATCGCCGATCGTCTTGCGCGGCTGATCGGGATTCGGGCGAACCTTATCGATGGGAATCATGCGGCCGATCGACGCGCCGCTGTAGCTGGCTAGCGTCTCGACGTAGTGCGCGTCATGCCGCATCTTGAGAGTGACGGGTAACCCTATCTTCCTCGACACGTTGCAATACCTCCAGGGCAAGCTTGCGATATTCTTCGGCGCCCGAAGATTTCGGCGCGAAACTAAAAATGGTTTCCTTGTAGGCTGGGCTTTCTTCCAGCCGCACATTCTTACTGATGCGCGTTTTGAATAGCGCGCTGCCGAACGTGGCGCGAATTTGTTCGTGCGTATCGCGCGAAATGTTGGTGCGCTTGTCGAAAAGCGTGATCACCACGCCTAGGATCTTCAGATCAGGATTCGGCCGCGAACGGATGCGGCCGAAACGTTTCGAGCAGATCGTCAGTGCCTTCGATTGCGAAATACGCCGCCTGAATGGGGATCAGGAGATGCGTTGCGGAGACGAGAGCGTTGACGGTGATGATGCCCAGTGCCGGCGGCGTGTCCATCACAATGTAATCGTAATCGTGCAAAATCGGCGTGAGCGCGTCTTTCAGTTTGAAGGGCGCGTCGAATTGCCCGGCGAGCTGCTGCTCGAGCTTGGCGAGCGCAAGACGCGACGGGGCAACGAAGAGGCACGGGTCTTTGGTCGGGCGAATAATATCGACCAGCGGAATCGGATGCTCGCTGAAAATGTCGTAAGTCGTATTCTGATTTTCGGCAGGATCGAAGAATGCGATGGAAGCGTTCGCCTGCGGATCGAGATCGATCAGCAGCGTTTTTTTCTTGCGAAGAGCGATGGCGGCAGCGAGGTTGATGGCGGTGGTAGTTTTACCGACGCCGCCCTTTTGATTGGCGATTGCCAAAACGCAGGCCAAACCGGACACCGTTCCCTTCCCCGGCAACCGCAGGCCTATATGTGGGAGAGGCCTGAAGATTTAGTACTACCCGGTGGGCCTCACTGTACAGAGGCTAAAGCCATAGTTCAAGCGAAAAAAGCAGGTGCACGCGCCCGGCACGATTGCGGCAGGGGCAGGGTTTCGTAGCGCTGGCGTCCCGCCGGCTCTTACGACGTACATTTCGGCAAATGGCGCAATCATGGGCGGCGCGAGGATTAAAGATAGGGATGTGTTAGACGCCGGTGATCCGCCCATGATCTGAGTCGGTGGCTCGATGCTGCTCGAAAGAGCCGGCGGGACGCCAGCGCTACGTAAGGAAGGTGCCGCAATTACATTTTGTAGCGGCCGAGATCCTCGTCGCTCAAATTCTCGAGCCACTTGCGGAGCTCTTCGTTGGTGCCGCGCTCGGCTGAGGCGCTCGACATCTTTGACGTCTTGATCACATCTTCTTCCACGAAGATGGGGCAGTCCAGGCGCAAAGCCAGCGCTAGTGCGTCGCTTGGGCGCGCGTCCATGGACATCATCTGGCCGTCGCGCTCCATCCAGATCAGCGCGTAAAAAGTATCGTCGCGCAATTCGCACACCACAACGCGATGCACATGAACATTTAGTCCCGTGAGGACATTTTTTAGAAGATCGTGGGTCATCGGGCGGGGCGTTTGCACTTTCTCGATTTCGAGCGCGATGGCGTTGGCTTCGTAGATGCCCACCCAAATGGGCAGCACTCCGCTTCCCTGCGTTTCCTTGAGGACTACTACGGGCATGTTGGTCACGGGATCCATCATGAGACCGCGAATCTTGACCTCGAGTTCCATGGTACCTCCCGGAGACTCAGACCAAGTGCTCGCCGGACAAACTGCCGGGACCCGAGCGCGTGACCTTGACTTGCAGATACTGTCCCAACAGATTTTCGCGCGGCGACGTGAAATTTACAACACGATTGCAAGTGGTGCGGCCACCCCATTGATTGCGGGCTGCGTAGTGCGAATCGGTGAAGACCTCGAACGTCGAGAAGATGAGCTTTTCATTCGTCGCGCTTTGAATCTTGCGCTGATGTTCGTTCAGAACGGCGAGGCGGCGGCTCTTCTCTGCTTCCGGAATTGCATCGGGCATGCTGCGGGCTGCGGTGTTGGGCCTGGGAGAATAATTGAACGCGTACACGCCATCATAATGGACGCCATCGAGGAGCGAGAGAGTTGCCTCGAAATCGCTTTCGGTCTCGCCGGGAAAGCCGACGATGACGTCGGAGGTGATGCTGATCGGGCGCCGCGCGGCGCGGATCCAGTCGATTTTTTCGAGATATTCGTCGCGCGTGTAGGTGCGCAGCATGGCTTTCAGAATCGGCGTCGAGCCGGACTGCACCGGCAAATGAATGTGATCGCAGAGCGCGGGCGTTTCATCGATGGCTTGCACGATCTCGCGCGTGAAGTCATTGCGGATGCGAAGTGGTGAAGCGCACGCGGCGAACGCCGTTCACCGCCGCAACTTCGCGGAGCAAGTCCACGAAATTCAATTTGCGCGGGCCGGAATCGCGATAGGAATTCACGGTCTGGCCGAGGAGTTGAATTTCGCTGTAGCCCAAATCGACGAGGCGCTGCACCTCGGCAAGAATCGCCTCGCTGCGGCGGCTGCGCTCCGGGCCGCGCGTATGCGGCACCACGCAATAGGAGCAGGCATAATCGCAGCCTTCGATGATGGTGAGATAGGCGCGGAAGGGATTGTCGCGGCGAGTGAGATCGGTCTCGAAGGTTTCGTCCGTGTCGAGATCGAGTCCCGATGACTGCGGCGATCGCCGGCTTCGAACTGCGCCAAGAAATTCCGGCAACTTGCGATAGCTGGCCGAGCCGCACACCAGGCTGACCCACGGAGCACGCTCGAAAATGTCCTCGCCTTCCTGCTGCGCGACGCAACCGAGCACGCCGATGATTTTGCTTTCACCCGCCGTGCCGCGAAATTCACCCAGTCGCGAAAAAACCTTTTGCGCGGCCTTTTCCCGGATGCTGCACGTGTTGTAAAAAATCATGTCCGCGTCGGCCAGCTTTTCTACCTGCTGATAGCCGCGTCCCTGGAGCACGCCCACCACTTTCTCCGAATCGTGGACGTTCATCTGGCAGCCGAATGTTTCGATATAGAAACTTTTTCCCGCACCGGGCGTCACGATAGCGCCGCAAGTGGCATCGAATGAACGAGAAGAGTCCGGCGCACTGGCCGACGCGGAAGAAATGGCACTCGCCGGGCGCGCAATGAGAGATTCGAGGGAAACGTGGATACTCTCGCTCATGGAAACTCTCATCTTAGCACAGCGATTCCCAAGCGGCAGACAGAGTAGACTGTGGGGCGTACGCCAGCCCACGAAAAGTGATCTTGACCGATTGCTTTGACCGCTCCAAACGCGTGTGTTAACGTGAATTTGGGTCGGATTACGATATAATTTCTGGGGGGACACAATTTTCGTACTAGCGGCGCTTCTCTATCAAGGACGAATTCAAGCTCTAGTCGAGCAAACAGGCTGGATAGCGCGAATCGTTCTGGCAATCCTGCTGTTCCTTTCGCTTTTCTCGTGGGCGATCATTCTCTCGAAGTCGAAACTGTTCAGCCGCATCGAGCCGCAGACTAAAAAATTCCTGCAAGTGTTCCGCTCCGGCCGCGGGCTTGGCCGATCCGCGCACTTTGCGCGCCGCCGCGGGTGGTTCTCCGCTGGCCAATCTCTACGAAGCTGGTTTTCGCGAATTGCAGAGTCAGGTGATGGGCACGACGCCCTCCGGCGGCAAACCGAAGAATATAAATGCCGTGGGCGTGGAAATGAAACTGGCCGCGGCCGAAGAAGTGCGCGGGCTGGAACGATGGATGCCCGGCCTGGCGACGATCGGATCGGTCTCGCCCTTCATTGGACTATTCGGAACGGTTCTGGGCGTGATGGACGCGTTCGAAGGCTTGGGTACCGCGGGTGCAGCAAGTTTGCGCGTCGTCGCTCCCGGAATCGCCGAAGCGCTGATTACCACGGCCGCCGGGCTTTTTGCCGCGATTCCCGCCGTCATCGCTTACAACCATTACCTCCAACGTGTTCGCGCGGAAGCGACACGGATGGACAATTTCACCATGGAATTCGTCTCGCGTATTGAGACTCTTTACAGTTGAGCTGACGCCATGCCGCAAACTTCACGCGAAACCGGTTCGACACTTTCGGAGATCAATATCGTTCCGTTCGTGGACGTGGTGCTGGTGCTGTTGCTGATCTTCATGATCACCGCGCCAATCCTGCAATCCGGAATCGAAGTGGATTTGCCGAAGACGAAAACGGTGAAGGAAATTTCCGAAGCGCGTTTAGTTGTAACAATCGATCGTTCGCAGCGCGTATAT
>CAWBWG010000029.1:0-118042 GCA_963792515.1 uncultured Acidobacteriota bacterium | reverse complement strand
TGCACGCAAAGCAGGGTCTGCTCGAATCTGCGGGCGGCGGCACGCTTTTTGTCGATGAAGATGAGAGATGCCATCGATCTGCAGGCTAAATTTCTCCGCGCGCTGCAAGAACGCCGAAGATGAGAAGACCGGTCGACAACGAGCGAGTTTCGATTTCGGCGCGAAGTGATTGCCCGCCACGCACCGCGATCTCGAATCCGCCGTGCGCACCGGCGCATTCCACGGATTTGTTCTTCCGCCTGAACGTGGTGCAAATAAAATCCCGGCGCTGCGCGAACGCAAGAATGATATCCCGCTACTTGTGAACGCGTTCCTGGAAAAATTCAGCGAGTCGCAAGGACGATCGCGCACAATTTCCCGAAGACGCCATCGCGCGGCTGATCGCCTACGACTGGCCGGGCAATGTCCGCGAATTGGAAAATGCGGTGGAACGAGCCGTGGCACTGGGATCCGGGCCAATCTTGCATGTGGGCGACTTGCCATCGAATCTGCAATACGGTACACAGGAACGCTTGCCCGATAAAGACGAATTCCTCCCGCTGGAAAAGCTGGAAAAACGCGCGCAATCTTGCGCGCTTTGCGCATTCGGGCGGCGATAAGCTGGCCGCCGCGCGTCTCCTCGGCATCGGCAAAACCACGCTGTATCGAAAGCTGAAGCAGTATGATGCGCAGTCCGCAGTAGCAAATTAGTACAACTGCGCGCATCCGTAGTAACACTGTGAAATTCCTTCAAGACGGGAATCCCGCCGCATCGTAATGGGAAACGCGCGCCCTGCGTTTTCGTCAACTGCCTCATTTAACTGAACTTACTCCATCCGTGTACTTGGTGATCCTTTTGCTGTGTTCCCCTGCGAGGTGGCGCAAATGTCACCGCACGATTGCACCAGAAAGGCATGGAGACCCAACTCGGGTGGCGTCGGCACGTCGTTTTGCAGCGTCTGCTCGCAGGTGCTGTTTACAATTTCGTACATCGCTATCGTCGGGTTTATCGTTCTCAAAAACTGCACTAATAGCTACCACGAATGAAAAACTGACCGGCTCGCGCGCGATATTCCTGCGGCTTTTCTTTTGAGCTACACGCCGATGTCTTAATCGGGTTTTTGAGACCAGGCCAAACCCTCCCGACGGCCTGGTCCATCATTTCGAGAAAACAGCATGCCAGTGACTGGATTGAAAAGGAGCCCCGTGATGCCTGAAGTGCACGAAGCGCTGCTTGATGCCGAGCTGCGCGGGGTGCTGGATACTGTGCCAGCCAGGAGTGCCTGCTCTTTAGGTGCTTCAGGCCGCATTCGATTTACGAATGCGAAGTTCGCCCAGCTTTTTGGAATCGAGCTTCAGAGCCTTGACCTGATTGAAGATTATGATTCGCTCGCCGCAATACTCGAGAGCCGCTTTCGCGACGTCAAGGCATTCTCCTATCGCCGCAGGGCGCACCTCGCCGGCGTGATGGACTCGTCCTGCCGATGAACTCGAAATCAGCAAACCCGTCCGTCGCGTGCTCGAACGTGTTTCGCGGCCGATCCTCGACTCAAACGCGCGCCCAGTCGGTTGGCTCGAGATCTATGAAGACATCACCAGCCAGCGCCACTTCCAGTCCAAGATTCTGCAAACCGAAAAAATGGCCGCGCTCGGACAGCTCGTCTCGGGCATCGCCCACGAACTGAACAATCCGCTCACCGCGATCATGGGTTACGCGCAGCTCCTGCTGGGACGCGGGCAAACTGGCGATCCCCTTCGCGAAGCCGAGCATATTTATCAGGAAGCGGAACGCGCACGGCGCATCGTGAAAAATTTGCTGTACTTCGCGCGCGAGAGCAAGCCCGAGCGCTTGCAGGCCAATTTCAACGAAATCGTCGAGCGCACTTTGGCGCTGCGCAGTTACGAGCTGAAAATCCAGAATATTTCCGTGGAGTGTTCGCTGGCTTCAGATTGCCGACCACGTTGGCCGATCCCTATCAGCTTCAGCAGGTTGCGAAACCTTCTGGTCAATGCCGAGCAATCACTGATTCACAGCCGCGGCAGCTGGACACGATTCGATTCGCACCTATCAACCCTCGGCGAAGCGCGTAGCGTTCGAAGCTGCAGATGATGGTCCCGGTGTTCCCGCCGATATCGCCTCAAGAATTTTCGATCCGATTTCCACGAAAGCACCGGGCGAAGACGGCCTGGGCCTTTCGGTCGCATACGGCATCGTCAAACAGCACGGTGGCGACGTGTCTCTTCGAAAATCAGCCGAGCGGCGGAGCGCGATTCGTTGTGGATTTGCCGTTGGTTTCTGCCCGCCGAAAGCGCCTCGCCGAAAGTTGAATCGCCTCACGAAACGCCAGCGGCGGCCGTGGGCGCGAGCCGAATTCTCGTGGTCGAAGACGAAGCGTCCGTCGCCAACCTGATCTCCGACGTGCTCAAAGGGGAAGGGCATTACGTGGAGTTTACGCTCGATAGCCAAGAAGGCCTCGCGCGCCTTTCGCGCGGCCACTACGACGCGATCCTCTGTGATTTGCGAATGCCGCGGCTCGATGGCCAGGCCTTTTATGACGCGCTCGTCAAGCCGAAAGCCCAATGAAAGATCGCATTCTATTCATCACCGGCGACACGCTGGCGCCGCGCACGCGCGATTTCCTCGAACCGCGCGGACTGCCTGATCTTGATAAACCATTTCTGGTGGAAGAACTCATTCTTGCAGTCCACGGAATCCTCGAACGGAATCGCGGATCGATCATCGACGCCTCGACCTCGAACGACGCCTCGGCTCCGGCGATTTCATCTGTAGCCTCAGCACGAGCCGCCGGCGAGACTGAATTCAACGCGGCGAAAAAGCCGTGAACGCAGCACTCATTGTCGAGCAAGCCGCCCGGCATTCGGTGTTGCTGGGCACTCCGGACGAAGCTGCCGCACAAAGCATTTCCGCCGCGTTGGCGAAATCCGGACACGTATGTAATTTTGCCGCCGCGGTCACGTTGTCCAAAATGCACGAACCGCAATTCGTCTGCGGGCGCCCAGCGTGGTCCTGCTCGACGATCGCATGCTCGGAAGCGCCTCGCTCGAAGAAACGTTGCTGCGTCTCACCGAGTTTGCGCCGGTGGCATTGGTCGCGGCGCCGGAAAGGTGCGACGAAGTCAGTCGATGGGTGGTGCGCGGCGACGTCGAATTCATCCCGCGCGTTGGAGATTTCGCCCCGCTCGCGTCCGCGATTCTGCTGCGGCGCATCCGCTGGGCTGCGCAGGCCGATTCAATTGTCGGGGCGCGTGGAAGGAATTCCGGGCGGACTTCGCCTCCATCCTGCGCCACGAAATCAATAATCCACTGACGGGAATTCTGGGCAATGCGGAACTTCTGTTGGCCCATCACGGCGATAAATTACCGGAAGCCGCGAGGCAACGAGTAGAAACCGTCGTCGATCTGGCAGTGCGCTCCGCGAAGCCACCAGGCGCTTGAGCAACGCGCTCGAATCGGATCGCCAGCCGGCGAGTAGCGCCGGCGTCCCCGCCGGCACCTGACGAGTAGTAATCTCACCGCGACAGCAAATCACGATCGGACCGAAATCGCGGTTTCGGTCGCAGGACTGCGCCCCTCGTCCGCTCGCGAGCCATCAAGCCACTATAGCCCGGAAAAAACCGCGCCTAAGCCGCAACCGTCGATGTGCAAAACGCGCATCGCCGCGCCGCGATCGGAATTTCGCTCAAACATGCCGGGCATTTCCGCGTAGTGGGATCAGCAGGCGGTTCGCGGCGCACACACGGGTAATCAACGCATTGATAGGCACCACCACGAAGAAATAAACCGCCGCGGCAATAATAATAAACGACAGCAGCGCATTGAAAAATTCGCCGTAAAGAAATTTCGATCCGTTCAGCTCGAAGAATAGCCCCGAGAAATCCGGCTGTTTCGCGATCGCCGAGATCAGCGGCGTGAGCAGATCCTTCACCAGCGCCGTCACCACGGCGCCAAACGCGGCTCCGATCACCACGCCGACTGCCAAATCCACCACGTTGCCACGCAATAAAAACTGCTTGAAGCCTTTCAGCATCGTCTCTCTCCGTTCGTAAGCACAATTTTCGGACGCGCGCCGCCATGTCCATTTCACTGCAGAGCGTGCGCATTCCGGATGATCGCCGAGAACGATCGGGGGATTCTCGCGATCAAGGTGCAGGCAAGTTACCCGACTCCCGGGCCATGCGCAAGGTCCGATTCGCACGGGCACGAAGCGCTCGCGCCCCAATTTCGCCACATCCCAATCCACCGCTATTTACATCCCAAGAATCTTTCCCTACCATGAGCGGTGACTTTAGCCCCGCAGGTGCGCTTAACGCGCATCCGCCGGGTCAAAACATTTTCAATGTCACGAGCCCCTCGAATCGCGCTGATCGAGCCCGGTGGAGTGCGCCGGGAAGTGCCCATTACCACCACGCCTTTTCGCATTGGCCGCCAGGCCGGCAACGAACTGACGTTGCGCGATAGCCGCATCAGCCGCCAGCAAGCGCAAATCATCAATCCCGAAGGCGTTTACGTTCTCGAAGATATGGGCAGCCGCCACGGCACTTACGTGAACGGACAAAAAGTTTTGCGCCACGAGCTGCGCCCGAAAGATAGCGTCGATTTCGGGATGACCGATTCCTACCGCTTTATTTTTCTCGGCGACACCGCGACGATGAAGAGCTGCTCGAAAAAGTGGAAATTCCGGCGCCTACAAATTCCGGCGCGCGCGAGCTCTATCATCTCGGCGTTTTGCTCGAAGTGGCGCGCACGCTGGGCACCGGTCTTTCGCTCGAGGATGTTTTGACCACTGTGGTGGATGCTTCGATTCAGCTCACGCGCACGCAGCGCGGCGTTCTGCTGCTCGTCAATCAGCAGGGCGAGTTGCAGACCAGCGTCGCGCGCGATGACAAGCGAAATTCCATCAATCATCAGGAAGTTCAGATTTCTTCCGGCGTGCTGAAACGCGTGATGACCACCCGGCGCGAGCTGATCGTCAGCGACACGGGAGAAGATTCCGCCGTCGGCGCGCAGGAAAGCGTGGCGCGGCTCGAGCTGCACACTGTCGTTGCGATTCCAGTCGAGAAGTTGCCCATGATTGAAGCGCTGGACGCGACCGTTTCCACGCGGCAGGGCGAGCTGCTCGGTGTCCTTTATCTCGATAGCCACAATCCCTCGAGCGCGTTCTCGGAACTGGACCGCGAAGTTTTGCGGACGCTGGCTCGCGAAGCCGCGAACGTGATCGAGAATGCCCGCCTGTTTGCCTCCTCGCGCGAAAAGGCCCGCCTCGACCACGAAATCGAAATCGCCAGCGAGATTCAAAGGCAAATTCAACCCAAGCAATTTCCGCGCCTGCCCGAGCTGCAGGTCGCGGGTTTCACTCTGGCATGCCATTCCGTCGGCGGCGATTGCTTCGATGTGGTGGAGCTCGATGACGGCCGTTACGGTCTATTCGTGGGCGATATTTCGGGGAAGGGAATTTCCGCATCGCTGCTGGCGACGCTGCTGCAAGGCGTCATCTACACCACCGCCACGCTGGACAGTCCCCCCGCGGCAATGGTCTCGCGCGTGAATCGCTTTCTGTGCGAGCGCAGCATCGAGGAGCGCTACGCCACGATGTTTTACGGCGTGCTCACCAGCAAGGGCGCAATCGATTACGTCAACGCCGGCCACGTGCCTGCCATCTTGCGCCGCAAAAACGGGGAGCTTGAAGCTTTGGAGTCCTCGAACTTTCCCGTCGGCCTGTTTCCCGACGCCGAATTTTTGAACGGTACCGCTTGCATGGCGAAGGACGACTTTCTCGTAATCTATACGGACGGAGTTTCCGAAGCCACCAATCTGCGCGGCGAACTTCTCGGCGATACCGGCTTGCGCAAAATCATTCAGGATTTCAGCGGCGAAAATGTGGACGAACTCGCCGAACTGATCCGCCACGGCGTGCAATCCTTCACCGGTGGCGCGCCGCAATCCGACGACATCACGCTCCTCGTGATTCAATACCGGGGAAGCGGGGCATGAACGCTTCGCGCGCGAGCAAAAAGGATGATGCCTCGCCGCTCCAGCGCTTGGATTCGGCCTTGCGCGCGATTCAAACCGAAGCGACTCCCGCCGAACTTTCTTCTCAAATTGCCGCGTTAGTGGCCTCGCAAGATGGCGTCAAAGGCGCGCGCATCTGGCATTACGTCGCGGAAGAACCCGTAGTGTTGGCGCAACATGGCCAGGTCCCGGCGCCCGATGCGGCGAAGCTTGAACCGTTGCGCTTCGAAGCCTCGCGCGAAATCGTGGACGGCAAATATGCGGCCTGGATGCTCGGCCCGGAAGGCGAGCGCCGCGGCGCGTTGGAAGTGTTTAGCGCCGCGCCACTGAGCAATGGAAAGTTGGATTGGCTGCGGCTGGTGCGACGTTACGTCGATATCGCGCTGGTCAGCAGCGAGCGCCGCAGCGCCGTCTCCGAACTTTCGATCGTCGTCGAAGCCACTCAGCGTCTGAATTCCACGCTCGATCTCGCCGAGCTGATTGACATTATTCTTCATCTGGCCACGCGCTATACCGGCGCGGATCGCGGCACGGTTTTTTTGTTGGATCGCGAGCGCGATGAGATTTGGTCGCTGGTCGGCCTGGGTCTTGAAAAAGAAGAGATTCGATTGCCGGCTTCGCGTGGCATCGCAGGATGGGTTGCGCAGCACGGCGAAATCGTGAATCTTCTCGACGCTTACGACGATCCGCGCTTCGAACCCGAGGTGGATCGCCGCCTGAATTACCGCACGCGGTCGCTGCTCTGCCTGCCGATTCGCAATAAGGATGGCCAGACCACCGGCGTCCTGCAATTGCTGAATAAGAAGGGTGGTCCGTTTCAAGCCGCGGATGTATCGCTGCTCAGTTCGCTATCGGTGCACGTGGCGCTGGCCCTCGAAAACGCGCAGCTTCACCGCGACGTGCTGGCCAAGCAGCGCATGGAACGCGATCTCGCGCTGGCTCGTAGCATTCAACTAGGCCTGCTTCCGGAAAGATCGCCACAGATCGAAGGATTCGAACTCGAGGCCTCTCATCAAACTTCGCTCGAAGTTGGCGGCGACTATTACGATTTCATTCCGCTCGGATCGCAGACGATGTTGAACGTGGTGGCCGACGTCGAAGGCAAAGGCGTCGGCTCGGCGATGGTGATGGCGAATCTACAGGCCACGCTACATGCCTTGATTGCCCACGTGCATTCGCTCGAGCGCCTGGTCTCCGCATTGAATGACCGGATGCTGGCCGATACTCGCGGCCAAAAATACATGACCATGTATTTGAGCATTCTCGACCAGCGGAACAAAACGCTGCACTATGTAAACGCCGGCCATGTACCGCCGATTTTGCTCCGTGCCGATGGCAGTGTCGAATATCTGCGTGAAGGTGGGATGGTTGTCGGACTATTTCCGAATGTTCCCTTCGAGCGCGGCAACGTGAAATTAAATTCCGGCGACATCCTCGCGGGCTACACCGACGGAATCACCGAAGCAAGCAATCCTGAAGATGAAGAATTCGGTTACGATCGCCTCGTCGAGCTGCTCAAAAAGCATCGCAATGCGTCCGCCAGAGAAATCGTCGATTACACGCTAGCCGAAGTCGAACGATTTTCACGCGGCGGCACTCACGAAGACGACCGCGTCATGCTGGTTATGAAAATTCTCTAACCGGCAAGATTAGCCTGTCCGTCGCGCCCCCTCCTCCGCGATGTCATCCCGAATCCGCTTTAGCGGTGAGGGATCTGCTTATGCGCGTACTTCATTTCGCCGCGGTCTCATAAAAGTTCAACACGCGCCGCTCGAATTCGTCGTGTTGCACTCCGTAAGCCATGGAGTGACCAGCTCCCCTCACAATCCACAGTTCCTGCGGGCCAATTGCTCGCTCATAGATTCGTCGTGCGTGCCGGCAGGGAATTTTGTGGTCCTCACTCCCACAAATTAAGAGCACAGAGAATGGACGCGTCGCGACAGCTTTTTCGGGAGAGACATCGTCAGCCTTGAATCCGCCGTCTTTCTCGGCTTGCAAAAGCGCCATGATCACGGCCGGTCGAAAAAGTGTCTTGCCGAGCAACGGGCTGAATTCCAGACCTGCGTAGTCGTAAGTTTCTTCGCGAAGATTGCTAAATGGGTCCTCGGCCACAACGCCGTCGACGCGCGGATCGACGGCTGCAGCTTGCAAAGCGATTGCAGCGCCCATCGATTCGCCAAAGTAGAACAAATGGCGCACCGGCTCGCCCGATAAAAGCGCGTCGTCAATTACTTTCGCATCGTTTCGCTCGATCCAGCCGTACGTTCCGATGTCGCCGCCGCTTTCGCCTTGCGCGCGCGAGTCCATTAGCAGCGCGCCATATCCGTGGGCCAGCAGGAATTGTGCGTAGCCCACTTGCCCCGAGCGATTGTTGCCGAGACCGTGAAAGATAACGACCCAGTCGCCATTCGGCGTTTCCGCGCTTACCTTCCACCCGCGCAATTTCGCGCCGTCCAATGCTGTCACGTCGAAATCCGAGCACGCGGCGTGCATTGCGACAAATCGCCGAGTCGACACCGAAATCTCGTCCGCGGTCAGATGCTTCCGGTGAGGATGCAGAATTCCGCTGCCCAGCTTGACGCCCACGGCGGCGGCCGTGGCCATTACCGCCGCGACGATTGCAGCCAGCACGACAAGCGGCTTTGTGAACATTCCCATCGCCTCTACTATTGTTACGCAATTGCCAAGCAGGATGTTTCTGCGTAGTGGGTGGAGTGCAGTGAGAGTTGCAACTACGAGCCGGTGGATGTGTAGCGGCGCGAGCCGAAATTCCAGGCAAGGATCGCGATCGTGAGGCAGGCCGCGGCAACCAGCGGTGCCAGCGGCGTATAACGCGCGAATTCAGCCCGCCGCAGCATCCACGCCGTCGGATAAAACGAAGCAAATCCAAACGGAATAATCCAACTCAGCAAAAACTGGATGAATCCGCTATAAATCGAAAGCGGATAACGCCCAAACGCAATCAAATTCCAAAATGGCGGATGAATCCCAATGCGATCTTCGAACCAGAACGAGAACGTACTGAGTAACAGAAACACGGAAACATAAATCACTCCGCCCGAAAGCGCCCAAGTAAACATCATGGTGACGTCCAACGCGCTCCAGTGAATCTGAAGATGGCGCGACGCATACCACACGATCAACGAGCCCGTAACAATTTCCTGCAACGACTCAATCCGGAAGACTTCAAACAAGACCTGAAACAAAGAAGAAATCGGCCGTAACAGAACGCGGTCGAATTTCCCCTCCATAATATAAGTGTTGCCGAAATCGTAGAGATTCAAGCTAAGCACGTTGAATAGCCCGTAAGGGATCATCGAAAAGCCGTAAAGAAAAAGCACTTCTTCAAAACGCCAGCCCTTCAATTGCGGCGCCTTCTGAAAAAGAACCACAACGAAGCCCAGCGAGAAAGCTGAAGCTGCGATGCTGGTAGCCAGGCTGATGAAAAAATCTCCACGATAACTCACGCGCACTTTCGCGTACTGCGAGAAATAGGCAGACAAAAGCGCAAGATGCCGGTAGATCTCGCGGACGATTCCTCCGCGAGCCGGATCGCGCTCCCGTAAAGGCGCCGGCTCGATCGTATGCGCGCTCACTTCATCCACCCTGAATGGTTATCTTCTTCACCGCTCGATTCCACCAAGAATCCGCCAGCACTAAAAGCACGATCACCCAAATCCACTGTTTCCCCAAAGCGAATAACGCAGCGCGCCCCTCTAACTTGCCCAGATAAATCTGCAGCGGCGTGTAAGCAATATGCTCGAAAGGCAGCCAGTCCAAAACAATCTGCAGCTTCTGAGGAAAGAACGACATCGGAATCAGAAGCCCGGACAGCAACTCAATCAACCAATACTTCGCGCGAATCAGTGCCAGAATTGATTTCAGCGGAATGCCGCAGGTCCCGATCATGAAATTAATCGCGGCCATAAGCGCGAAACTCCCGAGCGCCGCGATCAGAAACAACGCGAAATTAAGCGCAGACGCAGGGCGCTGCACGGGAAAAATCAGCGCGACGATTGTGGCAGTAGGAAGCGTCAGCAATATCAGCCGGAATGCCGACTCTCCCATCGCCCGGCTGAACCACATCCACAGCACCGAAACCGGCTTGATCAAATCCATCGCGATCTTGCCTTCAATCACTTCGTAAGCCATCTCCTGGTCGATCGTATTCCAGTAGAACGACCGCAAACTCCAGCCCACGCTGACGTACGTAACCATTTGCGGCAGATCGTAACCGGCAATCGGTCCGCTCGAGGCAAAAACGGCTCTCCAAATAAAGTAGTACACGCACACATTGATCAGGTAAGTGATGATTCCCGTGTAGTAGCGCAGGCGGAACGCGAGAATATTAACGAAACCAACGCGCGCAAATTCCAGGTAGGCCGCCAGCGTATTCATCGCCGGCCGAATTCACTTTCTCCGATCGCCGGAGCGCCCGCGTCTCCATCCGAAAGCGACGCCTCGCCCGAGTAAATCCGCTTGATGATTTCCTCGATGGGCTCGTCTTCGATCACGATGTCCCGCAATTCAACGCTAGCCAGGAGTTGGCGGATCAGATCAGAAGCCGATACTTGCGTCCGGTCAAATCGCAGCCGAAATGTCATCTCATCCACGGGCTCGAGGCTCACTCCGTTCCCCGCAAACCGCGTGAGTCCTGCGGCCTGCGCGCGATCCTTAAGCACAAATTTAATCTGCTTGGTGCGCAGCAACCGATCCTTCAGCACCTGCAGGTCGCCATCAAAAAGCGCCGTGCCGTGATCGATGATGATGATCCGCCGGCAAAGTTCCTCGATATCGTCAAGGTCGTGCGTGGTAAGCAGTACGGTGGTGTGAAACTCAAGATTAATGGCGCGCAGAAACTCGCGGATGTGATGCTTGGCGACGACATCGAGCCCAATCGTTGGCTCATCGAGAAACAGCAGCGGCGGATTATGCAGCAACGCCGCGGCCAGATCGCAGCGCATTCGTTCGCCAAGCGAAAGTTTCCGCACCGGCGTGTGCAGATAATCCCTGATCCCCAGAATGTGATTGAACATTTCCATGCGCGCGTCGAAATCTTTCTGCGAAACTTCATAGATCCGGCGCAGCAGTTTGAACGATTCGATCACCGCAATATCCCACCAAAGTTGCGTCCGCTGGCCAAACACGACGCCGATCGTCCGCACATACTGCCGCCGCTGCCGGTACGGCACAAATCCGTTCACAATAGCCTCGCCCGAAGTCGGAACCAAAATCCCGGTAAGCATCTTGATGCTGGTGGATTTTCCAGCGCCATTCGGGCCGATGTAGCCGACCATCTCGCCGCGATCGATCGAGAGATTGACGCGGTCCACGGCCTTGACCGTCTTATATTCGCGGACGAAAAGATTTTGCAGGCCGCCCCAAATTCCCTCGCGGCGGTGGAAGGTGCGGAAATACTTCGAAAGTTCGCGGACCTGAATCAGCGGTTCGGGCATCGATTGTCGCCATCTATTCTACACGGCGAGGCTCGCGAAGTTGCACGCGGCGCAGCACAACGCAGAAGTCGACCATGAGTTAGACGGCGAGCAGGCTTCCAGGTTAGGAACGAAACAGCACCGATTCGCGATTAAACAGAGTAACCGCCGCTCCAATCGCAATCGAAGCATAAATGCACGACGACGCAAAAATCAGCGCAATGAATCCCCACGGATGATTCCCGGCCATCAGTTCTTTCCCCACGAGTGTGGTGCTCAGGATCGGCACCAGCGCCGTCCGCGTATTCAATTCCACTCCCGGAAGCAGCGCCACAATCGCCGGCAGAATCACTACAAACGTCATCGGCGAGATATACGTTTGCGCCTCGCGAAAACTCTTTGCAAAAAGCGACACGGCCAGCATCGCGGCAGAAAAGAGAACCGAAAGCGGCACAATCATCACGAAAACCGCGAGAACCCCGCGCGGATCGAGAGCGAAATGAAATCCCGGATCGCTTTTTGAAAGCGCTCGGTCAATGGTGCCCTTCGCCAGCAAAAATGAAATTCCCATCGAAGTGAGGGCAAGGACGGCGGTCGCCAGCGAAGCGGTCACCACCATAAAAAATTTGCCCAGCACCAAATCGGTGCGCGATACCGGGCTGGTCAAAATTGTCTCCATAGTGCCGCGCTCTTTTTCTCCCGCAGTCAAATCCATCGCGGGATACATCGCGCCGGTAAAAGCCAAAATAATCACGAAGTAGGGAATCATGCCGCCGAATCCAGTGCCGACTACTTTTTCCGGCGGCGCAATGTTCTGCTCCTTCACATCGAACGGCTGCAACAGGCCTTTAGGCACGCCCTTGGCGGCCAAAAGAGATTTGGCCAGCTCAACGCGATACTCGTCGAGCATGTCCTTCAAAGATTTTTGCGTCAGCTCGGACTTAATGTCACCTTCATAGTAATCGACCATCACTTTGCCGGCCTCGCCGCGATTCGCGGCCGCTTCGAAATTGGGCGGCAGTACCACGGCAGCACGAATCTTGCGGTCGGTAATCTGCGTTTCGAAATCCGGCGCCGCAGGAACGACTTCGATCTTATGATCCTTCTCGAGCGCTGCGACGATCTCCGGAGAACTCTCGGCGCCGATGATCATGACGCGAGGAATTTCTTCTTTCGCTTTGCTGATCAGCATCGGAATGAGCAAAGCCATGCCAACGCTCAGCACCGGGAACAGCAGAATCGGAATCACAAACATGGAAATGATGGTGCGGCGATCCCGCAGCGAATCGACTAGCTCCTTGCGATAGACCACCCCAATATTGCGCAAGCTCATGATTCTTCCCCCACCACTTCGACGAAAATATCTTCGAGGTCCTGCTTGCCGTGGCGCGCGCGCAACTCCTCGAGCGTTCCTTCTTCGAGAATATTTCCGCCGTGAATGATGCCGATGCGGTCGCAGAGTTTGGTGGCCTCGGACATTACGTGCGTCGAGAAAATCACGGTCTTGCCACGCACCCGGCACTCGTGGATGAACTTCGCGATAGCGCGCGCGGCCATCACGTCGAGTCCCACCGTCGGCTCGTCGAAAATCATCACTTGCGGGTCGTGAACCAAAGTGCGCGCGATTGAAACTTTCTGCTTCATCCCGGTGGAAAGTTTTTCGCAGCGCCGGTCGCGAAAGCTATTCATGTCCAGCGCCACAAAGAGTTCCTCCACCGATTTGTGCAGCGCGTCTCCGTCCATTCCGTGCAGCCGTCCGAAATATTCCACTAATTCTTTCGCGGTCAACCGGCCATAAAGCGCCGTAGCCGTCGAAAGAAATCCGACATTCCTGCGCACTTCTTGCGGTTCTTCGACGATGTCGTAACCCGCTACCTTAGCCGTGCCGGAGGTCGGTTCGAGGATCGTCGCGAGCATTCTCAGCGTGGTGGTTTTTCCTGCGCCATTCGCGCCCAGCAGTCCGTAAATCTCACCGGGCTGGCAGTGAAAGCTGATGGCATTCACGGCGCAAACTTCTTTGTGTTTCTTGCCGGCCGGGAAAACTTTGCTGAGTTTCAGCGCTTCGATCATGAAAGGCTCTATTCTTCGCGCTCGGACGGATCGAAAGAAGCGCAAAAATATTGCGGATCACCGATACCGGGCAGTGACTATTGACGAAATCTTACCACGCGATCAGCGCAGCACCGCGACCCTAGGCCTATTCCCCCATCACCTTTACTGTAATTTTCTTGGGGCGCTGTCCATCGAGTTCCGCGAAGATTACGAATTGCCACGGCCCCAGATCGAGCCGGCCTTCGGAGAAAGAAACGATGGCTTGATGATGCAGCAGCAAGCTTTGAAAATGCACGCCCGAATTGCTCTCGAAGCGCCCGCGATGCTTGTAATCCTCGCGCTCCGGCGCGACTTGATCGAGCCAGGCTTGCAAATCTTCGAGAAACCCAGGCTCGTCTTCGTTCACGATGATCGCCGCGTTCGAATGCAGCACGGAAACCAGAATGATTCCGTCGCGAAACCCACTTTTCTCCATCGCAGCTTTCACTTGCGCCGTGATGTTCACAAACTCGCGCTTGCCACTCGTCTGCAGCGTGAGCTGTTCATTGTAAATTTTCATGCGCAGTCCTCAAGTAAGTCGAAATATTCTAGCGGAACTCGCACAGGACGCAAAAGAATAGGCCAACGCGTAGGGGCCGGGCTTTACTACCGGCCCGGTGTTGTTGTGGGTTTTCGCCGTTGAAGTACGACTGGCAGGCTAGCCCTTATGACAAACAGGGCAATGCTTCGCTTCGTAGTTGTCCATCGTCACCACAAACATATTATTGCAACCAATGCAGACGCGATGAATCTTCGGCTTGGGCTTGCCATCAGCAGTGGTCTCGGCCGGTGCGTGCGTAGCGTGTGGCTCACTCATAAAATAATTTTATCACGGACGCGCCCCGCCAAGCACCCTCGCCCTCACAACTAATTGGCATCTCGCCCAAGCCCGCCGGCATCTTCATAGCAGGGGCGGGTGGCGAGTTCGCCGCGCTTCGTAGGCAACCGGCGATACGCTCTGCTACAATTCGATGACATCTCAAGAAGCGCCCTGAAATGAACAATCGAAACGGCAATTCGGAGGCGGGCAAGGGCCGTGGCTGGGTGTGGGGCGGCGGCGCTGCGGTGTTGGCGCTCGCGCTGGTCATCGGATTGGCCGGCCGCGGCAATGCGCCCGAAGTCCAAGTGGTGACGGTCTCGCGCGATAAACTCGACGCCGCCATCGAAAGCAACGGAAAAGTTGAACCAGTCAACGCCTACGTCGTGCGCGCGCAGATCGCTGCTTTTGTTTCTACCGTCGATGCGAAAGAAGGCCAACCCGTTCGCAAAGGCCAACACGTTCTCACGCTAAATTCGAGTGACGCGCATGCGCAGCTCGATGCCGCGCGCGCCGATTTACTTACCACGCAGTCTGCACTGCGGAATGCGCGGGCCGGCGGAGATCCGAGCGAAATTGCGCAAATCGACGGCGATCTTGGCAAAGCGCAAGCGCAAGTGGCAAATCTCGAGCAAACCCGCCAAGCCCTGCAGCAGCTACAAGCCAAACAGGCGGCCACACAGGCGGAAATCGACAAGAACGCGCTCGATCTCGCCACCGCTCGCGCAACACTTGAGTCGCTGCAGAAACGAAGAGATGATTTGACGCATCGCGCATCGCTCGATGTCGAGCGGCTCACCTTGCGCGTGCAGCAAGATGATGCCCAAGCGCGTTCGCTCGCAGAAAAAGTGCAATCCGCGTCAATCATCTCGCCCGTCGACGGCACGCTCTATGCACTTTCGGTGCGCGCGGGCGATTACGTCACAATCGGCCAGGAAATCGCCGAGATGGCTGATCTACACAAAGTTCAAGTCCGCGCGTTCGTGGACGAGCCCGACCTCGGTTTCCTCGCGCCGGATCAAGAAGTGCACATCACCTGGGACGCGATGCCGAATCGCGATTGGACCGGCCACACGATCCAGATTCCCAAGCAAGTGGTCGCACATGGAAATCGCAGCGTCGGCGAAGTGCTCTGCTCGGTGGACAACGATAAACTCGAGCTGCTGCCCAACGTAAATGTTGAAGTGAGAATTTTGGTGCGCGAAAGGATGGATGTGTTGTCCGTCTCGCGCGCTGCCGTTCGCGTCGATGGTGCCGAGCGTTATGTCTTTCGCGTCGAGGATGGCCGCTTGCGCCGCCGCGATATCACTGTTGGCATTGCCAGTGCTTCAAAGTACGAGGTTCTCTCCGGCCTTTCGGATGGCGATCGCGTCGCCATTCCGGGAGAAACCGACCTCAAGGATGGGATGGTCGTTCGCTCTGCGGACGCGAAATAAGTCGTTCGCTCTGCGGACGCGAAATAAGTCGTTCGCTCTGCGGACGCGAAATAAATCGACCGTACCGCGGATGCGAAATGAGAGGACTTCGATGAGCCGATCGCTGCTTCGCTGCTTTGTCTTCATTCTCGGCGCTTTCGTGAGCACATCGGCAATCGCTACTCCTGCTTGGGGTCAAGGCAGTTGCTGCTCCACTCCCGACCTAAATCAAGCGCGCCGTCTATTCGATCTTGGCAACTACGGCGCCGCCGCAACCGCGCTCAACAATCTCGCCGCGCGGAATTCCAACGATGCCGAAGCGCAATTCTGGTTGGCGCGCACATATTACGAACAGAAAGATTTCGATAATTCGGCCACCCACGCCGAACACGCGGTGCAAATCGATCCGAAAAATTCCGATTATCATCTCTGGTTGGGTAGGAGTTATGGCCAGCAAGCCGATCGCGAACGAAGTTTTTCGCTGGCACGCAAAGTGAAAAAGGAATTCGAGGAGGCCGTGCGTCTGAATCCTAAGAATCTCGATGCGCGCCGCGATCTCGAGGAATTCGAATTGCAGGCGCCCTGGGTCGTCGGCGGAAATAAGGATGACGCACGCGAACAGGCCACAGCAATCGCCGCCGTCGATCCGGTCAGAGGCCACCTGGCCCTTGCGCTTTACGATCGCGAGGCGCTCAAGAAAAATGATCTGGCCGAAAATGAATACCGCCAGATCCTCGAATCAAAAGTCGATCGCGTCGATGCCTATTTCGAAATTGCCTCATTTTATCGAAGCCTCGGAAAAGCCGCGGAGATGGAGCCCGCTCTTCAAGCCGCCGAAAAACTAAAACCTGGCGATCCCCGCATCGGCTACTATCGCGCCATTCAACACATTCTCGCCGGCACGCAACTGAGCGCCGCTGAGCCTCTGCTGAAAGCCTACCTCGCGAATACGCCGCCGCGCAGCGATTGGCCCTCGCACGCCTCCGCCCGCAACTGGCTAGGCCGCCTCTACGAACAAGAAGGGAAGCGCCAACAAGCCGCCGAGCAATATCACGCCGCACTGGAACTGGATCCAACAGACAAAGAGGCCCGCGAAAAACTCCAGAAGCTCGAGAAAAATTCCCAGTAACGCCTGAGTAGGGGCCGGGGTTCACCACCTGCCCGGTGTAGCATTGGGTTTGCGCTTTTGATTTTTTGCTCGCGAGTTCTCACACAGGCTCTTTAGCCCCTAAGGACACTCCGACCCGCCGCCCAAACTATTCATAAGATGACTTCCACTCAATCGCCGGTAACCCCCGTATGCGGCGGCACCGTAATCGTCGCTGGCTGCTCCAACTTAAAATCCAAAAGCGTTTCCGCCGGTACCTTCACCTGCTCGCCTCTCGTGCTCGCGGCATAAACGCCGCCACCCGCCGCGCCCACCCCAGCGCCAATCGCCGCACCTTTTCCGCCGCCGGCAATCGCGCCGATAATCGAGCCGATCACCGCGCCGGCTCCCACGGACGTCGCGGTCTTCTTCGCCTTCGAGCCACCCACGACGCTCGACGTGCTGCTCACCAGCGCGTAAGAGCGTCCCGCATAATCGAGTTTCACCAATTCCAGATGCAATTCGCTGCGGCCGCTCACGCTTCCCGCAGAACTCGCGCGCGTCAATCGGATGTACACGTCAGCTCCCTTGGGTACCACGGGCTGATTGTCGACTACTAGTGGATATTCCAGAGAAGCGTGAAAAACTTCGCCCGTTTTGTTCGCCGAAGAATTCACCGGGTCAATCATGCGCACTCGAATCGTAGTCCCGGCAGGAATCTCAACGTCCTTCGGTTCCAGCACCGCCGGAGCCGCATCGGCGGACACCACCGGCGACGTAGGCGCAGCAGGTGAAGCGGCAGAATCATTATTGGCAGGCTGCGTTGAATCGGCGGGAGGCGGTGGCGTTTCAGCGGGCGTCGCTGGAGCGGATTGATCAGTGGAATCTGGCGCGTTGCTCGCCTCGGGCGCCGGCGGACTCGCATCCGAGTTCTTTGCGACTTCATCGCGCTGCTTCGATTTCCGGTCAGACTTCGGTTGCTCGCTCACTGGCACGGGTGTAGCAGCAGCGGCCGGCGGCGCGGCTCGCGGAATCTCTCCAGCCTGCGGCGGCGGAGACGGGACAGTCGACATCTGATCGTCCACTTTTTTAACGCCGGGTGTTTGCGCCGCAAGCTTATACGCCTCCAGCCGCGCCGAATCATCCGAAACGTTGCCAGACAGAGTCGCAACACCCTGGCTCACATTCACATTCAAGCTAGAATTCTTAAGCTGCTGGTCCGCGGAAATCTGCGACTTGATATTCTGTGCCAAGCTGGCATCGCTAAGACGCTTCGCACAACTTCCCAGAAAGAGAGCCGCCACCGTGAGCGCGAGCACCAACCGTCGTCGCATGAATATTTTCTCCCAATGAACACAGGCCGTAGATCAATTGAGACAGCCCGGAAATCGCCGCGCGCGATTCATCCACTTGGATGCCAAGACTACCCGGATAGCTGCCCTTTTTCGACTGGTACTAAATTTCCGCCCCCGGCCCCTCGCCAAATTGCCGTCAAATTCCGGAACTTTTTTCGCCACGCCGTGTTTGATCCTCAAGAGGGAATCGGGGCCGCCTAGAGCACCGCCCTCCGCAATCATTCATACATTAGAAGGAGATCGAAGAATGAAACGGTCGAAGTGTGTCCAAATGTTTTTCGCAATTTTGCCTTTCATTTTAATTTCCGCATGTAGCGGCGGCGCCGGTGACTCCAACACCACCACGCCTCCGCCGCAGCAATCCGGCTCGATTTTCAGCGTAGCCACCGACGCGCCACTTCCAAGCATCGTCTCGTGCCAGCTGAACGTAACCGGCGTCACGGTAAATAACGGAACCACCGACGTAAGCGTTCTCTCGCAAGCCGAACTAATCGACTTCGCGCAATTAAGCGGACTGCACCAAATGGTCGATCTCACCTCAGTTCCGACCGGCACCTACGTCAGCGCTACCGTCACCATCGCAAGTCCCGTCATCGGTTTCATCGACACCACGCAAACTCCGCCGGCGATCAACACCATCAACGGCACACTCTCCACCAACATGGTCACCGTGACCTTTGCTCAACCGTTCACGGTTAACAATGGCGATCTTGACGGCCTGCGCATGGAATTCGATCTGCGCAAATCGCTGGCCGTCGATAGCAACGGCCAAGTCACCGGCACGGTCAATCCCATGTTCCAGCTTTCTCTCCACAATGCCACTGACTCCGAAGTCTCCATCGACGATTTCGCTGCTGGAGTGGTAGGCGTGACCGGCACGAATTCGTTCATGGTGCAGGGCCCGCACGGCCGCCAGTGGAACGTGACGACTGACAGCAGCACGATTCTCGACGATCCCACTAAGCCAATCAGCTCATTCACCACAAACACAATCGTCTCGCTCACCGGCAAGCTCGATCCAGTCACGCACGCCATCGACGCGACCGAAGTCAACGTCATCTCCGACAATGGCTTCTATCTCGGCGGCCTGCTGACCAGTGTGAATCCGCCCACAGGCCCGGCCACCGAAGCTGATCTCTACGTGCGCGATGAGCTGCCAGCAATCGACGGCATCTCTCCCGGCGACATCGCCTCTCTCACTCTGGACGGCTCCGAAAAATATCGCATCGGCCACATCAAGCTGCCGCTCACCACTCTGCTCTTCAACAACTCGTCGCTCGCTCCGGGTCAACGTGTCGCGATCGGTGGCAGCCTCACCACAAATAACGGTTCGTCGACGCTGACTCCGCACCGCGTAGTCCTGCGCCGGCAGGGCCAAGCTGGCACTCTTGCAGGTAACGTGGTGGTGCAGCAAGGCAACGCGGGAAGCTTCCAACTAAATGACAACTGGACCGCCGGCGTCCTGCTGCCGCAACCACTAACGGTGATGACCACCGACGCAACCAACTTCATCAACTTAACGGGCCTAAGCGCCCTGCAAGGCCAAACGGGCGTCTCGCTGCGGGTAGTAGGCTTCGTCCTAATCAACCCCGCAACAAGCCAACCAGTCTTCATAGCCGGCGCGGTCGAAGAGCTAACGGACTAAGAGCCGCAAACAAAGCGCCGCTGTCCCGCAAAAAAAGCAGGACAGCGGCGCAAAACAGTAGGGGAGGGTTCTTCAGACCCTCCCGCATTTCGGCCCCCGAGTGAACGCCAAACTAGATTTTACGAGCACCGCAGCCGTTTCTTCGTAGGGGCGCCGCTCGCTGCGCCCGCTCCGAGTAGCGCGATCGAAATCGTCGATTAAGACGCAGCTGTTTTCGAGTATCGAAGCAGGGTTTATTGCAAATCTGAAGTCCGCAAGTCCGAGTCAACTCAAAGAAGAATTTCCCGCAAAGAAGAATTAATTATTCCATCCGCAAAGCAACAATCTTCCCCCCCTGCACCTTCACCTCAATAGCCATGGGAGGCCGCAAACCCGAACCCTGCACCATCTCCCCACGCACCAGCCCATCAATCCCCGGCCCATATTTCGTCAAATCAAAAACACTCCGGCTGCAAGGATCCCCCACCATCGGATGGCTAGCCTCAAAACCGTAGTAAGACTTCAGTCGCTTCATGTCGGTTATATATTCCAAACGACATTGCCCGAAAGGCTCGATCATCGAAAATCCCCAATAACCCCCGCCCGGCAATTTAACGACCGTCGCCGGCACGCTCAGTTTCGTCACGGGATCCTGCATCACAAACGACTTCGATGACCACGGCGCAGCTAATTCCGAGATCGAAGCGATTTCGCCTGGCCCCTGCGCCACTCTTTCAACAGGCGCAATCGGCGCAGCCGCAGGAGTCACAACCGCAGGCGGAACTTCCGCCGAACTGCGGTCCGCTCTTTTCGAAGCCAGCGAGAACCACCAGAAGAACGACGCTCCGACCATCAAAACCGCACCAATCGCAATCGTGAGCCACACCGCAATGGGAAGATTCGTAGCTGTACTCGATCCCGCCGCAGCCCTTTTCGCCACCGGCACGCCGGGAATCTGCGGTTCGACAACTTTAAATTTTTCGACGGCAGGGTCTTGTTCAGTCATGGAAGTCTCAAGCTACGTGACTTCCAGCTTGGAGCCACACAGGGAGAAATTCAAGAGAAGACAGACAAGGCCTATTAACGCTTTCGCATGTGTATTTCGGTGCCGCCGCGCTCAAACTTCACTTCATCCATGAGCTGATTAATGAGGAAAATCCCGCGCCCATGATCGGAATAAAGATTCTGCCCCACCACCGGTTCCTGGATCGCCGAAGGATCGAATCCCTCGCCCTGATCGCGCACCACGATCAACAAGCCGCGATCGTTATCAATCGCCACGCAAAATTCCACTTTCTTCGAAGGATCGCGCTTCGATCCATGCACCATCGCGTTGGCCAGCGCCTCGCGCAACGCAATTTCCACTTCCCATTCCTTACCCGCCGCGCAACCCATCTCTTTCACGAAATCCATCACCCACGAAACCACGGGAGTGATGGTAGCCACGTCCGCAGGCCCCGAAAAACGCAGCCGCACCGCCAGCCTGTCCGACTCGAACTCGCACTTGGGCAAAGAATCAGGAGCCATGTGGCCTATCTTAGTGTCCGCAACCCCGCCCGCAAAGCACAGTTTTCCCAGCCCAACATCGCGCGCAATCAACTTAGATGCGAGGCTTGCACCGAATGATGCGCCACATATTCGTTCAAATTAGCCACGCAAAGCAACAACTCCAAAATTTTGCTTTGTTGAGCAAGATCCCGCGTTCGAGCCACTTCCGAAAGCGCATTCAAAGTGATCTGCACATCGGCAAAAAGCCACTCCAGCGTTCTCGCATCGATCAAATCACCGCGCCGGCATTTTTCCAGCGCGGAATCAGCCCGCGCAAAAGCCTCATCCAAAAAGTGATCGAGGCACAGCGCCTCAGCTCGAAGCGCCGGAGGCAACTCCGCAACGCAATCCGCGATTCGGCAGTGCTGGATCTCCGCCGCCGTCATGGCACAACCTTTTGCTTCGGTGCAAGTCACTGCGAGTGGTTATTAAAGGCGTATAAAGCCGGGCTTGAAAATATCACAACTTGCAGAAGGAAGGCAGTGGGCGCCCCCCCCACCGCGCCAGTAGCACAGGCACTCTTGCCTGTTCCGGATTTCGGCGATGAGATCGTGAGGCGCCCGGTCCCGCGAAGACCTAATCGATACGGATCGATCCGGAACTCGTATTCAATTCCACGAGCGTGCCGCCGTTTCCGACTTTCCCGCGAAGTTCGTGCGGATTGACATTGCCAGACACGATGACTTCGCGTTTGGTCGCAATCGAGCCGCTGTTCGTGTGTGCCGCAAGTTCAAACGAAGCCGCCTCCGGCAATTTCACCGTCACGTCGCCCGAGCCCGTATGCAATCGCCACGGTCCGGCCGGCTCGCCGTCAGCGTGGATGCTGCCGCTTCCAGTAGAAACGCGCACGGCACCCTTCACGCCATTCAACTCGACTTCGCCCGAGCCCGTGTTCACTTCCACGTCGCCCGCGGCAGTCTGCTCCAACTTTACAGCGCCGCTACCCGTCGAAATCGAAAGCGCCCCCGCAATTCCAGTCGCGCGGATCGAGCCGCTTCCCGAACTGACGCGCGCTTTGCCGTGCGCATTCTGGATATCAACCTCACCTGAACCAGTAGTCGCATGAACTTCGTCCCCAATATCGTGAACTTTCAGAGATCCGGATCCACTAGCCGCATCGACGGGCCCAGCGATTCCTTCCACATCTTCATCGCCCGAGCCGGACTTCGAGCGCAGCTGAGTTTCCTTGGGCGTCTTGATCTCGTAGCTGATCGAGATATTGTTAAACAAACTGTGATCGCCGCCACCGATGTGAATCGAATTTCCTTCCTGCTGCACTGGCGGATTGTCTTCGATCTGCTTGATGCGCGCATCGATGTCACCGCCGACATGCCACCCACTCGCTCGAATCGTGGCATGAATTTCCACCCGGCCCGCATCACCCGGGTGCACGGTAATATTTCCGGATCCCGTCTGAACGTCCAGGTCCACGGGCCCAGTAACAGTCAGCGTCTTGTCAAAATGCCCTTCGCTATCAGCCAGCGCCGGCCGCGCCGTCACCGCAGCCAGCGCCAAAATTGCCACAGCCATCGCCGCGATACTCAACCCCCAACGAGAACCTATTCGCATAGTTCGCTCCTCATCCGCAGATAGACCACCGCCCCGCGATAGATACGTAAGCCACCTCCGAAATGTTCAACGTAGGGGCCGGGGTTCACGACCGGCCCGTTCTGGCTTTGGGTTTCGTTTTTGACTTCTCCTTGGCGCGCGTTCGGCCAATCACGATGCGATCGCGAAACAATCGGCCAATATTTCGTAAATGTTAATCCCTGAAGAAAATCCATCCGGCAGGAAAAAACCAACTCAACTTCACCTCAAGCATTAGCCCCATGGCACTTTTTATATTTCTTCCCAGATCCACAAGGACACATATCGTTGCGTCCGACTTTCGCACCGGCTCGCACAGGTTTCGGCGCCTCCGCCTGTGCCGGTCCAGCCTGAAACTGAAGATCTTTCTGCTGCCGCTGCTGCCGCTTTTCCAGCTGCTGTTGAATCCCAAATTGCTTCGGCCGCGCCGGCTCCGGCGCGTCAGCCGCCTGTCGCGGCGCCTGCTCGCCTTCCGCCGGACGCACCAAAAACAAAAACCGCACCGATTCCGTATCGATCCGGTCCATCATCTCTTCAAAAAGCGTGAAAGCCTCGCGCTTGAATTCAACCAGCGGATCCTTCTGCCCATAACCGCGCAGCCCGATGCCTTCCTTCAAATGATCCAAGGTAAGCAAATGGTCTTTCCACTGCGTATCCACAATATCCAGCAAAATCCGCCGCTCCAACCATCGCAAAACCTGCGCGCCGAAAAGCTGCTCCTTCTCCTCATAGCGCGCGTGCATCCGATCCAGCAGCGTGTTCACCACTTCATCGTGATTCACGCGCAAGAAATCGATGCCGACAGCCTTCGAGTCCATGCCAAACTGATTCAGAATTTCATTCGAGAATTGAGTGACATTCCATTGCCCCGGATTAATCTCGCGCGGGCAATATTTCTCCGCCAGATCCATGGCGATGCTGTCAGCGCGTTCGAGAATGTATTCCTTTTGATCCGCGCCTTCGAGCACGCCGCGCCGCAGCGAATAAACCGTCTCGCGCTGCTTGTTCATCACGTCGTCGTATTCGAGAAGGTGTTTACGAGCCTCGAAGTTTTGCGCCTCAACAGCTTTCTGCGCATTCTCGATGCGCTTGCTGATCAATTTCGATTCAATGGGCACGCCTTCCGTCATACCCAGCCAATGCATCATCGCTTTCACTTTTTCGCCGCCGAAAATCCGAAGCAAATCGTCTTCGAGCGAGAGGAAGAAACGCGAAGCTCCAGGATCGCCCTGACGGCCGGCGCGGCCACGAAGCTGGTTATCGATGCGCCGTGCTTCATGGCGTTCGGTGCCAAGAATGTGCAAACCGCCCATGGCGATCACTTCATCGTGTTCCGCTTTGCACTGCTCGGCGAACTGGTCGTAAACCGGCTTCCATTGATCGGCCGGAACTTGAAAAATTCTGCCTTCTTGCTGGAACAGAACCATCGGCACGCTCGCCACCGGCGCCGCAAGCGTCGCAGCAGCGGAGCCGGAAGCTCCGCCACCAGATTGCGCCGCAATCGCGGTCCCGCCCGCACCACCGGTTTCCGCCTCAGCAGGCGTCTCGCTGTTAGCACCGTTCCCGCCGATTACAGCCCCAGCCGGCGCGTAAGGAATCGCGAGCTTATTCTTCAAGAAATGCTCGCGGGTCATGGCCTCAGGATTTCCGCCCAGCAAAATGTCAGTACCGCGACCGGCCATGTTGGTCGAGACCGTAACTGCACCCTTGCGTCCCGCCTGCGCGATGATTTTCGCCTCGCGCTCGTGTTGCTTGGCGTTCAAAACCTGGTGCGGAATTCCAAATTTCCGCAGCAATTCCGCAATTTTTTCCGATTTCTCAATCGAAATGCTGCCCACCAGCACCGGCTGCCCGGATTCGAAATACTGCCGGATTCCGCCGGTCTTCGTGCCGTCTTCCTGAATGATTCCATTCACCGCCGCTTCGAATTTCTCCGCCTCGGTGCGGTAAACCACATCCTGAAATTCATGGCGAATCAGAGTTTTGTTCGTAGGTATTGCCACGACGTCCAGCTTGTAAATTTTCTCGAATTCCGCGGCTTCCGTCTCCGCAGTACCAGTCATCCCGGATAGCTTCTTGTACATGCGGAAATAATTCTGGAAGGTAATGGTGGCGAGCGTCTGATTCTCGCGCTCGATCTTCACCCCTTCCTTCGCCTCGACAGCCTGATGCAATCCATCCGACCAACGCCGCCCGGGCATCTGCCGCCCGGTAAATTCATCCACGATGATGACTTCGCCTTCCTTCACCACGTAATCGACATCCTTCGTATAAAGCGTATGCGCCCGCAGCCCCTGATAAACGTGGTGAATCAATTCCATGTTGGCCGGATCGTAAAGATTCCCCAGCCCCAGCAACCGCTCGCATTTCGAAACGCCTTCTTCGGTAAGCGTAGCGGTACGGTGCTTCTCATCCAGCGTGTAATCAATATCCAGAATCAATTTCGGAATGATTTTGTCGATGCGGTAATACTTGTCGGTAGATTCCTCAGCAGGGCCAGAAATAATCAAAGGCGTGCGCGCCTCGTCAATTAAAATCGAGTCCACTTCGTCGACGATGCAGAACTGGTGCCCGCGCTGCACGCAATCCTTCAAATCGTACTTCATGTTGTCGCGCAAATAATCGAAGCCGAACTCGTTGTTCGTGCCGTAAGTGATGTCCGCGCCATAAGCAGCCCGCCGCTGCGCATCATCCAGATCGTGCACGATTACGCCAACGGTCAATCCCAGCAATTTATAAATCGGGCTCATCCACTCCGCATCGCGCCGCGCCAGGTAATCATTCACGGTAACGATATGCACGCCCCGCCCAGCCAGCGAATTCAAAAACGCAGGCAAGGTAGCCACAAGCGTCTTGCCCTCACCAGTCTTCATCTCCGAAATCTTGCCCTGATGCAGCACGATTCCGCCGATCATCTGCACATCAAAATGCCGCATCGCAAGCTTTCGCCGCCCAGCCTCGCGCACCAGCGCAAACGCCGGCACCACTACTTCCTCAAGCGCCTCCTGCAGCTTCTCTTTGTAATCGGTGTCCGCAGGCTCCGCGCCGGCAAGCCGCGCCGTAACCTTGGCTCTGAGCGCCGCAGCCCGCTCCGCCAGCTCGGCGTCGCTAAGCCCTTGCATCTCCGGCTCCAGCGCGTTGATAGACACCACTACGGGCGCGATTTTCTTGATGTCGCGCTCATGCTTCGTGCCAATGAAGCGCGCCACTACTCGATTAACAATTCGATCGAATTCCATAATGTCAGTGTATTAGACGCCCGCGAAGCAGCAAACGCTGCAAGCCTATATTCTAACGTGGAGCGAGCACTCAGCGCAAAGTCGCTCCGAACGTACCGCTGGCGTCCCTGCCGGCTCTTACGACCTCAGAAAAAACCAAAGCCAAAAATCGCGGCCGGAGCGATCCTGTAAATCTCCAAACGTAAGGCCCGCGCTTTACGCCGGGCCAGCCGCGTTTGCGCGGCGAGCGTCCCGCGCGCCCACCGCCGAAAACTTGCCGTCAATCCCCACGCCCTTTATCATTATCAACGAGGAAAAAATGCCCGATAAAGCCCCCATCCCAGGAGTAAAAAACCTAATAGCAGTAGCCAGCGGCAAAGGCGGCGTAGGCAAAACGACGGTCGCAGTAAACCTAGCCCTAGCCCTAAAACAAATGGGCAACAAAGTAGGCCTAATGGACGCCGACGTCTACGGCCCCAACGTCCCAGTAATGCTAGGCACCAACGAGCAACCAAAAGCGGTAGATGAGCGCACCATCATCCCAGTAGAAGCCTACGGAATAAAAATGATCTCCATGGGCCTGCTAAATCCAGGCGACAAGCCGCTAATCTGGCGCGGCCCAATGCTACACAGCGTAATCCAACAATTCCTACGCAGCGTCCAATGGGGCGAACTAGATTATCTAATCGTAGATCTCCCCCCAGGCACAGGCGACGTTCAATTAACTCTGATCCAATCCGTAGCGCTAACAGGCGCAGTAATAGTCACCACACCCTCAATAGTAGCCATCGCCGACGTCCGCAAAGCCGTAGAAATGTTCCGCCAAGTAAACGTAGAAATCCTAGGCGTAGTAGAAAACATGAGCTATTTCAATTGCCCCCACTGCCAAGGCCGCATAGACGTCTTCGGCCACGGCGAAGGCCAAAAAATGGCCCAAATCTTCGGCATAGCCTTCCTAGGCGAAATAGAAATCGAGCCAAAAATCCGCATAGGCGGCGACACCGGCCAACCAGTAGCCGCCCAAGGCGAACAAGCCCCAGGCAGCCCAAGCATCTACGCCGTAGCCAGAAAAGTAGCCGCCCGCGCCGCCGAAGCCAACAACGCAAAACCCGCCGGCCCGGTCGTCCAAATCCTGTGAAACACGCAGAACAATTCGGGCCTCTCCTCGGCAAATCGAATAATTGCGAATGCCTGTGTCACCGCGGAGGCCAAGTCATTCACGTAGTTCCGTGCTGCGCGCAGACCTACGTTAAAGCTCTGCCGACGGCGGAAAAAATCCGAGCCGCTGTCATCCCGAATCCCCTTCAGGGGTGAGGGATCTGCATTTGCCTTCGTAGGGGCCGGGGTTCACTACCGGCCCGGTGTGGCCTTGGGTTTTCGCCTTTGCCTTTTCCGGAAAGTCCGCCGTTCTTGTCTGCCCTCGCGCCGTATGCTAATTTCGCTGTTCATCCAAACGCCATCGCGCAAAGCAGGAGTTCCAGCTTGATCCGCAAGTATCAAAATCACACGCCGGAAATCGGCGCAGGCACCTACATAGACGATTCCGCCGTAATAATCGGCGACGTCTCCATAGGCGAAGATTCCAGCATCTGGCCCTGCGTAGTAATCCGCGGCGACGTCCACTGGATCCGCATAGGCAAGCGCACCAACGTCCAAGACGGCTCAGTCCTACACGTAATGCGCAACCTGCATCCACTAACGCTAGGCGACAACGTAACGATCGGTCACGGCGTAGTCCTACACGGCTGCACAATAGAATCGCGCTGCCTGATCGGAATGGGCTCGATCATCCTAAACGGCGCAAAAATAGGCACAGGCAGCATAGTAGCCGCAGGCACGCTAGTCCCCGAGGGCACAGAAGTAGCCCCAGGCAGCCTATTCATGGGCCATCCAGGCAAATTCCGCCGCGCGCTAACTGCCGAAGATCAAGCATCAATCGACGCCTACGCCGCCCACTACATCGAGTACAAGGAAACATACAGGCAAGTATGAGCATTTTCGGATCGCAGGGGCGCCGCGAGCTGCGCCCGCCCCCTGCGACAATTGCGAACACGACGTAAGACGTCGGATGAACATCCGTAGGGGCGCTCGCTTGCTGCGCCCGCCGTGCGATTAGTCGCACGAACGTAAATTTACATGCGAACCGAGATCAAAAATTTCGCCCACACACGCGATTAACAAAAAATGAAATTCCAAGCCATCAAAGGCACCCGTGACATCCTCCCCCCAGATTCCACTCTCTGGAATCGAGTAGAGCAAACCGCCCGCGAAGTCTTCGCAACGTACAACTTCAACGAAATCCGCCCGCCAATCTTCGAACAAACCGAACTTTTCGCCCGCTCAATCGGCGCCGAAACCGACGTGGTGGCAAAGGAAATGTACACATTCGAGAGCTATGAAAATGTTCGGATCGGCCACCCCCAAGTAATGGCGGACATCATTCGCGCCAATGAAGCTGTCAAAGAAGCGTGGACAAACAATCGGATACCTCGCACCGACGACAACCGAGACGCTGTGATGGTATTGCATCAAACGTTCGAAGAAATCACGCGCGAGGGCGCTCCCGCACTTTTGCGCTTTCTACACGGCCTTCACAATATCGATTTCGGCCAATCGCTGTCTCTTCGCC
The DNA here is from genome assembly GCA_963792515.1 of uncultured Acidobacteriota bacterium. Taxonomy (GTDB): domain Bacteria; phylum Acidobacteriota; class Terriglobia; order Acidiferrales; family UBA7541; genus Palsa-147. The sequence goes on along the minus strand of CAWBWG010000029.1, from coordinate 89,227 downwards.
CCGAAGCCACCGCCTCCGTCTGCCGCGCCTACATCGAACACGGCATGCAAACCCTCCCCGGCAACGTAAAGCTCTACTACGTCGGCCCAATGTTCCGCCGCGAGCGCCCGCAAAAAGGCCGCTACCGCCAGTTCTATCAAATCGGCGCAGAAGTCCTAGGCCAATCCGACGCCCCAGCCATAGACGCCGAAGTAATCGAAATGCTCCTATCCTTTTTCGAAAAAGCAGGCCTGGCGAACGCCACGCTCTCAGTAAATTCCATCGGCGACAAAAACTGCCGCCCGCAATACATCGAGCTACTCCGCGAAGAACTCCGCAAAGTGAAAGATCAACTAGGCCCAGACAGCCAGCGTCGAATCGAAACAAATCCGTTACGCGTCCTAGATTCCAAACTCCCCGAAGAGCAAGCCATAATCGAAAATCTCCCTCGCATAGCCGATCATCTCTGCGAAAGCTGCCGCACTCATTTCGCCAAACTCCAAGAAGAACTAAAACTTCGCGGCATCCTCTACGAAATCAATTGGCGCCTAGTCCGCGGCCTCGACTATTACACCCGCACCACCTTCGAAATCGTAGCCCCAGGCCTCGGCTCGCAAAATGCCGTCTGCGGCGGCGGACGCTACGACGGCTTGGTAGAATTGCTAGGCGGCCCGCCAACAAAGGGAATCGGCTTCGCCATCGGCACCGATCGCCTGATTCTCTCGCTGCAAGAAACCGGCAAAGCCGCCGCAAGAAAAGGCATCGATGTATACGTAGCCTGGATGGGCGAAAAAGCCTACGCGCCGTCAGTAAAGCTAGCCAGAAAGCTGCGCGATTCAGGCTTCTCAGTAGAGCTACCGCCGGAAGAAATGAAATTCAAGAAATCCCTAGGTCTAGCCGACAAACTAGGCGCCCGTTACGCCCTGATCATCGGCGAAGACGAAGTAGCCTCCGGCCAACTTACGCTGAAGCATCTAGCCGATGGCCAGCAGCAAAAATATTCCGAACCAGCATTGCTCGAACATTTGCGAACCACACGCCAAACGTAGAGGAAACCGCAAATCGCTATGCTAGATACACTAGGCAATCTAAAACGCACGCATTACTGCGGCGCCTTGCGCGACAACGACGCCGGCACCGAAGTCGTAATCATGGGCTGGGTCCATCGCCGCCGCGATCTAGGCCAGCTAATTTTCATCGATCTACGCGACCGCGAAGGCATCGCCCAAATCGTAGTCAATAAAGAAGACCATCCGCACATCCACGCGAAGGCCGAACAACTGCGCAGCGAATTCGTAGTAGCCATAAAAGGCCAAGTAATAAAACGCCAAAAGCCAAATCCAGAAATCGCCACGGGCGAAGTAGAAGTAATCGCCACCGAACTGCATCTGCTCAACACTTCGAAGACTCCACCCTTCCAAATCGAAGACGAAATCACCGCCAACGAAGAAACCCGTCTCCGCTACCGCTATCTGGATCTGCGCCGCCCAAAACCCCACGCAAATCTAGCCCTGCGCCACAAAGTAGTCCTCGAAATCCGCAAAACGCTAGACGAGCTAGGCTTCTACGAAGTAGAAACCCCAATGCTAACGCGCTCGACGCCAGAAGGCGCCCGCGACTATTTAGTCCCCAGCCGCGTACATCACGGCCAGTTCTACGCGCTCCCGCAATCCCCGCAAATCTTCAAACAAATCCTGATGATCTCCGGCCTGGATCGCTATTTCCAAATCGTAAAGTGTTTCCGCGACGAAGACCTCCGCGCCGACCGCCAACCGGAATTCACCCAACTAGATCTGGAAATGTCATTTCCCCGCCAACAAGACATCTTCGAAACCATCGAAAAAGTAATGGAGCGAGCGCTCGCGGTAATCGACGTAAAAGTAAAAGGCCCATTCCATCATCTCGATTATCACGAAGCCCTGCGCCGCTTCGGTTCCGACAAGCCCGACATGCGCTTCGGCATGGAACTCCACAACGTAACGGAATTCTTCGAGCCAGCCCGCCCCATCTTCAGCTTCGAAGGCAACGTCCAAGCCGTAGTAGCCCCAGGCGCCGCCGCATGGTCGCGCAAACAACTCGACGAACTAGCCGAACAAGCAAAATCCGCCGGCGCAAAAGGCGTCTACACCATCAAAGTGACCGCCGACGCAGTAACGTCCTCGCTGGAAAAAAATCTAGGCCCAGAAAAGCTAAAGGAACTAGCCACAAAGGTAGGGGCAAAAGCCGGCGATCTGATCGTAGCCGTAACCGCCAAGCAGCAAATCCCCCACAGCGACACAAGCCTGAACGTAGCAGGCCAACTACGCCTCCATCTAGGCGACAAACTAAATCTGATAGATCGCACCCGCTGGGAATTCCTCTGGATCACCGGCTTCGCCCTCTTCGAATGGAGCGAAACCGACAAGCAATGGGTCAGCGCCCAACACCCATTCACAGGAATCGTCGAAGAAGATCTAGATAAAATCGAAACCGCCCCATGGGAATGCCGCTCCAAAGGCTACGACCTAGTTCTGAATGGAGTAGAGCTAGGCTCCGGCAGCATAAGAATCCACCGCCAAGACATTCAAGAAAGAATGTTCAAAGCCCTAGGCCTAAGCGAAGAACAACAACGCCAGCGCTTCGGCTTCTTCCTTGACGCGCTAACCTATGGCACTCCGCCCCACGGCGGAATCGCGCTAGGCATCGATCGCATCGTAATGCTTCTAGCAGGAGAAAAATCTCTGCGCGAAGTAATCGCCTTCGCAAAAACCACAGCAGCCCAAGACTTAATGGCCGAATCGCCGTCAACAGTAGACGCCGCGCAACTGGATGACCTGGGTCTAGCAATCAAAAGCGACAAAAAGGAGTAGGGAATTGCTCCGTCCTCCAACGGCCATCATCGCAGCAATCGCCTTCGCTGGAGCAGTAGCCTTCGCCGTCTGGCAGATGCGCAAACTAAAGCCCCGCGCGCAGTTCCTAATCTTGCTCGCACTGAGCGTCTCCATCGCCTTCGTGCTAATGACCGTAGTGCAGGTGCCCAAATTTCCGCACTGGCTCGCCGCGGCAATGGTGCTGGTAGTATTCATAGCGTCCCCATTCGCAACGCGCACCTTCCTGCGCAGCCTGAAACAGGATGAGCAGGATGAGCTCCATGAAAGCAGCAAATAAAAGCACTACCGGGCCTTAGGGGGAGAAGCAGAAATTCCGAGATGCCCCCTCGGAAGCTTTGTCAGGGCACGGCTTCAGCCGTGCCGCCGAGCAGCAAGATGACCTCGGCTTTAGCCGCTGAGTGTAGAATGGGCGGCCTGATTCACAAAAAGCTCACAAGGGATCAAAGCCAGTAAATGTCCAACATCCGCATCCTCCCCGAAACCGTCGCCAACAAAATCGCCGCAGGCGAAGTAGTCGAACGCCCAGCCTCGGTAGTAAAAGAACTCCTCGAAAACGCCCTCGACGCCAACGCCCGCTCCATCCGCATCGAAGTAGAATCCGGTGGCAAGCGCCTAATCCGCATCACCGATGACGGAACCGGCATGAACCGCGACGACGCCCTGCTAGCCTTCGAGCGCCACGCCACCTCAAAGCTACGCACCGCCGACGATCTACTCTCCATCGCCACGCTAGGTTTCCGAGGCGAAGCGTTGCCATCAATAGCAGCAGTCTCGCGCCTGGTCCTAGAAACCTGCAACGGCGAAGGCCAGGAGGGCACCCGCGTAGAATTCGCAGGCGGCAAACTAATCAGCGTAAAGCCCGCCGGCCTGCCCCCAGGCACCTGCATCAACGTAGGCGATCTTTTTTATTCCGTCCCAGCCCGCCGCAAATTCTTAAAATCCGAAACCACCGAGCTAGGCCACATAGCATCGCTAGTAACGCACTACGCCCTGGCCCATCCCGAAACGCATTTCGTGCTGAAGACTCCGACGCAAGAAATCCTCCACGCCACTCCAGTTGAACGCCTCTCCGAGCGCGTCTATCAAATCTTCGGCCGCGCCGCTCTCGACGAACTAGTAGAAATCCCGGTAGCCGAAGGCCCCATCCGCGCCGCTATCACCGAACCCTCGCTCGAGCCCGGCGAAGAAGCCGCAAAAATCAGCGTAAAAGGCTTCGCCTCGCGCCCCGAAGTGCAGCGCAGCAATCGCAATGGCATCTACGTCTTTGTAAATCGCCGCCTAATCCGCGATCGCCTGATCCTCCACGCCATCAGCGACGCCTATCGCAATATCGTCCCGCCGGGCGTGTTCCCGGTAGTTCTTCTTTTCCTGGAGCTCCCTTACGACGAAGTAGACGTAAACGTTCACCCATCAAAAATCGAAGTCCGTTTCCGCCACCCACAATTCGTCCACGATTTCACGCGCGATGCCGTACGCCACGCGCTCTCGAACGCCCGCCCAATTCCCGGATTTCCTGCATCACGCGTCCACGCCGCGCCCACAAACGTAATCCCGATTCACGAAAGCGCCATCGCAACCGCCGTCACCGAAGGCTCAGAAATGTCCGCAGCCGGCGACATCGCACTCGGTCCGCCGCGCGCCATAATTCCGCCGCTCTCGATGCCCGCCAGCCCCGGCTCAGGCTCAAACTTCGGCGATGATTTCGAATTATCCGGCGAAATGCTGCAACCGCTAGCCCAGCGCCTGCAATTCGGTTCCGACAACGCGCTTGAATTTCCAGTAGCCGCGCGCGCAGCCGCAGCCGCGTCGGGATCGGCCGGCCAAGCAGCCAGCGCCATCGCCACAGCACAAGCTCCGGCCACTCTTCCAAGCGCCGAAGACATCGCCGACCTAAAGCCGCTCGGCCAGGTAAACAACAGCTTCATCGTCGCAGTAAATTCCGAAGGCCTCTGGATCATCGATCAACACGTAGCCCACGAGCGCGTCCTCTTCGAGCAACATCTCCGCGCCCGCCGCGCAGGCGAACTAGGCGGCCAGCGCATGCTAGTGCCTCCAGTAGTGGAGCTAGCCCCCCGCCAAATCGTAATCTTCGAGCAAATCGCCGAAGAGCTCCGCGCCAACGGCTTCGAAGCCGATCTAATGGGCACGCGCTCCATCGCCATCCACGCCGCCCCGGCAGGCATAGCCGCCGCAGACGCCGAAAAGCTCCTAGCCGAAATCCTCGATGGCATAGCTCGCGAAAATCAAGCCATCTCCATCGATTCACTGCAATCCAAAATCGCGGCATCAACTTCCTGCCACGCCGCAATCAAAGTAAACACCCCGCTAGACCGCACAAAAATGGAATGGCTACTAGGCGAACTCTCCAAAACCGAATACCCAATGAGCTGCCCGCACGGCCGTCCGGTAGTCCTGCGCTATTCCACGCGCGACATCGAGCGCGCCTTCAAAAGAATCTGAAATGACTCCGGTCGAGGAATGCGCCCAACGCTGTCATCCCGAATCCCCTTCAGGGGTGAGGAATCTGCATTTTGCTTGTGCCGTCGTAGGGGCGCCCGCTTGCTGCGCCCGCCCGTGTAACGCGAGCGAAAAACTGGGCTACGCTCCGCCCCGTAACCCGATCCGTCATTCTCCGTATTTTCCGAACGCCTTTTCCTCCGTTTCAAATTTCAAATCTGAAATTTCAAATTTCTTATTCCTTCTCCGATGAAAAAACTAATCATCGCCATCGACGGCCCCGTAGGCTCCGGCAAAACCACAGTAGCCCGCCGCGTAGCCGCACTACTCGGCTACCTCTACGTAGACACCGGCGCGATGTACCGAGCCCTGGCCCTAAAAGCCCAGCGCGAAAACGTCCCACTAGAAGCCGAAGACCGCCTAGCCCAAATGGCCGGAGAAACCCGCATCGACCTGCGCATCGACAACGGCACGCAAACCATCCACCTAGACAACGAAGACGTCACGTCAGCCATTCGCACCCCCGAAGTCTCCCAGGCCGCCTCAAAAATTGCGGTAATCCCCGGCGTCCGCCGAGTCCTGGTAGCCGAACAGCGCCGCGCCGGCCAACTCGGCGGCGTAGTTATGGAAGGCCGGGACATAGGCACGATCGTCTTCCCCGACGCCGATCTTAAAATCTATCTAACCGCCTCAGTAGAAGTCCGCGCCCAACGCCGCTGGCTAGAACACCAGCAAAAAGGCGACAAGGTAGACCTAACCCGGACAATCGAAGAAGTCCGCGAACGAGACCAACGCGACGTACAACGCGAACATTCCCCGCTAAAGCGCGCCCCAGACGCAGTCCTAGTAGACAGCACTGCCATGGAAGCCGACGAAGTAGCCCGCCTAATAGTCCTACTTACAGCGGAAAACAAAACTTCAGGAAACAAGACGTCATCCACCGGTGTCTAAACACCTCGTACCGCGGGCGTCCCGCCTCAAGTAGCGCCGGCGTCCCTGCCGGCATCTTACGACCACAAAAGTAGCCCAGGGCGCAAACGACGGACGGAGCAAAGCGTCAAATCAAATGATGCGCTGGCTCAAAATTCAAATCGAGTCGCTAGTCGCCGACGTCCGATACGCCCTACGCACTTTCTCTCACGGGCCCATCTTCGCCGCCACCGCCATCCTAACCCTAGCCCTAGGCATCGGCAGCACCACCGCAGTCTTCAGCTTCGTAGATCGCATCCTCTTCCGCGCTCTACCGTATCCCCAAGGCGAAAGCCTGGTAACAGTAGGCATGCTAGCCCCGATCGAGCAGCGAGAATTCATGCTAGGTTCCGACTACATAATCTGGCGCGCCCAACAATCCCCGTTCGCCTCAATGACCTCGTTCGACGCCTCAGGCGTAACCGACTGCGATCTAACCGCCCAAAATCCAGCCCGCCTTCACTGCGCCTACGTCGAATCCTCTTTCCTCCCAACGCTAGGCCTTCAACCGCTACTAGGCCGCAACTTCACCAAAGAAGAAGATCGCCCCAACGGTCCGCCAGCCGCCCTAATCTCCTACGGCCTCTGGAAAAGCCGCTTCGCCGCCAATCCAAACGTAATCGGCACCGCGATCCCAATCGACAAAGAACCCACCACAATCGTAGGCATCCTAAAACCAGATTTCGAATTTCCAACTCTCGCGCAGGTCGATGTTCTAGTCCCCAATCGCCTCGATCTAGCCGCGCAGCAACGCCCCAAAACCGGCGCCGTCCTACGCGTCTACGCAAGAATGAAACCTGGCGTAAGCATCGAGCAAGCCCGCTCCGCTCTAACCCCGCTCTTCGATGATTCCATCCAATTCGTCCCCCCGCAATTCCGCCACGACGTAAAACTAAGCGTCCGCTCCCTCCGCGATCTGCAAACTCACGAAGTCCGCACCGCCTCCTGGGTCCTGCTAGCCGCAGTAGCAGCAGTGCTGCTATTAGCCTGCGCCAATGTGGCCAACTTACTCTTGGCCCGCGGCACCGCCCGCCGCCGCGAAATCGCGATTCGCGCAGTCCTCGGCGCCACACGATCCCGTCTCATCCGCCAGAATCTAACCGAGAGCATCGTTCTGGGTGCCGCCGGAGGCGCAGCCGGAACCATCGTCGCAGTCTGGCTACTGAAAATTTTCGTAGCCATCGCTCCCGCCGGAATTCCGCGCCTCGATCAAGCCACCCTCGACGCCCGCGTCCTTACCTTCACCATCGCCGCCTCCATCATCTCCGCGACGCTCTGCGGACTTGCGCCCGCGCTACAAACCCCGCGTGGCGAATCGCTCACCGGCTCGCGTACCACTCCCTCGTCGCGCGGTTTTCTGCGCCAAGCTCTCGCCGCCGCACCAATCGCCACATCGCTAATCCTCATCACCGCCGCAACGCTACTCCTCCAAAGTTTCCGCAATATCGAAGCGATCCCATTAGGCATGTCTCCCAACGGCCTGCTCGCCGCAACAATTTCTCTAGGCGACGCGACTTATCCCGATCCGCTCAAGCAGCAAGCCTTCTTCGACCAACTCGAATCCCGCCTGCGCCAAATTCCAGGAATCGATGCGCTTGCGGTAACCGACTCACTCCCGCCCAGCGGTGCCATGCACGCCGAACCATTCAACGCTCTCCAAGTGGAAGGAAAGCCGCGCCGCACCGAATCCGCCGGCGGCATGGCCGCCTGGCGCGCCGTAACGCCCGACTATTTCGCCACGCTAAAAATTCCCATCGTCCGCGGACGCCCGTTCAAAGAAGAAGATCGCGACTCAAAGGAAAACCTGATCATCCTCAGCCAGACGCTGGCAAAGCGCCTATTCGGCGAAGCAGATCCGCTAGGCCGCAATATCAGCCTCGATCCCGGCGACCCCTGGCATACGGTAATTGGCGTAGCAGAAAATGTGAAGAACGGTGGAATTCTCGAACCCGACGATCCCGAATACTATCTAGTCCGCAAACATGCAACAGGCCTGACCTCAGCCGATCTCAATTCGCGCCAATTCTCAAACAAAGCCAGCTATCTAATCCGCAGCTCTCTGGCATCGGCCACAATCGCCACGTGGCTGCGCAACCAAGTAGCCTCGCTAGACCCAGCGCTCCCGGTAACCATTGAATCCATGAACCAGCGCGTAAGCGAACTCACCGCCCAACCGCGCTTCAATGCCTCCCTGCTCAGCCTTTTCGCCACAGTAAGCCTACTCCTAGCCGCTATCGGCCTCTACGGCGTAATCTCGTTCCTAGTTTCGCAACGCACCCAGGAATTCGGCGTACGCATAGCCCTCGGCGCCACTCCGGAAAATATCACGCGCCTAGTTCTAACCCGCGCACTCCGTTGGGCCGCCGCAGGCCTAATCCTCGGGACACTCGGCTCTATCGCCGCAGCCATCGTGATTCGCGACCTGCTATTCGGCATTAACGCCATCCCCGCCGCCACTCTCGCCATCCCCGTCGCGTTACTCGCCATCGTGACTCTCATCGCCGCGTGGATCCCCGCCCAGCGCGCCGCCTCCATCGATCCCGTCGAAGCCCTGCGGCGCGATTGACCGGCGCACCGTCTCACTTCGCCGCCGGCACCGGACTCCCAGCCACAATCTCCTTCCCCCACTCCAGGGCCGACATATACAAATCCGGCACCTTCTCCTCATTAATTTTCAATTTCGCCGCCGCGCGCGAAACTTCCTCCCACATCCCCGCCTCATAATTCATCACCACCTCATACACCGAGCGGAACGGCCCGGCCTTGCCCATCAAGGCCTCTTTGATCTCTTTATTCACCGGCACTTCCGCCAGCACCTTCGCCAACGGCATATCCAAAATCGCATCCATCGCCGAAAGCAGCCCCATCAAAAATAAATCATTCTCATTCGCCCGCATCCCCGCGAGCGGCGCCAGCAATTCGCAAAAGCGAGCCCGCACCAACGGCAGCATCACCAATTCACCAGGCTTGTCCTCGCCCATCGCCGCCACGGTCACCAGCGAAACCCATTTCCGCACCCCGCTCTCGCCGAGCAAAGAAAGCGCGTGCGGAATCGACCGCACGTCCGCGCGCAGCGCAAACGCCGGCGAATTCAAATACCGCAGCAACCGGTAAGCCAGCGAAGCTTCCCGTTTGATCACCTGTCCGATCGCCTTCAAATCCAGTTCCGTGCGATTCACCTCCTGCAAAATCTGCATGCAATTCATTTTGTGTGCCGGAACGTCCCGCCGCTCCACCATCTGCGGCCGGCAAAAAAAGTAGCCCTGGAAATATACATAACCGAGTTTCACTCCGCGCTGGAACATCTCATGCGTTTCCACGCGCTCGGCGATCAAATCAATTTTCCGCCGCGTGAATTCCTTCGCCAGACGCTCAATTTCCGGCGGACTGGTAACCTGGAAATCCACTTTGATGAAGTCCGCCAGTTCGATAAACGGCCGCGCCCCGGGAATATCTACAAAATCATCCAGCGCCAGCCGGTAGCCCGCGTCCTTCAGCCGCCGGCAAGCCGCCAGACAATCCGGATCGGGCCGCACACTCTCCAAAATTTCCGCCACTACCAAATCGCGCGGCAGCAGCGTCAGATAGTCGTGAATCAGAAATTCCCGCGTCGAATTGATGAACGCCAGCCGCCCTTGCGTCAGCCGGTTCAGCCCAAACAGAAACACATCATCGACCGTAGCCACCGACGCCTCCGCCGTATTGCCGCCCGTAAAGAAATTTTCAGGCCCAGTACGGCAAAGGAGTTCGTAGCCGAGGATGGATTTGTGCTGCGTGAAGATGGGTTGGCGTGCGAGAAACGCTTTCATATTCCCCCGTACGTTCCGGCCACACTGCGCCGCAGAATTCAGCCGGAAGAGGAGGGGGAATTACAGCCGGCACAACAACATCAATTCTGGCCTAGGTCGGGCTCGACATGGAAGAAAGAAATTCCGCATTGTTCTTGGATTTAGAGAGCCGCCCAAGCAGCAATTCCATAGCCTCCACCGTCGACAAGGGGCTAAGCACCTTGCGCAGCACCCACACGCGATTCAGCTCATCCGCGGGCAAAAGCAACTCATCCTTACGCGTTCCAGACCGGTTGATATCAATCGTCGGAAACACGCGCTTGTCCACCAACCGCCGGTCCAGGTTGATTTCCATGTTGCCGGTGCCCTTGAACTCTTCGAAAATCACGTCGTCCATGCGGCTGCCGGTATCGATCAAAGCGGTCGCGATGATGGTCAGCGATCCGCCTTCTTCTATATTCCGCGCCGCCGCAAAAAAACGCCGCGGCCTCTGCAAAGCATTCGCGTCAATACCGCCCGAGAGCACCTTGCCCGATGGCGGCGTAACCGCGTTATAAGCGCGCCCCAAACGCGTCAGAGAATCCAGCAGAATCACCACGTCGCGCTTGTGCTCCACAAGCCTCTTAGCCTTTTCCAAAACCATTTCCGCCACCTGAATATGCCGTTGCGGCGGCTCATCAAATGTCGAGCTGATCACTTCGCCTTTCACCGTCCGCTGCATGTCAGTAACTTCTTCTGGCCGCTCGTCAATCAGCAACACGATCAGCGCGACTTCCGGATGATTGGTGGTCACCGAATTCGCCACCGATTGCAGCATCATGGTCTTGCCGGTCCTAGGCGGCGCCACAATCAATCCGCGCTGCCCCTTACCGATGGGGCAAAGCATGTCCAACACCCGCCCAGTCAAATTTTCCTTGGTAGTCTCGAGCCGAATCCGTTCCTGCGGATAAAGCGGCGTCAAGTTATCGAAGAAAATCTTGTTGCGCGTAACCTCAGGATCTTCAAAATTGACGGCTTCAACTTTAATCAGCGCAAAATACCGCTCGCCATCCTTCGGCGGCCGCACCTGCCCAGAAACCGTATCCCCAGTCCGCAAATCAAATTTCCGGATCTGTGAAGGCGAAACATAAATATCATCCGGCCCCGGCAGATAGTTGTATTCCGGCGCGCGAAGAAATCCAAAGCCGTCAGGCAAGCATTCCAGCACGCCCTCCGAGAAGATCAATCCATTCATTTCCGTCTGCGCCCGCAGGATCTGAAAGATCAGCTCCTGCTTCCTCATCCCGCTCGATCCGGGGATGTTCAGCTCTTTGGCGATCTTCGCCAAATCAGTAATGTTCTTATCTTTCAGTTCAGCAAGACTTACAGTCATTGATTTTGTTCCTTCTTTAGTGTTTGCCATTCGGCAGATGTATTCCGGTTGGACTCCGGGCAGGTGTGCTATTTCTACAGCGGCTGCGTCCAGATTCCTAAACGGGTTCCCTTACGAATTTTTGACGATCGCCTCGCGCCGCCGGGCCAGAAATCGCCGGAAGAACGAGGAACGCCGGGGAAATTCAATTGGTCAACTTGCTATCCTGCGTTACATCGGCGCTCAAATCCGGTTCCACTTCCGCGACCGGATCGATTGGCAAAGTGGGCAGCGGCCGTTCGAGCGCGATTGCCAAAACTTCGTCCATGAGCTCCACGAACCGGATGGACATCTCAGCCTGGATTTCGACGGGAATTTCCTCGAGATCTTTTTCGTTGTCTTTAGGGAGTATAACAGTTCGCAGGCCCAGGCGGTGCGCCGCGAGCAATTTTTCTTTTACGCCGCCGATCGGCAGCACTTTGCCCCGCAGCGTAATTTCACCGGTCATGCACACGTCGCAACGCACCGGAATGCGCGTCAGCGCGCTCACGATCGCCGTGCAAATGGTAATCCCGGCCGATGGCCCGTCCTTGGGGATCGCTCCCTCAGGCACGTGCATGTGAATATCAAGATGCCGGTAGAAATCTTTCGGCAATCCAAAGAATTGGCTGCGCGAGCGCACGAAACTCATCGCCGCCTGCGCCGATTCCTGCATCACGTCGCCAAGCTTGCCGGTCAACGTAAGCCGGCCTTTGCCCTGCATAAGCTGCGCTTCGGTCGAGAGAACTTGGCCGCCGACTTCCGTCCACGCCAGGCCGACCGCAAGGCCGATTTCATTCTTCTTCTCGGCCCAGAAATCGCGGTACTTCAATACGCCCAGGAAATCGTTCGCATTACCCGGCGTGATCTCGACGTGATAATCCTTGCCGTCCTCAACAACCTTGCGCGCGACTTTCCGGCAAATATTCGCCACTTCGCGGTCCAGATTGCGCACGCCGGCTTCATGCGTGTAATGCCGGATGATGTGCGTCACGCCTTCGTTTGTAAATTGGACGTTAGTATCGGTAAGCCCGGTAGCTTCGCGCTGCTTCGCGATCAGGAAGCGCTTGGCAATCTCGAATTTTTCCTGTTCGGTGTAACCCGGCAGCCGCAAAACTTCCATGCGGTCCTGCAGGGGCTGCGGAATCGTATGCAGCACGTTCGCGGTGCAAATAAACATTACTTTCGAGAGATCGTATTCGACGTCCAGGTAGTGGTCGGTGAACGCGTGGTTCAATTCCGGATCAAGCACTTCCATCAAAGCTGCCGAAGGATCGCCGCGGAAATCCATGGACATTTTGTCCACTTCGTCCAACACGAAGACGGGATTAATTGTCCCAGCCTTGCGCATCATCTGAATAATCTGGCCGGGCAGGGCACCAATGTATGTTCGTCGGTGGCCGCGAATCTCAGCCTCATCGCGCACGCCGCCAAGCGAAACGCGCACAAACTTGCGGCCGGTAGCGCGCCCGATCGACATAGCAAGAGAAGTCTTGCCCACTCCCGGAGGCCCAAGGAAGCAAAGAATCGAACCTTTGGGATTCTTAACGAGCTGCCGCACTGCCAAAAATTCCAGGATGCGGTCCTTGATCTTTTCAAGCCCGTAATGATCTTCCGAAAGGATTTTCTCGGCAGCCTTGATATCGCGTAGCTCGCGCGAGCGCTTTTTCCATGGTACGGCGAGCATCCAGTCCAGATAATTCCGTGAAACGGTGGACTCGGCCGACATCGGCGGCATCATTTCGAGCCGCTTCAATTCCTGCAGCGCCTTTTCCTGCACTTCGGTAGGCATACCCGAAGTCTCAATCTTCTTCTTGAGCTGGTCGATCTCACTCGCTTCGCCGCGGCCCAATTCCTTCTGAATGGCCTTCAATTTCTCGTTGAGGTAGTACTCTTTCTGCGCGCGTTCCATCTGCCGCTTCACGCGTGTATTGATGGTCCGATCGACGTTCAGCTTCTCAATCTCAACTTCCAGAATGTCGGCAATGCGGTTCAACCGTTCGAGCGGATCGAAAAGCTCCAGCAATTCTTGCTTTTCTTCCACCGGAATCTGCAAATTCGCCGCAATCGCGTCCGAAAGCTTATTCGCATCCTCGACACGCACCGCCGCAATCATCGTGTCGTAATTCAAACTCTGCGAAAGCTTCACGTACTGCTCGAAAAGTCCGGTAACCCGCGTCTGCGCCTGCTCGAGCTGCGGCGTAGGCTCGCTCTTCACCGGCATCAATCGCACGGTAGCCCGGAAGAATCCCTCGTCGCTCGTCACCTGCACGATCTTGGCGCGCTCCGAGCCCTCCACCAGCACTTTGATATTCCCGTCGGGCAACTTCACGCTCTGCACGATATTCGCAAGCGTCCCGACCTGATAAATCTCCTCGGGCTTCGGATCGTCCACCGAAGCATCATGCTGCGTCGCCAGGAAAATCTTCTTCTCGCCAGCCAGCGCCTCTTCCAGCGCACGCACGGAAGCTTCGCGCCCCACGATGAACGGCGTCATCATCTGCGGGAATATCACCATCTCCCGCACCGGCATCATCGGCACGCGTTTTACTTCAAGTTTTTCGCGATTGAACATTAGGCCCCGTCTTCCAGAAGCTGATTGCTATCCCGCTTTTTCGAGCAGGCTCCAATTAATTTCGCGGCTCTTGACCATCTCCGCGTTCACCACAAAATCCCGCAATTTCCGCTGTGCCGGCAGGTTGTACATCATCTCCAGCATCAAATCCTCGAGGATCATCCGCAACCCGCGCGCTCCCACCTTGCGTTGCAGCGCCAATTCCGCCACGGTCTCAAGCGCATCGTCAGTAAATCGCAGGCGCACATTTTCAAATTCAAACAGCCGCTGATACTGCCGCACCAGCGCGTTCTTAGGTTCGGTCAAAATCCGTACCAGCGCCGGCTTATCCAAATCGCTCAACACGCCAATCACCGGCAAGCGCCCGCAAAACTCAGGAATCAAGCCGTAGCGAATCAAGTCCGTAGGCTGAGCCTGTTCGAGCATCTCGATGTTCCGCCGAGAAGGCGTGGAAGGCGCGGCGTCAGCGTTAAATCCAAGCGACTTCTGTCCGGTGCGCCGCTCGATAATCTTTTCAAGCCCCACAAACGCCCCGCCGCAAATAAATAAAATGTTGGTCGTATCCACAGGCGTAAATTCCTGATGCGGATGCTTCCGTCCGCCCTGCGGAGGCACATTCGCGACGGTCCCCTCAAGAATCTTCAACAGCGCCTGCTGCACACCCTCGCCAGAAACATCCCTCGTAATCGACGGGTTCTCGTCCTTCTTCGAAATCTTGTCAATCTCGTCTATATATATGATGCCTTGCTGCGCCCGTTGGACGTCCCCATCCGCAGCCTGCAGCAATTTCAAAATAATATTCTCAACGTCCTCGCCAACGTACCCAGCCTCCGTCAGCGTGGTCGCATCCACAATCGCAAACGGCACTTCCAACATCCGCGAAAGCGTCTGCGCCAAAAGCGTCTTCCCGGTTCCCGTCGGCCCGATCAGCAAAATATTCGATTTCGTAAGTTCCACTTCTCCCGGTTGCCGGTTCAAGAAAATCCGCTTGTAATGGTTGTAAACCGCCACCGCCAATTTCTTCTTGGTCTTTTCCTGCCCGATCACATACGAATCCAAAAACGTTTTTATCTCGGGAGGCCGCGGCAATCGCCGATTGGCCGGCGAAGCCTGCTCGCGCTTCTCATCCTCAAGTATCTGCTGGCAAACGCCCACGCACTCGTTGCAAATGTAGGAGCGCGGATATTCCGAAGGCGAACTGATCAGCTTCTCGACCTGCTCTTGAGATTTATGGCAGAACGAGCAGCGCAATGGCTCTTCTGGCGTGAATCTTTTCACGAAAGCTGCCGCCTCCCCCTGGAATCCCCACAGGACACGAATCTTGAAAGCATTTTACGGCTTGAGACGGCAGGAGGGGGAATTTTCATCAATGTCGCTGCTAACCCTTTGGAACGGCGTCAGCGGTGTTTCGAAATAATCTCATCGACGAGTCCGTACTCCTTGGCCTGATGCGCCGTCATAATAAAATCCCGCTCGACGTCCTTCTCGATTTTTTCGACGGACTGTCCCGTATGGTGGGCAAGAAGCTTGTTCAACGACGCGCGCGTGCGAATAATTTCCTTAGCATGAATATCAATGTCGGTAGCCTGCCCGGAAAGTCCGGACATCCACGGCTGGTGAATCAACACGCGCGAATTCGGCAGCGCATAACGTTTCTTAGGCGTCCCGGAGGCGAGCAAGACCGCGGCAATCGAAGCTGCCTGCCCAACGCAATAAGTCACCACATCCGGCCGCACAAACTGCATCGTGTCGTAAATCGCCATCCCCGCGGAGATCGAGCCGCCCGGGGAATTGATGTACACCGAAATATCCTTCTCCGGATCCTCGGAAGCCAAAAACAGAAGCTGCGCGGTCACCAGGTTCGCCACATGATCATCAATCGGCGTCCCCAGAAAAATAATATGATCTTTCAGCAGCCGCGAATAAATATCGTAGGCTCGTTCTCCGCGGTTGGTCTGTTCGACCACCATCGGGACAAGCGTTGTTGCTCGCGGGTTCGCGTCGTCCATATTTCTCATCGGGAAATCCTGCTGCGTTGGAGAGCCCGGCTCAGACTTACTTCGCATCACCCTTGGCTGTCGTCTGAATCCGGGACTGTTGGTAGAGCCACTCGATCGTTTTGTCGCTACGCAACTTCGATTTCATCCTATCGAGCGCTCCTTGCTTTGTCAAGCGAGCCCGCAGCGATGTTGCCGATTCGCCACTCGCCGCGGCCATCGCTTCGAGCTGTTTTTCCACTTCTTCGTCGGACGCGTCGATATTTTCCGCCGTCGCGATGCGATCCAGCAGAATCTCCGCCTTCACGTCGTCGGTAGCCCGTTGCTTCTGCCGGCTGCGCAAAGAAACCCAGTCCACATTCACCGCTCGCGGATCAACGCCCTGCGTAGCCAGCGTCCTCACCACCCGCTCCAACCGCGCATCCATCTGCCCCTCAATCAAAGATTCCGGAACAGGGAAGTCATGCTTCTTGATCAACACCTCAAGAATCTTCTCCCGCGCCTGCTCCCCCTGCTTAGCCTCGCGCGCCGCGTCAAGCTGCTCGCGCACTTTCGCCCGCATCTCGTCCAGCGTCTTAAATTCCGCCTTCTCGCCCGCCACATCCTTAGCAAATTCGTCGTTCAATTCAGGCAATTTCTTTTCCTTGATGCCAAGCACCTCTACGGTGTAGTCGTAAGTCTTCCCAGAAAGTTTCGGATCGGGATAATCATCAGGATACTTAGCCGCGAAAGTTTTCGTCTCCCCGACATTAGCCCCGCGCAAATTCTCCGTAAAACTCTCGAGCGTCTCCTCAGCTCCAATATGGCAAAGCACGCTGTCCGCTTGTACCGGCTCCCCGCCACCCTCAGGCGTCCCAATCAATTTCAACTGCGCAAAATCCCCATCCTGAATCGCCCGCCCTTCGACGGGTGCAAAGGTCGCCGCCCGCTCCCGCAATTCCTCGATCGCCTTATCAACTTCCGCGTCGCCCACTTCCAACTGATCCACGTCGATCTCGAGCCCCTTGTAATCAGCCAATTCAAATTCCGGCAACACTTCAAAAGTAGCCCGGAACTTCACCGGCCCCTCTTCCGTAAAATTCACCTGATCCACAGAAGGCTGATTCACCGGTATCATTTTCTTTTCCTGCAAAGACTGCGAAAGCACCTCCGGCAAAAGCGAATCCAGCACCTCGCCCTTAATCTCGTCCGCAAATCGCCGCTGAATCAAAGTAATCGGCGCCTTCCCCGGACGAAACCCCGGTATCCGCGCCACCCGCGCCAAGTCGCGCGAAATTTTCTCCGTAGCTCTCTTCACATTCTCAGCAGGAATCTCCAACTCCAATTCCCGCTTACAAGTAGCTTCAGTCATAATTTTGTCCGCATTTGTAGGGGCGGGGGTTCACCTCCCGCCCGTCTTGGCATTGGGTTTTCGATTTTCCGTTCCGCCATGCCCCAGGCAGGAAGCCGCGCAACATCGCAATTTCCCAACGGAAATTTCAGTATAGAGGGAACGGGCCAAAGCGTCAAACCACGGTAGCACAGCCACTCTTGGCTGTGTCGGACTTAGGCGGAATCCGCGAAGCGAAGTAAATAAAGTTGGTCCACCGGGGCCAGCAAGAAAGCGGGGAGCCGTAAAAGCCCCCCGCCCAAATCCCCACAAGCAAAACTAATCCTGCGGCGCCGCCTTAGCCTTCTCTTTTTCCTTAGCCTTAGCCTGCGCCTCAATCGTCCACGCCGGCGTAATCCCAACTTCCCGCGCATAAGCAATCGATTGCCCCAGATGCTCATGCGCATGCGTCAGCAAAAGATAAATCACATCACCCTCATTCGCGTCGGGCCCAAGTTCCTTCTGCGCCTTTGCGAAATCCGCATTCGCCATCTTCGCAATCTGCGCCTTAGCGAAATCAAACGACGAATTCAAATACTCAATAATCTTAGCCTTGTCCGTCGTCGATTTCTCAAAATCCTTAGTCTTGAAATCAATCGGCCCAGTCGCCCCAAGCAGTGCCATAAATCCATAATTAGCCTGCGAAATGTGCAAATAAACTTCCCCGATCGAGCGCACTCCCTCTCCCGGCCGCCAATTCAACTTGTCCGGCGGCATAGCCGTAGCCAAATCCACAAATTTCTTGTGCAGTTGGTCAATGTCCACCAAAGCCTCGCCCTTCAAATCATACGAAGGCGCCGTCTTGTCATCGCTCTTCGCCATGTTTTGACCCGTGCCCTTACCGTTCCCCGATCCGGCGCCCGCGCCAGTTCCCGGATAAGCCCGCGCCACCTCCGCGCCAAAAAGTACCGCCACAGCCAAACTCGCCAGCAGTGCCTTTCTCATCCCCACTCTCCTTTTTTAACGGTGCCCGCGCGGCACCCGCGTTCCAACGCCAGCCAAGTTAGACGCGCCCCATCCCAAATACTCTCTTTTCGCACCAGCGAAAACCTCCCAACGTAGGGGCCGGGGTTTGCTACCGGCCCGGTGTAGCAGTGGGTTTACGCATTTGATTTTTCGATCGGAAGAATTACCGGCCCGCAAAAAAATCGCCGCTACGGCAACAACGCGAAAACCGGCCCGCTCGAATGCCCCGATTTCGAATCGCGATGCAAAGGCCAGGCAGCCTCCGCATATCCAATCGCATACTGTCCCGATTTATTGCGGCCTACGAACCACATGCGCACCGTGCCATTTTCCAGCATCACGCTGGGCGCGATGTCGCCGACCTCGTCAAAATTTCCGGCGCTCGGCGTAACGATCGCGTCCGGATCTACTTCGAATGTGCTCGTCGGCGAAGCCCCGCGGGCCACGCCAATCACGCGCTCGTTATCCTTCACGCCGGTGAAGAAGAGATACAGGTTGCCGTCCGGCCCCATCAAAATCGCCGGCTCGGCCACGCCATCGCGCATCCACTCCGGCGGCGCGCTCGGCGCCAGCAAAGGCTGCGCCAATTTGCTCCAATGAATCCCGTCCGCCGAAGTCGCGCCGAGAATTCGAACGCCCGGCGCCCCAGGGCAATCCGTATAGCAATGTCCGGCGTAAACCATGAAATATCCCGATTGATACGGAATAATGTCGGGACTATAAATCGCGTCAGCATCAAAGCTGCCCGGCGTCGGTGCCAGAATCGGATCGCCCTGGATGCGCGTGAAAGTCAATCCATCGCGCGAAGTCGCCACTCCCAGCGACGCAGGAAATCCCTTGCCCGGCCCGCCCGGCGAAGTCGGATCGCGATATCCCGAGTAATACAGCAGGTAGCCCGAGAACGTTTTCATCAAAAATGGCGTCTCGAGATTTTCATCCCAAGCCCCAGGACGCCCGCGCAATACTTCGCCGGTCGCGCTCGCCGTGCTCACCGTCGCGCTCGAAATCGCCGCCCAACTCATCGAATCCGCCGACGTCGCCAGGCCAATGCTGGCATGCGGGCTCATCGGATTCGAAAGATCGACGCCCGTGTACGCCAGCCGGAACACCGATTCATCCGCAATCACCGAAGGATCGGAAGCAATATGCGTAGTGGCGGAAAAGACGGGCGCGGCATTCTTCTGCCACTGCGCCCAGCCAGTAGCAGGATTGAAAGCGTTGTTCGGCGCCTGCGAACTCCCGCAAGCAGACAGCAAACACGCGGCAAATAAAATGGCGAATAAATTCTTCATCTACGGGTCTGGGCTGATGAATCAGCCCAGCAATATAAATTGACTAAGGACAAACCCAAAAACTCAGCGGCCGGGCCGCTCCGCCGCTGCGTCAATAATGTTGCTCCACGTTAGACGGCACGGCAAGCGTAAAGTTGCGTCGATATCCAGGACCGATGGCAAGTTGGACGCCGCGTGGCGGACCGAAGATGCCTGCCAGTTGAGCATTTGACCTGGCAGTTTCCAGTAGGGGAGGGCCGGGTTTAGCCCTCCCGCGAAGCCCGCCGTCTGGGCGTCCCCGCGGCCGCAGTCTGGCCGTTCCGTTGGTTTGGGTTTTGGTTCGTCGGTGTCTCCTTTTTTGCCCAGTTTAATCTCGACATCCGGGTGCGGAAAATGGTGCGTCTACCCGAAACATGGGTATAGGTAGAATTTCTTCAAAGTCTAAGAAAATAAAGGGTCGGTCTGCTTCGAACCCGAAACAGATTTGGAGGGGTGGGGGTTGCGGTTTTCGTCGTTTTTTCTGGTGGATCGGGGCGTTTGGAGACGTGAACCGGCGCGTCGATCGCGACTTGAAAAAAGGCTTCTTTTTCCCGATTAGAATCGGGGTCGGGCTTTTGTTTTGTGCGAGTTGCGATGGTTTCTAATCGTAGCGATTCCCGATTAGCTTTTTGTTCGCCTTTTTCGATTTGGCGGGCGGGCGTTTGGACGCCGCCGCGAAGCGGGGTTGATCCGAGTCCGGAATGTTTGACCTTGTTCATGTTTGCCACTTGTCGCCGGCGACGCATCTGTGGGGCATCTGCCGGTACTGGGGGTGTGTCCCGATTGTTTTGGCGTCCGTCCTTTGAATTCAATGACTTGGGGGCGGCAACAATATTTAAGCGTCCCGATTCTTTTTGCGCTGGCTCCTTTGTTCGCGGGGCACCTGATGGTGCCTGGGCCGACCGCGTGCGGCGGCGAGGCAGGAGGCTCTGATGAGGAGTTTTGTTGCTCCTGCGGAGCGGGCCGCGCAGTTATTGTGAGGGTAGGTTGAAGAATAGGCAATGGTACGGTTGGGCCAGAACTAACTGCGAAGGTTGGGAACCATGCACAGAAATCCGGTGAAGAGTGGGTTGGTGACGATGGAATGGTGAGGACTGATGCGGTGTGAGGGAGCATTACGAAGTCGGAAAGAGAGAAAGATCAAAGGCGGGGCCGAAAGGATGGCCGGAAACCCGACCGTTCCCATGAACCAACGCCGGGAAGGATCGGGCACCCGATTCAAGAGCGCCGGAAAAGGATGGGCTACCCGCCACTTCTCGAACCTTCATAGCATATCAGTACCAAGTGGTAAATAACTCTGTTTTTCAAATGTCGTTGTGAATCACATCACCTGATCGCGGAAACGATCGCTTTACACTTGGTGATATTCTTGAAGACATTCCCTACATAGGAGGCGGAGTAATTTGTCCCGATCTCATCCGAAAGTTTTTGGAGGTAGGCGGTGACGAGCTCGGGGACACGCTTTAAGGCCGCATCGATATCGTTTTCGGCCTCGAAAATAGAGGGTGAGAGCTCCTTAAATGCCAAATAAAGAAGTACTCGATTGCCATGAATTGCGCATAGTTTTTCTTTCCCGTCGCGCTTTTTCTGTTCGATTTTCAGGAAATCATCTACTGCCCGAAGCATTTCGACCGCACGCCACAGCTTGACAGCCGTGAGCGACGCGTTGAATAGGGTCTTGTACGGGGGCTTTGTAATATCCTCATAGAAACGGCCGATGGCCTGTTTAGCGTTGACGGCATGGGTTACATCCTCTTGAGCGCAAGCCAAGGCGACTGTGGCCTCATCAAGTGTGCAGCCTTTATCTGGAGCGGGAGGTTGATCCCCCGTGCGGTATGTGTAGTCCTTACCCAGAGAAAGCAGTAACTCGCTACGTAGACGGTACTGCTCTTTATCGAGCGAGGCAAAATCACGCTTCTCGATTCGATTCTGAGTATTTGCTGCTCGAGTTACCTCATTCGCGAAATCGGACGGGCAGCCTTGAAGCGAAATCAGCCTCACCATTACGCTCGCGCTTGTTCCAAACGTAGAACCAGAAGCCGCAGAAGCAGAGTGCGCTGCGAGAATGCTGCCTACTGTCTGTGCGCCGTTGATGACGCTTGCCCCTTTGCACTCGAACACGCCGCTCGTTTTTGACTTTCCCCCTAGCGGTTTTTTGCTGAGTTCTGTACTGAGAAGCGTGATCCCGTTGTTAAAGTATAGAAAGTGCTCAGGAACACTTTTGATAGTTTCGACGATCGACTCATTAACGTCGGTATTGCCTTTAAATCCCCGAATATTCTTGTGGTAGAGGCGATCTCCGTACTTTTCCCACTGTGCGAGATCAGCAATATGAACATACCCGTAGTAGGCAATGTAGGGTTCGCTGATTTTCCCGAATTCGTGGAGCATGATGTCAATATCGACTGAAGCGCCCATTGCCCCGGCTTCCACCACTTCGTGCAACTCCTTCTGCTTTAGCACTCTCAGCGAAACTAGATCGCCATCATCATTCAGTTCTGTTAGAAGCTGGGTTAGCGGGGTGTTCGCCTCAGCTGACAACGGAGGCTTCCCAGTGTATGCGACGATTAAAACGAACGTGGTCTGAGAATCTGCTAGAACGTCTTGAATGTCCGCGGCTTTCGCCCGCATCTTTGGACCTAGGAGCGATATTTGGTCTTCGAGGAAATGATTAATCCCCTGAATAAACTTGAGAATAGAGCCTAGGTCAGGTGAACCAGTGCCATCCTTCATCCATTTGGACTGAACCAGGTACGCTGTGTGTTCGTTGCGATCGAAGAAAAACGCGTCAATTCCATCGTCATGGTATTCGTCGACTACTGCTTGTGCCGCTGAAACATCGTCCGTTTTGGCCGCAGCGGCAATAGTAAAGGCCGCTAGAGCGCGGCTAAGAAAATGATTCTCTCGCTGCTCTGGATCAGTTGTCGTCACATCCGACATATCAATCAACGGAGCGAATCTGGCAGCACAGTTCTTTTGGATGTGGCCAACTTGAATAATGCTCATCGAAGTTGCTCTCGCTTGAGGGGTGTGGTGCCCTTAGGAATTCACAACCCTTCATTCTGAAGTGCAAGAAAGTAGGGAACTAAAGACCCTTCGCACCAAGACTTGGCATAGACGCTCAGGCCTTCTTGATTTGGCTGGCGCGTGCTGGCCACAAATGAGCAAATCCCTCTACGTGTAAATGGTTCACCTCTTGTCTCCTCTGGGATAAATTCATCTAGGTGAATTGTCGACCTCTCCAAATCCTTGATCTCATCGAACTTTGCATTCAGGCGTACCAAAAAGCAGAGATTAACGCACAAATTGGGGAGGTATAAGAGCACCCCGGTCAGGGCGCAGTCCATTGCACGTACAAGTTCCTTACCTCTCTCGCTGTGGCCCACGAGTTCGTTTTGTAGCGCTCTCGCAATAATTTGCGTGCATGGCTTAAATGACCCATCGGTGTTCACGTCTAGATCTGCTCTGAGCCCTTCATTCGCGGACACGGCCCATTTGTTAGCGTCCATAAAATCTGCACATTTGTTCGATCTCTTACGGATGATTAGTTTTTCGTCACGCGTGCGCACTACGACTAGGACGCCGAATCCCCCGTGCACGATTGGAGGATCTGCAAGATACCGTTTGAGTTCTTCTTTGCCGCTACCGATCATGTGCACTAGTTTCGTCCTAATCCAGCCGCTGCAATCTGCAATGCAGCGATAAGTGAAGTAATCGCTTTTGCAGAATCTCAACTCGTAGGTTAAGCCGAAAGGGTCGACCCAATCACGTTCCCGCAGGCTTACGAGCATCACGTTTGGGCCATTGAATTGGAACGGAGTGTGTCTGTATCCGTCAGGGTGCTTTTCGTTCCATTCGTGCACTGCGGTAGCTTTTCTGGGCTCCTTCGTCCGGGTCAGCAAAAAGTTCTCGATGTTGTGGAGTCTCGAGCCGTTCAAATCCAGGGTTGGATCGCTTCGGAGTTGTTCGATTATTTCGAGTTTTCTTTGCACCGCCGCGTCGCTTTTCGGGAGGATGTCGAGTTCTAGGAACGGCGGATCCAGCTTGAACAGATTCCAATACTCCTCGCGGCTCAGGGTATGAAACGCTTCAATCAATTTGGTTATAAACCCGTTGATCTCGCGCTCTTGTTCCGTTAGATGTGCACCGAGTTTCACCGTCCAATCCTCGAACCTTAAGGAAAGTGCGCCAGGTCGAACGCTCACGTTCCTGTGGGGATGGATTGGCCAAAATCTCACGTTCGGCAGTAACGGGCTGTTATGCTCCTGCTTCCCGAAGAACTCCTCGGCGAGCGAGAGATGGTCCGTAGGCGCCCGTTTTCTGTCCACGACCAACAGCAACTCCTCGCATATTTTCCTGAGCGTTGCTTGCCGCTCACTTCTCGACAATTGGTCCAGTGGGTGGCCTATGTCGTGCGCGCCTTGGAACTTAGCAATCTCGGTCAGACCAACTAGGCATGGGCTGAGACAGACCCAGAATACGGTCAGACCTTTCGTCCGCGCGGCATCTAGTAGCGGCGGCAGTTCGTTCTGTTGAATAAAGTGAGATGCCAAGAAGCTCTGACTGACAAGCAATACGGCGACATCCGCTGAAGCTAACGCGCCCTCGATCTCTTTTTTCCAGTCGGCGCTCGGCGAAATTTTTTGGTCATCCCACAAATCGAGCCGTGCTGGCGCCAGCATCGTCTTGAATTCTTCGAAGAGCTTCTTATCTTTATGGCTATAACTCACAAAAATTTTAACTCTGTCCGTCATTTGTCATGGCTCCGATCTGTAGCGGTGCTGCGGCGCACTTCGTTGTTCTCTGTTTCTTCGCATCACGCAGCGCTTCCAATCGTTTCTGGGGTGTCGTTATCGAATGTCTTCCTTGGCCGATATGCTTGTAAACTTTTGCGCTATCTTAGATGCGTGATATTACCACCAAATAAGATATGACGTTACCGGGAAAGAGCGCGCCTGTCGAAGTATGATTCGGCGGGCGGCCCATCGTTCTCACTTCGCCGAATTTCCTCACGAATTATCATCTCCGTTTTGAGGGATGATCACGCCGCTGGTGTTGCCGAAACAGAGCCGCCGTTGGCTTGGGTCTTGAGGTGGGTTTTGGGGTGGGTGTGCGTGCGGGGAAGAAGCGGAGGCGACGGGAAAACGACGGCGACGGAAATTTGAAATTTCAGATTTGAGATTTGAGATGGGGGAAAGGGCACGTTCGAAGGCGACGACAAGAGCGTGGCTGCGGCGAAGACGAAATCTGGTGCGGGGACGGAGGCCCGCGGCTAAAGCCGAGTTTGATGGCGGGCGTTTTTCCGCTGGACTGAAGCCCAGCTTCCCCCTGCTGAAGTCAGGGGGCTGCCACCTTGCTGATATCAGGGGCTGCCGCTCTAATTTCTTGGTTGGCGGCTACGGCGGTTGCGGTTAGACTCACGCGGGGTTGGTCGATTCGAAAAGATTTCGCCGCGATCTGTGTGCCCTTCAAAAACTGTGAGCCCTCTTAAGCCGCCTACTCTTCGGCAGCTTCGCCGCTTTGCTATTTCGCGTAGCCTTTTTGCGGCTACTTCTTTGCCTCGGGCTATTGCGCGGCTGGGGTTTGTGCAGGCTGATCCTATGCGGGCGCCGGCGCGAGCGCAGGATTTGATTTTGGGGTTGCGCGTGCGCGGGTATCGGGTGGGGGAGTTGGAGCGGCGGTACGGCTCTTTGGAGATTGAAGAGGCTTTCTTTTTCAACTACGGATTTTTGGGGCGGGGGAGTTTGGGGTTGCTGCATCCGCGGGGGGAGCCGCGGGGGTGGGACGGGCGGATGTTGGCGCGGGGGCGGGAGGTGCTGGAATTTGTGCGCGGGCGGGGTGAGGCGCGGGCTAAGGATGTGCAGGCGCATTTTGATCATGGGCGGATACGGCGTTGGGGGGCGGACTTGAATGTTAGTTCGCATTTGCTGGAGGGGTTGCATTATGGCGGTTTTTTGCGGGTGGAGCGGCGCGTCGGTGGGGCGCGGATTTATCGGGCGGTGGATTGGCCGGCGTCGGATGAGAGCGCTGCGGGGCGGCTGGAGCGGGCTGAGCGGCTGATGGATTTGGTGGTGCGGCTTTATGCGCCGTTGCCTGCGGGGAGTTTGGGTTATTTGGGGCGGTTGCTGCGGGCTGGGGTGCCGCATTTGGCGGAGGAGCTGCGGGTGGTGCAGTCGCTTGCTGAGGCTCGCTATGCGCATGGGCTGGTGGATGGGGTGACTTGGTTTTGGCCTCGGGGGGAGAATCCGGCGGCGGGGCGGCATTTGGTTGATGACGGGATGGTGCGATTTCTGGCGCCGTTTGATCCGGTGGTTTGGGACCGGCGGCGTTTTCGTTTATTTTGGGGGTGGGAATATAAATTGGAGGCTTATGTGCCGGCGCATCGGCGTCGGATGGGGCATTACGCTATGCCTTTGCTTTGGGGCGAGGACGTTGTGGGTTGGGCGAATTTGAAGGTGGTTGGGGGCGAGTTGCGATGCGAGTTGGGGTTTGTTGCGGGGCGGCCGCGGGGGCGCGCGTTTCGTTTGGCGTTGGAGGAGGAGCTGCAGCGGATGCGGGAGTTTTTGGGAATTTAGTGCGGCGAACGCGCGTGGCACGACTGGCGGCAAAGTCAAATGCGGGGCCGAAAAGCCCCACCCTTTCCACACACCGGGAAGGATGGGGCACCCAAAACTTCAAATCTTCGGAGGCGGCGGCGTCAGCCGCTGAAGGGAGGTTCGTTGAATATGAGTTGGTGCGGAAGAAGGGAGTTGAACCCCTACGGCCTTTCGGCCACAAGATCCTAAGTCTTGCGCGTCTGCCAGTTCCGCCACTTCCGCACGCAGCGAAGTATAACATTTTATCGCCGGGCTGAATCATCAGCCCGGACCCGTCGGACTGAGAGCTTCCAACATGGTGGTGCTTCCGTGGGCCTTAATTTCTAGATTGCGGTTCGCAGATGCTTGACGGGTGAGTGGCAAACTGCCCGGCGCTAAAGCGCATCGTTCATGTTGCGCGTTTTTCGGAACGCTGAAGCGTTCCTCCCCGCATAAATGCGAGGGCTCCCACCGTCGGAGGAAACTCTGCTAGCGCGAGCTTTCTTTGGATTTTTTCTCGATGAAATGCTTGGTTAGGATTACCAGGCCGAAAATTTGGGTCCATTCGGAGACGATGTTGCCGACGACTTGGCCCCATTTGGCGTTGGGATCCATTTTTAGGAAGGCGATGACCCAGGCTATGCCGGTGATCACGAGGAAGATGCTGAGGCCGTGATCGCGGAAGAAGGCGCGGGTGGGGGAGCAGACGTAATTCGGTGGGCGGCGGCTTTCGGCGGATTGCTTTTCGTAGAGATATTTTGTGGCTAGCACGGTGACGATTACGCCGGACCAGTCGGCGATGGCGTTGCCGAAGAAGGAGCCTAGATGGGTGCTGGGATCGGATTTGATGTAACCGATGATCCAGCAGATGGTGATGGAGATGGCGGCGATGCTTAGGGAATGTTGGCGGAAGAAGGTGGGTTTATGCGCGGCTTTTGGATCTGGCGCGGCTTTGGCGGCCGGCGCGGATTTTGAGATTTGGGATTTGTCCGCGGCGATTTTCTTCGGGGGAGTGCTCACGCGTTGCCTCCGGGCGCGCTAGAGCGGCGCGCAGGGTGGTGCGATTATGAATTTAGTGCCGTTGATGATTTTGCCTGAAAGATGGGTGGCATTTGCGATTAATTCGGATTTTTGGGCCGGGGATCGCAGCGCGAATGGAATTTGCGAGTGGGAGTTGCAGGTTGCCATTTGGTTACATTTGACACAGCCAGGAGTGGCTGTGCTCCAGGGCTGCGATGACGATTGGTGCTTAGTCGAGCGTGCGGCCTTTGGTTTCTGGCAGGGCTAGGGCTAGCAGGGCGGCTGCGAAGAAGGCGGCGGCTTGTAGTAGGAAGGCGCTGCCTAGGCCGTGGCGCGTGGCTATCCAGCCTACGGCGAAGGGGGCTATGGCTGAGAAGCCTCGGCCTATGTTGTAGCTTAGGCCCATGGCTGTGGCGCGGATTTCGGTGGGGAAGAGTTCGGCGGCTAGGGCGCTGTAGCCGGAGAAGAAGCCGGTGCCGAAGAAGGCTACTGGGGGGCCGAGGATTAGTAGCCAGAGCGCCGATTTCGACATGCCGTAGATGGGGACTAGGGCGGCGGCTGCTAGTAGATAGACTGCGTAGGTGCGGCGGCGGCCGTAGGCGTCGGCGGCGAAACCGAATAGGGCATAGCCTAGCCATTTGCCGATTCCCATTATGAAAATCCAGCTTGTCCAGGTGACTAGGCTTAGGCCTCGGCCGCCTTGGGAGATTGGCAGTGAGAGATAGGCGGGGATCCAGGTGAATAGGCCCCAGTAGCCGAACATGCCGCAGGCGTTCATGGCGGTGGCGAGTAGGCCTGGGAGCAAGATTTCGCGGCGGGTTAGGACTTGGAAATCTACCTTCGTGGATTTGCGATCTTGCCAGATTTTTGATTCTGGGACTTTACGTAGGATCCAGAAGACTACTAGCGCGGGAAGAATTCCTACGAAGAAAACGGCGCGCCAGCCGAAGCGCGGGAGCATTAGGCCTGCTACTACTACCGCGGCCATTTCGCCTGTGGCCCATGTGGATTGCATTATGCCTAGGGCTTTGCCGCGATGTTCGGGGGGCCAGGTTTCGGCGATCAGGGCGGCGCCGGTGGACCATTCGCCGCCCATGCCTAGGCCTAGGATTACTCGGCAGATGGCTAGTTGGATGATTGTTTGCGAGAGGCCTGAGGCGCCGCTGGCTGCTGAGAAGACCAGGATTGAGGCCATTAGGGCGCGGGTGCGTCCGATGCGATCTGCTACGAAGCCGAAGGTGAAGCCGCCTATTGCTGAGGCGATTAGCGTTAGGGAATTTAGCAGGCCGCCGGTTTGCTTGCTCATGCCGAAGTGCTGCATGAGGTGAGCTAGGACCATCGAGTAGAGCATTACGTCGAAGGCGTCTAGGAGCCAGCCTAGGCCGCCGGCGATTAGAGAGCGGCTCTCGGGGATGGTGACGTCGCACGGCCATTCTAGGCCTAGGATTTTGCGCGTGGGCCTTGGGGGTGCGTTTGATGTGGCCACTGCGTCTCCTCGCGGGATGAATGCGAGCGGGCGCATTGTAGCGGAATCGTTGGGGCGTTCCAATTCGGCTTGCTGGGGTGGGGGGCTTCTGCTACTCTACGCGGCCATCGGTGGTATTTCCCGGCGGAGGTGTCCATGGCTTTTTGTGCGAAGTGCGGAGCGGATGTGGCTGGTGCGTCGTTTTGTCCGAAGTGCGGGGCGCCGCAATCGGCGGTGGCGCCCGCTGCGGGCGGAGCGCCTGTGGCTACGGCTAGCGGCGATTCTGGGTTGGCAGAAAATGTGGCGGGATTGTTGAGCTACATTGCCGGGTGGGTTACTGGGTTGATTTTTTATTTGATTGATAAGCGGCCGTTCGTGCGGTTTCATGCGGCGCAATCGTTGGTGCTTTTTGGGGCGATTGTTGTTGCTTACATTTTGCTGGGGATGCTGGCTGCGGGATCGATATTTGGCGGTTGGATGGCGATGTTGTTCAGCGTTTTGATTTACGGGGTGTTGGGGATTGGCAGTTTTATTTTGTGGATCCTTTGCATGGTGAAGGCTTATCAGGGGATTAAGTTTAAGCTGCCTGTGGTTGGCGATATTGCGGAGAAGATGGCTAGCAAGGCGTAGAGCGGTTGCGTCGGTACAGCCGCGCGTTTCGGGTTTTGGTTTTGGATCTAAGCGGATACGTGCGGCGATGTTTGGCGGTCAGTACGGCCCGCGCCTTTGCGTCGATAACTGCTTGTCTTTAACGGCGGAATTATTTCGTCAGCTTGCCTTTTACAGTCTGAGCTGCAAGCCCATCTCGTATTGCCGCTTCAAGCGTATCGATGTTTATATTCTTTAGTGCTTTAAACCGAATGCAATATCCGGTCACGCTCGCCTTGCCTAGCTTTTTTCCATACGTTTTGGCTAAGTACTTCTTATCTTTGAGGCCAAGAATATATACAGAGATTCCGGTTTTATTTCCGCTCACACCAATTTGAAAAAACTCTCTACTTTTTCCATTGGCATATTTCATGGTGTGAAATCCATATCCGATTGTAGGGTTGGAAACCGTATGATTCTGGCTGTCTTTCCCATCAGAGAACCATAATTTGCATTCGGGTGACACTTGAAGTGTGAGCCGATGCAGCTCTTGCAGGTCACTGCGTTTTGGCTCCGGTTGGCTGGCAATATACTTCTTGATTTGTTCTTGTACGTTCATACGTTCCGCTCCCCAGTGGCGCGCACGAGATTGTACGACGTTTAATCCTTTTGAACCGCTCCCATTCTCCGTCACACCGGATACTAGAGGATTTGGGTCACTCGAGCGCGAGGGCGCCACGCAAGCCACCTTTGCTTGCTTCGGAAACGAGAATGTCTGGACCGGGTTCTCTCCAGTCACCTACTTTGCAATCTCTTCGCTGTACAAGGGATGAGTCTTTTTTCAGGACTCATTCGTAGTACGGAGACGTTAGGCGGCTTCCATGAGCAAGCCTTTCCCTAGGAGGTTGACATGCATGACACGAAGGAGCGGTTGTCTCTCTTCTGGATCTTCGCGCTATTGAACTACCTGTATGCGGACGTGCTGGCTTTGTTCTCTTTCCTTGGCTCGCCGAATACAGCGCCACATCTCCCACCTTGGGCTCTGATCGGTTCGGCGGTGTTGATGGAAATACCAATCGCGATGATTGTGGCGTGTCGACTGCTTCCGTTTAGAGCGAACCGGGTGACGAATATCATCGCGGGTGCTATTTTGACGCTTGTAAACGGATTCCTGACCTTCGTTCTGCCGCTGACTAACGGTGATTTTCGGGACCCGACTTTTCCGGCGTACGTGTTCTTCGCGACGATCGAAACGGTGTGCACCGCGGTGATCATCTGGCAGGCGTGGAATTGGTCAGCGGTTGAAGCGGTTGCGGAAAAAAGGCGAGCAGCGGCAAATACACTTACAGGGGCAAAAGCGCCGGGAATTTGAATGAACTGGTCTCATAAATAGCTTCGGCGGCCGGGCCGAGCTTATGCAGGCTTTTGCTGGGAGCCGAAAGTGACGGAAGCATTGAGTGTTGAGCGTCGCGGCGAAATCGCCGCTGTTGGCGCCCAGCGCTAAAGCGCCTTGACGTAGGGCGGCGTATTTTCGGAGCGCTAAAGCGCCCCTCCCCCTGCTAAAGCAGGAGGCTGCCTCCGGGTTTCTGCGGCTCTGCCGCACCAAATGCGGGGACTGCCGCCCCGCTCGCGATGGATCAGTGGCGGCATGGCAGATTTTGTTTTTTGCTTTCCTGTGCGCTAGTTTGTGAATCCTGTGCGTGAGCCGCCGCTGCGCTGGCAACAAAATTCGCTCAAATGAGGTCAATGTGAAACGAGAACGCCTGACACAGATCGTCCTGGTGATCGTGGGGCTGCTCAATCTGCCCCAAATTTATCTTGTATTCATGGATCTGTGGCATTCCAACTGGATTTTGGACGGGAAGCCCGAGGTCGGGCCGATGTTTCTGAGCTTCTTTATTCCCGTCGGGGTCTTTCTACTCCTGGCCGCGAGGAGACCGGCTGAGCATCGCTCGATGATTGCTCTGGTGGCTTGGTGGAACATCTCTCATGGCGTGGTGATGGGTATTCAAACCGTGGAAGACCGGATGCACGGCGTTTACAGGGGCTTTACGGATGTGATCGTTGTCATTGCGATTGGATGCGTCTTGTTGGCGATTCTGCCAGCAAAACGAGAGGCGGTGGCGTCGGGCGTTGCGTGAACGAGCGCAAAAACCGACACGCTCCCCGCCTTCGCAAACTTCTTGACATCGGTAACTTATCCGTCCATCCTCTTTGGTTTTCCGCGCGGGTGTGAATTCATTCTACCGCGCGCGATGTCCTGGAGAGAGAGTGAACGTTAAGGTCTTCTTTCACGATAAGTGTTTTGACGGGGCTTGTTCGGCGGCGGTTTTTTCGCGGTTTTACCGCGAGAGAATTAATGCTGACGCTGCGTTTCATTTTGTGGGGATGACGCATAAGGCTTCGAAGCCTTTTGAGGATGGGGTGTTTGATGGCGACGAGAATGCCATCGTGGATTTCAAGTATTCGAGTTCGCCGCGATTGACTTGGTGGTTTGATCACCATCAGAGCGCGTTTCTTACGCCTGAGGATGCGGCTAATTTTCGGGCGGATCGTTCGGGGAAGAAGTTTTACGATCCGACCTACAAATCCTGCACTAAATTTTTGGCTACCATTGCTGCTGAAAAATTTGGATTTGATGCTGCGCCGCTCGCTGAATTGATTCATTGGGGGGACATTATTGATGGGGCGCAATTTGCATCTGCGGAATCGGCGGTGGGGTTGCGCGAGCCGGCTATGCAGATTGCTTTGGTGATCGAGGCGGCGCCGCAGGCGGATTTGGTGCCGCTGTTGATTCCTTATCTGGCGACTATGCCCTTGGCTGAGATTGTGAAGCTGCCTTTGATCGCGCGGCATTTGGGGCCTTTGCTGGAGCGGCATCGGCGCTCGATTGAGATTATGCGCGAGCGGGGGGATTCGCGCGGGGGCGTGATTTATTTTGATGTGAGTGATTTGGATTTGGAGGGGTATAACAAATTTGTTCCTTATTATTTGCATCCGGAGGCGCTTTATTCGGTGGGGGTAAGTGCGTCGGCTACGCGGTCGAAGATTTCTATTGGGACGAATCCTTGGCGCGAGGCGGATGCGGATGTGAATTTGGCTTCGATTGCGGAGAAGTTTGGTGGCGGGGGGCATGCGCGGGTGGCGGCGATTAGTTTGAATCCGGAAGACATTGAGCGGGCGCGGAAGATTGCTGGGGAGATTGCGGCTTCGTTGCGGAAGTAGGGATTATTGTTTGGAGGCGCCACCCATAACGGCGCTTGGCATTTTTCGTCTGCGTGAGAAATCCTAAAAACAGAACCTCAGCGGCTAAAGCCGGGGCGCATTCAGCGTCGTTTTCGGCATGACTGAAGTCATGCCCTGACGAGGCTTGTGTGCCTTCACATATTGTCGTCGGCTGGTTGTTTAGAATGAGAGATGCGCTTTCCTGCGATTGAAACATCAGAGGTGAAAACCTACGGCTAGACCGGGCCGGTCGTAAACCCCGGCCCCTACGACGGCGTAAGAGATTTCAAATTTCAGATTTGAGATTTCAGATGGAAGAAGAACCAAAAGCAAAAACAAAAAGCAAAAGCAAAAGCAAAAGCAAAAGCAAAAGCAAAAGCAGATCCCTCACCCCTAAAGCGGGTTCGGGATGACAGCGGCTGGCGTTCTGTCCGCAGCCTGGGAAGCTGGTAACGCGGAGAATGCCGGATCGCGCCGCGACCGGGAAGCTAGGCCACATTTTCGTCGGCGTTACTCGGGCGGGCGCAGCGAGCGGCGCCCCTACGAAGGCAAAATCAAAGGCGCAGGGGAAAACCCAAAGCCAAGGCGGGCGGGAGGTGAACCCCCGCCCCTACGTTACTTGTCGCGCATGATTGGCTAGGGCTTCGTTGATTCCTTTGCGGGTGGTGACTAGCATCATTTGCGATGGCGAAACTTGATGTGATTGCGTCGCCGGCTCCGGCTGCACGCGATGGCGGCGCTGGTGGGCCTGCGCGTCCTGCATCTGCTGGTGCTTCTCCTTCGCCTTGGATTTACCGGCCTTGGCTTGACCTGCTTGTGGGGTGCGGCGGGATTTCGGCGCCGCTTTTGTTGGCGGCTTGGTTGGCGGCTTCGCATGGGCGGGAGTGGGCGTTTGCGTTTTATTTTTTGGCGCTGATTTTTAATTATCCGCATTTCATGGCTACGATTTACCGGGCTTACCGTACGCGCGAGGAATTTCAGAAATATCGCATTTTTACTTTGCACATGACGGTTTTGATCGCGCTTACTGCGATTTTGGCGCATGCGGATTTTCGACTCGTGCCTTGGGTTTTCACGATCTACATCAATTGGAGTCCTTGGCATTACTCTGGGCAGAATTATGGGTTGTTGATGATGTTTGCGCGGCGCGGCGGGACTTCGGTTACTGCGGGCGAGCGGCGGTTGTTGCATTGGGCTTTTATTTCCTCGTTTGTGATGCTGCTGGTCAGTTTTCATACGGGGGTTTCTAACGATCCGTTTGTGATTTCTTTGAATTTGCCGGAGAGGATTTCGATTCCTGCGCGGGTGGCCGGCGGGGTGCTTTATGTTTTCTTTTCTGGTTGGGTGATTGCGGCTTGGGTGCGGCGCGGCGGGTGGAAGGGGATGGCGGCGCCTTTGACTTTGCTTTTGACGCAGGGGCTTTGGTTTGTGCTGCCTACTGCGCTCGGGTTGGTGGCTGGGGCGGGGGTGCCGCAGACGCGTTATAGCAGCGGGATTTTGGCGGTGCTGCATTCGGCGCAATATCTTTGGATCACCAGTTATTACGCGCGGCGGGAGGCTCGGGCGGCGGGGAATACTTCCTGGCGCATGGGGACTTATTTTGTGACTTTGATTGCTGGGGGGATCGCGCTATTTATTCCTGGGCCTTGGTTGGTTAGTTATGCGTTTCACTACGATTTTGCGGTTAGCTTTTTGATTTTTACGGCACTGGTGAATATTCATCATTTTATTTTGGATGGGGCGATTTGGAAATTGCGGGATTCGCGGGTTTCTTCTTTGCTGGTGAAGAGTGGCGAGCGGGGGGAAGTGGAGGCCGGGGCTCGGGCTACTAGTTGGCTTGGCGGGCGATCGACTGCGGCTCATGCTTTTCGCGTTTGTGCGGTTGCGGTGCTTTTTTTGCTGGGTGGGATGGATCAGTTTCGTTATTTCACAGGAACGGATGAGGGCAATTTGCCGCATTTGTTGGGTGCGGCTAGTTTGAATCCTTACGATAGTTCGCTGGAGATGCGGATTGCGCGGGCCGAGACGCAGGCGGGGCAGACGGATGGGGCGTTAGCGGCTTTGGGGCGGGCGATTGAGGTGAATCCTGCGAATCCTGTGCCGCAGGAGACGCGGGCTCGGGCGCTTTTGGTGGCGGGGCGTTATGAGGAGGCTTACGCGCATTATCAGAAAATGCTGGCGCGATTTCCTGGCGATGCTGATGCGCGCGTGAATTATGGATTGCTGGCTATGCGTTTGGGTCATGCGGATGAGGCCATTGAAAATTGGGAGAAAGTGATCGACGCGGATCCTGCGCAGGCGAATGCGCAGCTTTATTTGGCTGAGGCGCTGGATCGGCGCGGCGAACATGCGGCGGCGGTGCGGCATTATCAGGCGTTTCTGGAATTGGCTGGGCGTGCGACTGGCGATGGGGCGCCTTCTGTGATTCAGCAGGCGGCGGTGACGCTGGAATTGGGGGATGCGCTGGCGCACAGTCAACAGGCGCAGCCGGCGATTGCGGCTTATCGCGATGCGGTATCGCTGGCGCGGACGGCGGGGAATTTCCGCGAGGAGAGTTTGGCGGAATCGCATCTGGCGGATGCGTTGGATTCGGCGAAGAATTTGCCGGAGGCTGTGGAGGCGTATCAGCGGGCGATTGGGCTTGATGAGCGCTCTGGTGACACAAGCGCGGAGGCCGTGGATTGGTTTAACTATGGGCAGCTGCTTTCGCGGAGCGCGGTTTCGCCGCGGTTGGCGTTTGCTTGTTTTTTGCGGGCGGAGTCGTTGCTTTCAGGGGTGAGTGGGCCGCAGCTGGATATGGTGACTAAGACTCGGCGCGAGGCTGAGGGGTATCTTGGTAGTGACGCGAGCGCGGTGCGCAAGAATCTTGAAGCTACGTTGGCGGAGGCGAAATCGCTGCCGGCTTCACGGGTCGTTGCGCGTTGAGTTGAGCGTTTCGACGATACTACTCACCGCAAAGCTAAGAATTCTCTAATAAAGTCATTTGATTCAGTCGAGATCGTTTGCGCTTACGACGCCGATGAAACGCGGGGAATGCTGGATCGCGTTACGCTGAGGCGAGTGGCCCACGGTTTCGTAGGCGTTACTCGGGCGGGCGCAGCAAGCGAGCGCCCCTACGGGGAAAAATTCAAAGGCCGGCGAGCAGCTCAATAGCATCGTTTGATTTTTGTATCCTTCCGCGTCGCATTTGGGCATTTCGCTACATTCGACACAGCCAAGAGTGGCTGTGCTACCTGTAAAGTCCCGCATTCCTTAGCCGATAAACGAAATATAGAACTCGTGTGCCGAATTGGGCGCGGGTGTCGAGCGAGGGCCTGGGCGTGGAAGACGCGGACATTGTTAGGGAGTTTCTGGTCGAGAGTGGGGAGAATCTCGACCGTTTGGATCGGGAATTGGTGATTCTGGAGCAGACTCCGGGAGATCGGGAAGTTCTGGCCAGTGTTTTCCGCACGATTCATACGTTGAAGGGGACGGCGGGATTTTTGAGTTTTCCGGCGCTCGAGGCGGTGGCGCATGTTGGGGAAAATTTGCTGAGCCGGTTGCGTGACGGAGTTCTGGCGCTGAATCCCGAGATCATCACGACGCTGCTCGCGATGGTGGATGCGATTCGAGAAATCCTCGGGAGCATCGAGACACAGGGGAACGAAGGGACGCGCGACGATCGCGAATTGATTGCGCATTTGACGCGACTTTACGCGCCGCCGGAGCCTGCGGCGGCGCCGGCGGCTGCTGAGCCGGAATCGACACCGGAAAGTGAGGAGGAGCGGGCGCCGGTTGGGCCGCCCCCGCGGCTGGGCGATTTGCTGGTGAAGAAGGGATTTGCGCGGCCTAGCGAGATTGCGGATGCGCTGGAGCAGCAGAAGCAGGGCGATCCGCGGCATCTGGGCGAGATTTTGGTGGAGCAGAATGTTGTTAAGCCGCAGGAAATTTTGGAGGTGTTGCAAGTCCAGCAGAGCGCGAAGGTGGCGAGCGATACGACGATTCGCGTGGATGTGACCATTCTGGACAAGTTGATGAATATGGTCGGCGAGCTTGTGCTTACGCGAAATCAAATCCTGCAACGGGCGGATGCGCTGGAATCGTGCGGGCTGCTGTCTGCGGCGCAGCGTTTGAATTTGCTGACCAGCGAGCTGCAGGAAGGAGTGATGAAGACGCGCATGCAGCCGATCGGAAATATCTGGAGCAAATTTCCGCGGACGGCGCGGGATGTGGCGATGAATTGCGGGAAACGAGTGCGCATTGAGATGGAGGGAAAAGAAACGGAGCTGGATAAAACGATTTTGGAGGCGATCAAGGATCCGTTGACGCATTTGCTGCGGAATTCGGTGGATCACGGCATCGAGACGCCCGAGGTGCGGCGCGCGGCGGGAAAAAGTCCGGAAGGATGCCTGATGCTGCGGGCTTTTCATGAAGGCGGGCAGGTGAACATTGAAATCTCGGATGATGGCGGGGGATTGAACGTCGAGAAAATCCGGCAGAAAGCGATTCAGAGAGCTGTGGTGACTGTCGAACAGGCCGCGCGACTGACCGAGCGCGAAATGTTCAACCTGATATTTTTGCCGGGATTTTCGACCGCTGAAAAAGTGACGAATGTGTCTGGCCGCGGCGTGGGATTGGACGTGGTGAAGACGAACGTGGAGAAAATTGGCGGCACGGTGGACATTCAGTCGCGGCCGGGGAGCGGCACTACGGTGCGCATGAAAATACCGCTGACCTTGGCGATTGTTCCGGCGCTGATTGTGACTTGTGCCGGAGATCGGTATGCGATACCGCAAGTTAATTTGCTCGAACTCGTGCGCATCGAGGCTGAGCATGCGGCGGCTGCGATTGAAAACGTGCGCGGCGCGCCGGTGTATAGGCTTCGAGGAAGTTTGCTGCCGCTGGTTTATTTGGCCAAGGAACTTGCGGTGGAATCGGTGGAGACGAGAATCTGCGCCAGCGAGGGCGGCGATTTGAGCATGGAGGCGGCGGGAGGCGTGAGCATCGTCGTGTTGCAGGCGGAAGAGCAACACTTTGGGTTGGTGGTAGATGAAGTAAACGACACGGAAGAAATTGTGGTGAAGCCGCTGGGGCGGAATCTTGCGGGAGCGTCGGCGTATTCGGGCGCGACGATTATGGGAGACGGGCGGGTGGCGCTGATTCTGGACGTGCTGGGATTGGCGCAGCGGTCCGGGGTGCTTTCGAAGACGCACGATCGCGTGCAAAAAGAATCCGCGAGCGAAGTGGAGGCGCACGGGCAGCAGGCTGAGTCGCTGCTTTTATTTTTGGATGAGACTGGATCGCGAATGGCGATACCGCTGGCGAGGGCGTTGCGTTTGGAAGTTTTGTCGCTGGAGTCGCTGGAAGAAGTGGGAGGGCGCGAAGTAGTGCAGTACCGCGGGCAGATCATGCCGCTGATTCGAGTGGGGGACGTGATTGCGGAGCGGCGGAAGAAAGCGCGGGCGCGGCAGGCGTTGAAGGACATGGATGCGAATGCGCTGCATGTAGTGGTGTTTACATGCGAGGGACGCGATGTTGGACTGGTTGTCGGAAAAGTGCTGGACATTGTTGCGGACGATCCTGGCGCGATGAGCGCGGCGAGCCGCGAAGGTGTGCGCGGCTGTTTGGTAATCCAAGCGAAGATTGCCGAGCTGGTCGATTTGGATTTCATCGGACAACACGGCTTGCGGGATTTCGACGAAGCGAGGCAGCCCGTGAATGCGGGCCAGGAAGCATGAGCGGGCGGAAACGCAGGAGGTGATGGGATGTCGGCCAACGTAGAGAGGAGCGCGAATCAACGGTCCGCCGGTTTTTGGGGCGTGCGGGCTAAGATTCGGTTCGGCTTCGGATTCATTTTGCTTCTATTGGTGGGATTCGGCGCGTTCACCCTCCTGCAAGTGCGGAAAATTAGCCGCGCCTCGGACGACGCGACCTCCGCAATCGAGCCGCGGCGGCTTACGAACGCGTTGCGCGCCGATACCTACCTGCGGCTCGCGGCGCTTCGTGGATATCTATTGCAAGGAAACGCGGACTTGCTTTCGGAATATCAAAACGCAAGTCAGGATTGCGCGGACGGGATGACCAAGCTGGAGGCGTCGTTGGATAGCGAGGAGGAAAAATCGACGCTGAACAAGATCAAAGAACATATGGAGCAATACTCGAAAATTATGGACCGCGAAGTGGAATTGCGAAAAGACGGAAAAGTGAAAGAGGCGCAAGCGCTGGCGTTCGGCCCAGAAGCGGCGGACGCGAGAGATGGAGTGTTGAGCTGGCTCGACGAGCTGCGAACATATGAAGAGAGGCTAGCTCAGGCAAGCCTTGATGAAGAGAATGAGGTGATTGCGCACGTTCAGTTGCTGGTGAAAATACTGGTGCTCGTGGGAATTGTGTCGGGCACATTGATCGCGTTGCTGATTAGCCGGGCGACGGTGAATCCGATTCAGAGCATGCTGGAATTGATCGGGCATGTCGCGAATAACGATTTGACGGTGGCGGATCTGAGAATTCGAAGCCGCGATGAGATTGGATTGGCAGTGGAGGCGTTGAACGGGATGAAGAACGGCCTGGCGAATACCATTCAGATGGTGGCCAGGAATACGCAGGGAGTGACGAAATCGAGTGATGCGCTTTCTGCGGTGAGCCAGCAGATGAGCGCGAATGCCGAGGAGACTTCGGCGCAGGCGAATATCGTTTCGGCGGCGGCGGTGCGCGTGACGGGGAGTTTGCGAACGGTGGCTTCGGGGACCGAGCAGATGAGCATTTCGATCCGCGATATCGCCAAGAGCGCCACTGAAGCTGCGAAAGTGGCTACGGATGCGGTGAGCGTGGCGGAAAGTACCAACGTTACGATTACGCAGCTTGGTGCTTCGAGCGCGGAGATTGGCGAAGTGGTGAAAGTGATTACTACCATCGCGCAACAGACGAATCTCTTGGCTTTGAATGCGACGATTGAAGCGGCGCGGGCTGGTGAAGCTGGGAAGGGATTTGCGGTGGTGGCTAACGAAGTGAAAGAACTGGCGAAGGCTACCGCGAAAGCTACGGAAGATATCAGCAAGAAGATTGAAGCGATTCAGGGGGATACGACGCGAGCGGTGGAAGCGATTGGGAGGGTTAGCGCGATCATCAATCAGATTCAGGATATTTCTAGCACCATTGCTACAGCCGTTGAGGAACAGCACGCCACCACAGATGAGATGACGCGGAATATTGGAGATGCGGCGCATCTTTCGGATGAAATTTCGACGAATATTGAGGGAGTGGCGCAGGCGGCGCATAGCACTTCGACTGGGGCGTTTGAGTCGAAGCGGGCGGCGGAGCAACTGGCGAAAATGGCGCATGAATTGCGGCTGATCGTGGAACGCTTCAAGGTGTTGGAGGAAGCGCCGCAGCGCGAGGCTGGTCGGCCTCGCGGTTCGCATCCTGTGGAAGCCGAGAGCGCCGAAGAAATTCCCGAGCCCGTTGCTGTGGAAGTTTAACGGCGAAAAACCAAAACCCAGTGCCAACCCGGGGGCGAGGTGAACCCGCCCCCCTACGTTAATTCCAGAGCTTGACCGAGAATCGCGAAAATTTGCGGGATCCAGTCGGCGTGTTCTGGCTTCATCAGCACCGAGCGAAGGCTTGTGATCGTGCCTGGTTCGGACGCGAATTCCGGGGCGGAATCCGCGAAGAATTTCGCCGGCAATTCGGCGAGTGCTAGATGCAGGCCGCGTTTGGCGGATTCCGCGAATATTTCACGCGAGCGGCGGGAAATATCTCGGGTGTCACCGCCGCGCGGTGCGTAAATCACGATATCTAATTCCGGTTCGAATCCCACAATCCAACGGCGGTCGTGGGCCAGCGCGCGATGTAGAGCTTGCGCGGCTTCGCGGCTTTTTGCGAGGCCTTGCGCGAATTCACCGCCGCTTACGAGCGGCAATAAATTTTGCGTGGCCCACAGCGCGACGGCGGTGGCGCCGGGCCGCGAACATTCCAGGCTGATTTCGCCGAGGTGAAGATCGCCGGAGCTGAAGTAGGTGTAGGGCGAATCGTGTTTGTAATATTGGCCGGCGGCGGGGTCGCGGAAGAGGATACAGCCGCATCCATAAGGTTGCAGGCCGTGCTTGTGCGGATCGACTACGATCGAATCTGCTTCTGTGAGCCGGTCAAATGCGTGGCGCGCCGCCGGTCCTAGATTATCCGCTAGCGTGAAGTAACCGCCGTAGGCAGCGTCCGCGTGTATTCGAAATCCAAATTTTTCGCGCAGCTTCAGAATTTCGGGAAGCGGATCGACTGCGCCCGTGGCGGTCGCGCCCATCGTTACTACTACCGTGCCTATGCCGCCGTGCTTAAGTGTTTTCTCGAGCGCATCGAGATCCATGCGTCCGAAGCGATCGCTGGGGATTGATTCGAAGGGAAGTTGCAGGACGGCGGAGATTCGCGCGTGGGTATAGTGGCTTTGGCTTGAAGCTACGATTTTCTTTCCGGGATTCGCGCGGCCGGCGACCCAGAGCGCCTCGAGATTGGCGAACGTGCCGCCGCTGCAGAGATGCCCTAGATGATTTTTCCAGCCGAACATTGCTGCTAGCTCGGCCACTGCTTCCTTTTCCATCGCAGAGCTGGCGCGCCCGCCATCGAGAGCGTGATTATTTGGGTTGATCCACATGGCGAGGGAATAGGCGAGGCGTGCGATGGGATGCGGGGGCGTCAGCATTTGGCCTGCATATAAAGGATGGAAATAGGGGAAGTTGTCGCGGAGTTTGGCGGCGGCTTCGTTGAGGACTTCGGCGATGCGCTGGCGGCCTGGAATTGCCGGCTCGAATGGCGGGAGGTTTGCGAAGTTGGCATCGAGTTTGTCGACGGCGGCGAGAAATTCTCTGAGCGTGTCCTTCTCGAGCATGATTTCACGGCCTCCGGCGGCGTTCGAGATTCGAAACGTGCGCGAGCTGAACTGAGTCTATGATATAACGCGCGTCGCTGCAGGATGAGACGCGATGCGATGGCCGCTGGCGGAAAGCGATGCGGCGCGGGAGGCGTGATTCGTGAGGATCGAAAAGCCTGTTACGAGAATCCCGTGGATCGCGGTATTCCTAGCGGGACTGGGCGGTTTGGCCGCGCCCGGACTTTTGCACAGCGAGGCGCCTGTGAAACCAAATATCGAGAAGAGCGTTTTTGGGACGCTTGCGGACGGCACGGTCATCGATTTGTACACGCTGAAAAATAGCACTGGCGCGACGGTGAAAATCAGCAGCTACGGCGCGACGATTACTGAATTGTGGTTGCCCGATCGAAATGGCAAAAGCGGCGATGTGGTTCTGGGCTTCGATAACTTGAACGATTATGCCGGGCCCCATCCGCACTTTGGCGGAATTATTGGGCGCGTGGCGAATCGCATTGCGAAAGGGAAGTTCACGCTGGACGGCAAGCAGTACACGCTGCCGATCAACGCTCCGCCGAATACTTTGCATGGCGGAAACGTGAGTTTCGATCAGCGCGTTTGGAAAGGCGAAGTGGTGAGCGATGCACGCGTGGCTTCGGTGAAGTTCACTTATGTTAGCCCTGATGGCGAAGAGGGGTTTCCGGGCAATTTGACCGTTACGGTGACTTATTCGCTGTTCGACAACAATTCGCTGAAGATTGAGTACCGCGCGACTACCGATAAGCCCACGATTCTGAATCTTACCAATCATTCTTATTTTAATTTTTCCGGCGGCGGCGATGTGTTGAAGGATATTTTGACGATTAATGCGGATGCTTACACGCCGGTGGATTCCACTTTGATTCCTACCGGTGAAATCCAGCCGGTGAAAGATACGCCGCTCGATTTTACGAAGCCGACGGCGATTGGCGCACGGATCGATGCGCTGAAGCCCGATCCGGGCGGCTACGATCACAATTACGTTTTGAACGGCGCGGCCGGCGAATTGCGTTTTGCGGCGCGCGTGCTTGATCCTTCGAACGGGCGGCAGATGGAAGTGTGGACCACCGAGCCGGGAGTGCAATTTTATTCGGCGATTCATTTGGATGGGAAAATTGTGGGCAAGCGCGGCGTGGCGTATCCCGCTTTTGGGGCGGTGTGCCTGGAGACACAGCACTTTCCTGATTCGATCAATCATGCGAATTTTCCTTCGACGGTGTTGCGGCCTGGGGCGCTATTTCACAGCGAGACGATTTATAAATTTTCGGTGAAGAAAGATTAGGTGCGCGGCGGCGGCGGTTTTATGAATCGTCAGGCAAGGGGAGTGTGAATGCGATATCGCAAGCTGGGCCGGACGGGATTTGATGTCAGCGAAATCGGCTACGGGCTTTGGGGCGTGAGCGGCTGGAGCGGCTCGGACGATGCGGAATCGCTGGCAGGCTATGCAGCTGGCGGTCGATTCCGGGTGCAATTTTTTTGATACGGCTTGGGCTTATGGCGATGGCAAGAGCGATGCGCTGCTGGGGCAAATCATTGCCAAGAATAAAGGCAAGCGGCTTTATGCGGCTTCGAAAATTCCGCCGAAGAATGATAAGTGGCCGGCATCGCCGCGCGATGCTTATCGCGACGTGTTTCCTGCGGCGCATGTTTTCGAGTATGCCAAGCGCATTCGGCAGAATCTGGGGACCGATTCGATTGATTTGCTGCAATTGCATGTGTGGGATGACGGTTGGACCAGCGATCCTGAATTCGAGGCGACCGTTGCGAAACTCAAATCCGACGGGTTGATTCGCTACTTTGGATTGAGTTTGAATCGTTGGGAGCCGAACAATGGAATTCGGGCGCTGCGGACTGGGCTTGTTGATGCGGTGCAGGTGATTTACAACATTTTCGATCAGGCGCCGGAGGACCGGCTTTTTCCGGTTTGCCGCGAGTTGAATGTGGGGGTGATCGCGCGGGTTCCTTTTGATGAGGGCAGCCTTGGCGGAAAACTTAC
Organism: uncultured Acidobacteriota bacterium; assembly: GCA_963792515.1. Lineage (GTDB taxonomy): Bacteria > Acidobacteriota > Terriglobia > Acidiferrales > UBA7541 > Palsa-147. Next base: position 45,816 of record CAWBWG010000029.1, on the reverse strand, counting down.
ACTGGATACGAAATTTCCGGCGGGGGATTGGCGGGGCGGTTATTTTGGGCCGGAGAATTTGGCGGCCGACGGTGGAGCGCGTTGAGAAGTTGAAGAAGATTGTGCCGGCGGGGATGACGCTGCCGGAGATGGCGCTGCGTTTCATTCTTTCGAATGCCGATGTGAGCACTACGATTCCTGGGATGCGGCGGCACGGGCACGTGCGCGAGAATATTGCGGCTAGCGATGCGGGGGCGCTTGAGGCTGGGTTGCTTGCGGCAATTGAAGCCGCATCGATGGGATCGCACGCCGAAGGTTTGGTCGGACTAGGTTTACGGTGGAAAAGTCAACGGCGAAAACCCAAGGCCACACCGGGCCGGTCGTAAACCCCGGCCCCTACGAATGCATGCGCTGAATTTATTGGCGCGATCGATCAGGGAACTACTAGCACTCGATTTATCGTGTTTGATCGTTTGGGCCGCATTGTTTCGTTGGCGCAGAAAGAGCACCGGCAGATTTTTCCGCAGCCGGGGTGGGTGGAGCACGATCCCGAGGAAATTTGGCGCAATACGCAGGAGGTGATTGCTGCGGCTATGGCGCAGCGGGCGCTGCGTGCCGGCGATCTTGCGGCTATCGGAATTACCAATCAGCGCGAAACTTCTTTGATTTGGAACCGGCGGACTGGGGCGGCGCTTGGAAATGCGATTGTTTGGCAGGATGCGCGCGTTGCGGATGCTGTGGCGGAATTTAGCCGCGATGGCGGGCAGGATCGTTTTCGCGCGCAGACTGGGTTGCCGCTTTCTACTTATTTCAGCAGCTTGAAAATTCGTTGGTTGCTGGAGCATGTGCCGGAGGCGCGGGCGTTGGCTGAGGCCGGCGATTTGATTTTCGGCACGATCGATTCATTTCTGGTGTGGAAATTATCCGGCGGGGCGGGCGGTGGAATTCATATTACCGACGTGACGAATGCCAGCCGGACGCAGCTTATGAATCTTGAAACGCTCGAGTGGGACCCGGAAATTCTCGCGGCGTTTGGAATTCCGCGGCAGATTCTTCCGGTGATTCGATCTAGCAGCGAGTTCTTTGCTGAAGCGCGTGAGCCTGCGGCGATTCGCGGCGTGGCGATTGCTGGAATTCTTGGCGATCAGCAGGCGGCGCTTGTTGGGCAGACTTGCTTTGCGCCGGGCGAGGCGAAGAATACTTATGGCACTGGGCTGCTTTTTGCTTTTGAATACGGGCGAGCGGCCGGTGGCATCGACTCACGGATTGCTTACTACCGTCGCTTATAAATTTGGGGCGCAGGCGGCTTGCTATCGCGCTTGAAGGCAGCGTGGCGATCGCCGGGGCGCTGGTGCAATGGTTGCGCGACAATTTGGGATTGATCGAAACTAGCGCGGAGATCGAGAAGCTTGCCGGCGGCGTTGAGGATAATGGCGGCGTTTATTTTGTTCCGGCTTTTTCGGGGCTTTATGCGCCGCATTGGAAGGCTGGGGCGCGCGGGGTGATCGCCGGGCTTACGCGTTATGCGAATAAGGGGCATTTGGCGCGGGCGGTTCTCGAGGCTACTGCGTTTCAGACTCGCGATGTGGTTGAGGCTATGGAACGGGATTCGCGGATTCGGCTGGATGTGCTGCGCGTGGATGGCGGGATGGTGGAAAATAATCTGCTGATGCAATTTCAGGCGGATATTTTGAATCGGCCTGTGGTGCGGCCGGCGAATAAGGAAACTACGGCGCTTGGGCGCGGCTTACGCGGCTGGGTTGGCGGTAGGTTATTTTGGCGGGATTGAGGAGTTGCGGGTGAATTGGAGCGTGGATCGGGAGTGGCGGCCTAGCATGGACGATTTGACGCGCGATGGGTTGTATCGGCTTTGGCATCGGGCGGTTTCGAAATCGTTTGACTGGACGGATTGATTTTGCGTCGCGGTGATGGGCGCGGAGTACGTTGAGCGGCGCGTGGGTTCGGCAGTAAACGGCGCGCGTTTCGTTCGGTGTCATGCGGACGGGCGCAGCGAGCGGCGCCCCTACGACGGCAAATGCAAAGCAAAAGCAGATCCCTCACCCCTAAAGCGGGTTCGGGATGACAGCCGCTTGCTTTTTTTGAGGTTTGTAAATCGTTCGAAGCGGCGGGGCGATTTCGATTGAAACGGAAAAGAAAATCACGGGCAGCGGCGCTTTTGTGGCGCCGCTGCCCGTTTTTGTTTATTGCTGTGCGACTACTACTCCGGTACCGACTTGGCCGGTGTCTGTTTCTACTAGCACTAGCTGCGAGTTTGTGGCTTGGTAGTAGGTCACGTTGAATGTGCCGAACGTTCCGATGGTCAGCGAGCCGGTGATGCGGCCTGGATTGCTGCCGTCGGCGGCTTAAGGATCCGGTGATCGTCTGAGCGGGCACCAGGTTTAAGGTGCCATTATTCGCGACATTATTGAGGTCGCCGGTGCCGGTCAAGCCTGATGAACTGGCCGACACTTGGGCCACCAGGTCGCACTCCATGCACAGTGGTGCGGATTTGATTAGGGTTCGACGTGGTGAACGCTTGCATATTCAAGCCGTAATTTCCGTTGAACTGCGGGCTGGACGCTTGCGGAATGATTTCGCCGATGCCGAGGGCGCTGGTATCTACGTCGAGCAGCAAAGCGCCGCCGCCTCCGGTGGAGCTATTGGGATCGAGGATGTTCGTTCCCGGATCGACGAGATAGACCTGGAAGTCGGCGACGGTGGATGCGACGCTGCCGCCGAGTGTGAGCGATCCGCGAGCGGAACTGAAGCCGGAAAAAGTGCTGCCGGCGATCGAACCACTCGCGACCGATCCGCCTTCGTTCACATCCATGAATCCGGCGGATGCCGTTGCCGTTATTGTCTACCGTCACTTGTCCAGCGAGACCTAGCGAACCGCTGCCCTGGGTTGTCGAGCCCGCTTCGGCGAGTACCGAGTTGCCGGCGAGATTTGCGACGGTGAGCGAGCTCGTGCCTTGCGTATACGCGCTTCCCCCGGTTAGGAAGAACGTGTCCGCTTCGAGGAGCCGGAGCGCCTTTGCGTTGACGATGTAATAGACGAATTGGAAGTTCGGATCGTTCATCACCACGCGGCCGAAGGAATCTGGGCCGGAAGTTGCGCCGAACACCGTCGGTTCACCGGGGGTTATCATGCCTTCGTCATTGATGTCGAGCGTAACGTTTGTGAATCCGCCGGCGCCATCGGCGGTCATGACGCCGCCGAGAGCTGCGGGGCCAGCGTTGCCGAGCGATAGATTGGTGACGTCGAGGCCTGTTACCGCCATCGAGTAGTTTCCCGAGATCGCTGAAGCGGAGAACGCCGTCGTATCTTGCAGATCGAGCGTTCCGCTGGAGGTGGCGGTCCCGTCGAACTCGATGATGAGTGCGTGAGAGGTCGAGGTCACGACCATCTGCAGAGTCTGCGGCCCGAGAGCTGGTGCTGTTGACCGTGATGGCGCCGCGGTTGTCGCTGCCCGACGAGTAAGTGCCGCTCAGTATCGCGGTGAAGCAAGAAGGAGAACCGAGGTCGCAGTAATCCTCTTCGCCGCCGGTGATGTTGCCGTTGCCGTCGGCGATCATGCTGCCGACCGCGACGTAGAAGCCAGTTGTGTCCGCGCCCTCAACCAAGAAGGCGTACTGGCCGTTGAGTGCCGTGCCGGTCTGAGCCGGACGTGATGGTGACCGTGCCGACGGTTGTTGCGGAGCTGCTGGCGGTTGCGGTCGCGGTGATCGTTACGGTGTTGCCGGTTGGAACGGTGGCCGGCGCGGTGTAGCGTGGTGGCTGTGCCGCTGGCGGTGTGCGCGGGCGAAATGTGCCGCAGTCGGAGCTGCCGCAGGTCACCGTCCAGTCCACGCCTTTGTTCGCCGTATCGTTGACCACCACTGCGTTGACGGAAATGGTGGCGCTCGGTTTGCAGCGCCGCCGGCGGCGCTTGCGCTGAAGCCGATGGAAATTCCATTATGTGTTGCTATTGCTGCCGCCGCAGGCGGCCATGAACGCTGCGGAGAGGCCGACTAAAATCACAGTCAAGAGTTTGCGGTTCATCGGTAGTCTCGTGTTCATCGGAGACTCCCTCGTGCGGGCGTCGAGGAAGCGGTGCGCGCAGGCTACTGGCGTGACCAGGAAGCCCTTTTCGCTACGGATGGTGTAGGTGTGGCCGCCATCTGCTGCGGTGCGGACTAGGAAGACGTGATTGTGATTGATGGTGGCCATCACGCCGACTAGCTTGACGGAGTCGCCGGCTTTGACGGCGATGGCGTTGGTGCCGCTGAGCCTGCGGCCTACGTGGGCGTCTATCGGACCTTTTGCGGTGGCACGATTAGATGGCCGCCGGCGATCATGTTGGCGCTGGGCCTGGTGACTACGTTGCTTACCGTGCCCGTGATGGTTACTTCCTTGCTGGCGTCATAGAGTGGCGTCAGATGGGCTGGCGTTTGCCGTTGCTGCCGTTTGAGCGCCGGCTGGTGCCGCTAGCCAACCGAAGAACAGGAAAAGTGCGAATGAAAAAAGTGCGAGACTTCGTTTCACCTTGACCTCCCAATTGAGAATGTAGAAAGAACCAGAAAAATCCTCATGCGAAGTAAGCGAGCTGCCCGGCTACCCGCGAGTTTGTTGCCAGCGCACACCCACACTTGGCCTGAAGCAATCCTGCGGATATACGACCCCAAAGCATTAGAACACTCCTCGCTATAAAGAGTTTCATGGAAGTAGCAAATCAGTTCCATTTTGTTCAAGGTTTCTGTAGAGCGTAGGAATACGATTCTTCATAACGAGATAGGGTTCGGCGTTGCGGGCAATTTGTGGGAGTGAAATCAAGGGTTTTCGGTCGCGGCGCGGACGCCGCTGCTCGTGGCCAGCGCTGAAGCGCAACGATGGCAACGTCTCGTTTTCGGAGCGCTGAAGCGCTCCTCCCCTCGCTAAAGCGGGTGCTGCCTCGGTATCGCGGAGAGTAGTGCGTTTGGCTGCAATGGTTTGTATCGCCGCAAATGGTGCCATTGGCAGGAACGCCTGGCACCGCCGCGACGGCGGATCAGCGAAGAAGTCTTGCGAAGAAGTTCCGGATCAATTGGTGTGGGGCCGCGCGTGTGCTCAGCGGCACGTATTTGATTGTGAACAGAAGCATAGGCGCGGTGTTGTGCCGACGCGGCGGGAGATGTAGATTGGAATGGGGAGCCATCCAGGAGAGCTGATCTAGGCTTGGGGAGAAGTTAATGGCTTGGGGTAGGGGTGTTCTTGCCGCTGTTCGCGAGCGGCGTTGCGGTGTCGAAATGCGTGCTTCGTGGGGATCGCTGCGGCTGCTGGCCTCGCCGCATTCTCTGCTTTGCTCCGGCCGCTTTTTCGCAAGAAACCCACATCGAAAAATGGACTGGGAACGCGGCGAGGGGCAAAGACCTCTTTCGCCGATTTTGCATTGGATGCCACGGGAAAGATGGCGATGGGAATGGCGAGAATGCGCCTTGCGTGGATCCGAAGCCGCGCGATTTCACGCTGGGAATTTTTAAGTGCCGCTCGACGCCGACCGGGAGTTTGCCGCTGGATGTGGACCTGTTTCATACCATCGCGCGGGGAATTGATACGACGGCGATGCCTTCGTGGAATCCGCTGACGAATCAGCAGCGGGCGGACTTGGTGGCCTATATCAAGACTTTTTCGCCGCGTTTTCGCGAGGAGAAGCCGGACGCGCCGATCAAAATAACGCCGGAGACAGCCGATTCAGCCGAAAGCCGCAAGCGCGGCGAAACGCTATATCAGACGACACTTAAGTGTGTGCAATGTCATGGTGAAAGCGGCAAGGGAGACGGGCCCGCCGCTTCCACCTTGCGCGATGATAAAGACAATCCCATCGTTCCTTATAACTTCAAGGTGCTGAACCGCTTCAAGTGCGGCGACACGGACGAAGATCTCTATCGGATTTTCATGACCGGGCTTGGACGGCACGCCAATGCCGTCGTTTCGCCGACTACGTGACTCCCGATCAGGCTTGGGATCTGGTGCATTATCTGCGGACACTGCAAGTAACTTATGCGGCTCGCGGTGCGAACCGGATTGGTAAGCCAAACGTGAAGGCCGGGCTGGAAAAATAAGATGGACGGATTCGAGATTCGGCGCGGCCATCGAAAATCGAAACTAGTGGAACCGCCGCGTTCGCACGGCGCAGGGGAATAGGTGAATGAATGAGGATTTATAAATGCTTCGCCGCAGCCGCGATTTTTGGCGCGGCTTTATGTGCGTCACCAGCGTCGCGAGCGCAGGCGGCGTACGAAGTGGTTAGCGTGCCGGATGGCGGGACGATCAGCGGGATTGTGAAGTGGACGGGCGAGAGGCCGAAAGCTTTGACGCTGCCGGTTACCAAGGATTCCACCACGTGCGATCCGGAGAAAGCGGGCACGAAGAATCTGGAGCGGTTGGAAATTGCACCGGACGGCGGAGTGGCGAATACGGTGGTTTTTTTGCGCGCCATCGCGAAAGGAAAGGCCTGGGATCTGCCTGAGGCGCGGCGCAGTTTGGATCAGCTGCATTGCACTTACGTGCCGCATATTTTGATGGTGCAACAGGGCGCGGACTTCTCGATGAAGAGCAGCGATCCCATCCTGCATACGATTCATATGGCTGGGGCGGTGGATTACAATTTGCCGTTTCCGATGACCAACGTGACGCTGAAGCGGACTATGCGGCGAAGCGGGGTGGTGGATTTGAAATGTAACGCTGGGCATATTTGGATGAATGGGGTGGTGTTTATTGTGAGCCATCCCTATTACACGGTGACGGATGAGCATGGGGCTTTCAAATTGACGGACGTGCCGCCGGGGGAATATGAAGTGGTGGCTTGGCATGAGGGTTGGCGGGTGGCGCGCGAGGAGCCGGTGTTGGATGTTGGGACGCAGACGAAGACTAAGCGGCTTTATTTTAGCGATGCCGAGACTTGGGAGAAGAAAGTTACTGTGGCGCCGAATGGGCGGTCGAATTTGGAGTTTGTGATTTCGGAGAAATAAGTTCGGGGATCGGATATTTGCGCGCGCAAGTGTTGATTTAGTTTCGTGCGTTGCTTGGAGACGCGGGAAAAAACCCACCGCCGGAGCGGGCCGGTCGTAAACCCCGGCCCCTACGACAGCAAAAGCGGAGTGAAAACAAAAATGGCGCGGCCGGGATTGCGGCCGCGCCATTTTCGGTTAGAGGTTGTCTACTGTCCTTCGATGTAGCCGGAGGCTACTTCGAGGACCGGTCCCGGGGTTAACGTCTACGTCGACGTAGAAGCTCAAGCCCGGACTCGCCTGATAGAGGACTACGTTGTTCGGATTCGCTCCGCCGGCGATGGTCAGGGCTACGGTTGAGCGTCCAGGATTGGCAGGGTCGGCTGTGAAACGTGCCGGACAAAGATACTCCCGGTTGTTGTCCGTTGACCCCGAACAACTGGTTTAGGTCTCCCGATCCCGTAATGGCGCTGACGCCATCCGAGAGGAATTGACCGACGAGATCGATTTGGCCAGTGGTGTCTTCACCTCCGAAGCTGAGAGCGTTGTTGGAGTTGAAGACGTCGGTGGCGTCCGATTGCGTGGCCAGGACGCCGGTCATTACGGCATCGTCGTCCAAGTTCAGAATGAATGCGCCGCCGGCGCCGCCGTTGGGATTGTTGGGATCGTTGATGTTCAACGCCGGATCAATCGCGTACATGCCAAAGGTGGTGATGTCTCCCGTTGCGCTGAGGAAATCGCCGCCGGTGACCGTGAAATTGCCATAGCCGCTCATCTGGAGCGTGTAGGCTCCGGTGGTGGACCCGCTGCTGATGACAGCAGCGTTTTCGTTGGCGTCCGAAAATCCCGCGAACGCACTGGTTCCGTCTGCGATGAACTGCCCGGCGATACTGGCGATAGCGAAAGTAGAACCAGTGGCGCCGAAAGCAGCGGGACCAATCGATGCTGGAGTGAAAGCTCCGACGGATCCGCCCTGTCCAACGGCTTCTCCAACGGTAGCTTCCGTGCCGTCGGTCTCGACAAATACTAACGCCTCGGGACCGATCTGGTAATAGGCGAACGCCTTGGCCCCGATGGCGGCGGTTCCGCGGCCATTGGTGTCAGGAGCAGTGAAACTGCCACCTTGTCCTGAGACGTTGAGGTTTACAACACCGCCGTCATTCACGTCGCTTTGGTCGTTGCTGAAGCCGCCAGCGCCATCGGTCGAGAAGACACCGCCGATGCCGAGTGGAGCGCCGACGCTGTCCACGCCGCTGACGATATAGGCGTAGCCGCCGGCGACAGTGGTGAGGTCACCGATGGTTTGGAAGTCCATGCTGCCGAGTGAGGTAGCAGCTGTGTCGAACTCCTCGATCCGCAGGTGGTTGTTGTTGACGGCCACAACGCTAAACGTCTGAGTGCCGCCGACGCCGACGGTTGGATCGGTAACCGGTGGAGATCCCGGAGTGGCGACGGTGATGACGAGATTGCCGGTTCCATTCTGATTGACGAGGTAAGTGCCGCTGGTGATCACGTCACCGACCGAGGGCGTAGCGTTGAAGGTGGAGAAGAAGTCTTCCTCGCCGCCCATTACGTTGCCTGCGCCGTCGAGCACGGCGCTGCCGGCCGCGGTGTATGTGAATCCGTTGACGTCAGTTCCCTCGACGTAGAAGGAATAGTTTCCGGCGATCAATTGCGTGTCGGAGACAGGGAAGATGACGACTGTGGCGGTCGCAAACACCGAGCTAGTAGTGGTGGAAGTCGCAGTAACGTTGACGGCCATGCCGCCGTTCGGAACATCGCCTTCGGGAATTGTTGAAGGAGCCACAAAGGCGATGGTGTCGCCGCTGTTGGAACTGGCGGTGCTAAGAGTGCCGCAGTTCGCGCCCGTGTCGCAACTGAGAGTCCACGCAATGCCGCCGCCTGACGAATCGTTGGTGGTGGTGGCGGAAAGCGGAACAGTGAGACCGATCTCAAGCGATCCGGGAGGAGGTGTGTTCATAGCCAGCATGACTTGCGGAGCCGCGTGCTTGGAGCTGCCGCAGGCCGCGAGGAAGATGGCTGCAAGTGCTGCAATTAGAGAGATGGAGAGGTTTTTACGATTCATCGCGCGCCTCCCGCAGTCTTGTTGGCTTTTGCCTTGGCAATCGCCGGATTCATCGGAGCGAGAACGGCTCCGTGCTCATTGCGGATTTTGTATTCCTCGTCGCCAACCTTTACGGTGCGAGCGAGAAAAATCTGGTTTCCGCGGACGGTCTTCATTACGCCGACGACTGAGACGCGCTCACCAGGAGCGACGGACAGTGGATGAAAGCCTTTGAAAGCGAATGGACCGAGGTGCGTGTCGACCACGCCGGAACCGGTGGCGAGCATGACGTGCGCGCCGGGTAGCATTCCGCGCGATGGAGTGCGGAGCACGTTTTCCACTGTGCCCTGAAGTGTGACTTCTTTTGTTGCGTCGTAGAACGGAGTTGGATGCGCTTTCTTCACTCCCGTCGCGGTCTGCGCCTGTGCCGGCACAGCTAGCGCCGAGAGAGCAAGAAGGGCAACCACCCCCAAGCCTCCCAACAATTTGCTCATCTCTCTCCCTCCCCTTTTGTACTGTTGTCGTAAACCGAGAGGCGACCAAGCAGCGCAATAGTGAAAGAGGGGAAAACTCGCTGCCCCAGGTTCGCGTTCGATAGACGAATTCGTGCGGACGGACAAAGGTCCAGGTAACACCCCGCAAGAGATTATCACGGGAGTCAAGAGTGGTAAGGGTTTTTTGGGGGATGTGCGCGATGGTTTACGGTGGGGTTCGTAGGGGCGGGGGTTCATCTCACGCCCGGGTTGGCACTGGGTGTACGGCCCTTTCCTCCGATCCCAAAGGCGCGCTGTGTCCGAATGGGGCGCCGCTTCATCAAACGGATTGAAGTGATCGATGGGTTTTGTCGAGACGCTTGGATTTTGGGAGGGCTGAAAAATGAAACGGGCGAACATCGGTTGGGGATTTGGCGCGATGTTGCTGGGGGTCGCGATTCTCGCGGCTGGATTGCTCGCGGCAACGGGAGTGATGGTCCGCGCTGCCGGGGTTTCTGTCGTTTCGCAACAGGCGCATACGCGCGATAGCGCGCACTTTGCGGATTGGCTCAAGAACGAAGTTCACCATCAGCTGGCGCTGCTGCCTTACTACTCGATTTTCGATAATTTGGAATACAGCATCGACGGAGCCACCGTTACGCTGCAGGGGCAGGTGGTGCATGCCACGATTAAGGACGACGCTGAGAACGCCGTGAAGAAGATTGAGGGCGTCGAGAAGGTTGTCAATAATATTGAGATTTTGCCGCCTTCGCCGGACGATGATCAGATTCGCCGGGCGGAGTATCACTCGATTTATGGCTTTGGTCCGCTGGAGAAGTACGCCACTTCCTCGGTCGCCTCGATTCATATCATTGTGAAAGGCGGGCACGTGACGCTTGAGGGCGTGGTGGACAATCAGTCCGACAAGGATACTGCCAACATTCGCGCCAATTCCGTGGCCAATGTCTTCTCGGTGACTAACAATCTAAAAGTAGTCAAGTAAGCAACATCGCTCCGGCCGATTTGGCTCGCGCCATAACGGAGTGCGTCTGCTATTATTTAGCCAGCCCGCCCTTTCTAAAGGTATTTGTTTGCGTGGCGTATGGGCGGACCGCCGCGATGTTGGCTGAAAATCTCGGGACGAGTGACTCGTCCGAGCTGACCGCCTGGCCCTGATGGCTTCCCCGCCCAATGGCGCCCGGCCGGGCGTAGTGCGCTCGCACATGGATCGAATCTCGAACTGCGTTCTCACGTAACATTCTCGGATCATGGCCGATCAAGATAACAATTCGCTGATGCGTCTCAGCCTGAGACTTGTGGCGCCGCTGGTGTTGAGCGTCGCCGTGGTTTCGCTGATTTTCGCGGCGTATCAGGTGCGCACGCAGGACCGCACCATGCGCCGCGATTTGGAGCGGCGCGCGGAAGTGCTGGGCCAGAGTTTGCAGGATGACTTCGAGCGCGAGATTTCGGCGAAGACGCCTGCTGCGTTGCATCGCACGATCGAACGGCTTGGGCATCGCGATCATATTCTGGGAATTGCTGTCTTCGATCCGCTCGGAAATCCGCTGGGATCGAGCGCGGGGCTGGATTTCGGGATTTTGAATCGCGCGGAGCAGTTTGCGGGGGCTTGCAGCAGCGATTCGGGCTGCCATGAATTTATCGATGCCGGAACGAGCGCGCAGATCCATATATTTGCGTTGCCCATCCGTTCCGACAGTGGATTGGTCGGTTCGCTGGCGCTGGTTAGTGATGCGAGTTTTATTCAGGAATCTACGAGGCGGATGTGGCGGGATACGCTGGTTCATGCGGCGCTGCAGACCTTATTCATAACTTTGCTGGCTTTGGTGATGACGCGGTGGGTTTTCCGCGAAACGATTACGCGCGTGGCTGGATGGATGCGTTCGCTGCGCATGGGTAAGGCTTCTGCAGCGCCGCCGGACCGCTCCGGAATTCTGGCGCCGCTAACGCATGAGGCTACGCAGATGGCGCAGAGTCTCGATGCCGCGCGGGCGGCGGCGGATGAAGAGGCGCGTTTGCGCGAGGCCGGGGAATCGATGTGGACGGCGGAACGGCTGCGCGTCAGCGTGCTGGGGAAGTTGCAGAATGCCGCGCTTTTTGTGGTTTCGAATCGCGAGCCTTATTTGCATGTCCGCGATCAGGATGGATCGATTCGCACGATTGTGCCCGCCAGCGGAGTGGTTACGGCGCTCGAGCCGGTGGTGCTGGCTTGCGATGGGACGTGGATCGCCCATGGCGCCGGGAACGCGGATAAGGAAGCGGTCGATAAGAACGATCACGTGCGCGTGCCGCCGGATGATCCGCGTTATACGCTGCGGCGCGTCTGGCTCTCGAAAGAAGAAGAGGACGGCTACTATTACGGATTTTCGAACGAGGGGCTTTGGCCGCTTTGCCATATCGCGCATACGCGCCCTCTTTTCCGGCCGGATGATTGGCTTCAGTATCAGCGTGTGAATGAGAAGTTCGCCAAGGTCGTTGTCGAGGAATTGCGTGGGACGGAGTCGCCTGTTGTTTTGGTGCAGGATTATCACTTCGCGCTTTTGCCGCGTTTGATCAAGGAGCAGCGGCCCGACGCGCGTATCGCGATTTTCTGGCACATTCCGTGGCCGAATCCGGAGGCGTTTCGCATTTGTCCCTGGCAGCGCGAACTTTTGAATGGATTGCTGGGCGCCGATTTGATCGGGTTCCATGTGCAGGCGCATTGCAATAATTTTCTGGAGACGGTGGACCGTGCGCTCGAAGCAAATACGGACTGGGATCGTTTCGCGGTGAGCCGGCAGGGGCATCAAACGCTGGTGCGTCCATTTCCGATCAGCGTGGCTTACACCGATCCGCGGCATAACGGCGATTTGCACAGCGATCGCGCAGCCACGCGGCGGAAAATCCTCAGCGAGTTGGGAATTGACGTACGTTATCTGGGCGTGGGCGTGGATCGCGTGGATTACACCAAGGGAATTTTGGAGCGATTCTGGGCCATCGAGCGCATGCTGGATGAGCATCCTTATTACCAGGGCGAGTTCAGCTTCGTGCAAATCGGCGCGCCCAGCCGCACTAACATCAAGCGCTACAGCGATTTGCTAGTCGAGGTACGCGAAGAAGCACAGCGCATCAATAACAAATACAAATCCGCCAAGGCCAAGCCCATAATTCTATTGGAGCGCCATCACGATCATCATGAGATCGAGCGCTTCTACCGGGCTGCGGATCTTTGTCTGGTTACTTCGCTGCACGATGGCATGAACCTGGTGGCCAAGGAATTTGTGGCGGCGCGGGATGATGAACGCGGCGTGCTGATTTTGAGCGCGTTTACCGGGGCGGCGCGGGAATTGGGCGATGCGCTGGTGGTGAATCCTTACGATGTGGAGCAGCTTGCCGGGGCCATTTACACGGCATTAAACATGGGGCCTGATGATCAGGAGAAGCGGATGGCGGCGATGCGCCGCATCGTCCGCGAAAATAATATTTACCGCTGGGCGGGAAATTTGGTGACCGCGCTATCGGAGATTCGCATCGACAAACCGGAAAAGGTAGAGGCATGAGCATTTTGGAGACACAGCGCGGAAAAGTGCTGGAGCTGGCCAAGGACAAGAGCCACGGGCGCGTGCGGCGGCACAAGATCGTATCGATTGCCGCGGCGCCGCAATTTGGATCGCCGCGTAATCTGTTTTCGGCTTGGGATGAAATCGCCGACGATATTCGCGAAGCACGTTCAATCGCGGTGCTTTCGGATTTCGACGGGAGCTTGGCGAAAATTCAGCGCCACCCGGGAACGGTGCGACTGCCCAAGCCTTCGCGGGCGGTGCTGGCGGAATTGGCGCGGCACGAGGTGATGGTCGGGATTATCAGCGGACGCAGCCTCGCGGATGTGCGCAAGCGCGTCGGGCTGCAGGGCATTTGCTACGTCGGCTGCCAGGGCTATTCGATTCAGGATGCGCGCGGGCATCGCATCAGTTTGGCGAATCGCAATGAACGGCGCTTGCTGGCGACTGCAACAGAACAGCTGAAGGAAAAGCTTGCCGGACTTGAAGGCGTGCGCGTGGAAGTAAAGGAAGCGAGCCTGGCGGTGCACTATCGCGAAGCGAGCCGCGGGACTGCCGGCCGGGCGAAACAGATTGTTGCGGACACAGTGGAAGCGAATCGCGGGTTGCGTCTGACCGGCGGGAAAAAAGTTTGGGAAATTTTCCCCGGCTCGGGCGTGGACAAATGGACGGCAATCAAGTTCCTGCTTTCCCGCGAAGGGTACACGGAGTCGCTGCTGATTTATGCCGGCGATGATGTGGGAGATGAGCCGGTTTTCGCGCGCATGTCAGGAATTTCGATTCTGGTAGGCAAGCGCCGCGCCACCGCGGCAAGGTATTCGCTAGAATCGCCGGTAGAGCTGCGGCGATTTCTGGAAAGAGTGCTGGCAGCACGGAAATCCCAGTAGGGGAGGGAGCTTTAGCCCTCTCGCTTTTCGGCCCCCTAGTATTCCGCTAAGTCGACTGAATTAACTTCGAAACTCCCGTTTCTGAAAGAACCGCCCTCAAAGCAATTCCATCCGCTCAGATCGGGGACACAAACACCCCGGCGCCGTTTGTTCGCCCGGGTGTTTGTAAAACTAGGAACTTCTCTACTAGGGGTTTGGAGTTGCCGCTAATCTATTCGCCGCAGAGATTGGGCGCAATAATGCGAAAATACTAGGCTCGCGATTTTGTCTCGCGCTCGTGTAGGGGCGGGGGGTTACTCTCCCGCCCGGTTTGGCTTTGGGTTTTGTCTTTCGCCCTAAGGAACATTCACCAATCCATTGCGAATCGCATAAACCACCAATTCGGCCGTCTTGTGAATGCCCAACGCGTCCATAATATTCGCGCGATGGACGGAGACAGTGTTGGCGCTCAAACCGAGTTCCGCTGCGATTTCCTTATTCGATTTTCCATCCACGATTTTCTGCAAGATTTGAAGTTCCCGTGGGGTCAAACCGGCATTTCTCTCGCCTTTCAATGTTTCGCTCTTTTCGAGCTGCGGTGCCAGAACTTTTTCTCCAGCGGCCACGCGGCGGATGGCGGCGGGCAATTCCAGATCGATGGCGCTTTTTAGAATGTAGCCGCGGGCGCCGGCCGTCAGGGCTTGGCGGACGAGGGTGTCTTCGGAATGCATACTGAGCATTAGAATCGCTAAGCCTGGGAGCTTTTCCAGGATTTTTTTTGTGGCGTTGATTCCGCTATCCCCGGGCAACGCGCAATCCATTACGACTACGCGGGGCTTCAATTGCAGGGCCAGGCGGACGGCTTCTTCGGCTTCGCCAGCTTCGCCGATTACTTCTAGGTCGGACTCATCTTCTATAATTCGACGGAAGCCCATGCGCACGAGGCGATGGTCGTCTACCAGCAGCACGGAAATTTTTTTGTCAGCCATGTGCTTGAGCCTTTTCGCGCGGGACTTGTAGACGCACGAGCGTGCCGCCGGCTGGCGGGGCAGAGAATTGAATCGTGCCGCCGAGCAGTTCTGCGCGCTCGCGCATGGCCACTAGACCGATGCCGCGATTCACTGTCGGGCCGGAAAATCCTGTGCCGTGATCTTCGATTTCCAGTTCCAGAGCGCCGGCGCTGAAGCGCAGACGCACCCAGGCTTGCTTGGCGCCGGAATGCCGGGCGGCATTATTCACCGCTTCCTGCAGAATGCGGTAGATGTGAATTGCGGCGCGGCCGTCGACGGGGAAGGCGTCTCCGATTTTTTCGTAAGCGATGGCCAGGCCGGTTTGCTTTTCGACATTGGCTACGTACCAGCTGACGGTGGCTTCCAAGCCGGCTTCTTCGAGCATCACTGGATGCAGAGCTTGCGAAAGCGTACGCACTTTGTCGAGAGTTTCCTGCGCGATGGTCGAGACTTCGCGCAATTCGGTGCGCAATGGCGAGTCAGCGGGGGCGTGGCGTTCGGCGCGGCCCAGCATGGCGCCCACGGCGGTCAAAATTTGACCGAATTCATCGTGCAGCTCGCGGGAAATGTGGCGCAGCGTGGATTCTTGCGTGGAGATTAATTTTTGCGCAAGGTCGCTGCGTTGTTCGGAGAGTGCTGCGAGTTCGGCGAAGAGCCGGCGATTTGAGGAGATTACATACGCGCTCGTCAATAGGATCGCCGCTAGCGTTGCGGTTAGGAATAGAAATACCTGGCGCTCCACGCGATCGTAAATTTCGCTGGCTTGCTCGGCGGCTTCTTTTTGATTTTCGTTGTTGGCCACCAGCAGGCGGTCGACGTCGGTGGTGAGCGCGGCAACTTCGGTAAGCAAAGAATCGCGAATCTCGGTGCGGGCTTCGTCGGTTTGCGCCATGGCTGCCAGGGTGAACATGCGCTCTACGCCGCGCCAGAATTGCTGCACCGACGCGATCAGATATTCGCGCTGGCCCGGATTTCCGGGCTCGACTGCGAGTTCTTGCTCCTTGCGCAGGGCGTCATCGAGATCGATGCGAATGCGTTGGAATTGGGCGGGCCACGCAGTGACCGGATAGGTTTGGCTTTCATCCAGAATGTCGCGCATCGTTAGGGCGAGCACGTTGAGATCATTTTGAATGCGCAGAAGTTGCAGAGAATCGCGGCGGTTGCGCTCGGCCACATTAGTTTGCAGTTCGCGCAGCCCGGAGATTTGGCGCGTGATGTAAGCGGAATAGGCCACAACTGCGGCGATTATGATCACCAGGCCAAGGATTAGCCCGGAGGTTGGGGAGCGCAGAGGTTTGCCGGCCACCAAATCAGAATATACAAGCGGGGCCGCAATTTCCAATCGGCGTCGGCGATGGATAAATTTCAGGGCGAACCGGGAACACCCGCGGCCAAACCGGGCGGGACGTAAAGCCTGCTCCGACGTGAAGTGGCAAAAAATTATGCGTTGTGATAAACGCAGCTTACTTTTCGCGCGAATTTGAAGGAGCCCGATGGGCAAGCAGCGGCTGGAGGCGTTCACGGATGGCGTGTTGGCCATCGTCATCACCATTATGGTGCTGGAGATCAAAGTGCCGGCGGGTGCTAGCCTCGCGGCTTTGGGCGCTGACGTGCCGATTTTGCTTACTTATGCGCTCAGCTTCGTGAACGTGGGGATCTTTTGGAATAACCACCATCACATGCTGCATGTTACCGAGCGCATCAATGGAATGGTGCTGTGGGCCAACATGGCCTTATTGTTCTGGATCACGCTGGTTCCATTCGTGATTCGCTGGATGGATGAGACGAAGTTTGCCTCCACGCCCACTGCGGCATACGGCGTGGTTTTGGTGATGTCGGCAATTTCCTATATTTGGCTGGAACGAGCGATCATCGCGTACAACGGGCCGCAATCAAAGTTGGCCCAGGCGGTGGGAAATGATTTGAAGAGCACCGTGTCGCTGATGGTTTATTGCGTGGCGATTCCGCTGGCCTACGTGCGGCCGTGGATCGCGATTGCGCTTTATGCCGTGAACGCCGGGCTCTGGTTTATTCCAGATCGCCGAATTGAGTCGGCGCTGTAGGCGATCGAGGCGGTTTACGCAGCACAGGCACTCTTACGTGTGTTTTTGTCGCGATTCAAGTATAGGTTTATGAGTTGCGTGTGGTTTGCCTCGCGCACAGCCAGCGGTGGATTGGTATTTTCCGGTTTAAGGGAGTTGGTTAGTAATTGAATTGGGCTTACCTCGGACACAGCCAGGAGTGGCTGTGCTACATGGCTTTTTTGAAATAGTGGGCTACTGGGTGGCCTTCTTTGTGGCCGGAATAGTAGAGGAACACATTCAGGGGGCCGGTGCCTTGGTCGAATTGCTCGGCGGCATATCTCGCGGTGCTGTCTGACATGTGGAAAGTTTGGTTGCTGCCGTCGGCGGTTTGTACGGTTAGAGATTTTTCTCCTCGGTCGATGTGAGTGATTGTTGCTTGCATTGTTTTCAGGCCATCTGGGCCGATGTTGTCGATTTCTACTGCATTTTCTACGGTTCCCGTTGAGGTGTAATGCGCGGCCACTTGGGTGCCGGGTTTTAGTCCTTGGATGTTGTCGGTGGTGTTGCGGGAGTTGCCGTGCACGCCGTGAAATTTGGTGCGCGCTTCGATTTGTAGCGTGTGATCGGTGCCATCTTCGGATTTGATGGTGATGGTTTTGGCGTGCTCGTCGACTTGTTCGACTGTGCCGGTGCGAATGCCGTGGCGGGGTTCTTGGCCGTTCGCCGCTAGAACTAGCGCCAGAAAAATTGCGACGGTGCAGATGCGCTTCATCATTGTTGTTGCTCCTTTGCCAGGCGGTCGATCAGTTCGGCGGGTAGGGCGTGCAGCAGGCAGAGAAAGACGCCGTTGGTCCACCCGAAGCCGATCACGTTTTGTTGGTAGCCGGCGGTTACGTTTGCTTCTGAGGAACGTGTGACCGCGTTGTATTTTTCGCGAATGGTGCCGTCGCGGCGGAAATTCTCGGCTACGGTGGAGAGGAATTTGTAGGAGATGCGGTTGGCGTCGTTGTTGAATCCGTAGCGGCGCAGGCCTTCGACGGCGATAAGCACCGTGGGCGCCCACTCGTACGGATAATCCCATTGCACGCCGCTGTTGTTGCGGCTCATGGCCAGGCCGCCGGGCTGCTCGAATATTTCTAGATTTGCTTCGACCGCGCGCGCTTGCTCCGGCGTTGCCAGTCCCGCCCAGAGAGGATAAAACGTCGTGAGATAGTCGTAGCTCGAGCGCTCGTGCGTTGCGAAGTTGTAATCGAAAAACATTCCGCGATTCTCATCCCATAAATATTTCTGGATTTGCTTCTTGCGTGTCCCGGCAGCCTCGCGAAAACTTTCGGCTCGTTTCTTGTTTCCGAGGATGTCCCACATCGCCGCGATATCCATCTCTTGTTTGTAGAGCAGGCTGTTGAGGCAGACTGGAGCGAAGTGATCGGTCTCCGCTCCGTACGGCCCGAAGCGGAAGGAAATATCGAAGCCCGATTCGCGCATGGCGCGGTCGGATTTGTAATATTCGGCGCTCAAATGAACGCGGCCTGCGGGATCGCAATCGTGCTGCGGCGGTTTCGCCGCCGAATCACACACCGGCACTGGAAACGCGGGACCGACTATGCGATTCGGCGCCAGTTCGGTGGTAGATGGCACCACGTAGCCGCGATCGAGTTCCGGATGCGAAAGAAAAAATGTCGCCACTTTCGCGTAATAGCCGGGTTCGCCCTCGATGCTTTCGGGGGCGGGGCCTTGACCGTAGTCGAAATAGCGGGAGAGGCCGGTGTCGCCTGCCAAATGTTTGCCGCGTGACCAGAGTTCGTCGTCGCGGCTCTCGTCGGCGACGGCGCGGTAGAGCCAATCGCGATCTTCGTGGCCGGCTTTTTTTTCGGCTTTGTTCACCGCGAGAATCATGGAGGTCAGAAATGGGGGCTGCGAGCGCGTGAGATAGTACGTGCGGTTCGCGTTCAAGACGCTGCGGTAATATGCCAGCTCGAATAGAAAATTATCCACCATGCCGCGAGCTAGATCGATGCGGCCATCTTCGATCAATCCCCGCACGATGAAATAGCTGTCCCAACCGTACATTTCGTTGAAGCGGCCGCCGGGCACGACGTATTTTTCCGGCAGGTAGAGTAGGCCGGGCGGGTTGATTTGCGCGGGATCGATTTCGCCGGGGGTGCTGATCACTTGCGGTAGGCGAGCGATTTGAACGCCGCATTTTTTCGGTAGCTGTTGGACCGCCGGTGTCTCTGGGTAATTGAAAGGAAGATAGAGCGAGGGATGGCCGGTTAATTTGGGATCGACGAAGGTTTCGCAATTGTCTAGCGAGCGGGTTAGGCGGTCCCAGCCGGTGGCTATATAGTTTTTTATAGGCTCGAGGCCTTGGGGGTTGGTCTGTGGTTTTGGGGCGGAATGACTTGCAGATGCTAGTGCAATGGCTATGAGTGCGACCGATCCCAACCGCGCGCGATGTAGCCGTTGCATCATTTTGAAAATCGAATAGAGTCTAGCACCGTTACTAAATCTTGCTCGCACGGAGCTGGGTAGCCTCGATCGAAAATTGAGGATCGGGTCGGAAAAGAGCCGGCAGAGACGTCGGCGGTACGTTACGAGACGGCAGTGGGCTATGACTGAACAAATTCGCACAACTTGTTGCCTTGCTGGCGGCGGGCCGGCTGGGATGATGCTTGGATTTTTGCTAGGGCGGGCGGGAGTACCTGTCGTTGTGCTGGAGAAGCATCGCGATTTTTTTCGGGATTTTCGCGGAGATACGATTCATCCCTCAACTATGCAAGTGATGGATGAGCTTGGATTGCTCGAGGATTTTTTGAAGGTGCCGCATCAGGAGATGGCCTCCATTGGCGGGAAGTTCGCCGGGGCGGATTTTATTGCGGCGGATTTTTCGAATTTGCCGGTGAAATGCAAATTCGTGATGCTGATGCCGCAATGGGATTTTCTCAATTTTATTGCGGAGAAGGCGCGCCGATATCCGGCGTTTCAATTGAAGATGGAATGGGCGGCTACGGATTTAATTCGCGATGGGCAGCGCGTGATTGGCGTACGGGCAATTTCGCCGAACGGGCTGGTGGAGATTTTGGCGGATCTCACTGTGGCTGCGGACGGACGCAAATCCGATTTGCGGCTGGCTTCCAAGCTCGAGGTGATCGATTACGGAGCGCCGATCGATGTGCTGTGGATGCGCATTCCGAAACGGCCCGGTGATCCGGTGCAAACGTTGGGTTACCTCGGAGCGGGGCAGGGCTTGGTACTTTTGAATCGCGATGATTATTTGCAGGCTGGGTACATCATTCCCAAAGGGGCGATCGAGTCGCTGAAACGCGACGGCATCGAGTCCCTGCAAAAGAGAATTCCCATGGTCGCGCCATTTCTTGGCGATGGGCGTCTCGAAGAATTGAAAGATTGGAACGACATCAAACTACTTTCGGTGCAGGTGAACCGGCTTAAGAAATGGTATCTGCCCGGATTTTTGTGTGTTGGCGACGCGGCTCATGCGATGTCTCCGGCCGGCGGCGTGGGGATCAATTTGGCGATTCAGGATGCGATCGCGGCGGCGAATATTCTTGTCGAGCCTTTGCGCGGGGGAACTTTGACTGTCGACGATCTGCGGCGCGTGCAGCGGCGACGCGAGTGGCCTACGCGTTTGACGCAGGCTTTGCAGATTCCTTTACAGAAAATGCTTTTTAAGGGCGTGATTGAGAAGGCGGGGGACGTTAGGGTGCCGCTGTTTGTGAAAGTTTTGCGGTTGTTTCCGTTTTTGCGACGCATTCCGGCGCGCGTGATTGGAATGGGATTCCGGCCGGAGCATATTCGTACGCCAGAGGTTTTGGCGGATTAAAAAAGCCCCGAGGCGTTGGCCTCGGGGCTTGGTGATTGTTGTTATTTATCGACCGGCGCGATCCGGAAAAGCCCCAGCGCTAAAGCGCACCGTCGCTGGACGGACTTTTTTCCGGAACGCTAAAGCGTTCCTCCCCCTCATAAATGAGGGGGCTCCCACCGAATGCTACCGGCAGAGGAACGAGATGCGGCACGACCCGGTTAGCGCGTCGAACGGACGCGGATATGGTCCCGCGAAAAACGGCAGGAACTCGGGCGGCGTTGCTACGATTCCCGCGGACGTGTCGAAGATGTTCAACTCCGGTCCGAGCGCTGCCGCTTCCGCATTGAGCTGGCTGGGTATGATAGGCGCCCATTTGCCGGTCTCTAGCCGATTCAGCAACGTTCCCACTGCGGTCACCGTTTCCGCCGGCGTGAATGCGCAATGGCCGGCGCGATTCACGAAAGTTTGCCGCAGGAAACGCGAATTGCCCTCTTCCGCGACGACCTTCGCGTACGCCGATTCGTTTTCATTGATCACCAGTCCGTCGCCGACCGTGTGCATGGTCAGCACCGGAATGTGAATCTTGCCGTTGTAAATAATATTTTGCGAGAGATATTGCACCGCGGCAGGATCGGCGGCGATGCGTTGCGTGGCGTTTAGCGTGTTGAGATCGGCCAGCAAATTCAGGCCGGCATTTTCATAGAGCGCGAGAACTTCGGGAAAATTCGGCGAGAGCAGCAACTGAATCCGATAATCCACGCCGGTGTTCCACGAAGGATTGCCGCCGGCGCGAGCTTCGAGTTCCGCGCGGAAGGCGAAGACGAATGGGAAATCAACTTGTGAATCCCACTCGAGTTGATTCGCCAACTGATCGGCGAAATCGGTGCGTGCGGGTTGCGGCGAAGTGGGCGTGAACCAGCCAGGCGTGTCGCCCATGGCGGCTGCGAGCGCCAATCGTGCTTGGCCTTGCGGCGTCGCGGCGGCGGCTGCGAGCGCCTCTTCGGCGATGGTGAGATTTGCCGTGGGATTGGTGATGTTCACCAGCTGCAAGCCGGTCCCAGGGGCGACCAGCGTCGCGAACACGAATTCGCTGTCGAGTGCTGCGTTCCAGGTGGCGACACCGCCCGCGAGTACGCCGCACATCGGCAGCGCCGCATCAAAACGATCGGGATAATTTTGGATCAAGCCGGCAGTGATCATGCCGCCCAGCGAATGTCCCCACGCAATAGTTTTTGCCGGCGTGCCGAATTGCGCTTCGAAAGCATCGAGAACTGCGATTTGATCGGGGAGAGCTTGCTGAATAGCCCAGCCGGTGGTGGCGTACGAGGAGCCGGCGAGCGCGAAGCCGCTGGCCAACATGAATGCGCCGGTGGCGGGATCGCCGACGTCTTGCGCGGGATTGGCGCTGCCGGGCACTACGTAGCCGTGACTATAGAGAAATAGGATGCCGTTCCAATTTGCGGGTACATCGATTTGATAGGTGGCGCCGTCGTTCAGCGTGCCGGTGATTGTAGTGACTTGCGCGGAAGCGCTGGTCGAAAGCGTGAGAACCAATATTCCTGCGGCGAGAATAGAAAAAATTAGATGCTTGGCAATGCGATGCATTTCAAATCCTCCTCGATCGAGTCTCGAATCGAATTCCTGCCGGCTTGAAAAATTTCGACGAACACACAAAATTGAATTTCGGACGAATAAATCCATCGCACGGTTCGGGGAGCGGAGTGGGATTACTGTTCTCAGCGACCGAGCGCCGGAACTATACACCTTTGCGTCACGAAATGGTTACGGCGATTTTCGCGGGAATTATTTCGGGGAATGCGCAGGACTAGGATTACTAGGACGCGCTTTCGACGGGCGATGCCCACAGTAGGGGCGGGGGTTCAGCTCCCGCCCGTTTTGGCCTTGGGTGTTTGCTCCCACCAAGCGAACCCTCAGCATGCACCGCGGAACAGTCTTACGGCGCGCTTCGCAACTGCGCGACGACCGCGACATCCAGTTTTGAATAATACTTCTTCACGTCGCCAGCACCATATTTGGCCCGGAATTTCTCGACCACCGGCGAAACTTGTGCGGCCTTGGTTATAGAGGCAGCCTTCAATTCCGCTTCTGCGCCACCTGCATGGACCTTAATCATTGGATTCTTCAGAACATTTTTGTACCACTGCGTATCTGACCCTTGCACTGGCAAGAGGTACAGCTTCTCGTCCGCCAATGCAAACCATACAGGGATTGAGATGTTGCGGCCTGACTTTCTGCCGGTCACGCTAAGATTGATTTCGCGCGAGCGGGAGAGGCTCTCCTCGAGAGATTTATTTCGCGCCGGCATGTGAACTCCTTCCCTGCATTGCCTGCCGATCGCTCAGCGGCCCACCATTTTTTGCAGCTCTTCGGGATAACGCGCGCCGTGCACCGCGATATTGGAGGCTGCGGTGTCCAACTCGCGTAGATCGGCTGCGGAAAGTTCGACATTGATCGCGCCTATATTTTCTTCCAGGCGATGCAGCTTGGTGGTCCCCGGAATGGGCACGATCCACGGCTTCTGCGCCAGCAGCCAGGCAAGCGCGATCTGCGCCGGTGTCGCTTTTTTCTGCTGCGCAAATTTGCCAAGCAGATTGACCATCGCTTGATTGGCTTTGCGATTTTCCGGCGTGAAGCGCGGCACGATATTGCGGAAATCGTTTTTGTCGAACTTCGTATCTTCGTTGATTTTTCCGGTGAGGAAACCTTTGCCCAGAGGACTGAAAGGCACGAAGCCGATGCCCAGTTCCTCGAGCGCAGGAATCACTTCCGCTTCCGGCTCCCGGAACCACAGCGAATATTCGCTCTGAAGCGCGGCGACGGGCTGCACCGCATGCGCGCGGCGAATGGTCTTCACGCCCGCTTCGGAAAGCCCGAAGTGCTTCACCTTACCTTGCTGAATCAGGTCCTTCACGGCGCCGGCGACTTCTTCGATGGGCACGTTGGGATCGACGCGATGTTGATAAAAGAGATCGATGACATCGGTCTTGAGGCGCTTCAGCGAGGCTTCGGCGACTTCCTTGATGTGCGCGGGGCGGCTGTCCAGCCCAGCCTGTTTGCCGGTAGCCGGATCAATTTTAAAGCCGAATTTGGTGGCGATCTTTACTCGATCGCGCAGAGGAGCTAGCGCCTCTCCTACCAATTCTTCGTTGGTGTAGGCGCCGTAGACCTCCGCCGTGTCGAAGAATGTGATGCCGAGTTCGACGGACTTGCGGATGAGTGCAATCATTTCCCGCTAACTCACTTGGTGCCGGTGTATAACAATCAAGGCATTCGGCAGTATGTTGGAGAAATTGCCTTAAAGACCAAAACACAAAGGGAGGAGATATTATTTGGGTAACACATTTTTGATAAAACGAGCTAATACCTTCATAAGAACCTAATTTTGCATTGGCTTCTGTGATTTTCATCAGTGCAGCATCGCTTAGTTTTTGCTCAATATGCAGTAGATCAAAAAGGAAAAAAGAACGGTGATATTCCTCGATTAAATTAGATCCCTCGGGCAAAGGGAAGTGTATAAATGACTTCTGATCATTTGATCCTACATTCTTTATTGAACGTGCCCATCAGGGCACGTTTGAGTTATTACTATAAAATTCGACAAGTGTTTCTCTTTACAGGTTGGGGCGATACAGGGGAAGGAGAAATAAGATCAAGATGCAGAATTCTTCCCGAAAACATTTTGTAATCGGTTTTCTTTTTATCGAGCAACTCACCGACCATGTTTTGGATTTGCTGGCCATGCAGATTGTCAGTCTCAACAGGATCTAGAAAGGGCATGAACAATGCACCCCACCATCCTTCATAATATTCAATAGTGCCTGGATCTATCACAAAAAGTTGAGCAAATTTTTCACCAGTGCTTTCAGAAGCATCTGCTGCATTTTCATGATCATAATGTGCAGAGCAGTATAAGGATAAAATCGACCATGGATAATCTTGAGGCCCTTTACACACTGTTTTTGGTAAAGATGGAAATAAAGTGGCGGGAATGTAATTGGGATTAACTTCTTTTAATACTTCTTTATCGTCATAGACGGCTAGTTTTTCAAAATCCAGTCCCAGTATGCGTTGGACGAAAGGGTAAAGAGTTTGTTCTCCTTGAAGTTTGTTATCTTCAAGCGGTATTTCATAGGTCACTGATGATTTTCTAACAGGTGAGTTATAATTCTATCTCCAAAATTATTGAGGTGAAGATGTTAGTACCACTCCAGAAAATATTAATCAATCCCAAAAATGAACCACAGGATTAACCACAGAGAACAGTGAGAACACAGGGAGGTAGGGACAAAGGGATAGTCTGGAACAGTAATCTTGTTCGGAGCACTTTGTGCGACTGATCACTGTCATCGCACAATAGACATACTTTCGCTAAGCCACAATCTAAAAACAGGATATGCAGGATCGCAAGCGGCAGGATGAGCAGGATGTTGAACCAACTAAAACACTCGATCCTAAATTGTTTACTTAACTGAAAATATACAGGGTTGATTGTTATCATGCCCATCCTGCCGCTTGCGATCCTGCATATCCTGTTTTCTAGATTGTCGCTTAGCTACGTGGTTTAGGCCTCCCGCGCTTGCGAAACAATGTCTATTGTGCGTATGAGTCGCACAAAGTGCTCCGAACAGATAACGTTCCATATCCTTTCAACTCTGTGTTCTCACTGTTCTCTGTGGTGATAATTAAGATATGTCTTTAAAGGAGTTTCTGATTTTGATATCAAGATTTTCAATCGACAACGGTAGGCTTTCAATAGGATTTCCATCTAAATACAATGATTCTAAATTAGTAAGATTTCCTATTTCAGAAGGGATTGAGGACAACTTATTTTTAATTAAGTCTAAATGCACAAGATTTGTTAACAGACCAATACTAGCCGGTACGCTTTTTATGTTATTGTCTCGACAGAAAATGCTTCGTAAAGATGTCATCTTGCCGATATTTGAAGGGAAGTTTTCCACACAATTTTCTGCAAAAAATAGTTTGACCAGATTAGTGAGATTCTCAAAACTGTCCGGAAGTATTTTTAGTTGATTTCCGTCTAAGTTAAGAGCCGTAAGACTGGTTTGATTTCCTAAGGAAATAGGTAGTTGTTGAAGTAAATTATAAGATAAATAGAGACATGTTAATTTGAGATCAAAAAATCGGTCCGGAACCACGTGCAAAAAATTCATTGTTAGGTTTAAATTCTTAAGATTGGTCAGTGACAAACTTGTATAGGGACACAACTGAATTGATTTTTAGAAAGACAAAGCTCTTCAAGTTTTGTCAGTTTGGTTAAGCTTTTAGGTAAAAAATATAATTGATTGCCCCAGCATTTCAAGGTTAATAGATTAACACAATGACTAATATCAGCTGGAAGGATGAATAAATTATTGCTGGATAGGTCAAGATGTAAAAGGTTATTTCCTAACCCTTTTTCAGAAAGTATTTCATTTGGAATGAACTGAAATTTATTCCTATTCAAATCCAATTGAGTGAGATGAGTCAAGGCCCTAATTTCTTTAGGCAAAAAAAATAGCGAGGCTTCTTCTAGATCTAAATGCGGAAATCTTTTTAAGGATGACTTACTTTTTTCATCGGAAGGATTAATCATTGCTTTCCACGCCTCGGAGGCAGCCGCTCTATCTCTAATATCTAATTTGCGATTAGTTATTCTTTCATAGACTTTGAAGACAAATTTGTTAAATTCACTTTTTTGAATTTCTTCCCCTTTTTTCCGTGTCGATTCAAATAATTCGTAACAGTGCCCCACTTCCCACTGCATGCAATTTTCTATAGAGATAGATTTGTTGGCATTGAGATATCGCAGTCTAGACTCTTGGCAGTTCCATGAAGAAAATCAATCATCTTCCAAAAAACAAAGGTCTGAGAAACATTTTTTTTTATGCATCTTTTATAGAAGTCACTCATTCCTTGATTTAAGGAGCTCATTTTCAAATTTGCTTCTGAAATTATCCGTAAGGATTTGGAAGTCAATTTTTGATCAACATGAAGCACATCAAATAATTGTTCAGGTAGTCCATACTTTTCAGTTAAATGAATAATATCATAGGGCAAGAGAGAGGTATAAAGTCGATTGCTGGTGTACTGGAATTCGATCATTATTGTCCTATATCTTTAACAATTTAATTGACACAAGCACTTTAATAATAACGAATAATAATTTACAAATAATTCTTTCGATTTGACTATTGCGCCTTGTGCGCATATAACAGTCGCTGCCCAATAGGCACAGGTTACCTAAACCAATCAATTGTAAGAAATAAGGACTCAATAATTATGCAAGATTCTACTTCCAGCTTGTCTACCTCTACATGCTCTTCCAGCAATAGTTTTCTATCCCTTTTCAAACGCGCAAGCCATGAAATTAAAGAGACATCAGTAGATTGTACTGAAGCGACTTCTGAAGCTTCAGTTCGCAGCACAACATACTATTCTCCATTGCATGGAATCGTTAGAGATGGATTTTTCCCTTTAAACGGTCATCAAATGGAAGTATCAAAAGAAAATCGCGCTCTTTTTTTAAAGGAAATTCAGGGAGAACAAACTCCATTTAATCACTCAAGATGGCCTATCTTTAGATGCAGTGTGGAGTCCTTCTAAAAATCCAAAAACAAGCCCTACAGCGGTTATTTTTCATCCCAATGCTTGTCAGTTCGATAATTTGAATGAATTTGCTAGCTGGTATCACAAAAGAAATATTAATGTTCTGTTATTCCATATACGTGGATATCCCGGCAGCGAAGGAAATGTAAAAAAAGATGGTGAACTTGGATTTTATTTAGATGGTGAAGCAGCCATCAGATACGCTTTGGAAGTGCAGAAAGTAGATCGTACACGTTTATTTGGTCATGGATATTCTTTGGGTGGTTCACTGTGTATGGCTATGGGATATTTTTTCAATTTGCCCACAACATTGGACCATACGTTTACATCAGCTAAAGCAGTCATGAAAAATGTCGCTCAATCTTCAGTATCACTGCCTGATTTTGTCACACGTGGAGTGGCCGGGGGAGTATTTCCTGTTGGACAAAAAGATTCAATTCCTGATGACAAGCGTTTACCCAATTCAAAGCCTTTGAAAACAGATTCATTAGATTCTTTGTCCAAAATGAAAAATTCATCGGCTCCTTTCTTTGTAATGTATGGATCCTATGACGAACTCATGCCTACAAAATTTGCTGATGATTTTTATGAATGCCGCTATGGCCTACCTCCAAAAGAGACAAGTCCTATGGAAAGAAAAGCTTATTTTGAACATAAAAATTCTTCTTGCAGAAATACAAGGCGGCCATTGGGGACCTTTTATGTATTCTGAAGATGTGGTCAGAAAATATGAAAGGTATCTTGTGCAGAATGGTCTGATGGACAAGAGGTATATGTCCTGTTAAAATTTAGCAATGGAGTGCGGCTGCTTCGAGCGCGCACTCTTTGCTTGTGAGTTCGCTATCTATTGCATTGACGAGGTCTTCAAATTCAAAGGAGCCTGTAAGCCTGCGCTCATTGATAAAAAAGGTGGGCGTCCCATTGACTCCGCTTTTTACGCCGCCTAAAAAATCTTTTTTTATTTTCGGAGCATAGGTCTGATTGACAATGGCAGCCTTAAATTCTTCCGGGCTTAATTCTAAAGATTCGACAAGTTGGACTAAAAGCGGCAAATTTAATTGCGTTTGATTTTCAAAGATAAAAGTCGTGCATTTCCCAAAATTTAGTATATTCTGCGGCGAATTCCGCAGTTTCAGCTGCAATTTCTGCATGAGGATGCATTTCAGTTAGAGGAAAGTTTCTGAAAACAAACCTTAGTTTATTACCAAAGTGCTTTTGAACTTCTTTGACGATACCATAGGCATAGCTGCAATGAGGGCATTCATAATCTCCGTATTCGACCAATGTTACAGGAGCATCGTTACTACCTTGGATATGATCTTCTTCTGTAACGGGGACTTTAAGTTGGGCCATAAAATCCTCCTCTATTTATTAAAACATGTAATGCTTATATAACTTTAATATAAATCTATCATCTATTTGGTGACAACGATAATAACAGCAAATATTATGAAATTAATTGCAAATCTTACATTTAACATATAAATATAGTATTAATGAGATAGGATTAGTTTGCTTCATTTGAAATACAGTTGAATTGTAAAGATATTGATATTTTATTTTAGTTAGTTATGATTAAGATGCTTTTTTTATGATAACCCAAGGATTTTACCATGCGATATGCTTTAATTCTTCTCACTACCTGTTTATTTTTTCAACTTCCTGCAGAAAAGGCCATTGAAAATTCTATTATTTCTTTTGTTGAAAAGTATGAAAATGTTGAAAACTTGCCACGTGAAAAGTTTAGTATAAATCAATATGAAGAAATCTTGAAAGTTTTGCAGCAGAAAGAGAATCGTATACGACTAGTCACATACAATATTCTTTTTAACATTAAAGACCACAAAATGGAAGAAAACTACCGCTGGCCGCAGCGCCTGTCCCGGGTAGTCAAAATGATTGAAGAGATTCAACCGGATGTCCTGGGAGTACAAGAGCTTTATTTGGATCAGCTTCAGGATTTGCTACCATTCATAGAAGGAACTTATTCTTTTTATTCACGTGAGGAGAAGAATGGCGAACTAAATGGAATTTTTTACCGGACTGATCGCTTTGATGTGATAGAAAATAGAGTATGGCATGATACGCTTACCATGCTGCATTTGCAAGATCGCAAGACGGGCAAGCAATTTGCTGTATTTAATACTCATCTCAATTTTAGCGATGTGGAAAAAAGGGAATGCGAAGCAAGATTTATCGCTAAGCAGATTGAAGCTTATGCTGCAGTTGTTCCAGTCATCTTTACGGGAGATTTAAACACATTTTCTAGTCGTTTGGACATGGAGACTCTACCATTTTATGATGGAGATTACATCTTGCGCATACTCACTGAAAAATCTTTACAGGAAGCAAAAAAAATGTCTTTGTTGGGACATTTGGGACCGATAGGAACCTTTACAAATTCACCTGAGAATGGTCGCGTCCGGCCAGCGCCGCACGGTCAGCCCGATGAAGTGCTGGCACCGGCTGGCGAGGTACAGGGTGTACTTCGCGGTGGCCCCGAGCATGTGCGTGATCGTCTGCTCGACGTCCCATTCGAGTGGGCCTGCCTGGACCCACCAGTCGCGGCCGGCAACCGGCCGCAGCGCGGCCTCGACCGTCACCGCCGCCGCGACCACGTTGTCCGGCGTCAAGGCTCGCGGCGTCATTCGTCTCCTATGGGGTGAGCGCGGCGAGACGTTCGGTGGACACGCAGGAGGTGAGGTCCCCTGCGAGGACCTTGTCGAGCTCCCCGAGGTCCGAGCCGCGGTAGTGGTAGGGGTAGAGGATCTTCGGCTTGAACGCCTCGACGCACGCCGCCGCCTCGGCGGGCGGCATCGTGTACGGCAGGTTCATGCACACGAACGCGACGTCGATGTCCTTGAGCGCGCGCATCTCGGGGGTGCACTCGGTGTCGCCGGAGACGTAGACCCGCTTGTCGCCGAACGTGAAGACGAACCCATCGCCCCACCCTTTCTCGTGAAAGACTTTGCCGGGGCTCGGCCCGCGCTCGACGTTGTACATCGCGACGGAAGTACATCACGTGCCGGTCGGGATTCGCTTGCGCGAGCTTGATCGCATCCGACGGCGAATAGACGATGCGGACGTCCATGCCGCGCGCCTTGTGTTCGAGCGGGCTGCCTTGCGTGCCGGGGACGCGCATCATGTCGCCGAACGCGGCGAAGATGACATCGGGATCCTGCGCCATCGTAAGCCCGTCATCGATGCGGCCCATCGGCAGAACGCAGACCAGTAGCCCGGGCCGAAGCCTTCCCGGTTATATCCGGACACGACAGCACCGTTCGCGAGCCGCGTGCGCAGAATCGAAGCGCGTGGAGTTAGCGCCAAACGAAATTTTCTAAAAAATAGAAGACTTTTTGAAGGCTTCCCGTAATAACTCTGCGATGGTCTGCCACGGATACAGTCATAGTAAGAAAGAAAATCATCATGTATGGGGGGAGAAGTTTGCGTCGAGCAGTTTCCGTTGCCGCCGACTGCCGTTCCGGTTCCTCTTCGCGCGCGAGTGCGCCGTATCCCATGGTGCTGACTGAGCTTGGCCAAACCGCGTCGAGCAGACTGCTTACCAACTGCACGGCTGCACAAGCCGGCACGACAATGAAGCTGGCAACTGGCCGAGGAGTCAGCGATCCATGGCAAACGGCCGTCGCACCGAGTGACGTATAGAGGAAGGTCGACAGTCGATACCCAATCTCTAGCCACGTTCCACCTCTCGGCTGGATCGTGAGAATTTCCCATCCTGTTCCTTCGAGCAGTTGCTCGAGCTAGTAGCAAGTAAACCGGCAGTAGTCGTAAGGCTCTCGATGCGATCGCTCGCTCGACGGCACCGCGAGAAGCACATCGCGCCCGCCGGCAACGACGCGCCATCTCCTGAAGACCAACATCGGGATTAGGCGTGTGTTCCAAGACCTCCGTGGAGAGGATGCTGTCGAAAGTGCCATTCGCGAAAGGGAGTGCCAGTGCCGAAGCCATGACATCGGAATGTTCGACGCCACGAATCGTCGAAGGCATGTCCGCGCCCCGATGTTTCTCAATATTCGGGAGGCAGGGGCCATATGCCTCTTCCCGCAGCCGACATCGAAGGCGGCCGAAGAGACGCGAGCCCTCGGCCCGGACAAATCTCGCAATCTCACGCTTGGCGATGTAGCGCGGATGGAGGTAGGTATCGCCAAACGTCCGTTTGATGCTTGACCAGGCTGGTTTCATTTTGGGGCGAGCACCGCGATGATTGTTATTCGGACGCGACGACCGCAGGCTTCGGCGATCGCGGAACGATCATTTTCCAGTACGACTCGATCTCTGTTGCACCCAACGCCCTCGCACCCAGCATGATGAGAAGGAGCTCATCCCGCACTCACGACCACCAGCATTTGGAAGCAACCCCAGCGCGAGTCTGCGGCGAGAATCGTTTCGAGCCAGACATGCAACCGGGAACAAATCGCGGCGGCGACGGCCGAGGAGAGCGATACTCGCCCCAGAAAAAGGACTAATTCGCGAACTTCCTGGCTGCGCGTCCGGCGTGCCAAGAGGCCGAAAAGCACAACGGAATGAGCAATTACGCTGAGCGAGCTCGCCGCAGCTAATCCCAGGTATCCCCACCGCCGCGCGCACCACCAATAAATCGGCAAGGTAAGGAAAGTGAATGCTGTCCCAACCACTGCGGGAGTCAGCGTGTCGTGAGTAGCATTAAAGCCCCGCGAGACGAGGGTCTGGGCTCCGCGCGAAAACATGCCGACGGAAAACAGCGCTAGCGCTGCGGAAGTTGCATTGAAATCCCCGGCAAGCAGACGCGTGTGCGAGAACACGAAGTGAATAATCGGATCTCTGAGGACGATAGTGATCGCCGAAATCGGTATGAGAAAATAATCAGCCCTTTCAATGTGACGGTCAGAGTGCGATTCAGCTCTTGGATCTTACCCTTGGAGTGTAATTCCACCATGAAGGGAAAAGACGCAATTCCCACCGCATAGGCCATGCAGGATACGGGCACGACCATTAAAGTCCTGGCGTACGTGAGCCAGGTGATCGAGGCCGGAGCGAGATAGGAGCCGAACCAACGGATCATCCAGTTGTCGGTGAATCTGATCGAAAGAGCGAGCATGATTGGAATGGCCAGTTTTATGAACATCCGGAATCCGGGTGACCGATATCCAAATTCGGGGTGAATTTCGCCCCCAACCGCCAGACCGCAACGATCTCAGCACGAAAAATCCAGAGAATGTACCGGCCAGCAGTCCGACTGCGAAGCCCGTAATTCCGATTCGCGAAGCCAGCAACCAACCACCGAGGATGATTCCAACGTTGTAAACGATCGCGGCGAGCGCCGGCATGAGGAATCGCGCTCTCGCGTTCTGGACAGCGCCCATGACGCTGCCAAGATAAAGGAAGTGGCAAGCCGAGAATGGCGCACCGAACGGCTCGGCGTGCTTGCTGTGAAACCGCCCAGGGGGCTGACCTGGGCTCAGCGCATCTTGCCGACTGCCAGGCGGCTTGGCCGCCGTTAGGTGAAGTCGATGAGTTCCACGGTCACCGTCGTCATGTCTCCCACGTCGAGAGACTCGAGCGACGCGGATCGGCCGCCTGACCGGAAGAACGTAGCCAGCCTGGCTGGCCGGGAAGATGGACGTCATCCACGTGCTGTTTCCGATCGTGGCCCGTACCCGCACTGACCCGAAGCCACGGCGCAGCCCGCCAGCCAGGTCGCGGATCTCCTCGGATTCGCTGGCCGGGATGGGCCACAAAGGTCCAGGTCTCAGTCTGCCGGGCGTCCCACAGCCACAGTTCGGCGCTAAAGACGACCTTAGTAGGCGTGCAGGCCGGCGGAGTCGCGGCCGGTCGAACGGGCGCATTCGACGTAGATGCGGAAGTAGAAAGCACCAGCAGCAGATTGACGATCTGCGTACTGCCGTCGCCGAAAGTGAGCTTGATCGAGCCGGGATAAACGCCGCCAGTCAAACCGGTGATATTCGGAGTGACGGTAACCGTTGAGGTTTGCCCCGCGTTGACGGTTCCGTTCGTGGGAGCGAAGGCGAACCATTTAGGAGCGGTCGATCCGGCGCCTGAAAACGTGAGGGGCGAGGAAGTCAGATTCGTAATCGCGAAGGTCTGCGGCTTGAGCGTCGCGCCGGGCGCGCCCAGGAACACCAGCCCCGCGGGCGAGACCACGGGCGGCGCGGCGGTACCGGCGGGAACGATATTGAGAACGATCGAGATCGATATAGGCGGATGTTTTCCGTCGGTGGGCGTGAGCGTGACGGTGCCATAGTAATCCTGCACGGGGAGCCCGGCGGGGTTGGCGGCGATCGTCAGAATGGCCGGAGTGGCGCCGGGCACGCTGTTCCCGCTGGAGGGCGCGACCACCAGCCAGTTGCCGCCTTGATAGGTGTGGGTGGAAACAGTCCATGGAATCGTGTCGGTATTGCTGAGCACGGCGACTTGCTGACGGAGTAATACCGCGCTTGCCCTGGGCGACGCGGAAGGTCAGGCCGGTTTGGGAGGTGACCAGGCCTTCGACGGTCGGCGTGTAGATTTCGGCGGAGGCTAACGTGGGCACGTTGAAGTAGTTATTCACGTTCCCGCCGGTGACCAGAACGGCCCCGTTGAGCAGCAGCAAGGCCGCGTAGTTGTCGCGAGGCGACAGCATGTTACCGGACTGAGTGAATGTGCCGGTGGCGGGGCTGTACAGCTCGGTTGTGTTGGTCGCGATCGAGCTCTGGCTCCGACCGCCGGCGATAAGAACCTGCCCGCTGGGAAGCAGCGTCGCCGATCCGCAGTACGCGCGCTGCGCGTTCATTCGGCCGGTCTGGAGAACGCGCCGCTCACGGGATTGAACAGTTCCGCGGTCTGCGAGGCGTTGGCGTCGTATCCACCGGCGAGCAACACCTGTCCGTTCGGCAGCAGGACGGACATAAAGTTGCCGCGCGGCTCCTGCATCGTGCCGGTCTGGAAGAAGGTCGCCGTCTGTGCGGATCGAAGATCTCCGCCGAATTGTAGGCCGGAACGCCGTTCTGCTCGACTGCGCATGTGGGGAGATCCGCCGGCAATCAGAACGCGGCCGTCCGTCAGCAAAGTCGCGGTATGGTTGGCGCGATTCGCGAACATCGACCCGGCCGCCATGAAGGTTCCCGTCGGCCGGATTGTAGATGCTCGGCCGCGGAGTCCACGGACTCCGACGATCTGCGACAGTCCGCCGACCGAGAGCACACGTCCATCACTCAGCAGCGTCGCCGTGCCGTACTTGCCGTGCCCGGATCCCGGCGGGCCGTCAGGCTAAACGATCCCGGTAACGGGATCGTACAGCTCGGCTCGCGATGGCGCCGTCTCACCGCCGACCACCAGTACCTTTCCGTTGTTAAGCAGGAGGCCGTTCACGTAATTGCCGTGGTGGACCATACATGGTGGCCCGGTGGAAGAAAATGTACCCGTAGCGGGATCGTAGAGATACGCTGAGCCGTCCGTAGCCCACGATCAGCGCCTTTCCACTCGGCAGCAAGACCATCGCCTGTCCCCACTGAGACCCCGGCATCGAGGCGGTCGCGGTCCAGTTCGGGTTCGCCGACGCCGCCTGCGCCGCGCCGATTCGCCAGGCGAATACGCTGTTCAACTGGTTCGAGGGAATGATCCCGTTCGGGTAAGGCTGATTCGTGACCGGATCGACCAGACAGCCCCGTGAAGGCGCCGAAGTTCCCGCCCGACTCGTCCGCGGTCGGAACATAGACGCCGGGATAAAACTGCTGCGGGGCGAGCTGGACCTGCGAATCGCAGAATTGCTGATTCGCGAACGCCGGCAGAGGGATGTTGCCGATCGTGCTGAAGGCTCCCGGCGCCGGCACGCCGACCACCAGGTGATCGCCCGCGAAATTCGCCGCCGTGACGTAGCTGATCGAGGTGAACGGAACGAATCCGGCTGGAAAACTGATGCACCCCGGCGCTCCCGATCCGCCGGAAGACGAAGCTCGCGTGGTGACATCGAGACTTCCCGATCCCGGATGATCGAGGCAAGCCGACGGAATCGAAGCGAAGACTTCATCGACGGTCCCCTGACCGGTCAACGAGCAGCCCGCCACTGATTTGGTGAAGGCCAGCGTCACCTGACCCGCGCCGGTCACCGTGCCCGTAACCGAGCCCTGCCCGCCGGCCGGCTGCGTGCTGCAGCCCATGTCCGTTCCCGAATAGCTGAACGTGCCGGTGACCGGGCCTCCCGAGGGAAGTGCACTGAAGGACGGGGACAAGGTGATAGTGATGCTCCCCGTTTGAGTCCACGCCGTGGGGGTCTGATTCGAGTTGCAATCGGTCCGGGTTCCGGATTCGCTGTAAGAGCCGGAAAACACGGTCTGGCCGCTCACGACCGGCGCGTTACCAAGGCAGACGAGCGCAATTGAGACCGCCAAGCCAGTCAGCCGCCGAGGCAGCGATCGTTTGGCTTCGAGTTCCGCTGTCAGCATATTCAGAGGGCGCAGAAATCGCTACAGCTTAACAGATTGGGACAGGCGAAACGGGAATCACGTCTATCCGGCGCGGAGGTGTGAAGCGTGGTGGAGTCCGCGAAATCTTCCAAACGGCCCCGCCCAGTCACCTGAGCCGAACTGTCTCAAAACTAAATTTCTCGAAACGGGCCGATAACACCACATAACGAGCAGGCGTTTCGTGTGTCGCTTGAACCAGACCACGCATGAACTCTTCGCCGAAAACTCGGATCTCCTCAATTCACGCGGGGACGCGGAGGAGGCGCGGTCGAAGATGGAGCCGGTTTGCCGTCCACCGTGTTCCGTTCCATTAGTTCGCGCGCCCCGTCCGGGTCGTAGAGGTTGATCTGTCGTTTACGATTCACACCGGTCTGAATCTTGATCTCGTGGTCATAGCCGATCTTGGCGCCGCGCCGGGTCAGCTCGGCCAACGTGTTGTCGCCATCGGAAATCCACAGCGAGGCGTGATTTTTCGTTCCGCGTCCGTCAGGTTCCGGAATTTTGTTGTACAGCATGAATTCTATATAGTCCTGGCCGTCCGGCACGCGCATATTGACCCAGCTCAGAACTTGCGGCGAGTTGCTCCCGCGCCAGAACTCCTGGAATCCGAAAACGCCCTGATAAAACGCCATCGATCTGTCCAGGTCACTAACCAGCACGCCGACGTGCGCCAGGTGGTCAGAAATTCGGGTGTCCGGAAGGAATTTTCCCGATCGGCGTGCCGTCCAGCTCTTGGGCCGGTACTCGATGATCTCGACGACGTGCCCGTCCGGGTCCTTCACGTTGAAATGCTTGTTGCCAGCCGGTCCATCGTCGGCGTTATCGTCAGCCGACATCACCTCTACACCCCTCAATTTGAGATAGGCGTACATCCGATCGGTGCTGTCGGTGTAAAAGGAAATGTGATTGAGCCGTCCTTCGCCGCGATCCTTTTCATTGAACAGCTCGAAATACTGATAATCGTTGATCTTTACGACGGCGATGTGCGTACCGCGGCCTTCTCTTTTCGACACCGTGAACGGCTCGCCGAAGCCCAGAAAATCCTCGTAGAATTGGCGGGCTCTGGCCAGATCCGTCGCATACAGGGCGGTGTGCGCGACTCCGGGGACCCTCGGCCGATCCTGTGCCAACAAACCCGAAGCGACCACGAGTCCGACGAAGAGTCTTTTCATCCGCTACCGCCAGCCCTTTCATGAAGCCTATCGAATGCACTATACCGGCCACCATCAGACCGGCCGACAGCCGCCCGCAAATTACGGGCCAGTTTTAAGTCAGCCGGGCGAGTATCTCCTGCGGCGCGGCGCGAGCCCAGGTTTCGTTGACCCCGATGGTGAAGCTATCGTTTCGCCGGGTGCGCGAGGATGAAGCCAGCGTCCCTGGCCCTCCCTTGAAAATTCAGGGCATCCATACCTTTGACGCGAAGGAAAAAGATATTGGTGCCATTGGGGACGCGGGTTACTTCGAAGCGAGAATCGGCTGAAAGGGCGGTGATGACTTTCTCGGAGTTGGCGACCGCTTGGGAATAGCGCGCGGGGAACCCGTCGAAGAAATGAAGCGCAACAGCGGCGGAGGGCCACACATGGCTAAGTCCGTTGCCAAACATGCGCCGCGGATCAAACAGATTTTCGAGGAGGCTCTTGGGGCCTGCGAGGATGGCTCCGCTGGCGGCATTGAAGTACTTATACATGGAGACGTAGACGGTGTCGAACAATGCCGCGTACTCGCGCACCGGAACGCCACTATATGCGGCAGCCAGATAGAGTCCAGATGGAGGCCGATTCCACGGCCGCGTGCCCATTGTGAAACCCGCTTCATTTCGCCGAGGTCGAACGCTTCTCCGGATTTGCGGCGGACCGGAGTTTCGATCTGGATTGCGCCGATGGGGACGGATACGCGGCCGGAAGCGCCGCGGTCGGCCTCGCGCTCTAGTCTCCTGTCCCAGAAATAAGTAAACGAAGTCAGGCGGGATTCGTCTATGATTTTAGGAGATCGTAGATGCGTACTGGCCGACCAAAGCAAGCCGTTGACGATCACCGAGGAAGAGCGAGGAGCGACTGGAATCGCTGGCGCATCGGGCGCGCAGTCAGGCGCTTCTGGCGCGGCGAGCGCGGGTGGTACTGGCGTGTGCGGAGGGATTGGACAATCAGACGGTGGCGCGCAAGTTGCGGTGCTCGGTGGGCATGGTGGGCAAGTGGCGCGCGCGGTTTCTGAAAGGCGGGTTGGAAGCGCTGTATGACGAACCGCGGCCCGGAACGCCGCGCACCGTGAGCGACGCACAAGTAGAGCAGGTCGTGATCCAGACACTGGAGAGCACACCGCGCGGAGAAACGCACTGGTCGACGCGTGGCCTGGCCAAGGCCACCGGACTGAGCCGCATGACGATCAGCCGGATCTGGCACGCTTTCGGCTTGCAACCGCATCGCACCGATACGTTCAAGCTGTCGCCGGACCCGCAGTTGATCGACAAGGTGCGCGACATCGTAGGCCTGTATATGAACCCTCCGGAACACGCCCTGGTGTTGTGCGTAGATGAAAAGAGCCAGATTCAAGCGCTCGACCGCACGCAGCCGCTGCTGCCTCTGCAACCGGGTCAGGTGGAGCGAGGCACGCATGACTACAAACGCAACGGCACGACTTCGCTGTTTGCTGCGCTGGAGTTGAAGACCAACCGGGTGATCGGCCAACTGCATCGCCGCCATCGCTCGGTGGAGTTCCGCAAGTTCCTGGATGTGATCGAATCGCAGGTGCCGGTCGGGTTGGATGTCCACCTCATCGTCGACAACTACGCCACTCACAAAACCGCGATCATCCGCAAGTGGTTCGCCAAGCGCCCACGCTTTCACGTTCACTTCACGCCCACCTACGGTTCGTGGATCAACCTGGTCGAACGCTGGTTCGCCGAACTCACCAACAAACGGATTCGCCGGGGCGTGTTTCGCAGCGTGAAGGATCTGGAAACCGCCATCCGCGAATTTATCGAGATCCACAACGAAGATCCCACCCCCTTCGTCTGGACCAGGACCGCAGACCAGATCCTAGCCAGCATCGCTCGCTACGCTCAACGCCCTCTCCTCACCCGGACTTATCGCACGAACCATTGGGACAGGAGACTAGTGTCATGAGTTAGAAATTCGTGGAATTAAAAAGGGGACAGACTTCTCTGTCCCCGGCCGTAAGTGTCTGGTTTGTTGAAGCCGTCCGCCGGTGGACAGAGCGGTCTGTCCCCTTTTTAATTCCACGAATTTCTAACTCATGACACTAGGGGCTTGTTGAAAAGGGAACTGACCACTCTGTCCCCGATCCAAACACCCACCCTGAAAGTAAGAGTTCAGCCGCGGACAGAGCGGTCTGTCCCCTTTTCAATACGTGATTTGTTGGTGATTGTGGGGCAGGATGGAATCCTGCGCGCCGGTTGTGAACCGGCGCTGGCCGCCTCTGCTTACCGGTCGCGGAGCGGGTTGCCACCCCGCCGCAGGTTGTCAAGTCTGCGCCACGTACCGTCAATAGCTTGCAGGGCACTCGGTGGCACGGCCCTTAGCCTGTGAGGACTTTTCAGCAGCACCTGCCCCGGAAGAAAAAATGTTCTCGCGGTCATCGCACTTGTAGCGCAACGATCGGGAACGATCAGAACAGCCAGCTCCTTTTGTGAAAAGAGGCATTGTCCCAGCCGTCACCGCCGCCGTCAACCGGACGCAACGGGAATCAACGGGGGTATCGTCAAAAGAGGTTGCACCAAATGAGTGAAATCGGAGAAGTCGAAGTTGTCTTTCTTCTGCTGCTGTTTTTTGTCGTCGTTTTCGGAGCTACTCGCCCGAAGACTCGGAATGCCATACCCGATCGTCATGGTCATTGGCGGGTTGCTGCTCGGCTTTGTTCCTGGCATCCCGAATATTACACTGAATCCCGATCTTGTCTTCCTGGTCCTTCTCCCGCCTTTGCTCTATGCCGCTGCCTGGACGATTTCCTGGCGCGACTTTCGGTACAACCTTGTCAGCATCTCCTTCCTGGCTTTTGGCTTAGTCGGATTCACGGTCGTCGCCGTTGCCCTAGATTGCCCCACGTGTTTTCGCCGACTTTGACTGGCGCCTCGGGTTCGTGCTCGGGGCCGTCGTGGCCCCTACAGACGCGATTGCCGCAGCTTCGATCGCCCGCCGCGTTGGGCTACCGGGCCGCATTGTAGACATTCTCGAAGGAGAGAGTATTGTCAACGACGCCACCGGTCTGGTGGCCCTTCAGTTCGCCACCGGTATCGTGGTCCAGAAACATGTGCCGACACTTTCCAGCGGCATCCTGACCTTCGCGTGGCTAACCGTCGGCGGCATTGGGCTGGGCGTCCTCATTGCCTTGGTTGCTTACTATATTGAGCGCAGGATCAACGACGGCCCGATTGAGATCGCGATCAGCATCTTGATCCCCTATGCCGCTTATCTCGCGGCGCAAAAGGTTCACGCCTCGGGCGTGTTGGCTGTGCTCGCATGCGGATTATACCTCTCCCGTCGCAGCGTCAACTTTTTCTCGCCCTCGGTTCGCATCCAGGTCTGGTCCTTCTGGGACTCGCTGAATTTTGTTCTGAATGGGTTGGTCTTCGTCCTCATTGGACTTCAGCTCCCGGCGATTCGCGCCTCTATCCGTGGCTATAGTCTCTCGACCCTCGTGGTGGACGGGGCGGTCTTCAGCGTTCTCCTGATCCTACTGCGCCTGGTGTGGGTCTTCCCAGGAGCCGGCGTCGGCTGGCTGGTGCGACACCCGGCTGCTTCACCAGAATGAGAGGAGGCCAGGCTTCCATCAGATCTTCGTGCTGGGATGGACAGGCATGCGAGGAGTCCTTTCGCTGGCTGCAGCCCTTGCCCTTCCAGTAGCGCTGACCGATGGCAGTCCGTTCCCCCAACGAGATTTAATTGTTTTTCTCACATTCTGCGTTATTTGCGTCACGCTTGTGCTACAGGGCGTTACCCTTGCCCCCCTTATCCGGGCGCTCGGCCTAGCCGGAGCCGCCGGGCCGAATTTCGAAGAACTGGAGGCGCGCCGCATTGTGATCGAAGCGGCGTTGTCCCATCTGAACGAAGCGAAAGCAAAGGACAAGGAAGAATCCGCGGCGCTCTATGAAGACCTAACCAGGCACTATCAACAACGCCTGGCAAGCCTTCAACCCGGTGGCGGAAACAAAGGTGACATCGCCGACCACGAGCGCCATCTCGAGCTTTCTCTGGAGGCACTGCGCGTCGAGCGCGGGGCCGCAATCCTTCTGCGTGATGAGGGCCGTATCAATGATGAGGTCCTGCGCCGCATCGAACGCGAGTTGGATCTGAACGAGTCCAGGATGAACGGGGGCGGGTGACGGGGACAAGCGGGACGGCGTGTGAGAAGATCGGAGACTGGTGTCCTGAGTCGTTAGTTCGCCTGTGTTTTGTGGGGCGGCCGCTCTTGGCGGCCGCCTCTTCGGGCCCCATTATTGTTGCCCGAGGTAGCCGCCAAGAGCGGCTGCCCCACTGGAAAGCTCGGTTGAATTAGCGACTCAGGAGACTAGACGGCGGGCATATGCCCGCCATGACACCTGCGATTGGAGTC
The DNA here is from genome assembly GCA_963792515.1 of uncultured Acidobacteriota bacterium. Classification (GTDB taxonomy): domain Bacteria; phylum Acidobacteriota; class Terriglobia; order Acidiferrales; family UBA7541; genus Palsa-147. The sequence continues at coordinate 4,390 of CAWBWG010000029.1, read as the reverse complement.
CATTTTATGAGTGTTCGAACGGTTGCCAGCCAGTTTGTCGAGTTGTGCAGGCAAGGCAAGAATTTCGATGTCATGCGCACCTTGTATGCGCCTGACATCGTTTCAGTGGAAGGCGACGGCAAGGAGACCGCCGGGCAAGATCCGGTAATCAAGAAATCCGAGGACTGGGTTTCCGACAAAACCTTCAACGGGGAGACTGTGGCCGGCCCGTTTTTCAATGGCGCGAATCCTGACCAGTTCGTCGTCTTCTTTACGTTGGATGTCACGCCCAAGGCGACTGGTCAGCGGATCAGTCTCGAAGAAGTCGGTGTTTATACGGTCAAGAACGATAAGATTACGCGCGAGCAGTTCTTTTACGACGGCACGCATTGACCTGACTGATTTCCCCCTCCTTCCGAAGTTATTTTGAAGTTGGATTCTTGGATTCATCGGCGCGGGCGCCAGCCAGAATGCCGGCATCGCATAGTTGCCTTCATGACAGGCATACTCGTAAACCGGCTTCGAGGAACGATGCAGCGGGATCATCAGAGTCCACGGCTTTGCGTATGTATCCGGATCGTTCACGGTAATTTCATACCGCAGCGTGTTCGCATCCTGCAGAGTGAACCGCTCGATAATATGGAGCTTTTCACTCGATATGCTCTGAAATGCGCGAGGCCGATAGTTGGTCGTATCCACCACCAGCGTGTCGCCTTCCCAATGGCCGATCGAGTCCCCCAACCATCCCTGGACGTTCTCCGGCGGGTGAGGACGGTTGTTCATTTTGACGATACGTACGTCGTGGAACATTTCCGTCATGATCATGACCGCGCCCGGCGTTTCCACGATCTGATAGAAGCTCTGGTATCCGGCGGTCAACTGCGGTGAGCCGTACGTGATGCACCGGTCGCCCAGAGGCCGGTCCTTGACGCTCCAAGAACGCTGCATCGCCTTCCTTGCTGCGGCTCGGGCCTCGATGGCGCGAGGCGTGAGGGCGGGTATGCGGCCGTCCGGGGGATCGGTAATCAGCGATGTCCGGTTCTCCCACGTGCGCTCGTCATTCCACTCGGAGCCGTAATCCCCAGTCTCACCGTCCACGCTCTTGAAGCCCTGCCTCAGACCGAGCACGTTATCCAAGACAGCCGGATAAAAGCCGTCGAAAAACACTGCGTCCGACTTGCCAGTGAACAGCTCCTTGGCTTTCTGCCGCATCTTCTCCACTTCGGCATCCGTGAGAGTCGGACGGTCGGCGATCTCTTTGGGCCGTTCGAGCGGAGTGGCGATGTTGTTTTCCCAGAAGCCCTGAAAGTCCGGATGTCCGTCCGGCGTCCGCGGGGCCTTATATTGGCCCTGAGCAAAGGTCGGGACCGTGAGCGCGGTAGCGCCGATCATCAAACACAGACGGCAACCTACGATGAGGAAATCTCGAAGACGCATGCAGCCTCCTGCTAAGAATCTCTATTGTACAGCGGTCCCCAACCTGTCTGTCCCCTTTTCGGCAGCCTTCTTCTAGGACGGAAAGCATTGAGACTCTGGATGTTATACTCGTTCCGTGAAAGGCATCGTCCTCGCCGGCGGCACCGGCAGCCGTCTGTTTCCGCTGACCAAAATCACCAACAAACATCTGCTGCCGATTTACGACAAGCCGATGATCTATTACCCCATCCAGACGCTGGTGGACGCGGGCATCACCGACATCCTGCTGGTGACCGGCGGACGCAACTCGGGCGATTTCCTGCGCCTGCTGGGCAACGGCAAGGAATTCGGCCTGAAGCACCTGAACTACACCTATCAGGAAGGCGAAGGCGGCATCGCCGAGGCGCTGGCTCTCGCCGAACATTTCGCCGACGGCGATCAAGATCTGCGTGATCCTGGGCGACAACCTCATCGAAGGCAACATCCGCGCAGGCGGTCGAGGAGTTCAAGCAACAGGAGCGCGGCGCGCGCATTCTTCTTAAAGGAAGTCCCCGACGCCGAGCGTTTCGGCGTGGCCGAACTGGATGGCAACCGCATCGTCGGCATCGAGGAAAAGCCCAAGAAGCCCAAGAGCAACTACGCCGTGACCGGAATCTATCTGTACGACGGCACGGTGTTCGAAAAGTGCCGCGAGCTGAAGCCGTCGCGACCGCGGCGAGCTGGAAATCACCGACGTCAACAACGCCTACATTCGCGAAGGCACCATGACCTTCTCGATCCTCGACGGCTGGTGGACCGACGCCGGCACCTTCGAATCGCTGCTGCGCGCGGCAAACCTGGTCGCCGCGAAGTAATCGGGTCCGCGGCTAAATTTGTGGAATCAAAAAGGGGACTGACCACTCTGTCCCCGACGTGTAATACTCACCAACGACCATCCAACCCCCGTAGTGGACAGAGCGGTCTGTCCCCTTTTTGATTCCACAAATTTAGGAGGCAGACCGCTGGCGCTTACCCTTCGTCTTGCGGCAAGCCGCTTCGGAGTCGTTCTAATTGCCCGCCAGGCTGTTAGCGTTTCAGCCGCGCTTTTCGAGGTTCGGCAGAAACGCCGCCAGCAGTCCGATCGCCGGCAGAAACGCGCACACGCGATACACGGTCTCGATGCTGGTAGCATCCGCCAGCTTGCCGAGCAGCGCCGCGCCGATCCCCGCCATGCCGAACGCCAGGCCGAAGAACAATCCCGAGACCGCGCCCACGCGTCCCGGAAAAAGCTCCTGCGCGTAAACGATGATGGCCGGAAACGCGGAAGCCAGCAGCAGCCCGATGATCACCGTCAGGCAGATGGTCCAGAACAGGCTCGCGTAAGGCAGCAGCAGCGTGAACGGCAGCGGCGCCCAGAATCGACCACCAGATGACGCGCTTGCGCCCGATGCGGTCGCCGATCGGTCCGCCGATGATGGTCCCCAGCGCGACCGCGCCCAGGAAAATGAACAGGTCGATCTGCGCGGCGCGCACCGGCAGACTGGAACTTGCTCATCAGGTAGAACTCGTAATAGGTGGTCAGGCTCACCATGTAGAAGAACTTCGAAAACACCAGCGCGATCAGCACCGTCAGGGCGATCACCGCGCTGCGCTTCGAGATGTCCGGCGCGCGTCTCGCGTTGCGCCCGCGCCCGTACGCTTTGCGATGCGCCTTGTACCACGCGCCGATCCGCGCCAGCATCGCCATCGCCACCAGCGCGACCACCGAAAACCATCCGATGCTCTTCTGCCCCTGCGGCAGCACGATGTAAGCCGCCAGCAGCGGCCCCAGCGCCGTCCCGCGTTTCCGCCCACCTGAAACAACGATTGCGCCAGCCCGTGCTGCCCGCCCGAAGCCATGCGCGCCACCCGCGACGATTCCGGATGAAACACGCTCGATCCCATCCCGACCAGCGCCACCGCCGCCAGCACCATCGCCGAACGTCGGCGCGATCGCGATCAGCAGCAGCCCAGCCAGCGTGAATCCCATCCCGATCGCCAGCGAATACGGCATGGGCCGCTTGTCCGTATACAGCCCCACCACCGGCTGCAGCAGCGACGCCGTCATCTGCGAGCTCAGCGTGATCAATCCGACCTGCCCGAAATCCAGGTGATAGGTGCGTCTTGAGAATCGGATACACCGCCGGAATCAGCGACTGCATCGTGTCATTCAAAAGATGGCAGACGCTGAGCGCCCCGAGCACACGAAACGCGACGCGCTCCTGGGTGGCGGGAGTTTCGGTAACCGGTGAGATAGGCAACCCTCTGGGCCGTCAATGAACGTGTTTATTAACGGCCTTTATTCAGTCTAACCGGGTCCGCGCCGCTTCGACAAACGCCGCGATCAACGGATGGTGTGAGCGGCGATGCGGATGAAACAACGTCGCGATGAAGAACGGATGATCGGCCAGTTCCACGGCACGCACGTCCCCCGCTTCTCCGCGCGCCGAGATTCGCAACCCGGCCGCTTCGAACCGCGCGATGTACTCCTCGCTGATCCCGTAGTTGCAGAAGTGCTCTTCGTCCAGATGATCCACGCCGCACAGCGCATAGAGCCGGGACCCGGGAAGCAGCTTCACGCGATGCTCCCGATCGAGCGCCGGCGGATCACCCGGCCGTCTCGGTAGCGCGCACGCAATCGGCGTGATCACCAGATTCTTCGACGCGGAGCCGTTCTCCGCCGAATCGGCGTCGCCAATCCCTAGGACGTTGCGCGCATACTCTACCAGAGTATATTGGCAGCCGCCTCAAGTCCCGGTAAACGGAACGCGCCGCGTGCGCGCGAACTCGATTCCGTAGAGCATGCCGCCGAAGCTCTTATAAGGACTCGCCGCGGCAGCCCACAGCCCGTCGCACCGGCTAAGCAGGAAATCGCGGTTTCCGCCTTCCAGCGCAGGCGTCGGAATCCAGGCCACCTCAACGTCGACGCCGATCCGCGCGCCTGCTTCCTTGGCCGCCGGCTCCATCGTCACGTGCG
>CAWBWG010000028.1:0-98437 GCA_963792515.1 uncultured Acidobacteriota bacterium | reverse complement strand
CCGGTTGCGGTTGGCTTCCAGCAGCGAGCTAGCCGTCACCGCCCCGTCTACGACAGAAAGGAACTGTAACTGCGAGGGTGGTCGAGGCGGCCAACGCGTTCCTGGCGACGTTGACCGCCGCCGAGCGGACCAAATGCACGTTCGGCTTCACCAGCAGCCAGCGTACTGGCTGGTCTGCCCTTCCAGATGTTTCAGCGGAATGGGCTGCGCTTCGGCGACATGACATCGAGGCTTTTCGTAATCTACCGCTTAGGCCAACCGGACATGGAAGGCTGGCACGACGTTTTCCCCGGCGCCGCGGTAGCCACCATCCTCTGGTGGATCGTCGACATCGGCTTCGGCTTCTACGTCCGCTACGTCCCCTACGGCACCGTCTACCGTGGCCTGGCCGCCGCAGTAATCGGCCTGCTCCTCTGGATGTATCTAACCGCCATGGTAATTTTCATTGGCGCAGCCTACAACGCCGTAACCCGCGAAGGCCCCTTCACCAACGACACCGATCTAAAATTCACGTAGGGGCCGGGGTTAATCTCCCGCCCGAATTGGCCGTGGGTTTTTTCCGAACTCCAAATCCACTCCGGCCCCGCCATTCGTCGGCTTATCCAAAAAATTGCTATAATCGAAATGTCGGCCACGCACCAAAGCCGCCACGGAGGCGCCACTCCGATGAACGAAATCCACGTACTCTGCTATTCCGGCTATCGCCCCAACGAGCGCCCCCAGAAATTCACCGTAAAAGGCCGCGAATTCCAAGTAAGCGAACTAGACGGCCAATGGTATTCCCCTGACGCCATCTATTTCCGAGTCCGCGCCAACGACGGCAACTATTACGTCCTACGCCACGATGAAGGCCAAGACTCCTGGACCCTAGACGCTTTCCGAGCCCATCGCCAATGACCTACAACACCTCCGAAGACCGCCGCAAACACAAGCGTATCCTCCTGCCAGAACATCAATTTTTGCACTGTAAAGGCATCGACCCAAAATTCGAAGGAGAGGTATCAATAATAGGCTCAGGTGGCCTATTCGTGAGAACGAAGCAATCCCTAACAATGGGCCAAACAATCCTCCTAAAGGTAGAAGACCACAATCTAAATCTAGAAACCGAAGCCAAAGTAAGAGACGTAAACGAAAAAGGCGCAGGCGTAGAATTCACCAACTTAGACGCCCCGCGTCAACGGGTCCTACAAGATTTCCTGCGCACGCTAAGGCCGTAGCCCCTCTTTCGTACCGCTGGCGTCCCTGCGGGCTCTTACGACCGCGATCAAAACAAAAACCAGAATCGACGGCGGACTCAAGCACCAGTCTTTCGTAGGGCCCGCGCTTTATGCCGGGCCGCCCCTCGAGCCCTACCACCATCGCGCCAAAAACTCGTAATCCAACCCAGCAACTATTCCCTCGAATTAGGGTTAAACTAAAGTACCCAGCAATCCTCCACAGAATTCAGATGAAAAGCACCACCGTGAAGAAAAGCCCCAACTCGAATCAAAGAAGCCCATTCCTACAAGCCGCCGCAATCCTACTAGCCGCCACCCTATTTCCATTCCCCCAAGCCCAAGCCATCTCACCAAGTAAATCCTGGAAAGGCAAACTCCCCATCACCGAACTAACCGAAGATCAAGCCATCCTCCACGCCCTAAACCGCCTAGCCTACGGCCCCACTCCAAACCAAATCGATCAAGTCCGAAAAATAGGCCTAGAAAAATGGATCGACCAACAACTAAATCCCAATTCCATCGATGACTCCGCCCTAGAAGCCCGTCTAGACCGTTACCCAACGCTAAAAATGAGTTCCGACAAGCTAATAGAAAAATTCCCGCAACCCCAACAAGCCGCCAAAAAAGAAGGAATCACCAAAGAGGAATACCAAGAAAAGCAAAAAGAAAAAGCCAGAGAAGCAGTAGCAAAGATCGATCAACAAAATCCCAACGCCCAAGCCGAAGAACAACTAGCCAAAATAGTAGGTCCGCAAAGAATCGTAGTAGAGCTAAGCATGGCCAAGCTAGATCGCGCCATCTACAGCAACCGCCAACTAGAAGCCGTAATGGAAGATTTCTGGTTCAATCACTTCAACGTCTTCGCCGGGAAAAATCAAGATCGCTGGCTACTAACTGCCTACACCCGCGACACCATCCGCCCCCACACGCTAGGCAAATTCCAAGATCTCCTAGTAGCCACGGCGAAAAGCCCGGCGATGTTGGTTTACCTGGATAACTGGCTAAGCGCCGATCCCATAGCCGCCCAACGCATGCAATCCGAACTAGCCATGCGCCGCCGCCGTTTCGAAGGCATCTTCGGCCCGCCCATGCCTCCTCCACCGGGTAGCGCCGTAACCGCCGGCAAGAAAAAACAAGAGCGCGGCCTAAACGAAAATTACGGCCGCGAAGTAATGGAGCTACACACGCTGGGCGTCGATTCCGGCTACACGCAAGAAGATGTAATCGAAATGGCCAAATGCCTGACCGGCTGGACCGTCCACGCCCCAGCCCGCAACCCAGATTTCTTCTTCGACGACCGCATCCATACCACCGGTAAAAAAGTAGTCCTAGGCCACAATTTCAATTACGGCGGCATGAAAGACGGCGAAGAAGCCCTAAAAATGCTAGCCAGCAATCCCAACACCGCGAAATTCATTTCGACAAAACTAGCCCGCCACTTCGTAAGCGATAATCCTCCGCCGGCCCTGGTAGATCGCATGGCGCAAACATTCCAAAGCACCAACGGCGAAATCCGCAACGTCCTAAAAACAATGATCTATTCCCCAGAATTCTGGAGCAAAGAATCCTATCGCGCCAAAGTAAAACAACCCTTCGAACTAGCCGCCAGCACAGCAAGAGCCCTAGGCGCCCAGGTAGACGTAACGCTACCCCTAGCCCAATGGGTAGGCCGCATGGGCGAGCCGCTATTCCAAGCCCAGCCTCCCACCGGCTACAGCGACAAATCCGAAACCTGGGTAAACACCGGCGCATTACTAAATCGCCTGAATTTCGCCCTGTCGCTATCCTCCAATAAAGTCCCAGGCACAAAATTCGATCTAACCGCATTACTAGGCCCAGAATCCGAGACCGATCCACACAAAGCCCTAGCCAGCGCCCTATCCGCATTCCTAGACAATCAAATCGCGCAACAAACCGAAACCACGTTAGAAGCCCGTCTCGAGGATCCGCAAATCCTGCAGGCCACGCTCGACGATCAAGTCAAACACGTAAACGAATCCCTAATTGCCGGGCTGGTGCTCGGCGCGCCGGAGTTTCAACGTCGATGAGCCGAAGCACTGGAGCAAACGCATGCCACTAACCCGCCGCGTCTTCCTAAAGAATGGCGCCATCTCTCTGATCGGCCTCTCCGCCATGCCGTCGTTCTTACAACGCGCCATCGCTACGACCACAAATCCCGGCAAAAAGAAAATGGTAGTTCTGTTCCAGCGCGGCGCGATGGACGGTCTGAACGTAGTAGTCCCGTTCGGCGAGCGCAGCTACTACCAAATGCGCCCGAGCATCGCGATTCCCGAGCCCCACCGCGGCGGCGCCGAAGCAGCCATCGACCTCGACGGTTTCTTCGGCCTGCATCCCAGCCTGCAACCGTTGCGACCGCTATTCCAAAAAGGCCAACTCGCAATCGTGCAAGCCGTTGGCTCGCCTGATCCCACGCGCAGCCATTTCGACGCGCAAGACTTCATGGAATCCGGCACGCCCGGCCTAAAAAGCACCGACGACGGCTGGCTGAATCGCACGCTGCAATCGAGTCCCGAAGAAAAGCCGTCGCCATTCCGCGCCGTCGCATTCGGCCCTTATTTGCCGCGCACGCTGCAAGGTACGGCGCCAGCGATCGCCATCCCGGATCTAAAACAATTCAAGATGTTCGGCCCGCAACAAACCACCGAAGGCGGCTTCGAGGCCATGTACGCGCAGACGGTGGACCAGGCGCTGCACGGCGTCGGGCAGGAAACTTTTGAAGCCATCGACCAACTCAAAAAAATCCATCCCGAATCCTATCAGCCGGAAAATGGCGCGCAATATCCGAAAAATCGCTTCGGGCAAAGCCTGCAGGAAATCGCCGAGCTTTTCAAAGCTGACGTCGGGCTCGAAGTCGCGTTCCTCGATAGCGGTGGCTGGGACCATCACGTAAACGAAGGCGGCGTGCAAGGCCAGCTCAGTAATCTGCTGCGCGATCTGGGGCAGGGAATCGCGGCATTTCACCAAGATATGGGCGATCGCATGCAGGATGTCGTCTTTGTCAGCATGTCTGAGTTCGGCCGCACCGCGCGCGAAAATGGCAACCGCGGCACCGATCACGGCCACGCGAACTGCATGTTCGTGATGGGCGGGGCGGTGAAAGGCGGCAAGGTCTACACAAAATGGCCTGGCCTCGGCGCCGGTCAACTTTACGAAGGCCGCGATCTGGCCGTCACCACGGATTACCGCACCGTCCTAAGCGAAATTCTCGCCAAGCATGTCGGCAATAAAGATCTAAAAAGCGTGTTCCCCGGGTTCAATCAGCCCACGAGCAATTATCTAAATTTAATTCGGACGTAAACGTACCGCCGGCGTTCTTGCCGGCTTTTTCGTTCGCAAAAGCCAAGCGGAACGAAAAATGAACGACGGAAGAATCCTGCTTGCGTCACGCTCAGGAAAAATGGCTCACGTTTCCGCTCCCGTTACGAGGGCGGGCGCAGCAAGCCGTGCCCCTACGAAGAGAAATTCTAAGAAATCACTCGGTCAGCACAATCTCCTTCTTCGTTTGTTTCAAAGCGTTATCGAGCCGCACCTTGATCGGAAACCCGCCGACTGCTGGGGCTAACTGCCGGCCAACTTCTTGAAATCCTGCGACCATCGACGCGTCGTCCCAGATTCCATCCTTCACTATGAACGAAATCGCTGTGCCATCTTGATCCTTCGACAAGATCACCGTGACGCCGCGATCTTGAAAATAGCCAACCTTCTTCAAGGCTTCGCCCAGTGCTTGCGCGTCGGATTTCGTGGCCGTGCCGGTGAAATAAACTTCGTCCTTGGTGCCGATCACCGCGCGATGTTCGCCGCCGAGCACGAGCGCCCCGGCAACAATGATTGCGCAGAGTGCCGCCAAGAATGCCAGCCCAATGCCAGTGGCGGCCCAGCGCGAACTGAGCTGCCCGCCCCGCGCTTCATGCTGGGCTAGCGCCGCCCCCTGCCAATACTGCGCGGCTCCCCGCGTCGCCACCGCCAGCGAAACGCCTACAGCGATGCTCCCAGTAGACGGCAAGAAATACCCGATCGCGCTGGCCAATACCGTTACTCCCAATCCGATGAAGAAAGTCGCCGTCCCTTTCTTCGGCTCGCCCAGGCGACGGTAATTCATGGCCATCAATGCCACGCCGGCCACGGGCGATCCCAAAATGGCAGCAATCAAAACAGACGTAGGATCAAACAGACGATAAGAAGGCACCGCCGCCGAAGTCGTAGTAGGCGCTGCTGCTGCGAACGCCGGATTCAGATGCGTGTCCATAATTACCCTCGCTGAGGATCAACCCGCGAGACGAATGGATGGCAGCGTCTCGCTACCAGGCATTGCGCAAAATTCTGCCAGAAATCGTCATCCCTCCTTCCGCAACGGAACTTGCGATTGGGTTGCGTGCGTCCGGCGGGCGACTTTTGATGGTTTGGCTCTTTTGCTCGTCGCATGCCGGCGGGACGCCAGCGGTACGCCGATGTATTCCCTTGTGCCTGCGGGGGAGATCTGCGGTTGATCGACACATTTGGGGTTATATTACGATTAGAAATTTATTTATCCTTTGTTTTCAGTGGGATAGCTTGATTTCTAATCGTTTTCATTTCGATTAGAAATTGACGGATGGGGGCGGATGGATTGGTTGTTTTTCGTGGCGAGTTGGAGTTGGCGAGGTGCATTTTCAATTTCTTGAGACACGTTAGCATTGAATTGAGATAAAGCATACGGAACTGGGCGCGGAAATACGGACGGCATGCAGACGAAACTCGCGGCGAAATCCAGAGCTGCTACCCAAGGCTAAACCGGGAGGGAGGTAAACCCCCTCCCCCACGGGCAGAATGTGCGGACGTGCTTACGACTGAAGGATCGAGGGGAAAACCCAGGGCTACAGCGGGCCGGTCGTAAACCCCGGCCCCTACGACGGCGTCGAAATACGAACGATGATCGGAGTGGGGAACTAGTTTAGGTGGGGGACGGCGGACTTGGACTTTGCTGTGGCTAACGCGTAGCGGGCGGTGACGTGCTTCACGTAATTGCGGGTTTCGTTGTACGGAGGGATGCCGCCGTACTTTGTGACCATCTCGGGGCCGGCATTGTACGCGGCTAGCGCTAGCTTGATGTCGCCGCGATAATGATCTAGCAGCTCCTTCAGGTAGCGCGTGCCGGCTTCGATATTTTCTACCGGATCGAAAACATCGCGTACGGCGAAACGCGACGCCGTCGACGGCAGTAATTGCATTAATCCTGCTGCCAATTTCGGAGACAGGGCGCGCGGATTGAAATTCGATTCCTCGGCGATCACGCAGGTAATCAGGTATTCGTCGACGTTATGTCTCGTGGCTGCGGCGCGAATAATTTCGCCGAAAGGACCGGCGGCTGGCGGCGGGGCGGGATTCGGGGCGAAGACGTCTTCGGGCTCGATGGACACAATCTGGTCGGCCGGCAAATCTACGCGGCCGCCGGGGATTGTGAGGCGCATCATGTCGCCTACCTGCTCGCGGCTGGTGAAATGCAATCGCTCGCCGGAGCGCAGCACGGCGTAGTCGGCGTGCGCGGACGAGGCCGCGAGCAGAAAGAGCGCCATGACTAAGGTGGTGCGTCTCATCGAGTCCTAACTTGGATGCTTATTCTCCGAAAGCGTATGTACGGATCGCTGCGGCCAGGCCCGCTTCGTCGTTTGAGAGAGTAACCGGCCAGCCGCGCAACTTCAATTCCGGAATGCTGTTGCCCATCACGACCGGATAGCCGGCGAACTCGAGCATGTCGTGATCGTTCCAATTGTCGCCGACGGCCATTACTTCGTGGCGGGCGATGCCGCGGCGGCGCGCCCATTCTTCGAGGGTGGTGCCCTTCGAGCAATTGCGGCTGATCACGTCGAGGATCGAAAAGTTCTTTGCTTCGTACTCGGTGATCGCCAGGGAATAGGTTTCCGCGGCGGGAAGATCTTGCAGGATAGCCATGGCTTTGCGCACTTCTTCGAATGGGCCGGTGAACATCACTTGAATCGGATCGTCGACTTCAAGGCAAGCCTCGAGCGACGCCACTTGCCCGATGTATTCGCTGTTGCGCTCGTAATATTGCCGCCGCGACGGATCGTTCCAATCAATGCTCTCGAGCATGATTTGCCGGGCTTTCGGTCGGTCGAAAATCAGTGCTGCGCCGGTGCGATGGGCTCGCGTGGCCGCGAGTACCATTTTCGCGGTGGCTCGCGGCAGAAGATGGCGTAGATGCGTTTCGCCGCTTAGCGATTTAATTAGCGCGCCATTGTTTACGATGAGCAGCAGCTTGCAATCCAGTTCCTCCGCTACCGGCCTGGCGAAATCAAAGCGTCTGCCGGTTACGAGCAGAACTTCGATCCCTCGATCGACGGCTTCCGCAATCGCGGTGCGATTTGCTTCCGGCAACTTCCAATGGCTATCCAGAAGTGTGCCGTCAATATCCATGGCGAGTAGCTTTACGGGCATGGGTTAATTTTACCAAGCTCTGAGGATTTCGCGCGGCTTAGTTGCGGCAAGACACACTCCCTTCGTCCGGCCGAAATGGACGCCTTGCTCGCGCGCGTCTGTCTGCTAAAATAAATCCGTCCGGTGGGCGGCTAGCTCAGATGGGAGAGCGCCTCGTTCGCAACGAGGAGGCCGGGGGTTCGAATCCCCTGCCGTCCACCAAAATCGCGCCACCTGCGATGTTCGTCGCTACGTCCGAGTTGCGCACTCACCCCGCAGTACGCCCCGGGTAGTACCCCTGTACCATCGACCCGCGCGCTCGCCTCCATCATTCTTATATCTGCAATAGACGTACGGTGCAGCACCAGGCACCTCCGAGGAGCGAGCGATCGAGTTATGAGCACGTCAAATTCAGGCCCTCTATTCAACGAGGGCGATCTAAATCCGGCTCCGGCCACCATGTCCAGCGAGCGCCGTCGCGTGGCGCGCGCTTCGGTGATGATTCCGGTGCGGTTGCGGCCGGTGCGTTTCACGGACGGCAATTTTGAGGACGTGACTTCTACGGTCAACGTGGCGCGCGGGTGCCTCTACGTGACCACCTGGCGCGATTCTTACTACCCGGGAATGCGCGTCCTGGTCACCTATCCCTACATTTCGTCGGGAAAGTCGAACGGCTGGGAATATCTAGGCGAGGTCGTCAGATTGGAGACGCATCCTGATGGACGATTCCGCGTGGCGGTGAAGCTGCAGTTTGTGATGCAGTCGGCGCCGAGTCCCAGGCTGCTGACGCTCTGATATGATCCCCAAACTCAATTCCGACCCAGTTTTGTTGGCCGTCTTCGGCGTGGCGCTGATCGTGGTATCGCTGGCACTGCGGTTCCTAAGTCCGACAAGTTCCGGCGAAGCGCAGAAGTAATCTTCAAGTACCGGCGGCGTCACTGCCGGCTTTTCTAACGAACGTATTTCCAAAGGCAAAAATCGCGGCCGATCCAATAATTCTTGGGTCGGACGGATTTTTTTGAGCGCGCAGCCACGTCCGCGATCGGAGCATAGTTCTACATTGAGGTCGCAAGAGCCGCAGGACGCCAGCGCTACGAGAGCGGATCTAGCGTTCGATTTCTATGGATTCGGATTCTGGTTCGGTTGCCGCAGCTTCCGGCGCGGGTTTGGGTTTTAGTTCAGGTTCGTCGAGGCGGGCTTCTTCCATATCGCCTAGCTCGACTCTTAGATTGTTTGCGTTTGTGGCGTAGGACAGTCCCGTTTGATAATCCACTTTGCCGGCGCGAATCAGGCGCTCGATTACCATGTCGAAGGTCTGCATGCCTTCGGTATCGCCGGCTTTCATGGCGTCGACGATCGACCGCGATTCGCTCTCGCCCTTGGAGACATATTCGCGGGTGCGCATGGTCGACTTCAGAATTTCTACTGCTGCGATTCTTCCGGTGCCGTCAATTTTGGGGATGAGGCGCTGGGCCACGATGAAACGAAACATTCTGCCTAGACGAGCGCGAATGGTGTCCTGTTCGCTGAGCGGGAAGGCGCCGACGATGCGCTCGACAGTTTTGGCGGCGTCGACGGTGTGCAGAGTGGAGAGCACCAGGATGCCGGTTTCAGCGGCTTCGAGTGCGGTTTCGATGGTTTCCTTATCGCGCATCTCGCCGACGAGGACGACTTTGGGAGCTTGGCGCAACGAGCCACGCAATGCCGCGGCGAAGCTGGCTGTATCGCTGTAGAGCTCGCGCTGATGAATGCACGCGCGTTTATGCGGGTGCAGGAATTCGATGGGATCTTCGATGGTCAGGATGTGGCAGGCCTTGTGTTCATTGATGCTGTCCACGATAGCCGCGAGGGTGGAGGATTTGCCGGATCCGGCCGGCCCGGTCACGAGTACGAGGCCATTGCGCAGTTCGCAGATCTCGGCGAGTTGTGGCGGAAGGTCGAGAGCCTTCAGGCTGGGAATGACATTCGGAATCACGCGCATGACAACTGCGCAGCTTCCGCGCTGAGTGAAAATGTTAGCGCGGAAACGGCTGAGTTTCGGAACCGCGTAGGACAAGTCGCAGGAGCCTTCTTCTCGGAGTTTGCGGACGAATTCTTGATTCCCGCCGATTAAATCTGCAGCGATGCGAGCGGTGTCTTCGGCGGTTAGGACATTGATGCCCGGTAGATTTAGCTGCAGGAGTTGGCCGCTTACTTCGGCCATTGGAGCGCGGCCGGGGGAGAAGATCATGTCGCTGGTGGACTTGGCGATGGCCAGCATTTGCCGGATTAGTTCCGGCGTGGGGGGCATGCGATGGACTGGGGCGCCCGTGGGATCGGGAGGTTTTACTGGTTTGGATTCGGGGATTTTTGGGGCTTCCATCTTTTTAACTTCCTCTTGAAACCATTGCGCGGTCAAAAACCCAGAGCCAAACCGGGCGGGAGGTGAACCCCCGCCCCTACAGTGTGGTCGAGTGGTTTGAGCGGCGCCATAGAGCGTCGGTACGGGTGTGGCTTAAGGATTAGCGCGGGGCGTGTTGGGTGTCGATTTGCCGCGTGGCATGTTCACGTGATTCGGGATTCTCCTTTTGCGTTGTTGCCTCGATCACGGCTGGGAGGGTGATTCTGAATGTGGCGCCTCCGCTGCGGCGATTGAAGCATTCGATTTTGCCTCCGTGCTCTTGGACGATTCCGTAGGAGATGCTTAGGCCTAGACCTGTGCCTTTGCCTACCGGCTTGGTGGTGAAGAACGGATCGAAGACTTGGTTGGGCGATTTGACGCCTGGGCCGGTGTCGGAAAATTCCAGGATTACGCTGGCTTCTTTTTGGGTGGCGCGAATGGTTAGGACGCCGCCGCCTACTTCGTCGAGTGCGTCGATGGCGTTGTCGACTAGATTGAAAAATACTTGCATGAGTTGATTGGCGTCGCCGCGAACGTGCGGAAGGGAATCGGAGGCTTGGAATTCGGTGCGGATGCCTTTGCCGCGCATGTCCAGGCTGCTGAGATTGAGCGCGCTGGTGATGACTTCGCTGATGTCGAGGAGGGCGATTTCCGGCGGGACGCGGCGCGCGAAGCTTAGGAGATTTGCGACCAGGGTCTTGATGCGGCGGGCGAGAGTGGCGGTTTTGTCGGCGAGGGCTTGCTGCTTTTCAGATAGGCCGCCTTCGCTGGCTAGCATTTCTGAATAGCCTAGAATTCCGGTGAGTGGATTGTTGATTTCGTGGGCGGCGCCGGCGGCGAGTTGGCCGAGGGAGACTAGCTTTTCGGTCTGCACCATTTGCGTCTGGATGTGTTTGAGATTTTCTAGCGCGTCTTGCGAGGCTTTGAGCAGGCGCTCGCGATCGCGGTCGACCAGGCGCTGGCGGAGGAAAACGAGCAGGCCGGCGGCGATTACGGCGATTTGAGTGACGGCGATCTGAAAGTTGCGAACTGGGGGCGGAGCTTCGTTGTAGATGGCCGCATAGAGCGCCATGACTGGCATCGAGAATACGGCTACCAGGGCGAGACGTGCGGGCCACGGGCTGATGGGCTTTGCGGGCGGTTCGAAGCCTTCGGCTTTTCCGTTGGTTTGCAGCGCTACCAGGCCTGCGGTGCCGAACCAGACTAGCGCGGCTACTAGCGGAAGATCGTAGGGGCTGCCTGTGTAATAGAGATTTTTCCCGATGGCGACATTCGAAACGTAGACGCCTACGGCAAAAAGCAGCGCGGCGCAGCAGAGATGCGCGTAGATCGTGCGCCATCTGCCTCGGGCTTGGAAGTAAAGGACGGCCAGGCCTCCGGCGAGGAAAAGATTCTGTACGCCTTCGAGGGAGTCGAAGGCGTCGTCGTAGCGCGCTACGTTGAGCGAGACGTATTGCCACGGTGTGACGATGAAGAGATAGAGATAGACCCACCAGAGGAGGAGCAGGGTGAAATTGATGTAGCCGAGATGCATGCGCAGGTCGTCGCGGCGATCGTGCGGACGTAGAGCTAGCGCGCCGATCATGGGGACGGAGTGGAGGAAGAGGATTACGTCGCCTACGTATGGGTCGGGGATTGGAAGGTGGCGGAAGGCTTCCAGGTAGGTCCAGAGGAATTGGCCGGCCATCCAGGCGGCTACTCCGAGCCCGAAGAAGGCCCAGAAGGCCTGGCTGCGACGCGGGGGGTTGACTACGTTTGCGAGAATGCTTACCGAGGCAAAAATGGCGGCTAGTGAAATTGCTAGATCGCCGAAAGTCGTCAGGCGCGGGCCTGGGGGAATGAGGACCGTGCAAACTGTGAAAGTGCCGCAAAAAGCTAGCCAGGCACCGATGATTAGCCAGTTTTTCGCTGGTGAGGACGCGAGGTCCTGCTCGATATGAGTTTTGAGAGGCGCCTGATTCATTTGAGAGGGTCTAGACGACTTGGATAAGATTAAGACTGGGCGGGGGTTAAGAGGGAGAGGGAGTTGATGGGGTAGTTCTAGTACTGCAATAGTGGGAGCACCTGTAGGGAGCGTGCTTTAGACGCTCCCGGGGTTCGAATTTACATTTCGTAATAAGTTGCAGCTGTGCAAATTTTCGAATCCGCTTACGCGGGGCCGAAAAGCGGGAGGGTCTAAAGAACTCTCCCCTACTGGACTTGCGGCGATGATAGGGCTTGGCGTTGGGCTACTATTTTGCGGGCGTTTTCGTAGAGCGCTTTCGCTCTTGGAATTGCGTTCACCGCTTCGGCTAGTTGCGGATCGTGTTCTAGTTCTACCTTGTAGCCTTCGTTTACGCCGAAGACGGAGGTTAGGACTTCGCGCTGGATGCGCCACTTTAGCCAGTCGATATTGTCGCGAATGTCGTCGTCGGTGTAGCGGATGTGCTGTTTATCGAGGTAGGCGCGCAGTTCCGTGATTACCGCATCGTTGGTGGTGAAGGTTTTCGAGATATCCGGCTTCTCGCCTAGATAGGAGCGGGTGAAATCGCCTACGCCTTGCGGGAAGGGATAGAAAACGCCGCGGCGGATCAGAGTATCTTGGAACGGATTGTTTTTCGGGGCGGCGACAACGATGTCCGGAGTGATGCCGCCTTGGCCGAAGACTTGGCGCCCGCTATCGGTGAGCTTTACTTCTGGCTGGCGGGGCGGTTTCGGATTGTAGTGATAGTCGTAGAGCGAGACGTTTTTGTAATCGCGCTGGATCAGGCGGCCGCTGGGGGTGTAGTAGCGGGCTACGGTTAGCAGCATGGCGGTATTTTCGCTGAGCGGGAATTGCGTCTGGACGAGGCCTTTGCCGAAGCTGGTCTCGCCTACCACCAAGCCGCGATCGTGATCCTGCATCGCGCCGGCCACGATTTCCGAGGCTGATGCGCTCTGGCCATTGATCAAGACGATGAGCGGAACGGTGACGCCTTGATTGCCGCGCACGGCATAAAACCTGCGTTCTGGAGCGGAGCGGCCGTGGAAAGAAACTACGAGCTGATTCTTTTCGAGGAACATGTCGCCGATGCCTACGGCTTGTTGCAGCAAGCCGCCGCCATTGCCGCGAACGTCGAGGATCATGCCGTCGAGTTTGGAGACGTCGAGATCTTTGAGCGCGGCGGACAAATCTGCGTCGGTCGTTTCATTGAAAGCTGAGACGCGTGCGTAGCCGATTCCGGGATGAACTAGCGTATAGAAATCTACGCCGGGGCGGGGAATTTCATCGCGGGTTACGCTGACTTCGATGGGCTTCTCCCAGCCTTCGCGGCCGAGGGTAATTTTGACTTGCGTACCCTTGGGGCCTTTCAGGAGCTCGGCGACTTGCCCGGTGTCGAGGCCTTCGCAGGATTTGTCGTCGACTTTCAGAATGGTGTCGCCTGGGCGGATTCCGGCTTTATACGCAGGGGAGCCGAACATCGGAGCGACTACGTAGGTGAAATTCTCGCGCGGCGCTACGGTCATGCCAACGCCATAGTAGCGGCCTTGTTGCTCTTCCTTGAAACTGGCGTATTGCTTGGGATCGAAGAAATAAGAGTGCGGGTCGAGGACGCGGAGCATATTGGGAATCGCGCCATCGTAGACGGCTTTGTCGGTGTCGACGGGAGTGGCGTAATTATGTTCGACTATCGAAAGAACCTTGGTGAAGCTGCGGTAGGAGTCCTGGAGATCGCCGGCGCTGGCGCCAGTGGCACGAACCGGACGGCCGTAAAGGCCGCCGGCAATGGCAGAAATAGCGAGAACGCCGATAAAAAGAAAAAGCCCGCGCTTGGGTGATTCCATCTTGGTTGATTCCTCCGCGCCCCGTACTCGGCCAGTATAGCATACAAGTTTGGAGCGGTTTGACAGCGCTCCGGCCCTACTCTATGATGCTTTGGAACGCCGAAATGCAACCTCGATGCTCAGTATTCCTCACCTAATCATCATATTTCTGGTTGCCCTGGTGGTATTCGGGCCTCAAAAACTGCCTGAATTGGCACGTACTTTGGGGCGGGTGATGGCGGAATTTCGGAAGGCTACTGGAGATTTGCGATCGACATTTGACGAGCATATGCGGGAATTGGAGCGCGAGGCGCAATTGCATGAATTGCGGCAGCGTGATGAGGAGCGGGCGCGCGAAAATGCTCAGCTTCGCGCGCAGCTTGAGGGTGCCGGTCAGCCGGCGGCTGCGCCGGGGTCGCTTATGACGGAGATGGCACCTTCGCCGGATCAGCTTGCTCTGCCGGGAGAGGCGCAGCCTCGGCAGACGGAACTTCCGCTTGGCGCGCCGGCGCTGGCGGGTTCAGCGCCTCCGGAAACCGTGCCACGCAGCCGGCCTGACAGCCGACCTGATGCTGACGCGGAACCCGATCCTGCTGTTGTCGATCGCCGCTGATGCCTCTGATGGATGATCCCAACCAGCCTGAACAGAATCCTGAGCTGCCTCTAGTCGCTGACTCGACGCCTGTCGAGACTGCTGCGCCCGCGGAGCCGATTCCTGCCGAGGCTTCGAACGTCGCTGCCGCTACGCCTGAGTTTCCGCTGCCTAAGCCCGAAGATGAAGAGGGCGGACGGATGTCGTTTTTCGAGCATTTGGTGGAATTGCGGAAGCGGATCATTGCTTCGGCGATCGCCATTGGAATTGGCATGGTGATCGGGCTGAGCGTTTCGGAGCGGGTTTTTGGGTATTTGGCGAAGCCGATGCTGGCGGCGCTGCATAACGCGCATTTGGAAGAGAAATTGATTTACACGAGTCCTACCGGCGCGATCAGTTTGATTATTACCTTGGGGCTTTATCTGGGGATTGTGATTGCTTTGCCGGTGGTGCTTTATCAAGTTTGGTTGTTTATTGCGCCGGGGCTTTACAAGCACGAACGGCGGGCAGTTTCGCTTTTCATTTTTTCTTCGATGTTTTTGTTTCTTGCTGGAGTGGCGTTTGGATATTTCATCAGCTTGCCCTATGTATTGAAATTTTTAATCGGATTTCAGGGTCCCTTTAAGCCGCTGATCAGCATCAATGAATACTTCGACATGATTTTGATCGTGTTGTTGGGCTTGGGGATCATTTTTGAATTGCCGGTTTTGATTTTTTGCCTGACTTTGTTTGGGATCGTGACGCCGGGATTTCTTTGGAAGAATTTCCGGTATGCGATTTTGGTGATTACGATTTTGGCGGCGGTGGTTACTCCGACGCCGGATGCTACGACAATGGTAATCTTCATGGGCGTGATGACTTTGCTGTATGTGTTGGGGATTGGGGTTTCTTATTTGGTGGTGCGGAAACGGCGGCGGGCGGAAGCGGCTGGATGATCATGGCATTCGAGAATTGCGGACGAAGAAGGGGCGATTAGGCGCATGAGACGACGCACGGTGGCTTTGACGATGTCGGTGGGCGCTGGATTTCTGGCGATCTTTTTGTTTGCTTGCGGAAATGGGGCGCCGAAAGAGGCTGGCACGGCGCCGGCGGCTGCGCAGCCTGCTGCGTCCGCCGCGGCCCCGGCGTCGGATGCGCTGCCCGCGGATAAGACTGGCGGATTTGATGGCGCGAAGGCTTACGAGCATGTGGCGAAGATTGTGGCGATTGGGCCGCGTCCGCCGGATTCCGACGGGATTCATCGCGAGCAGGATTATATTCACGAGCAACTGAAGGGATTTGGCTGCACGTTCGAGGACGATGATTTTCATGCTTCGACGCCGATTGGGTCCGTAGCGATGAAGAATATTGTGGTGAAGATTCCGGGAACTACGCCGGATATGATTCTTTTGCTGACGCATTACGACACGCTGAAGAAGGATGGATTTGTGGGAGCCGTGGATGGCGGCTCATCTACCGGGTTAATGCTAGAAATGGCGCGGCTGCTTTGCCCGAAGAAGCAGAAGCTGAGTGTGTGGATTGCGTTTTTGGATGGCGAGGAAGCGTTCGTCGAGTGGGAGAAGGACAACGATAATACTTATGGATCGCGCGAGCTGGCGGCGCGCATGGCTCTGGCGGGCGATTTGAAGCATGTGAAGGCTGTGATTCTTGCGGACATGGTCGGTCCGAAGAACCTGCGGATTTTGCGCGAGCCGAATTCCACGGGTTGGCTGGTCGATTTAGTATGGTCAACGGCGGCGAAGCTTGGGTATCAGGATGTGTTCGTGCCGATGGAAGCTACGCCGATTTCGGACGATCATTTGCCTTTCAAAGAGCGCAAGGTCGCGACTGTGGACATTATTGATTTGAGCGACTATCCCTACTGGCATACGAACGACGACACGATTGATAAGGTCAGCGCGAAGAGTCTAGGGATTGTTGGGCATGTGATTCTTGCTACGGTGGATGAGCTGCAGACGCGCGGGCATTGATTTTTTGGCGTGCGGCCGGCGTCTCTCCGGCTCTTTACGATTTCACATTTCGTGGGCTGCCGCGGCCTCGCTCGGATCGCAAACGACTGGACATCGGAGATTTCATAGCGGCGTGCTTTGACGCGGAATATTTTGCCTATTGCGTCGAGTGCCGCCCTGAAGGGCGCCGCTACGAAAACAATTCGGGACCCTCTCTCTATTGACCACTTCGCGCCGTCGACGATTGTGCTTTTTGCCGGCTTTCGAGTCCGTAAGAAGCCGGCAGGGACGCCAGCGGTACGTTTGATCGCGGCATGCCAGCGCAAAGGGCATACCGCGATCTGTGCTACATTCGGTTTGAATCGATGCAAACCTTTTCAGTGCGATCGGAATCTGGGGCTTATCCCGTGGTGTGCGGGCGCGGGGCTTTGCGCCGGCTGCGGCCGCTGCTTGCTCGTCTGAAAGATTCTACTGGCGTGTTCGTGGTTTCTTCGCGGCGCGTTTGGTCGCATTGTGGGGCGCGTGTTGCGGCTGCGTTGGGCGGGGTGCGGATTGCACGTCCGATTTTGTTTGACGACGCGGAGAGTGCGAAGAATCTGGAGACTGTCGCCCGGATTTGCCGCAAATTGACGCGCGCGGGCGCTGATCGCCGCTGCGTGATTGTGGCGGTGGGCGGCGGCGTTGTCGGCGATGTGGCCGGATTTGCTGCGGCGGCTTATCTGCGCGGAGTGCGGTTGGTGCACGTGCCCACTACGCTTCTGGCGCAAGTAGATAGCGCGATTGGCGGGAAGACTGGTGTGAATTTGCCGGAGGGGAAGAATCTGGTTGGCGCGTTCTATCCGCCGCGATTCGTGATTGCTGATTCGCAGATGTTGACGACGCTGGCGGAACGACAGTTTCGATCGGCGCTGTATGAAGTGATCAAGTATGGCGTGATCGGAGATGTGGAGCTCTTCGAGTATCTAGAACGGAACATAGCGGCGGTGTTGCGACGCGATGCGAAGGCGATTGATTGGATCGTGCGGCGGTGCGTGCGTGCGAAGGCGGCGGTGGTTTCGAAAGATGAACGGGAATCCGGGCTGCGGCAGATTCTCAACTTTGGGCATACGTTTGGCCATGCGCTGGAAGCTGCCACGAAATACCGGCGGTTGTTGCATGGTGAGGCGGTTGGATGGGGAATGTTGACGGCTACGTTTGCGAGTTTGGCGATGCGGCTGATTGCCGAGCGGAATGCGCTGCGCATCGCGGAATTGATTTTGCGAGTGGGTGAGCTGCCTGGCTGGGGTGGAGTTGCTTCGGGGCGGATACTCGAGAGCATGAAGAGCGATAAGAAGGCTCACGGCGGGCGGGTGCGCTGGGTTTTGCCTCGCCGCGTCGGAAGAGTGGAGTGGGGCATCGAGCTCGCGCCGCCACTTACTCCTGCGGCGATTCGTGAAATTCCGAGATTGGTTGATGCGATCGCGGAGCGCGCGTGAGTGTGCCTTCTGCCGCCGAGAAATCGTCCGCCGAGCCGCGCGATGCGTTGCCGATTGCGCCGGGGTCTCGTCCAGAAGGAGCGCGGGATGAGCGCGAGGCTGGGGCGCGGGTGCGCGAGATGTTTGGGAATATCGCGCCGCGCTACGATTTTCTGAATCATTTTCTTTCGCTTTCGTTTGATCGATTGTGGCGGCGGCGAACGGCGAAGCGATTTTCTGCGATTTTGGCGCGGGGTGATGCGCGGGTGTTGGACCTTTGTTGCGGAACCGGCGATCTGGCTTTTGCGCTTTCGCGGCGAGCTGAAGAACTTCGCGTGGCGTCGGATTCGCGTGGCTTGATCGCCGGAAGCGATTTTGCGATTCCGATGGTGGCGTTGGCTGCCGCAAAAAGACGGGCTGCGCGGTGTTCTCCTGCTTTTCTTGCCGGCGATGCTTTGTCGCTGCCGTTTGCCGATGCTTCATTCGATTTGGTCACGGCGGGATTTGGATTTCGGAATCTTGCTAATTATCAGCGGGGACTGCGGGAGATTGCGCGGGTTTTGAAGCCTGGTGGGGAAGTGGGGATATTGGAATTTTCGGATCCGCGGGACGGGATCGGAGCGGCAGCTTTTCGATTTTATTTCCGGCATATTTTGCCGCGAATCGGCGGGGCGATTTCCGGGGATTCCACGGCTTATTCTTATCTTCCGAGTTCGGTTTCTAAGTTTCCGCCGCCGGAGGAGTTGGCCGTCTGGATGGAGCGTGCCGGATTCGCGGATGTTGCGTTTAAGCTTTGGAATTTCGGCAGCGTGGCGTTACACACCGGAAGCAAATCGACACCGGGCGGCTCCTAGCGCGATTCGGGTAGCTCCACTTTTGGCGGGCGCAGCAAGCGGCGCCCCTACGGACGAAAATCCGGTACATCCGAGCACGGCGATGCGGATGGAGCATTGCCATCGCGGACTCGGACACAGGCAGGAGTGCCTGTGCTACTGGAGTTTCGTCATCGCGGAGTTAGTTCTCTAGATTTAGGGTGCGGATTTTGTGCTGCAGGGTCTTGGTGGAGATGCCTAGTTTTTCGGCTGCGCGGGCTTTGTTCCACTTGGATTCGCGCAGGGCGTTTTCGATTTTGAATTTTTCCACGTGGGCTACTGCTCTTTGGGCTACTTCTTCTAGCGGGCCTTCCCATAGAAATTCATCGCGGACGAGGCCATCGGGCATTTGATCGCGGGCTGGCCTGGCCGCGGGGAGTTGCAGGCCGGGGACTTCGATTTCTGCGCCGTTGGAGAGAATGGCGGCGCGCTCGATGGCGTTTTGCAGCTCGCGGACGTTGCCTGGCCAGGGATAACTTCGCAGTCGCGCGATTGTTGCCGCGCTCAGAGTCAGGTCCGGCTTGCGGAATTCGCGGCGGAAGCGCTCGAGGAAATGTTCGGCGAGCAGGAGAACATCGTCGCCGCGTTCGCGCAACGGTGGAACCGTGATTGGAACGGCCGAGATACGGAAGTAGAGATCTTCGCGAAATTGTTTTTCCGCTACCAGTGTTTGCAGATCGCGATTTGTGGCGGTGATCAAGCGAACGTCTACCCCCACCGTCATCGTGCCGCCTACGCGCTCGAATTGGCGTTCTTCGAGGACGCGCAGAAGTTTGCTTTGAATCGCGGCGGGCAAGTCGCCGATTTCATCTAGAAAAATTGTGCCGTGATGAGCGAGTTCGATCTTGCCGATTTTTCGGGCGCCTGCGCCGGTGAAAGCGCCGCGCTCGTGGCCGAACAGCTCGTTTTCGACCAGGCCTTCCGGGAATCGCGGCGCAATTTAGCGCTACGAAGGGCTGCTGGCGGCGCGGACTGAGATGATGCAGCGCGCGCGCGAAAAGTTCTTTGCCGGTGCCGCTCTCGCCCAAAAGCAGAACTGTCGCGTCGGTGGCGGCCACTCGCTGCACGACCTGGCTCGCTTCTTGCATGGTGGGATGTTCGCCGACGATGCGCGGAAATCCGTAACGCTCGGAATATTCCTCGCGCAGGAGCAGATTTTCGCGGAGCAATTCCTGCTGCGTGGCGGCTCGCTCGAGCAAAATCTTCAAGTGATCGAGATCGACCGGCTTCTGGATGAAATCGAACGCGCCTTCTTTCATGGCCGTCACCGCTTCTTCGACGGAGCCGTATGCGGTAACCAGAATCACTGGCAGCGCAGAATCAGCGCGTTTTGCCTCGCGCAAGACATCGATTCCTGATTGTCCGGGAAGCTTCAAATCCGAAAGAACAAAGAGGTAGCGGCGCGCGCGGACTTTTTCGATCGCGGAACTTCCGTCAGGAGCTTCGTCGACGGAATAGCCGGAGCGCTCCAAAAACTTGCGAAGCATGGCGCGCAGTTCGGCTTTATCTTCGACGAGGAGGACGGGTTCCATTGCGAGAGGGGTCAGCGTGCCCAACCCGGGTCGCCGCCGGAATGACGCAGGGAATCTTCGAGATCGGAAATCGCGGCTTTATCTGCGGCGATGTCAGCTTGCTTCTTGTCGATTTTGGCTTGCTGATTGTTGATGTCGGCGCGGGTCAGGTCTTGCTGCATTTGCTTCACGGGATCATTGGGATAAAAGCCCAAT
Organism: uncultured Acidobacteriota bacterium; assembly: GCA_963792515.1. Lineage (GTDB taxonomy): Bacteria > Acidobacteriota > Terriglobia > Acidiferrales > UBA7541 > Palsa-147. The sequence goes on along the minus strand of CAWBWG010000028.1, from coordinate 78,031 downwards.
TGCAATTTGCCCATTTCGCGCTGGAGAACATCGAGATCAGCTTCATCGTGTGCCAGTTTGGCGCGTGCTTTGCCGAAACGAGCGCGCCACGCCTGCTCTTCCTGCGCGAGCGATGGCTTCGCAGCACCGGTCGCGGCTGGCGCCGCGGAACCATCCGACGGCGTCGCATCGGCTCCGATCACGTTTACCTCGCCTGCGGTCGGGAGATTATCGTTCGTAAAAACTTTGCCGGGCTTCGGTTCGGTCTTTTTCGCTTCGCGCGCTTTGCGAGCTGCGTCGGCGAGCGACGGTGCGGACTGGCTTTGCGCCGGCGGATTTTGTTGCGTCGCGGTTTGATTGTCCTGTGCAGCGGCACTGTAGGAGGCCAGCAATACGAAAACTGCCGCAGCGATCATCAATCTAATGCGCATACACACCGCCTTTCGGAACCGGATACCAGGATCACGACTATTTTAGATGCGCCCGGCCGCCTGAACAAAGTCCGGGGCCACCGGGGCCTGTCGCAAAGGTAACCAGAGGATGAATTCGGCGCCGCCTTCAGGAAGATTGCGGGCTTCGACGGAGCCGCCGTGTTGCATGGCGACTTTCTGGACTACCGCTAGACCTAGGCCAGTGCCTTCGGATTTTGTGGTGAAAAATGGCAGGAAAACTTTGGATAAATCTGCATTGGGAATGCCCGGACCATTATCGGCGACGGAAATGCGCTGCCATTTGCGGCCGGCGCGATCTTCAAATGCGCCGGTGATGTTAACACGTCCCTGCGCGCCGCGGCTGCGGGCGGCTTCGGCAGCGTTGCGCGTCAGATTCAGCAACGCCTGGCGTAAAAGCCCTTCATCGCCCGGTACATCGCAGAAGTCCCCAGCCGTGCGGATGGAGCAGCCAGGGACCGCTTCCTGGATTTCGTCTGCGACGCGCACAACCAGCGATTCTACCGGCAGCGTTTCATAGGAAAGCTCGAGTGGTTTGGCGAAACGGAGGAATTCCGTGACCACATGCGTGAGCGCGCGCGTTTGCTCGAGGATGCGTTCGGAATTTTCGAGCAATTCGCCCGGAGGCGCTTCTTGATGGATCATTTGCGCGTATCCGGAAATAGTGGCTAGGGCGTTTTTGAATTCGTGCGCGATACCGGCGGACATTTCGCCGAGTGCGGCGAGATTTTCTTTCCAGCGGACTTGGCGCTGCAAGTCGGTGAGCTCGGTGAGATCGCTCATGAGGCAAAGCGCGCCGGTGATTAGTGATTCGCGCGGGGCGCTCGGGTCGGCGGAGGCATCGGCGTGGCGCGCGTAACTCGGAAGCACTCGAGCGATCGGTGAGATGGTAACGCCAAGCTGCCGAACTTCACCCGCGGGCGTGACGTGGCGGATTTCGCCGCGGTGAATGGTGCGGCCCTCGCGCAGACAGGCACCGAGCAGAGTGGCTAAATCGGAGTCCGGATCGAGAACTTCGGTATAGGCGCGGTATTGCAATCCTCTGACGCCCAGCGCGGTTTCCGCCGCAGGATTCGCCGAAGTGATCGCGCCCTTGGCACTCAGCAAGAGCAGGCCCGTGGGCATGTTGCGCGTGACTTCTTCGGTGATGCGCTCGGATTCGCGGGCGCGTTCCTGTTCGATGCGATGCAGCCGGGCGAGCTCGCGTTCTTGCGCGCGCAGTTTCTCGATAACGCCCTGCATCGACGCGGCCATGAACGCGGACGGATTATCTTCGTTCGCTTTCGGAGCAGTAAAATCGCCGCGAGCGTCGGTCTCATGCTGGCGCAGAAGCTTGCGAATAGCTCTTCCGAGGAACAAAAGGCCACCCACGACGATCACGAACGATGCGCCGATGATGACAAGCGTCATGGGCGACGCGCTTGTATGCGTGACCGGTGCCACGGGCGCGGCCGCGTGCGACGGTGCAAGAAACAGAATGGCGGCGAGCAGCATTTCAGCGCACTCTCAGCAACGACATATACCAATTCACGAACGGAGTGCCGAAAAACACCACGATGAGCGCCCCGGCGCCAAGAAACGTGCCGAAAGGCAGTTCATAGTCCGTGTCTTTGCGGCGAACGGCTATGAATGCTACGCCGATCACGCTGCCTAGAATCGATCCGAGCAGAATTGTGAGTACTGTGCGCTTCAGTCCGAGAAACGCGCCGGCCATCAGCATCATTTTTACGTCGCCTAGGCCCATGCCTTCGCGCTTGCGTAGGCGGAAGTAGCCTTCGGAAATGATCCACAGAACGCCGCTGCCGAATGCGGCTCCGAAAATCGCGTCGGCGAGCGAAATCACCGGCATCGGCGGCGGAAAATCGAAGTAGCGAGTGGCGAGCCATTGCGCGGTGCCGTCTGCGGGCGGCAGGAACAGGCTCAGCACGAGTGCGATGCCGAACCCAGTAAAGTTGACGACGTCCGGGAGAATTCTTTCTCGAAGATCGGTGAACACGAGAATCAGCAGGATCGACGCGAAGATGGCCCACTTGAAAGTTTCGAGCGTCATTCCAAAGGCGAGAAAGCAGACCAGGTAGAGCGCGCCATTCAGAAGTTCGACGGTCGGGTACATCGGAGAAATTTTCGTGCGGCAGCCCCGGCATTTGCCGCCAAGGAATAAGTAACTTAGCACCGGAATATTGTCGTAGGGCTTGATCGGGGCGCCGCATTTTGGGCACGCGGAGGCCGGCAGAACGATGGACTTGCCCGCGGGAATGCGCACGATGCAGACATTCAGGAAGCTGCCGATTAGCAGGCCGAGAATGAACACCGCGCCCGCGATGAGAGGACCGGGAAGCATTCATTCAATATGTCATAGCGATGGGTGGGCCTCAACCGGGGCTGGGCGATTAGTGTCCGAGTCTTAAACTTTGCGACGCGAGTTGTTTGGCGTTTATTGTGCGGTACGAAAATCAACACCCGAGCGTAACCCGGGAGCGAGGTAAACCCGCTCTCCTACATTGGACGGCCGAATGTTGTGCATCAACTGCGATTTGGGCGTTCGTTGATTGCTGGGCGCTAGGCTATATTCGATGGCCTGATGATACGCGAATGGTATGAGCAGAAAGTCCGGGCTTACGAGCATGGGCGTTGGGCGGATGAAAAAAATCGCAAGACGCTGCCATTTGGTTGGGGGCTTGAATATATTGGCGGGCGCGCGAACGATCCTGATCCGCGCGGGTTTCTGAATCGATTTGTGGATGAGACTTTACGGACCAGCGATGAGTGGTTTGGAGCGCGGGGGCCGGAGGATTTTCGTTTTACGGAGTCGCGGGAGGCTCATCGCGAATCGGGGGTGCTGACGTTCACTTCCGCGATTGAATCGGCATGGCCGGTGAACAATACGGTTCACGCGCGATTTTTCCCCGGACATTACAGCGGACCGGCGGTGGTGGTGATCGCGCAATGGAATGCCAAGTGGCACGAGCAGGTGGCCGTCTGCCAATGGCTGCAGAAATTGGGAATTTCGGCGCTGCGGATGAGCTTGCCTTATCACGACCGGCGCGCGATTCCGGATCATCCGCGCGGGGATAATCTGGTGGCGCCGAATATCGGGCTCACTTTGCAGTCGAACCGGCAGGCGGTTTGCGATGTGCGGGCTTGTTTGCGCTGGCTGGCTTCGCGCGGTTACGACAAATTGGGAATTGTGGGCACGAGCATTGGATCGTCGCTGGCTTTTTTGGCGCTCGCGCATGAGCCTTTGCTGCGGGCAAGCGTGCATTTGCATGTTTCTACTTATTGCGGAGATGTGGTGGCGAATGGATTGACTACTTCGAATGTTTGGGAGCCGCTGCGGGCGAAAGTCTCTTTGGAGGAATTGCGGCGGTTTTGGTCGCCGATCAGTCCTTATCCTTATATATCGAAGCTCGCTGGGACTGGGAAGCGGTTGCTGGCGATTACAGCGGATTTTGATCCCACTTTTTGGCCGGAGCTTTCGGCGGAGTTTATCGCGGCGGTGCAGCGGGATGGGGTTCGCTGTGAGTCGATGCATTTGCCTTGCGGGCATTATTCTTTGGGGGAGCCGCCGTTTAGTTATATTGCTGGATTTCGGTTTGGGAGTTTTTTGATGGAGGCGCTGGCGTGAATCGGGTCGCTGACTGTGGTCGCGTTTACGGGTTTGCCGCAATCGTGAGGACGTAGTTAGACGATTGCGACGCGAGAATTGACGCTTCGATTTTACTGGCTAAAAGAGCCGGCAGAGACGCCGGCGGTACGTTACTGGAGCAACTCGGCGAATTTTGCCTTGGAAATTAATTTTGCTACCGCGTTGATGTCTGGGGCCATTGTTCGATCTTCTGTTACAAACTTCGAAACGCTGCGAATTAGCTGCTGGGCTTTTCTGGCTTCCGTTCCGGTCTGGAGTGGGGCTAGCAGCTCAATTCCTTGGGTGGCCGAAAGTAGTTCGATGGCCAGGACATTTTCTAAATTCTCGAGCATCGGTTTCAAGCGCCTGGACGCGCCCATGCCCATTGAGACGTAGTCTTCTTGATTGCCTGAGGTGGAAATCGAATCTACCGAGTGCGGCGTGGCTTGGGCTTTTAGTTCGCTGACGAGCGCGGCTGCGGTGATTTGCAGAATCATGAAGCCGGAATTCAGACCGGCGTCTTTGATTAGGAATGCCGGCAGGCCGCTGGTGAGCGGATTAGTCATTTGCTCGATGCGGCGCTCGGAAATTCCGGCGAGAGTGGCGAGCGCCACCGCTAATTGATCCGCGGCCATGGCGAGGGGCTGGCCGTGGAAATTGCCGCCGCTTAGAACTTCATTGGTGTCGGCGAAGACTAGAGGATTATCTGTCGCGCTATTCAATTCAATTTCTAGCGTGGCGCGAATGTTTGCGAGCGCATCGCGGACGGCGCCGTGTACTTGCGGCGTGCAGCGGAGACTATAGGGATCTTGCACGCGCGGATCTTTGACGGCGGAACGATGCGATTCGCGGATTTCGCTGTCGCGATTTAGGCGCGCGAGATTGCGAGCGGTGATGGCGTGGCCGGGATGCGGTCGCGCGGCGGCGATGCGTGGATCGAAAGCGGTCGGAGTGCCGCGGAGTGCGTCGAGTGAAAGTGCGGCGGCGACGTCGGCGGTGTCTACGGCGATTGCGGCGGCGCGCAGGCCTAGCGCTAGGAGCGATTGCATGGCTTGCGTGCCATTCAGCAGCGCGAGACCTTCTTTCGCTTCGAGCGCAATCGGTGCGATAGCCGCGAGGCGCATGGCTTCGGCGCCGCCCATGCGCCGCCCTTGATATTCGGCTTCGCCTTCGCCGATCACCACCTGCGCGAGATGCGCGAGCGGGGCGAGATCGCCTGACGCGCCGACTGAACCTTGCGAGGGAATCACGGGATGGACGCGGCGATTGAGCATGGTACAGAGAGTGTCGGCGGCGATGGGTCGAATTCCGCTGAAACCTTTGGCGATGGCGTTCGCGCGCAAAAGCATCATGGCGCGAACTTCCGGCTCGCTTAGCGATGCGCCGACGCCTGCTGCGTGGCTGCGGACTAGGTTCGTTTGTAGTTGGCGGATCTGGTCGGTCGAAATGCGGACGGAAGCCATTTTGCCGAAGCCGGTATTGACGCCGTAAGCGGTTTCGCCGGATGCGACCAGCCGATCAATTACGGCGCGGGAGGCGTCCATGCGCATGCGGGCTTCCGGTGCCAGCGAGACTTCGCCGGCATAGAGCGCGACTTCGTACACATTTGCGAGAGTGAGATCGTTTCCGGTGAGGGCGATGGTCATTGGCGGCTGGCGATCATTTCCTCGCGATGGGATGTGCGTCGGCGGCTTCGTTGGCAGATTGTGCCGACTTGATGCCGAATAATTTCCGGTATTTTTCCGGTAGAGATTTTGGCCGGCCGAGGCGATCGCAAATCACGTGGAAGGTTTCGCCGTTGGCCAGCAGTTCATTGGTTTCTTCGCGATAAATTTCGTAGGCGAAGCGGATGGTGCGGCGCTGGGCTTCGGCGATGCGCGTGCGGATGCGCAGGATGTCGTCGAATTTTGCGGGCTTGCGATAGCGGCAGGACGATTCGGCGACTACTATGAAACTATCGTCGTCCGATTCCATTTTTTTGTACTCGAAGCCGAGCTGACGGCAGAGTTCCACGCGGCCTACTTCAAACCACAAATAATAATTGCCGTAATAGACGACGCCCATTTGATCGGTTTCGGCGTAGCGGACGCGAACGGTCGTGTCGTAGAAGTGGTCGTGGCCGTCGGAATGGTGAGCGGAATTGTCGCGTGACATCGGGAAAAGATTGTAGCAGAGCGCCGCTGACGGCGTAACACCGGTGGGAGCGCGCGCATTTATGCGGGGGAAGGAGAGCTTCAGCGCTCCGGAAAAAACCGGCCGGAGGTGGCGCGCTTTAGCGCTGGGCAGTTCACAGGCGCGCGCTCAGCTGCCGCTCCATTTCGGCGGGCGCTTTTCGAGAAATGCTGAGAGGCCTTCGGTGAAATCCGGCGTGGAACGAATTTCGGAGTTTTCTTGCACTGCCAAGGAGATATCGCGATCGAGTTCCGCTTGCGACATTTGAAGCAGGAGCCGCTTCGTGCGTTCCAGGCTCGTCGGGCTGGATGCGATCAGCGTCGCGGCCAGTTTTCGCGCGGCGGGAATTAATTCTTCGGTCGTGACTACTTCATTCACCAAGCCCATCGATTTCGCTTCGGCTGCGTCGAAGAGCCGGCCCGACAGTGCGAGATCGCGGGTACGCTTGTCGCCGATCTGGCGGCGCAGAAACACGGACACTAACGCGGGGACGAAGCCGATGCGCACTTCGGTGTAGCCGAATTGAGCCGAGGGCACGGCGATGGTGAAATCGGAAAGTGTGGCGAGGCCGCAGCCTCCGGCGATGGCCGCGCCATTGACGGCGGCGATGGTTGGTTTCGGAAACGAATAGAGAGTGCGAAAGAGCCGGGCCATGCGCCGCGAATCCTCGAGATGCTCGGCTGGCGAGCGCTTGGCGATGGCGCGCAGCTCGTCGAGATCCATGCCGGAGCAGAAAGCTTTGCCCTCGCCAGTCAGTATGACGACGCGCGCGGCTGCTTGACTGCGTTTCGGCCAGCGCGGCGAGCACGTCCTCGATCATTTCGGTGGAGATGGCGTTGCGCTTTTCGGGGCGCGTGAGTGTTATCGTCGCGATCTGGGCGTCGAATTCGAGTTTGAGAGTGTTGTAGGCCATGACTAGTTCGCTGGGCTTTCGTCGGGAATGTGCGCGTAGGTCTCGCGGATTTTTCCGGTCATCGCGCAGGCGATGGCCAGCGATCGCGTGTCGATTCCAGTGGAGACGCCGCGCGCGGCCAACGTTGCGATCACCGTTTCCGTCGGAATATTTCCGACCAGGGCGTCGCCGGCGAATGGGCAGCCGCCGAAGCCCGTCAGCGCGCCATCGAATCGTCGGCAGCCGGCTTCATAAGCGGCCAGCACTTTTTCCGCGGCGCCTTCGGGGCGGCTGTGCAGATGCACGCCTAGCTCGATTCCATCGGCTGCGGCGCGCACTCCGCTGAAAAGTTCGGCGACGGCGTCGGGCGTTGCGGTGCCGACCGTGTCGGCGAGCGAAACGGTGCGCACGCCGATGTCTTTCAGCCAGACGAGCGTGTCTTCGACAATTTCGGGGCCCCAGGGTTCGTCGTAGGGATTGCCAAAAGCCATCGAAATGTAAACCACCAGGCCGCGTCCGGCGGCTCTCGTTTCTTTCTGCAGCTTTTCGACCAGAGCGCGCGACTCGTCGCGCGACATGTTGGCATTGGCGCGGCGAAAATAAGCCGAAATGGAATAGGGATAGCCGATGGTGGTGACGCCGGGAGTGGAGAGAGCGCGATCGAGGCCCTGTTCGTTCACGACGATGCCGATAATTTCTGGCGGTTCGCCGGCGGGGAAGGCGTGCGTGAGGCGGCGCATCACGTCTTCGCTATCGGCCATTTGCGGCACGTGTTTCGGCGAGACGAAACTTACCGCGTCGATGTGCCGGAAGCCGAGTTGCAGCAGGCCGGTGAGATATTCGACTTTGGCTTCCGTGGGAATAATTTCGGTGAGGCCTTGCCAGGCGTCGCGGGGGCATTCGATGATTTTTACGTTGTCGTTGGGCATGCGTGTGGTCTTCGCTGAGTCGTGATTCGGAAATTAGGTTTGCAGCACTCCGGTCTTAAATTCGGGCACGTCGGGATTCAGCGCGGCCGCGTCGAGCGCCTCGATCAACGCCTCGCGGGTTTGCGCTGGATCGATGATCGCGTCGACCCAGAGGCGCGCGGCGGCGTAGCGCGGATCGGTCTGGTGTTCGTAGGTCGCGCGGATCGATTCGTGCAATTCCTTCTTATCCGCTTCGGTGAGTTTCTTGCCTTCGCGCTCGAGCTGCTTGATTTTAATTTCGACCAGCGTGCTGGCGGCGGAATCGCCGCTCATCACCGCGTAGCGCGCCGTCGGCCAGGCGAAAATGAAGCGCGGATCGTAGGCTTTGCCGCACATGGCGTAGTGGCCGGCGCCAAAACTGCCGCCGCAGATCACCGTGATTTTCGGGACCACGCTATTGGCCACGGCGTTCACCATTTTTGCGCCGGCGCGAATGATGCCGCTCCATTCCGCTTCCTTGCCGACCATGAAGCCATTCACGTCATGCAGGAAAATCAGCGGCATGAGATTCTGATTGCAATCGAGAATGAAGCGCGCGGCTTTTTCGGCCGATTCGGTGTAAATCACGCCGCCAAATTCCATGCGCCGCTCGCCGGTGCCGCGCCGCGGCGATCTGCACGTGCTTTTTATTGTTGGCGACGATGCCGACGGCCCAGCCGCCGATGCGCGTGAAGCCGCAGAGCATGGTCTGGCCGTATTCGGCGCGGTATTCCTCGAAGTGGCTGCCGTCGACGATGCGCGCGATGACTTCGTGCATGTCGTATTGCTTCGAGGGTCGGAGGAGAAAATGCCGTAGATTTCCTCGGCTGGGTGGGCGGGAATTCTGGTTTGCGTTGTGATCGAATGGAGTGCCGGGGCGTTGGCCCATTTTGTCGACCAGCGAGCGGATGCGCTTGAGGCAGGCGTCATCATCCGGCTCGCGAAAATCGATGGTGCCGCTGATTTGCGCGTGCATCTTGCGCGCCGCCGAGTTCTTCGGCGGAAACTTTCTGGCCGATGGCCGCTTGCACCAGCGCCGGGCCGGCGAGAAAAAGGCCGGTGCCTTCGGTCATCAGGATGTGATCGCACATCACCGGCAGATACGCGCCGCCCGCGACGCACATGCCCATGATGGCCGTGATTTGCGGAATGCCCATGGCGCTCATCACGGCGTTGTTGCGAAAGACGCGGCCGAAATCGTCGGTGTCCGGGAAAACATCTTCCTGCAGCGGCAGAAAAACGCCGGCGGAATCGACCAGATAAATTGTGGGGATGTGATTTTCGATGGCGATATTTTGCGCGCGAATCACTTTTTTCGCGGTCATCGGGAAGAATGCGCCGGCTTTCACGGTCGCGTCGTTGGCGATGATCATCACCTGCCGCCCGGCAACGCGCGCGAGGCCGGTGATCGTGCCGGCGGCGGGCGCGCCGCCCCATTCTTCGTACATTTCGTACGCGGCGTAGAGGCCCAGCTCGAAAAAATGGCCCGGCGGATCGATCAGCTTGGCGATGCGTTCGCGCGCGGTCAGGCGGCCTTTCTTGTGTTGCGCCTCGATGGCTTTGGCGCCGCCGCCCTGGCGGATTTTTTCTTCTTCGTTCTTGATTTCGGTGAGGAGATCCACCATGCGGCGAAAATTCTTTTCAAATTCGGCGCTTTTCGCGTTGATGGCGCTATTTAAGACGGGACTCGACAAGGCCTACGCCTCGCTCCTAGCAGGGAATGAAATGCAGCGGCCGATTTCTCACGCGCAGATAACACGCGATGGCCACGGGAGAGTATACGTGGTTTGCGCGAAGCACGCGAGCGCCGGCCCGCTAAGTAGAAACCGAGAACATCTGTCAGGCTCCACTAGGATTCGTTCGTGGTTCCGAATATACTTCCCGCAAGCGGCTGAATCTAGGCCGCAACTTCTCGCTGGAGGCGCCTATGTGCTGCTTTAAATCGGTCCGGGATTGGTCTGCCTCCATTCGCTCCGCGCGTTAGCGAAATTCTTTCGGACGCTGGATCGCGCGGCTTTGGCAGATCTCCTTCCTCGTAGAATTCCGTCGCAAACTAGTTTGACCAACATTTGGTGTCACACTGTCCCGGCGCTGTCGCGGCGCCTTTGAGGAGGAATTTCAAATGCAATTCGTGAATTTGGAATTGGTGCGGCGGTTGGAAGCGTCGGAGGCTGCGGCTGCCAAGGAATGTGCGCAATTTCTGGCGCGCAAGAATCCAGCGAGTGGGGCGGTGAGCGTCGACATCATGGGCGGTATGGCTGCGTTTCACCGGCGTTGGCTCGCCGGTTACGCAGGCCGTCGCGGTCGGCCTGCATGGTGCGGTCAATGCCGGCGAGATGGACGAGCTTGAGAACTTTTATCGTAGCCGCGGCTCGGAAGTGAATATCGAGGTTTGTCCGATGGCCGATATTTCGCTTTACGAATTGCTCGGGGGCCTCGGTTATCGCGTCATCGAGCTTTCGAATGTGCTTTATCGGCCGATCGAGTCGCCGGCGCGGACGGCTGCGCTTCCGCCAGGTGTCGAGATTCGACGCGCGGCGGCGGAAGAGGCTCGCTTTTGGGCTGAAACTGTTTCGCGCGGATTTGCGGAGCATTTTCCGGTGACCGAGGAATTGATCGAGATCATGGAAATGTTTTCGCAGCGGCCTTCGGACCGGACTTATCTTGCATACGTCGACGGCAAAATTGCCGGCGGCGCTGCGCTTTGCACGCATAACGGTGTCGCGGGATTTTTCGGCGCGAGTACCTTGCCGGATTTCAGGCGGCGCGGGGTGCAGACGGCGCTGCTCGAAGCGCGGCTCGCCGATGCCGCCGGAGCCGGCTGCGATATCTCGGTTAGCATCGCGCAACTAAATTCCATTTCGCATCGCAATATCGAGCGGCAGGGATTTCGCGTGGCTTATACGCGCTCGAAATTCATGCGCAAGTGGGATTGATCTACGCAGCGCGACGAATTAGGGAGCATCCGTAGGGCCCGCGCTTTATGGCGGGCCTTTTCGGGCGCTCATTAAATTGATGGCTCGATTGCGGCTTGACGACACTGTGGGGTAACGCGATTCGGGTATGGCGCGATTGGGATTGTAGCGCGATCTCGCACGAGGAGGCCCGGCGTAAAGCGCGGGCCCTACGGGGCGCTTCGCGCTTGCGCAATCACTCGCTGCATCACTTGATCGCTTGCGGCTACTTCGCGGACGAGGCCTATCGCTCGTGCTTCGTCCGCGGCGAGTCATCCGGCCGGTCAGGAAGATCTCCATTGCGCGCGAGCGGCCGATAAGGCGCGGTAGCCGCTGCGTGCCGCCCCAACCGGTGATGAGTCCGAGGCTGGCGCCGCGATGCGCGAAAACCGCATCGCTGCTGCAAATTCGCGCTCGACACGCCAGCGCCAAATCGAATCCGCCACCCATGCAATATCCATGGATTGCGGCGATCACTGGTTTCGTCGAATGTTCGATCTGATCCATCACTCGCTGGCCTTCGCGCGCAAAATCGAGCAGTTTCCGAGGCCAGCAGGGAAGTGATCTCGGTGAGTTCCGCGCCGGCACAAAAGGCTTGCGCGCTCCCTGTGATCACGGCGCCCGCAAGTTCGTGAGTCGACGCGAGCATCTCCATTTGTCGCGCAAGCTCGCGCAAGATACGCCGCTCGAGCCGCGGCAACCCGCTCGGATGTTCGAGCGTAATTAAGAGGATATCTTCGTGCCGGACGGCGCGAAGTTCAGAGTTCACGGTCGGTCAAGCCTTTGAAGGCGAGGTGGAAATTCGCGAGCGGATAAAATCGACGATAGCTTGCGTCGGCGTGCCGGGAAGAAAAATTTCCGCGATGCCGACTTTCTTCAGCGCCGGAATGTCGGCTTCGGGAATAATTCCGCCGATCACCACGCAGACGTCGCCCATCCCTTTTTCGTGCAGCAATTCCATCAGCCGCGGACCGAGCGTGTTGTGCGCGCCGGAAAGAATCGAAAGGCCGATCACGTCGACATCTTCCTGCGCGGCGGCCGAAGCGATCATTTCCGGCGTCTGCCGCAGGCCGGTGTAAATCACTTCCATGCCGGCATCGCGCAATGCGCGCGCAATAATTTTCGCGCCGCGGTCGTGGCCATCCAGACCGGGCTTGGCGATCAAGACTCGTATCCGCTTTTCGCTCATTGCCGAACAGGATACTCGAAACTAGTGCGCGGCGGTAGGAGTTGCCGGAGCTTCGTGCGCAGAGCTTGCTGGAGCGGTAATTCGCGCGGTGATAAAGCGATCCACTCGTTCATTGAAAGCGTCCGCCGTATCGACGAAAAGCGCATGACCCACGCCTTCCATCTCCTCGAGTTCAGAATTCGGGATGCTGGCGTGCATGGCTTCTTCGAAGTGTGCCGAGAAGCCGCCTTTTGGCGTGAGAATCAGCGTCGGCTTATCGATTTGCTTCATCGCTTCGCGATTGTCGATATTCAGCATCGCCATGGTGTCGGTCACGGCGATAGCAGTGGGCGTGCGCAGGGCCGATTTTTCCACGCGGGCGAGGTATTCGTCCGTCTGCGGAGTCTTATACATATTGCGAACAAACATCTCGGTGAATTTCTCGCGGTTGGTGAGAAGTTGCCCGTCCATCGCGACGAATCCTTTGGCCATCTCCGCGCTGACGTCCATTCCGGCAAAGCCATCGACAAGCACAAAGCCTGCGACGCTCTTCGCGCCGTACTGTTTGAAATAGGCCGCGACATCCGAAACTCCCTGCGACCAGCCAACCAGAATTACCGGGCTGAGGTGCAGCGATTGGATCACCGCTTCGATGTCTGCGGCGCGTCCGGTCGGTGAATCGCCATCGTCGGTCATGGTCGAGTCGGCTTGCGACCGCGGATCGATCGCCACCACCCGGAATTTCTTCGAGAAATAATCGATTTGCGCATCCCAGATCCAGGCGGGCATCGTCCAGCCGGGGATAAAGAGGATGCTCGGCGCTGAACTCGACGCTGCTCGAGTTCCGGCCTCGATGTAGTGAATGCGAATATTGTCGGGCGTAGTCACGAAGCCGCTGGTGCGGCCGTCCTTATCGTTCGGATGGGCCGCTGCGGCGATCGGCAGGCAAACGAAAAGCAGTATGACTCACTGGGGAATTTCTGAAAAGTGTGAGATTCATTTGTGGAGAATCCTAGCAGAACTTGACTAAGTAATTGCAACTTCGTCGTAAATTCCGAAGGCGACTTTCATCGCGTCGCAGATTTCGCCGAGCGTGGCGTAAGCCTTCACCGCGTCGTAGATGTATGGCATTAAATTTTCTTTGCCTTGCGATGCTATGCGAAGTCCGTCGAGGCGGCGCGCCACTTCGTCACTCGACCGTTCAGCGCGCAATTTGGCCAGGCGCTCGGCTTGACGGTGGGCCACGCTTTCGTCAATTTGCAAAATGTCGAGAGGATTTTCCTTCGCGACGTAGTCATTCACGCCGACTACGATCTTTTCTTTGCGATCGACTTCCATTTGATATTGATACGCTGCGTCGGCGATTTCCCGCTGCGGATATCCGCGCTCGATGGCCGCGACCATGCCGTCGAGGGCATCGATCTTGCGGATGTAATCCCAGGCGCCCGCTTCCACTTCGTTCGTGAGCGTCTCGACGAAATACGAACCGCCGAGCGGATCGACGGTATTCGTCACGCCGCTTTCGTGCGCGATAATTTGCTGCGTGCGCAACGCCAATGTTGCCGCAAATTCGGTCGGCAGCGCCCAGGCTTCGTCGAGCGAATTAGTGTGCAGCGATTGCGTGCCGCCGAGTACCGCCGCCAATGCTTGCAGCGCGGTCCGCACGACGTTGTTGTAGGGCTGCTGCGCGGTGAGCGAGCATCCCGCGGTTTGCGTATGGAAACGGAGCGCCCACGAGCGGGCATTCTTCGCGCCGTAGCGCTCGGTCATCGTTTTGTGCCAGATGCGTCGCGCGGCGCGGTATTTCGCGATTTCTTCGAAGAAATCGCTGTGGGCATTGAAGAAAAATGAGAGGCGCGGAGCAAAGTCATCAATTTCCATGCCGCGGCGCAGCGCCCAATCGACATACTCGATTCCGTCGCGCAGCGTGAACGCCAATTCCTGAATCGCCGTCGAGCCGGCTTCGCGGATGTGATAGCCGCTGATGGAAATCACGTTGAATTTCGGAGTGTGCTTGGCGCCGAATTCAATCGTGTCGATTACCAGGCGCATCGACGGTTCGGGCGGATAGATATATTCCTTCTGAGCGATGTATTCCTTCAGGATGTCGTTCTGCAGCGTGCCGGCGATTTTCTTCCAATCGGCGCCTTGCTTTTCTGCAACCGCCAGATACATGGCCCAAATCACCGCGGCTGGAGAATTAATCGTCATAGAAGTGCTGACGTCGGCGATGCGGAATTTTGTCGAAGAGCACTTCCATGTCGGCGAGCGAGCTGATGGCCACGCCGCATTTTCCGACTTCGCCTTCCGAGAGCGCGTGGTCCGAGTCGTAGCCCATCAGGGTGGGCAGATCGAACGCGACGGAAAGGCCGGTCTGACCCTGCGCCAGCAAATAGCGGAAGCGCTGATTGGTGTCCTCGGCCGTGCCGAAGCCGGCGAATTGCCGCATGGTCCAGAGGCGCGTGCGATACATCGTGGGGTGAATTCCGCGCGTGTAAGGAGGCTCGCCCGGCAAGCCCAGGTCGCGATCTTCGTCCCAGTCGGGAAGATCGGCGGGAGTGTAGAGCCGACGGATCGGATAGCTTGAAACGGTGGTGAATTTGGAAGCGCGCTCGGGAGATTTCTCGAGCGTGGGCGCTAACGTCTTTTCTTCCCACGATTTTTCGGCGACGCTTGGTTTGCGCCGGGAATCCGCCGCTTCGACGCCGTTGATTGTGAGGCGCCGGATGCGATTCTTAGGGTCAGTGGGCATCGGCAGCGCTCCTAAGTATTCGAACCCCGAAACCGTCATCATCGGGGCGCACGCGTCATTTGAGGTTACGCCACAAAGAGCGGGCGCAGCAAGCCGCGCCCCTACGATTACAAAACACTAGACTAGAAGGGCGCCGGTGAAGCCCGTACTCACGCGAAACCTAGGAAACGGGGCGTCTAGTTTCCCTTGTAGCCGTGATCGCCACTGCCAAAGAGGCGGACATTCTCGAACGCGCCGGGAATATTTGGCGTGTGGAAAATATTTCCGTGCGAGGCATCGGCGACGGTGATGCGATTGGTGGTGAGCGTGCGTCCGAGGGCCTGATCGTAATTGATGAACGCTTCGACCAAATTAATTCGCGCGCGCAATTCGTTGCCTTGCGCGGTGGTCAAGTCGCGCGAACGCAAAATGACGTTGTAACTGGTGGAAGCGCCGAGCTGATATTTCTTCTGCTCGGCGTCGAGCGTCTGCTTGGCAAGTTCGCCGGCCTTAATCGCCGCATCGACCTGTGCGCGATCCTGCTGCAGCGCGATCTGCGCGTTGCGAACGTTGAGCGCCACGGTATTCTGCAGTTGCAGGTATTGGACCTGCGCCGAACGGTCCAGCAGAATTGCGCCGCGCGCTGTCCGCCTGGGCCGCGCGATTGCGAATCGGCAGCGTAAAGTTCAACCCAACGGCATACGTCGGGAACTTATTTTGAAACACGCTCGACAGCGCGTCACTCAATCCGCCGGTCGCTGTGGTCGAAACGGATTGAACGCCGAAGGCGTCCCAGCGTACACCGGCTGGCCAGGCGTCCCGATCAAAACCGGCGTGCCGTTCGCGGTCAGCAACGGCGCGTTCAAGTCCGGCGCGAAAGCGGTCGGCGTCTGCGTCGTGGTAGTCTCATTGCCACCGAGCCCCTGGGTCTCGTACTGGCCGAAAAGCGTCAGCACCGGGAGCAGGGCGTCGTGCGACGTCTTCACTTGAATGCCGGCATTCTTTAACAGCTCCTCCGCCTGTTTCACGTCCGGGCGATTCGCCAGCGCTTCACGCACTGCGTCGGGCAGCGCTGCGACGTTCACGTCGGCGGGATTAGTCAGGGTCGTCGTGGGGATGACCTCGACGTTGATAAGCGTCGGGTCCATCAATTGCTTGGTGATGTCGTTCAGCAACACCGTCTGCTGTTGCAGTTGGGTGGTTTGCGCCAGGATCAAATTCTGGCGGTCCGAGGCCACTTCCGACTCGGCCGTCAGCACATCCAGCGGCGCCATCGTGCCAATTTCGAGCTGGCGCTTGTTGTCGTTATAAAGTTTGGTCGAAGTCGCCAGCGCCGCTTCTTCCACTTTCACGTTTTCGCGCGCGAACACATATTCCCAGTAAGCCGTCGCCACCGCCGTGATGGTGGTGATCACCTGCTGTGCGAAATAATCGTCGGCGGCCTGACGCTCGTTCTTCGCTTCGGCGATGAAGCGCGTGTTTGGCAAAGTCCCGAAACCATTCAGCAATTGCTGCTGTACCGTAATCGTAATGTTGGAGGTCACCCCGGGATTAAACAGGTTGAAGAGCCGAGTTGCTGCTCGATCGAGTATTGTCCCACGCCACGGTTAGTTGCGTCCCCGTGTGAAAACCCTCCACGTAAGAGACGTTCGCCTGAGTCGAGTGTTGCTTCAACTCGAGTATACCGGACGTGCCGGTTCCGGAGATGAACGGGTTGTTTACGGGAATCGCCGCATCCGCCACATTCAGATTCGCCGTAAGGATGGGATCAAATGTGATCGACGGAATGTTCGCAAAATCAGGCGACGATCCGATCTGCGGCACTCCGAAAAATTGCTGCCCGGATTTCGAGCGAAGTACGTCCGTTTCCGCTTCCCAAGGTATATAGCGCGCAATGTTGATCCCTAGATTGTTCTCGATGGCCAGGGTAATGGCGTCTTCCAGGCTTAGCAGCAACTTGCCGTCTTTAATGAGCTGCTGGATGCGCGGAGAATTGGTGAGCACCAGAGGATCAATCTTGATCTGGCGATAGGGAGCGGTGATGTCCGGGAAGGGGCTGGGTGGCTTCGAAAAATCGTGGCCGAATGTCGACCTTCAGATTGCGCGCCGCGTCGGTCTCGGCGCTCGAAGCCGCTGGGGGCAATTCCGGGGGCAAGCTTGGTTGGCTCCACGCCCGGCGCCACGGGCGGCTGGTATTGTCCGGCTGCCCCGGCGCCTGGCCGACTTTATTTTGCTTCTGATCTTGATTTTGCGGCGGAGGCGGCTGCGATTGCGCCGCCGCAAATCCCGGTGCAGTCAGCAGCGAGGCGCTAATCGCCAGCGCCAAACCCATGCGCAGTAGCCGTCCAGTCATTTTCACTTTTCCTCTCACTCAGTAACTCCGTTCGAAGCTAGAATTTTTGCTCGCGAACTAGCGTAGCAGCGTACTAGGCCGCCAGATTACTGAAACGTCCGGCTGTGTTCATTTGTTTCAGAAAGATTCCTGGCTGCACGCTGAAAGCCACGTATATCCTTTTGAAATGTGTCAGATAAACGGGAAGTGCGTCGTCCGTGTGTCCGCAATCGGACACCGGCGGTTCGCAAGCGAACAAACCGAATCGTGAGTCTAGCATCGCCAGCGAGTGATTGACAACGCAGGTTTAGCGGCCTAGGCTGTTCGCCGCGCGAGCTGCCTCGGGTGCGCCGCGCCTTTTGGCGATGAAACGCGAAGAAATTCTCAAGCTTCTGGAAGACGTCGGCGCGGTGCGGCAGGGCCATTTCGAGCTGTCGAGCGGACTGCACAGCGCTACCTATATTCAATGCGCGCTGGTGCTCCAGCATCCGCGCCACGCTGAACAACTCGGCGGCGCGCTCGCGGATGAATTTCGCGATCTCAAGCCCGCCTGCGTCGTCTCGCCGGCGCTAGGCGGCGTGATTATTGGGCACGAAGTTGGCCGCGCGCTAGGCGTTCGCGCGATCTTCGTGGAACGCGATCGCTCCGGACAAATGGCGCTTCGACGCGGCTTCGAGCTGAATCCTGGCGAGCGAGTGCTAGTAGTCGAAGATGTCTGGACCACGGGGGGCTCCACGCGAGAAGCGATCGGCGTAGTCGAGCAAACTGGCGGACTAGTGGTGGCGGCCGGCGCCATCATCGATCGCAGCTCCGGCAAGGTTGACCTCAACGTTCCGGCGAGGTCTCTGCTCGAGCTGTCAGTTCCGAGCTATGGAGCCGACGATTGCCCGCAATGCCGCGCCGGCGGAATCGCGCAACGCCCCGGCAGCCGCCACGTCCGCACCGCCCCATAAAAAGCGCGCGAGCCCGCCCGACCGGTCTCATCCCGAATCCCCGTTGGGGTGACGGATCTGCATTTCGCCGTCGAAGGGGCCGGGGTTCACCACCGGCCCGGTGTAGCATTGGGTTTGCCCCCAAGATTTTTCGGTCGCGAGTTCTCACGCAGGCTCGTTAACCTCTGAGGACGCTCCCATCCGCCGCTAAATTTATTTATGAGATGAGTTCATGTCTCTTGCATTTCATCGCGCACCCGCCGCAGCGCAAGCATCGCGATGCTCACTCGTGTCATAATCGCGGGCGCGTCATGCGCAACATCAAACTCACCATCGCCTACGAAGGCTCTCAATTCCATGGCTGGCAACTTCAGCCTGGGCTGCCCACAATTCAGGGCGCGATTGCTGACGCCGCGCGTCAGATCACTCAGGAGAAGATTTTTCTTTTCGGTGCGAGCCGGACAGATGCAGGAGTCCATGCGCTTGGGCAAGTGGGCCACTTCAAAACGCATTCTTCTCTGACTGCCGAGGATTTTCGCCGGGCGTTGAATGCGCTGCTGCCGCCGCAGATTCGAATCATGGCGGCGGAAGAAGTCGGCCCCGATTTTCACTCGCGCTGGCAATCGTTGGCGAAAACCTACCGCTATCGCATTTTCCGCGGGCGCGTGCTACCGCCTTTCGAAAACGGCCGCGTGCTGCACTATCCCTGGCCGCTCGATGAAGCGGCGATGATCGAAGCCGCACGGCGATTTGAAGGCTCGCACGATTTCACGTCGTTTGCGGCTTCAACGGGCTCAGAAGATGACGACAAAGATCGCGAGATGGTGCGCGATATTTTCCGGTCCGAGATTATCGCGCAGCCGTATGCGCCGTTTGGCGCTTCGGCGGCCGCAGCGGGCACGACTCACCACTATCCGGGATATCGCGCGGGCGACGCGATCGAGGAAGCGGCGCACGAACTTGATTACGTAGTTCACGGCAAATCATTCCTGCGTTACATGGTGCGCAAAATCGTGGGTACACTTCTCGACGTAGGCAGAGGCAAGCTCGCGCCGTCCGACATTGCCGCAATCTTCGACGCCGAGAGATCGTTCGCGTTCCGGCCCGACGGTGCCGCCTGACGGCCTCTATCTCGTCTCACTTGAGTATCCCGATCCCACAGCCTCTCTGGCGCACGAGCGGCGTAAGTCCGAAGCGAAAATCGGTTAGAATCAGGCCGCGATGAGCGCGCCAACAAGAGCATCGGCAGTCGAATCCGACGCGGGTGTCAGGGCATTCCCCTCGGCCGGATTTGTTGCGTCCATCGACGCAGCTTCCGGCGAAGTCGTCGAGCGAATTCCTGCGACTGCGCCGGAATCCGTCCCGCAGTCGATGGCCCGCGCGCGTGCAGCGCAGAAATCGTGGGCCGCGAAATCCGTTCGCCAGCGCTGCACTTATCTTCGAAAAATCCGCGACGCCATCTACGAGCACCGCGAGGAAGTCACCGCTGCCATCTCGCTCGAGACCGGCAAGCCGCACGTCGAAGCCGTTTTCGCGGAGCTGCTTCTAGCCCTCGACAGCGCCGATTTTCTAGTTCGGCAAGCTCCCGAATGGTTGCGGCCTGAAGCGGTACCGCATCACAACATCGGCGTCAAAGCAAAATCGGGCTCGCTCTATTTTCAACCGTTCGGTGTTCTCACGATCATCTCGCCCTGGAACTATCCCTTTTCGATTCCCATGGCGCAGATTTTGCCCGCGCTCGTCGCTGGCAATGCCATCCTGCTGAAACCTTCGGAACTCACGCCGCGCGTTGGCGAAGTGATCGCGAAAATTATCGCGGCCGCTGGAACTCCGACTGGCTTGGTGCAAGTGTTGCAGGGCGGAGGCGCGCTCGGCGCAGCAATCATCGAAGCGAATCCTGACAAAGTATTTTTCACCGGCAGCGTAGCCACAGGGAAGAGAATCGCCGAAGCCTGCGCGCGCCGGCTGATCCCCACGTCGCTGGAATTGGGCGGCAAAGACGCCATGCTGGTTCTCGCCGATGCCGATCTCGAAATCGCTTCGAGCGCCGCCATCTGGGGCGGCTTTATGAATTGCGGGCAAAGCTGCATTTCAGTCGAACGCATTTACGTCGAGGAATCAATCGCGCAGCCATTTATCGAGCGGTGCGTCGAGAAGTCACGCAAACTGCGCCTCGGTCCGCCCTCAGACCGTGACGCAGAAATCGGCCCAATGATCCGCGCCACGCAACTTGAAAAAGTCGAAGAGCAACTTCGCGACGCCGTCGCGCATGGTGCGCAAATCGCGGTCGGCGGAAATCGCCGCACCGAACTCGGCCCGACCTTTTTCGAGCCAACCGTTGTAACGAAGGTGGATCAGGCGATGCAGCTCATGCGCGAAGAGACTTTTGGCCCAGTCATCGCGATTCGGCCGGTAAAATCGGCCGATGAAGCTGTCGCGCTCACCAACGATTCCGAATTCGCTCTGAGTGCAAGCATTTGGACCAGCGACGCCGCGAAAGGCCGCGCTGTCGCCCAGCAAATTCGCGCCGGCTCGGTAATGATCAACGACGTCGCGAGCTATTACGGCATCACAGAAGCTCCCCACGGCGGCAGCCGCTCCAGCGGCTGGGGACGCTCGCACTCGCGCTTTGGCTTGCTCGAGATGGTTCAAGTAAAATATGTCGACGTGGACTTGCTGCCGCGCACGCCGAAATCCTGGTGGTTCGGCTACAATGACAATGTAGCCACCGCGGCCGACCGCTTCGTGGATTTTCTTTTTGCGCCGCGATGGACGCGCCGCATGGCGGCGCTGGCCGGCACGCGCGGTGCCTTAGGCACGGTATTTCGCAGGCACAGAATTTAGCGTGATTATTTTCTATCGAGGTCAAGATCAATGCCCGACGCCCCTTCGCGAGAAGCCAATCCGCAACCGGCAGCACCCGCAGCGGCGCCGCCGCCGGCCGCTGCGCCGCACACCGCACCGGCTCCAGTCGCGCCGGAAGACCTCAAGCCTCCCACCCCGAAAATCAAAATGAAGAAGCGCACGCAGCGCGCCTGCGACGAAAAAGATGAGAAGGGCAAGCTCTGCTGCGGCCATCTCAAGCGTTGGTACGACTATCCCAAAGAAGTCGAAAAGCTCATCGGCAAGAAAGCGGAAATTTATCGCTGCGAATTCTGCAAGACGCTCTACAAGCCCGATCTTTCGTCGGGGCCGCATAGCTACACCTTGCGATACTAAGGACGCTACTCGGGACGCGCACAAATTGAAGCTCGAAGAACTCATCTACGATTGGAACACCGCGATGGGCGCCGAAATTCCGCCCAGCCGGCGCATCGCGCTGAACGACGAAACTCTGCGCGATGGCCTGCAGAATCCCTCCGTCCAAGATCCCAGCATCGAGCAGAAAATCGAAATCCTGCACCTGATGGAAGCGCTCAGCATCGACACGGTGAATATCGGCCTGCCCGGCGCCGGCCCGCGCGCTTACGCCGACACCGAAGCCCTGGCTCGCGAAATTGTCAGCGCGCGCATGAAGATTCGGCCGAACTGCGCCGCGCGCACGCATAAAAAAGACATTCGACCCATCATCGAAATTTCGCAGAAGGTCGGGCTGAAACTCGAAGCCGCCACTTTTCTCGGTTCGAGCCCAATTCGCCGACTGGTCGAAGATTGGACCGTCGATCACCTGAAGCAAATCACCGAAGAAGCCGTGAGCTACGCCGTTTCCGAAGGCTTGCCGGTGATGTACGTCACGGAAGACACCATTCGCACCGATCCGGAAACGGTGAAGGCGCTGTATACGACGGCGATTCGCTGTGGTGCGCGGGCGGCGGTGCTTTGCGACACTGTGGGGCACGCGACGCCCCGCGGCGCGCACAATCTGGTTAGCTACTTCATCGAAAATGTGGTCAAGCCGTCGGGCGAAAAAATTCGCGTCGATTGGCACGGACACAACGATCGCGGTCTCTCGATCGCTAATTCACTGGCGGCTATTGCCGCGGGCGCCGATCAGGTTCACGGCGCGGCGCTGGCGCTTGGTGAACGCGTCGGGCAACACCCCGATGGAATTGATGCTCGTGAATCTGCGCATGATGGGCTTGATCGATCACGATCTTTCGCGGCTGAAGGAATATTCCGAAGCGGTTTCGCGCGCCACGCACACGCCGATTCCCCCGAATTATCCGGTGGTCGGCCGCGATGCATTCCGCACCGCCACTGGCGTTCACGCCGCGGCCATCGTAAAGGCCTATCAAAAAGAATGACCGCGATTTGGCCAACGCGATTTATAGCGGCGTGCCATCGCATCTGTTCGGTCTCGAGCAGATCATCGAAGTCGGGCCGCTCAGCGGACGCTCGAACGTAATCTATTGGCTCGAGAAGCGCGGCTACGAAGCATTCGACGAGCGCGTCGATCGAATTTTCAACGCCGCCAAGCAGGCGCAGCAGATTCTCACCGAAGCGGAAATTCTCGCGCTCGTCGAGCCCTGCGCCCCAGTCGCAGCCCGCGATGCCTCGCCGCTAGCGGCCAGGAGACTTCAGGACAATCCGGCGATGAAACTTTTCCTCGCTTCCGGTATTCTCTTGGTCATGGCCACGATGTCTCTGCGCGGCTCGGAAGTAAACGTCGCGGCGCTCGCACGCGATCCGAACGTCGTGCGTTCGACGGATTGGCTCGCGCACAATTTGGCTTGGATCACCGAGCAGCAAATTCATTTGAACGAAATTCCCGCTCCGGAATTTTCCGAGGCAGAGCGGGGGGCTGCGCTGCGCAAGCTTTTTGATGCTTGTGGATTGAAAACGCACGTCGACGCGATCGGCAACGTGACCGGCGAGCGCGTCGGCGTGCATCCCGACGACGTAATTCTCCTCGCCGCCCATCTCGACACCGTTTTCCCGGCAGGCACGGATGTTCGCGTCAAGCGCAATGGCTCGCGCCTCGAAGCTCCCGGCATCGCCGACAACGGAGCGGGGCTGGCCGCCTTGGTAGCGATTGCGCGCGCGCTCGAGGAAAGTCACGTCCGAACGGGCATGACGATAACTTTCGCCGGCGACGTGGGAGAAGAGGGAGAAGGGAACCTGCGCGGGATTCGCGGACTGGTGGAAACGTACAAAGCGCGTCTGCGGGCCGTCATCGCAATCGATGGCGCTGCGATCGATTACATCACCACGCAAGGCCTGGCCTCACGCCGAATCGAGGCGGTAGTCACCGGTCCGGGCGGTCACAGTTGGTCGGATTTTGGCGCGCCGAATCCGATCACCGCAATTTCGCGCGGCATCGTAAAATTTTCCGCAATCAGCGTTCCTGACTCACCGCGCACATCCTTCAATTTTGGCGTGATCGAAGGCGGCACGTCGGTAAATTCAATTCCGAATCGCGCGGCAGTGAAAGTGGATTTGCGTTCGGAAGACGATGCACAGCTCACGCGCCTCGAAGCCGCCCTGCGTGATGCGATCGAGACCGGCGCCAATGAGGAAATGGGCGCACAGCGCGGCGCAAACCAGCTTGAGGCTACTTTTCGTTCGCTCGGAGTGCGCCCGTCGGGGAAGTTGGCGGAAAATTCAGACTTGCTCACTGCGATCACCAGTGTCGATGTGTTTCTCGGCAATCCTTCGCGCCGCGAGCGTTCGTCGACCGATGCCAACGTGCCTCTCTCACTCGGAATTCCGGCCATTGCGATCGGTGGCGGCGGGCTTGGCGGCGGGTCGCACAGCCTTGATGAATGGTATGAGACTACCGATCGCTATCTCGGCTTGAAGCGCATTTTGCTGACCACGCTTCTGATTGCTCGAACAGCCTCGTGAGCTGCGCTGGCGTGCCTCTTTCCCGCGCCGGGTTGTCGATGCAGATTATCCGTACAACATCCGTACTTGCGATTCTCGGCGTGCTCGCAGTCGGCGGTATCGTCCATTCTTCCAGCAAGTCGGTGAGCCACAATTCCATGACGAATACCAATTTGCAGGCGGCGGCGCGGCGATTCGAGTCCCGACTTGATTCTTACGAACGGCGATATCTATACGGGCGACGCGAGCAGGCCGCGTGTGCAGGCTGTGGCGGCGCGCGGCGAGGTGATCATCGCGACCGGTTCGAATGATGAGATCGCGCGACTGAAGAATTCCAAGACGCGGGTGATCGATCTGCATGGTCAATTCGCGATGCCGGGATTTAACGACGCGCACGTGCATCTCGTCGGCGCAGGATTCGCGAAACTGACGGTCAATCTGGAAGGCGCAAAATCCCTCGCCGAGATGCAGGGGCGCATTCGCGCGAGCCTTTCGAATTTCAAGCCGGGAGAATGGATTCGCGGCAGAGGCTGGGATCACACGCTGTGGCCAGATAAGCGTTTTCCGACGCGCGCCGATCTCGACGCGGTGTCGCGCGAGCATCCGATGTTCTTCGCGCGCGTGGACGGTCACGTCGCCGTGGTGAATTCCCGCGCGCTCGAACTCGCAGGCATCACTCGCGCGACGGCAGATCCGCCAGGCGGCAGATTCTTGCACGACGCCGCGGGTGAGCCGAACGGAATGCTGGAAGAAGATTCGGCCATGAGCCGCGTCGCGCAATTGATTCCGCCTCCCAGCCAGGATCAACGCCGCCGCGCGATCGAGCTAGCCCTGGCCGAGGCATCCTCATACGGCGTGACCTCCATCCAGGATAATTCCGAAGAAAATCCCTTTCGGCTCTACGAAGAATTTCGCGATGGCCGTTCCCACGATGGCAAGGCGGTTCCAAACGCGCCCGCGCTTGTGGACTTGCCCACCTACCGCAGCCTGCACGAGGAAGGGAAGCTGCCGCTGCGCATCACCGAATGGCTGCCATTCAATGCGCCACTCACCGTGCTCGAGGAATACCGGCGCACCTACGGAACAACCGACGGATGGATCAAAACCGGTACGCTGAAAGAGTTTCTCGATGGTTCGCTCGGCTCGCGCACCGCGGCGATGCTCGCGCCTTATTCGGACGAACCTTCGACTTCGGGAATATTGCGCGTCGATCCTGAGCTGCTGAAGCAAATGGCTATCGCGCGCGACGCGGCCGGATTCCAGATCGCATTTCACGCGATTGGAGACCGCGCGAATCGTTTGGCGCTCGATACATTTGCTGCAATTCTGCAAGCCAATGGCGCGCGCGACCGCCGCGACCGCGTGGAGCACGCACAAATCATCGCGCTTGACGATATCCCGCGTTTCGCCGCGCTCGGCGTAATTGCATCGATGCAGCCATGCCACTTGCTCGATGACGAGCGCTGGGCCGAATCGCGCATCGGCAGCGAACGCGTGGAGGGCGGCTACGCCTGGAATTCCCTCGAGAAAAGCGGCGCGCATCTCGCCTTCGGCACGGATTATCCAGTCGAGTCGGTGAATCCGCTACGAGGCCTCTACGCCTGCGCCACGCGCGAACTTCTGGGCGGCGGTCCGACCGGCGGTTGGCAGCCGCAAGAAAAGCTGCCGATCGAAACCTGCATCCGCGAGTACACCATCGGCGCAGCCTACGCTGAATTCGAGGAAACGCGCAAAGGGCAAGCTTGTGCCGGGAATGTTCGCGGACATTGTGGTCTTCCCGGCGGACATCACTCGCGTGGCCCCGCGCGAGCTAATCAACGCGAAAGTCGCGATGACCATCACCGGCGGCCGAATCGTCTACGACGCGTCGCAGAAAGCCGCGGCGACGCCGCATTAATTTCCACAACGCGATTGCTTACATTCTCATGATTCGCTTCCGATGAGCCAACGACTGAAAGCCGATTTGGCGCTGGGCGCCTGCATGTTTATGTGGGGCGCTACATTCGTGGTCGTCCAGAATGCATTGACGTACGCCTCGGTGTTTGCATTTCTATCCGTGCGATTCGTGCTCGCGGCGCTCGTCATGCTGGCGATTTACTGGAACACGGTACGCAAGCTCCAACGTGCAGAAATACTCGCGGGCTCGTTGATTGGCGTGTTCCTCTTTTCTGGCTACATTTTCCAGACCGTTGCGTTGAAATTCACTACGCCTTCGAAAGCGGCGTTTCTGAATGGCTCGAGCGCGGTGTTGGTTCCGGTGCTGCTGGCGGTGTTTTGGCGACGGCGAATCAATCGCTGGGCTTGGGCTCGGGCGCTCGTCGCGATGTTTGGGCTTTACTTTGTGGCTGTGCCGCCTTCCGGCTTCGGAAATCTGAATGTCGGCGATCTGTTGAGCATCGGGTCCGCGGTCATGTTCGCGTTCCATATTTTGGCCGTCGCGCATTACAGCAGCCGTTATTCCGTCGCGGGACTGACTTTCTTGCAGATCGCGCTGACTGCGATACTGGCCACGATTGCGCTGCCGATTGTTGCCGCGGCAGGTTGGGAAGCGCCGCGATTTCAACTCACTTCGGGATTGGTATTCGCAATTGTGGTGACTGCGCTTGGTTGCACCGTGCTGGGATTTTCAGCGCAGCTTTGGGCGCAGAAGCATACTTCGGCGAATCATGCGGCGATTCTTTTCACGCTGGAGCCGGTTTTCGCGGCGCTTACTTCGTATGTGGTCTTGCACGAGCGCTTGAGTTCGCGGACGCTTGCTGGCGCGGCGCTGATTTTCGCCGCGATTCTTTTGGCGGAATTGAAAGGGCCTGCGCCGGCGCCGATGGATTCGACTGGGCCGGTTGCGGATCGAGTTTAGATCACCGCGGCTTGTTCGATTTTGATGGCGCAGTTGGGAGTCAACGTCAAAAACGCCGGCAGGCTGCCGGCGCTACGCATCTCGGTGCTTATTTTTGCTTTCCGAATTTTGTCAGGAAGAAATCGCCGGCGTTCCAGTGCGGGCGCTCGGTTTCCTGGGCTAGCTCGTATCCCATCGCGAAATCGGCGCGGGCGAATTTCGCGCCGGCTTCGAAATTTAATTTTTGTTTCATGTCGTCTTGCGGCGTGTGATAAATGGTGCTCTCCCACTCGAGCGAAATACTTTTTCCGTTTAGCTTCGGGTCTACGGTTTTGAATCCTTCGGTGAGAAATACCGCGGGAACGCCCTGCTTCACGAACGAATATTGATCGCTGCGAATGAAGAAGGCTTCCTCCGGCATCGGCTCCGGGCTGACCTCGAGATTCATGTGCCGCGCGACGTCGGTGAGTTCGTGGCTCAGGCTCGAATGATCGACGCCGATGCCCACGATATCCTTGAAATCGTAGAGCAGCGCGACACCATCCATATTCACGTTGGCCACAATCTGCGAAATTGGGACGGTCGGATTGTTCGCGAAATAATCGGAGCCCAGCAGACCGGCTTCTTCTCCGGTCACCGACAAAAATAAAATCGAACGGCGCGGCGGCGTGGGCATTTCGCTGAAGGCGCGCACGATTTCCAGCAGCGCGGAGCTTCCCGACGCGTTATCGAGCGCGCCGTTGTAAATCACATCGCCGTTGATGGCCTCGCCGATGCCCAAATGATCCAGATGCGCGCTGAACACCACGTATTCATTCTTCAGGGCAGGATCGGACCCGGGCAAAATGGCAGCCACGTTGGGACTCTCAGCCGGGGTGAATCGCGTGGTCAGATGAATGGCGACATCCCCGACCAGCGAAAATCCTTGCGGCTTGTTCTGCGAGGCGTCATCGAGTGCCTGCCGCAGCGATTTGCGCGAGCCTTCAAAAAGCTTCAGTGCGACCTTTTCGCTTACCATCGCGGTGGCGCGAATTTCCGGGATGGACTCATTCGGAATGCCGCGCGCATCGAGCCAGCGAAGTTGCGGCTCCTGAAAAAATCGCACCAGCCGTTCAAACGGAATTCTCTCGGCGATGGGCCCGGCCCACACTTCGATCACTCCGATTGCGCCGTGCGCGGCGGCGGTTTTGGCTTTCACGTATCCGTCGGAATAATACGCGCGCGGCGCAGCGGGGAATGTAGACGGCGCGCCAAAGAATTCGACCACGATTTTTTGGCGAACATCGACGGCCGCAAAATCGTCGTAACCAAATTCCGGAGCAGAGACGCCATAGCCCACGAAGGCCATCGGTCCGTCGGCGGGACTGTAGGTCACGAGACCATTGCCGCCAGTGATGAACTCTTTGGCCAGAGCGAACCGATCAACATGCGTTTGGCGGACGATCTCCAGGGTCGTGCCTTGGGGCACGACAGTTAGGCGGCGCAGAGGCACCGGCTGAAAGTAGTCGCCGTTGACGCCGGCGGGCTTGAGGCCAAGCTCTTCGAAGCGGCTGCGCATGTAAAGCGCGGCGAGCGCGTATCCGCGCGTGCCTGTGCCACGCCCTTCGAGCAGATCGTCCGCGAGATAGTTCATGTTGGCGCGGATGCCTTCGGGCGTGATGCGATTCAGCAGCACGGCTGGAGGGAAGAGCTGCGACTTTTCTTTTTCTTGCGCGCCGGCGACTGAGAGCGTGCCGAGCGCGGCGATTAACATCAGCCAGCGACGCCAAGTCATTGCCATCTCCCAGTCTGGTTTGACGCGGTGCGTGGGATTACGTTTGCGGTGCGGCGATTTTTACGTCCACGGCCTCGTACATCGGGGCGGATTTCGGATTGGCTTTTTCGTACGCCGAGATGTCCGGCTCGTGCTCGAGAGTTAGGCCGATATCGTCGAGACCTTTGAGCAGGGAATTTCTGCGAAAGGGATCGATCTCGAAGGGAATGCGCAGGCCGGTATCGTCGGTGATGACCTGATTTTCGAGATCGACGGTCAGGCGGTAGCCTTCCTGCTTTTCGGCGCGCTTGAAGAGATCGTCGACCTGGGCGTCGGTGAGCGTGACGGGAAGAATCCCGTTCTTGAAGCAATTATTGTAGAAAATGTCGGCATAGCTCGGGGCGATGATGGAGCGGAAGCCGTAATCGAGAATGGCCCAGGGCGCATGCTCGCGGCTTGAGCCGCAGCCGAAATTCGCCCGCGCGAGCAACACGCTCGCGCCCTTGTAGCGCGGAAAATTCAGAGGAAATTCGGGATTCAGCGCTTCGCCTGGCAAATAGCGCCAGTCGTAAAAAAGCGTGCGGCCGAATCCTTCGCGCGTTTGCAACTTCAGAAATTGCTTGGGCACCATCTGATCGGTGTCGACGTTGACGCGATCCATGGGTGCGACTAAACCCGTATGTTTGATGAACGGTTGCATTGCTACTCGGCTCCGTTCACATCCCACTTGCGGATGTCCACGAAATGTCCTTCGATCGCCGCGGCTGCGGCCATCATTGGGCTGACCAGATGGGTGCGGCTGCCTTTGCCCTGGCGGCCTTCGAAATTGCGATTCGAGGTGCTGGCGGAGCGCTCGCCGCTGGGTAGCAACGTCGTCGTTCATGCCGATGCACATGCTGCAGCCGGCATCGCGCCACTCGAAGCCGGCGTCGACGAAAATTTTGTCCAGGCCTTCTTTTTCGGCTTGCACTTTGACCACTCGCGAGCCCGGAACGACCAGCGCTTCCTTCACATGTTTTGAAACGTGCTTGCCTTCGATCACGTGCGCCGCGGCGCGCAAATCTTCGATGCGGCGAATTGGTGCACGAGCCGATGAAAACGCGATCCACGGCGATATCGATGATTGGAGTTCCGGGCTTCAGGTCCATATAAACGAGCGCGCGCTCGGCGGCCTGTTTGATCGTCGGGATCGCTGAATGAGTTCGGATCGGGCACGCGGCCAGTTACGTCGATAACCATGCCGGGATTTGTGCCCCAGGTGACTTGCGGCGCGAGCTTCGTAGCGTCGATATCGACGACGTAGGTCGTATTTTGCGCCGGGATCGGAGGCCAGAGCTTTCCAGCGTTCCACAGCGTCTTGAAATTCTTTTCCGCGCGGGACGAAGGGCTTGCCTTCGAGATATGTGAACGTGGTCTCGTCCGGCGCGATCATGCCCGCGCGGGCGCCGCCTTCGATGGTCATATTGCACATGGTCATGCGGCGCTTCCAGGAGAGCGCGCGAATCGGCGTCGCCGGCATACTCGAAAACGTGGCCGGTGCCGCCGGCGATTCCGATCTTTCCGATTAGCGCGAGAATGATGTCCTTTGACGTGACGCCCTTGGGGCGCTTTCCGTTGAAGCCGATCAGGCCGGTTTTCGATTTCGCTTGCGAGAGGCATTGCGTCGCGAGCACGTGCTCGACTTCGCTGGTGCCGATGCCGAAGGCCAGCGCGCCGAACGCTCCGTGCGTGGAGGTGTGGCTGTCGCCGCAGACGATCGTCTGTCCGGGCTGGGTGATGCCGAGTTCGGGGCCGATGATGTGCACGATGCCTTGATTGCGGCTGTGCATGTCGAAGAGACGGACGCCGGTTTCGCGGCAATTGCGCTCGAGGGCTTCGAATTGTCCGCGGGCGTCGGCGTCGAGAACCGGCAGGAGCGATTCTTGGTCGAGACGGAATGATCCATCACGGCGAAGGTGAGATCGGGGCGGCGGACTTTGCGGCCTGCCGCTTTCAATCCGGCGAAGGCTTGCGGGCGAGGTGCCTTCGTGAATCAGGTGGCGGTCGATGTAAATGAGCGAAGGCTGGCCGGGGACTTCGCGAACGACGTGGGCATTCCAGATTTTTTCGTAGAGTGTTTGTGGCGCCATAGGTGCGAACGCGATAGTAACAATGTCCGTGGCTCTCGCCAATCCCCAGGGTGTATTGAGCTTGCGTGGGGCTAAGTCTTTGCCGACGATGAAAAAAGTCGTTTGTGATAGTGCTGTTTTGTATCGAGTAGAAATTTAGACTTTTGTTTGTTTTCATGGGGTTACGGGGATTTCTATTGTTTTTGATGTATCGAGTAGAAATTGCGGGGGGTGTGGACGAGCCGTTCGGATTTTGAGTGGAGGTCCGGCCATGTTTTTTGGCTTTGGCGCGATCGGGGTCGTAGGATGCCGGCGGGGACGCCGTCGCTACTTGGGTCTTGGACAAGTGGGGTTCTGGGTTCATTTGAAATCTCTGCGTCTAGGGTAGACGGAAATTGTGGGGGAGTCTGTAGAACTCGTCGGGAAACTACTTAGGGGCGCTGATTTGGTGGGGAGATATAATATGTAAACCCAAAACTAGATTGGGCCGGTCGTAAACCCCGGCCCCTACGACGGCAGTTCGACATTACCGTGAGGGCACCCCGTCCCAAACGTCGTGATGCACCTCGATTCTGAGCAGTGTTATACTGCGTCTTCACCCGGTACGGGTGTCGCCAGGAACGGGAGCGCGGGATATGGGTATGCAGTTTCGCGAATTGGCTGACTGGGTGCGGCGGCGGAAGTTCTTTGCCGGCGTGCTGGTGATGTTTACGCTGGCGATTGGGATTCTGATCGGCACGCTGATTTCCGGGCGAGCGATGGCCACTCGCGGGCAGGCTGGCAATGGCGCGGCTTTGCTGGCAATTCCGGACCCGGTCTCGTTGAGCGGCACTTTTTCGGCGATTGCCGGGAAGCTCGAGCCTACCGTTGTCAATATCTCCACCACGCAGGTGATCGATCGCCCCAAGGGCAAGCAGAAGCGCAAGCCGGGCGACCCATTCGACGATTTCTTCGACCGTTTCTTCGACAATCAAGATGAAGGACCTGCGGCTGAGCGCAGCCTGGGTTCCGGCGTGGTCGTGGATGCGAAGGGCTACATCCTCACGAACAACCACGTGGTCGATCAGGCCACCAAGATCGAAGTGACCATCGACAAAGATCCTCGGCACTACATGGCCAAGGTTATCGGGACTGATACGCTTACCGACCTAGCCGTCATCAAGATCGATTCCGACCATGCGCTGCCCATCGCGAAGCTAGGGAATTCGAATGGCGTGCAGGTTGGAGATTGGGTGCTGGCGATTGGCAGCCCGTTTGGATTGCAGGCTACCGTTACTGCGGGAATCGTTAGCGCTAAGGATCGACCGAATCCCGGATTTCAATTCCAGAAATTCATTCAGACGGATGCGGCGATTAATCCCGGAAATTCCGGCGGTCCGCTGGTGAGCATGGCTGGCGAAGTGATTGGCATCAATACTGCGATTTACACCGGCGGGCGCGGCTTTGAGGGCGTCGGGTTTGCGTTGCCTTCGAATACTGTGATCAGCGTTTACAACCAGCTTGTGACTAGCGGCAAGGTAACGCGCGGTTCCATCGGCATCAGCTTTAGCGAAGAGAACAGTTCGAATCCGGTCTTGTTGCGGGAACTTGGCGCGGCTTATGGCATTGTGGTGCAGGGCGTCGAGACCGGCAGCCCGGCGGAAAAAGCGGGGCTAAAGCCTGGCGACCTTATAACCGATGTAAACGGGCATCCGGTGCGGACCGGATCCGATTTGGTCGATCCGATCGCTGATACGCCGGTCGGCCAAAATGTTCAGTTGAGGTACATGCGGAATAAGGAAGCGCATGAGGTTTCGGTGGTCGTGGCGGATCGGTCGAAACTCTTCCCGAATACTTCGGAGGAGCTGGAGACTTCGCCTGAGGGCATCGAGCCGGCGGAGTTCGGACTGCATGTCGAGGATTTGACGCCGGAATTGGCGCGGAAATTGGGGATCAACAAGCAGGCGGGCGTGATTGTTTCGGAAGTGGAGCCGGCCAGCTTTGCGGAAGATATTGAGTTCGTGCGGGGCGACATCATTGTTGAGGTGAATCACGTGCCGGTGGCGAATTTGAATGAATACCGGCGGGAAGTGGCGCGATTGAAGCCTGGGCAGGATGTGCTTTTTAAGGTGATCCGGCACGATGCGAACGATCGGGAATTGACTGTGTTTCTTGCGGGAGCGGTGCCGACCGAATGAGCATACCGAGCCTGTGCACCCGCGAGGTCCCGGCGCGTCGCGGTTATCGGTTACTTGTTCTCGCGAGCGGCATCGCGTTTGCGGTGTCGCTCATTTTTACGGGCGTAGGATTGGCTGCGACGTCGGGTGCTCCGTCTGGAGCGCCGCAATCGTCGAGCAAAGCACCTGCTAAAAGGGGAACTTCCCCGTCGAAGAGTTCCACCTCGAAGACCTCCGCGGCATCCAAGAAAGGCAAGAAGGGCGGCAAGAGGCACTGGGAACCGATTCAAAAGGCGCCGACTACTGACCGCATCGAGGAAATTCAGACGGCGCTTTCGCGGGAAGGTTATTATCACGGCGATCCCACGAAAAAGTGGGATTCCAGCACGCAAGATGCGATGCGCCGGTTTCAGGAAGACCACGGCATGACTGGGACAGGCAAGCTCGACGCGACTACGTTGCAGAAACTTGGGCTGGGATCGGATATTGCTGGAGTTAGTGCGCCGCGGCAGGTGCAGCAGCATCCGACTACTTCGCCGAGTGCGACTCCGCTGCCGGCGCCTACGCCTGCCACGTCTACGAATACAGATCCCACTGGCAATTAGGCTCTCGAGGCTTCGTAGCGCTGGCGTCCCGCCGGCTCTTTCGAGCGCAAATTTTGGTACGTGCATTCCTCACGTGCGGTGCTCAGAATCTAATCGAGTCAATGTATTTGAGATTTGCGCGCCGTCCATGATTTCGGCTTTGGTTTGCTTTTCGGGCCGTAAGATGCCGGCAGAGACGCCGGCGCTACTTGCGGCTCCCGCTGCCTTTGACGCTGCATCCTTTCCTCTGCTAATTTCGATTGGTTCGCCGAGTGAGTCGAGCGATTCGCGCGCGCATCTAATTTGCCCGGAGGATTTTCGATGGCTACTGCTGTTACGCCGAAGGTTTATAAGAATTACATTAATGGGGAATGGGTGGACGGGTCCGGGAGCGCGGCGATTGAGGATCGTAATCCG
This sequence comes from uncultured Acidobacteriota bacterium, assembly GCA_963792515.1. Classification (GTDB taxonomy): domain Bacteria; phylum Acidobacteriota; class Terriglobia; order Acidiferrales; family UBA7541; genus Palsa-147. The sequence goes on along the minus strand of CAWBWG010000028.1, from coordinate 44,233 downwards.
GCGAATCGCGATGAATTGATTGGGATGTTTCCTTCGTCTACTGAGGCGGATGTGAATCGGGCCGTGGATGCGGCTAAAGAAGCCTATAAGAAGTGGCGGCTGACGCCGGCGCCGAAACGGGCGGAGATTCTTTACCGGGCGGCGGAGATTTTGGTGGCGCGCAAGGAGGATTATGCGCGCGAGATGACGCGGGAGATGGGCAAGGTGTTGGCGGAGACGCGCGGGGACGTGCAGGAGGCCATCGATATGACTTATTTGATGGCTGGGGAAGGGCGGCGGCTTTATGGGCAGACTACGCCTTCTGAGTCTGCCGGATAAATTTGCGATGAGCGTGCGGGCGCCGATTGGCGTGGCTGGGTTGGTTACGCCTTGGAATTTTCCTATGGCGATTCCTTCCTGGAAGATTGCGCCGGCGTTGGTTTGCGGGAATACCGTGGTGCTGAAGCCTGCCGAGGATACGCCGTTTTCTTCTTACAATTATGTGCAGGTTTTGGCTGAGGCTGGGTTGCCGGCCGGCGTGGTGAATGTGGTCAACGGGGATGGACCAGGGGCTGGGGCGCCTTTGGTGAAGCATCGCGACGTTAGCTTGGTTAGTTTTACCGGGTCGACGGAAGTTGGGCGGATTATTAGCGAGACTTGCGCGCCTACATTTAAGAAGTGCCATCTGGAGATGGGCGGGAAGAACATTATTATTGTGATGGATGATGCGAATTTGGATCTCGCGGTGGATGGGGCGATTTGGGGCGGGTTTGGGACTACCGGGCAGCGCTGCACTGCGGCTAGCCGCATTGCGGTGCATAAGAAAGTTTATGCCGAATTCACCAGCAAGCTGATCGAGCGGGCCAAGGCTTTGCGCGTGGGCGATGGGCTTGATCCTAAGACGGACATGGGGCCTAGCATTAACGAGCAGCAGTTACAGACGGTGATTAAGTACGTGGAGATTGGGAAGAATGAAGGCGCGAAGTTGGTGGCCGGCGGGCATCGGTTGGATTCTGGGGTTCATGCGCGAGGGTGGTTCCATGAGCCGACCATTTTTATTGATGTGAATCCGCGGATGCGGATTGCGCAGGAAGAAATTTTTGGGCCGGTGGTTTCTACGATTCCGTTTGGGACTTTGGATGAGGCGATTGAGATTGCTAATGGCGTGGTTTATGGGCTCTCGTCGTCGATTTATACGCGCAATGTGAATACTGCTTACCGGGCGCAACGGGATTTGGAGACGGGGATAGTTTATGTGAATGCGCCGACGATTGGAGCGGAGACGCATTTGCCGTTTGGCGGGATTAAGAATACTGGGAATGGGCACCGGGAATCGGGGCCTGCGGCGCTGGATTTTTATACGGAGTGGAAGTCGCTTTACATTGATTACTCGGATAAGTTGCAGCGGGCGCAGATTGATAATGCGGAGTGAGTAGCGCTGGCGTCTCTGCCGGCTCTTACGAGCGGTAGCGTTTGATGGAAGCGAGATCTTGGGCGGACTGCAAAACTTAATTCGCCGCGTTGGTTGGACTGAGTGGGCCGAACGTGAGAGTTGCATGTAACGAATTCTGTGGTCGTAAGATGCCGGCAGGGACGCCGGCGCTACTTGGGCTCGAAAATGCAGCTGCACGAAAATCTGAGATGCTTTTGGAGGTGTTGATTTGAAGTTTATTTTCCGAGTTTCTGGTCTCGCCATTTTCTTTTCATGCCTTGCATTCGCCGCCGCCGCTCAAGCCCAGCACTCACAGCCAGCCAGTAACAGCGCGATCAGCGACGCTGCCGCTCAAACGCTTCTGCCGGCTTCGCCTGACGGAGATTGCACGTTTTCTGCGGCTGTTGATGATACGGCTGGCCATGGGCTTAATCTTGCCGATCTCGATCGTAGCGTGAAACCTTGCGATAATTTCTTTCAATTTGCCGATGGGGGATGGATCAAGAGTCATCCGATTCCGCCTGAGTATCCGTCGTATGGCAGCTTTACCGCGCTGGCTGAGAGTAACCGCGACAAATTGCATACCATTCTGGAGGCCGCTTCGAAGAATACTTCCGCGGCTGCCGGCTCTATCGATCAGAAAATTGGCGATTATTATTTCAGTTGCATGGACGAACCGGCTATCGAAAAGGCTGGGATCGAGCCGATCAAGGATTACCTGGCGCGCATCGAGAAAATTTCGAGTGTGGCGCAGTTGCAGGCTGAAATTGTGGAATTGCAGGAAGCCGGCAGCGGAGTGGTTTTCGGTTTTGGTTCGCAGCCGGATTTCAAGAACAGCAGCATGATGATCGGATCGGCGGGCCAGGGTGGAATCGGGTTGCCGGACCGCGACTATTACACGAAGAACGATGAGAAATCCGTGAAGCTGCGCGAGGCTTACGTGCAGCACGTCACCAACATGTTTGTATTGCTGGGAGACGATCCTGCCAAAGCTGCGGCAGAGGCGAAAACGGTACTCGCGGTGGAAACGAAATTGGCGCAGGCGTCGATGACGCGCGTGGATCGCCGCGATCCGGACAAGACCTATCACATGATGGATCGTGCGGCGCTCAAGGCGCTCACTCCGGATTTCGACTGGAACGGCTACTTTCATGCGATCGGGCAGGATTCCATTGCGTCGATCAACGTGGCGCAGCCGGAATTTTTCAAGGCAATGGATCATGAATTGACGGCCACGCCGCTGGACGATTGGAAAGTCTACCTGCGCTGGCATTTGATTCACGAGGCGGGGGATTCGCTCTCGAAGAAATTTGTGGATGAGGATTTCAATTTCTTTGGCAAGACGTTGACTGGTGCGCAGGAGATCCAGGCGCGGTGGAAGCGCTGCGTGCGGGCTACCGATGGGGCGCTGGGCGAGGCGCTTGGGCAGATTTACGTGAAGGATTATTTCCCGCCGGAGGCGAAGGCGGCGGCGCTGCAGATGGTGAAGAATTTGATGGGGGCGTTGCGCGACGATATCACTACGCTCGATTGGATGGGCGATGCGACGCGCAAGAAGGCGCTCGAGAAACTGGACGCCATTCAGCTCAAGATCGGCTATCCGGATAAATGGCGCGACTATTCGGGATTCAAAGTGGATCGCGGCGTCTACGCCGTGAACGCGCTTCGCGGCGCCGAATTCGAGCGGGCTTACCGCCTGGCGAAAATCGGCAAGGCGGTGGACCACGGCGAATGGGGCATGACTCCGCCGACGGTGAATGCGTATTACAGTTCGTTGCTCAACGAAATTGTTTTCCCGGCGGGCATTTTGCAGCCGCCTTTTTACGATCCGAAGCGCGATGACGCTATGAATTATGGCGGCATGGGCGCGGTGATCGGCCACGAATTGACGCATGGCTTTGACGATCAAGGATCGAAGTTTGACGCCAAGGGAAATCGCAGCGATTGGTGGACTCCGGAGGATTTGAAGAATTTCCAGGCGCGCGGGGATTGCGTGGCGAAGCAGTTTGATTCTTTTGTGGTGCAGGAAGGCTTGCATGAGAATGGCAAGCTGGTGGAAGGAGAGAGCATTGCGGATTTGGGTGGGTTGACGATTTCTTACAATGCGCTGCAGAAGATTTTGGCGGCGAAACCTGCTGGGTTGATCGATGGGTTTACGGCGGAGCAACGGTTCTTTTTGGCTTGGGCGGGGGTTTGGGCCGGGAGCGATCGTGTGGAGTGGGAACGGCTGATTGTGGCTACGAATCCGCACCCGTTAAATCGCTTCCGGGTTAAGGCGCCGTTGGAGAACATGCCGGCATTTCAGAAGGCGTTCAAGTGCAGTGATGGGGATCCGATGATCCGGCCGGCGGCGGAGCAGTGTCGGATTTGGTAGGTGAAGCGCTGGCTTCCTTGCGGGCTCTTACGAGCGTACTTGGCGGGAAGTAGCTTGATTGAGGGCGGACCGAGAAGGCCAGTTACTTGCCATCACGGGATTATGTGGTCCGAGCGTGAGGGTTGCGTTTTGCGGAGATCGGGGTCGTAAGATGCCGGCAGGGACGCCGGCGCTACTTGCGGAGGGCAGCCGCATCGCCCGCTAACATTTACGTGGCTTGAGCGTCCAATACTCTCGAGCAAGGACTCTGTTGACTCTCTCTCCCTGACAGACCAACTGACTACCTGCTCCGCGCCCCGAGGCCCAACCTCGGGGCGCATTTTTTTTAGCGCAAGACGACTAGTTGCGGATCGCTAGCCGGGGCCGGCGTTAGAGGGTCGACCGGCGCGCCTTGCTGCGAAGTTTCCGCCATTCCCCAGGCTTGATACCAGAGGACCTCGCTGGCGCGCTGCCACCAGCGCATGCCCATCCAGAAGAGCACCACGAGTTGCGCCATTACGAATGAGACGCCAACCCAGTCCGCCGGTAGATAGCGCACCCAAATGTGTAGAAGGATGGCTTCGCCCAGCCAGGCCAGGAAGCTGATGCGGAAATAGAGCCAGAACAGGCTTCCGAAATTGCGGCGTAGCAGGCGCGCGGAGTCGCGCAGGCAGCGCCAGCCGGCTCGCTCGCCTTCGGCGACGGCGATTACTTCGGCCATGTCGAACCACAGGCGTACAATCATCATCAAGAGAAGAACTACCAGCACGGTGGCAAGATTGATCCACACGGCCGGGAACGGAGATATGGATTTCGCGTCGACGTGATCTGAGATCGATGCACCGATTGCGCCGATAATTCCCACCGGAATCAACGCGACGAGTAGATAGATCACCAAGCGCAGAAATCGCCAGAAATACTTGCCGCCATTTTGAAAAAATTCGGTGGTGGTGAGAGTGGTATCGCGCCAGTACGATTCAAGGATTCCGCCGGTAGCCAGCAACATGAAGAAAAAGAAGATCAATCCGGCGGCGCGTCCTTCCGGCCCGAAGGTTAGTCGATTTCCCGGGCCGCCCATCAGTTCGAGGATGGCGCTGAAATGGAATCCGTGAACTAGGAGGCGCCCGGAAGCGAGGCTATCGTTGAGCACCGATTCGATGCGGGCGATGGTGGCGTGGGCGGCGAAATGCGCGAGCGCTAGATTTACTAGGTACGGCCACCAGAGGACTCGTTGGCGGCGCCAGACTAGTCCGGCGCCGCCGGTGAAGATTCCTGATTTGTCGCCGGTCATTTCGTGTCCTCCGAAAATTTACCTTGGCTCGTGGCGCTTGCGGTGGTCACGGAGCGATTCGCGGTTTGTGATGCGGCCGCTCCCCACGCTTTGTCGGCTTACTTGTTCAATCTCGCCTTCTGGCGGCATCCAGCACAGCCAAGAGTGGCTGTGCTACGTGAACCAGGTCAGGATTTGGCCGATCCATTGATCGAAAAACGTGCATAGGTAATTGAGCTTGCGGCTGCCCTTGCCGTCGCCCAGCGTGGTGCGGCTGTTGTTGAATTCGTCGCGATCGAGTAGTACCTGATGAGTTGGGTCGATTTCGGCGGAGACTACTTTGTCGTCGCGATCGTAGGTGTAGCGGATCCAGCGGTCGCGGCCATCCCAATGTTCCGTTACGGCTTCGCCGTTCTTGAAGCGGACTTGCAGATCGACCGGCATCACGAAATCACCTTTGCGATGCACGACGACGTAATTCCGGAAGCCGTCTTTGCCAATGGCCGTGCCTTTGCCGTCGGCGCTTGCTTGATACCAGGGCAGGGGATCGGAATGCATATCCATTACTTCGTAGTCCATAAGGGCGGTTCCCGAGACGGCTTGATCGAAGTACCAGCGTAGGTTTTGGCCGCTTACTTCCTCGAGAGTTTTCAGGAAGTCTTCGCCGGTTGGATGCGTGAAGCGATATTTCATGAAATAAGTGTGAATAGCCTTGCGCATGGTGTCTTCGCCGACGATTTTCTCGAGGGTGAGAAGGACTGTGGCGGTTTTGCCGTAGGTGATTCCGCCGTAGGAGTTGCCATTCAAGAATTTCCAGGCGAAGCGAGTCATGGGGTCGAGATCGGCGGCGCCGCTGTAGCCGAGCCGTTGCATTTCGCGCTCGCTCATCGAGCCGTAGGGCAGATTCAGGACGTCTTTATCGGCACCGTAAAGCGCGTCCATGATTTTCACTTCGGTGTAGCTGTTGATGCCTTCGTCGAGCCATGCTTCTTCAAATTCGTTGGTGGCTACCATGCCGTACCAATATTGGTGGCCGAATTCATGCTCGGTGACGAGTTCCGGGCCGAGGACTGACTTGGGCATGAACCATGCCGTGTCGAGCGTGATGAGCGTGGGATATTCCATGCCGCCGGCTCGCAGGCCGCCGTGCGGTGGATCGACTAGCGTGATGCGATCGTAGGGGTAGGGGCCGTACCACTCGTCGAATTTCTGCAGCGTGCCTTTCACGCAATCGATGTAGCGCCGGGCCGTGCCCATATTTCCGGGCGAAATTAATGCATGAATTTGTACCGTGCCGGCGCTGCCGGTCCAAGTGTCGTCGACGCGGGTGTAGGAGGGGCTGGCGGTCCAGGAGAAATCGTGGACATCTTCGGAATGGAATTCGAGAGTTTTGGTTCCGTCGGCATTATTTTTTTCGGAGATTAGGTCGCCGCCTGCGCCGACCACTTCGTTTTGCGGCAGCGTGACGTTCACGTCGAAAGTGCCGAAGTCGGCGAAGAATTCGGTGTTTTCGTGGAATTGGTGGCAATTCCAGGCGCCTTTCCACCAGACGCCTACTTTCGGAAACCACTGGCCGACCATGTAGAAATCGCGCAGGTAGCCGGTGCGGGCTACGACTTGGGGCATCACGTCGGTGAAGGCGATTTTGAAGTGTACGTCGGCGCCGGGAGCTACGGGCTTGGGCAGCTTTACTTGCATTACGGTGTGATCGAGAGTGTTGCCATCGTCTGGCTGGATGGAATGCATGGTGCTGCTGAGGTCGCCCATTCCCTCGGCTTCTATTGAGCTGATGCGGATTGAGCCGAAATGTTCGGGCTTCCATTCGTATTCGGGACTGTCGAGGCGCTGCTCGGCCATGAATGTGGATTGAGGTTGAAACGCGTTCAAATACATGTGGAATGGGAATTCCTGCTGCGGCTGGCCGGTTAGATTGTGGTAAGTGAGGGTTTCGGTGGCGGCGATGGTGTGCTTGGAGGGATCGAGCGTCGCGTCAATTTTGTAAGCCACTACTCGGGCGGAGAGTGTGGTCTTACCGTTGGCGGTGGCCGAGGGTTTTGCGGACGCGTCGCCGCTAGCCGACATCGCGGCGCCTGCGTTGGGAGTTTGCGATGAGATGATCGTTGCCGCCGCGCGCACTTTCGCGCCGCCATCAATTCCACGCGCCGCGCTGCCCGAACCCATCGCCAGTGCGCAAATGATGGCTACCGCCGCCGCAATCCAATTTCGCATGCAACACCTCCGCGAGACAGTTACGCAACCGCTAAGTCAATAGTTTCGGGCGAGAGCATAGGCTACGCGAATAATTCTGGCAACTGCTGTGTGATGGGAATGGACAACGGTTACGGTGCGGATGGTACGAGGAGGATGTCTAGTCAGGGTACGCGTCGGCTGGTAGCCCACGTTTTCGCAGGCATGGCGGACGCGGACGCCCCTAGGAGAAAGTTGGAAGCTGGGGCGTAAATTCAAAAACGCCGGCAGGCTGCCGGCGCTACGGTGTGGGCCATTAGATATCGCGAGTGGTTTGCGAAACTTGAAACAATGGGCCGGGTTGATACATCTATAGAGTGGAGGCCTCAAGTGGTGACGTTGCTGAGGAGGTCCAAAAACATGAACATACATACAGACGTAACGCGATTTATAACGCCTGCTTTGGGCAAACGATTGCTGGTTTCCGTTCTCTCGCTGACTTTCTTGCTGGCGATGTGGCCGCAGAATTTGCCGGCCCAGGATCAGCAGCAAGCGCCACCACCGCCGCAGGATGCGACGGATCAGGCGCCGACGGCGGCAGTGCCGTCTTATACGCAGCAGACGCCCGAGCAATTGCAGCAGCTGGTGGCGCCGATTGCGTTGTATCCGGATTCGTTGGTGGCGCAGATTTTGGCGGCGTCCACTTTCCCAGAGCAGGTAGTGGAAGCGGACCGATGGCTACAAGCGAATCCTGGGGTGAAAGATGACGCGCTAGCTCAGGCGGTGGATCAGAAGACTTGGGATCCGAGCGTGAAAGCGCTGACGGCGTTTCCGTCGGTGCTTGGGAATATGGACAAGAATCTCTCTTGGACTTCTTCGCTGGGCGACGCTTATTACAACCAGCAGCAGGACGTGATGGATGCTGTGCAGGTAATGCGTCAGAAGGCTCAGGCAGCCGGGAATTTGAAGTCGACCGATCAGCAGACGGTGACGTCGAATGATTCGACGATTCAGATTGCGCCGGCGAATCCTGAGGTGGTTTACGTGCCGGCTTACGATCCCTGGTTGATTTATGGATATCCCATTGTGGCTTGGCCAGGATGGTATCCGTATCCGGGAATTTGGTGGGACGGACCTTTCCTCTCATTTGGAGTGGGATTCGGAATTGGATTTTACGGCGGTTACGGATGGGGTTGGGGCCATTGGGGATTCGACTGGCACAACCACTACACGATCTATAACAACAGTCGATATATCTCGCACAGCACGGTGTTTTACAACCGGAATGCTTACTACCGCGGCGGCGTGGCGCGCGGCGTTGTGGGCGCGCGGCCGGGGGCGGTGAGGCCGGGTGAAGTGCGGCCGGGGGAGGCGAGGCCTGGTGAAGCGAGGCCCGGTGAAGTTACGCGCGGCGAGGTGCGTCCTTTCGGCGGAGATAGGCAAGCGGCGCGAGGTTACGCCGAGCCGCACGGGCAGACTGGCACGCGGTCGGGAGCGTTCGGTGGATACGATCGTGGCGGGCAGACGCGCAGCTATTCTTCACGCGGCAGCGCCAGCATGGGCGGAGGCGGATTCCATGGTGGTGGCGGAGGCGGGGCGCACGGTGGCGGCGGCCGGCATTAATTCCGGCCGCTTTATTTTCCCGGGCCGTATTTTGATTTCGAAATGGGGAGATGAAAGATGCAGCGGATGAAATGGAATACCGGCAGATTTCAGTGGGGCAATATCTCTAAATTCGCGGTGGGCGCAATTCTCTTGATGGGATTCTCCGCCACGCGGTCGTTGGCACAGCAGGCGGGACAAAAGACTTTTGCGTCTGCAGAGGATGCCAGCAAAGCGTTGGCTGCGGCGGCGCAGAGTAACGATGAGAAGGCGATGCTCGAGATTCTCGGGCCGGACGGGAAGGAGATTGTTTCTTCCGGTGACGACGTGGAGGACGCGCACAGCCGGGCGAATTTCGCGCAGAAATACGAGGAGATGCACCGTCTGGTGAAAGAGCCGGATGGGATGACTACGCTTTATATTGGCGCGGAGAATTGGCCGACGCCGATTCCGTTGATGCACAAAGGCAAGAGCTGGTATTTCGACACGGACGCTGGGAAGAAGGAAATTGTGTACCGGCGCGTGGGACGAAACGAGATTTCGGCGATTCGCATTTGTCAGGAATTAGTGGCCGCGCAGAAGGAATACTATTCTTCGCAGCATAACGAGTATGCGCAGAAGATTTTCAGCGATGCGGATCAGCACGACGGATTATATTGGAAGGCCGCCGCGGGCGAGCCGCAGAGTCCGATTGGGCCGTTAGTTGCGGCGGCAGTGGCGGAGGGCTATGCCAAGGGAGAGGCGGGGCCGCCGACGCCTTATCGCGGGTATTTGTTCCACATCCTAGCGCGGCAGGGCAAGGACGCGGCGGGCGGTGCGAAAAGCTATCTGGTCGGCGGGAAGATGACGGGCGGATTCGCGTTTGTGGCTTATCCGGCGGAGTATCGATCGTCGGGAGTGATGACTTTTATCGTGGGGGAGGATGGCGTGGTTTATCAGAAGGATCTCGGGGCTAAGACTGAAATTGTTGGGAAGGCTTTGAAGGAGTATGACCCCGGAGCTGGTTGGGTGAAGACGGGGGAGATGTTGGAGCAGACGGAGGCGGCGAGTACGAAGTGACGGCGGTTGGGTTGAGTCGCGGGCGCGGTGGTTTGAGTAATTTTTGATAATTTGTTATTATTGGCTTTGTGGTTAGCATTGTTTTGGGGCGAGACACGGCCAGGAGTGGCTGTGCTACCGATTGTCGCAGGCGCGGCAGATTTCGAAGTCCTCGCAAGGTAGTGAAAACTACGGCTAAAGAATAATTCTTGTGGCGGCCGATGTTCGGCTGCGGCAATTTTCCTTTTCGATTTGAAATTTGGCGTGTTGTGACGCGAACGTTGCTCGCTGCGAGGTCTTGCTCGATTCGGAGCGGCTGATTAGAATTGCTTGCAGGTGGCGGACGCCGTCTTTCGAACGGCGCAGCGCGGAAAACACGAATTGGCTGGGGGAATGAATACGTCATCGCTGCAACAGAAACGGCATCGCGAGGTTTTGAGCGACGTGGTGCGCATTTACATTGAGACCGGCGAGCCGGTGTCTTCGCGGAGTATTGCGCGGCGGCATCCTGAGCCGCTGAGCTCGGCGACCGTGCGCAACGTGATGGCTGATCTTGAGGAAGAAGGCTTTTTGTATCAGCCGCATACTTCGGCGGGGCGCGTTCCTACCGCCGCGGCTTATCGTTATTTTGTGGAGGAAGTGACGGCGCAGGCTACCGCTCGGCCGCAGGACTTGGAATGGATCCGGCGCGAACTGGCGACCGCTTCGACGCCGGAAGCGGTGATGGAGCGCGCGAGCAAGATTCTTTCGGATGTCTCGCGTGGTCTCGGAATTATTATTTCACCGCCCTTGGCTCGCACCGTGGTGCAGCATTTGCGATTTTTGCTGATTCCTGATGGACGCGTGTTGGTGGTGTTGATCGGCCCGGGCGGGCTTACGCGCGACAAATTGATTCAGACCGAGCGGGCATTGAAGCAGGAAGATCTGGATCGCATCGCGGAATTTTTGAATAGCCATTATTCCGGGTGGACGCTGGACGCGATTCGCGCGGACTTGCAGGCGCAGGTGACGACGGAACGCGAACGATACGATCGCTTGGCTGCGGATGCCTTGATGCTCTGCGACCCGAAGATACTGGGCGACGAAACTTCGCGAAACGTCTACATTGAAGGAACCGCGCGGCTGGTGACATCATCTGAATTTTCGAGCCAGGAACAGTTGCGCGAACTGCTTTCGACTATCGAGGAGCGCGGCCGGCTCATCTCATTGTTGACGGGCTTCATTGAAGCGCCCGAGCCCGTGCACGTGGAATTTGGATTGAAGGGAATCGCGCCGGCTGGCAGCCAGTTGGCGCTGGTCACTGCGCCGTACGCGCATGACGAGCAGTCGCAGGGCACCGTCGGAATTCTCGGACCCATTCGCATGCACTACGAGCGAGTGATCACGGCGGTGGCATTCATGGCGGATTTTTTCAGCGAAGGCGAAAAGGGAAGTTAAACATGGCGAAACCACACAGTCCGGGATCGAGGGATGAATCGGCGCCCGATAATGTCGTGCCAATTTCGGGCGGCGGCGACGAAAAGCTGCCGATCACCCGCGATGCGGCAGCGCTCGTCGAGCAAGTGACAAAATTGCTCGAAGAGAAAAACGAATTGACCGACACGCTGGTGCGGCGGCAGGCGGATTTTGAGAATTACCGCAAGCGCATCGAGCGGGAGCGGCAGCACGAACATCACCGCGGAATTGAGGCGCTGATCGAAACGCTGCTGCCGGTGTTGGATGGTTTCGAGCGGGCGCTCGCGGTTCATGGCGATGCGGGCTATGAGAATTACCGCAAGGGTTTTGAGCTGATTTACCGGCAATTTGAGAACGTCTTGAACAAGAAGGGCCTAGAGCAGATCGACGCGGAGGGGAAACCGTTTGATCCGAATCTGCACCATGCGGTTGAGCGGGTGGAGACTTCGGATTATCCCGATGGCACCGTAGTCGGCGTGATGCAGACCGGATACATCTTCCACGGAAAAGTTTTGCGGCCGGCGATGGTGCGCGTGACCTCAACTCCGGCGCAGCAAATCGCGAATGGCGAATTGAACTCAAGAAGCGGCGCGGTGGCGGCCGATGCTTGAGATGTGTGGCAACAATCCAGTTTCGCGGAGATTCTCGAAAAAATAATGGCGACTCAGAATAAGCGCGATTATTACGAAACGCTGGGGCTCGAACGGAACGCCAGCGCGGATCAGATCAAGTCGGCGTACCGCAAAGCCGCGATGAAATGGCATCCGGACCGCAATCCGGACAAGAAGCACGAAGCCGAGGATCAATTTCGCCAGGCCACGGAAGCTTACAGCGTTCTCTCGGACGCGCAGAAGCGCGGCGCTCTACGATCGCTACGGACATGCTGGTGTGCAGCAAAGTGGCGGTGACGGCGGATTCAACGCGACGATCTTTGAAGATTTTCAAGATATTTTCGGCGATCTATTTGGAATGGGCGACATTCTGGGCGGCGGACGCGGCCGGCAGGGCGGCGGGCGAGCGCGTCGCGGACAGCGCGGGGCGGATCTTCGCTACGATCTATCTTTGACCTTTGAAGAAGCGGCGACTGGCGTCCGCACCAAGGTGAAAGTTTTCCGGCACGAAAATTGCGCAGGTTGCAACGGAACCGGCGCGAAGCCGGGTAGCGGGATGGCGGCCTGTCAGACTTGCGCGGGGCGCGGACAGCTTCATTATCAGCAGGGATTTTTCTCGATTTCGCGGACTTGCCCGGCTTGCCAGGGCGCGGGGCAGACGATTCGCGAGGCGTGCACGCAATGCCGCGGGCAGGGAAGAATCGAGCGCGAGAAAATTCTCGAGGTTGCGGTTCCGGCCGGCGTTGATTCCGAGACGCGTTTGCGATTGGCGGGCGAAGGCGAGCCTGGCACCAACGGCGGCGCTACCGGCGACCTGTACATCTTCTTTGAGATCAAAGAGCATCCTTACTTTGAGCGGCGCAATGCGGATCTTTTCTGCACGATTCCGATTACGTTCGCGCAGGCGGCGCTGGGCGCGAAAATTAAAGTGCCAACCTTGACGGTTGAAGAAGAGCTGGAAATTCCCGAAGGCACGCAGTCGGGACAGATTTTCCGCAAGAAGGGCAAGGGGCTGCCGAATCCGCATGGCGGCAAGGGCGATTTGTACATCAACGTGCGTGTGGATATTCCGGCGAAGCTGACGCGCGATCAGAAACGCATCGTGGAACAGTTGGGACAGGTTTTGAAATCGGAGAACAAGCCCGCCGAACGCAGCACCAGCTTCTTTGACAAAGTGAAAGACATCTTCGGCTAAGAGCGCCGCGTTTTTTGACGGATTTTCGAGGCGATTTCACATTTAGTGGTTTCATGTATCCGGGCAGGTGGGCAGGCTTGAGGCTCGGTGACGTCGGATGGCACGTTGGGCTTTAAGGCAGACAGGTGCCCAGCGCTAAAGCGCATCGATCGAGGATGGCTATTTTCCGGAGCGCTGAAGCGCTCCTCCCCCGCATAAATGCGGGGGCTCCCACCCAAGAAATGTGGCGCTCGCCGCGGCGGGCTTCATGAGTGCATTTCATGATTTGCCGGGTAAGAGATAACTCGAGCGAAGAGCGGAGTTTCACAGGAGGATGGTTAGTAGATGCGAAGACGATTTTTTGTGGAGGAATTCCAGCACGATTCCGCGGTGCTTCACGGAGAGGACGCGGAACATCTTGGGCGCGTATTGCGGGCCGAACCGGGGCAGCTTTACGAATTGAGCGACGGCGAGAGCGTGTGGCTCGGCAAAGTGGAGGCTGTTGGCTCGTCGCCGCGAAATGGCGGATCGATTGAATTTTCGCTGATCGAACCGATCGAGCAGAAGGCGCCTGCGCTAAAAGTGGAGTTGCTGATTTCTTTGATTAAGTTTGACCGTTTTGAATGGTGCCTGGAAAAGGCTACTGAGCTGGGCGTGTCGCAGATTATTCCGCTGGCCGCGGCGCGCAGCGAGAAGAAACTGATTTCGGCGGCGGCGAAGCGGGCGGAGCGCTGGGAAAAGATCTTGCGTGAATCGGCGCAGCAGTCCCGGCAGTTGAAGCCGCCGGTCCTATCGGCGGTATTGCCGGCAGAGAAAGCGTTTGTGAATTCGCGGGCCGGCTGCCAGTTTCTTTTTTCCGAGCGGCAGGATGCGCGGCCGGTGCGCAGCGTACAGATGGGCTGTTTAAGCAAATCGATTTCGGTGTCGATTGGGCCGGAGGGTGGCTGGACGGACGCGAGAGATTGCTGCGGCGCGCCGAGCGGGTTATTTCGAGACGTCGCTGGGCGAAGGAATTCTGCGCACCGAGACGGCCGTGATTTCCGCGATTTCGATTTTGCGTTACGCGCTGGGAGAATAGTTGTGCGTGCGTAGCAGTAATTTGGAATCGGCAATCCCCGGGGGCGCTCGCGGCGTCTAAATACTTGCAGAGCCATGGATTTTGCCGGCTTCGGGCTATGGCGCGGGCGGCCCGAGCGTGATATAAAGACGAGAGCTTCGGAATGAGCGAAGAAACGAACGACAGCGCGGTTTCGACCTCCTCTCTGGAACCGCAGCCCGCTTTGGAAGCGCCGAAAGTCCCGGAACCGCATTCTCCGCTCGAGCAACAGCCTTCTTTTCCGCATGAGTTGCGCGGATGGGTGCGCGATCTTGCCGTGGCGCATGAGTTTGGCGCTGATCATTATTGTGTTTCTCTACCAGCCGGTGAAGGTGGAGGGCACGAGCATGGCACCGCTGCTTTCGGATCAGGAACGAATTTTCATCAACAAATTTGTTTATCGCTTTGAGCCGATCGAGCGCGGCGATGTCGTCGTTTTCTGGTATCCTCTCGACCGCTCGAAATCGTTTATCAAGCGCGTGGTGGGTTTACCGGGCGAGACGATTGAGTTGCGGCGCGGGCATTTAGTGATCGATGGGCGGGAATTTACGGAATCGTATGTGCCGCCCAGCTTTTTTGATGGATCGAGTTATGGGCCGCTGCAGATTCCCGGCGGAAGTTATTTTGTGATGGGCGATCATCGCGACAGTTCGAATGATTCGCGGATGTTTGGCGCGGTGTCGCGGGATTTTATTTATGGCAAAGCGGTGTTTGCGTACTGGCCGGTGGACCACTTCGGATCGATTGGAACGGTCGAGGCCGGCTCGAAATGAATTTGCGAGGAGAACAAGCTGACGTCGACGCACGAATTACGCGCCACGCTCGCGCTCGAGGACGGGCGAGTTTTTAAGGGCCGCGCGGCGGGGGCACGCTCCCGTCGTGGCGGCGAAATTGTTTTTAATACTTCTCTCACCGGCTATCAGGAAGTTTTTACCGACCCGAGTTATTCCGGTCAGGCGGTCTGCCTGACTTATCCCCATATTGGAAATGTTGGGACGAATGCCGAGGATGAAGAATCGGCGAAGCCTTATATCGAAGGCTTGATCGTTCGCGAATTTTCCACGCTGGCTTCGAATTGGCGGGCTAGCGAGACGGCGCAGCAGTATCTCGAGCGGCATGGAGTGCCGGTGATTTGGGATTTGGATACGCGGGCGCTGGTGCGGCATTTGCGGCAGGCGGGGGCGTTGCGCGGGATGATTTCTACCGACGGTGCGAGCGCTGAGGAGCTTGTGGCTGAGGCGCGCGCGCTGCCGACGATGGCGGGGCAGGAATTGGCTGGGCGCGTGACTTGCGGCAAGTCTTACGAATGGGCCAAAGGCTCGGTGGATTTTGAGCACCACGCCACGCCGGTGAAATCAAACGGCAGGAAACGACACCGCGTGGTCGCTTACGATTACGGGATCAAGCAGAATATTTTGCGGCTGCTGGTGGATCATCACTGCGATGTGACCGTCGTGCCCGCGCGGACTTCGGCTGAGGATGTGCTGGCGCTGAAACCGAATGGAGTTTTTCTTTCGAATGGGCCTGGCGATCCTGAGCCGATTAACTATGCGATCGAGAATATTCGCAAATTGCTCGGGCGCGTGCCGATTTTTGGGATTTGCCTGGGGCATCAGCTGTGTGGATTGGCGCTCGGCGGGCGGACTTTTAAATTGAAATTTGGGCATCATGGATCGAATCATCCGGTGAAGAATTTATTGACGGAAAAGGTGGAGATTACCGCGCAGAATCATGGATTTTGCGTGGATCCGGAGTCGTTGCCTTCGAGTGATGTCGAGATTACGCACGTGAATTTGAATGATCATACGAATGAAGGGATGCGGCATCGCTCGTTGCCGCTATTCAGCGTGCAGTATCACCCGGAGGCCTCGCCCGGGCCACACGATGCGCGCTATTTGTTTGATGAATTTGTCGGGATGATGAAGGCATCGGAAAAAGAAAGTGGCGCTTATTTTGAAGAAAAATCCGACTTGGGCTGATTTGGCAGAGGAATGGCCTGGAAGCAAGAAGGAAAGAACGGATCCCTCACCCTGAAAGGCGGGTTCGGGATGACGGCTTTTGGTTTTCGCGCGCTAGATAACGATCGTGAATGAGAATGAGGTAAGAAAAAGCTAAAGAAAGAGCAAAAGAAAGAAAGAAAGAGCAGATCCCTCACCCCTAAAGCGGGTTCGGGATGACGCCGTTTTCGCCTTGGTTGGGCGAGAGGGGGCGAGCTCAGGGGAATGCATCTGCTAGGACAGCGATAAGAATGCCGAAACGAACGGACATCAAGAAGATTTTGATCATCGGCTCGGGGCCGATTGTGATCGGGCAGGCTTGCGAGTTTGATTATTCGGGGACGCAGGCTTGCAAGGCGCTCCGCTCTGAGGGTTACGAAGTGGTGTTGGTGAATTCGAATCCGGCGACGATCATGACCGATCCGGAAATTGCGGACCGGACTTACATCGAGCCGCTGTCGAAGGAATATCTTGAGGCGATTATTTCGCGCGAGCGGCCTGACGCGCTTTTGCCTACTGTCGGCGGCCAGACTGGATTGAATTTGGCTGTGGAGTTGGCGGAGGCTGGGATTCTTGCCACGTACGGCGTGAAATTGATTGGAGCTTCGCTTTCGGCGATCAAGATTGCTGAGGATCGGTTGTTGTTCAAGGATGTGTGCCGGAAGATTGGGCTGGAAGTGCCGGAGTCGTCCGTGGTGAATGATGTCGACGAGGCGATCAAACTTGCGGATGAGATGGGTTATCCGGTGGTGATCCGACCTTCCTTCACTTTGGGTGGGACGGGCGGATCGATCGCTTATAACCACGAGGAATTTATTGAGGCGATTGCGCGGGCGCTGGACGCTAGCCCGGTGCATGAGGCGCTGGTGGAAGAATCGGTGCTTGGTTGGAAAGAGTTTGAACTCGAAGTGATGCGCGATTGCCGCGATAATTTTGTGGTGATCTGCTCGATTGAGAATTTCGATCCGATGGGCGTGCATACGGGCGATTCGATTACCGTTGCGCCGGCGCAGACGCTGACGGACAAGGAATATCAGCGGATGCGGGATGCCGCGGCGGCGATTATTCGCGAAGTGGGCGTCGAGACGGGCGGATCTAATATTCAGTTTGCGATCGAGCCGGGAACCGGGCGCATGACGGTGATCGAGATGAATCCGCGCGTGTCGCGTAGCTCGGCGCTGGCTTCGAAGGCCACCGGATTTCCGATTGCCAAAATTGCCGCGAAGCTGGCACTCGGGATGACCCTCGACGAAATTCCCAACGACATCACGCGCAAGACGCCTTGCTCGTTTGAGCCGTCGATTGACTATGTGGTGGTGAAAATTCCGAAGTGGCAATTCGAAAAGTTTCCGGGATCGGACTCGACGCTCACGACACAGATGAAGTCCGTCGGCGAGGTGATGGCTATTGGGCGGACGTTTGCGGAGGCTTTGAGTAAGGGGATTCGCTCGCTCGAGCCGCATACGCCGTGGCGCGCGCCGGCGGAAGTTTCCGTGGCGTTGTTGCGCGAGCAATTGGCTGTGCCGCGGCCGGAACGGATGCATTGGTTGTTTGAGGCTTTCGAACGCGGCATGTCGGTGGAAGAGATTCATTCGCTCACGAAGATCGATCCGTGGTTTTTGCGTTATCTCGAGGACATGGCCAAGCTCGACGGGCGGCTGGCGGCGGTGAAATTTGATGCGGTGACGCCGGATTTGATGCTCGAGGCGAAACGATCGGGCGCGAGCGACGACATGTTGGCGCAGCATTGGAAAACTTCGGCGGAGGCGGTACGCGAGAAACGTTTGCGCATGGGCGTGCGGCCGGTTTTCAAGCGCGTGGATACTTGCGCGGCGGAATTCGAATCCTTCACGCCATATCTCTACTCGACTTACGAGGAAGAGGATGAAGCTGACGCTGTTGACCGGCCGAAAGTGATCATTTTGGGCAGCGGGCCGAATCGCATTGGGCAGGGTATTGAGTTTGATTATTGCTGCTGCCACGCGTCGTTTGCTTTGAAAGAAGATGGATACGAAACGGTGATGATTAATTGCAATCCCGAGACCGTTTCGACCGATTACGACACTTCGGATCGCTTGTATTTTGAGCCGCTGACTCTCGAAGATGTGCTGGCGGTGATTGAGCGGGAGAAGCCTACGGGCGTGATCGTGCAATTTGGCGGGCAGACTCCTTTGAATTTGGCGCTCGAGCTCAAGAAAAATGGCGCGCCGATTATTGGCACTGCACCTGAATCGATCGACTTGGCCGAAGACCGCCGGCGATTTGGGAAATTGCTCGAGGAATTGATAATTCCGCAGCCGCGGGCCGGGACGGCGCTGGCGCCTGCGGAGGCTCGTCAGGTGGCGGAGGAAATTGGATTGCCGGTGCTGGTGCGGCCGAGCTATGTGCTTGGTGGCCGCGCGATGGTGATTGCTTACGACTTGAAAACTGTCGAAGAATATGTGGCGCAGGCGGCTTTGCTGGCTACTGGCGGGACTTTGCGTCCGATTTTGATCGATCAGTTTCTTGAGGACGCGATTGAAGTGGACGTGGACGCGCTGGCCGACGGGACTGATGTGGTGATCGCGGGAATTATGGAGCACATCGAGGAAGCCGGAATTCATTCCGGCGATTCTTCGTGCGTGATGCCGGCGGTTTCGCTTTCGGATTCGGTGAAGAATCGCATTCGCGATTACACTGCGAAATTGGCGCGGGCTTTGAATGTGGTCGGCGTGATGAACGTGCAATATGCCATTCAGCGCGATGTGGTTTACGTGCTCGAAGTGAATCCACGGGCTTCGCGGACGATTCCTTATGTGAGCAAGGCGACCGGCGTGCCTTTGGCGAAAGTGGCGGCGCGCTTGATGATGGGACGCAAGTTGCGCGACATGAAATTGCCGATTTCTCATTCGAATGGCGTGGATGAATTGAGCGTGCGCGGATTTTATGCGGTGAAGTCGCCGGTGTTTCCGTTTAACAAGTTTCGCGGCGTGGATACGATTTTGGGGCCGGAGATGCGTTCGACCGGCGAGGTGATGGGGATTTCCGGCAGCTACGGAGTAGCGTTTGCCAAGGCG
This sequence comes from uncultured Acidobacteriota bacterium, assembly GCA_963792515.1. GTDB lineage: Bacteria > Acidobacteriota > Terriglobia > Acidiferrales > UBA7541 > Palsa-147. The sequence continues at coordinate 24,983 of CAWBWG010000028.1, read as the reverse complement.
CAGTTGGCGGCTGGGCAGCGCTTGCCGCGCGAGGGCGTGGTTTTCATCAGCGTGAACGATCGCGATAAGCGGCACGTGGCTAGCCTGGCGCAGGATTTGACGCGTGCGGGATTGAAGATTCTCGCGACTCGCGGAACTGCGGCGGCTTTGACTGCTGCTGGGATTGCTGTCGAGACGGTTTACAAGGTGAATGAGGGCCGGCCGAATATCGTGGATCTGGTGAAAACTGGCAAAGTGGATTTGGTCATCAATACGCCGCTCGGCCGGGAATCTTTTTATGATGAGAAATCGATTCGGCGGGCGGCGATTCGTTACAACGTGCCTTGCATCACTACGCTTTCGGCGGCGGTGGCCGCGGCGCGGGGGATTCTGGCGATTGCGCAGCAGCCGATTGAGGTGGCTTCTTTGCAGGAATTGCATCGGGATGCGGCGGTGTTGGAGAAGACAGACTGCGAGTTCGCCTGCTGGCGCGGATTAGGTTACAGAAGATTAAATCGCTGAATTGAGCGCAACAGAAAAATGAGAGCGAAAGACTGAAAAGGACGAGGGCCGAAAGGCGGCGTGAAGGCCCGCTCCTACGACCCACGGCAAGCGACACCACGACCTATGAAACTTTCTGGAATATTTCCGCCGGTTACTACGCCTTTTGATTCTAACGGGGGCGTTGATTTTGCGCGCTTCACTGAAAATCTGGCGCGGTATGGTGCTACCCGGCTTGGCGGATTTTTGTTGAATGGATCTACCGGCGAGTCGGTGCTTTTGCGTTGGACGGAGATTTACCGGATCTGGGAAGTCGCCAGGGAAAAAGCTGCGGCTGGCAAGATTTTGATTGCCGGGACCGGGCGCGGAATCTACACCGGAGACGATCGAGCATACGAACCGGGCGGCGTCTCTCGGGTTTGATTTTGCTTTGGTGCGGACGCCGAATTATTACAAGCCGGCCATGAGTATCGAGGCTGAGGCTACGCACTTTTTGCGCGTGGCGGACGCGGCGCGGATTCCGATTTTGCTGTATTCGGTGCCGGTGTTTACCGGCTATACGATTGAGGCGCCGCTGGTGGCGCGCGTGGCCCATCACGAAAATATCGTGGGGATGAAGGACAGTTCGGGAAGCGTCGAGCGGGTCGCAGAAATATTGGCTGTGGCGCCGGAGCGTTTTCGTCTGCTGGTGGGATCGGCCTCCACGCTCGAGGCTTCGCTGGCGAAAGGGCGCTTGCGGAGCGATTCTGGCGCTTGGCTGTGCGTTTCCCGGAGCTTTGCTGCGAGATTTACGATTCTGCGCAGGCCGGCGATCTCGCGCGTGCGCAGGAATTGCAGAAATTGTTGGCCGCGCCTTCGGCGATCTTGGGCGCGAAATACGGAATCTCGGGCTTGAAGTATGCGCTCGATCGGCTCGGTTACTTTGGCGGGCCGGTGCGGGGGCCATTGCTGCCTTTGGACGACGCTGGCAAGCGGAGATTGACGCGATGTGCGGTCTGAATCTGCGGTTGCCTCTGGGCGGGTGCGGTTGTGGCGCGAGTTCGGCTGTGCCGCGCTGAAGCGCGCCGTCCGAAAACCGCTTCGACGACAACTGCGACTGCGCGTGACGTCCGATTGCTGCGTCCTTTTCCGCTGTGTATCATCCATTCCTTCATGGAGTCTCACTGTCTTCGGCTCGCCTCGCTGCCTCATACCACTAAATTATTTGCTGCTTATTTGGAAGATTTCTCCCGTGTGAAGCCGTTCTACGCGCACACGCCCGATGAAGCCGGCGTTTTGGCCGCCGCGCGGGCAGTGGATTTGCCTTTGGCTTCGCGGCGGGCAGTGGTGGAAGTTTTGCGCGACCAAAATCGCGCTTTTGGAGCCGATGCGGCTACGGAACGGAATCTCGATCGCCTGGCCAGGGGCGCTGTGGCGATTGTTACCGGGCAGCAGGTCGGTCTTTTCGGTGGGCCAGCCTATAGCTTTTACAAGGCGCTGACCGCGATTCGCTGGGCTGAAAATTTGACGGGGCGCGGGATCGATGCCGTGCCGGTATTTTGGCTGGCTACGGAAGACCACGATCTCGCCGAAGTGAATCAGTGCTTTTGGTTGACCAAGAACGCCACTGAGAAATTCACCATTGCGTCGGCGGAAGAAAGTGCGGGGCAGCAGGTCGGGACAATCAAATTTGGCACCGAGATTTCCGGCGTGGTCGATTCGGCGGCACGGAGTTTGGCCGGCCCGTTTGCGGCGGAAGTAGAGCGAGCGCTGCGGGAATCGTACGCGACCGGCGAAACATTCGGATCAGCCTTTGGGAAGTTGCTCGCGCGGTTGCTAGCCGGGCGCGGGATGATTTTGCTCGATCCTCTCGACCGCAGTTTGCATCGCATTGCAGCGCCGATTTTTCACCGTGCCATTGAAAATGCGGAAAGCCTGCGTGATGAGTTGTTGGCGCGCGGCAAGGCGCTCGACAAGGCCGGCTTTCACTCGCAAGTGAAAGTTACTGCCGAGACTACGCTGCTTTTTATGAATGTGGATGGACGCCGCGAGCCGGTGCGCATGCGCGGCGGGAAATTCGTAGTGGGGGTTAAGGGCGGGAAGACATTTGCCACTAGTGAAATTCTCGCGTTGATCGAGAAGACGCCTGAGATTTTTTCGCCGAACGTCTTGCTGCGGGCGATCGTGCAGGATTCCTTGCTGCCGACGGCGGCTTATGTCGGCGGGCCGGCGGAAGTGGCCTACATGGCGCAGGTGGAAGTGGTGTATCGCAAGCTTGGAGCGCCGATGCCCGCGATATTGCCGCGAGCTGGCTTTACCCTGATTGAGCCGCACGTGGCGCATCTGATCAAAAAATATGGATTAACGCTTGAGGACGTTTTTCGCGGAAGGCAGACCGTGCGGGCCTTGCTCGCGGCAGGCTCGCTGCCCCGTGGGCTGGCGAAGCGATTTGACGCAGATGAAAAAGCGTTGCAGCGCATGCTCAAGAAATTCGAGAAGCCTCTGGGGAAATTGGATAAGACTTTGTTGGGAGCGCTGAGCACCGCTGAACGCAAGATGATTTATCAGTTTTCGAAATTGCGGCGGAAGGTTGGCGCGGCGGAAGGATTTCGGACTGGCGTACTCGAGAAGCACGAGCGAATTCTCTTGGAGACGCTTTTCCCGCAGCGTGCGCCGCAAGAACGGGCGCTCTGTTTTTTGCCGTTCCTAGCTTCGGCTGGAGCGGGCTTGTTGGATGAACTGGCGAAGCTGGCTGGGGAATCGCCGGCGCAACACTGCGTGGTTTCGCTCTGATTGGAATTCCACCGTGGGCGCGAAGCTGGACAATCCGCGTACCGCCGGCGTCTCTGCCGGCTCTTTGCGAACGAAAGTACATCCAACCGCAAAATAGGGCGCCGAATCGACGATCGCGATTCGTAGGGTTTATGCAGGCCTAATTAACCCACTTTTTTGCACGCGCCTCAGGCGCGGGCAGAGCAAGCTGGCGTCCGTACGGAAAAGTTAAAATTCCGGCTGGCACCTCGAAAGAGGATTCTCGGTCGAAAAGCGCCGGCAGAGGCGCCTGCGGTACGCGGAGCCGTGGTAAAATGCTGCGATTCTATGTGCGTTTTTTAAATTGCGAGGTGAGCTTATGAAGGTTACGCCGGGGAAACAGAAGGGCATGAAGGCGGTGTCGAACGAGCGCGGAGTGATTGCTGCGGCGGCGATGGACCAGCGCGGCTCTTTGAAGAGCGCGATTTCGAAAGATAAGGGCATCGATAAATCCGCGGTTACGCCGGAGATGATGTCGGAATTTAAGGAAGCGGTTACGCGCATTCTCACGCCCTACGCGAGCGCGATCTTGCTGGATCCGGAATATGGATTGAAAGCCGCGAAGGAGCGCGCCAAGAACGTCGGCCTGCTGCTGGCTTATGAAAATTCTGGCTACGACAATACTCGGCCGGGGCGTCTGCCGGATTTGCTGGATCATTGGTCGGTGCGGCGTTTGGTCGCGGCCGGGGCGGATTGCATCAAGATTCTGCTTTATTACACACCATTCGATTCTTCTGAGATCAACGAAACGAAACATGCGTGGGTCGAGCGCATCGGCGCGGAATGCATCGCGTCAGACGTCCCGTTCTTTCTCGAATTTGTCGGCTATGAAGAGAAAGGCGACGAGAAGGGAATCGAGTTTGCGAAGAAGAAGCCCGAGATTGTGGCCAAGAGTATGGCGGAATTTTCGAAGCCGCAGTATGGCGTGGATGTTTTGAAAGTGGAAGTGCCGGTGAATATGGCGTTTGTGGCGGGGACGCGCGCGTGCAAGGGCGAATCCGCGTACTCACGCGATCAGGCCAAGGATTATTTCCGCCAGGCTGCTGCCGCCGCGAAAAAGCCGTTCATTTATTTGTCCGCGGGCGTCAGCAATGAAGTCTTTTCGGAAACTTTGGACTTGGCTGCAGAGGCGGGTACGAATTTTTCTGGGGTGCTTTGCGGGCGGGCTACCTGGAAGGACGGCATGCCCATTTACGCCAAGCAGGGACTGAAGGCGCTCGAGGATTGGCTCTCGAACGAAGGCGTGAAGAATATTAAGAATGTGAATGACCGCCTGGGAGCCGCGAAACCCTGGTTCAGTTTTTATGGCGCGACTTCGGCAGCGGCATTGTCCGATTGACGCGCCGGACTCACCCGAACCAATCAAAAGATGGCTTCCTCAGGAACAAATGCGCGGCGGGATTCGCACGGCGTCGCCACGTTGGCGTTGCGATCTTCGCGGCGCACGGAGCTTATCAACATTACTTCTGAGGTGCAGACGCTCGTCGCGGAATCCGGATGTACCGCGGGCGTTTGTCACATCTATGTTCCGCACACCACGGCCGGGGTGATCATCAACGAGGGCTATGATCCGGACGTGGCGCGCGATATGGAAGTCGCGCTCGACCGCTTGATTCCGCATAAGGGTGATTACCGGCATGCGGAAGGGAATTCTGATTCGCACATCAAGACGGCGCTGGTGGGATCGTCGCAGTCGGTATTTATCGAGCATGGGCGCTTGGGGCTGGGCCGCTGGCAGGCCATTTTCTTTTGCGAGTTTGATGGGCCGCGGCATCGTGATGTGCGGGTGAAGATTGTTGCGGATTAGGGCGATTGTCGGCGTTTGGGCGCGGTGATAACCTCTTTCCAGATGACTAGCGGGCTTTATATTCAGGTTCCTTTCTGCCAGACGAAGTGCACCTACTGCAATTTCCATACCGGCGTTTTTTCCTCGCAGCTTTACGAGCCTTATGCGCGGGCGGTTTGTCGCGAGATTGAAATTCGTGCGCGCGGCGATGTTTGGCCGGCTTTCGATACTGCTTATTTCGGCGGAGGCACGCCGAGTTTGCTGGCGCCGGAAAATTTGGCGCGGATTTTGGACGCGGCGCGGGCGAAGTTTGATTGCCGGTTTGAAGAGATCACGCTTGAGGCTGATCCCGAAACGATCACGCGGGAAAAAGCAGAGGCTTGGCTGGCGGCGGGATTTAATCGCGTCAGCTTGGGCGCGCAGTCTTTCAATGATGTGGAGTTGCAGGCGGCTGGGCGCATGCACCGGCGCGCGGATATCGCGACGGCGGTTTTCACTTTGCGTGCCGCGGGATTCCGGAATTTGACTTTGGATTTGATTGCCGGCCTACCGCATCAGACGGCGGATTCCTGGCGGGATTCGGTGGAAAGTCTTCTGCGCCTTGGGCCAGAACACATTTCGATTTACATGATGGAGATTGATGAGGGCAGCCGGCTCGGGCGTGAAGCGATTGCCGGCGGTGGACGGTATTCTGCCGGCGAATTGCCTAGCGATGACGCGATGGCTGATTCTTACGAACTGGCTTGTGGCTGGTTGGCAGACGCTGGATTCGAGCATTATGAAATCTCGAATTGGGGACGGCCGGGATTTCGTTCGCGGCACAATTTGAAATATTGGCGGCGTGAGCCTTATTTGGGATTGGGGGCTGGGGCGCATTCGTTTAATGGGCTGCGACGCTGGGCGAATGCACATGATCCTGCGGCTTATGTGACTTCCATCGGGCTTGGTGTGTTGCCTACCGAGCAGGAATCGACAGTGGGTGACCGCGAGGCTTTGGAGGAACAAATTTTTCTTGGGTTGCGGCAGATGGAGGGAATTGATTTGCGGGTGTTCGCTGGAGCGCGGGAGACTGCGCTTCTTTCGCGGATTGAGGAGATGCGGCGGGATGGGTTGGTCATCGTGGACAGTGGGCGATTGCGATTGGCGCCGGATCGATTGACGGTTTCGAATGACGTGCTTGTTGAATTGATGGAGGCCGTTTGAGCGCTACCGAAAAAATGGGCCGAACGGCGGGAGGGGCTGAAGGCCCTCCCCTACACTTGGCGGTCGATTTGCGCTCTGATACGGTTACTCGGCCTACGGCTGCTATGCGGCGGGCCATGGCTGAGGCTGAGGTTGGAGATGATGTTTACGGCGAAGATCCGACCATGAACCGATTGCAGTCGCGGGCTGCTGAGATTTTCGGACGCGAGGCTGCGCTTTTTGTGCCGAGTGGCTCGATGGGGAATTTGCTGGCTATCAAGGGCTGGGCTGCGGCTGGAACTGAGATAATTTGCGAGGCGCGCGCGCATACGAATCAGTATGAATTGGCTTCGATGTCGGCTTTGGCGGGATGTTTCCCGCGCACGGTGCTTGCGCCGGATGGAATTCTTTCGTGGGAGTTGGTCAAGAGTCTGATCCGGCCTAAGAATTACCTTTTTTCGCAGACTGGCTTGGTGTGGCTCGAGAATACGCACAATATGGCTGGCGGGACCGTCCATCCGCAGGCGAGTGCCGACGAGATTTGCGACAACGTACATTCGCTTGGGCTCCCGATTCATTTGGACGGGGCGCGGATTTTTAACGCCGCTGTCGCTACCGGAAAGAGCGTGGCGGAATTATCGCGCAAGTTTGATTCGGTGATGTTTTGTTTGTCGAAGGGGCTCGGGGCGCCGGTGGGCTCGATGTTGTTCGGATCGCGGGAGTTGATCGCCAAGGCGCATGTGACGCGCAAGATGCTGGGCGGGGCGATGCGCCAGGCGGGAGTGCTGGCGGCGGCTGGATTAATTGCGCTCGAGGAATCGCCGAAACTTTTGGCGCGCGATCATGAGAATGCGCGTTTTTTGGCGGAGGGGCTCTCGCGGATTCGAGGGGTTTCGGTCGATCCGAAGAAAGTGGTTACCAACATTGTGATTTTCGATGTGACTGGAACGGGAAAAACCGCGGCGGAAGTTTCTGGCGCACTGGCAAGGAAGAAAATCCTGGCTAATCCTACCGAGAAATTCTTGATTCGCATGGTTACGCATTGTGATGTGGATCGGGCGGGGTGCGAGCGGGCGTTGCAGGTAGTGGAAGAGGTTTTGACGCATTAGCGGCGGGCGGCGATCAGCGCAAAGTCGCGTGAACATGCTGCGCTGAAGCGCACCGCTACGAGAGATGGAATTCAATTGGGGCTTGGGGGGTTCATGTTTTCTGGATTTCTGCGGGCGGGTGCGGTTTTGGGCATTTTCTTTGCGGGAGTTTTCTTGATGGCTTGGATTGGGACTGAACCGGCTTCGGGAACGATGCCGAATGGGGCGCCGACTGTCGATGAAGCGCGCGCGTTTACCGACGCCGCGGAGACCAAGCTGCTGGATTTGTGGATTAAATCCGGAAGGGCTTCGTGGGTGCAGCAAACATTTATTACCGATGACACGCAGCGGATTTCGGCGGACGCCGACTTGGCAGTGAAATCGGAGACGGCGAAATTGGCGGCTGAGGCCCGGCGATTTGACGGAATGACGTTGCCCGAGGATGTGACGCGCAAATTGAAATTGATACGCCTGTCGGTGGATATTCCGGCGCCGCGCGATCCTGCGGAAGCGGCGGAGCTGGCGAAGATCGATTCGTCGTTGCATGCGGATTATGGCAAAGGGAAGTGGTGCCCGGATGCGTCGGACGCTTCGAAATGCCTGAACATCGATCAACTCGAGAAACTCATGGCCTCGAGCCGCGATCCGGAGGAATTGAAGCGTGCGTGGATTGGCTGGCACGCGATTGCGCCGCCAATGCGCGAGCGATACGAACGCATGGTGGTCCTTGGCAACAAAGGCGCGCGCGAGTTGGGATTTGCGGACATGGGCGCGCAATGGCGCTCGAACTACGATATGCCGCCCGATAAATTCGCGGCAGAAGTCGAGCGGCTTTGGCAGCAGGTGCGTCCGCTTTATGAATCGCTACACGCTTACGTGCGCACGCGGTTGCACGAAAAGTACGGCGCCGCTGTTCCCGCCGACGGCCCAATTCCCGCAGAACTCTTGGGGAATTTGTGGGCGCAGGGCTGGACGAATATTTATCCGTTGGTCGCGCCGCCCCAGGGAGATTCCGGCTACGACCTGACTGAAATTTTGAAATCGCGAAATACCGATGCGGTAGGAATGGTGAAATTCGGCGAGCACTTCTTCGTGTCGCTCGGGTTTGATCCGCTGCCGGAAACTTTTTGGAAGCGATCGATGTTTGTGAGGCCGCGCGACCGCGAAGTGGTTTGCCATGCCAGCGCCTGGAGCATCGATTTTCGAGACGATCTACGCGTGAAGATGTGCATCCAGATCAACGACGAGGATTTCACCACCGTTCATCACGAGCTGGGGCACAATTTTTATCAGCGCGCTTATAACCAGCTTCCGCCGCTTTTTCAGAATGGCGCGAATGACGGATTCCACGAAGCCGTCGGCGACACCATCGCGCTTTCGATTACCCCGGACTATTTGCACGAAATTGGATTGCTCGAGAAGGTGCCGGGCGATTCCGGCGATATCGCATTCCTGATGAAGCACGCGCTCGATAAAGTGGCATTTCTGCCTTTCGGGCTTTTGATCGATCAGTGGCGCTGGAAAGTTTTCTCGGGAGAAATCAAGCCGGCGGATTACAACAAATCCTGGTGGGAATTGAAGCTCAAATATCAGGGCGTCGTGCCGCCGGAGCGAACGCAGCGAGGCCGATTTCGATCCCGGCGCGAAATATCACGTGGCGGCGAATGTGCCGTACACGCGTTATTTTCTAGCCGCGATTTATCAATACCAGTTCCACCGTGCACTCTGCAAAGCCGCGGGATTTACCGGGCCGCTCTACCGCTGCTCGATTTACGGAAACAAGGCGGCCGGCGCGCGCTTGAAGAAGATGCTCGAAATGGGACAGAGCAAGCCGTGGCCCGATGCACTTGAGGCCATTGGACGCGGGGCGCGAGCTGGATGCGTCCGCGATCTTGGAATATTACGCGCCACTGAAGAAATGGCTCGACCAGCAGAACGCCGGCCATCCGACGGGCTGGTAATCGCAGAGTCGTGCGCTATCGGAACCGTGTGCTATAAATGATGGAGTGAAGCAGCGAGGGTGACGTGGATTTTTCGCTAACTGAAGAACAAACGCAACTGCGGCGCAGCGTCCGGGAGTTTGCCGAGGGCGAAATTTTGCCGCACGTGATGGAGTGGGACGAGGTGTCTCACTTTCCCTCCGAAATTATCCCCAAACTTGGCGAAATGGGATTGCTCGGCGTAATTTTCCCAGAGAAATATGGCGGGGCCGGGCTGGGCTACGTCGAATATGCGATCGTGATCGAGGAACTGTCGCGTGTGGATGGCTCAGTGGGAATTATCGTCGCGGCGCACAATTCGCTTTGCTCGAATCACATCTACAAATTTGGTACCGAGGCGCAGAAGAAGAAGTATCTGCCGGATTTGACGACCGGGAAAAAGATCGGCTGCTGGTCGCTCACTGAGCCCGAGGCCGGATCGGATGCCGGAGGCACGCGCACGCAGGCAGTGCGCGAAAGATGGCGGCTGGGTGATCAACGGCTCGAAGACGTTCACCACCAACGGGCACTATGCCGACGTTTGCGTGGGCATGGCGGTCACCGACAAGTCGAAGAGGAGCCACGGAATTTCCGCGTTTATCGTCGAGAAGGGAACAAAAGGATTCAAGCCGGGCAAGAAGGAAAATAAGCTGGGCTTGCGGGCCAGCGATACTTCGGAAGTGATTTTCAGCGATTGCTTCGTGCCCAGCGAAAATTTGCTCGGTAAAGAAGGCGAAGGATTCGTCAATAGCCTTCAAATTCTCGATGGCGGTCGGATTTCGATTGCTTCGCTCGGATTGGGGATGGCGCAGGGCGCTTACGAAGCCGCGCTAAAATATTCCAAGCAGCGTAAACAATTCGGAAAGTCCATCAGCGAGTTTCAAGCCATTCAATTCAAATTGGCCGACATGGCCACGGAAATCGAAGCGGCGCGATTGCTCACGTATCATGCTGCGTGGCTGGCGGATCGAGCGATCGCTGCCGGCGAAGAGGGCGGAGGTCGATTCACGCGCGAATCGAGCATGGCAAAGCTATATGCCGGAGAAGTCGCGGTGCGCGTCGCCAATGAAGCGGTGCAAATTTTCGGCGGATATGGATTTGTGAAAGATTATCCCGCGGAGAAGTATTACCGCGACGTGAAACTCTGCACCATTGGCGAAGGCACCAGCGAAATTCAGCGGCTGGTGATCGCCCGGCAACTTCTCGGGAAATCCTGAAGTAGATGGCTCGCTCCTAATGCCTACCACAACGGAAAACTGGGCGGAGCAAGTGCGCGCGGGCGAAGTGCGTGCGATTTCCCGCGCGGTCACAGCGATCGAGAATCGCGCGCCGGAAGGCGAGATGCTTTTGCGCGAACTGTTTCCGCATACCGGTCAGGCATATCGGATTGGAGTAACCGGCGCGCCGGGCACCGGGAAGAGCACGCTGGTCGACCGGCTCGCAGCCTATTACCGCGGTCAGCAAAAAACGGTAGGAATTATTGCCGTCGACCCTTCGAGTCCGTTCACCGGCGGTGCGATTTTGGGCGATCGCGTGCGCATGCAGGGTCACGCCACCGATTCCGGAATTTTTATTCGCTCGATGGCCACGCGCGGCTCGCTCGGCGGATTGGCGCAGGCCACCAGCGATACGGCGCTATTGCTCGATGCAGCCGGGAAGGAATTCATTCTCGTCGAGACGGTGGGAGTGGGCCAGGGCGAAATTGAAATTGTGCGCCTAGCGGATTGCACGCTGGTCGTATTGGTGCCCGGAATGGGCGACGATGTGCAGAATCTAAAAGCCGGATTGATGGAGATCGCCGATATTTTCGTTCTGAACAAATGCGATCGGGAGGGCGCGGACCGCTTCGAGGAGCAATTGCATGCGATGTTGACCATCGCGCCTGAGCGCGAGGGCTGGCGCCCGCCGGTGGTGCGCACCATCGCCACCGATAATAAGGGCATTGCCGACTTGGCGCGGGAAATCGACCGTTTCCGGCAGCATTCTCAGGCCGCAGAAAATCGACGCACGCGGGAAATCGAATTGTGGAAGTCACGGCTGATCGAATTGCTCGAGCTTCGGCTAATGGAACGCGTCGAGCGAGCGGGGATCAATGATGCAACACTCGCTGCACTCGCTGCGCGCATTTCGAATCGCCAGATTGATCCGTACGCGGCAGTGAATGAGATTTTGGCGAAAGCTGGATTGGGAGAGCCGCAGTGAGACTTGGTGAGCTGGAATTCACTCTCGTCAGCGACGGCGGATTCCGGCTCGATGGCGGCGCGATGTTTGGCGTTGTGCCCAAGCCTCTTTGGGAGAAGAAAATCGCGGGCGACGAGCGCAATCGCATTCAACTCGGAATGAATTGCCTGCTGGTTCGCACGGCGGGCAAGACCGTGCTGATCGAAACCGGCGCCGGCGATAAGCTCGATGCCAAATTGCGTGGCATCTATGCGATTGAAGAAGGACCGCGGCTCCTGGACCGGCTCGCGGCGCACGGAGTGACGCCGGATCGAGTGGATATCGTGGTGGACACGCACTTGCATTTCGATCATTGCGGTTGGAACACGCGCATCGTGAATGGAAAAGCCGTCCCTACCTTTCCGAATGCGAAATATTTCGTGCAGGGGGGCGAACTCGAGCATGCCAAAGCGCCCAACGAGCGCGACCGCGCCAGCTATATGCCCGACAATTTCTTACCGGTAGAAGCGGCCGGCCAGTTCGTGCTTCTCGAGGGCGATGCGGTAGTCGCTCCAGGCATCGAATTGATTCGCGTTCCGGGGCACAACGCCGATATGCAGTGCGTGCGCCTTTCGGGCGGCGGAAAGTCGGCGTTTTGTTTCGTGGATCTGGTGCCGACCACCGCGCATATTCCGTTCCCGTGGATTATGGGCTACGACTTGTATCCCATGCAGACGCTCGCGAATAAAAAGAAGTGGATTCCGGAGATCGCTGCCAGCGGCGCACTGGTTATCTTTGCGCACGATTTCAATGTGCCGGCAGCTTATTTGCATCATCACGAGAATCAATTCGAAATTGAGCCGGCACGGGTGGATTGAAATGGCGACAAAGTCCGCGCAACACAAACCCAAAACAAAATCAGCCGACGCTGTGCGCATCGGAATCATCGGCGGCAGCGGTCTTTATTCCATGACCGGCTTGACCGCCACGCGCGAACTGCGCGTCAAAACGCCCTTCGGCGAACCATCGGATGCTTTCGTAATTGGCGAGCTGGAAGGGCATCGCGTGGCATTCTTGGCCCGGCATGGACGCGGCCACAGGCTTTCCCCCAGCGAGATCAATTACCGCGCGAACATTTGCGCCATGAAGATGTTGGGTGTCGAGCGAGTGCTATCGGTCAGCGCGGTAGGATCTTTGCGCGAAGAATATGCCCCGCTCGATTTCTTAATCCCGGATCAGTTTTTCGATCGCACGCGCTCGCGCATCTCTACTTTTTTTGGAGATGGAGTAGTGGCGCACGTCGGCTTCGACCGGCCGGTTTGCAAGGACCTCGCCCTGGCGCTGGGCGCAGCTTGCGAGCGCGCCCATGTAAACGTGCACCGCTCCGGAACGTACGTATGCATGGAAGGACCGCAGTTTTCGACACTGGCGGAATCGCATACCTACCGGCAATTGCGCTTCGACGTGATCGGCATGACCAACTTGACCGAAGCCAAACTGGCGCGCGAGGCCGAGCTTTGCTACGCGACCGTGGCAATGGTGACGGATTATGATTGTTGGCATCCGGCGCACGATTCGGTGACCGTGACGGAGATCATCGAGAATCTGACGCGCAATGCGGTGAACGCACAAAATGTAATCCGCGAAACGGTGAAGCAAATGGCGGCCACGCGCGATTGCAAATGCGGCTCGGCGCTGGCTCACGCCATCTTGACGGACCGCAAACTAATTCCAGCGGCGGCGAAGAAACGCCTGGCTTCGATTGCGGGCAAATATCTGGCGTAAGAACGGGAGCGTGGATGTCCCTACTCGTTGTGGGATCGGTCGCGTACGACGCGATTGAAACGCCTTTCGGCAAAGTCGACCGCACGCTGGGCGGCGCGGCCAGTTATTTCGCGCTGGCGGCCAGCCGGTTCACGCCGGTGCGGTTGGTCGGCGTAGTCGGTGATGATTTCGAGAAGCGCGACGAGGAAGTGCTGCGCCACCATCGCATCGATGTAGCCGGCCTCGAGCGCGCTCCAGGCAAGACTTTCTTCTGGGCTGGGCGCTACAGCCCGAATATGAATGAGCGAACGACGCTGGCCACCGAGCTAAACGTCTTCGCCGCGTTCAATCCCAAATTGCCACCGTCATTCACGGATTCGCCTTACGTTTTTCTCGCAAATATCGACCCTACGTTGCAGCATTCCGTCTTGAAGCAGATTCGCGGCAAGCCCAAGCTCGTTGCGCTCGACACCATGAATTACTGGATCGAGCGCACTCCCGCCGAATTGCGCGAGACGCTGAAACACACGCAAGTCTTGATGATCAACGACGATGAAACTCGCCAACTGAGTGGCGAGCATAATTTGCTGCGGGCTGCGAAACGCATTTTCAGCATGGGCCCCAAAACTTTGGTGATCAAGCGCGGCGAGCATGGGGCTTTGATGGTCCACGATCGCTTTTTGTTTTCTGTGCCTGGATTTCCGCTGGAGGAAGTGCATGATCCGACGGGCGCCGGCGATAGTTTTGCTGGTGGCTTCATGGGCTACCTGGCCAGCGCAGGACGCGTTACAGATGAGGCGCTGCGGCGTGCTATGGTATTTGGCTCGGTGTTGGGGAGTTTCGCGGTGGAGAAATTCGGCGTCGCGCGGTTGAAGACGCTTACTTTGCGCGAAATTCATGCACGCGCGACAAAATTTCACCGGCTCACGGCGTTTGAGCTTTAGGGTTGCTGCGTGATTCTACGAGAGAGGTGCTCCGTCCACGGATGTTGCGTGTGGCCTATTCGCGGTCGTAAGAGCCGGCAGGGACGCCAGCGGTACGAAAGAGGTGGCCCGTCCGCGAGTGTTGCGGGTGGCGTGTTCTCGGTTGTACGAGCCGGCGGGGACGCCAGCGCTACCGGGACGCAAGCCAACCTGCGGGGGCGAATTGGAATCCGATGGAACGGTCGGCCCGCATTTACGAGCGGGCCGTCATCATGTTAAATCTGGCTGGGCTTACGGGGAGATCCTTTTGATTCGATCGGGCATGCGGCTGGCGTATGGTGCGCTCATGTTTTGCGGAATATGGGGCTGCGGCAGCGGCGGTCCGACGGTCAACCCCACGCCCATCGTTTCCACGATTTCCCCTGAGGATGCCACTGCCGGCGGGCCTGCGTTTCAGTTGAACGTAGTGGCGCTGAACGTGGAGAAAACTTCGGTAGTAAATTGGAACGGCAGCCCACGCACCACCACGACCGATCCGAATACCGGGCAGCTTGTGGCGCAAATCCTGGCGGCCGATATCGCCACTCCAGGAACGGCGGACATTACCGTTGTGACTCCTGCTCCAGGAGGCGGGATATCCAACGACATCACGTTCTTCATCGATGCGCCCGCTAATCCGGCGCCTACGATTTCAAGTTTGAGCCCGGCCTCAACGGCGGTTGGCGGAGCAGCGTTCACGCTCACCGTCAATGGAAGCGGATTCGTGAACAGTTCCAGCGTAAATTGGAACGGCAGCCCGCGAGCAACGACATTCGCCAGTTCGACGCAACTTACCGCGGCGATTCTGGCGAGCGATATCGCCTCCGCCGGCACTGCAAATGTCACGGTTACAACTCCTGCGCCGGGCGGCGGCACTTCGGCGATCTCGACTTTCACGATCACAAATGGCCCATCGGCTTCCAATGCATCAGTTTTCTCCCTGGTTTCCGCAACCGCTTCCGGCGATCCGGGAAATGGGCCAAGTGGAGAACCGCGCATGGATCAATCGGGCCGGTTCGTAGCGTTTGAATCCGCGGCTACGAATTTGCTCGAGAGCGGCGCGAAAGCGGGAGTGTTTTTGAGGGACACTTGCGTGGGCGCCGAGAATTGCGCACCCGATACGGTGGCCATCGACGTGGCGCGAGGCGGCGACGCACCGAATGGCGGCCCAGGGCGCGGCCTGGCGATCAGCGCGGATGGGCGATATGTGGCCTTCTCGTCGCATGCCACGAATTTGATGTCTGGGCTATTCCGGGAAGGGCCGCAGATTTATCTGCGCGATACGTGCGCGGGCGTCGCGGCCGCGAAGAAGTGCGTGCCGTCAACGACATTCATTTCCGTGAGTCTGAACGGGATGTCCGGGGACGCGGCGAGTGAGTTCCCATCGGTGAGCGCGGGCGGCAGGTACGTAGCTTTCGCCTCGTCGGCATCGAATCTCGTCGCGGGCGTGGAAGCCGGTGTGCCGCAAATTTATTTGCGCGATACATGCATCGGTTCCGGAACCAAGGACTGCGTTCCGCGCACGATTTTGATTTCGCAGGATACCTCTGGCCGCCCGGGCAAGGGTGCGAGTTTACAGTCATCGATTTCGCGGGATGGACGGTACGTCGCGTTTGACTCCGTGGCATCGAATCTTGTGGCCGGGGCTTTTTCGGGAGCTTCGAATATTTTCTTGCGGGATACCTGTCTCGGCGAGAGCGCGGCTAGCGATTGCAGGGCGTTTACCGCGATCATCTCCGTGAACAGCGAAGGATTCGCTGCCGACGGAGCGAGTTTCGCCCCGGCGATTAGCAGCGATGGGCGCTACGTAGCATTCGCAACTCGGGCCGGCAATGCCGCGAAGGGTGATGCCACTCACGCACAGAAAATTGCGGTGCGCGACACCTGCTTGAGCGTGCGCGCCTCGGAATCGTGTGCCCCGCAAACCGAAATCATTTCGACTCCCGGATTCGGCGACGCGCACTCGCCATTCATCAGCGCCGATGGCCGCTTCGTCACTTACGTTACCGACGATGGCGGCTCTGCACTTGGCGCGATTCGCGCGTTTTTGCGCGATACGTGCATGGGCGGCGTCGCGTCGTCAGCCTGCGTCGCGCGCACCAGCTTGATCGTCGCGTCCGGTCCCGGAAAAAAGAGCGCATTGGCAGGCGGAAAATCTTGGTTTGGCGCGCCCGTGAGCCTGGATGGTAATGTGGTCGCGTTGTTTTCGACCGGGCCGGTGTCCGGCCTGAAAGGCAACCTCAGTGGAGCGGGAGATGTGCTTGTCGGAATTCTTCCCGCAGGCCAGTAAATTCCATTCCATTTCGGCCAGGATTGCAAACCATTCAAATTTTGGCACGTCGAAGCTCTGAGGTGTGTGCTTGGAGGTAAGAATGTTGCAGAGAGTTCGAAGAACGCGCACGAGAGCGCTGCTGGCGACCAGCCTCGCGGCGCTAACTTTTTTGGGCGCGAGTTTCTGGGCGCGTAATTCCCGCGCGGACGGTATCCCGGCGACCGCGGCCGGCGAACTCAACGTTCCGCCCGTGAAAATCATGGATACGAAGCTACCCAATGGCTTGCGCGTCCTAATCGTTGCGGATCACACCGCTCCCGTCTACGCCATCGATGTCTGCTACAACGTGGGCAGCCGCAACGAGCGCCCCGGCCGCACCGGTTTCGCGCATCTTTTCGAGCACATGATGTTCGAAGGCTCGGAAAATGTCGGCAAAGGCGAGCATTTCATTTTGATATTCAATAACGGCGGCGAAATGAACGGCACCACCAACGAAGATCGCACCACGTACTTCGAAGAATTGCCCACCAACCAGCTCGACCTAGGTCTTTTTCTCGAATCCGATCGCATGAAGGCGCTCACCATCACGCAGGACAAACTCGACAACCAACGCAATGCGGTGCAGGAAGAGCGCCGCCTAGGCGTCGATAATGAGCCGTATGGGAAAGCGGAAGTCGATCTCGGCAATCTGGCCTACGACAATTTTGCCTACAAGCACTCGACGATCGGCTCGATGGCCGATCTCGACGCGGCCGGCATCGACGACGTGCGCGATTTCTTCCGCATTTATTATGCGCCGAATAACGCAGTGCTCACGCTGGTGGGCGATCTCGATCCCGATGTCACACTCGAGAAGGTTAAAAAATATTTCGGCTCCATTCCTTCGCAGTCGATTCCGCCCGCACCGGATCTCAACGAAGAAGAGCACTATGGCGAGCGCCGCGAGGTAATTTACGACCAGCTAGCCCGTCTGCCGCAAATCAGCATCGCCTATCGCGTTGCTCGCGGAAATACGCCGGAGAATCGCGCCGCCCGCGCCCTCGCGTTGATTCTGGGGCAAGGCCGCAGCTCGAGGCTCTACCAGCACCTGATCAAGGAAAAGCAGCTGGCCATCAAAGTCTCGTCGTATGCCGATGGTCGCATTGGGCCGAGCCTTCTCTACATCAATGCGACCCCGCGCCCAGGCGTCAAAGTGGAAGCTCTCCAAAAAGCCATCGATGAGGAAATTGCAGCGGTGAAAAAGGATGGCGTGACTGCGGCGGAATTAAACAAGGCCAAGGCGATTTTGCGCCGCCAATATATTCAAACGCGCGCTTCGGATTTGGGCATGGCCGTGACCATGGGCGATTTCGCTGTGAAATTTAATGATCCGGATTTGATCAACACGCTCTATGCCGGCTACGAAGCACTGACCGTCGAGCAACTCAACGAAGTAGCCAAGAAATATCTCGATCGCGATCAACGCGCAACAGTCATCACGCTTCCCGGGAATCAGGAAGCGGGCGCGGCAAGCGGAGGTGCACAGTGAAGCTGATCAATTGGAACATGGTCGCGGCATTGAGCGCGTGCGCCATTGTTTGCGGCCTCTCGCCATCCGCACTGGCGCAGGCTGGCGGCGCCGGGCAAGACAAGTCCGTGCCGTTGTCCTCCGTCGTGCGCCTCAATCGCGCGCCGGTCAGCAAAGAAATTCTGAAAGTAAAATTGCCGCAAGCTTCCGTGCACAAATTGCCGAATGGCATGACCGTGCTGATTCTGGAGCAGCACAAGCTCCCCACCATCGCGCTCGAGCTCGACATGGAGCCCGGAGCAATCGCCGATCCCACGCCGGGCATGGCCAAATTCACCGCCGAAATGTTGCGCGAGGGCACCGCGAAGCGCAATAGCTCGGCGATCGCGGCTGCCGTCGATGAAATCGGCGCGCAACTCAGCAGCGAAGCGGATTTTGGCGGCAGCGATTCGACGGTTTACATCGCGGGCCTAACCGATTCCACTGAAACACTCTTCGATCTTCTCAGCGACATCGTTTTGCATCCGAATTTTCCGGCCGACGAACTCGAGAAATACAAAAAGCGCGAACTCGGCAATCTCGACGAGGAAATTTCCCGCCCCTATTTCCTCGCGGACAAGGAATTTCACAAGGCGCTCTACGGCGACACGAATTACGCCGTCACCGCACCAACTCCTGCGCAAGTTCAGGCGGTCACGTCGGAAATACTCGCCGAATACCATCGGAAGTTTTACGTGCCGGGAAATGCGGTGCTGGGAATCGTAGGTGACGTAAACACCGCCGACATGCTGAAACTCGCGGAAAAATATTTCGGCGATTGGCCGAAAACGGCGCCGCCGGCCGTGAAGCTCGCGGAAGTGCCTCCGCCGCAGCCAAAGAAAGTCGTCTTGGTAGATCGGCCGGGCTCCGTTCAGACAAACATCGTCGCGGGCAATCTGGCCATCAAGCGCACCGATCCGGACTACTTCGCATTGACGGTGATGGACCACATCGTAGGCGGCGGGCCAAGCGCCCGGCTGTTCCTGAATTTGCGCGAACTGCACGGTTATACTTACGGCGCGTATAGCGGCCTTAATACCGATGTCTATCGCGGCTATTGGAACGCGAACACTGAGGTGCGCACGGCTGTCACTGAAGGATCGCTGCACGAGCTGTTCAATGAGTTCAATCGCATTCGCACCGAGCCGGTGCCCGCCGCGGAACTCGACGAAGCCAAGCGCGCGCTGGTAGCCAGCTTCGCCCTATCGCTCGAGAATCCGTTGCAGTTGCTCGGCGACGCCCTCGAAGTGCATCACTATGGTTTACCGGACGACTACTGGAACAAATATCCGGAACATATCGACGGGATCGATGCCGCAGCCGTGATGGCAGCAGGGAAAAAGTACGTCGACGTCGATCACATGCAGATAATCTGCGTGGGCGATGCCAAGCAGATCAGGGATGCCGTAAGCAAATACGGCCCGGTAACAGAAGTAGCCGCTCCACCCGAGGGAAAGTAAAAAGCTCGGCAAGCGGACGACGAAGCGGTTTAGCGCGGCAAAATGCCGAGCGGATCTTTTCGGTGGCAGCCCCCTATTTTAATAGGGCGAGCTGGACTTCAGTCCAGCGAAAAAGCCATCCTCGCACCAACGGCTTCAGCCGCGGGCCTCAAACAGAAATCGAAGCCGCGTCCGTGCATCACTGCGACTCCCGACCGTCGCTTTTTGTAAGCCAATGCTCCGCGCCCAGCCATCGACCTAGCTCCGACACAGCCAGGACTGGCTGTGCTACGTTGCCGTGCCATTCAGGAATTTCTCGCGCCGCGTTACTGGACTCCCTCCCGCGAATTCCTTATTCTCAATTTCTTCGATGCCTAATGCCGTGAAACCCAGCGCACTTCGCCCAGGAGGCGCAATCCGCGTGATCGCCTCCGCCAGCCCCGTCGACGCAGACCGATTGCGCGCCGGGATCACCGAGATCGAGAAACTCGGCTTCGTCGCCCGACACGACTCGCGCGTGCTCGAGCGCGATGGATTTTTCGCCGGAAGCACGGAATCTCGCCGCCGCGAGTTGATGGACGCTTTGCGCGAGCCGGACACCCGCGCAATTTTCTGCGCGCGTGGCGGCTATGGATCCGGCGACCTGCTCGATCAAGCTGCCGACTGGGATTCATTTCGCGGCGCGGCACCGAAACTCTTCGTCG
This sequence comes from uncultured Acidobacteriota bacterium, assembly GCA_963792515.1. Classification (GTDB taxonomy): domain Bacteria; phylum Acidobacteriota; class Terriglobia; order Acidiferrales; family UBA7541; genus Palsa-147. The sequence goes on along the minus strand of CAWBWG010000028.1, from coordinate 4,831 downwards.
GGTATAGCGACGTCACATTGCTGCAGGTTTTTTTCTGGCAGAAATTCGGCTGGGTTAGTCTGTATGGACCGATGGTTGCAGCAGGATTGGACCATGGAGCCGCCGCAGCGCACGGATACGATTCGGCGTCGTTCGTCGCACGCGATTAGCGAGACGCAGCGCGGCTGGAGCATCGACCTAGCCGGCGAGGCAATTTCACCCGGTGGCGCGGAAGGAATTGTCCTCGGCGGATGCTTGACGTTGGTCGAAATGACGCTGGGAACGCCGTGGGAATTGGACACGCGCGGCGCGATCCTACTGCTCGAAGATCGCGGCATGAAACCGTGGCAAGTGGATCGCGCGCTTTTGCATCTGCGCCAAGCGAGCAAGCTGATCGAAATTCGAGGCATCGTATTCGGCGATTTTCCAGATTGCGAGCCGCCGGCCGGCACGGAAACGGTGCGCGATGTCGTAGCGCGCGTTTGCGGCCCGATGAAAATTCCAATTGTTTGGGGTGCGCCTTTCGGGCACACAGCGCGGCCGATGCTCACGATTCCTCTTGGAGTGCAGGCGCGGCTGATCGCGGAAGGCGCAGGACAACTCGAAATTCTCGAGCCTGCGTGCCGCGAATGATTTACAAACTTCTGGGCGAGTAGGGAAGGGATCGATGCTGGGAAATCACATTTCAAGCCGCTCCGGCCACATTCACTTGCTGGGCATCGGCGGCGCGGCCATGGCGCCAGTCGCCGGAATGCTCAAGGAGCGTGGCTATCACGTCACCGGCTCGGACACGAATGTCTATCCGCCGGCGTCCACGCTGCTCGCGTCGCTCGGAATTCCATACAACGAAGGATTCCGCGCTGAAAATTTGAAGCCCGTGCCGGATTTGGCGGTAATCGGCAACGTGATCGCACGCGGAAATCCCGAGCTCGAACATATCCTCGATGAAAAGATTTCGTACTGCTCGATGGCTGAAATCATCGAAGAATTTTTCATCCCCAAGCACAGCTCGATCGTGATCGCTGGCACGCACGGCAAAAACCACCACGACAGCGATGCTGGCGTGGATATTTCAGGTCGCTGGCCGGCGCCCGGATTTTCTTGTCGGCGGGGTCGCCCCGAATTTCGGAGATCGCAGCTACGGCCTCGGCGGCGGCGAAGAATTCATCATCGAAGGCGATGAGTACGAGACGGCCTTCTTCGATCGCGGCCCCAAATTCCTCCACTACCATCCAGACGAATTAATTCTCACTTCGCTCGAATACGATCACGCGGACATTTATCCCGACCTCGCTTCGATCAGCAAACAATTCCGCCTGCTGGTAAATCTAGTCCCTCGTCGCGGCCGAATTTTGGTCTGGGGCGAAAGCGACGAAGTTCGCCGCTGCACCGAAAAAGCATTTTGCCCGGTCGAAACCTACGGCCTCTCGCCCGAATGTGATTGGTCGGCCGGTGATTTGCTCTGGGAAGATAATATGACCGCGTTTCGCGTGGCCTTCCGCGGCAAGGAAGTCGCGCGCATTCGCACGCCGGTGGCCGGACGCCACATGATTCTCGATGCTCTGGCCGCGATCGGACTGGCATACGGGCGCGGAGTGGAATGTGAAGCCATCGAGCAAGCGCTCGCCACATTTCAAAATGTCCGCAAGCGCATGGAATTCAAAGGCGATGCCGGCGGCGTGACGGTGATCGAAGATTTCGCGCATCATCCCACCGCGATTCGACTCACGCTCGAAGCCGCGCGCACGCGCTGGCCCGGCCGGCGAATTTGGGCCGCCCTCGAGCCGCGCTCGAATACCATGCGCCGCAAAGTTTTCGAAAAAGTGCTGCCGGAAGCGCTGGCGGTCGCCGATGCCGCACTGATCGGACCGGTGAGCCGCGCGCAGCTCTTGAAAGATGAAGACCGGTTCTCTCCCGCCAAAGTCGCGGAAGACGTGCAAGCGCTCGGCCGTCCGGCGCGCGCATTTGACTCCGCCGAAGAAATCGCCGAATATCTCGCGGCTGAATCGCGGCCCGGGGATGTGGTGATGATTATGTCGAATGGCAGTTTCGATGGCCTGAGCGGCAAACTGCTGGAGAAAATAGCGGCGCACGCCGGAGTCCGCGCGTGATTGCATTCAAGCGTAGACTTTTCGTACTTCTAGTGTTGATCGCTTCAGGGGCGACCGGTTCTGCTCAGGCAACGGTGCGCTATCGCGTCTCGCTCGAAAACCCGGAGAAGCATGCGTTCGCCGTTGAGATGACGATTCAGCAAGCCGCGCCGGGAACTCCTGTCGCCTTTCCCGCGTGGAACGCGCTCTATCAGGTGCGCGATTTCGTATATCGCATTCGAAACCTCCACGTCGCCTACTCCGGTAGCTTTGGCAAGCCTGCGATTCCGCCAGCGCTGATTCCGCTGGACAAGGACACGTGGACGATTGGCGCCCTCGACTCTTCGAATGCCAGCGATCGTCTGCCGTATGTCATTACCTATGAGGTCGAGTGGAACGATCCCGGCCCATTCAATTCGCAACTCAATGCGCAACACGCTTTCGTAAATCTCGCCGAAATCCTGATGTATCTCCCCGAACGCCGCGGCGAAGAGACTCAAGTATCCTTCGAGCACCTTCCCGCTGGCTGGCATCTAGCCGCCGAACTCGCGCCCGGGAAATCAGAGAACACTTTCACCGCCGACAGCTACGACCATCTGGTCGACGCTCCCGTCGAAGTAGGCACATTTTCACAACTCGCATTCGACGAGGCCGGTGCCCACTTTCGCGTAATCATCGACGCCAAAGATTTCAACCAGCCGCAGTTCGAAAGCGAGCTGCATCGCATCGTGAAATATGAACTAAGCATGATGGGCGGACCGCCATTTCACGCATACACGTTTTTCTTCCACATTGGTTCGTATCTCGAAGTCGGCGGCGGAGGGATGGAGCATTCCAACTGCACCGCAATTTCCGCCAGCTCCGAGCCCGCCGCCATCTCCATCGCCGCTCACGAATTCTTTCACGTCTGGAATGTAAAACGCATTCGCCCGAAAGCGCTCGAGCCCGTCGACTATGGGAAAGAGCAGTACACCCGCGCGCTCTGGTTCGCCGAGGGCATCACCAGTACTTACGCTTCTTTCGCGCAGGTCCGTGCAGGCATTTGGAATGACCGGCAATTTTACGGCGACCTCGCCGATCAGTTGCAGCGGCTCGATTCGAGTCCCGCCCGTAAGTGGCAGAGCGTCGAGGAATCCAGCCTCGATGCCTGGCTCGAAAAATATGACCCCTACTATTCGCCCGAGCGCAGCATCTCGTATTACAACAAGGGCCAGATTCTCGGCGTGCTGCTCGACATTGCCATCCGCGATGACACCGACAACAAGAAATCACTCGACGACGTCATGCGCGCGATGAACGAGCAATTCGCCAAGCGCGGCCATTTCTACAACGAGAGCGCCGACGTTCGCTCGACCGTCGAGCAAATTACAGGAAAATCCTTCGAGGAATTCTTCGGCCGTTACGTGAGCGGTGTGGAAGACTTGCCCTACGATGATTTCTTCGCCCGCGCCGGCCTGCGATTGAATCGCACCAATCAAACCAAGGCCGATTACGGCTTCCGTTTTGGTCGCGGTCCCGGTTCGAGCTGGATTGTCTCCGAAGTGCTGGCCGGAAGCAGCGCGGAATCCGCCGGCCTGCGCACCGGCGACGAGCTCATCCAGATCAACGGGCAGAACATTTCACCCGCGGTATTTCGTTGGCTGCGCGAACGCACGCCCGGAGATACGTTGCCGCTGAAAGTCCGCCGCGACTCGCAGGAAATGGATTTTTCGCTGAAAATGGGCTCGCGCGATGTGATGCAATACTCGATCGAAGAAATCGCCAATGCCACGGACAAGCAGCGCCGCATCCGCGAAGGAATGTTACGCGGATCGACGAACTGAGCCGCAATGATCCGCACGATCATCGTGATCGTGTACTTGACCATCGCCATCTTTCTCATCCTTCCGTTCTATATTCTCTATAGCGCCATCACCGGCAATCCCGATCCGATGTATCAGATCGCCATGAAAGCTTTGCGCCTGGTTTTGAGAATCATCGGAATTCGCGTGCACGTCGAAGGCGTGGAAAACATCCCGGAGCGCACGTGCATTTTCGTTTCAAATCATGTCAGCAATGTCGATCCGCCGGCCCTCGCGCCCTACATTCCTCGCCGCGTTGCGATTTTGGCCAAGAAGGAAGTTTTTCGTATTCCGGTGTTGGCGACTGCTCTGCGGCAAGCCCGCATTTTGCCGGTCGATCGCGGAAATAAAGAGGAAGCATCCGCCGCAGTAGATAAAGCCGTCGAGTATTTGCGCGAGGGGACGTCCTATTTAGTCTTCGCGGAGGGCACGCGCAGCCGCGACGCGCATTTGAAGCCATTCAAGAACGGAACTTTCGTCATGGCGATCGAAGCGGGTGTAATGGTCGTTCCAATTTCGCTAGCGGGCACACAGAATCTGATGCGTAAAGGCGAGTGGTTCATCCGTCCAGGGCGAAATGACCGTCCGCTTCGGCCCCGCGGTAGATGCGTCAGAATATTCGCAAAATCAAAGGGACGAATTGCGGAAGCGAGTATTCGCTCTGGTAGCAGCAGGCCTGCCACAAGAGCAGCAGCCGACCGAAGATTTAAAGTAGCGCCGGCGTCCCTGCCGGCATCTTACGAAGAAAAGTTTGGCTACACCCCAGCTCGACGACGGCCTCAGAAATGTATCAAAGCCACCGCCGTTTGAGGTTCTGGCTTAATTAAGCCCGCGCCCGCAATCGCGCCACCTCAGCCGTCAATTCGCGCACCTGCTTCTGCAATTCTGGCAAACGCCCAAACACCGCAATAGATTTCAACC
>CAWBWG010000027.1:0-219816 GCA_963792515.1 uncultured Acidobacteriota bacterium | reverse complement strand
TGCCGAGCCGCTTCCGGCGGGGATGAGTTGCACGATCATGGTCACGTTCACGCCGACGGGCACCAGTCCCAGCAGCGGCACTCTCGTCATCACCGACAATGCCGTGAACAGTCCGCAGAGCGTTCCGCTAAGTGGCACCACGCTTGTGCCGCAAACTACCGTCTCGGTCTCGCCAACGAGTCTGACTTTCCCCGCGACCACGCAGGGAACTACGAGCGCGGCCATGACCGTCACGGTCACCAATACCAGCACGAATGAAACGCCGATCGGTTTCTCGGCCATTTCCGCCAGCGGACCGTTCGCTGTTTCCGGTGGCACCTGCATGGTGGATAGCGATAGCGGCGTCGCGGTCGGTTCCAACTGCACGATCACTGTGACCTTCACGCCGACAGGGACCGATCCGAGCAGCGGCGTTTTGACGATCGCCGATAACGCGGTCGATAGTCCGCAGACCGTGGCCCTCAGCGGGACGACTCTGATACCGCAGTCGTTTACCTTGACCGTCGGTGGCAATGGAGGCAGCAGCGCGACAATTTTGCCGGGCGATACGGTCGTTTATCCGATCATTCTTACCGGCTCGGAGGGAGCTACGGGGACGGTGGATTTGACCTGCACCCCGAGCACGCCGACGATTACGTGCAACGTGACGCCGACCAGCGTCACGCTCAATGGCACGACTTCAATATTCACCGGGATTTCGGTGATTACTTTCTGCAGTTGGACGCCGCCGCTCGGCGGGCCATCGGGACCTTCAGGAAGATTCGGCGATCCGCAGCGCCTGGCGATTCCGATCGGGTCGCTACTCGGCCTGCTGCTAATGATGGTGCTGGTCACGCGCTCGAAGCGCCGACGCTGGGCTCCGGCTCTCGCGGCGGTGCTGTTTCTGGCGGTCGGCATCGCCGGCTGCAAGAGCTTGGCGAAAGGGCCGGACGGCGCCACGCCAGCAGGCACCTACACGCTTACGTTGACGGGAACATTGAACGGACAATCGCAAAGTATTCCGCTGACGTTGATCGTGAAATAAATAGAGACGGCCGGCGATTGACGCTGTTTCTTCGCAGGGACCACGCTTTATGCCGGGACTTGGCATTTGCCTTCGTAGCGGCGGGCTTCAGCCCGGCATCTAAAGTGCGCATTTGCTCGTCAGAGGCGTACAATCGAGCCGATCTCGGTGGCGAATGCAGGGCGTGGATTTGGAAGAGTGATCCGTTGGTGGCCGTCGCGCGTAGTTAGCTCGCCGATCGCAAGATGCCAGGCTGAAGCCCGCTGCTACGATAAACCGATTTCGAAAAGATGCGCTTGAAATCCCTCCAAGCGCACGTAAAGCCCGGCCGCGCGCAATTCATCCCCATCGCGCAAATAAACAGCCTGATTCAACTGATCATTAAATCGATAGCCGCGTCCAGCCGCAATGCGATCGCCCAAATGCAGATGTCCCTGCGCCGGTGCCTCGCCAAAATTCACCACAATCAATTTCCAGGCATTCTCCGTCTGCCAATCGTAGGCGATCAGATTCGCGGCCAAGCCATCGCCGAAATCCTCGACGTCCAATCGCCGCCAACTCCCCGCGTGAAAAACCATCTCATTCGAAATCTGCAAAAGCTGGCGGTAAAACGCTTCGAGCGCCGGATCGGCGGACTCCGCGGCAGCGTGGCTCAACGCAATCGGCAACTGAATGCGCCGCCCTTCGAATTGTCCCTCGCTGATAAAAGCGCAGGCCCGGCAGTGTGGCGACGAGCGCGGCCGCAGCATGTAACGGCCCGGCGGGAAACACTGCCGCACTGCGAGCCTCGTCATGATTCTCGAGACATCGCGCCATATGACTTTGATAAGACAGATTCGCCGCTGATCTTTTCCCGCACCGCTGCTGCATTCCCCGCTTGCAGTGCATCCAAAAGCGTTTTGTCGTAAGTAAAATCAAATCCCAATTCCAGTAGCCGCCCTTCGGTGCCCCAATAAGCCTCCGCCATCAAAATTTTCTCCGGCAGAGCCGCGCGGACATCCCGCCAGAATTCCGTAGGTGGCGGCGTCGCGTCTCCGCAAGCCGACTGGCCCACGTTCGCGCGAAAATATCGTTGAGCACAAGCATGGCCATGTCGCAGCGAAATCCATCACAATGCTTCGCGGTTTCCACAAGATCGGCAATCAACGCCGCCCTCATCGCCGGATTAAAATGATTGAGCTGCGCCACATCGCGCCACGGCGGAAAATAAGGATCGCGTGCGCGCGCGATGTATCGCGTTCCGGAATAGGTTTCCGCGCGGTAATAAGCCGAGCGATCGCGCGCAAAATCCTCGGCGGAGCCTTGGATGAAATATTCCGGTTCCTCGAGAATCCAAGCATGATCGAGCGCCACATGGTTGGGGACAAAGTCGAGCATCAGCCGCAGGCCGCGCGCGTGCAATTTCTCGCCCGCAGCATCGAGCGCGGCCCAATCTCCGATGCGCGCATCCGGTTGGTAGCGTCGGATCGAATAGGGCGAGCCCACCACGTCGTCCATCGTCACGCCTGGCAGCGCCTGCTGGAACGACGCGAAGGCAGCTGCGTCCGCCGCGAAATTCGCGCCGCGATTCCGCGCTGCGTTCCCACATTCCCATCAGCCAAAGCAGATCGAATCCCAAGCCTGCCAAGACGATTCCATTCGACATCCGGCACTTCAGCCAAGGTAATCCGCCGGCCTGCGCGTGCGGATAGTTCCTCGAGCCACGCCCAAGTATTTATTTCATAAAGATGGGGATGAGAACGAAGTGTGTTCATCGGTCAGTGCGGGAGCCGAAATATTCGCGAAGATCGTGAATCCGCACTCGTAAATGATGCCATTTTTCGAGTGCGAGGCGACGAACGAGTCGATCGCGGAGGTGGGATCGGCACCGTTGTAGGGGAGAGTGCTTTAGCCCTCCCGCCTTTCGGCCATCTCTCGTGCACAATGACTGCTGGCTGTGGCCTGCATAGCGATTTTACGGCGCTCGTTCGGCAATCGGGAAACCGTGGAAATGAAGGGGCCGAACTGCGGGAGGGCTAAAGCACCCTCCCCCTACTGGCTTGATTATTCGTAGCGCAGAGCGATGATCGGATCTACGTGCGTCGCGCGACGGGCAGGGAAGTAACACGCGAGGAACGCGACTACCAGAAGCATCACCGCTACTCCTAGAAAAGTTGCTGGATCGCTGGCGTGAATGCCGAAGAGGAATTGATTGATCAAGCGCGACAGCAGCCATGAGGCAATACCGCCGATCAAAATTCCCGCGCCGACGAGCGCGAAGCCGCGCGTGATGACCAGCGAAAAAACATCGCGCCACTGTGCCCCTAGCGCCACGCGAATTCCGATTTCCTGGGTTCGCAAACTCACGGAATAGGACATCACGCCGTAAACCCCAATCGCCGAGAGCACCAATGCCAAGCCTGCCAGCAATCCGAGCAGCAGCGTCCGGAATCTTTGCTCATCGAGCGAATTCGAAATGGATTGCTCCATGGTGCGCACATTCACGAGCGGCTGATTCTTATCTACTTCCAAAATCGCGCTGCGCAGCGCCGTGGTCATCGCCGCGGGATCGTTGCTGGTCTCGCAGCGTCACGGTAAGCCCGAAAAGCGGCAGCACCGGCTGCATGTAAGGCACATACATCTCTTCCTTCGAGTCCGACTCCAATTTCTGCTTCACGTCGCCCACGATTCCCACCACTTCCATGAACGGAATCGAAGTGTCCGGCGTCTCGCCGATTTGCAGATGTTTGCCCAGGGCATTTTCGCCGGGAAAAAATTTCCGGGCCATGGCCTGATTCAGAACTACCACGGACGGCGCCGTAAGCGAATCGCGCTGCTCGATCGAGCGGCCCGCCAGCAGTGGAATTCCGAGCGTCTCGAAATATCCGGGCCGACCACGCGATAGCCCGCCAAGATGTAATCATGCGGTGTCTTGGGCGCGCGGCCTTGAATATTGAAATGAATAACCATCCTTGACCGGAAACGGGCGGGGTAGAGGCAGCGCTCGCGGCTTTCACGCCGGGTAGCGCGCGGGTGCGTTCCGAGCAGCCGATCGAAGAATGCCACTTGCTGCTCGGGCTTGGCGTAGACCGTCAGCGAAATCGGAACATCCGCCATCAAAATGTGATCGGGACGGAAACCAGGCTCGACGGCCTGCAAGCGAGCGAAGCTGCGAATCAACAGCCCCGCGCCAATCAGCAAAACCATCGAGATGGCCACTTCCGCGACCACCAACGCGCTGCGCAGACCGCTGATGATGGGAACCGCCCGACTCGATCCGCGTCCGCTTTGATTCAATTGATCGCGAATGTCCATGCGCGAAGATTGAAATGCCGGCGCCAATCCGAAAAGAATTCCAGTCAAAATCGCCAATCCCGCGGTGAATCCCAGCACCGTGGGATCGAGCCCGATGCCTTCGGCGCGCGGCACGCTTGTCGCCGCCAACTCGCAATAGCGAATCCAGGCCGAGCGCCGCGAGTGCAAGGCCCCAGCGCGCCTCCCGCGATCGACAGCAAAATACTCTCAGTCAGCAACTGTCGAACAATTCGGCCGCGGCTCGCTCCCAGCGCGGTGCGAATCGCCACTTCTTTCTCCCGCTGCGTCGCGCGCGCCAGAAGTAGATTCGCGACATTCGCGCAGGCAATCAGCAGCACCAGGCCGACTGCAACCAGCAGAGTGAGCAAAGCCGGCCGCACATTCGAGACGATCTGGCCGTGCAGCGGCAGCACTAGCGATTCCACATTTGTATTTGTTTCGGGATATTGATGCTCGAGTCGCTTGGCAATCGTCTGCAATTCGTTGCTCGCCTGCTGCAGCGTGGCTCCGGTCTTCAGCCGCGCGATCGGACGGATGCCGGTGTGCCAACTGCGATCGTCCGGCAAAGTGTGCGCCCAGGGTTCCAGCGGCAAGTAAACATCCGCGGACTTCAGAATTTGAAATCCGGCGGGAAGAACTCCAATCACCGTGTACGGATTATTGTCGAGCGTGAGCGACTTGCCGAGCACGTCGGGGCTTCCGGAGAAGCGTCGTTGCCAAAGCGCGTAGCTGATCAACGCCACCGGCGCGCCGCCCACGCGATCATCATCCTGTGAAATCGTGCGCCCCACGGCCGGCTGGATTCCCAGCATCGGCAGCAGCGACGCCGAGATCATCATGCCGTCCACTCGCTCGGGTTCGGTTGAGCCCGTAAGCGTGTAATTGATGGGCTGAATTGCCGCGACCGTTTCGTAAGAGCTGCTCTGATCGCGGAAGTCTTTGTAGTTCAGATAGGAGACGGAAAGAATCGGAAATGCCGGCCAATGTTCCGCCAGCAGCACCAACTGATCAGGATGCGAGTAGGGAAGCGGGCGAAGCAAGACCGCATTGATCACTGAAAAAATTGTGGTATTCGCGCCAATTCCCAGCGCCAGCGTAAGAATCGCCACCAAAGTAAATCCAGGCGATTGCCGCAAAGTCCGCAGCGCATAGCGAATGTCCTGGCCAACCGTCGTGAACATGAGCTCTCCTGGGCAAGCTAAGCCGCAGCAATGATTGCAAATCAGTGCCCATTTCTGCGAAAAGCTAATCGCCGCTTTGTCAGCAGATTAGACGATAGCAAAAGTTTTGCGTGAGCGTCGCCCGCCCGATTCCGGGACGCCGATGTTCGTCCATGCAACGCCGATGTAGAATCGGCGCTGGTCGTAGGGGAGGGGTGCTTTAGCCCTCCCGCAGTTCGGCCATTTTTTGTATGCGAGTTCCACGACTGGAGAATTGCTGCCGATTCGTATCGGGCTGTGTTCGCAAGTTGGGATCGATATAAATTGAGGGGCCGAAAAGCAGGAGGGCTAAAGCACCCTTCCCTACAAGGTCCGTCGAGGTGTCATGAAACTTAATCGTCTCGGAATCGGATTCGTCGGCAGCGGTTTCATGACCAAATTTCATCTGCAAAGTTTCGTGGGCGTCCGCGATGCCGACATACTTGGCGTCTGGAGCCCAAATCACTCGCACGCCGCCGATACCGCCGCCCTGGCCCGCAAGCTAAACGTAGGCGATGCCAAACCCTACAAATCCATCGCCGCGATGGTAGCCGATCCAGAAATCCAAGCTCTCTGGATTAGCGGCCCAAATTTTTCGCGCATAGAAAATATCGAAGAGATCGTGGACGCGCTTGCGCGAGGACAAGGCACGCTGAAAGCCATCGCCTGTGAAAAGCCGCTAGCCAGAAATGTCCGCGAAGCAAAGAAAATCATTGAATTGGTAAAACGCGCCGGCCTAGCAACCGGCTATCTCGAAAATCAAATCTTCGCCCCGGCCATCGCCACCGGCCGCGAAATTCTTTGGGCTCGCGGCGCAGCTCTGACCGGCCCTCCTTATCTCGCGCGCGCCGCCGAAGAACACAGCGGCCCGCACATGCCCTGGTTCTGGCAAGGAAAGCTGCAAGGCGGCGGCGTGCTCAACGACATGCTTTGCCACTCGGTAATGGTCGTGCGCCATTTGCTCACCAAGCCGGGAGCTCCAGCCTCATCGCTCAATCCGGTGCGCGTAACGGCGCGCATCGCCAGCCTGAAATGGTCGCAGCCCGCCTATGCAAAAAAATTGTCGCGCGCCATGGGCCAGGAAGTCGATTATCGAAAAGCGCCCGCGGAAGATTTCGCCAGTGCCAGCATCGAATTCGAAAACGAGCAAGGCGCCATCGTGATCGGCGAGGCCAGTACTTCCTGGAGCTACGTCGGCCCGGGCTTGCGTCTTTCAGCGGAGCTTCTCGGCCCGGAATATTCCATGTCCTGGAATTCGCTCGATAGCGGACTGAAATTATTTTTGAGCCGCGCGGTAAATGAGCGCCGCGGCGAAGATTTAGTAGAAAAGCAAAATGCGGAGACCGGCCAAATGCCGGTAATCGCCGGCGAAGTGGCTGCCTACGGCTACGAAGCCGAAAATCGCCATTTCGTGCAAGCGTTCCTAAGCGGCGAAAAACCGGCGCTCACTTTTGACGATGGCCTCGAAATCGTGAAACTGCTCATGACCGCGTATCAAAGCGCGGAAGAAGGCTGCACCATCGAGTATCCTCCGAAGGGCTTGGATAATTTCGTGCCGGCGGTGGCGCGAGGAAAGTGGAAACCGAAATAACTTACCGCGCGGAATTCGCGGACGAGGCTAGCGTGGCGTCCACACCGGATGGCCGGTGAAAAGCCCGCCGGCAAATCCAATTTGATAGGCCAAAAATAATCCGAAGCCGAGGCTGATCAATCCCGATGCGACGCGAATTCCCCAGTTTAGCCGCATCGACATTTTTCCCGCATAAGCAAACGGAACGCCGATCGCCGCCGTAATCAACATCATTCCCGCAATCGTCCCCACGCCAAATATCGCCAGATAAGCCGTGGCCCACCAGGGATCGCGAATCGTAGTCAAAACCAAAAGCGCCACCGCCGCCGAACCCGCCAATCCGTGCACCAACCCGACTACCAAAGGCCGCACTAATTGATAGACGCCGATGCCGCCGAAATGCCGGTCCAGCCAACTCACCGGCGTACGCGCGGGATCGTGCGGATGCGCGTCGGGATTGTGCCCGTGCGCATGCGTGTGGATGTAGTCGCCATGGCTGTGCGAATGAGAGTGAAATTCCGCATGGCCCTCCGCCCCGGTCCCAGCAGACGCAATCGCCGCAAGCCCCGATGCGGAAAAATTTGAATTGATCCACTGCATGATCCCGGTGAGATTCATGATGCCCAGAAGAATCAGCATCAATCCCACAGAAAATTCCATCGAGAGACCCACGCGCGCCGGAATCACCCAACCCAACAGAATAATCGCGCCGCCCACAGCCAGAATCGTAAGCGTATGCCCAACGCCCCAAAGCCCGCCAATCAGCGCGGCATGCCGAATGCTGCGATGCCGCGCCACAATCGTAGTAACGGCGATCACATGATCCGGATCTGTAGCATGTCGCATCCCGAGAAAGAACCCGAGCGCAATCACCGAAAATAAATTAACGATATGCATTGCTCCCGTACCGCCGGCGTCTCTGCCGGCCACCGATTACGCAAGGCCAAAGATTCCACGCGGGCCGCTCAAGACCAACAAAGCCCGCTCGCTACCGCCGGCGCCGCCTTAATCCGCCGAAAGCGCCGCAGCCCGCAATTCCGCCTGCCGCGATCTCAAAAATCCCAAATACTCCGCCATCCCCTCGCCAGTCTTCGCCGACACCGCAAAAATCTGCATCCCCGGCCGCACCGCCTCAATATTCCGCCGCAGCGCGGCCATATCAAACTCCACCGCCACAGCCAAATCCATTTTTGTAATCACCGCAACATCCGCACTATTAAAAATGGTCGGATACTTCAGCGGTTTATCTTCGCCTTCAGTAACAGAAAGCAAAACCAACCTCAAATTCTCCCCAAGATCATAAGACGAAGGGCAAACCAAATTTCCCACATTCTCTATAAAAAGAAAATCGAGCGGTCCCACGTCCCATCCATCCAGCGCCCGCTCAATCATCGACGCCTCCAGATGGCAAAGCGTCCCGGTGGTAATCTGTTTCACCGGTGCGTGGCTCCGCGCCAATCGCTCCGCATCATTATCAGTCGCCAGATCGCCGACAAGCGCCGCGACACGATACCGCCCTTGCAATTGCGTCAGGGTGCGCTCGAGCAACATGGTCTTCCCGGAGCCAGGACTCGAGACCATGCTCGCCGTGAAGACTTCATTCTCGCGGAATCGCTGCCGCAGCGCGCGCGCCACCAAATCATTCTGCTTCAAAACATTTTTCCGCACTTCCACCAAACGCGGTTGAGAACTCATGGGTTCAACTCCAGAGCCGAAACTTCGATTTCTTTCCCCTCAATAATCTCAAAAGCCGGCGTCCCACATACCGCGCAGCAAAGAAGTTGCGGAGAAACAGCCGCACGCCTCTCTCCGCACTTCGCGCAATGAATCGCAATCGGCACTTCTTCAATCACTAGTTTGGTGCCATGAAGCGGCGTCCGCTCGCAAGCCAGTTCATAAGAATTCAGCAGCGCCTCTTTCACCACGCCAGAAAATTGCCCCAATTTCAAATGAATCGCACACACCGTACGCCCGCCAAGCTTCTCCGTTTCCTCCTGCACCATCTCAATAATATTCATAGCAATCGATAGTTCGTGCATAAGTAGCGCCGGCGTCCCTGCCGGCATCCGACGAAGAAAACTCGAACCAAAATCAACAATCACGGACGTACCGCAAACAATTCAATCGCGCGTGTAGGGGCGGGGGTTCACCTCCCGCTCTGGCTTTGGGTGTTCGGTCCCCTCAAACTCCGCGATCCGCAAAATTGCATTCCTTCATCTCTTCTGAAGCATCACGGCCCGTCCGGATTCCAAAAGCTCCCAACGCCGCCTGCCCCAAACTAATCCCTCCATCATTCGCAGGAACTTTGTGATTCACAAATATTTGCCGCCCAGAACCCAAAAAACGCGTCGTCAAATCCTCGACCAACAATACGTTCTGAAAAACTCCGCCCGACAATACCACCGCCTCAATCGCGCAATCCGGGTCAACCCGATCGGCCAACACACAGCAACAATTCGCGACACCCCGATGAAACGCCCGCGCAATCTCCCCCAAATCCCGCCCGCACATCCGATCCCGAGCCACCGCCTCCAGCAGAGGCCGGAAATCCATTTCGCGATCCTCAAAAGGAAAATCATAAGCGGCGACGTCGCCAACTCGCCGCGCCAAATTCTCGAGCCACATCGCCGCCTGCCCCTCAAACGTAATCTCGCGTGTGAATCCCAACAGCGCCGCCGCCGTATCGAATAGCCGCCCCATCGAAGTGGTCGCAAAGGTTCGCACATCCTTGCGAATCAATTCCAGTGCGCTCTCATAACGCTCCGGAAAATAAAACGGCCGCGCTTTCAAATCCGGCAGATCCGAAACCTGCCCCAAAAATCCTGCCGCGGCCTGCACCGGATGCTGCGCCGCGGCATCGCCGCCCGCGAGCGCAGCAGGACGCAGATGCGCGACGCGTTCAAATCCCTGCGCAATACTGCCGGTGAAAATCTCACCACCCCAAATCGTTCCATCGTCGCCGTAGCCGGTGCCATCAAAACTGATCCCGATCGCGCGCCGGTTCCACTCGCCGCGCTCCGCCAGCACCGAGGCAATGTGCGCGCGGTGATGCTGCACCGCAATTTTTTCGCGGCCGGCCATCTCCTGCGCAAATGCCGTCGATACGTAACCGGGATGCGCATCGTGAACCACCAGCAATTCATCCCGGCGAATCTCGTACATCTCCACAAAGTCGCGAATTGTCCGCTCGAAAGCCAGCCGCGATTCGAAATAATCCAAGTCGCCGATATGCTGGCTCACGAACGCCTGCCCCGCAACCACGATGGTTATTGCATTTTTGAGATCCGCGCCCAACGCGAGGATCGGCCGGTCGGAAGGAATCTGCGCCACAGCGCCCGGCGCATAACCGCGCGCGCGCCGCAGTACCGCAGGGCCCAGCGCCCCAACGCGCGCCACCGAATCATCCACACGCCGTGCAATCGGCCGCTCACCAATCAAAAATGCATCCGCAATTTCGGGCAATCGTGCGAGCGCTTCGTCATCCTCGTATGTAATCGGCTCGCTCGACCGGTTCGCGCTCGTCATCACCAGGATTTCCGGCGCCCCCGCGGCAAACAGCAAATGATGCAGCGGCGTATACGGCAGCATCACGCCAAGCTCGTCGTTGTCCGGCGCCACTCCCGCAAACTCCATGCGCGCCGGCGAAAGCACGATCGGCCTTTCAATCGAGCGCAGCAACTTCTCGGCGTCGGTGTGAAGCTCCACGATCCTGCGAGCAATCTCGGCATTCTTAACCATCAGTGCAAACGGTTTCTCCTTGCGAAATTTCCGCGCACGCAACGCGGCTACAGCCGCCTCATTCCGCGCATCGCAAGCCAGGTGATAACCGCCGAGTCCCTTCACCGCCAAAAGTTTCTCCGCCCGCAAAAGCTCAGCCGCGCACTGAACGCTCGCCTCATTCCCTCGCACAACCTCGCCACCAATCCGCAGCGAATATCCAGGTCCGCAAGCAGGGCACGCGACCGGCTGCGCATGAAATCGCCGATTCGCAGGATCGTGATACTCCGTCTCGCAAGCCGCGCAAAGCGGCCAGCCTCGCATGGTGGTGTTCGGACGGTCGTAAGGCAGCCGTTCAATCACCGTGAAACGCGGGCCGCACATGGTGCAATTTATGTACGGATAGCGATACCGCCGGTCCGAAGTGTCAAAAAGCTCCCGCAAACATTCGTCGCAAACCGGCAAGTCAGCAAGAATCCGCACGGTCGGCCGTCCGCCCCGAGTACTCTCGCGAATCGTAAATTCGCTAAAGCCCGCCGGCTCGCGATTGAATACTTTAATCTCAGAAATTTGCGCCGCCGCCGGCGCTGCCGCGGTCAGCGAATTCATAAATTCCAAAAAAGTCGAATCTTCCCCCTCCAAAAATATTTCCACTCCCTCCTCGCCATTCAAAACCCATCCAAATAGCGAATTCGCCCGCGCCAACCGGTAAACGAACGGACGAAACCCCACCCCCTGCACCGCACCCTGAACCTTGATCGTCCACGCCCCAGCCATCAATAGCTAATCTCCCGGCAGTACGCACCCGCGCCCCTGCCAGCCAATCTGCGAAATTTTTCCGTCTTCCACTAAGATCGGCACCGTCCGCTGCCCGTTGGCCAGCGCGCGAATCCGCTCGCGCGCCTGGTGATCTGCATCCACGTCGTATTCCACGAATTCCATCCCGCGGAATTCCAGCCACTCGCGCATTTCCTGCGTGTAAGGGCAACTGCGCGTGCCGTACAACTCAACTTTGGCCACGAGCCAGCACCTCCAGCGCATCGCGCATCACGTGATAAATCGACGCCTGAATTTCCTGAATACGCGGAATGTAATCGCTGTGCACCACCAGCGGAAAATCCGCGAGGCCCCGCCGCTTGATTTCGCCGCCGTCATAACCAAGCAGCGCAACCGTAAGAATCCCGCGCTTGCGCGCCTCTTCCAGCGGCATGATCAGGTTTTTCGACCCGCCGCTGGTGGAAATCGCGATGGCCACATCATTCGGCTGCGCCTGCGCTATGAATTGCCGAAGAAAAATCAGTTCGGTGCCCACGTCGTTGGCGATGGCCGTAATATTCGCTGGTTCGAGCGAAAGCGAAACCGCTGGAATCGGCCGGTAGCCATTCGGCGGCGCAATGCAATCAATCGCGAAATCATTCGCATCGGTCGCTGAGCCTCCATTTCCAAAAATAATCAGCTTGCCGCCGCGCTCCAGCCGGTCGTGAATCGCCAGCGTAGCCTTGCCGATCTGCTCGGATTCTGTGCGCGCCACCTGCTCGCGCAATTTCGCGTCATCACGCACTTTCAGCAGAATGGAATTCGCCACTTCGGCGATCACGTCGACGGTTTCCTGCTTCTCCTGCCCAAGAAACGGATACAAAAATTCCGCCGCGCCCACGTCGTGCCCCAGTTGCCGGTGCTCGAAAAAAACGTGCACCGTTTCCCAAAGCGTGTGATACAGAATTTCGATCAGCTCCTGATGCATGAAAGGATCGGACGTAGCGGGCGCCGCGGCGTAAGATCCCTCAAGCCCGGGCAGCGCAAAAGTCATCGCATGTTTCCCGCGCGCGCTATCTAAGGCGGCCCAAACTTCCGCATCGCCTTCCGGTGGGCCAAATCCCATCACGATGTCGTCTGGTTTCAACAGCGCATCAAGCCACGGGCGGAATAAAACGGAGAGGTCCAGCGCAGGCAGCGCCCGCTTCCCGACGATCACCGGATGAACGAACTCAACAGAAACATGCTGCGCATCGGTAACGTACGGTCCCTGGCCAAAGGCGAGCAATCGCCCGCCGCGCAAAAAGCGCTCGGACATTTCCCGGCAAGCATTCGCAAGCCGCAGCGATTCCCGCGAGAAGAAAAATTCATTCAGCTCATTGCGCGCAATCAGCCGCTGTTCGATTTGGCTAGAAATGTCGATGGCAGTGGCCATTTGCTTTTCGGGGCCAAGTAGCGCCGGCGTCCCTGCCGGCATCTTGCGACCTCAAATCTAACCACGAGCAAAATTCACGGGCGGACCATCGAAACCAATCCGTCCGACTTACTTGACGCTGCTCCGTCCGAGATCTGAACCCTTGCCGACATTCGCGCTCGGAGGATGCCGGCAGGGACGCCGGCGCTACTTAACAAATCCGCGGCAGCGGATCGCCCACAAGCATGTCCACAATGCGGCTAGCCCCATAACGCGTAAGCGCAAGCACCGATCCAGCCGGCTGCTCGCGAATTTCGCCGATCAGGCATGCGTTCTCGCCGCCTGAAGTCGCGCGCAACGCAGCCAGACCAACCTCAGCAAACTCCGGCGCCACCACCGCAAGAAATTGCCCCTCATTCGCAATATGAAATGGATCAAGCCCCAGCAACTCGCAAGCCCCGCGCACCGTCTCGCGCACCGGTACATCATCTTCATACAGCGCCACGCCCAGCCGGCAATCGCGCGCCAATTCATTCAAAGATGTCGCCATTCCCCCGCGCGTAGGATCGCGCATCCATCGCACTCCCGCTCCCGCCGCGGCCACCAACGCCTCCACCATCGGCAGCACCGAGCGCGTATCCGAACTCAAATCCGCTTCGAAATCCAATTCGCCGCGCGCCAGCAAAATCGTGATGCCGTGATCGCCCACCGGTCCGGAAAGCAAAACTTTATCGCCAGTCCGCACCGACGCCGGATCAATATTCACCCCAGGAATCGCGCGCCCAATTCCCGCGGTCGAGATATACATCCCGTCCGCTTTACCGTGCTCGACCACTTTTGTATCGCCACCGGCGATGATCACTCCGGCTTCCTTCGCCGCTTTGGCCATCGCGCGCACTTCCGCTTCCAAAATTTCCGTCGGCAATCCTGCTTCCAGCACGAAGGTAACCACGATCGCTTCCGCGCGTTGCGCCCGAAACTGCCAGATCGTTCACGGTGCCATTGATGGCCAGCTCGCCGATCGATCCGCCCGGAAAACTCAACGGCTTCACCACGAAACTATCCGTTGTGATGCCGACGCGCACGCCGTCCATCTGAATGTGCGCGGCATCGCCCAGAATTCCTGGGAAGATTCGCAAAGCAGCGGGCACGAACAAGCCTTCGATCAATCTGCGGCTGGCCTTGCCGCCTGCACCATGCGCCATTTCGATTTGCGGTCGTGGAAGCGAATCTTGGAAGTGACGGCGGTGGCCATCGCGGGTCGTATCCTTTAGGCCGAAGCGCTGATGTTGGTGAGCATGGCCGTCTTGCGATGTTCGTAATTGAAGTACGCGGCGCACGAGCCTTCCGAAGAAACCATCAGCGCGCCGATGGGATGTTCGGGCGTGCATTCATTGCCGAAAAGTTTGCACTGCGCCGGCTTCAGCACGCCTTTCAGCACTTCGCCGCATTGCGCGGCCTTCGGATCGGTGACGCGCAACGCCCGGCACGTTGAAGCGCTGCTCGGCGTCCCACTCCGCGTAGGTATCGCGAATCCGCAGCGCCGATTGCGAGATGAATCCCAACCCGCGCCATTCGAAAAACGGCCGCAGTTGAAAAACTTCCGCCATGGCCGCCAGCGCCGCGCGATTTCCTTCCCACGGCACCACGCGCTTGTACTGATTCTCCACGCGCGCTTCGCCGTTTTTCAATTGCCGCAGAAGCATCACGATCGATTGCAGAATATCCAGCGGCTCAAATCCCGAAACCACAATCGGCTTTTTCTCATTCGCGGCGATCCACTCATAAGGACGGCATCCGATCACCGTCGAAACATGCCCCGGCCCGACAAATCCATCAAGGCGCATGTCCGGCGAATCGAGAATCGCTCGAATCGCGGGAATAATCGTCACGTGATTGCAGAAAACCGAAAAATTCGCCAACCCCAACGATTTCGCGCGCTTCAAAGTAAGCGCCGTAGAAGGCGCGGTAGTCTCGAAACCGATCGAAAAGAACATCACGTGCCGGTCCGGATTCGCCTGCGCCATCTTGATCGCGTCAGTCGGCGAGTAAACAATGCGCACATCCATCCCGCGTGCTTTGTGCTCGAGCGGGCTGCCGTTCACGCCGGGCACTCGCATCATGTCGCCAAACGCTGTGAAAATTACATTCGGGTCCTGCGCCATCGAAAGTCCATCATCGATGCGCCCCATCGGCAGCACGCAAACCGGGCAGCCAGGTCCATGAATCAGCTCAATATTTTCGGGAAGAATATCCTTCAGGCCGAATCGGTAGATTGCGTGAGTGTGCCCGCCGCAAACTTCCATCAAGCGGTAATGCCGCGAAGGGTCGGCCAACCGCCGAATTTCATCCGCGGTTTTGTTGATCAGCTCGGGTTCCCGGAATTCGTCGACGAATTTCATTTCCTGTTGCCCCGCTATCAGAAATCGATCGTAGCCTTCCGTCTAAGTCTCGGGATTCACTTTCTGTTCATCTTCCTCACCCAAGCCATAGCCGCGAATTTCTTGGAGCGCGGCTTCCGTTTCACCCAACATTGCCAGAGTATTCATCTGATCAATTGCATCTTGCTCGCTTATTTTGCTCATTGCAAATCCAACGTGAATCAAAACCCAATCGCCTTTGGCGGGTTTGTCGTCATCGAGCAATCCGAGATCCACACGGCGGCGCACACCCGCAACCTCCACCACCGCGAGATTGCGAATATCGGGAATGAACTCGACAATCTTTCCTGGAATCGCTAAACACATCTGGCAACCTCCCGAACTGGCATCGTCTGCTGGCCCGGAACTCATCCCCGGCACCCATCCTTATTGGTTCAGAATGCGCTCAACTTTGCTTGCGCGCAAGGATATCGAACGAGACTTTGATCTCGTCCTTTACTTTCAAAGTGCCGCCCGCCACTGACACCAATGCGATGTCGTAATCCGTCTGGCGGACGGAAAATTCCCCATATCCGCGCAGCGTCGTCCCGCTCAGCACCACTTGCGCGTTGATGGTTACGTTCTGGCTCACGCCGTGCAAAGAAAGCTCGCCGTCGATCGCCGCATTGAAGCGCCCCTCGCCGATTTGGCCGCCCGAAATCTTCGCGCTATCAAACACAATCTCGGGAAATCGCGACGTCTCCAGCACATCTTTCTTCATGCGGCTTTCAATATCCTGACGATCCTTTTGGCTCACGTCGTCCGCGACCGTCAGCGAGTTAGCCTGAATTCGCACCTGCAGCGATGCGCCTTCGAAATTACTGGGCGGACACTTCGCCGTGCCCGTATAGCCGCGCACGGCAATCGTTGGATTGTGCCCGAAACCGGAAAGTAGCCCAGCCGCGAAAACTTTGATTGTGAAACGGGACATGTTGGAGTCGATGACGTAACTTACCGCAGCACTCTCAGATGACATCTGCACTCCCGTCGGGGCAGCCACAATTTTCGCGTCTCGCTATGAGCGGCGATAAATGACGCCGATCTCAATCGATTCCTAATTCGATCACCAGGAGCTGCGCGTCTTCGCCAAGTCGCCGCTCGGTGCCGGCGAACTACATCGAGCGCAATTTAAAATAGCGCTCCACGTCCGGCACAATGTTTTGCGCCAGGCCGCCGATGCCGATCTCGCCCATATACTTGCGCACCGTCGGATTCGACAGGATTAGGCCGGCGCCGAACACCACCAGCGCGAGCCCGCCTAGCATGTAGAGTGTTTCCTTGTCTGTGGACATATCGTTTCCGTTGCGCTCAATCGTGTGCATTGCTTGGCTCTCCTTTTTTCAAATGTTCCGGGGTTTCTTCCGCGGGTGATTGGCCTGCGAGAATTTGTTCCACCAGCGATTCGACCATGCGCACGGCTTCGTCGATCGAACTCGTGACGGTCTCGCTCAATCCCATTCTTCCTTCGTCGCCGCCGAGCGATTCCGGCTCACAGCCCACGAGCAGAATTTTTTTCAGCGGGCCGCCGAGCGTTTTCGCGAGGCGCAGCACGTTTACTGGATTCATCACGTGTCCGTCCACTGGCGGTGCGGATTCTGCGCCGGGGGTTTCGAGCGAATCCAGGTCCGGCTCGATCACGTACAGTGTCCCGGGCTTTTCGCCGCGCGGGCAGGCATCCACTAAAATCGTCACGTCCGTGCCATCCAGCAGCGCATAAGCCAAATCGAAGCCGCGTATTCCGAAATCAATCGCGCGCACGCCGCGCGGCAATTTCTTGCCTGCCAGCCGCTGCGCCACTTCCACTCCGAACGCATCATCGCCAAGAAAAATATTGCCGATGCCTGCGATCAGAATGGTTGGCGTGCGCGTCGTTGCCGCGGAAGCAGCGTCGCCGTTCGGTCCCATCGGCTCCACTTCGTTGGGCGCGAAGAAAAATCGGTGGCCCGGTTGCCGCGCCATGCCCATGTCGCGGCCGGGATCTTCGTCGACTACCACGGAAAGATGGAACTGGCCCTCATAATCCTGCTCGATCGCTTCAATCGTCGCGATGCGCCCTGCGAGCGCTACATCAAACACGTCGCCGCCCTGCCGCGGCCGCAAACGCACGCGGTCGCCGCATCTTACTTCCGCACCGGCGATTTCCAGGCTCTCCACTCGATTTTTATCTTCGAGGAAATGCCATTCGTACTCGTTCATTCGGCCTCATCACTTACAGGACGAATCCCGCGCAGCACTCCATGCAATTTCATCATATGTTCCGGCGGCAGCGATTCCGTACGCTCCAGAATTTGCCGCGCGCGATCGTCGCCGCGCCGCATTTCCTGTTTTTCTTCATCGGTCAACGTCAAAATCCGCAGCGCCAAAATTTCGTCGATCTCCGTTCCGTCAAAAAGTTCGCCCGCGCTCTCCGGCGCGATTTGCGGATAGTCGTAAAGAATGATCGGCGATGCCAGCATCGCGTCGCGCGCGCCCTCTTCGCCAATCAGCACCGGCCAAACCACGCGGTTTGCACAGGCTCGCGCCGCCTCTTGCAGCTCGGCCGGCGGGTCGATCGCCGAAATAAAATCTCCCCCGGGAATATGTAGAATGGCGTGTGCGGAGAGCAGTGAATAGCGCAGCGCATCCTCGCGCTTGAAATCGCGCAGGCGCTCTTCGGCTACTCCCAACGCGCTGCTATTCGAAGCCTGCACTGTGAATTTGACGATTCCATCGCCTGCGGCCTGTGCCGATAACATGATTTCGCCCGAAACTTCATGCTGGCGACGAATGATTACGCCCGCGATTTCCGAATTGGAGTTGCGCAGCGGCTCACACTCGCCCGCGAACGGCAGCCCAAATTTAAAACTTCGCGGCGCCGACACCATATCCTGCACCGTTGCTTGCACCGCTATCTCGCAGTCGGCGGCTTCCTGCCACGGCTCGTAGGTGCGGCCTTCGATCGTCAGACTTTGCGCCAGCCTGAAAGGCGGCGCGCCCGCCGCCGGCATTTCCGAAAGCGGAGGCGAAACTTCGCCGACGGTGCGTTCGACTAGCCGCAGAAATCGCAATTTCACATGTAGCGCCTGGTCGGCGCCTAGCCGCGCGAGACATTCCACCTGGAAAGACGAATTCTCCCCGGCCTGATTGGCCACGCAGTATTCCCGCGGCGTGAGCACACCAAAATTGAAACGCTGGCGATTTTTCACCGAGGAGCGGCGATAGGGGTACAGAATGTATCCCTCGTAGAGCACCGCCTTGGCGATATCTTCGACCAGCTTCGCGTTCATGGCTTCACCGAAGGTCCCATCGCGTTCAGCACTGCCTCGATCGCCTGCTCCCAGCTAGGAATTCCTCGGCGCATTTTGTATTGATTGAGGCGGTCGAAAACGTCGCGGCGCAGGCACAGCCACGCGGTATTCGGGTAGTAGGAGTCGATCAATTCGCGCCAGACTTTTTGCGGCAAGCGAAACTTGGCTTCTTTTTGCCAAGAGACCGGCGAGACTTGCAGCGCGCCACTGTGATCGCCGTAGAAAACCATGCCGCTGAAGAGAAATTCGAGCGGAAGATCGCCGCCGCTCAGGCCGTGAAAATATTTTGTGGCGGCCACATTGAAATCGAAAGTGCAGGGAACTTTCAAGTTCACCGAAGTGACGCCGGTAAATTGCGGCAGCACCACGTCGGCATGCGTCCAAAGCAAAGTGCGCAGCGTCTGGCTCCAGCGCTCCGGCTCGCCGTAGAGATCGAGCATCTTCGATTGTTCTTCGGGAGTGTAACTGCGGCGGGTTGCTTCGATTTGAATCTGGCAGCGCACCGCTGCGGTGTGAATCACCTCGCCGGCCACCACGTTTTCCACGCGCAGGCGAAAAGAGAGCAGAGGTGTCGCCGCGTACGGGACGACTTCGACGCTCTCGACTTGAAAATTCAGGTCAGGCATTCGATTGCTCGGTTTCCTTCGGCACGCCGGCTTTGGCGCGCAACTCGCCGAAGAATTTCTCGATCTCCTGCCAGACTTCGGTGCCGCCGCCAAATCCTTTCCAATGCGTGCGAATCAATCCGACCAGCTTGTAGCACTCATCAATCGGCGCCACCGCATAAATCGCCGCGCCGCTTCGCCGCGGATGCCCGACGCGATTAACCAGCAGCGCCTCGACGTCCGCCTCCATCGCATCGAGCGCCGGATTTTCCTGCGCGATTTCATTCCAGCTCTCAAGCGGCAATAGTGATTCGGTAGCGCCGGCCGGGCTGGGATAAAACGCCGCCACGCGCGAGTCCGGCGTGCTATGAAAGAAAAACGCCATGTCGATGGGAATGCGCATGGCTTCCCACTGCGCATCGGACATCTTGAAATTGGAAAGCCAGCGCACCCGCCGCGGCACGCGTTTATATTTCAATCCCGCTTGATTGCTGAAAAGAATCGAGCAAGCTTCGCAAGCGCAAACCAGTTTTCGCTGAATCGGCTCGATCAGATGCTGATGTTCGTGCGCCAAAGGGATGGCGCAAAGTTCGCAGCGCTCCACGTTCGGCCGTTTGCGCACCAGCCCCCGCAATGTGGCGAAGGCCCCATCTTGTTCGGGCGAGCGCAAACCATTCACAGCGCCCCCTCGGCCGATGTGATTGCGGCGAGCGGCACGGCCACGCGAGCCTTTCCGTTTCCGGCGGCAAGCAGCGGAAGCGGCAGCAAATGCAAATCAGGCGCCACCAACGAACGTCCGGCACGCACCACATCAAATTTCCGCTCGCACGACGGGCACACCAGCGTAGCGCTGTCGAGCAACGCACCCTCCAACGATTTCCCGCAAGCCGCGCAAGAATTTTCGTAAGCGTAAAGCGATTCATTCACGCGGCACACCACAATATCTTTTCCGCCCGCATCCATTTTCCGCGCCACGCCCGGCAAAATCGAATCCAGTCCGAAAATTTCTTCCCACTCCACTTGATCGCGCCCCGCCCCCGCCGCCTTATGCCCATTGCCGCTCAATTGCTCCAGCGGAACAAATCCCACCGCGTGCGTCCGCACTGGTTCTTCCGCAACTCCTTCCACTTCCAGCGAAAGAATATCCGGCGCAGCCTCGTAAATCGCATCCTCAATCGCCAATTTCATGGTCACCGAAGAAGACGGACAGCCATGACAGCTACCTTCGAGCCGCAGCTTTACCGCTCCATACTCGTCCACACTAACCAATTCGACGTTTCCGCCATGCGACTTTAGATACGGCCGCGTTTTCTCCAAAGCGCCTAGCAGCCGCGACTCCAGGTCCTGGCTATGCAATCCATGCAAAAGTAGCAAGCCCTTGACGATATCATCGCGCTCAAAGCTCGCGATCAAAGCCGCCGCAGGCTGCCCGCTCTGATGCACCAATTCCATAATGCGCTCGATCCCACTGCCATAAAGATCAGTGAGCGCATGCAATAGCTGTTTGGTCGCAGCTCGATGATCCGGATCAGCGATCGATTCGAGCTTTGCGACCAACTCTTCGATTGTTTCTGCTCGTTGCTGAAATTCTTTCCGGTTGAGCATGGCCGCTTTCGAGAATCTACCCTAAAGAGCCGCGCGCAGAGTGTCCAGCCTTCTGTGCCCGCGTCCCGACCTGCTCGCAAGCAGCCCGGCACGCGGCTCCTCAGGATTCTGTTAAGTCTGGTTGCCGAATTGCGGCGAATGGTTGGTCTTCAGCACCTTGCCATTGCCGAGGTACATGTGCACGCCGCACGGCAGGCACGGATCGAAGCTGCGCACCGCGCGCATGATGTCGATGCCCTTGAATTTGTCCGGCCCATTTTCTTCGAAGATTGGCGTGTTCTGCACCGCATCTTCGTAAGGTCCCGGCGTGCCGTAAATATCGCGCGGATTGGCATTCCAAGGTGTGGGCGGATACGGATGATAGTTTGCAATTTTGCCGTCGCGAATTACGACGTGGTGCGAGAGTACTCCGCGCACCGCTTCGTGGAATCCGCAGGCAATCGCGTCGTCCGGAACTTTGAATTCGTTCCAAGTCTTCGTGCGGCCGGCGTGCAATTCCGCCAGCGCCTGCTCCGCGAAATAAAGCGCGCAGCAAGCAGCGTAAGCCTGGAAGTAAGTCCGCGCGCGATCGCGCTCAATCGCGTTGCTCCACTTCGGAATCTTCCACTCGAATTCCACTTCCGGCATTGACATAGTCTTCGGCAAATACATCTTCACGCTATGGCCCGTGGCCTTCACGTAGCCGATGTCCACGATTCCCGCCAGTGCCGTGGCCCAGAATCGCGCGATCGGGCCGCCCCCGGTGTCGAGCGCCAGATGATCGCCGGTGCGCTTATCGAGCCAGCGCGGGCACATCACCCAGCTATATTTCCCGTTGAAGTCGCGCTTCTGCGGACGGGGAATCGTCGTCTGGTTCCACGGATGATTCTTGTCCACCGGATTTCCGAGCGGATCGTTCTTCACAAACGTCTCGGAGTTTTGCCAATCGTCGTAATACGAATGGCCAAGCAAGATGCGGATGTTCAAGCCGATGTCCACCAAATCGTTGGTCACCAGCTTGCCGTCCACCACCACGCCCGGCGTCACGTACATCGCGCGGCCCCACTCCGTCATATTCTTGTAGGTGTAATCGCAAACCGCGGGATTATTGAACGAGCCCCAGCATCCCAGCAAAATCCGCCGGCGCCCGACTTCCTCGTATCCCGGCAACGCTTCGTAGAAGAAATTGAAGAGATCGTCATGCAGCGGCACGACCTTCTTCATAAATTCCACATACTTCATCAAGCGCACAATGTAATCGGTGAAAAGCTGAATCGTCGGCACCGTGCCCACTCCGCCCGGATACAGCGTCGAAGGATGCACGTGCCGCCCTTCCATCAAGCAGAACATCTCGCGCGTCATGCGGCTCATCTGCAACGCTTCCAAATAAAAAGCCCCGGTAAATGGATTGAGCGCCGTCATGATCTGCGAGATGGTCTTGAACCCGTGCAGCTTCGCGTTCGGCGCCTCGGTCTTCTGCGCCTTTTCCCAAACGCCCGGATTCGTTTCCTTCACCATCTGCTCGCAGAAATCCACGCCGACCAAATTGTCCTGAAAAATATTGTGGTCGAACATGTACTCCGCGGCCTCGCCTAAGTTCACAATCCACTCGCCAATCGCCGGCGGGCGCACACCAAACGCCATGTTCTGCGCGTAAGTAGCGCAGGTGGCATGGTTATCGCCGCAAATTCCGCAAATCCGGCTGGTGATGAAATGCGCGTCGCGCGGATCCTTGCCCTTCATAAAAATGCGAATATCCGCGGAAGATCGACGAAGTGCTGTGGCACTCCGCCACGCGCCGCGTTCCAAAATCGATCTTCGTGAAAATTCCCAGGCTCCCGACGATGCGCGTAATCGGGTCCCAGTTCATCTGCACAAGATTCTTCTTATCAATCGGTGTTTCTTTCACCGGAGTCGTAATTGTGCTCATCGTCAGTGCTCCTTTAGATTTTTCAGAAGGCGCGCGGGCGGTAGCCGGTGGTAAGCTCCGACCCTGGATGGCGCCACTTCGGTTCTTTGTTAACCGTTTGATTGGTGAAGCTGCGCAGCGCGCGGATGGCGCGCCCATAAACCCCGATTGAGCCAGACGACACTTTCGCGCCGGGCGGCTCATCCATAAACGGCATGAACTTGTCCGGGAATCCCGGCATGGTGCAGCCGATGCAAATTCCCCCGACGTTCGGGCAGCCGCCCATGCCATTCATCCAACCGCGCTTCGGCACGTTGCAATTCACCACCGGCCCCCAGCATCCGAGCTTCACGATGCACTTTGGCGAGCCGTACTGCTCGGCGAAATCGCCCTGCTCGTAATAACCGGCGCGATCACAGCCTTCGTGCACCGTACTGCCGAAGAGCCAAAGCGGTCGCAGTTGATCGTCGAGGGGGATCATCGGAGCCAGCCCCGCGACTTGATATAAGAGGTAGAGAAGTGTCTCCGTGAAGTTGTCAGGCTGCACTGGGCACCCAGGCACATTCACGATCGGCAACCCAGCCTTCGAGCGCCATTCCCAGCCGAGATAATCCGCCAGCCCCATCGCGCCCGTCGGATTGCCGGACATCGCGTGAATTCCGCCGTAAGTAGCGCAAGTCCCGATCGCCACCACCGCCAGCGCTTTCGGCGCCAACCGGTCGATCCAGTCGTTCGTGGGGATCGGCTGGCCGGTCTTGGGATCGGTGCCGAGCGCCGCCCAATATCCTTCCTTCTTAATTTTCTCGTTGGGAATCGAGCCTTCCACCACCAGCACAAACGGCTCGAGCTTCCCCTGTTCGGCGAGATACCAAAACTTCAGGAATTCATCGCCGTTCTCATAAGCCAGCACCGGATTGTGCAAATGCACTTTCGGCAGTCCGGGAATCGCTCCGAGCAACACATCCTCGATGCTCGGCTGCGTCGCGGCCGTAATCGAGACGGAATCCCCGTCGCAACCCAATCCAGCCGTGATCCAGAGGATATGAACGTCGGAAACCGCGGGGGCTTTCTGTGTAGAACGACCGTAGGGGACCGTTTCAGGTGCCATGGATAGCGCTCCTTCCCGGCTTTCAGATTTCGAGGCTCAAAACCGTCTGCCAAACTTGCCTGCGGCTTGGCAGTTGCGCCGGACCGGAGTGGATGAACCCATTCACTCCCGCCATCTCCATCACTGGAGCACTGCAGCGGCGCACGCATTGATAAAGTCCGCGTACGTCTTCTGCTATATGCCACGTGCAAGGGTCTCTCAAGCGGGATGTGCCCCTATATTCAATCGGGAAAACACCCAGAGCTGTATCGGGGATTACCTGACTTCGAGCAGATAGGCGCTGATAACAAAAAGGATAGGATTTCGGGCTGGCCGTCCGCGCCCGAAATTTTGATTAAAGCTATCTAATTTTTTCTAAGCAAAATCTGCTTCAGTTTCCTTTTTCGGTCAAATGCCATTCAATTGCATGCTGCACGAGCTCCCGCGCATTACGCAGCGAGAGCTTCTCCTTAATATGCGCCTGATAAGTCTCCACGGTCTTCACGCTCAAATGCAATTCCTCAGCGATCTGCCGCGTTCCGTGCCCTTCGCCCACCAGTCGGAAGACTTCCAGCTCGCGATCCGATAAATCCGCCACCGGCGATTCCCGCGCCGTGCTCGAGCCGCGCACATACTGCTGCAGCATTTTGCTCGAAACCCGATCGCTCAAGTAAACATCCCCGCGCAAAATCCGCCGGATCGCCACCAACACTTTTTCCGTAGCCTCCTGCTTCATGATGTAGCCATTGGCGCCGGCACGCAGCGCGCGCTCGGCGTAAATCGATTCGTCATGCATGGAAAGAACCAGAATCGGCAGATTCGCGTCGCGCGTGCGGATCGTTTTCACCAGCTCCAGCCCGTCCGGCCCGGTCAACGAAATATCCACCACGAGCACGTCCGGTTGCAGCGTCGGAATCGCGCGCAACGCCGATTGCGCTTCTTCCGCCGCTCCGCAAACAATCATGTCCGGCTCGCGATTGATCAGCAGACCCAGTCCCTGGCGCACGATCGGATGATCGTCCACCACAAAAATCTTGCTCTTGCGATTCGCGGTGCCGGCCGTAGCTTTCGTATTCATTCTTCACGCCCTGCGGACGGCGTCTCTTTCATCGGGAAGGTGCACGCCACTTTCGCCCCGCCCGTTTCCCCTGGCCCGACCAACAGTGTGCCACCAATCATGTTCGCGCGGTACGCCATGATATGCAGCCCCATTCCGGACTCTTTCGGCGCCGCCGCCGGAAATCCGGCGCCATCATCGCAGATCGTAAGTGTCCCAGAATCATCCGATGCCGCCAGACGAATCACGATATGCTTCGCCCCGCCGTGCTTGATCGCGTTGTTCACCGCTTCCTGCGCGATGTGATACAGGTGCGTCGACAAATTCACATCATTGATCAACACCGGATCATCGCATTCGCACCGGCACGTAATCCGGAATAAATCCTCGATCTCATTCGCCAGTTGCCCAAGCGCCGACATCAACCCATGCGCCTCCGAAACCACCGGCGAAAGCCCGCGCGCCAATTCCCGCGTCCGGCTGATCGCTTCGTTCACCAGCCGCAGAATTTTATCGGCGTCGGCGGTTTCCGGCATCGACCGCTCCGCCAATTTCTGCTCCAGCACTTTGCTCATGAACGCGATGCCCGTCAAATGCTGCCCCAGCCCGTCATGCAAATCCTGCCCGATGCGCCGCTGCTCCCGCCCACTCACCTCCAAAATCGATTGCTGCAACCTCCGCCGCTCGGTGATATCGATTCCCGTAGCGATCATGTAACGCGCCGCCCCATCGCGCCCCGGCAAAATCGTGCTCGACCAAGCGATACGCCTCAACCCTCCATTCCGCGTGATCCAATGCGATTCGTAATCGTCGGGGATCACTCCCGTACGCAATTTCGCAAAAATCGCCCGCGTGCTTTCCAGTTCGTCCGCAATCGGAAATAATTCCCAAAGCCGCTTCCCGGCAACTTCGTCGAAAGAATATCCAGTAGTCAATTCGCAAGCCCGGTTAAATCGCACGATTCGCCCGTCACGATCAAGCACCACCACCAGCGCCCCCACCGTATCCAGAATCGCCGAGAGCACATTGCGCTCGCTAGAAAGCGCCGCCTCCGCCTCCTTCAATTCCGTAACATCAAACGCAATTCCTTGCACGAACCACGGCCGCCCATCCGGCCGACGCACCATCTTCGCTTCGCACTGAAACCACACCACGTGCCCATCCCGCGCATGCACGCGATAAGTCGAGCGCAACGGCTTCCCGGTAAGAAACATCTCCGAAGCCTCCACGCTCCAACGCTGCTTGTCATCCGGATGAATCTGCTGATACCAACGCACCGGATCCTCAAGCCATTCTTCCTGCGAAAATCCGAGTGTCGCCTCAATCTGCGGGCTGACGTAAGCCTCGCCAATCCCGCGATCCAAATAAGCCATAAAAACGATCGCGGAAATCTGCTCCACCAACGCCCGATAACGCGCCTCCAGCGTAGGCGCGCTTTCCTCCGGCGGCGGAAGCACCGCCTGCCCGCCCTCATACCCAGGAATCGAAACCTGCGCCCCGCGCGAATCCTGAAAAAATACGATCGCCAATTCCTGCAAGACCGCTTCCGCAGCCGCCAGATCGAGTTTCTGCGGTTCATCCGCCGCGGCACCGCTCACGCCGCGCAGAAACTCCGATGGAAATTGAAATTCACCAGCCATATAAGATTCGATTACGTTTTCGGGTTTGGCGGGTGCACTCTGCGATCGCGCTTTTTTCCGCCAAGCCGGCTCCTTATTCAACGAAGCCTGCGTAAATCGCCGCAAAGCATTAATCGCCCGCCCGTAAGTCATCACCGCGCTAGAAGAAAGCAACGACCCCGGCGGCTGATTCATAAACGGCATAAATTTATCCGGAAATCCCGGCATCGTGCATCCAATACAAATCCCGCCAACATTCGGGCATCCGCCAATCCCATTCATCCAACCACGTTTGCCCACATTGCACTGCACCACCGGCCCCCAACAACCAAGTTTCACAATGCATCGCGGCGATCCATACTCATCCCCGAATTCCCCCTGCTCGTAATACCCGCCGCGATCGCAACCTTCATGCACCGTCGATCCAAAAAGCCAGGTAGGCCGCAAGGCCTCATCCAAAGGAATCATCGGCGCCCGATCCACCGCCATATTCAACAAATAAAGCAAAGTCTCCGTCATGTTGTCAGGCTGCACCGGACAACCCGGCACGCAAACAATCGGAATTTGCGCCATCGACTTCCAATTCCAACCAAGATAATCCGCCAAGCCCATGCACCCGGTAGGATTTCCCTCCATAGCATGAATCCCGCCGTAAGTAGCGCAAGTCCCCGAAGCCACCACCGCCCAAGCCTTCCCGCCAACCGGTCAATCCATTCGCAAGTAGTAATCGGCTGCCCAGTCTTCTCATCCGTCCCCAACGAAGCCCAATAACCTTCTGCCTTATTGTTCTCGTTAGGAATCGATCCTTCCACCACCAAAATAAATGGCGCCAATTTCCCCTCAGCCGCCAAATGAAACGCCCGCAAAAAATCATCGCCATTCTCATAAGCCAAAAACGGATTGTGCAATTTCATTTTTGGAACCCAAGGGAAGGTTCCCAGAATCAAATCTTCGACGCTAGGCTGCGACGCCGCGGTCATAGAAATGGTGTCGCCGTCGCAACCAAGCCCAGCGGTAATCCAGAGCACATCCATCTGCGCCAATGGCGCAAGGCTCTGGACTCTTATAAGATTTTGCGCGGAGGCCTCAGCCATCAACCGCCATCCTTAGTCTCAAAAGTGAAGCATCGCACTACGCGGCCACCGGCAGCAAGGTAGCACAGCCACTCCTGGCTGTGCGGGATTTCGCGAGATACCGATATGCCGCAGCGAAGCCGGAAAATCCACCGCCAAAGAGATGGCTTTGCTACAAATGCACGAAATCGCATTTCGATTATCCAACTCGGAGCCCACATGCCCTCTCGCATCGAAGACTACGGACTAATCGGCGACCTACGCACCGGCGCTCTAGTCGCCAAAGACGGCTCCATCGATTGGCTCTGCCTC
Organism: uncultured Acidobacteriota bacterium; assembly: GCA_963792515.1. Lineage (GTDB taxonomy): Bacteria > Acidobacteriota > Terriglobia > Acidiferrales > UBA7541 > Palsa-147. Next base: position 191,910 of record CAWBWG010000027.1, on the reverse strand, counting down.
CCCCGCTTCGATTCCGCCGCCTGCTTCGCCGCCTTACTAGGCGCCCCCGAACACGGCCGCTGGCAAGTAGCCCCAACAAATCCCGCCCAAAAAATCACCCGCCGCTATCGCAAAGACACGCTAATCCTGGAAACCGAATTCGAAACCGATCGAGGCAAAGTCCGCGTCACCGACTTCATGCCTCCGCACCAACCCAGCTCCCACATAATCCGCATCATCGAAGGCCTCCAACGGCACCGTCGATATGCACATGGAACTAATCCTCCGCTTCGATTACGGAAAATTAGCTCCCTGGGTTACGCGCCTAGACGATGGCTCACTGCGCGCCGTAGCCGGACCCAACATGGTCATTCTCCGCACCTCCGCCGAAGTCACCGGCAAAGATCTCACCACCGTCTCCGATTTCAAAGTCAGCGCAGGCGAGTCCGAGTGGTTCATGCTCAGTTATTTCCCCTCGCATCTGCCCATCCCAAAACCTCTCAGCGTAGAAAAATCGCTCGAGCAGTCGAACGCGTTCTGGACTCAATGGACATCAAAGTGCACCTATCAAGGCCCATACGAAGAAGCAGTAAAGCGCTCACTGATCACTCTGAAAGCGCTCACCTATTGGCCCACCGGAGGAATCACCGCCGCAGTCACCACCTCGCTCCCAGAAAAAATCGGCGGCGTAAGAAATTGGGATTACAGATACTGCTGGCTGCGCGATGCCTCGCTCACCCTCCGCGTTTTCCAAGATGCAGGCTACGACGACGAAGCCCAGGACTGGCGCGATTGGCTAGTCCGCGCCGCCGCAGGCAGTCCAGACCAAGTGCAAATCATGTACGGCCTAGCCGGCGAATCTTTTCTCAAAGAGTGGGAGCTAGATTGGCTACCGGGATACGAATCCTCAAAACCAGTCCGCCTCGGCAACGCCGCCATCGACCAACTGCAACTCGATGTCTACGGCGAACTCTCCGGCGTCATGTACCACGCCCGCAAAGGCCAAATGTCCGAGCACGAACACGGCATCGAGCTCGAATGGGCGCTCCTCGATCATCTCGGAAAAATTTGGCGCGATCCCGACGAAGGTATCTGGGAAGTTCGCGGCTCGCGCAATCAATTCACGCACTCGAAAGTAATGGCCTGGTACGCCTTCGATAGCGCCATCAAGAGCGCCGAGCAGTTCGGACTGAAAGGCCCCGTCGATCGCTGGCGCGCCGTGCGTGACGAAATTCACGCCGAAGTTTGCCGCGATGGCTTCAATCCCGCGATGGGCAGCTTCGTACAATTTTATGGCTCCGACAACGTAGACGCGAGCCTGCTAGCCATTCCCAAAACCGGCTTTCTACCAATCGACGACGCCCGCGTGCAAGGCACCATCCGCGCCATCGAGCGCGATCTAATCCGCGATGGCTTCGTGCTGCGCTACGACACTCACGAAACCGACGACGGCCTCCCGCCAGGCGAAGGCGTCTTCCTACCGAGCAGCTTCTGGCTAGCCGGCGCCTTCGCCCTATCAGGCCGCCTGGAAGAAGCAAAAACTCTCTTCGACCGCATTCTCGCGTTACGCAACGACCTAGGCCTACTCTCCGAAGAATACGATCCCATCGCAAAACGCCTACTAGGCAATTTCCCCCAAGCCTTCTCCCACGTCTCCCTACTAAATGCCGCCTTCGTCCTAACAAGCCTAGAACGCAACAGCAACGCCGATCGCGCGGACAGCACCGCCCCCCGCCTTTCCCCCAATCTGAAATCTCAAATCTGAAATTTGAAATCTCTTGCGCCGTAGCCGTTTCTTCGTAGGGGCCGGGGTTCACGACCGGCCCGGTGTAGCTGTGGGTTTTCGCCGCAGAATTCAACCCCTGCCTTTTCGCCGCTGATTTGTGTAGGGGCGGGGGTTCACTCTCCCGCCCGCTCCAGCCGTGGGTTTTCATCTTCGAATTCGAACGAACGATCCGTATCTGCCATCGCTCCATCGGCCAAGTTTTGTCAGGGCATGACTTCAGTCATGCCGAAACAGCCGTATAATCGCCACGGCCTTAGCCGCTGAGGCATTTTTTCTAAGCACGCACCAAACAATTTCATTTCGAAACGAGGAGCCATGAAAACTTTCGTCCAACGAGCTATCTACATCGTCGCCGTGCTCGTCGTCATAGCCGCCGCCATCGCAACGTCGCGCGCTCGAGCCCAGAGCACGAACAACAACGCCACCAACCTAGATCCCAAAGTCCTATCCTACAAACTCCCCGATCAAATCGAATGGAAGCACGATCCGGTAGGCGCCGACATGGCGGTCCTAAAAGGCGATCCGTCGAAGCCAGGCCTCTATATCGTGCTCGTGAAATGGACCCCCCATCACATGAGCCACCCGCACTGGCATCTCAACGATCGCTACATCACGGTAATCAGCGGCACCTGGTGGGTAGGCACAGGCCCCAAATTCGACCCAGAAAAAACAGTACCCATCCCAGCCGGCAGCTATGTAACCCACTTCGCAAACCAAATCCACTACGACGGCGCCAAAGACACCGAAGCCATCCTAGAAATCGTAGGCCAAGGCCCAGCCACCGCCACCCCAGCCGAACAAAAATAACCCAGCAGCACGTAGGGGTCGGGTTCTGCCGTAGTAGGGGCCGGGGTTTACGACCGGCCCGGTGTAGCCCCGGGTTTGCGCCGTTGATTTTCAGGTCGTAGGGGCGGGGGTTCACTCTCCCGCCCGCTCTAGCCCTGGGTTTTCGCCGTAGTAGGGGCCGGGGTTTACGACCGGCCCGTTGTAGCCCCGGGTTTTCGCCGTCGCCTTTTCCCGCACGGGCGCCTCTCGCCGCGCCCGCCCACGCAAAGCCAACGAAGACGCAGGCCACCAACCCCACCGTCCGCCGTTTCCCCAATCTGAAATCTCAAATTTGAAATTTGAAATCTCCTGCGCCTTCGCCTTTTCCGTCCGCCCGCTCCCGCAAAATCCACCCGCCTCATCCCGTCGCCGTCACCCGTAAAAATCAAATCGGTACTATCGAAGTACTATTGACAGTTGATAACTAAAGAAATAATCTCCATTCTGGTTTTTTAGAGCAAAAAAGCGAGCAGCGAATGCCAACCCCAACCCACCACCAACCCCAAGCATCCCCACCCCCACAAATTTCTAACCGGGAACCACTACGATTAGAAATCCCCGTAACCCACACAAAACAAACCCCCGCCCCCATTTCTAATCGGGAAAAAGAAACCCTTTCTCAATTCCACGCAATCTCCCCAAAAATCCACCCACTGGCCCAAAAAGGCGAACAAAAAGCTAATCGGGAGAAGAATTTATTAGAAGCACATCTAACCACAAGAAAACAAACAACCGCACCCACTTCTAATCGGGAGAAAACACGCCTTTTCGCGACCCAAAAAACGCCTCAAGCCCGAAAAATTGGAGAACAAAAATCGAACAACGCTCAACAAACAGGAAGCCCAGCAAGAAGGGAACTAACGCCAAAGAAGGGAATTGGGGTGAGCGATGGGATTTGAACCCACGACCCTCGGTGCCACAGACCGATGCTCTACCAGCTGAGCTACGCTCACCACCGCGCGAATGCCACTAGTTTAGGCCAAATTTCGCCACGCGTAAAGTTTTAGCCAGCTCCGCCTCCCAGAGCCGCCGCGCCCGTAAGCGCCACAACGCCGCCGCAATTAACGCACCGCGACGCCATGCCGCGCGCGATGCTTTTTGCCCCATGCCGACATCGATTTCAGAATCGGCCGCAGCGTCAAGCCATGCCGCGTCAACGAATATTCCACGCGCGGCGGCACCTCGGCATAAACTTCGCGGTGAACAATTTCGTCGCGCTCCAATTCGCGCAGATGCTTCGTCAGCATTTTTTTATTCGTCCCGGGGATCAACCGCTGCAGCTCGCTGAATCGCCGCGTGCCGCCCTCCAGATAAAATAAAATCAGCGGCTTCCATTTTCCGCCGATCAAATCCGCGGTGAGCCTTACAGGACATTCGAAATGTTCCATGCGCGACCTCCCAGAGACCAGGTAACAAGAAAGTGCCTACTACCGGAAGAGAGACTTTAGCTCAAGAATTAGCGCCCTGGCTAGGGAAAAGCGTCAGCCAAGATCGCGAAGGCAAAAGTGCGCGGCACGCTCGGCGCGAACTCTGCGTGTCCCCGGCCGCTCACGGAAATTCAGGAGGTTTCGATGGCGGAGAAACGACCAGTAGTCGTCTATGGTGCAAACGGATTTTCAGGCCGCCTCGTCGCGGAGTTCTTGCGCGAATACAGCGTCCCATTCATCGCCGCGGGCCGCAGCGCAGCAAAGATCAAAGATGTGATGGATCGGCTGCCCGGCATCGAGACGGCAGATTACGAAGTCATAGAAACCGGCGGCACGGTCGCCGATCTCGCCAAAGCCTTCGAAGGCGCCAAAGTAGTTTGCAATTGCGTCGGCCCCTTCATCTATCACGGCCCCACAGTCGCCGAAGCCTGCCTGCGCGCCGGCTGCCACTACATCGATATCGGCGGCGAGCAACACTGGCATCGCGAAGCCTCCGAAAAATGGGGCCCCAAATTTGCCGACCGCGGATTACTGATTGCGCCGGCCACCGCCTTCATGTCCACCCCGAGCGATATCGCCGCGCGCGTCTGCATCGAAACCGCGGCCATCGACACTCTAGAAATTCTCACCATGTTCCGAGGCATCCCCACGTTCGGCTCAACGCAAACAATTTTCGCCGGCATCAAAACCGACGCCTACTATCTCGAACAAAATCGCTACAAGCCCTGGCCGCGCGCCACCGCGTACGACGTCACCGTTCCCGGCTCGGTGCAAACGCAACTCGCGCTCACGTGGGGCGGATTCCCGCATCCAGTCTGGTACAAAAATCATCCGCAAGTAGCAAACGTGCGCACCATGGGCGGAATTCTCGATCGCCAATTAATGGAAGGCGTTTTCGCCACTGAAAAACATTACGAAGCCAACATCCGTCCGCTGCCCGCAGCTGAGCAGGAAAAAATGCTCTCCGAAATGGCCAGTTCGGTGCAAGCCGGAATGCCGCCGCGCGAAAACACGCACGTCCATCGCACCATCGACGTAATCGAAGCCCGCGGCTCAACCGATTATGTGAAATGCATAGTCGTAGGCACCTGCGCCTACAGGCAAACCGGATTGATCCAGGCATTCGTGGCCCACAGCCTGATTCACCGCGCGCCAATGAAGGTTGGATATGCCGCCGCCGCCGAAGCCGTAGGCCACCGCGAAATTTTCCGCGCCCTAGAAACCCACGGCCTATCAAAAATGAAAATCGTAGCGTAAAAAAAGGGTCCGCCGTAAGTACCGCTGGCGTCCCTGCCGGCATCTTACGAGCAAAAAATCAGGCAAAGGCAAAAACGCAGGACGGCGCGCAAAACAAAATTAACTACGCTGCTTCGCATCTTGTACCGCGCGAGATAACGTCATCCCATGCGAGCCATCGACTATTTCGATAAAGGCGCCGAAGCAAATCCCGATCGAACAGCAATCCTCGACGGCGCGCGCACCTACACCTACGCCGAACTCCGCCAGCAAACCGAACAACTCGCCTGCGCCATGCGCGCCGAAGGCCTGCGCGACGAAGACCGCGCCGCCATCTATTCCCCCAACGACGCTCGCGTGCTCCTCTGCATGTTCGGCCTAATGCGCGCCGGCGCCGCCTGGGTGCCCATGAATTCCCGCAACGCGATGGACGCCAACATCGAGTACATGAATTACGTAACCACGTCCTGGCTTTTCTATCACAGCAATTTTCGCGAACAAGTACAGGAATTCCGAAAGCGTGTGCCGTCGCTGCGGCATTTGGTCTGCATCGACGCGCCCGACGGCGAAAATCCGTCGCTCGAGTCTTTCATCAAGCGCGGCGAAGGCTTGACGCTCGAGGATTGGGGCGATGCGTACGGAAACAACGAGCGCCTCGTGGGCCTGGTTCCAACAGGCGGCACCACCGGCCCGGCAAAAGGCGTACGCGTCACAAGCCTCGCGTGGGGCACGATGCTCGAAATGGCCTCGTATTATTGGCGCGGCGATACTTCTGCACCGGTCTGCCTGAATGTGGCCCCACTCTCTCACGCCGCCGGAGTCGTCGCCTTCGCGGCCGCATCAATCGGCGCCACCAACGTGGTGCTCCCGGCCTTCGACGCGCTTGAAGTTGCGCGCGCCATCGAGCGCCATCGCGTGACTCATTTATTTTTGCCTCCCACCGCGCTCTACAAAATGCTCGCTCTTCCCGAAATCGAAAAATTCGATTACTCGAGCCTGCGAGTGTTTTTGCTGGCCGGCTCACCGGTTTCTCCGGACAAGCTGAAGCAGGCCGTCGAAATTTTTGGCCCGTGCCTGTGCCAAAGCTATGGCCAAACGGAAGCACCCATGCTGCTGAGCTTTCTGGATCAGAAAACAATCGCCGCCGCGGCTTCCGGAGATCACCCGGAGCGCCTCGCGAGCTGCGGGAGAGCGACGTCCGGGGTGAGGCTCGCGGCGATGGATGAAGAAGGCCGCATCCTGGACGACAATCAGCCGGGCGAAATCGTCGCGCGCGGCACTCTCGTCTGCGGCGGCTACTATAATTTGCCGGAAGCCACCGCCGAAATTCGCAGATTCGGATGGCACCACACCGGCGACATCGGTTATCGCGATAAAGACGGATTCTTCTATATCGTCGATCGAAAAAAAGACATGATCATCACCGGCGGCTTCAACGTTTTCTCCGCCGAAGTCGAAGCAGCCATCATGTCGCTAACAGAAGTGCACGAATGCGCAGTCATCGGCGTGCCAGATGAAACCTGGGGCGAAGCAGTGAAAGCAATCGTAGCGTTACGCGATGGCGCCACGCTAACCGAAGCCGCGGTGATCGAGCACTGCCGCAAAAAACTAGGCGGAGTAAAAACTCCTAAGTCCGTAGAATTTCGCGCCGAAATCCCCAAAACGCCCGCCGGAAAAATCGATCGCAAAACATTGCGCGCCCCACACTGGGCCGGAGCAAATCGCGCCGTACACTAAGCGTAGGGGCGGGTCTTTACGGCCCGCCCGCTTTGGCTTTGGGTGTTCGGCCCTCAGACAATAAATTACCGGCGCGGCTGAACCGGCTCCGCCGCCAAAGACTGATTCGCCCGCGCAATCACGTAAGCCCGAATCGCCTCCGCATCGTGCCGCGAAAGTTCCTTCTCAAACGAAACCATTCCGCGGTCCTTCAACAATCCGCCAAGCACAATCTGGAACCAGTGATCGTCCCAAAGCGTGCTCGAGTAGCGCAAATCCGGCAAAAGTCCGCCGCTCACAGCCACATCGCCATGGCACATCGCGCAGTACCGCTGAAATTTATCCGCGCCCTGCGCCACTTCCGCCGCACTCGCCGTCGCAGGAGGCGGATGCAAAACCGGCTTCTCGATTTCCGGCAAGGGAGGAAGCGATGCGCCTCCGCCAATTTTAAACGCCAACATGCGGCTAACGTTGCGGATCGGCCCAGCTTTCAACGCCACTTCCCCAGTGGCCAGCGGAAACACGCCGCCCCAGCCCGCGAGCACGGCAATATATTGTTCGCCATTCACTTCGTAAGCGATCGGCCCAGCCATCACGCCCGTCTGCGCGGCGATAGACCAAAGTTTTTCCCCGGTGTCCGCGCGATAAGCTTCGAAATTTCCAATCGCCGTCCCCTCGAAAACCAAATTGCCCGCCGTCGAAAGCACCCCGCCATTCCACGGCTCCGCGCGTTTGATCGACCACGCCTCTTTCTGCTGAATCGGATCCCAAGCCACCAGCCGGCCACCGATGCTATTCAAAATCGCTTTCTTCACATTCGGATCCTGCGGCATCCCCGCAGCAATCGGATCGAGACCATAGTTCGGCGCAAGATTTTTCTGCTGATATTGCGAATCCGTTTTGTAAAGGAAACCCGTTTCTTGAATCGGAATGTAAACCAGGCCGGTCAACGGACTAAACGACATCGGCTGCCAGCTATGCGCGCCAAGCGGGCCGGGAACAACTGGCATGGGTTTGCTCGCGGAGACATAGCGCGCGGCGGGATTTTCGATCGGTCGGCCGGATTTGAGATCGATTCCTGTGGCCCAATTCACAAAAGTAAATGGCTTGGCGGAAATGAGCGTCCCGGTCGCGCGGTCGAGAACGTAGAAGAATCCATTTTTTGGCGCGTGCAGTAAAACGTTCCGCGCGCTTCCGTCAATGGTCAGATCGGCAAGAATGATTTGCTCGTCCGAGTCGTAATCCCAATCGTCATCCGGATTTTCCTGATAGTGCCAGACGTACTCGCCGGTTTCCGGCCTCAGCGCGACGATCGAGCAGGTGAACAAATCATCGCCGCCGTTCGGACTGCGAAATTTTCCGGCCCACGGTCCGCCGTTTCCGACGCCAATAAAAACCAGATCGAGTTCCGGATCGTAAACGATGGCATCCCACACCGTTCCACCGCCGCCAAACTTCCACCATTCGCCGGTCCAAGTCTTCGCAGCTTTCGCGAGAATCGGACTCTCGAACGGCTTCGACGGATCTCCGGGAACAGTGAAAAATCGCCAGGAAAGTTTGCCGGTCTCCGCGTCGTAAGCGGAAACATAGGCGCGCACTCCCATCTCCGCTCCGCCGTTGCCGATGAGAACTTTTCCTTTCACCACGCGCGGCGCGCCTGTAATCGTGAAGCGCTTGTTCGGATCCGTCGTACGAGTTTCCCAGATTTTCTTTCCGCTCGCGGCATTGAGCGCGATGAGCCGCCCGTCCAGCGTTCCGAAATAAACTTTTCCGCGCCAGACGGCCACTCCGCGATTCACCACATCGCAGCAAGCGTTCACCGCCCATTCCGGCGGAACCTTCGGATCGTATTCCCAGAGTAATGCGCCAGTCGCCGCGTTCAGCGCGAACGCTTTGCTCCAAGCGCTCGTGAAATACATCACGCCATCCACGACGATCGGCGTCGCTTCCTGCCCGCGGTGCGTGTCGAGATCGTAGTGCCACGCGAATCCCAACTGGCCCGCGTTTCCATCATTAATTTGTTTCAGCGGACTAAATCGCTGCTCGGTATAAGTGCGCCCATAGCTCATCCAGTTTCCGGATTCGCGATCGGCGTCCAGCATGCGCGCGGCGTCCACGTCAGCAGGCTTGGGATGCTCGCCGGATTTCGCGCCGTGAATCGACGGGCGGCTCATGCGATCGCAACCGGGGACGATAACTATTAGAAGCGCCAGCGGGATGAGTCTTCGAAACGATAATCGCACGATGATTTTTCCAGTCTCCCACGGACCTGCACAGATTTTCGCGCTGGATAGTATCATCGGATTAGACTAGGAATCGCGCCAAACGGGATTGAGGAGGATGGAAATCATGGGTGCAGCGTACCGTGCCGACAACGTGGGCAGTTTTCTGCGGCCAGCCGATTTGCTCGAGGCTCGCCGAAACGCAGCAACCGTCGGCGAATCGCGCCTGCGAGCGCTCGAGGATCAGCATATCGAACGCGTCCTCGCCAAGCAGAAAGAAATCGGCTTCGATATTTTTACTGACGGCGAATTGCGCCGCCGCAATTTCATGAGCGACTTTACCGACGCGGTGGAAGGTTTTGATCTAGGCGACGCCGTCGCGCGCACCTGGAAGGCCGGCGAAAAAGAAGCAGCCCCGGTAAGCAGCGTCACCGGCATCGTCACATCGAAATTACGCGCGGTGCGCCCGCTCACAGGCCACGAGCTGCCTTTCCTGAAAGCGAAAAGCCCCGGCGCCATCAAAATGACTCTGCCAAGCGCCACGCAATTCCCGGCAATTTCCTTCAAACGCGGCGTCACCGACAAAATTTATCCCACGCACTCGGCGCTGCTGTGGGACATCGTAGAAATCATGAAGACCGAACTCGCGCGCCTTTCTGCAGAAGGCGTGAGCTACATTCAAATCGACGCTCCGCGCTACAGCTATTTCATGGATCCAAAATGGCGCGAGTGGATTCGCAAAGAGATGGACGCGGAACCGGACGCGTTGCTCGACGAATCCATCAAAGCAGACAACGCCTGCTTCGCGGCAGCGAAGCGCCCAGGCGTAACCCTGGCGATCCATCTCTGCCGCGGCAACAATCGCAGCCACTGGTACGCCGAAGGCGGCTACGACGCCATCGCCGAAAAAATGTTCAGCACGCTCGCCGTAGATCGCTTCCTGCTCGAGTACGACGACGAGCGCTCCGGAACTTTCGAGCCGCTACGTTTCGTCCCAAAAGGCAAAACGGTAGTTCTAGGTCTCGTAAGTTCGAAGCTCCCAGAACTGGAAAGCGGCGAAGTCTTAGCCCGCCGGATCGAAGAAGCGTCAAAATACGTGCCGCTAGAAAATCTAGCCCTAAGCCCGCAGTGCGGATTCGCATCCACCATGGAAGGAAACTTACTAACAGAAGAAAATCAGTGGGCAAAATTGCGCCTGGTGGCCGACACGGCTCGCCGCGTCTGGAACCAGTAGGGGCGCGGGTTTACTTCCCGCCCGTCTTGGCTTTGGGTTTTCGGTCCAATCGCCGCGGTCCGCGATTCGCGGTCGTCATCGGGTGCTCATCGCCAAAAACTTCCTCCGCAATATGAAAAGCCGAATTCGCTGCCGGCACTCCACAATAAATCGCCGTCTGCAAAAGTACTTCCTTGATCTCATCGCGCGTAACGCCGTTATTTAATGCAGCCCGCACATGCATCCGAAATTCATCGCCGCGATTCAGCGCCACCATCAGACCCAAGGTGATCAAACTTCGCGTCTTCCGCGGCAACCCGGGCCGCGACCAGATTTCTCCCCAGGCATAACGCGTGATCAGCTCCTGAAATTCCTCGTTGAATTCATTTCGATTCTCCAGCGAGCGATCCACATGAGCATCGCCAAGCACCGCCCGCCGCACTTTCATTCCCTGGCCGTAACGCTCGCGTTCATCCATCTCGAAAGCTCCTCATGCGGATAAAAATTGCGTCAGCTCAGCCGTAAATCTTTCCGCCGCCTCGATATTCGAAAGATGCGCGGCGTCAAGTTCCACATAACGCGAGCCGCCAATTTGCTCGGCAATGAAACGTCCATCGGCAGGAGGCGTCGCGGAATCCTTGGCGCCCGAGATGACGAGAGTCGACGCATCAATCGCCGAAATTTTCTCTCTAGCATCATAATCGCGCACGGCTGCACAATTCGCCGCGTAACCCTCAGCCGGCGAAGCCTCCAGCATTCGCAGCGCCGCTTCCCACATCTGCGGCGAACGCGCCCGGAACTCCGGCGTAAACCACCGTTCGATCACCGCCCCGGCAACAACCTTCACTCCATCCCTCCGAACCATTTCAATTCGCGTGTTCCAACCCTTCTCGGACCCAATCTTCGCTCCCGTGTTGGCGAGCACCAGCCCCTCAATCCGCGACGGTGCGTTCAGTCCGAGCCACATGCCGATCATTCCGCCCATCGAGAGCCCGCAGAAATTCGCTCGCTCAATATTCAGCGCGTCAAGCAGCGTCAAAACGTCGCATCCGAGTTGCTCGATCGAGTAAGGCCCCGGCGATACCGAAGACTGGCCGTGACCGCGCGTGTCATAGCGCAAAACGCGAAATTTCTTTTCAAGTTCAGCGGCCTGCGGATCCCACATTGAAAGATTTGCGCCTAGCGAATTGGAAAAAACAATGACGCGCGCATTCGCGGCGCCGGCGAGCGAATAGTGAATTTTATCGCCGTTTTTTTCGACGAACGCCATGCGATTCAGCCGCCTTACCTGCGGATTTGGGCTTCCCAGAAGCGTGCGCCTGAAGCACGCGACCAATTAATTCATTAGCGACGCCCAAATATTCCTTGGGCTCAAAGAGCCGGTCAATTTCCTTCGCCGATAAATGCTTCGCAATTTCCGCATCACTCTGAATCACCTCGCGAAGATGGCGATGCCCCGCCACCGCGACTTTGCCGGCAGCCTGAACGTGCTCGTGAGCCGCAGCGCGCCCCATCACGCCGGCCAGCGCCATCTGCACGGCCTCCGAATAAATCAGCCCATGCGTGATTTCCAAATTTTCGAGCATCTTCGCTTTGTCGATCTCGAGTCCCGCAATCGTATTCGCAAGATGATGCAGCGCCCCGCCCGCAATTCCAATCAGCTCGGGCATAGTCTCCCACTCGGCCTGCCAGCCGCCCAGTCCGCGCTCTTCCTCCTGAACCATCGCCGACAAAATCGTGCTCACCAGCGCGGGCACGCGAATCGCCGCAGCCAGCACGAGGGCGCAAGTGACAGGATTCCGTTTGTGCGGAAGCGTAGACGAGCCGCCGCGCCCCTCGCCGCCCGGCTCAAATACTTCCGCGATTTCAGTTTGCGCATGCAGAGAAATGTCCCGCGCAATTTTTCCAAGAGTGCCGGTGCACAGGCCAAGCGCCGTCGCGACTTCCGCGATGCGATCCCGATGGCTATGCCACGAAACCTCAGGGACCGGCAAATTCAATTCTTTGCCGAGCGCGCGCGCCACTTCATTGCCGCGTTCATCGAGCGCGGCGAGTGTGCCGGCCGCGCCGCCAAATTGCAGAACGATCGCGCGTTTCCGCGCTTCGCGCAGGCGTTCCTGGCTGCGCAGGAGCGCGTCAAGCCACCCGGCCAGAATGAAACCGAATGTTGTAGGCAGCGCCTGCTGCATCCACGTACGCGCCGCAACGGGTGTGGCGCTATACTTTTTCGCGAGCTTGGCGAGAGAATCGGCCAGGCGATCGAGTTCTGCGTGAAATTTTTCGAGCGCTGGCCGCAGCTGCAGCACGAAGCCGGTGTCGATGGCGTCCTGACTCGTCGAGCCCCAATGCACAAACCGCGCCGCCGCAGCATCATCCATCGCGACCATTTCGCTGAGCTGCTTCACCAACGGAATGGCCAGATTGCCGGCGCGAGCCGCGGCGTCAGCGAGCGAAGGCATATCGATCAAGCCAGCACGGCATTTCGAAGCGATCGGCGCCGCCGCAGATTTTGGAATCACTCCAAGACGGGATTCCGCGCGCGCCAAAGCCGCTTCGAAATCCAGCATGCCCTGAACGCGCGCGCGATCGGTGAACAAATCTTCGAGCGCATCCCAGCGAAAAAGCGGATCGAGCAAACTCATGCTCGCAGCCTCATCATTCTCAGCAATCAAAGAAAACAGTTTCGTCAGCGCCCTGCAAAATCACGTTCCACTCCAACGCCCCGGCTTGCCCCGCCGATTTTTTCGCGATCAAAGTTCCGCGCCGCGCCGCATCCACCTGCGCCAGAGCAAAATCCGCGGTATTCCCCGGCTCCTCCGGAAAATAAATCCGCGTCACCAGACGCCGCAGCAACCCGCGCGCAAATACCGACACCACAATATGCGGCGCTTGCATCTTTCCATCCGGTCCAGGAACTTGCCCCGGCTTGATGGTAGTAAATTGAAAGCGCCCCTGATCATCGGTAGGAATGCGCCCATAGCCTCTAAAACCAGCCTCAAGCGGCTTGTCCTGCGTATCATCAGGATGCGCATATTTTCCGGCAGAATTCGCCTGCCAGATTTCCAGCACCGCATCCGGCACGGGCTTCGCATCACCATCAAGAACCACCCCGGAAAAAGTCACGCGCTCGCCCGTCACTCCCGGCCCAGTCAAATCGTTGCGATTCAACCAGTCAAATCCAATTTTGAAAAATGGTCCGACAGTCTGCGATGAAGTAGCCTGCAAGCTCATTCATCCCTCCATCGGCGTAGCTTCGCGCCCGCTCAAAATAATGTCGAAGCGATAACCAAGCCCCCACTCGCTCTTCGTCGATTCCCAGTCGAAAGCCGAGATCAATCTCTGACGCGCCAACTCATCCGCAGTAGCGTTGAAAATCGGATCGAAGGAAAGCAGCGGATCGCCGGGGAAATACATTTGCGTCACAAGTCGCGTCGCAAACGCCGGCCCGAAAATCGAAAAATGAATATGCGCCGGACGCCAAGCATTCACGTGATTGCGCCACGGATATTCGCCCGGCTTGATGGTCACAAAGCGATACCGCCCCTCGGAATCCGTCAGCGTATATCCATTCCCCGAAAAATTCGGATCAAGCGGCGCATCGTGCTGGTCGCGCTTGTGAAAATATCGCCCCGCCGCATTAGCCTGCCAAATTTCCACGAGCGTATTGCGCACCGGACGTCCGTCTTCATCCAGCACGCGTCCGCTCACAATAATTCGCTCGCCCAGCGGCGCCGCCGAGTGCTGCTTGGTCAGGTCGCAGGCTTTCACATCGACAATTTCTTTTTCAAACGATGGTCCAGTGACTTCAGAAAGCGTGTGCGGCAGATAAACGAGCGGCTTCGAAGGAGCCCTCTTGATCGAAGAGCGATAAGCCGGCCACAAATAATCAGGCTGCGTTCCAAGAAACGGTCGGCGATAACCGGCGATCGGTGCCATCGGAACATTCTCCCGCAAGCGCGCGCCCCGCACTCACAAACTCGCGCCGCCGCGCCATAATAACCGGAGCAACTAACGAAATCGAGTTTTTCACCCCGCCGCGCGACCCCGCGCAACGTAGGGCCCGGGGTTCACCACCGGCCCGGTCTGGCACTGGGTTTTCGCATTTGACTTTTAAGGCGGCGGGGCACTCACAAAAAATTCAAGCCGTCCCAGCAAGGTTTCCCGCCCGTTCCCAAGGGTGCGAGGAAAGCTCTTGGGCACCTCCCAAAGCCGATTATCGAAACGGCGTGCGTATATCGCCCAATTCGTGTACGCTGCCGCCAGCACTTGGGGGAGCGACTCGTGCCGCGCGCTCAGATCCGCACAAAATCATCGCGAACCACCCGGCCAACCGTCGCCAGAACGAAGCCGCAGCCAACGGACGTCGCGACGCCAGCCGCAGAAATCCACGCAGCCAGCCCTCCAGCAATTCCCCCGGCCACTCCCTCCGCAAAAATCGACGCCCTCACCGGCGATCCCAATTTCATGACTTCGTTAGCCCGCGGCCTAGCCGTAATTCAAGCCTTCACCGATCGCAAGCAACAACTTTCGATCTCCCAAGTCAGCGTTCGCACCGCCCTCTCGCGCGCCGCCGTCCGCCGCTGCCTCTATACGCTGAAACAACTCGGATTCGCAGACTCCGATGACGGCCGTCATTTTTATTTACGTCCAAGAATTTTGTCGCTCGGGCATTCCTACATCAGCTCGATGCCGATTGCGTCGTCGGTGCAGCCGGTGCTCGAACACGCCAGCCGTCAACTGCACGAATCCAGCTCGATTGCCACTCTCGATGGGCTAGAAATTATCTACGTAGCGCGCGCCAGCGTCACCCGCATCATGTCCATCGATCTCGGCGTCGGCAGCCGCCTGCCCGCATTTTGCACTTCGATGGGACGCGTCCTGCTGGCCAGCCTCTCGCCCGAAGAACTGGAAACTTCTCTCGCGCGAATCGAGTTCAAGCATTACACCGACCGCACCGTCTCAAGCCCCGAGAAACTCCGCCAAACTTTGCGTCAAGTCAGCCGCAACGGATATGCCATCGTGGACCAGGAACTCGAATTAGGACTTCGCTCCATGGCCGTCCCGATTCAAAATGGTTCCGGCAGGGTAGTAGCCGCGCTAAATATCGGCGCGCACGCGCAAAGAGTCTCGATCCAAATGCTGCAAACCAGATTTCTTCCGCAGCTCCAAGCTGCCGCGCAAGAAATCAGCATGCTCCTGGGATGACGCACAAGCATTCGTTGCGGCGCGCTGCAGCGTGGCATCTTCTGTAAGCTAAGTCTCAGGCGTCAGAAAAGCCGGAGTGCATGGAACATAGAAGGTGGAGAGCAGCCCATCGCAATGAATGACCAATCCACCGGCTACCAAAATCGCCTGGTAGCCATCCTTTTCTTCGCCTGGGGCACAGTTTTCCTCGATCGCATGTCCCAGTTTTATCTCGCCCCATATTTCGCACCAGAATTTCGACTCTCGCACGAACAAATCGGCGTACTAGCCTCTGTCCTCGCCATCTCCTGGGCGTTTTCCACTCTAGTATTCGGCGCCTGGTCCGATCGCATCGGCCGCAAAAAAATCTTGATCCCGGCGATTTTCGCGTTTTCACTACTCTCCTGGGTCACCGGCGTAGTCCGCAATTATCACGAACTGCTTCTAGTGCGCGCGCTGATGGGCATCGCCGAAGGGCCCACATGGTCGATCATCACCGCACTGATTGAAGAGTCCTCCTCAAAATCGCGGCGAGGAAGAAATATCGGCATCGTCGTAAGCGCCGCCGCGCTCGTCGGCCTCGCCGCAGCTCCGATCTTGACCACCCAAGTAGCCGCTCGCTTCGGGTGGCGATGGGCTTTTTTTGTGGCCGGCGCGCCGGGATTAATTTCGGCGATTTTGATCTGGCTTTACGTCAAGGAGCCTCAATCGGAATCGCGCGGCGAAATTCACGGCCACAAAATCGGCTTCGGCGATTATCTTTCTATCCTCAAATATCGCAACATGTGGCTCTGCTGCATCGGCGCCGCCGGTTTCATGGGCTGGCTCTTTCTAGAAAATGTTTTCGCGCCGCTGTACATCACCGAAGTGGCACATCAGTCCGCAACCACCGCCGGTTTTTTGCTCGGCGCCACAGGTCTCGGCAGTTTCGTCCTCGGTTTTTTGCTCCCAGGATTTTCCGACAAAAGGGGCCGCAAGCCAGTCCTCTTTTTTATGGCCGCGCTCTGCATGTTCGTGCCACTCGAACTCTTGATCGGGCCGCTCTACGCCCATCCCTGGATTCTCGCCGCAATTTTATTCGCGACTAACGCAGGGCAGGGCGTGCCGGCACTGATCATGGTGCTCGTCCCCACGGAAAGTGTGCCACCCCAGTTTGCCGCAACGTCAATCGGCCTCGCCACGCTAGTCGGTGAAATTTTCGGCGCCACCGTCGCGCCCACCGTAGGCGGCGCAATGGCGCAAACGCACGGCCTCGCCGCGCCGCTCTGGATGTCCGCTGGCGGCATGGCGCTGGTGTTCGTCGTCACACTTTTCTTGCGGGAAACCGCGCACGAAACCGCGGCCCGGCCAGAAGTGCTGCCTGCGCCAGCCGATTAAATTGCTCGAGAGAGACGCATGCGCGATCCGGGCAGCAGAATCAAAGTTCGCTGATCCATGATCCTCTACGTAAACCACACTCGGCGCGACGCAGCAGCAACCACCGCCAACGAAGTTGTCGCCACAGTTCTATCGCTACTCGAAGAAGGGCACCTCGAGCCCGCTCAATACGCCCGCCTGCGAATCGATCTCGACTGGATTCAGTACAAACAAAATTTTCGCGAACCCGTGATGGTGACCACCGAATCGCGCGAAGGCCAGCCCGGCCAAAGCTCGCTCATGGAACTTCACATCGACTCACGCCAAGTTTCCGCCGGATCGCTGCGCCCAATATTGCAATGCGCGTTCGCTAGCCTAAATCCAGATTCACGATGCGAGCCCGAAAGAATCCACCTCGAAGAATTCCAATCTTTCCGTTCCAGCATCGCCTGGGATTTCAATCGTCTCTACTGGCATCGCCTCAAAGACTGGGAACAAGCCACCGGCAAAAGCTACGAAGCCGCGTTACCAGGCGGCAAATCCGAAGCGCACGATCCCAGCGCCATCGCCGATTCCGTCGCGGATTTCTGGACTCTGCTGAAGGATCTCCAAGGCCAAAATCAACTCCCGCCGGAATTATTCATTCTAGAAATCGGCGTCGGCATGGGCACGCGCGCCGGCCTATGGCTCGATCGTTTCCGCGCGCTCGATCAGCGGCGCGGCACAAATTTCTACCCCCGCGTCCGATTTTTACTAGGCGATTACTCGCAAGCCACGCTAGATCGCTCCAGGCCAGCCGTAAAAGATCATCTCGAACTATGCAGCTTCATCGTTCTCAACGCTCTCGATCCCATAAAAACTCTTTCCTTCCTTCGCCACAAAATTCTGCACATACATCTAACAAATGTGTACGACAATTTGCCCGACGAAGAACTAGTCCGCCGCGACGGCCGCATCTACTGGCTGCAAGTCCGCGCCTATCTATCAGCCGCGGATGCACTCCGCATAAGCGCCGAGTGCGGCGTCCCACCCGCCGAACTGCCGAAAATAATTCATCGCTTGCTAGAAATCGGCCCCGAATGTCTGCCGGATCGCACTCACGGAGTAAAGTTGTGGCAGGAAGTTTGGAAAGCGTTGCGCCTCGAAGAGCGTCTAGTCGACGCCGATGAGCTTCCGAATTCTTCCTATCCCGAGGGAGTCGATGCCTCAAATCTGGAAAATATGCTGCGCGATGCCCCCAGCGATTTGCGTTTCCATCTAAGCAGCGGCGCGTTAGAAAGTTTTCGCAACACTCTGCCTCTCCTCCACCCGCGCGGCTATCTGCAAGTCCAGGATATTTTCGTCACCAGCCTCGGCGACTATCGCATGGGTTTTCACGGCCCCGGCAAACTCGATGGCTCAATCGTAAATTGGGTAAACGGCGTCCTCCTCCGCGAAGTAGCGGAGCGTTACGGCTACGATTTGCATTTCGCGCCATTCCATTACCGGCCAGGCTCGCGAGCCTCGGTCCTCTACACGACGCGACGGGAGTAAAGCATGAATCTTCCCATCCTTCCCACGACGGTAGTCGGCAGCTACTCGATGCCCGGCTGGCTCGAACGCCTCAAAACCGAATATTTCGCCCGCCGCATCAGCCGCCACGATCTAGACGAAGTCCACGATGCGGTCACCAAAGCCGCCATCAAAGATCAAGAAGCCGCCGGACTCGACATCATCACCGACGGCGAGCTTCGCCGCGACAATATGATCGACTACTTCGTAGAAAAACTTCCCGGCGTACAAATCGATCGCTCCTCGAAAAAATTCTATTACGATTTCTACGATTCCGAGGTGGTAGGCAAACTACCGGCAGCCTCGCTAGGCCTGGTCGAAGATCTCCGTTTCCTGAAATCCTTCACCGAGCGCGAAGCAAAAGTCTGCGTAACCGGCCCGCACTCGTTAGTAAAACGCATTCGCAATAAACATTATCCAAGCGAAGCAGCCTTCGCCGCCGACATCGCCCGAGTAATGAACCTAGAGCTAAAGGAGCTGGTAAAAGCCGGTGCCCGCTACATCCAAATCGACGAACCATATTATTCCGGCTTCCCGGAAGATTTAGATTGGGGCGTCGAAGTATTGAACACGCTAGTCGATGGCGTAGAAGCAAAAACCGCAGTTCACATCTGCTACGGCAATCGCTACGGCAAGCCATCCTGGGAAGGCAGCTATCGTTATCTTTTCCCGCGAATCCTGAAAGCGAAAGTAAAGCAGCTCACTCTGGAATTCGCCCGTCGCGGCGGCGAAGATCTAGATCTTTTCCGCGAATTCGCCCCGCCGTTCGAGCTAGGCGTAGGAGTGATCGACGTAAAAACCCAAGCAGTAGAAACCCCGGACGTAGTAGCCGAACGAATCCGCAAAGCGCTCGAAGTCATGCCGCCCGAAAAGCTATTCATCCTGCCTGATTGCGGCTGCTTCCATCTGCCACAGGGCGTGGCCTTTGCAAAATTGCGCGCCATGGTAGAAGGCACGCGCCAAGTCCGAAAGGAACTAGGAAGCTGAAATGCCTGCGGGAAATCCACTGCGCGAAGCCCTGACCGCCGGAAAATTCTGCTACGTAGTAGAACTCGTAGCAAGCCGGCTGACGCGCGAAGCCCGCCTCCTAGAAGTAGCATCGCAACTCGCGCAAGTTCCCGGCGTAGTCGCGGGCAGCATCACCAGTTATGCAGGCGGCGCCATGGGCCGCGATCCAATTCGCGTAGGCACAGCAGCCCGCGCCCGCGGCCTCGTCCCCAATATCCATCTCACCTGCGTAAATCGCGATGTCTCCGCCGCACGCCGCGCCCTCGAAGATCTAAACGCCCTCGGCATAGAAAATGTTCTCGCGCTCTCCGGCGATTATCCCAAAAGCGCCGCAAGCGAAGCGACGATGGCGGCGCCGCGACCGAGCTTCGATCTCGATTCCGTCCAACTCGTCGCGCTAATCGCCGAAATGCGCGCCAGCGGCCTGCCCTTCTGGATTTCCATAGCCGTTTCGCCCTTCAAATACACAGAAGCCGATTGCGCCTATCAATATCTAAAGCTAGAAAAGAAAATCGCCGCCGGCGCCGATTGTGCAATCACCCAGCTAGGCTACGACGCTCAAAAATTCCGCGAGCTAAAGCGCTATCTCGATGAGCGCAACTTGCGGACGCCGCTTCTAGGCAGCGTCTACGTCCTCCACGCCAAAGCCGCCGAAAAAATGTCGAAAGGCGAGCCCCCAGGCTGCTGGGTTTCTCCGGAATTGCTGGGGCAAATAAAAACTGAAACGCAAACGGCCGACAAAGGACTAGCCGCAAGACTAGAGCGAGCGGCCAGCATGGTTGCAATCCTGCGCGGCCTCGGCTATGCCGGTGCTTATATCGGCGGCGATCATCGCGCCGATCACGTCGGCTGGATCATCAAGCGATCGGAAGCGCTCGCGCCAAAGTGGGAGGAACTAGCCGATCGTCTAGCCTTCGCGCCAAAGAACGGTTTCTATCTTTACGAATCCCCATCAGCGCCGCCGAAAAAGCCAGGGTCCGTGCAGCCAAGTAGCACGGCCACTCCTGGCGGTGCACCCATCGCGCGCCTGCTCGACACTCTCGGTCACTTGTTTCCAGTCAACAAGCCAGGCAATCTCCGCAATTTCCTAACCAAAATTTCCCGATGGATCGACAAGCGCCCAAAACTAGCCCGCGGCGTAGAGCGCCTCGAATTCGCCATCAAATCCCCGCTCTTCGGCTGCCAAGCCTGCGGCAATTGCGTCCTCGGCCACATGGAATACGTCTGCCCGCAAACCTGCCCCAAAGAAATGCGAAATGGCCCCTGCGGCGGCACGCTAAACGGCCGCTGCGAAGTAGTCGACAAACCCTGCATCTGGACGCAAGTCTACGCCCGCGCAAAATCCGAAAAGCGCATCGAAGATTTGAAGATCTACATTCCGCCCCGAAACAAAAGTCTCACCGGCACAAGTTCCTGGATCAATTATTTTCTAGAACGCGACAGCCGCCCGGGCCATCCAAATTTCGAATCCAGGGACGGGGGCGCATCTGGACCAAGCATCACCGGCTCGTCGAATGCGCAAAGTGGACCGGCAGCGGAATCGCGCGCCAACGTCGATGGCGCGCTGATTCATATTGAACGCAAGTAGCGCGATTCGGAGATTCGCTCGAAGCTCGGGTTGCTGGTATTCTTGCGCGTCGCGGATGGAAAGTGGATCGCGCCACTGTCTTGAACCGCGACCTGAACACGTTGTGCTGGAAATTTTTTCGGGGAGAGTTTCTTGTCGACTTTCGTTCTAGTTCACGGCGCCTGGCACGACGGCTCAGCCTGGCACGACACAAGCCAGCATCTCGGAACGAAAGGCCACAAAACCTTCGCCCCCACAATCGTCGGCCAGGGCAAAGGCGCCGACCGCAACGTAAATCACGCCGCATGCACGAAATCCATCGTCGACGCCATCGTCAAAAAAGATCTTCGCGATTTCGTTCTAGTGGGCCACAGCTACGGCGGAACAATCATCTCGAAAGTAGCCGAAGCGATCCCCGATCGAATCCGCCGCCTAGTATTTCTCACCGCCTTCGTCCTGCGCGACGGAAAAAGCCTCGCCGACGAAGCCCCGCCGGAAACCGCCGCCGCATTCGCGCAAATGGCGCAATCCAGCCCCGACAACACGGTAATGCTGCCATTCCCGGTCTTTCGCGAGCAATTCATCAACGACGCCTCGCTAGAAACCGCCCAAAAAGTCTACGCCGAATTGTCTCCGCAACCTTACCAACCACTCGCCGATCGTCTCGACCTAAAGAAGTTTTACTCGCTTCCCACGCCGAAAAGCTATATCAATTGCACCGAAGACATCGCGCTGCCGCCGGGCGAATTCGGCTGGCATCCGCGCATGTCCAGCCGCCTCGGCCTCTATCGCCTCGTCCAAATGCCGGGCAGCCACGAAGTGATGTACAGCAATCCCGAAGGGCTCGCAGAAAAAATAATCGAAGCAGGACGCGACTGAGCCACAAAGCCACAGAACACACAAGCATGCCGAAACTTACCGCCAAACCGGAACCGCTCGAAGTAGACCTCGCTCACTCGGCGATCATCGTCGTCGATATGCAGAACGCCTTCGCCAGCAAAGGCGGCACTCTCGACATCGCCGGAATCGATTTGGCCGACGCGCCGCAAGTCGTCCGCAAAATTCGCGGCCTCCTCGAAGCCGCGCGCGCCGCCGAAGTCCCCGTAATTTATTTGCAGATGGCCTATAAGCCGGACCTCAGCGATTCCGGCGGCGCAGCCTCGCCCAATTGCCGAAAAGAAGCCGCGTTGCATTTGATGGAATCGAAGCCGCAACTAAAAGGAAAGCTTCTGATCCAGGGCAGTTGGGATAGCGCGCTCGTCGATGAACTGGCCGCGAAGCCCGGCGATCTGGTGATCACCAAGACGCGTTACAGCGGCTTTGTCGGCACCACTCTTGATTCGCAATTGCGCGTGCGCGGTATCCAATATCTTTTCTTCGTGGGCATTGCCGCAAACGTTTGCGTAGAATCGACGCTGCGCCACGCTTTTTTTCTGGATTACTGGCCGATTCTCGTTTCCGATGGCACCATGGCCGCTGGCGGACCAAGCGCCCTCGCTGCCACGATTTTTAACGTCGAATCATTTTTTGGCTGGACCGTGAATTCCGACGAATTGCGCGCTTTCCTCGCAGCGCGAGGAGACTGAACGCACGTGTGGACTGCAGATATCGACGTCGGCGGCACGCTGACCGACGGCCTCTTCACCAGCGGCGACAAAATTGTCTCCGTGAAAGTGGACACTACTCCGCACGATTTAACCGTCTGCCTCTTCGATTGCCTCACGCAAGCCGCCTCGAAACTCGATTTCCCCGATGCAATTGCGTTTCTCGAAGAAGTGGATTTGATCCGCTGGTCCACCACCATCACTTCCAACGTCCTCGCAGAACTTCGCGGTCCAAGAGTCGGCTTATTGATCACGCGTGGACACGAACTGGATCTTTACGGCAGCGGGCGCAGTCCCGTCCTCGGCAAATTCCTGAACGATCGAGATGTGATCGGCATCACCGCCTCCTCCACTGAAACCGAAATCATGAACGCCGCGCGCTCGCTCCTCGAAACCGGCGTCCGCCGCATCTGCATCAGCCTGAAAGGCTCGCAGCAAAATCCCCAGCGCGAAATCGCCTTCAAGAAAATCATCGATCAACAATACCCCGATCATTTTCTAGGCTCCGTTCCAGTTCTAGCCGGCAGCGATATCTCGCAAAGCCCCGACGATCGCACCCGCACCTATTGCGCCCTAATCAATGCCTACACGCACGGCGCGCTAGCCGCAACTTTATTCAAAGCCGAGGACGAACTCCGCGTAGCCTCGAAATATTCCGGCGCATTCCTAGTAAGCCATATCAATGGCGGCGTCGCAGGCATCGCAAAAACCAAAGCCATCGACACGATCGAATCCGGGCCGATCCTAGGCATTCTAGGCAGCGCTCACCTTGCGAAATCCTACGGCTTGAACGAAGTAGTCGCCATGGACGTAGGCGGCACAACGGCAAAAATCAGCGTCCTGCGCAACGGCGAGCCGATTTATCGCAAGCCTTCCGATTTATTTGGCAATCCCATCGAAGTCTCGCTCCCGTTTTTGCGTTCGATCGCGTTAGGCGGCGGAAGCGTGGTCAAGCCGCTAGCGGACTCGCAGCCGCCGTCCGTTCAACTCGGTCCCGAAAGCATGGGCTCGTTCCCCGGTCCAGCTTCGTATGGTCTCGGCGGAGATCAAGCCACGCTCACCGACGCATTCGTCGCCGCCGGAATCATCAATCCGCAATATTTTCTAGGCGGATCAAAGCCGATCGATCTAGACCTAGCACGAAAAACAATCGAATCTCTCGTGGCCCAGCCATTAAAGCTAAATCTCGACGAAGCCTGCAAAATCATCATCGATCGCGCATTCGCCGCAGTAGCGAAAATGATCGCTGACGCGCAAAAAGAATTGTGCGCCGATCTTTCTGCGCACACTCTTTTCGCCTATGGCGGCAACGGCGGCCTTTTCGGCGCCGGTGTAGCCGCCAACGCCGGAATCAACCGTGTCCTGGTATTTTCGCTCGGACCAGTCTTCAGCGCCTTCGGCTCGTCCGTCTCCGATATCTGCCACGTTTACGAGCGCCCGCTTTCCGAAGCAGCAATCACGGAAGCAGGATTAGTCCGCATCCGCCGCGCTCTCGAAGAAATCAAAGCCGAATGTGCGAAGGACTTGCTCGGCGAAGGAATTCGTCCCGATGGTTTGGCTTATTCGCTCGAGTTTGAGATCGCAGGCGAAAAAGGCTCATCACCAGTGGCCTTCACAGAAGACGCGCTCGCTAACGAAGCCCAACTGAAGTCCGCGATCGCGAAAGCAATCGGCGCGGCCAATGGATCGAGCGCCAAGCCGGTCGGCCTCGAGCTGCTGCGAGTCCGCGCAAAAAAGCCCATGTCGAAACCGCATTTCGTCGAGCGCGCACGCAGCAGCTCCCGATCCATCTCACGCGCGCGTGGGCGCGAGAAAAATCGCCTGGGGCAGCCGCACCGGCGAAGCACAAATTTATCGCTGGGAATCTCTACAGCCGGGAAATCGCATCGCCGGCTGCGCGGTCATCGAAGGCGAGAACACCACGTATCTCGTTCCCGATGGCTGGACACTAGAAGTAGACGGTTTCGGTAACGCGTCGCTCACTCAGTCGTAAATTGGATCGCGAGAGCGGCGCAAGCCGAATCAGTTGAGAGGCAAAATGCCAAACGCACCAAATCGAATTCGCATCACCGAATATCTCGACGTCGACATCGACCAGGAAAAATGGCTCTGCAATCGCTGCAATCGCGATCTCGGCTCCGCCCGCGAAAATTATAAAAAAGGCTGCCTCGTCTACGATCGCGACCCCCGCGAAATTCATCCACCAATAGTCACCGGCGCGTTCAGTTTCGCTCCCGACCCACTCTGGGTCCGCATCGTGGAATTTTATTGCCCCGGCTGCGGCACCCAAGTAGAAACCGAATATCTCCCGCCAGGCCATCCCATCACTCGCGACATCGAAATCGATCTCGACCAACTAAAATCCCGCCTGCAAAATGGCGAATTCACCATCCGCGCACAGCGCCTCGAGGTCCCCGAATGAATTCGATCGACATCGACGTCGGCGGCACCTTCACCGATCTAGTCCTGCACTACGACGGCAAAGCCCTGATCAAAAAGGTGCCCACCACACCCTACGATCTCTCCGTCTGTTTCTCGCGCGTGATCGAAGAAGGCGCCACCGCCGTAGGCAAAAAAATCGACGAACTTCTCCCGTCCATCGACATGATTCGCTATTCCACGACAATTGCCATGAACCGCCTGATCGAGCGCAAAGGCCCGCGCCTGGCATTAATCACCACCGAAGGCCACGAAGACGTAGTCCTGATCGGCCGCGGCGCCCAATGGATCGACGGCACGCGCGTCCAAGAGCGCAGAAATCTAGCCATTCAAAAGAAACCCGATCCGCTGATTCCGCGCGACATGATCGTAGGCGTAAAAGAACGCGTAGATTCCCGCGGCCGCGTAATCCGCCCGGTAGATGAAAATGATGTCCGCGAAAAAATCCGCTATCTCGTAAATCGCGGCGCACGCGGCATCGTAATTTCATTCCTCTGGGGCTTCCTGAATCCAATCCACGAGCGTCGCGTGAAAGAAATCATCCGCGACGAATACAAAGAATTCCACATCGGCTATCTCCCGGTAGTTCTAGCAGGCCAGGTAGTCGGAAAACTCGGCGAATACGAGCGCACCATGGCCGCCATCCTCGACGCCTACTTGCAGCGCTCCATGCAAATCGAACTCTCCGCCATGTGGGACAAACTCCGCGAGCGCGGCTACACCAAGCCGCTACTAATGATCCAAAGCTCCGGCGGAATCGCCGAAGTTTTCCGCACCACCGCCAGCCGCACATTCAATAGCGGCCCAGTCTCAGGCCTGATGGGCGCGCATCACGTAGCCCAATCCCTCGGCTATCAAAATGTAGTGATGACCGACATGGGCGGCACCAGCTTCGACGTAGGCCTGGTCGTGAAAGACAGCGTACGCAGCTACGATTTCCGCCCCATCATCGATCGCTGGATGGTCGGCATCACCATGATCAAAACTCTTTCGATCGGCGCAGGCGGCGGCTCGATCGCGTCAGTAAATAAGTTGCTGCAAAATCGCGTCCAAGTAGGCCCGCGCAGCGCCGGCTCGATGCCAGGCCCAGCCTGCTTCAGCCTGGGCGGCGCCGATCCCACAGTCACCGACGCCGACGTAGTCCTCGGCTACATCAATCCCGAGTATTACTACGGCGGCCGCATGCGCCTCGACAAAAATCGCTCGATCCAAGCCATCCGCGAAAAAATCGCCAAGCCGCTGGGAGTAGGCATCGAGGAAGCCGCCTCCATAATCCGCAAAATCGTAAACGGAAACATGGCCTCAGCAATCATGAAAGAAGTCCATCTCCGCGGCTACAGCCCCGAAGATTTTATTTTATTCGTAGGTGGCGGCGCCGGCGCCACCCACGCCGAAGGCTTCAAAGGCGACATCCGCAAAGCCGTAACATTCCCATTCTCCCCAGTCTTCTGCGCCTTCGGCTCCTCCACCATGGACATCATGCACGTCTACGAAGTCTCCAAAAAAATCACGCTAATGTCCCCAGGCACCCAGCAACTCTCCGACGAATTCGCCACCTTCAACACCACCGTCGAAAGCCTCATCGAACAAGCCCGCAAAGATCTACTAGGCGACGGCCTGGATCCGCAAAAAGCCGCCTACGTCCTCGAGCTAGACATGCTCTACGGCGGCCAATTCCACGTAAAGCGCGCCCTTTCCCCGCGCCTCTCCCTGCATTCCACAGAAGACGTCCGCGCCATCTGCGACGCCTTCAACAAAGAATTCAGCGAAGCCTTCAGCCCCTTCGTAGTAAATCCCGAAGGCGGCATCTTCATCGAAAGTTTCATCCTGAAAGCAATCGTCTCCACTCCAAAAGTAGAATTGCCGAAAGCTGCCGCTAGAAGGCACCGATCCGTCAGCAGCAAAAAAAGGCGAACGCCCAGTCTATTGGCCCGAACTAAAAGATTTTCGCCCCACGCCAATCTTCACCCAAGAATCACTGCGCCCAGGAAATGTGATCCAGGGCCCAGCAGTAATCGAAGGCGAATACACAACAATCGTAGTGCCTCCGTCGATGCGTTTTTCAATCGACGAGCGCAGCCTGGGAATTCTCGAATCGTGAACTGACCAGAACTGAAGGAGCGTTATGCCGATCCCGACAACAAAAGAAAAGCTGGCCTGGCTAAAACCAGCCCCAGCCACGCAACACGAAAAAGAATGCGCCGCGAAAGTAGCTCAAGGCGATTACGAAATCGGCATTCAAATCACCAACGACATCCTCGACGAAGCCATGGAAGTTTTCGTGCGCGCCTCGCGCAGCTATTTCGGCGTCTCCGGCGATTCCATGGTCGCCATCTTCACCGCCAACGGCGATCTAATCAACGCGAGCTGCGGCACCTACCTACACGCGATCATCCAACCAATCGTAATCAAATTCATCCACAAATATTATTCCGAAAATCCAGGAATCAAAGACGGCGACATCTGGTACACCAACGACGCCCTCTACGGCGGCATCCACAACCCAGATCAAGTAGCCCTGATGCCGGTTTTCCATCAAGGAAAACTAATCGCCTGGGCCTCCGCCGCATTACACACCACAGAAACCGGCGCGATCGAGCCAGGCGG
The DNA here is from genome assembly GCA_963792515.1 of uncultured Acidobacteriota bacterium. GTDB lineage: Bacteria > Acidobacteriota > Terriglobia > Acidiferrales > UBA7541 > Palsa-147. The sequence continues at coordinate 164,190 of CAWBWG010000027.1, read as the reverse complement.
CATGCCCGTAAGCGCAAAATCCCGTTTCGAAGAAGGCCTGAATCTCCCGCCAATCAAAATCGGCGAAAATTTCGAAATCCGAAATGATTTCCTCGAATTTTATTCCGTCTACGGCCTGCGCGCCCCAGCAATGTTCATCTCCGATCTACGCGCCCGCTGCACCACCGCCGACGAGTCCGCATCCGCCTGCTAGAACTAGCCGACAAACGCGGCTCCGATTTCGTAGTAGGCCTCCTACGCAAAATGTGCGACGTAGCCGAAGAAGGCGCCAGAAAAAAAATCCGCGCCCTACCCGACGGCACCTACAAAGCGGTAGTTTTCAACGACGCCATAGGCTGGACCCCAGCCCTAGTACGCGCCTGCCACCTAACCCTGACAAAAAAAGGCGACGGCCTGATTTTCGATTTCGCCGGCACCTCGCCGGAAAATCCCTCCTCATATAATGTCCACCCGCAAGCCGTAGTAGGCCACATAGCAAATTTCTTCTATGAATATCTCTTCCACGATCTCCCAATCTGCAGCACCACTTTCGCCAGCATAGATTTCAAATTCCCAGAAGGCATAATCCTGAATCCCGGCAAAATGGCCGCCACCAGCTGCTGCGTCTTCATCGGCATGCAAGCCCGCTGCGCCACCCACAATGTCTTCGCCAAAATGGCCTTCTCCACCGCAGGCCTATGGCGCCAAATCGCCGCAGCCCCCGGCAGCCAACACACGTCGCAAATCTGCGCCGGCATCTCGCAATGGAAGCTAGCGGTAGCCGACGTTCTCTCTTTCTCGCTAAACTACCATGGGCCAAGGCGGCCGCGCCTCCACCGATGGCATGGACGCCTACGGTTTCGCCTGGTGCGCCTTCGGCCGCGCCCCAGATTCCGAACAAGTAGAAAGCGAGCTGCCGATCACGGTAACTCTCTCCCAACACTGGAAAGATTCCTGCGGCCACGGTCTCCATCGAGGCGGCTCCGGCGGCGTCCAACATTGGATGATTCATAAAATGCCCGATCTAGTTTCCATGTGCATGGGCAACGGCAGCAAAGTCCCGCTAGGCCAACCTCTTTTCGGCGGCTACGCCTCAGCCCCGATCCCCGGCATCAGCATTCGCAAAGCAGATTTGATGGAGCGCATGCAAAGAGGCGATGCGACGGTAACTCTAGATAACCGCGCCATCCTCGAAGAAACTTCAATCCACGGCAATTGGAATTTCGAACTAGTAGCCCGTACTCCGAAAGTTTATGACGAGGGCGATCTGCTATTCGGATTCAGCGGCGGCGGCCCCGGCTACGGCGATCCGCTCGAACGCGATCCCGAAGAACTCCTCGAAGATCTGAAGAAAAATATAATTTCCGACTGGACCGCCAGAAGCATCTACAAAATCGCCTACGATCCCGAAAAACACAAAGTGGACATCGAAAAAACCAAGCAACAAAGAGACGACGAGCGCCGCGCCCGCCTCACCCGCGGAAAATCCTTCGACGAATTCGAAAAAGCCTGGAATCAAACCAGCCCGCCGCCGGAAATTCTGCAATGGTACGGCCGCTGGCCCGACGCGAAATCCCTCGGCCCAATTTTCCGTCCGTAAAAAATGATGAAGGATTTCAACCCGCGCCAAGCAGTTCGAGGGCTCCTGCAATCGATCGCTCCCGCGCGTCCTTTATTTCTCCCCATCGTCTTCTCTCTAGGCGCGCGCATCGAAAATGTCTCGCTCCGCAATTTTCTAACCAATCCCACAAAAATTTCGAACGCCCTGCGCCAGATTCGCACCCATCTCCGCAGCGATGGCGTCACCTGCTATTTCGATCCGTATCTAGAAGCCGAAGCGCTAGGCGGAGTCTTGGATTGGGAGTCCGACGCCCGCCACCCGTCGCTGCGCTGGCCGCAACCATCGCACGATGGCGAATTACCAGAAGGCCTCTGCGCCCCGGATGAAACCGCAAAACGAGGACGCGTCCCCATCGCCATCGAAGTCATCCGCCGCCTCAAGCCCCTAGTGCGCGATGATTTTCTACTCGTCGCCGGCGTAACCGGCCCGCTCACGCTCGCCGCGCAACTCGCGCAAATAAACACCAGCGAATCCGCTCGCAAACAATCGCCGCCAGATTCAGCGTTAAGCCTAGCCGCCGACGTAACTCCAGTCGTAGCCCGCGCCCTAGTAGAAGCCGGCGCCAATGTAATCCTAATCCGCGAAGAACTTCTCCCATCGTCAGCCGACGCCCGGGCAGATTGGGCCGAGCGTCTTGCCCCCACAATCAATATCATCCGTTTCTACGAAGCTCTTCCAGTTTTGCTCCTGAGCCCCGCGCGATCCGCCACAAAAGAAATCGAAAGCATCCTCCGCGAGCCTTCGGATGCCGTAGTTTCCGCGCCAATCGATCTCGCAGCCGCCGCCCCCGCCACAGAACGCGCCGCAACCGCCCACGGAATCTCGCTGCCATCATCAGCATTCGAGCAAGATCAATCCACCGCCGCGCAACTCACAACAGCTCTGCGAAAAATAATTCCAGAATTCCACCCGGCCCTAGTCACCACAACCTCCGACCTGCCAACCACCGCCGATCTAAAATATCTAAATGCCATCGCCGAGGAAGTGAACTGTTGAGCGCGCGAAATTCACCATCGACCCGCTCCGCAGTCCGCCAGGTCCGCATGAGAACTTCAGGCGCAAAACTCGAGCGCCGCCCCGACGGCACCTTGCTAGTCACGCCCGACGAACAACTCCGCGAATATCCGAAAGTGCTGACCGATCGCGTCGCACACTGGGCCCGCGAGTTCCCCGACCGAGTCTGCATCGCCAAGCGCGACGCCAACGGCGAATGGCGCCGCCTCACGTACGCCGAAATCTGGGAATCGATCCGAAGCGTCGGCCAAGCCCTACTCGGCTTCGGGCTCTCCGCCGAGCGCCCGGTAATGATTCTCTCCGAAAACGATCTCGAACAATTTATTCTGACGCTCGCCGGACAACACGTAGGAATCCCAGTCGCCCCAATCTCCCCGCCGTACTCTCTGGTCTCCAAAGATCTCAGCCGATTGCGCCACATCGCCAAGCTGCTGACTCCCGGCCTAATTTTCGCCGCGGATGGAAATCGCTACGAGCGAGCGCTCGCGGCAATTGCAACTGAAACCACGCCAATCGTCGTCACGCATTCGCCCCCGCGGGGCAAACCCGCGATTTCGTTTTCAGACCTGCTGAATACGATTCCGTCGCAATCAGTAGACGCCGCGCACGACCGCATCAACCCCGATGACGTCGCCAAATTTCTCTTCACCTCCGGCTCGACCGCCATGCCGAAAGGTGTCATCAACACGCACCGCATGATTTGCAGCAACTTGCAAATGATCAATCAGGTTTTCGGTTTTCTGGAAGAAGAGCCGCCGGTCCTGGTCGACTGGCTCCCGTGGAATCACACCTTCGGCGGCAATCACAACACCGGAATTTCTCTCTACAACGGCGGCACCTTCTACATCGACGACGGCCGCCCCGGCCTGGATTCCTTCCGCGAAACCCTGCGCAATCTCCGCGAAATTTCCACCACCGTCTTTTTCAATGTCCCCAAAGCCTACGAAGGCCTGCTACCAGCACTGCGCAGCGATCGCGAACTGCGCGAAACTTTCTTCCGCCGCCTGAAACTTTTATTTTATGCCGCCGCAGGCCTCTCGCAACCAATGTGGGATGCCTATCGCACTCTCGCCCAAGAATCCTGCGGCGAACGCATCATCATGGTCACCGGCCTCGGCGCCACGGAAACCGCACCCATGGCCATTCAAACCAGCTGGGAAACCGATCACGCGGGCGTAATTGGAATTCCAGTGCCAGGAGTGGAATTAAAATTAGTTCCGCGCGACGAAAAACTCGAAGCCCGAGTCCGCGGCCCAAATATCACGCCAGGCTACTGGCGCCAACCAGAACTCACCGAAAAAGTTTTCGACGAAGAAGGTTTCTATTCCTTCGGCGACGCAGTCCGCTTCATCGATCCGAACGACGTCAACAAAGGCTTCCTCTTCGACGGCCGCTTTTCCGAAGATTTCAAGCTAGCCAGCGGCACCTGGGTCAGCGTCGGCCCATTGCGCGCCAGAATTCTCAGCCATTTCGCACCGCTCGTCCGCGACGTAGTAGTCGCAGGCCACGATCGCGATGATGTAGGCCTGCTAATCTTCGCCGACCTCCGCGCCTGCTGCGAACTCTTCGACGCCGATCAATCGAATCTACCCGCCGCAGAAATTCTCGAACACGATCTAGTGCGCGCCCGCTTTCTCGATCTAATCAAAAGTTTCGCCGAGCAATCCACAGGCAGCTCCACGCGCATAGCCCGCGCCGTCCTCGTAGAAGAGCCGCCCTCTCTCGATGCCGGCGAAGTCACCGACAAAGGCTCGCTAAATCAACGCGCCGTTCTAGAACGCCGCGCCCCGCTCGTCGAAGAGTTATACTCATCCATAGAAGCATCGCCAAGAATTCTGCGCTTGAAGGAGAAATAGCAATGGAAACTCGCGCAGGCGGCACCTTCGCCGCCTACAACGACATCTGGCTCCTCGACGGCGTCCGCACCCCGTTCGTAGATTACAATTCCTCGCTCGGCACCGTCTCGCCGATCGATCTAGGCATCAAAGCAGCCCGCGCCGTCTTCGAGCGCAGCGGAATTTCCCCAGCAGATGTAGGCGCAACAATCGCCGGCAGCGTAGCGCAAGCCAGCTTCGACGCCTACATGCTACCGCGCCACATCGGCCTCTATTCCGGTGTCCCCATCGATCGCCCAGCATTACTCGTGCAACGCGTCTGCGGCACGGGAGTAGAAGCCATAGGCCAAGCCGCCGACGCAATCACACTGGGAAAAATCGATCTCGGCCTATGCGTAGGCGCCGAATCCATGAGCCGCAATCCAGTAGCAGCCTTCACCCACCGCGGCGGCTTCCGCATGGGCCAGGTGGAATTCAAGGATTTTCTCTGGGAAGCGCTTATCGACACAGCCCCCGGCGTTTCGATGGGCCAAACCGCCGAACTCACCGCGCAAAAATACAAAATCACCCGCGAAGATGCCGACCACTTCGCCGAATCCAGTTTCGCCCGCGCCCTAGCCGCACAAAAAGCCTGCTTCCTCTCCGGCGAAATCACTCCGCTAACAAATGAAAAATTCGAACTCGAAGGCTACAAGCCCCGCGGCATTCGTCTAGCCAAAGGCCCCGAAAAGCTCGACCTCGACACGCACATCCGCCCCTCCTCCTACGAAGTCCTCTCCAAAATTCCCCCAGCCTTCGGCGGCGTGCAAACCGGTGGCAACAGCTCCGCCATCGTAGACGGCGCAGCCGCCGCACTAGTAGGCTCCGGCGCCTACGCAAAATCCCGCGACAAGCAACCGCTCGCAAAAATCGTAGCCGTAGCCACCGTCGGCGTTCCGCCAGAAATCATGGCCATAGCTCCAGCCCCAGCCATCCGCAAGCTGCTGGAAGGCACCGGCATGAAACTAGAATCCATCGACCGCTTCGAAATCAACGAAGCCTTCGCCGCCCAAACCATAGGCGTAGAGCGCGAACTAAATCTCGATCGCGCCAAGCTAAATGTAAACGGCGGCGCCATCGCCATCGGCCATCCACTAGCCGCAACGGGCATTCGCCTAGCCGTAACGCTAGCCCGCGAACTGCAACGCTCGAAACTCCACTACGGCATAGCCTCAGCCTGCATAGGCGGCGGCCAAGGCATCGCCATGCTCCTAGAAAATGCCGCCTAAAGTCCCGACATGCTGATTCACCGCAAAAAAATCCAAGTAGAATGGGGCGATTGCGACCCAGGCGGCATAGTTTATTTCCCCCGCTATTTCGAATACTGCGACATCTGCACCAACGCCCTATTCGTCCACGCCGGCCTACCAAAACCAAAAATGCTAAAGACCTACAAAATCGCAGGCATCCCCATAGTAGATGTACACGGAAGATTCATGATCCCCTCCGAATATCCCGACACGCTAGTAGTAGCGTCGTCCATCGCCGAATGGGGCCGCAGCAGCTTCACAGTCCAACACAAAATCTACAAAGCCAAAAAATTAGCAGCCGAAGTAATCGAAAAGCGAGTCTGGGTAACGCGAGTCCGAGGCGACCGTTCCCGTTTCAAAGCCGAGCCAATCCCGACAAAGGTTAAAGCCCGCTTCAAGTAGCGCCGGCCTCCCTGCCGGCATCTTACGACGACAATCTAACCACAAGCTGCGATCGCGGTCGGACTAAAGAACCCAACGACATCTCCGCCCCCGTACCGCTGGCGTCCCTGCCGGCTCTTACGACCGCGATCCCGCCACAGGCAACCATCACGATCGGAGCAAAGAACCGAAGTACGTCTCCATTTATTTTCACCGTGCCAAATCCAAAACCGCAGCCCTCGCCGACTCCCGAAAAGAGCCGGCGAGACGCCAGCGCTACAAACCCAAATGCCACTAGCGCCGCACCGAATTTTCGTGTAGAAATTTACCAATCCGAGGGACCACGGAGGAACAAATGTCCACACTCGACACCACCAGCAGCCTCTACCAAGTAATCAAAGATTACGGCCGCCCAGATTGCCACATCAGCGCCAGCGAGACAGAATCCCCCTGGGTCCCCTTCGTAGAAAATGTCTTCATCCGCCACCTAGCCTTCGACGTCCGCGCCAGCGCCTTCGCCAACATCCTCTGGGTGAAAAAGAATGGAGTCCTAGGCCGCCATCGCCACCGCGGCCCAGTAATGGCCTGCACCCTAGAAGGAAGCTGGCGCTATCTAGAATACGATTGGGTCTCCCGCGCCGGCGATTACGTCCACGAAAGCCCCGGCGTAATCCACACGCTAGTCTCCGACGATCCCAACGGCATGAAAACATTCTTCTGGCTAAACGGTTCGCTGGAATTTTACGACGACCAGGACAACCTGTTGCAGACGCTAGACGTCTTCTGGATGATCGATCACTATCTGTCGCACTGCCGCCAACACAACCTGAAAATAAACGAGAAACTTTTCGTTTAAAGTGTAGGGGCGGGGGTTAATCTCCCGCCCGCCGTGGCACTGGGTTTTTCAACCGGCAGCAACCCAGCCGTTTCCGATCCCGTATGAACCCCCGAAACTAACCGCAACATTTTCATCCGCACAGTGTTTCACCACTAAGGCCGAGCGATCACCCAGAGATAATCTCGGTCAATATTCGCACTCATAATCCAACGAGGTGATCCGATGAAACTCAAATGGCTCAACAAGCTGAATGTTCTACCTCTAGCAATTATCCTGACCGGCGCAGCAGCCAGCCTGCCGGTCTATGCCCAGTCCCAACAAGCCGACCCGGACACAATTCACCAACGCAAAGAAAACCAGCAGGATCGCATAGCCCAAGGAGTAAAAAGCGGCCAACTAACCCCGCGCGAAACCGCCAACCTGGAAAATAAAGAAGCGGCCATCAACCAAGAAACCCGCGCCGATCGCAACGCCAACGGCGGCAAACTAACGCAAGGCGAAAAAGCCCAGATCAATCGCCAGCAAAACCGCACCTCGCGCCAAATCTACCGCGACAAACACAACGCCCGCACCACCAAGTAAGCAGCAAACCTGCGGAACAGGACCACATCGTAGGGGCGGGGGTTCACCTCCCGCCCGATGTGGCTCTGGGTGTTCGTCTGTGCAGGGCGCAGCAGAACGAAATTCGGCCGGGTGCATCCGAACTGCCCAGCGCTAAAGCGAAACGATTAGCATTCGCTTTTTCCGGAGCGCTGAAGCGCTCCTCCCCCGCATAAATGCGAGGACTGCCTCCGAACGGCAACGGCAACCGCAACAGTAGCTGCAGCGACTCTGTTCCCAACTTTGCCGGAAGAACGTTAGCCTAGCGCCGCACAGGAAAGGGAATCGGAGGAGGAAATTTTCGCCCAGGCCGCAACTGCTCAATGCGCGTACGCGCCTTCTCAGCCCAGGTACCGCGCGGATCATGCTTCAAATAAAGCGACCAATGCTCGCGAGCCCGTCCCGGATCGCCTTTTTTCTCATAAGCCAGCGCTAAATTAAAATGCGCATCGGCATGATTCGGCATCGCCCGAATCGCGCAACGCAAATTCTCAATCGCCTCATCAATCTTCCCGGCCTCTTCATAAACGCAGCCCAAATTGTACCGGCAAATCGCATTAGCCGGATCCAAAGCCACGGCGGCAAAGAAAAGCATTCTGCGCATCTTCCAACCGTCGCTGATGATAAAGCGCCACTCCCAAATTAATATGCGCCTCCACCCACTCAGGCGAAATCTCAATCACGCGCTGATAAGCCTCCACGGCTTCGCCCGCCGTTTCCGGCGAACTCTCCGCACCGAGCGCAATCTCAAACCATTCTTCCGCCGAACGCGAGCCAAGCTGATGAACATTGCTGCCGGCCGACGAAGCCTGCAATCCCTGCAGCGGCAGAATCCACTGGTGCTCGAGCGGGTCAAAAGGCGGCGCCATCTCGCCGGGCAGCACGAAAGCCACGCTCTGCCGGCATTCCAGCAAACGCAAATTCTCCACGCGCAACGCCGAGCCCCCAAGCTGCCGCTCGATAGCCGAAACCGCCCGCCGCAATCGCCGCGCCGGCACGCGCGAATCCGTAAGCCGCTTGATCGTCCGCAGCGCCACCAAATCCCCGAAATCGTAAAAGCGTTCGCCCCAACGAATCCGCGGCCGCACCAACCGCAACCGCTCCCAATAGCGCAATCGGCGGTCATCCACGCCGACGATCCGCCGCGCTTCCGATCGTGTATACCGCTCGCTCAAATTTTCATTACGCTGCGATTCCCAAGCCGCGCGCCTCAATCCACAACTTCTGCGCTCGATTATCTCCCAGCTGTCAATCCCTGGCCAACCGGCCAGTGCCGCCCGGAAGTTCGTCTAAGCCATTACACGACAGGGAACACGCCTGATTCGCGCAGCCCGACCGTGCTAGCCTGAAACGACGGGAGAGTGTAGTCGAAATGCCGCTCAGCGTAGCCGAAAAAGATCATCTCGTACGCCTGGTAGCCTGGGCAAGAATCGCCTTCGGTCTGCTCGCATTCGTAGCCGCGGGCGAATCCAGAAGCGCCGGCGGATTCACCGGAATTTTCCTGCTCGGCTACGTGCTAGTCGCGCTCGTTTTCGCGCTGATCGCCCAATATTGGTCGCGCCTAAGAATTCGCGTGCCCGTCTGGATCGACGTAATCGCCATGGCGATCTTCCTCCCATTCACAGCCTCATACGTTTCCTTCGTAATGCTGTTCTGCTTCTCCGCATTTGCAGTAGCCACCACCGCAAATGCCGAAATAATCCGCGGCTTCGTCGGCCTCTCGGTAATGGCCGCCGCCGCCCGCCTCGGCCTGCACAACCCGTGGAACCGCGGTTCCTTTATAGATTTCGCAGTACTAATGGCCGGCACCGTAGCAGCCGGCGCCGGCGCAGCCTGGCTCGGCCGCCGCGAACGCCAAGAAACCGACCGCCGCCATCTCCTAGAAAAAATCTCCAATCAAATTCAATTCGAGCGCGGCCTCTCCGAATCAATCCAACACGGCCTGGCCGATTTAGCGGAAGCCTTCGAGTGCGAACAAGGCTGCCTCGCATTCCTCGACAACGAACTAGAACGCATCTTCGTCTGGCGCATCAAGCCAGGCGAATCTCCAGCCTCCGGCCCCGAAACACTGCCGCTCTCGCGCATGGACGCCTATCTCCTAGATTCCCTCGAAGTCACCATGTGCTGGAATTCCCTCGAAGGCGCCGGCGAAGGCTTCGGCTGGGATCGCCGCACCGGACAACCGGTCGCGAATCCGCCCAAGCCGTCCACCGCAATGAAAGATGAACTAGGAGTGAAATCGCTAGTCGCCGCCACGCTGCAAGAAGCCGACGGCCGCCCCTCAGGCCGCGTAATGATCCTGAATCGCCGCCGCAAATTTTCGCGCACCGACCTAGCCTGGTTCGAACACGTAGTCCGCCACATTTCCCCGCAAATCGACAACGTCTATCGCATGCGCCATCTACGCGCCCGCACAGTAGAAGCCGAGCGCAGCCGCATCTCCCGCGATCTCCACGATGGCATCCTGCAAACTCTGCTAAGCCTCCAAATTCAACTAGAAGTAATGCGCCGAAACGCGTCCAACGGCAGCGCCCACTTATCCTCCGACCTAGCAGCCCTCCAAAAAACCGTCCGCCACGAAGCCGATGAACTCCGCCGCATGGTCACAGAAATGCGCCCGCTGCGAGTGGAAAGCGCCGACCTCCGCGAACTAATGCTAGGCTTCGCCGAACGCTTCCAAAATGAGTCCGAATTAGCGGTAGATTTGTTCGTAGACGACAAGAATCTACGCGCCCCAGACCGTGTCTGCCGCGAAATTTTCCAGATATACAGAGAGTCACTCAACAACATAAAAAAGCATGCTCACGCCAGCCACGTCGTGGTAAAACTGAATCAGGACGAATCTAAGCTCAATTTTGTCATCGATGACAACGGTTTGGGCTTCAGTTTCTCAGGCCGCTTCTCGAGTGAAGAGCTAGACCGGCTACGCTTGGGCCCTATTTCAATTAAGGAACGCGCCCGTAGTGTGGGGGGCAATCTCACGGTAGAATCAAATCCGGGTCATGGGGCGCGTCTAACAATCGAAATTCCATTGAATTAAAATGACAAAAGGGAAACCACCAGTGCGCATTCTTGTCGCCGACGACCACGCGATCTTTCGCGATGGCCTCCGGCGCCTGCTCGAAGGCTCCGACGACGTCTCCATCGTCGGCGAAGCCTCCAACGGCAATGAATGCATCAAGATGCTAGCCAAGCTGAAGCCCGATATTCTGCTCCTCGATCTACGCATGCCGGAAAAAGACGGCCTCGGCGTACTAGAAGAAATCAATTTCGATTCCATGGCGACGCGGGTCATAGTACTAACCGCCGCCGAAGATGATCGCGACGTAGTCCGCGCCATGCGCCTCGGCGCCCGCGGCGTTGTTCTGAAACAATCCGCCAGCGACTTGCTTCTAAAGAGCATCCGCAAAGTAAGCGACGGCGAAATCTGGCTAGACAATCGCATGACCGCCGAAGTAATCGACGCCTTCAAAAAGTCTTCAGAAGCCGGCCAACGCCGCGAAAAGCCGCTACTAAGCGATCGCGAAAAAGAAATCGTGCAGTTGGTAGCCCAAGGTTTCCGCAACCGCGAAATCGGCGAAAAGCTATTCATCAGCGAGCAAACAGTAAAAAATCACCTACACAACATCTTCGACAAACTAGGCGTCTCCGATCGCCTAGAACTAGCCCTCTACGCCATCCACCACCGCCTAATAGAACAAGCCTAAAAGTTCTTACCCATTCAAATTGCAATCGTGGATTCTCAGTAGGGGCGGGGGTTCACTCTCCCGCCCGCTCTGGCCGTGGGTTTTCGCCGCTGACCTTTCGCCGTCGACGCACCCCATCAATCGCCACGAAATCGCAAAAATATACCTCCTGCCCAAATAGGTCGTAATACGATATAATTGCAGGCGGGAAAGTAGCGCTGGCGTTCCTGCCGGCATCTTACGATCGAGCATCAACCACAATCCGAATGTCGGGCGGACCCAGCGGCCCAACCCAATCGCAAACAATGAGCCCAACTCAACGTCGCAACCCAACCGCCGGCCAATCCCGCGAAGTAGTCCTAGTAATCTGCGCGATACCTCTAGTAGCCCTCTTCTCGATCACCGGCATCCTCACCCGCGCCTTCCACAAAAAGCAGACCACCCTGGCCGCCCAATGGTTCACCAAAGGCAACGCCTGCCTCGCGTCAAACGCCCCCCGCGAAGCCCTCGACGATTTCCGCCGCGCCCTAATCTTCGATCCAGAAAATGAGCCCTACCAACTCCATCTCGCCCAAGCCCTAGCCCAACTCGGCCGCCAGGAAGAAGCCCGCGCCTATCTCCTAAATCTCCTCGGCGATCGCCCCGGCGACGGCGAAATAAATTTCGAGCTAGCCCGCCTGGCCGCCCAAACCGGAAACATCGACGACGCCCTCCGCTTCTATCACGCCGCCGTCTACGGCGCCTGGGATCACGACCCCGTCGCCGCCCAACTCCGGGCCCGTCTCGAACTTTCCCAGTTTCTCGTCCGCCACGGAGAACACTCCCAGGCGGAAGCCGAACTGATGTCGCTGGCCGCGAATATCCCGGATCGCGACGCACACTTGCACACCCAGGCAGGCGATTTATTTCAAAGCATGGGAGATTTAAATGGCGCGCTCAACGAATACCACGCCGCATTGAAGGCCGCCCCGGAAAATCTCACCGCGCGGATCGGCGCAGGGCTGGTTTGGTTCAAGCTGGGCAACTATGTGAAAGCTGAAGAAGACTTGGAAATCGCCAATAAAGCCGACCCGGAAAATAAGACCGTCGCCACAACGCTCGAAACTGCCCGCCTGATCATTGCCTCGGATCCGTTTTCCGCGCGGATCTCCCCGCGCGAGAAAGCGCATCGTGTTTCGACCGCGCTATCCCGAGCGATTCAACGCGCCGATCAATGTAGCCTCTCCGCAAAAAATTCAAATACAGAAAGTCTCGCCGCGCTAGCCTTACAAGCGAAATCGCAGCGCGAGTCGATTTGGAGCGAACGCAATCTACTTTCTCACCCCGATCAACTCGACCCGGCGATGGAATTGGTTTTCAAAATTGAGACCGCGGCGAACCAGACATGCGGCGAGCCCTCGAGCTTTGATACGGCGCTCCAATTGATTGAACGTAAGTTCCGCGCCATGCAGGAGGGCGCCCCGGAATGAGCGACGCGGCTCCAACGGTTCCCGCTCAGCCGCTTCCCATAAAGACTTCGGCGTGGACCGCATTTATCGCGCGCCTCGCCGGAACGCGCCGCCGCTGGGTCTCGGTCTTCAGCGAAGACCATCTTTTTCTCATGCTGGCCGTGTTGATTGGAATCTTTGCCGGCCTCTCCGTGGTGCTTTTTCGCATTTCCATCGAATGGATTCAACTCCTGCTGCTCGGCCCCGCCGTTCATCCATCGGTAACGCGCGTGCTTCTGGCTCCCACGATTGCGGGCCTGGTTGTGGCCCTCCTGGTGATCCACGTGTTCCCACGCGTGCGCGGCAGCGGTGTAAACCAAACCAAAGCCGCTGTTTATGTTTTCGATGGCTACGTCCCGTTCAGCACGGTCATCGGAAAATTCATCACCTGCGCCATCGCCATCGGCAGTGGCCAATCGCTCGGCCCCGAAGATCCGTCACTGCAAATCGGCGCCGGCATCGCGTCAAGGCTCGGCCGCTCGCTGAAGCTTTCCCGTGAAAAAATCCGCCTCATCGCCCCGGTAGGCGCAGCCGCAGGCCTCGCCGCTGCATTCAATGCCCCGATTTCGGCCGTGCTCTTCGTGATCGAAGAGGTCATCGGAAATTGGAGCGGCGGAGTTCTCGGCGCCATCGTGCTCGCCGCCGTATCGAGCGTCGTAGTGATGCGCCAATTCCTCGGCACCAACGCTCTCTTCCGCATTCCGCCATTTCGCCTCGAGCATGCCTCGGAACTGCTCGCCTACGCAGTGCTCGGAATCGTCGGCGGCGGCGCATCGGTATTGCTGCTGCAAGCCATCGCTGGAATCCGCCCGCTCCTGCGTCGTCTGCCGCACTGGACCGAATATTTTCAACCGGCCCTCGCCGGCCTGCTCATCGGAATGATCGGAATCCGCGTCCCGCAAGTAATGGGCGCAGGCTATCCAATCATCGATTGGGCCCTCCACGATCAATTCACTTGGAACATGCTTTTACTTCTGGCCGCCTGCAAAATTGTGGCCACCAGCCTGTCGTTCGTCAGTGGCACTCCCGGCGGAATGTTCGCCCCCACTCTTTTTATCGGCGCGATGCTGGGCGGCGCGGTCGGCGGTGTCGAGCATCTTTTCTTTCACCAGCTCACCGGCACGGTCGGCGCCTTCGCGCTCGTCGGCATGGGTACTCTTTTCGCCGGCTTCTTGCGCGTCCCGATCACCTCGGTCTTCATGGTCATCGAAGTTTCGGGAAGCTATTCCGCCATTCTCCCGGTCATGATTTCGAACACAATTGCCTATCTGATTTCTCGCCAATTTCAGCAAACCTCGCTCTTCGATCTGCTCGCGCGCCAGGACGGAATGATTCTGCCGTCGGTCGAAGAGCAACGCGAGCGAGTCTTGCTGCGCGTCGAAGACGCAATACCGGAGCGCGACGCCGCGGCTGCCACCCCGGAAGAAATGTTCGCGGATGCAATTCGTCGAGCCGGCGTGACATCCGAACTGTGCTTTCTGGCTGGCGGGCCGGCAGGTTGGCGCGTCTATCGCCGACTCACCAAGTCTGCCGAAGCGCAAGCCGGCGAGGGCGTTACCTCGGAAGCCTCGCCGTTCTTGTATCTCGATCTCCCGCTCGAGGACGCATTGCAAATTATGGCCGATTGGCCCGTTCTACCGGTGATCAGCCGCGTAAACGCGCAGTCCCTAGAAGGCGTGCTAGCCCACGCCGACATTATGCGAGCCTTCCGCGAAGTAGGCAGCATCGATCCGTCCTAAGTACCGCCGGCGTCTCTGCCGGCTCTTTTAGCGAGCGCAAACACCCGCAAATCTCAAAATCGAGACCAGAGGAATGCACTAAATAAGCGCAGGCCTTTGTCTCAAGCACCGCGCGCAAGACCGTCGGCGAAAAAAAGCCCGAGATCCTCCTAAGTGCCGCAAACAGAGTCTCTTTCCGCCATCCATACCTGTAACTCCTTTACTTTCAACACGAAACTAGTACCTTTGTACCGATTCTATAGCCCAGAATTGAGACCCTTGCGCTATTGGTTCCGCAAGTCGCTCCGCATACTCTAGATAGCGTCACTGGAAAGGATTGTGTCTGTGTCCCACAAAGAGAGGCGAACGAGCCGGCGCTTCATGATGAAGCTACCGCTGACCGTTCGCTGGATGGACAATACAGTAGTCGGCGAAGTTGCCACGGAATCCCGCGAGGTCAGCTCGCGGGGGCTCTACTTTTATCTTCCCAAGGTCCTCAAGAGCGGTTCGGCCGTCGAAATCGTCATGACGCTGCCGCACGAGCTCACCCAGGCCGGACCTGTGAAAGTCCGGTGTCTAGGGCGCATTCTGCGCACCGACGAACCCGGCCAGGGAGATATCGGTGTAGCTGCCGCGATCGAGCGGTACGAATTCCTGCGCAACGGCGAATCCGCCGCATAACGGTTTTCTTACCCAGACCCTGCGGAGATGGGTGAGAAGCGGCCGGGTAGCTTCGTCCTCAGCGGAGCTCCCGGCCATATTTCTAATTGGCGAAGCCAGCCCACTGGTGCCAATTCGGAACTCGCATTTCTTGGGCGTTTCCTCCCGATTCACGGAACTGTCCGCTTTTGCACATCCCAGATTCCAGAAACGGTCAAAAGTTACCTTGTGACATCCCTGCGACCGCGATAACTACATATGAATCAGCGAGTTGCAGAACGCCCAGATTGGTACTTGGACTGCCACGTGCACACCAGCGATTTGGGTGTCCGGGGGCTTTGCGTGTTCGAAGCACTGAGCGGCCGGCAACAGTGGGCAGGAAAATCGAAGAAGAAATTCCGCGTTTCGGCTTCTGCAATACTCACGCTCCTGGCCGGGTTTGCCTTCAACGGCGCAGCGATGCTGCATCGGGTCATGCCCGTCCGCTCGGCCCGCTCGGCAGACTTCTCCACTCCCAACCTGGTAGCACTCGCAGCGTCCGCGCGGATCGCATCGCGAAGCATCACTCCCTCGACTTTGCTCGTCAGCGCCAGCCCGCATCGCGCCGAATCGCTCATGGCGGGCAGGGAGACGCCATTCACCCTCACCGGTAACGGAACGCCCGATTTGGTGGTCGGTTTGAGTGTGGTTCCGAAGCAATTTTCGCATCTTTCGACCAAGCCCATTTTGGGACGTACCTTCCGTCCCGGCGACGAACACACGCGACGGTCAGTAGTGGTGCTAAGCGAGCGCCTTTGGCGCCGCAGTTTTGGTTCGGACCCCGCGGTGATCGGCAAAGCCATCACGCTGGATTCGCAGGATTACATCGTGATCGGCGTAATGCCCGCGTCGTTCTGGTTTCCGCATCCGTCGGATCCCGTCGAACTGTGGGTCCCGGCGAAAGCCCCGTCGCTCACCATCGCAGAACTTACCTCCTGACGTACGGCCTGCGATTCCTTCTTTTTCCTCCTTAATCTGCGGCAGACACAGCCAGGAGTGGCTGTGCTACATGTTGCTCGCACACACCTCCTCGAGCGAGCCGTCGTCCAATTGCCGACGATCACGCGCTAAATGCAAACAGCCTCACCTCTGAAGAGGTGAGCTACATTTGGCCGGATTTTGTTGGTTGCTTGGCTATTTTTCTATGCCCTCCCTAGAAGCATGTTTTGGATTTCTGCGGCGGTTAGGGTGGTGACGGGTGGGGCTTCGAATAGCGTCACTTTTTCCCGATTAGGACTGGGGGCGGTGCTTTGTTTTGTTGGAGTTGCGTCGATTTCTAATCGAATGTCTTCCCGATTAGAACTTGGTACTTGTTGGGAGGCGTTTATTTGTTTTGTTGGAGTTACGTGGGGGGTGGGTTCGGTGGGTTGAATTGGTTTTCGATTAGGATTTGGGGCCGCGGCTATGGTGTGGTGCTCTGCGACTGCTTTCTTTTTGGGTTCTGCGTAGCGGCCTTCTTGGTCGAAGCGGCAGGAGATTTCTATGGCGCGGAGTATGGCATGGCCGGTGGGTCTGCATTCGCCGGCGTGTTCGATGATGCGATCCAGGGCGCGGCGGATGTGGGAGCGGCGGAGGTTCCAGAGGCCGCAGGCGTGGGCGTGGCGGTAGAGGGCGGAGAGGCTGGGTAGGCGGAAGTCCCGGACGATGCGTTCGCCGCGGGACCAGTGGAGAAAGGCTGTGTCGATGTCTTCGCGATCGGGGTGGTTGCAGATGGTGCATTTGCGGGAATGGCGGTCTTCGTTTTGGGCGGGTGCGGTTTCTGATTCTAGTTCTGTGTGCATTGGTGTTTTCCTTTGGCTCCCTGTTAGGTTTCTTGGCGGTTGTTCGGAGTTCGCCGAGGATAGAATGGGGTTAGATATCTAGTTCGTCAACTATAAAGTGACGGGGATTGGGGAGAATTGGGCGATTTTTGTGAAATAGTTGGGAAAGGCGCTGAAAAGTAGGTAGTGGGCTTCCTGTTTGGTTACCTTTTGTAACAGGCGGACATTATTTGGCGGTGCGGTTGGGACGGGTTACGCGGGACAGATGGCGCATGTTTTCTTAGGCACGCGGGCACCCGTACGGGAAGAAAGGGCGACGGCGACGGATCAAGAAATTTCAAATTTGAAATGGCTCTGTTGACATCGTGCGCATTTACGAGGCCGATGGAACGTGGAGAATGCTGGATCGCGTTGCGTCAACGCAAATAGGCCACATTTTCGCGCGTGTTACACGGGCGGGCGAGTCGATTACTTTGCAATCGCAGAGACGATTGACCCGTCGCCGCTACGCGGAGAAATTCAACGGCTTCGGAGGAAGTCAACAGAGCCATTTGAAATTTCAGATTTAGGGAAAAGGCAAAAGCAAAGGCAAAAGCAAAAGCAAAAGCAAAAGCAAAAGCAAAGGCAAAAGCAAAAGCAAAAGCAAAAGCAAAAGCAAAAGCAAAAGCAAAAGCAAAAGCAAAAGCAAAAGCAAAAGCAAAAGCAAAAGCAGATCCCTCACCCCTAAAGGGGATTCGGGATGACAGCGCGGGGCGCTGAGCGACGGCGGCCGACGGGCCGATTCGGGATGACAGCGCGGGGCGCTGAGCGACGGCGGCCGACGGGCAGATTCGGGATGGACGGCGTGGGGCGTTGAGCGACGGCGGCCGACGGGCAGATTCGGGATGGACGGCGTGGGGCGTTGAGCGACGGCGGCCGACGAGTGGATTCGGGATGACAGCGGGGGGCGTTGAGCGACGGCGGCCGACGAGTGGATTCGGGATGACAGCGCGGGGCGTTGAGCGACGGCGGCCGACGGGCAGATTCGGGATGGACAGCGCGGGGCGCTGAGCAACGGCGGCCGACGGGCAGATTCGGGATGGACGGCGTGGGGCGTTGAGCGACGGCGGCCGACGAGTGGATTCGGGATGACAGCGCGGGGCGCTGAGCGACGGCGGCCGACGGGCAGATTCGGGATGGACGGCGTGGGGCGTTGAGCGACGGCGGCCGACGAGTGGATTCGGGATGACAGCGCGGGGCGTTGAGCGACGGCGGCCGACGAGTCGATTCGGGATGACAGCGCGGGGCGTTGAGCGACGGCGGCCGACGGGCAGATTCGGGATGGACAGCGCGGGGCGCTGAGCGACGGCGGCCGACGGGCAGATTCGGGATGGACGGCGTGGGGCGTTGAGCGACGGCGGCCGACGGGCAGATTCGGGATGGACGGCGTGGGGCGTTGAGCGACGGCGGCCGACGAGTGGATTCGGGATGACAGCGCGGGGCGTTGAGCGACGGCGGCCGACGAGTGGATTCGGGATGACAGCGCGGGGCGTTGAGCGACGGCGGCCGACGAGTCGATTCGGGATGACAGCGCGGGGCGCTGAGCGACGGCGGCCGACGAGTGGATTCGGGATGGACGGCGTGGGGCGCTGGGCGACAGCGGGCGGACGGGTAGATTCGGCGCACGGCACGTTGACGGGCGGGCGTGCAGATTTGGCGGATGCGGCACGCGACGTTGGCGTTTTCGTTCAAATACTCCCTTACAAAAACTTTACGGGTTCTTTATGGCTTCCTGACTAGGCGACGGCTAGAGTGTGTCCTGCCTAGCGAGCCTGCCACCGATTCCGGTCGTAAGTCGCCTGCGGAGGATGAGTTATGAGTGATGTGATTTTCGTGGCCGTGACGGTTGTGTTTTTCGTTGTTTCGATTCTGTACGTGGACGGTTGCGAGCGGTTGAAGTAGGGGGACGACGATGACTTTCGGGACGCTGGCGGTGCTGATTATTTGCGGGCTGTTGCTGGGATATCTGTTTTACGCATTGCTGCGCGCGGAGAAATTTTAGCCATGACGCCGAATGGTTGGACTCAAATCGTAGTTTTTCTTTTCGTGCTGCTGCTGATCACCAAGCCGCTGGGGATCTTCCTGGCGCGGGTGTTTGAGCGCGAGAAGACGTTTCTGGATCCGGTGCTGCGGCCGATCGAACGGCTGATCTACAAGCTGACGGGCGTGGACGAAACGAGCGAGATGCGCTGGACCGAATACACGGTGGCGATGCTGCTGTTTAGCGCCGCTTCGATGATTCTGCTCTACGTGATCGAGCGCGTGCAGCTCTGGCTGCCGTTTAATCCGCAGCACTTTGCGAATGTGGCGCCGGATCTGGCATTCAATACGGCCGCGTCATTTACGACTAATACGAACTGGCAGTCGTATTCGGGCGAATCGACGATGAGTTATCTGACGCAGATGGCCGGGCTCGCGTACCACAACTTCGCTTCGGCGGCCGTGGGAATCGCGCTGGCCATCGCGGTAATTCGCGGAATTGCGCGGCGGGAGCGCGAGACGATTGGAAATTTTTGGGTGGACCTGACGCGCGGGCTGCTTTGGGTGCTGTTGCCGGTTTGCCTGGTGGTCGCGCTCGTTTTTGTATCGCAGGGAATGGTGCAGAATCTCCGGCCCTACGACAAGGCCGCGCTGATTGAGCCGCAACAGGTGAGCACGACCGGCAGCGATGGCAAGACGACTACGCAGACGGTGAGCGAGCAAGTGATCGCGCAGGGACCGGTGGCGTCGCAGGAAGCGATCAAAATGTTTGGGACGAATGGCGGCGGCTTTTTTAACGCCAACAGCGCGCATCCCTTTGAAAATCCCACGCCGCTGACGAATTTCATTCAGCTTCTGCTGATTTTCGCCGTTCCTTCGGCGCTTACTTATACGCTGGGATTTATGTCCGGCTCGCGGCGGCACGGCTGGGCGGTTTGGTTGGCGATGGTAACGGTGTTTCTTGCCGGAGTGACGGTGGCGTATTGGTCCGAGGCCAGAGGCAATCCGTTGCTGCATACCGCCGATCAGCGGGCCACGTCGATGCAGCCGGGCGGAAATATGGAAGGGAAGGAAGTGCGCTTCGGGATCGCCGATTCGGCGCTGTTTGCCACGGTGACCACGGACGCGAGCTGTGGGGCGGTGAATGGAGTACATGATTCC
This sequence comes from uncultured Acidobacteriota bacterium, assembly GCA_963792515.1. Lineage (GTDB taxonomy): Bacteria > Acidobacteriota > Terriglobia > Acidiferrales > UBA7541 > Palsa-147. The sequence goes on along the minus strand of CAWBWG010000027.1, from coordinate 144,103 downwards.
TATACGCCGCTGGGCGGCTTGGTGCCGCTCGTCAATATCATGCTCGGCGAAGTAATTTTCGGCGGAGTTGGCGCAGGACTTTACGGGATGTTTGTATTTATCGTGCTGGCGGTATTCATCGCGGGCCTGATGGTCGGGCGAACGCCCGAGTATCTGGGGAAAAAAATCGAGTCGTACGACATCAAGATGGCCATGCTGGCGGTACTGATTTGCTCGATGACCATCCTGATTTTTTCCGCGATCGCTTCGGTGGAGAAATTTGGGACCTCGAGCATTACGAATCCCGGTCCACACGGACTTTCGCAGATTCTCTACGCCTACACTTCTGCGGTAGGAAACAACGGTTCGGCGTTTGCGGGACTGAGCACCAACACGCTCTGGTACAACACGAGCATGGCGTTCGCCATGCTGTTGGGCCGCTTTTTCATGCAGATTCCGATTTTGGCGATTGCCGGAAGTCTGGCGCGGAAAAAGATCACGCCGGCATCGCTGGGAACTTTTCCAGTCACGGGGCCGCTGTTCACCGTGCTGCTGGTCTCCACAATTATCATCGTAGGTGCACTGACATTTTTCCCGGCGCTGAGTCTCGGACCGATTCTCGAGCACGTGCAGATGTTTGCCGGGAAGGTGTATTGAGGCTGACATGTCCACATCCGAAAAATCCAAGCTGTTGAGCGACTCGCACCTGGTAACGGTTGCGATTGTGGATTCGTTCAAGAAGCTCGATCCACGAGTGCTGTACAAGAACCCGGTGATGTTCGTCGTCGAAGTTGGCGCGGTGATGACTTCGATCGAGTGGGGCTACGATCTGGCGCACCATGCCGGCGGGACCGCGTTTGGGTTGCAGATCACACTTTGGCTGTGGTTCACCGTGCTTTTTGCGAATTTTGCGGAAGCGATGGCGGAAGGCCGCGGCAAGGCGCAGGCGGAGACGCTGCGCAAGGCTAAGGCGGAAACGCCGGCGCGCCGCGTGAAGAAAGATGGATCGATCGAGACGGTGGCGAGCACGGTGCTGCGGTCTGGCGATCAGGTGCTGGTGGCGGCCGGAGAATTTATTCCTGGCGATGGCGAAGTTGTGCACGGTGTGGCGTCGGTGGATGAGTCGGCCATTACCGGTGAATCCGCGCCGGTGATCCGCGAGGCTGGTGGAGATCGCTCGGCGGTGACGGGCGGGACGCGCGTGCTTTCGGATGAGATTAAAGTTTTGATCACTTCAAATCCTGGCGAGACTTTTCTTGACCGGATGATTCAGCTTGTGGAAGGAGCGTCGCGGCAAAAGACGCCGAATGAGATTGCGCTGAATATTCTTTTGGCGGGGCTGACGATTATTTTTCTTTTGGCTGTGGTTACTTTGCAGCCTTATGCGATTTATTCGGGCGCGCCGCAGACGCTTTTCGTGCTGGTGTCGCTGCTGGTGTGCTTGATTCCGACGACGATTGGCGGATTGCTCTCGGCGATTGGAATTGCTGGGATGGATCGGCTGATTCAGCGCAACGTGCTGGCGATGTCGGGCCGGGCGGTGGAAGCTGCGGGCGATGTGGACGTGCTGCTGCTGGACAAGACGGGAACGATCACGCTCGGCAACCGGCAAGCGACGAGATTTTATGCGGCGTCGGGGGTGACCGACGAAGATCTCGCGAATGCGGCGCAACTTGCGTCGCTTGCGGATGAAACGCCCGAGGGGCGGTCGATCGTAGTGCTGGCCAAGCAGAAGTACGGGCTGCGGGGGCGCGAACTTTCGCCGCACAATCCGACATTTATTCCATTTACGGCGCAGACGCGGATGTCTGGCGTCGATTTGGATGGCCAGGAAATTCGCAAAGGCGCGGCTGAGGCGATTGAAAAATACGCGGCGACTCACGGGCAACGCGTGCCGACGGAAATTTCGGAAGCGGTGCAGGCGATTTCTACGGCGGGCGGCACGCCGCTGCTGGTGGCGCGAAATCGCAAGGTGCTGGGTGCGATTCAACTGGAAGACGTGGTGAAGGGCGGCATGCGCGAACGCTTCGATCAACTTCGCGCCATGGGCATCCGCACGATGATGATTACCGGCGACAATCCGCTCACCGCGGCTGCGATTGCGCGGCAGGCGGGAGTGGATGGATTTCTGGCCGAAGCCAAGCCGGAAGACAAGATGGCGTTGATCAAGAGCGAGCAGATGAAAGGCAAGCTCGTGGCCATGACTGGCGACGGGACGAATGATGCGCCGGCGCTGGCGCAGGCGGACGTCGGCGTGGCGATGAATACAGGGACGCAGGCGGCGAAAGAAGCCGGGAACATGGTGGATCTGGATTCGAATCCGACGAAGCTGATCGAGATTGTGGAAATCGGGAAGCAGTTGCTGATTACGCGCGGGGCGCTGACTACGTTTTCTGTGGCGAATGATGTGGCGAAATATTTCGCGATTATTCCGGCGATGTTTGCGGCGGCGTTTCCGGCGCTGGAAATTCTGAATATCATGCACTTGCGGACGCCGCAGTCGGCGATTCTTTCTGCGGTGATTTTCAATGCGTTGATTATCGTGGCGCTGATTCCGCTGGCGCTGCGCGGGGTGCGTTATCGACCGGTGGGAGCCGAGGCGTTGCTGCGTCGGAATCTATTGATTTATGGCGTGGGCGGAGTGATCGCGCCATTTTTTGGAATTAAGTTGATCGACATGATTGTGACGTATTTGCATTGGGCGTGAGGCGAATATGAAGAAGAATTTGATGATTTCGATCTGGATGACGCTGGTGACTACGGTAATTTTCGGATTGCTGTATCCGTTGGCGGTGACGGGGATCGCGCAGGTTACGATGTCGTCGCGAGCGAATGGGCAATTGCTTACGCCGAATGGAAAGTTGATTGGCTCGCGGATTATTGGGCAGCCATTTAGCTTGCCGCAATATTTTCATTCGCGGCCATCGGCAGCGGGGAATGGATATGATCCGACGGCGAGCGGCGGGTCGAATCTTGGTCCGACGAATAAAACGCTGACGGATCGCGTGAGTGGGGACGTCGCTAAGCTTCAAGCTGAGAATCCCGGCGTTGCGGTGCCGATTGACTTGGTTACTACTTCGGGTTCGGGACTGGATCCGCATATTTCGCCGGCGGCGGCTGAGTTTCAGATTCCGCGAGTGGCGCGGGCGCGGGGGATGGCGGAGCGCGATTTGAGAGCGATCATTGCGCGGCATACGAGCGGGCGCGATTTGGGTTTTCTTGGGGAGCCGCGCGTGAATGTGCTGGAATTGAATTTGGAGTTGGATGCGGCGCATCCTGTGGCGCGTTAATACGAGAAACGACGGACGAAAACCCAATGCCAGAGCGGGCGGGAGGTGAACCCCCGCCCCTACTTGCGGGATTTGCCGTTGACTTCGCGTGGCACGACGAAGCGATAGCCTACCCAGGGTTCTGTCAAAATGTATTTTGGGCGCGAGGGTTCTGGTTCGATTTTTTTTCTGAGCTGGTTCACGGTTACGCGCAGATATTCTGTTTCATCGCCGTAATCGGGGCCCCAGACTGCCTGCAATAGGCGCCTGTGCGAAAGCGGCTTGCCTTGATTGGCTACCAGGTGACGCAGAAGCTCGAATTCTTTTGGCGTGAGATGAACGTCTTCGCCTCCCGCGGTTACCGTGCGGCTCTCGAAATTAATTTTTAGATCCTTGGTTACCACCGAGGCTAGCGCTTCCGTGGGAGAAGTGCGCCGCAATGCCGCGCGAATGCGGGCTAGGAGTTCTTCCATGCTGAAAGGCTTGGTGACGTAATCGTCGGCGCCGGCATCGAGCGAGCGCACTTTATCTTTTTCGGAGCTGCGCACAGTGAGCATGATGATGGGGACATTGGAGCCGGCGCGAATTTCGCGGCAGGTGGCCAGGCCGTCGAGACCGGGCATGTTCATGTCGAGGAGAACGAGGTCGGGGCGCTCGCGGCGGAATTCGGCCAGGGCTGCATCGCCATCGCGGGCTTCGAGGATGGTGTAGCCTTCGGAGGAAAGAGTGGCGCGGAGGACGCGGCGGATTTGAGGCTCGTCGTCGACTACTAAAATCTTTGCGCCTTTCATCTGGCGCCGCCGGCGCCGCGATCGATGGGCAGGCTGAATGAAAATACCGAGCCGTGGCCGAGCTGGCTGGTGACGCCGATGGTGCCGCCGTGCGCTTCAACGATGGCTTTTGCGATGGGCAGGCCCATGCCGGTTCCTTGCACGAGATAGCGCTGGTCCTTGCCGCGATAAAATTTGTCGAAGATCAGGCCCAGCTCCATATCCTCGATGCCGGGGCCGTGATCGGCGACGCTGATGACTTCGCGCGAGTCGCTGGGTTCCGCGGAAATCGTGATGGGGCGGTCTTTTTGCGAGTAGGCGTCGGCATTTTCGATCAGGCGAACGAGGACATCTTTGATGCGATTGAAATCGGCGCGCACCGGGGGTAGATCGTTTTCGATGGCAACGTTAACCGTGCGGGCCGCTAGAAGCGGGCGGCATTGCGCCAGGGCTGCTGCGACTATTTCCGAAATCGTATGGGGCTCGAGCTTCAATTCAAATTCGCCGGCGTCGAGACGGGCCATTTCCGCGGCGTCGCCTACGAGTTGATTCAGGCGGTCGGTCTCTTCGTCGATGATGGTGAGGAGTTCGCGGAGCTGGAGATTCTTGGAGCAGTCGTCGTTCAGGAGGCTGGTGACCGAGGCTTTGATGGAGGTGAGCGGGGTGCGCAAATCGTGGGTGATGGAATCGAGAAGGGCGGAGCGCAACTGTTCGCCTTCGCGGACGGCTTCGGCTTTGCTGAGGCGCTCGACGGCGCGAGCGCGCTCGGCGGCGATGGCCACGAGGGTGCCGAGGGCTTCGAGAGTTTTGCGGGAAAGGATGGGGCCGGAGATGCCGATGCTGCCGAGCGGTTGCACGCCGATGCGGATGGGGACGAAGCTGAGGCTGCGCTCGGCGTCGAGGATAGGCTCTTCGCGATCCGCGGCGGTGCGCAGTTCTTCGTCATCGAGATGGGCGGCGCCGCTGCCGGAACGATAGAACTTATTTTTATTGAGAAGAAAAATCGCGGCGGCGCCTACTTCGAAAATTTCGACGATGTGGTTGGGAATGGCGTTCAGTAGCTGGATCACGTTGCCTTCAACTAGAAGCTGCTGGCTGAAGGAATAGAGGCGCTCGACTTCGCGGCCGCGGCGCTGCGCGGATTCGGCTTCGTAGCGCACGCGGGTGGCAAGCTGGCTGGCGATCAGCGAGGTGCCCAGGAAGGCGACCAGAGCTACCCAGTTCTGCGGATCGGCAATGGTGAATTTCCCGACCGGCGGCAAAAAGAAATAATTGAACGAGAGCATGGCCGCCACGGACATGCAGACGGAAACGCGCAGTCCCCAGACCGTGGATACTGTTAGAATCGCGAGCAGCAGGGTGAGCGCGACGGTGGTTTGATTGACCGATAGAACGTGGCGATAGAAAAAGGTAATAGCGGCCACAATGGCGAGGGCCGCGACATAACGCAACGCTCGAATCGGAAGGCGTTCCCACACGCGGCTATTCTAGCTTAGCTTGGCGATTACGCGAGGCGCGGAAGGCAATAATGCCCAAACGACCCGAAGAATGGCTCGAGGCGGTTACGCAGGCGGAAAAGCAGAAGGGCATCTTTAAGCTTTTCCTCGGATATGCGCCGGGCGTTGGGAAAACTTACAGCATGCTGAGCGAAGGAGTTCGCCGGCACGCGCGCGGCGAAGATGTGGTGATCGGAGTGGTGGAAACGCATGGCCGCAAAGGCCTGAGCGAGCTGATCTCGCAGCTTGAAATCGTGCCGCGCAAGAAGATCGAATACAAAGGCACGGTATTCGAAGAAATGGATGTGGACGCGATTTTGGCGCGCAAGCCGCAGGTGGTGGTGGTGGATGAGTTGGCGCACACGAATATTCCGGGGAGCAAGCATCGCAAGCGCTATGAGGATGTGCAGGAAATTTTGGCGGCGAAAATCGATGTGCTTTCGACGATGAATATTCAGCACATGGAGAGCGTGGCGCCGACGGTGCGGGCGATTACCGGCGTGGTGGTGCGCGAGACGGTGCCGGATTGGGTGCCGCTCACTGCCAATGAGACCGTCATGGTCGATCTTACGCCGGAAGCGCTGCAGAAACGCATGCAGCGCGGTGACGTGTATGCCGCCGATAAAGTGAGCCAGGCGCTGCAGAATTTCTTTCGCCGCGGGAACTTGATCGCGCTGCGGGAATTGGCGCTGCGGCAGGTGACCGAGCATGTGGATCGCAGCCTTGAGAACTACATGGCGGCGAAGGATATCCGCGAAACTTGGCCGGTGCGCGAGCGGCTGGCGGTTTGCGTTAGCGCGAATCCTGCGGCGCAATATCTGGTAGCGCGAGCGGCGCGGATGGCGCGCCGGCTGGACGCCGAGTTCTACGTGATTTATGTGGATGTCGGCAGGAAAGTTTCTGAAGCCGATTTAAAATCCCTCGAAGCGAATCTGCACTTTGCGGAAGACCTCGGCGCGAAAGTGGTGCGTCTCAAAGGCCGCCACGTCGCGGATGCAGTCGCGAAACTCGTACGGGAGAAACACATCACCCAGGTAATCTTCGGCCGCTCCTCCGATCAAGGTCTCCGCAAGTATCTCTATCTCTCCGCCGTAAATCGATTTCTCAAGGAAGCTCCAGGCGTGGATGTGCACATCGTCACGCAAGAATTGGATTGAGCGGTGGGGTTAAAGGCCGCGGAAATTTGAAATTTAAAATTTCAGATTTGAAATGGATTGTTGACGTCGTGCGCATTTAGCGGGCAGATCCAGTACAGGGAAAAATCGGACGGAGAGGGAAATAGGCCGCATTTTCGCACGTCTCACGCGGGCGGGCGCCCATACGGGAAAAATTGGGCCGCGGCGAAAGATTCTAATAGCGGCGTGTAGTCATCTGGTTCGTAGTTTGGGCGGCGGATCGGAGTGTCCTCAGGAGGATCGAGAATTGCCGCTCGCGGCGCGAACGCCGCAATTTGAGGCCCAGCGCTAAAGCGCATCTCTTTTGTGCGGCGCTTTTTCGTCGCGCTAAAGCGCTCCTCCCCCCGCTAAAGCAGGGGGCTGCTACCTAAACGCAAAGGCTCCCACCTAAAAGCGATTGTCCGGCCTCCAACGAACAAGCTTCCATGAAAAAGCGGTGGGTGCTGCTTCGGCTGTTAAAGATGATGGGGGTGTGCGCCGATGGAGATTCTTGGAGGGGTGCGCTGGCGCTTCGGCCTATGAAGAAGATACGCGTGCTGGTGGTGGATGATTCGGCGGTGATCCGGCGGCTGATCGTGGATTTGTTTGCGGGCGAGCCGGAGATTGAAGCGATTGGCACCGCTGGGAATGGGCGCGCGGCACTGCAGAAAATTCCGCAGCTCAATCCGGATCTGGTGACGCTGGATGTGGAGATGCCGGAAATGGACGGGCTCGCAACGGTGCGGGCGATTCGCGAAAAGTGGCCGCATCTGCCGGTGATTATGTTCAGCTCGCTGACGGAGCACGGCGCGGCTACTACGCTTGAAGCGCTGCGGCTGGGAGCGAGCGATTACGTCGGCAAGCCCTCGAACGCCAACGGCGCCGAGGGGCTGCTGGATCAGCTGCGCGCCGAACTGATCCCCAAGATCAAAGCGCTTTGTCCTCTGGCCAGCCAGGAGTCAGTGGTAGCGCCGCCGAAGATCGCGGTGCGTTCGCAGGCGGCGCAACGTCAAGGGTCGCGGGTGCGCATCGTGGCCATCGGAATTTCTACCGGCGGACCGAGCGCGCTTCATTCGTTGATGCCGAATTTTCCGGAAAATTTTCCGGTGCCGATTGTGATCGTGCAGCATATGCCTGCGGTATTCACGCGGCTGCTGGCGGAGCAAATTTCGAAACATTCGGCACTGAAAGTTCACGAGGGAGTGGCGGGCGCGACCTTGATGCCGGGACATGCGTGGATTGCGCCGGGTGGGCATCACATGGCGCTGCAACGGCACGCGGCTGCGGTGCAGATCGCGATTAATGAAGACCCGCCGGAAAATTCGTGCCGGCCCGCGGTGGACGTGCTTTTCCGTTCGGTAGCGGAATGTTTTGGGCGCGACACGCTGGCAGTGATCATGACCGGCATGGGCAAAGATGGCACGGGCGGCTGCGAAAAAATTCGCCGCGCGGGCGGACAAATTATCGTGCAGGATCAGACGAGTTCGGTGGTGTGGGGAATGCCGGGAAGCGTGGTAGATGCAGGGCTAGCGGATCAAATCGTGGCGCTCGACCAGCTTCCGGGAGAAATCTGCCGGCGCGTTGGATTGGCGAACCGAGTGAAGTTTCTGGCGCCAACAACTTCGGTCTAACCGTGCGGTTGGATTGCCCTGAGGGTTAGCGGCGCAAGAAATGATACGCCCAGGAAACCGTGACGTAGGACTTGAGCGGCACACCTACCACTCGCTCGATGGACGCCGGGTAACTTGGGTCAGATGGAAACGCGAAGACCTCGGTGGTCTCGCCGGTGTAGCCGTGCGCGACGAGGAATTCGGTCGAGATGGTCATGCGCCCGTCTTGGAATGCACGCAGCACTTGGCCTCGAAATTCCGGAACGGCTGGGCCCGTGAATCCGTCGCCCACTGGCTTGGCCCTCACATATTCGAACTCAGCGCGAGCGTGAAGCTTCCACGGTAAGTGATCCTCTGTCGCGACGGTGTCCCAGATAAAACGCGGGGCTTCGGGCGTTGGCGCTCCGGTCAGCAGATCCCTTGAATCTGCCTGCGCGTAGGAGGCATAAATCGACCCTTGCGAGAAAGTTCGCTGCACGGAGACGGTGAGGACTCGATTGAGCGACGGGCCTTCATTTTCTTGTAGCCCAGTATCGGGATCGATCTTTGCCAGTTCCTGGGAATTGGTGACATGCTTCAGCGTGATTTTGAATTCGGTTTTCTTGATGCTTTTGGCGAGCACGAGTTGATAGGCGCGCGAGGGCGCTAGCAGCGTCGGCTCGCCTGCGCCGGCGCCGATGCGTGGATCTTCGGTGTGAAATGCTTCTCCATAGCTGAACGCTACGGTGGGAAGAAATGTGCTGGCTGGGGGAAGGATGGTCAGCGTGGCTTTCGGTAAAGTTAATCCGGCTAGTTTGTCGAATGAGTTCTGCGGATTGATCAAGTCCTGATTGTCGATCCAGATTTCTTCGCGGCGAATTCCGGCGTCGAAGTGGATATATTTGTTTAGCGTGCCGTCGATAGCGATGTAGGGTTCGAGGAACGATAGCGTGAGGTTGTTGCTCGTTATCGGCTCGAAGCCGCCTTCGGGATTTGCGGTTTTTAGATCGAGGTCGCGTGGGGCGTCGCGGCGAAGATCGAGTCCGGTGAGCAAGGAAAGCCACGGGCGGATTTTCTGGGAATAGACTGCGCCACCGCCGGCCACCGTGCGAAATTCGCTTTGCTGAATCAGGCCGCCGGGAAACTCCAGGCTTTGGGTGAAGTCCGGCTGAAAATTGGAGCGAAGTTGCAGGCTGTAAGTGCGAAAAAATCCCGAATAGGTGAATTGGGTGCGATCGTTGATGCGCCAGGTGTCGCTGGCGATGAAGATTGTCGTGTGCGTGTAGTCGCTTTGGCGGCGATCGACGGTGTCGTCGGGGACTTGCGTGTTGATAGGAATCAGGCCCGGTACGTAGGAGAAGCCGTAGTAGCCTACGCCGAAGAGAGTTAGTTCGTGGCGGCCTAGTTTGAATTGGCGGAAGGCGTTCATTTTATATTGCTGACGATGTTCGAGGCGGGCGAGGTAGCCGTCGCCATAAGACGCTTCGATGGCGATGAATGCATTCGTGTCGGGATTGCGCGGACTCCAGCCGGCTACCAAATCGATATCGCGATCGTCGCCGGTGAGCTCGAGGAAATCGTCGAGGCGCTCGCGAGGGACATAGGTGGCGGCGAGATCGATGGAGTGGTTGCCTTCGCGGACGTTGAAGGCGCCGCCGTCTACGGCTACAGCTTCGATGATGGGCGCGATGAGAAAATTCGGATCGGCGTAGCCGTTTCCGTGCGCGTTGGCCGGCAGGTTATTCGGATAGAGAAAATCGCCGATTTGATAGAACTGCGCGATGGGTTCGCCGTGATCGCCTGCTACTCCAGGCGCGAAATATTGCGGAGCTTTGATACCGCCTGAGGCGGTTTCGATCGGCAGACCGGGGAGCGAGACGGGGGCGCCGGGGCGGCCGGGATTGGCGTCGAGAACTTGATCGTGGACGATTACGTGTTCGGCGGGATCGGGGGTTAGAGCGGACGGGGCTGAGGCGCCTACTACCGTGATGGCTTGGCGCATCGATGCGATTTGCGTGAATTGCAGGACGATTTCGGTGGGTTGGCCGTTGCCGACTTCGAGAGTGATGGTGATGGGTGCGAACGCGGAGACTTCTGCGGTTAGCGTGTATTTGCCGGGGGTGAGACCGGCGAGATGAAACTCACCTTGCTGATCGCTGGTGGCGGTGGCTATGGCAGTTCCGGCGGCGGCGGAGATTTTTACGTGGGCGCCGGATACTGGGGCGGCATCTGGATCGATTACTTTTCCGGAGACTTGATCGGGTGCTGGGTGGCCGAGAGCGGCCGAAGCGGAAACGATACACAGAAGCGCTATCGCGATCGCTCGCCGCGACACATCGTACTGAGTCCAAACTCGTTGGAGTTTGCTGCTGAGGGCTCGTGGGCGGGGCATTTCGGAACGAGTATCTTCGCAGACTTGGTGCGCTCACAAGTGGTAATTCGGGGGTGCGAGGCGAAGGTCGCGGGGGAAAGCGTACCGCCGGCTTCTCTGCCGGCTCTTTTTGATCGGGATGCTGCCCCGGCTAATGAAACGCTGGGATTACGAAATGCAAAGACGGTCTTGCGTTCGAAATTGCGCGCCGTCGAGGATGTTTGCCCTTGCCGACTTTCTCTTCGAAAAGAGCCGGCAGGGACGCCAGCGGTACGTTAAGAAAGAGGCCGGCGGTAGTTTATGCGATGTTGGCTAGGGCTGGCTCGCGTCTCTCGCGTGGGCTGGAATGGCTGTAGGCTTTAGCTTCGTGGCGGCGATGTAGGCGTCTTAGGGATGGGTGATTTCCGATTTCTAGGCCTTCCAGGAACACCCTTACTGCGTCGAAATTCGACCGTAACAAAGGGCGTAGCGCGGACACCACCCCGGTTACCACGTCGGAATTTCCTTCGGCTAAGGCAATCTTCAGAATGCGCAGGCTGCGGACATCGGGCTTGGGGCTTTTGCCTTCGCGCTTGACCAGGCAGATGGCGCTGACTACGGCGATGCGTTTCCACCAGCGCGAGCCGGAGCGCGCCCAACCGTAGATAATTTCGTCGGGAATGCGGCGTTCGCGCCAGAGCGGGCCGACGATTGCGAGCGCAAAGGCATCCGCGGAAGCGCGGCTATCGATGCCTGCTCCTAGCTGCAGCAAGTCCGCGGGCCGCAGGGAATAGAGCGCGTCTTGATGGCAGCCGATGAGTTCGTAGGCGAACAGGCGAAATTTTAGGCCGGGCTGGAATAGCAGAAGCGCGGCGAGTTCGCGTAACACGAAAGAGGGAGCGTCGCAAAGCCGGCTGGAGAATTCCTTGCGGAGATGCCTGACGGTGGCCATGGAAGTGCGCTGCAGGCCGCGCAAGCGCTCTTCGATTTCCAGTGCGATGGAAAGGACGCCGTTGATATCCGGGACGCTCATGGACAAGATTCACGATCTCCGGAAAAGCGGGATCGCCTCATGTCAGTTGTCGCGGACGATGAAGCAGTCCGCCAACGCCCCGTGAAACACTCGCTATACTATTCGACGCAGGAGAAGGGAAACCGTTTTGCGGTTTCGATCTCCTGCGTCAAATTTTTGTGCGCGACTTGCCAGGGTCGCTTGGTTGTTGGTTAGAAGGAGACCTTCACGCCGAATTCGGCCTGACGCGGAGCGCCGTAACCGAACGTGCCGGAGCCGAGCGTGACCAGGTTAGTGCGCGGTGAGGCGCCGTGAGCCGTCGTGCCGTTCAACGAGCCCTCGGAGCCATCCAGAATGCCGCGCAACACGTTGCCTGGTGGATCCCAGTTCTGGTAGTTGAACACGTTGAACAGGGCCGCTTCGGGCGCGATTACGAAGTTCTCCGAAAGGCCATGCCAGATTCGGCTGGGCTGCAAGCGCCACGCGAGGTGGAAGTCAGTGGTATAGAGCGGCGAAATTCCCACTTGTCCCGGAGGCGCGAGTGGAATCGTGGGGATCACCGCGCCGAGAGCAGTCAGTTGCGCTTGGGTGAACAATCCTGCCGTTACCAGCGATTGCCCGGCCGGAGTCAATCCGCCCGCTGTGGTCGAATTGAAGTTGCTGATCACCTTGTTGAGATCACCGACCTTGATGCTGCGGCCGAATGAGCCGAGATTGGTTCCCGGCAGAGGATCGCCGGGCTTGGCATTGGTGTTTCCACCGAAGGAGTCGTCTCCGATGATGTCGTTGGTGAAGATGCTTCCCGACGGCAACGTCAGATTGGCGGGCAGAGCGGTGGCCCAGTGGGTCAAAGTGCTGAAGCGCAATCCGCCCGGAAGATCCATCACCGTTCCGACCGTAAGTTGGTGAGTGCGATCGAGACCGTTGGGACCGAAAAACTTATTCGGGTTCGCGAAGTCGGTCGCACCGGTGATGAAGTCGGTGTCGAGGGCCGTCGCGTTGTAGCGAGCTAGAGCGTAACTTGCCTGCAAGTTCAGATTTTTCACGCCCGGCATGGGATGCTTCACGTCGGATCGCAAGCCAACCTGCAAGCCGCTATAAACCGAGCGGCCGATGGGGAAGAACATCTGGTTCATGCCGAGATTCGGATTGACGCCGGCAAAAGCGCAAGTCGGACACGCCGCCCCGCCAGTGATGGAGAGGCTCGAGTCCATGCCGTTGCCAGCGAAGTTGGAGATCTGCGCGCCTTTCGAAATGGAGCAGTCGATGGAGGCGGCGCTGAAGCCGGTGCCGCAGCCGAACTGCGCATTGGTGGCGGAGATCGCGTTTTGAGCGTTGGCTACATCGAGGAAGCGCGCATCGCCGGTATGGTTGGTGTCGTAGGAAAGCAGCGAGTGCAAGCCGATTGAACGCACGTAGTCGACGCTTAGAACCGTGCCCGGATGCAATTCGCGTGCTACTCCAACGTTCATCTGCCACGTGCGCGGCGACTTGTATCCCGGATACAGGGGTTCAGTTCCCGTGACCGTGCCGGCCGCCAAAGCCGTGCCAATGTAATTCGGATTGGCTTGCGGGCCTGCGGCTGCAACCGCTTGTTGATAGGCTTGCTGGAACGCGATGATTTGCGAACCCACTTGTCCAACTGGCTGGCCGCAGAAATCCGGAAGCGTCGGCGCCAACGGCACCGCGACTGGAGCGTTGTTAATGCAAGCCGGCGGGTTGGTCAGGAACCGCCCGGACTGCAAACGAACCGACCGGTCGAACAGCACGTTGTTCCAAACTGAGTTGTCCCAGTAAAGTCCGCCGCCCGCGCGAATGACGGTCTTGCCGTCGCCTCTGCGGATCCCAGGCAAATCCGACCGAGGGCCCGAAGTCCTTATTCGGCTGGTTGACGCGATCCTCGAGGCCAGAAGTGAACTGGTTGTCGAACTGCTTGTAGGCCGCAATGCCGGCCAAATCTGCGTCCGATCGGCCCGTATCGCGCGTGTAGCGCAGGCCGTAGCTGACCGTGAAATTCTTGCGCAGCTTCCACGAATCGCCGCCGTAGATTTCGAAGCGGGTGTCCGCCAAGCCGCCAGCCGGCAAGTTGAATTGTGGAGTTTCAGACGCGAAGCCGAACCCGTTCCCGAGAAGCACAGTATCCGTCAGATAGTCCAATGGATTTGACGGATCGCCGCCAGGGGCTACGTCGGTGAGCAGAGGATTCACTTCCGGGCCGGATCCGACAAAGGCAGCGAAGCCTCCGCCGAGCAAGCGGTTGACTGCCGCGCCGAAACGAATGATATGCGAGCCGAGGATTCTGCTGCCGTCATACTTGGTCTGCTTATCGCTCTGGTAGGTAACCTGCGGCGCCAGGAAGTTCGGGCCGGAACAGAAATTGTCAAATCCGGAGAGGCAGATCAAGTCGTTTCCGATGTTGATCGCCAGGCCCGGAATCGGATTTTCCGCGCTCGGAAGTCCCGCGGTGCCGTCGCCGATTTGATTGTGAAATTTGGTGTAGCCAAAGCGAATGCTGTGCGAGAACGCGCCAGTTGTGAAGTCCGTTCCGACGGCGTAGACCTTGGTGTGGTCGATGTTGCTGAAGGGCTGATAGACGTTGGGGACGAATCCGCGGGCGCTCATATTATTTTCATAATTGAAGCGTGCGAAAACGCGCCAGTTGTTATTGACGATGTAATCGAGGCGGCCGAGGTATTCGTTATCGCGGAACGGCGAGGTAAAGCTGCCGCTGAGCGAATTGAATGGGGCGCCCAGAGTGACGGGGGCGGCTTGATCCTGCTGGGTGCGCTCCCAGTCGCCGAAAAAGAACAACTTGTCCTTCAGGAATGGTCCGCCAAGCCTTGCGCCGTATTGCTTGCGCGAGTAAGGCAGGTCCGTCGGTGCGAATCGCGCGGAAAGTTCATCGTTGCGGAAATCGTAGAAACCTTCGCCGTGGATCGAATTGGTTCCGGAACGCGTGGCCACGTTGATGGCGCCGGTTCCGCTGATTTCGGTGCTCAAATCGAGCGACGATCCTTCCACTTGAAACTCGGCAATCGCGCTCTGCGGAATGTTCTGCGTGGTTGTTCCTACGTTCTCGTCGCTGATGTCGATGCCGTCGACTTCAATTCTTGCCGCGCGGCCGAAACGTCCGCCGAAAGAAACCGAGGAGTATCCATTCTTGGTCGGATCGAATGTCGAGCCGTCCTGAATCTGTACGCCGGGCTCCAGTTGCGCCAGGTCGAGAAAGTTGCGGCCATTTACGGGCAGGTTGTCGATTTGATCGCCGGTCAACACATTCTGAATCGTTACCTGATCGGTGTTGACGCGCGTTTCTTCGCTGGTCACTTCGACGACCGTGGTCGAGGCGCCGACCACCAGCGTTATATTGTTCGTGGTCACCACGCCGATCTGCACTTGCAGAGTAACTACTGCGGTCTGAAAACCCGGAGCTTCCACTCGGAGCACGTAAATCCCCGGATTTAGTTGGCCGGAGCTGAATGCCGCGGATGAGCTGACGGGCACCGGACTTACTTGTCCGGTGGCTTTGCTGGTTACCGTAATTTTCGCATCCGGAACGACTGCGCCTTGCGGATCGATAACGATCCCTTGGATGCTGCCGGTAGATTGCGTCGATTGTGCGAAAGCGTATGGGCCGGCACTGAGCACAGCCAGCACCAACGCGAGGAGCACACCGACGACGCGTTTACAATTCATCTAATCCTCCAAAATTTGTGAAAGTCGAGTTTGTTTTCGCAACTCAACCGCATGCGCCTGAAGCACGCGAGCTTGGCGGAACTAAGTGCAATTCCAGTGTTGGAATCGATAAATTGCGGCTCATTCCATGTGAATCGGCGCAAAGGCAGCCAACTGATTGATTTGAACGGTTAGTCCGAGAGTGTGAATTCGTATAAATGGCGCGCTAGAGGTCGACGCGTCAGGAAAATTCCGTTAGCGGACATATTTCAGGAGATGTCTATGGATTTGCGTATCGCGGAAACGGCCACAGCCAAGAGTGGCTGTGCTACAGAGATGTGACGCGCGCGATCGGCAGGGTGCTGCGCGGGAGCTTGCGAACGGCCACAGCCAAGAGTGGCTGTGCTACAGAGATGTGACGCGCGCGATCGGCAGGGTGCTGCGTGGGAGCCTGCGAACGGCCACAGCCAAGAGTGGCTGTGCTACAGAGATGTGACGCGCGCGATCGGCAGGGTGCTGCGCGGGAGCTTGCGAACGGCCACAGCCAAGAGTGGCTGTGCTACAGAGATGTGACGCGCGCGATCGGCAGGGTGCTGCGCGGGAGCTTGCGAACGGCCACAGCCAAGAGTGGCTGTGCTACAGAGATGTGACGCGCGCGATCGGCAGGGTGCTGCGCGGGAGCTTGCGAACGGCCACAGCCAAGAGTGGCTGTGCTACAGAGATGTGACGCGCGCGATCGGCAGGGTGCTGCGCGGGAGCTTGCGAACGGCCACAGCCAAGAGTGGCTGTGCTACAAAGGCGTCCGAAAATTTTGAGTGATGCCTTGGAAGTTTTGGGAGGGAACGTAGCGTCGGGTATTAGCCGATCACCGAACCAGGAGCTGTTTCAAGTTCAAAGCTCGTTGCCCCGACGGAGCAACGCCCGGCGATACCCTCGCCGACAAAGCCTCGCCGATCCGATCAGCCACCTCAAGCTCGCTCGAAACGATGTCCGTCAGCGAGCGATCGTAAGAATCCGCCCAAATTTCAGATTGATCGGCAGCGCGCACTAACCGCGCCGAAATATGCATATGCCCGTCACATTCCTGCACTGCGCCCTCGACGATATAACTGACATCCAGTTCCCGCGAAATGTCTTGCACGCTCTTCCCGGTATGCTTGTAAGTCACCGCCGTGGTCCGCGCGATCACGCTGAATTCCGAGGCATGCCGGCGCGTCAAATCGGTGATCAATTCATCCTGCAAGCCATCCGAGAAATTTTCGTCGGCCGAATTTCCCGCCGTATCGCTGAAGGGCAGCACCAACAGCCGCACCGATTTGGCGCGCGCGGCGCTCGACGACAAGACGCGAATATAGCCCACGCAGGCGATCACGATCAGCACCAGCGACGCCACCAGGACGGAGACAAGGCGCCGCTTGAGCGGTGAGATAGCATATCCGTGCGCAACTGTTGCGGGCGGCTCGGCCGATTCAATATCGTTGGCATCCGTGGTCGGCGATAAAGAGGGCGTCGAAGTGCCATCCTTGATGGCGATCACCGGCTCGATGAAGCGATACCCTTGGCCGGGAATCGTTTCGATGAAGCGCGAATCGCGCGAGGAATCGCCCAGAGCTTTGCGAACTTTGTAAAAGGCGGTGGTGAGATTGGCGTCGAAATCCACGTGCGTGTCCGACGTCCAGAGATGCCCGCGCAGTTCCTCGCGCGTCACCAAGCGTCCCTGGCTTTCGACCAGCACCTTTAATAGCGTGAACGGCCGGCCTTTTAGATGAATCTTCAATCCATTGCGGCGAAGTTCGCGGCGCTGGCCATCGATTTCGAAACTTTCGAAGCGATAACGGCAACTTGAGGAAGCCTCTGGCTCATTGGCGGGAATTTCCGGGCCTGAGGGTGGTTCTGGAGGGAATGGTGCGCGGGCGAACGTCTCGTCGTTCATACGGATACCGGCTCCGGAGCTTCCACGCTTCCGCGTTTTCCAACCGAACTAACACGGTAAAGCGTCCGCTGCCCCGGCGCGGCATCGAATCCTTACTTCAATACAGGTCAAGCCCAGAATTGATATGAAATGAAATCAGCTCTCCCTCTATCCATGTCTTAGACCCGCATAAAATCTGAAAGTTAGCAAGGAAAGCGGCCGGTTCGCCGCCGATTTCTTAATTTGCCCGTTTGCACAGGTGGGGTCGGGCAGCCGGGCAATGTTCGAAATTGAGATGTCCGCAGCCCCCTGAGCGTTGCTTCGAGTGCAACGAAGCAGTCAATACCTGCAAGCCGCCGCCGTCCGCGTTGACTTCACCGGAATGCTGAACTAACATCGCGCGCGTATTGAAATTTGAATTTCGCAACGCGCCATTACGCGCCCTTGACTGACAGCTCCTCACTAATCGGCAGCACGGTCTCCCATTACCGCGTTCTCTCGAAACTCGGCGGAGGCGGGATGGGCATCGTCTATGAAGCCGAAGATCTCGATCTCGGCCGCCACGTCGCGCTCAAATTCCTTCCGGACGCTCTAGCTGCCGATCCCCAGGCCCTTGAGCGTTTCCAGCGCGAGGCGCGCTCGGCTTCGGCGCTGAATCATCCCAACATCTGCACGATCTATGAAATCGGCCAGCACGAAGGCCGGCCTTATCTCGCAATGGAAATGCTGAAGGGCGAGACGCTGAAGCATCGCATCGCGGTGGGGCCGATCGAGCTTGAATCGCTGCTCGAAATGGCCACGCAAATTGCGGACGGGCTGGATGCCGCGCACACGGAAGGCATCGTCCATCGCGACATCAAGCCCGCGAACATCTTTCTTACTCAGCGCGGTCAGGCGAAGATTCTGGATTTTGGATTGGCCAAGCTGGTTCCGGCGAAGGGCGCAGCCGGCGACATGTTTACGGCCGCGACGCAGGGCGACAAAAATATTTCCACGCCCGGCACAGCAATCGGCACGGTCGCGTATATGTCTCCGGAGCAGGCGCGGGCGCGCGACGTGGATGCGCGCACCGACATCTTTTCCTTCGGCTCGGTAATCTACGAAATGGCGACGGGCCGGCAGGCCTTCAGCGGAAATAGTTCGGTAGAAACATTCGATGCGATTTTGAATCGGCCGCCGGTGCCTGCAGTGCGCGTGAATCCGCTGGTGCCCGCCGAACTCGAACACATCATCAACAAGTGCCTCGAAAAAGATGTGAAGCTGCGCTATCAGCACGCCTCCGATCTGGGCGCCGATTTGCAGCGTTTGCGGCGCGATACTGCGTCGGCCGTTACCAGTGGAGCGCAATCCACGCAGCCGGGCTCCTCTTCGGCAGTCCCAGGCTCCACAAGATCCGGCATATCTGCATCCGCCGCCGCAGCTCAAGCGGCAGCGCAGCCGTCCCACGCGTCCGGCAGCTCCACCGTAGTGGCGGCGGCGAAGCAGCACAAAGTAGCGGTAATCGCGGGGGGAATCCTCGCGCTACTGGTCATCGCGGCCGCGGGCTACGGGCTCTACTCACTTTTCGCGAATCGCGCCGCCACAATTCCATTTCAAACCTTCGACGCCACGCAAGTCACAAATTCCGGCAAGGCTGCCGTCGCGGCCATTTCTCCAGATGGAAAGTACGTCGTGAGCGTAGTAGACGACGCCGGAAAACAAAGCCTGTGGCTTCGCAACGTGCCCAGCGGCAGCAACACCCAGATTCTCGAGCCGGACGCTTTTCTCATTCGCGCCGCCGTCTTTTCACCGGACGGCAGCTACATCTTCTTCCGCAAAGCCGCGGATGCCACTCAGACGGAGTTCCGCGTTTATCGCATGCCAGTACTCGGTGGCACTCCGCAGCTCGTGGCCCGCGATGTTGACGTGGGCCCGACCCTCTCGCCAGACGGCAAGCGCATGGTCTACATCCGCGCAAACGATCCGGACGCCGGTAAGTATCGCCTCCTCTCTGCAAATCCAGACGGCAGCGATGAAAAGATCCTGCAGATCGCCGCGCTTCCGATGCCCAGCGCTCTGACCTGGTCGCCCGACGGAAAACGAATCGCCCTCATTTCTTTTGCTCAGAGCAACGCTCAGGGACAAATCAGCATTTTCGATCTCGCCGCCAGCAAAGACACACCGCTAACTTCCTTCCCGGACCGCGTTTTCACCGACTTGGCATGGACCTCCGATGGCCGAGGACTGCTCGTAAACTTTCGCGCCTCGGGCGCAACCAACCAGCAAATTGGCTTCGTCTCTTATCCCGGCGGTCAATTCCATCCGCTCACCAACGACACGCACGGATACCGCACCCTAAGCCTCTCCGGCGACGGCAAAGCGATGGTCTCGATTCAGCAACAAGAAACGGATTCTGCTCTGCTGCAGACGCTCGCAAATAACGCCGCCCCCGCGCCGATTCCCGGCCTCGCGAATCAGACCGAAGTCCACGGTGTCGAGTGGGATAGCCAGGGAGCGTTGATCGTCACCACCGCGAATTCAATCCTGAAAATGGCCCCGGACGGCAGCCAGCCAGGGACTCTCCTGAACGATCCGGCGGAGATTATTTTCCGCACGTCGGTTTGTCCCAAGGGCGGGCCCATCCTGTTCTCCGCCTATCTTCGGGAAGGGAAGCCCACGACGAATGTCTGGCGCATCGATGCGGATGGCTCGCGCCCCAAGCAGCTCACGAATGGGAAAATTGAAGGATTTCCGCTCTGCTCGCCGGATGGCGCGTCGTTTTATTACATCGACAACGCCACCTCGCAAATCATGAAGATGCCCATCAATGGCGGCCAGGCGGAGCTGCTGAAGGCCAGCGCCATCCCCAACGGATTCATGCAAGGCGGCGTGAACTTTTCGCCCGATGGCCGGTGGATGCCGGAGGTCGCGGGACTCACCGATGTGACCACGCAGTTGGGCTCGAACAAGATCATGCTCGTGGACGTAAACGCGAACAGCGAATCCGCAGTGAAGACTCTCGACCCGCGCGCGGACGTCGCCCTTCCCATCGCGTTCACCCCGGATGGCAAGGCCGTCGCCTACACGATCGTAGAAAACGGCGTCGGCAACATCTGGGCGCAACCCATCGATGGCTCGGCCGGCCATCGCTTGACTAACTTCACCTCCGATCGCATCCGAACATTTCAATTCTCCCCCGATGGCAAGACGCTGGCTGTCATCCGGCTGCACATTGTCTCCGACGTGGTTCTCCTGCGCGAATCCCACACACCGTCGCAATAATTCGCTTTGAAGCAGGACGCTAGCATCGACGTCTCCATCTGCGGCATCAAGCGCCTTTACAATTGCGCCAAGTGGAATATCGAAGGGGCTGGAAGATTCAGGCGCGTCCGGCAGCGAATAGGTCTTCGGCAGAGTTCATTTCTTCGAGCAGGCGTGTAACCAGGTCTGCGGCTGGAAGCGCGCGGGCGCGGGCGACGCCGGTGCCCGCCCATAGCGAAAGATAGCCGCTCTCGCCGAGTTTTGCTGCGGCCGTCCGCATCGTGCGGGTCAATGCATTCTGCAGCGGATAGGGGAGGATGATTTCTTCTCTTCCGGCGAGCTTGGCGATGAAGGGATTTGTGAGGCCGCGCGCGGGCCGACCGGAGAAGGCGCGAGTGATTACGGTGGTGTCTTTGCGCGCGTCGAGAACGGCTTGCTTGTGCGCGGCTGGCGCGCCGCATTCCGGGCAGGCGAGGAAGGCGGTGCCGAGGGCGGCCGCGGAGGCGCCGGCTTGCAGGGTGGCGGCGAGATCGCGGCCATCCATGATTCCGCCGGCGGCGATTATTGGAAGGGGCGAAGCGCTGCGGATGCCACGGACCAGATCGAGAGTGGGCACCATCGACGCTTCGAACGATCCGGCGAAAGTGCCGCGGTGCGCGCCCGCTTGGGCGCCTTGCGCGACGATGGCGTCGACGCGTGCGTCGGTCAGAATGCGGGCTTCTTCGACTGTTGTTGCCGTGCCGAGGATTGTGACTTCGCGGGCTTTTATGCGGGCCATCGCGTCTGGGTTTGGAATGCCGAAGGTGAAACTGAAAATCGGGGCGCCGGCATCTAGCACGGCTTCGAGTTGCGCGTCGAATGGATCGGGAGGAACTTGCGGCAGGATTGGCGCCGCCAGGCCGAGCGTTTCGTGGATTTCCGCGAGTAAGTCGAGCATTGGCTGGGGGTCGGAGTGCGAATCGGTGTTCCAGGCGCCGCAAAATAAATTTACGTTGAATGGCTTGTTGGTCAGGCTTTTGATTTGACGAATGGTCTCGGTGATTTCGTTGGGTTTCTGGTATGCAGCGCCGAGTGAGCCGAGACCGCCGGCATGTGAAACTGCGGCGATGAGTTCGGGTGTTGACGGGCCGCCGCCCATTGGGCCTTGGATGATCGGATTGCCGATTCCGAGTTTGTTGAGAAAAGGATTCGTCGGCACGGAGCGCCTCCTTGCGGCTCCAAACTTTACTCCAAATTCGCCTTCACACGTTACGGAGGCGGGTGGCTGGGAGTGGTCGGCTGAAGTATTTTTGCCTGGAGTTTGCCGCACAAAAACGCCGGCTGGCAGCCTGCGCTACGGGTGCGCGATCATGGCGCTCATTTTTGTCGTCAGGACCTCGCGAAGTTGCGCTCTGGCGCGGGAGAGACTGGACATTACCGTGCCTACCGGGGCGCCGACGATTTCGGCGATTTCGCGGTAGGACAGGCCTTCGATTTCGCGCAGAACTAGCACCTCGCGAAATTTTGGGGAGAGTTGCTCGAGCGCCGAGCGTACGATCGCGCCATCGGCATTTTGCAGCGCGGCCTGCTCGGGATTCGGTGCGCTTGTGTCAGGAGGGAAGAGCATCTCGTCGAATTCCGCGGCTTCTTGCAGCGGGCGATTCGAATGTAGCCACGAGTAGCACGTATTGCGCACGATTTTCATGAGCCACGGACGCGCGTCGCCGCCGCGGAATCCGGGAAAGAAACGGAAGGCTCGGAGGTAGGCATCCTGAACGGCATCCTCGGCGTCTTGCACGTTGTGGGTCAGCCAGCGGGCCAAATTATAGGCGGCATTCAGATGCGGCAAAACCGCCTGCTCAAAACTCGGAACTTGATCTTGCTCGAACATCAAAGCCTCCTGCCGGCGCCGCGGATCGTTGGCGTGCGCGCGTGCGGGCCCACTATCGGGCGCATCCGAGCGCGCGACAATGGACGGGCAATTCTCTTGCGATGGAATCAGGGTCCCCGCGTAACTCACGAGTGAGATAGGACTTAGTGGAGGCTATGCCCTGATTATTTCGGGCGGCGTTGGACCGGTGCTACACTTTCGTTCGCTGGGTTGCGACCTCTCGATGGAAGA
Source organism: uncultured Acidobacteriota bacterium (assembly GCA_963792515.1). GTDB lineage: Bacteria > Acidobacteriota > Terriglobia > Acidiferrales > UBA7541 > Palsa-147. The sequence continues at coordinate 121,556 of CAWBWG010000027.1, read as the reverse complement.
CACGAACCAACTTCGGACACGGCTGCATTTTGGGGTCTTTGAGCTGGATCTTCGCGCCGGTGAACTGCGTAAACACGGCCTGCGGGTGCGGCTGCAGGAGCAGCCGTTTCAAGTGCTGGCGATGTTGGTGGAGCATCCCGGCGAAGTGGTGACACGCGAGGAACTCCAGAAAAAACTGTGGCCGGCGGACACGTTCGTAGACTTCGATCATGGGTTGAATAAAGCCATCAATAAAATTCGCGACGCGCTTGGTGATTCGGCGGAGAGTCCGCGATTCGTCGAAACGGTGACGCGCCGCGGCTATCGTTTTCTTGCGGATGTGAAAGTTAGCGACGTTGCCGCTGTTGATGGGGTCGAGCGCGGAACTTCCATGGTACCCGCGGCGGATGCAGAAGGCCGCGTGGATGAGGCCGGCGAACCTGCGTTGCCGAAATATCTGCCAGTTTCGGTCGCATGGAAGATTTCCGCGATCGCGTTGCTAGTGCTGATCGCTGCTTTCGTGGTCTGGCAGCTTCGTCCACGCCATGCCGCGTCGCCGGCGATTCGCTCTCTGGCAGTGCTGCCGCTCGAAAGCCTTTCGAACGACGCTTCGCAGGATTATTTTGCGGATGGAATGACCGACGAATTGATTACCGATCTGGGGCAGATCGGGGCGCTGCGGGTGATTTCACGCACGTCCGTGATGACCTACAAGCACGCGCGCAAGCCTCTGCCGCAAATCGCGCGCGAATTGAATGTGGATGCGGTGGTGGAAGGCACGGTGCTTCGCTCCGGCGATCGCGTGCGCATCACGGCGCAGTTGATCGAGGCTGCTTCTGACAAACATCTTTGGGCGCAAAGCTACGAAGGTGATTTGCGCGATACGCTCGAGCTGCAAAGCAAAGTCGCGCGAGCTATCGCCGGCCAAATTCAAATTAAATTAAATCCGCAGGAACAGGCGGCGCTCAAGAATGTGAAGCCCGTCGATCCGCAAGCCTACGAGTCGTACCTGAAAGGGCGCTATTTTTGGAATAAGCGCACGGCAGATGGTCTGAAAGTCGCGCGCGCTTATTTCGATCAGGCCATCGAGGAGGATCCGAATTACGCCGAATCGTATTCCGGCCTCGCTGACACCTACGCGCTCCTGGGCGATTGGCAATTCGCGGTGATGACTCCCAAGGAGGCTTTGCCGAAAGCGAAAGCCGCGGCGATCAAGGCCATCGAGCTCGACAATTCGCTTGGCGAGGCGCACAACTCGCTGGCCTTCTGTCTCGATGGCTTCGATTGGGATCTGGACGCTGGTGGAAAAGAATTTCAGCGCGCGATCGAGCTAAGCCCGAGCTACGCGACGGCTCATCACTGGTATGCCTGGCATTTAACTCTATTGGGCCAATACGACGAAGCCATGGCCGAAATGAAAAAAGCGCAGAATCTCGATCCGCTGTCGCTGATTATCAACGCGGATTTCGCCGAGCTTCTGGTAATCGCCCATTCCTACGATGAATCGATCGAGCAGAGCCGCAAAACCATCGCCATGGATCCCAATTTTGCTTTGGCGCACAATCAACTCGGCCAAGCTTACTTGGAAAAAAAGATGAACGCCGAAGCTGTCGCGGAATTGCAGAAGGCGCTTGAGCTTTCACCCGGTAGTCCGACGATTATGGCGAATCTGGGGCGCGCGTACGTGGCGACCGGCAAGCGCGGCGAAGCCGAAAAGCTGCTCGACGATCTAAAAAAGCGCTCAACGCCGGTGGCCACCTATTGCACGGAAATCGCCATGATCTACGCGGCTCTCGGCGATAAAGATCAAGCCATGAACTGGCTGCAAACCGGCTTCGACCGGCGTTTTAATCCGGGCGTGCTGCTGCGGCCGGGCCTCGACCCTTTGCGTTCCGATCCGCGCTTTCAAGAAATGCTGCGCCGCATCGGCCTTCCTCGCTAATCCACCAAAGCTGAATCCTTCTGGAATAACTCAGCGCTCGCGACAGTCTAGATATGTGCAAGCACGCGGAAAGAAGCCGGCGAAAATCCGGTGGTCAGACAATGGAGGAAGGAAAAATCATGAAGCGGAACAGAATTTGGAAAATGGGCATCATCGTTGCGGCTGTGATTGGGATTGTGATGCTCGCGGCGATCTCGCGCACCGTGACAGCCAGCGCGCAGCAGGCACCCGCCAAGACCGCCGACGTGAAGATCGATAATTTCAGCTTTGGACCGGCGGCGATGACCATCGCAGCCGGAACCACGATCACCTGGACGAACCACGATGATATTCCGCATACCGTGGTGAGCACCGACGGCGTGTTCAAATCGAAAGTGCTCGACACCGACGAGAAATTTACTTTCACTTTCGACAAGCCCGGAACTTATCCCTACTTTTGCTCGATTCATCCGAAGATGACCGGCACCGTGAAAGTGCAGTGAGTGGGCGATGAGCGTCAATCCTTTTGACCTGAAGGCCGCGCTCGAAGCCAACCACGCGCAGCATGTGGTGCTGATTCATTTCCCGATTGCGCTCTTTTTCGCGGCGGTGGCGTTCGACTACACGGCGCAGTGGACGAAAAATCGAATGCTCGCTGCGGCGGCCTATTTCAATCTGGTGCTCGCGGCAATTTCGACTTTGCCGGTGGTGGCGACGGGCCTGGCGGCGTGGCGATGGGCGCTCGAAGGGCAAAAGCTAAAGGGAATTTTGCTGATGCATCTTGTTCTGGGATGCGTGTCGAGTGTGCTGATCTGGATCGTGTTTTGGATCCATCGGCGAGCGCGGCGCTATCCGGAATTGCCATTGCCAAATTACCGGCTGGCAATCGAAGCGCTGGCCGTGTTGATCGTGATGCTCACCGGCCATCTCGGCGGATTTCTCAGTGGGGTGAATGCTCCCGGCTAGGTGTTGCTAGGAGTTTCTGAAAATCGTGGCTCCTTTTTTGGCCAATCTGACGTTGCTGCTGGAAATCGCGATGGGAGTGGGTTTGCTTGTTGGCGCGATGCTCGCGCGGCGACGGCGTTTCCAGGGGCACGCGTGGTGTCAGTCGGTGATCGTGCTGCTAAATCTCGGCGTGATCGTTTTCACCATGATTCCGTCATTTGTGACGCGCGTCAGTCCAAAAATTCCGCTCAAGCTCGGCAAATCTTTTTACGCGCTGCCAACGGCGCATGCGGCGCTCGGAACCGTCACCGAAGTAGCGGGATTGTACATACTCTTGTCAGCGGGAACTGCAGTGCTGCCGGATAAAATCCGCATCAGCAACTACAAATTTTGGATGCGGGCAGTCGTCGCGCTCTGGTGGGTTGTGCTTCTGCTGGGATTTGCGACGTACGCGCGCTGGTACATTCCGCGTTCACACGCCCATAGCCGCGAGCCGGTCCCGAAAATAAACTTTCCAATCACCGGGCAAGGCGTCGACTCGTAAGGCGCACCGCAATAAAGCCACATCATCCGCGCTGTATCTTTCTGCTACATACAATCGAGCGATTTCGGTCACTGGCACGGCGTTCGAGTCGGACGCGATCAAGCGCATCTCGTCGCCCGCGGCCACTTCTCCTTCGCGCACCACCGCGAAATAAAATCCCATTCGCCCGCTGGCCAGAAAGCGGCTCACCATGACGTCGGATTGGAATCGGATTCCCAGCTTGTAGCAAGGCAGGCGCGGCTGCGTGACGATCACTTCCGCAGTGCCGACGGAAAAGCGGTCGCCGAGATGCACCGACTTTTCATCTAAACCTTCGGTGGTGAAGTTTTCGCCAAATACACCCATTGGCAAATCCACTCCGGGTAGCTTGCGCTTCCAGTAGTCGTAATGTTCCAGCGCGTAGGCGTAAACGGCCTTAAATTCGCCGCCGTGAACGGTGAGATCCGCCTGGCGGTCGCCATCCAAATCCAGTTTGCGGAGAGTGATGCGGCCTTCCACCGGCTGCTTGTAAATTCCGGTGGTTACGGTTCGGCCGCGCCAGATTACTTCGCGGGGAAGTCCGACGTTTAGAGAGACGATCTTCATCTTGAGGGCATCACGAATTTGCAGCTGCGTTGCTTCCAAAAGATTGTAGCGGGAGTTTCTCGTGGGTGTCCGAAGTCTTTACGAATGCTTTTAGTTCGCGTGCACGGCCTGCACTCAGTGTTGATCCGCCGTGTTCTCTGCGATTCGCGGCTGCAGGGAGATCAGCACGTTTTGCGGCTGTTTCGCTTCCAGATCGAGGTCTTGGTTGGCTGCTTGCATATTGGGAGCGCTCATCCGTAGACGATGTTGTCCGGGGGCTAGTTTCAACTTCATCGGTGTCGAGCCGACGAACTGCATATCGATCCATACGAGCGCATGATCCGGAGTCGAACGAAGTGAAACGTCCGCAGCATCCGGGCCAGCTTCCTTCTCGAGGTTCAGGCGATTGTTCGCAGCGGCCTTATCAGCGGTTGGCACGCTTGTTGCGTTGGCGCTCGCCGCGGGCGCGGTTGCGGCGCCGGACGTTGCAGCGGTGCCGGCTGGCAGCGAAATTTTCGGAAACGGAACTTTCGCTCCTGCGGCCGCTGTTGCGGAATTCGATGTCGCCGCGCCATATTCCGCCGAGGACTGCGCATGTGCCGCGGCAACGCCCGTCGCACTCAGCGTGAATATCAGCAGCCAGCGGCCGCAGCCGTTTAAGAACATGGGAATTCCTCCCAGCGTGTTCGAGAGAATGCCTGAATTGTGATGGGATTGTACCACCTCGCCGTTGCTCACGATAGACGCGCGATCCGGCGGCGGTACAACTCGTGGTCGGGGCGTGGAGATTTGAACTCCAGACCTCCTGCGCCCAAGGCAGGCGCGCTACCAGGCTGCGCTACGCCCCGACATGAAGTGCGCATTGATTATACGGCACCTGAATTGGACAAGATATCGAAGCGATACTTCGATATCCGGATTTCCGGCGCCTTTCCAACTTGGCGCAGCGCTCCCTCATGCGCGAGGAAAGATTCGCATCAACGGTTGATCTAGGTTAGGGCCGCGTCAGTAGCGAAGACTCGATCCAACCTAGGATGCGCCGGCTCCCGCACTTTTTCTCCCCTCAAGCGCGGGCAGAAGAAGTTTCAGAAGCGCTTCGTCCGAGAACGGGTTCTGACCTGAGATCAACTCGCGATCTTGAAGGACGTAGCTGCTCCATGGAGCGGCCACACTTACGTCGCCGCCCGCCGTGCGCAAGGCGAAGTCCGGATAGAATAAAACCTTGCCACCAATCTCGAGCGGCTCCCGCTGCTGCTCTTCCGCCGTCGAAAAGATGGTCATCTTATATCCAGAATAAATCCAGCCTTGGGCCTTTGCGTGCGCTCCAGCGGCATCGCCCGCTGCCAGCGCTGCGACTACCTCCTTCGAATTCGGAAGAGCGGAGAGAAGTGAAATCGGGCCATGGCAGAGCACCGCGGTAGGCTTGGATTTTTCATGAAAGTGTCTCATCACCGTGCCAGCGTCGGGATCATCGAGAAGATCAATCATCGGGCCATGGCCGCCGGGGACGAAAACAGCGTCATATTGATCCAGGCCCGATGCGATGACGTCCGAGATGCGCGTTGGATTTTTGAGACCAGTCAGGCTCTCTTGGAATTTTAGATAGTCCTGAAGCTTGGCCGCGTCCCCGCCGAAGAAATCGGGGACCGCCGAATGGACATCCATTTGCGGCGTGTTGCCTTTGGGGTTGGCGAAAGTGATTTCGTAGCCTTCCTTCATCAAGGCACGTACCGGAACCGTCAGTTCATTGAGATAGTAGCCAGCGCCGGCATAAACCTTGCCATCTTTCAATGGCAAGCCGTGACCGCTCGAGACTAGCACCACGACTTTTCCTTTTGCTGTCATTTTGTTCTCCTCTCTTTCGGTCCATTTGTGGCGTCCATTTGGCACCTCTTTCGATTTCAGAGCGAGCAGGAGAAGTAAGAGAAGGAGCTGTTGGAGTCGAGTTCGGTGCGCTCAAGGCAGGCGCGCTACCAGGCTACGCTGCGCCCCGCCATTTCGAGCGCCTCATTCTAACGTAACTTGCGCATTTGTCTTCACGGATTCTGTGCGGCAACGCGAAGAAATCCGCGTCCCTGCGTCGATGGACGGCGCCGTTTGCGTCAAGCAAGCCGGCTAAAAACGCCGTAGAATACGCAGCGTCGCACCAGCGCGTCAAACTTTTGAGGAATTATGGCCGAGCCATCCCGCGCCGAAGACTTAACGATCAAAGCCAACGAGATCAATCGCGCTCGCGATCATCTTGCGAATGAGCGCACTTTTCTGGCGTGGGTGCGCACCGGCGTCGCGTTTGTCGTCTTTGGTTTCGCGATCGGACGGTTTGCCATCGCCATCCGCCAGTTCTTCAAGCTGGAGGGGCGGCCGCCGGCCACTACGGGCGTCACCGTTTGGTTCGGCACGATCGCCATCATTGCCGGGGTGGCTTTGACACTGGCGGGATTGGTGCGTTACCGGCAGACGCGGGCGCAGTTGGAGGCGGGAAATTTTGAGCCTGCGGGATTCATTATTGATTTGGTCAGCATTTTTGTGGCGCTGGCGGGAGTGGCGCTGGCAGTCTATCTAATTTATATCGAATTCTCTCTTTAGGTGTGCCTTCGTAGCGGCGGGCTTCAGCCTGGCATCTTGCCTTCGCTCGATTTACCTCGCACAACGCTCGCGCGCCGGCGCAATTTTACTTAGCGGTGCGTTTGATGGGGTTGCCTTTGGCCTACATCGGATGCTGGGCTGAAGCCCACCGCTACGACGGCAAAAAAATCAGGGCCGCGGCGCTTGCGCGCGGCGGCCCTGGTTGCCGAACTGACCTGCTGCCGCTGTTTAGCCGATGGCGGCGCAGACGGATTTCACTTCCGTGTAATTCTCGAGGACTTCGTGGCCCATTTCGCGGCCCCAGCCTGATTGCTTGTATCCGCCGAAGGGAAGCGCGGGGTCGAAAATGTTGTAGCAATTGATCCAGACGGTGCCGGCGCGAAGTTTCGAGGCGATGGCGTTGGCGGTCTTGATATCGCGCGACCAAACGCCAGCGGCCAATCCGTAAATCGTATCGTTGGCGCGGGCTACGATCTCGCTTGGATCTTTGAACGGGATGGCTGTTACCACCGGCCCGAAAATTTCTTCCTGCACCACTTTCATTTTGTCGTTGGTATTGACGAGCACGGTGGGCTTCACGAAGTAGCCGCGATCGCCATGGCGCGAGCCGCCGGTAACCGCTCTGGCGCCTTCGCGTGCGCCGGATTCGAGATAGCCGCAGACGCGCTTCATCTGTTCTTCGGAAACGAGCGGGCCCATATCGCTATCGGGCTCGAATCCGGGCTTCACTTTGATGTCTCCCGCAATTTTCGAAACGCCTTCCACGACTTTGTCGAAAACTTTTTCTTCGACGAAGAGGCGCGAGCCGGCGCAGCAGCACTGGCCGTGATTGAAGAAAATTGCGCTGGCGGCGCCGGGAATAGTGGCGTCGAGATCGGCGTCGGCCATTACGATGTTGGGCGATTTGCCACCCAGCTCGAGGGAAACTTTTTTCAAATTGCCGGCCGCCGCGTGAAGGATCAGCTTGCCGACTTCCGTCGAGCCGGTGAACGCGACCTTATCTACATCTGGATGCGCGGCAATGGCTGCTCCGGCGGTTTCGCCGTAGCCGGGGAGGACGTTGACCACTCCATCCGGGAATCCGGCTTCCTGAATTAATTCCGCGAGCCGCAATGCGGACAGCGGAGTTTGTTCGGCTGGCTTCAGAACCACGGTGCATCCGGCGGCGAGCGCCGGGCCGAGCTTCCATGCCGCCATGAGCAGCGGGAAATTCCACGGAATGATTTGACCTACCACGCCCACGGGCTCGCGCACGGTGTAAGCGAGAAACTTGTAAGGCTCCGCGAGCGTGAGTGGAATGGTGTTGCCTTCGATTTTCGTGGCCCAGCCGGCGTAGTAATGCATGTGCTCGACGGTGAGTGGAACGTCCGCGACACGCGCGATGGCGAGCGGCTTTCCGTTGTCGAGCGATTCGAGTTGTGCGAATTCTTCGCCGTGCTTCTCGATCAAATCGGCGAGCTTCCAGATCAAGCGGCCGCGAACGGCGGGCGACATTTTCGACCACGGGCCGGAATCGAACGCGGCGCGGGCGGCTTTTACTGCTCGGTTGACATCTTCCGCGTCGGCTTCGGCGATATTCGCGAGAACATCGCCGGTGGCCGGATTGTAAGTGGGGAAAGTCTTGCCGGAAGCGGCGTCGACGAATTTCCCGTTGATGAACAATTTTCTTTTCGTAGTCACAAAAGCAGAAACATTTGGATCCATCGAAGGTGTTGCGACGGCAGTGGCCATAATGGTGCTCCTTTTTTATCGTTCTATTACTGAAATTGCGGACATGCGTCGGCAAATAGGGAGAGGGGATTTAAGTTTGTCGGCGATCCGGTTGATGCAGGTTACATCCAAGTGTGCGCGATCCTGTTTTCGAGCTGCTGAGAGGATACCTTTGTAATACGAGTGGGGCGGCAAGTCAAATTTGTTGGGGACGATTAATTTCGAGATACCGTTGGAGGCCTGCGTCAGACGGTTCTTGATTGCGTGGTGGAAAACAGCCGGCGCTAAAGCGCACGGTTATAGGCGGCGATTTTTCGGAGCGCTGAAGCGCACCTCCCCCGCATAAATGCGGGGGCTCCCACCGTAAGTCCGCGGCTCTGCCGCGACGAACATCAATGTGTGGAGAAGGTTTTGTCTTTGGAGTAGCAGATTTTTTCGAGGTTGCACTCGATGCAGCGGGGCTTGCGGGCTTGGCAGACGCGGCGGCCGTGCCAGATCAATTGATGGGAGAAGAGAATCCAGCGGTCTTGCGGGATGATTTTCATCAGGTCCAGTTCGATTTTTTTTGGGTCTTCGTTGGCGGTTAAGTCGAGCCGCCGCGAAAGGCGCTGCACGTGGGTATCGACTACCACGCCGGAAGCGATTCCGTAGGCGCAGCCCAGGACCACGTTCGCGGTTTTGCGGGCGACGCCGGGCAGTGTGAGCAGTTGGTCCATCGTTTTTGGAACTACGCCGCCGAATTCTTCTACGATTTTTTTGCTGGCGCCCATGATCGATTTTGTTTTGTTGCGGAAAAATCCGGTGGGGCGGATGTCTTGCTCGAGTTCTTTGGGGTTGGCGTAGGCGAATGCTTCGGGCGTCGGATATTTCGGGAAAAGGACGGCGGTGACTTGATTGACGCGCTCGTCCGTGCACTGGGCGGAAAGAATTGTGGAGATCAGCAATTGAAAGGGATTGTCGTGTTTCAGCGCGCAGGTGGCGGCGGGGTAGGCTTCGTTCAATTTTTCTAGAATTTTTGCTACGCGTTTTGGATCGGTGCCGCCGGCTTTGGGAGCGGGGGCGGTTTTTGAGCGGGCCGGGATCGCTGGTTTTTTGGATTTTGCGGCTGGCTTTTTGGTTTTTCCAGGTCTCGAAGTCTTCGTCGCTTTTTTGGCCATGGCGGATTGGAAATATAGCACAGCGGAGGGATACAACCGGAATCCGTGCACACGGCGGACGCTTACATCGAGAACAAAAGACAAAAAACCTCGGGTCTAAAGACCCGAGCTACATGCCTGCTCAGCGGGCGATCAGCAGGCTCTGCGCGAAGGGCCATTCGGAATCGACCCATTGCGCGCTGCAGCGGTAGCCGGCGCGTTCGCCCATATCTACTACTTCGCGGCAATTGTATTTGTGGCTGCTTTCGGTCCAGATGGTTTCGCCCGACTGAATCGTGCACTGAAATTGCGCCCCTGGAATGGAAACGATCTGCGTTTCGCGCGCGCGCAAATGCATTTCGACGCGGCGCTGGCCCTCGTCATAGCGCACTGTGTGCTCGAAGCCTTGCAAATTGAAATCGGCGCCGAGCGCGCGATTGATATGGCCGAGAATATTCCGATTGAAGGCAGCGGTAACTTTCGCAGAGTCATCATAGGCGGCTATCAATTGATGCACCGGTTTTTCGAGATCGGTGGCCATGAGCAATCCATCGCCCGGCAGCAAAATATCGCGCACTTGCTGGAGAAATTTCTCTCCGGCGGAGCGATCGAAATTGCCGATGGTGCTGCCGAGGAAGAGAACCAGGACGCGTTCGCCGGATTCGCGGCGCGCGGCGACTTCGAGCAAACCGTCGAGATAGGCGCGCTCGAATCCGACTACGCTCACGGAATCGAGATGGCCGAGTTCCTGCCAACAGCGCGAAAGCGCGGTGCGCGAAATATCGATCGGGAAATATTTCACCGGCTGGCGCGCGGCGAGCGCTTCGAGCACCCAGCGAGTTTTCGCGCCGCTGCCGCTGCCCAGCTCGGCCACAATGACCGGCGAGGGAAGTTTCTCCACGACTTCGGTGGAATAAAGACGCAGCAAGCGGCCTCCGGCGCGGCTCAATCCATATTCCGGCAACAGGCAGATCACCTCAAACAAAGCCGAGCCAATTTCGTCGTACAAATATTTCGAGGGCAATTCTTTCTGGCCGGGCTTCGACAAGCCCGCGCGAACTTCCGCGGCCATATCGGCAATCGCGGTTTCTGCAATGCGCTCGATCAATCTTGGTCGGGCGGTCGCCATCTCAATCCTCCACGCAGCGGAACTTGCCATATACGTACGGATAGTGCGGCTGGAACCAGTTGCGAAAACTGCGGCGAAGCATGCAGGCGGCGGTGCGCGGTGAGCCGCCTTTCATTACGAAATGTTTGCTATCGAAGAAATCGGCGGAGTAGCCGCGGTAAAAAGGAAACGGCTCGAATCCAGGCAGCGGCGCGAACATCGTTGACGTCCACTCCCAGCCGTTGCCGAGAAGATCTTGCACGCCGAAATAACTCGCGCCGAAGGGATGCGAAGTGACGGGCGTGGGATCCCAGGCGGCGAAATCGAAATTGCCGCGCGAACGGTCGGGCCATTCATGGCCCCACGGGAAATCCAGCTCCGCGGCGTCGCGCGTTCCGTACGCGGCGCGATGCCATTGCGCTTCTGTCGGCAGCGACTTGCCGGCCCACCGCGCGTACGCGGCCGCTTCCGCATAGCTCACATACACCGGCGCATTTAGCGGCAGCGGATATTCTTCGAACATGCCGCGATAGGTCCAACCGTCGCGCCCGTCGACCCAAAGAAATGGATGCTGCAAATTCTCCTCGGATTTCCACGTCCAATCGTCATCGCTCCAGACGCTGCGATCGGTGTAAGCGCCTGCTTGTACAAATTCGAGAAATTCGCCGTTGGTCACGGGATACGCGCCGATTCCGAACGCGGGAACTTGCTGCACTGTGGCTTCGAATTCGTTGTCCCAGCCGAAAGGCGTCGCAGGATCGGCGGTGTGCCCCGGGACTTTGTCGGGATGGCGCTCGATGCCGAGTGTCGCGTCGCCGGCGGGAATGCGGACCATGCTGGCGCGTTCGACTCCGATTGGCCGGGCTGTTAAGGATTCTGAGTCGCCGAGTTTGCTCTCGTACGGCAGTTGATGCAGCAGGTAGGCCAGCGTTTCCGCGTGCATCAAGCGATGTTCGATCGCCACGTGCACCAGCGAGCCGCCGCCAATCCTTGCGCTCGGTCCGCCATTCTCGGAATAGGCTCGCGCTAGACTTCGATCGAGTCGCTCGCGCACCTCGCCGACGTATCGGCGCACCCCGCGCTCTTTCGGCCAGTCCGCGGGGACATCCGTTGGCAAGTTGCCTCCGACTGGATCGATGCCGAAAGCGAAAAGTTTGTCGAGTTCGGGATTGTCGGTTGCCAGTTCGAACGCGCCGCGGCCTAGCAGGTTCCAGTCGAAGGCTTCTAGATGCCCGAGATAAAAAATCAGCCGGTGACGTTCCGGGATTGGGCGGTCGTATAGCGCTTGCGGGGTGATTCGCGCAAAAAGGGCGTCGGTGTTCGCGCGTGCGTCGGCCAGACGTTCGAGCAATGGCGCGAGAGGCTCCGGCACGCGACTAGGAGAAGCCATGGATCACCTCGGGCAGGAATGGAGCGCCCAATTAAAGACCTCTATTGGATTCATGGCAAGTAATTTCGTGGCAACGAAGTTTGGACGCGGGTGGGGTGGGATAAGTTACTGACAGGGAAGAGCGTAGGGAGATTTTGCGGGTTAAATTTCAATTAATTTTTCGAGAGGCGTCGCAACGTGAACATTCGAATTCTCCACAATCGAGCGCGCATTGGGGTGCATCGTCGTCGGCGCACAAAAACGCCGGCTGGCAGCCTGCGCTACGAGGGCATTACGTGCTTGCGAGCCAACCGGTAAATTGGATAGCTGCCTAGCAGAATCAAGAAGCCGTAGAGGCTGTTGCGCGTGTCACTCACAATCGCGCCGGCTAGAAAAGCGAGCGAGCCGGCTACTACTGCGCAGGTGGTCCAGGGATATCCCCACGCGCGATAGGGACGCGGAGCGGTGGGCTCGCGGCGGCGCAGCCAGAAAACGGCTAGATACGAGAGTGTGTATTTTGCTACGTAGAAAATCGTGGTTACCGCCAGAACTTTGTCGAACGAGCCGCTTAACAGGAACGCGATGGAGACCGCGACGCTGACGAACAGCGCCACTGAAGGAGTGCCGCCGGGATTGACGCGCGCGATGCTCCGCGTGCCCCAGCCGTCGCGGCCCATCGCGTAGATTACTCGCGTAGAGCAAAGCACGCAGCTATTGACCAGCGCGATTAGCGAGATGACCATCAGGCCGCGCACCATCGTGTTGCCCGCGGCGCCAAAGATCGATTCGCCGAGCGCGGCCACCGGCAGATTCGCTTTCGCCACTCCGGCTACGCCTAGAACGTGGAGGAGTGCCGCGTTCACCAGCAAATAAATTGTGCTCAGCAGATAGACACCGTTCAACATCGAGCGCGGCATTTCGCGGCCGGGATTGCGGATTTCGTCGCCGAAGTAGATGGCGCTGTACCAGCCGTCGTAGGTGTAGATCACGCCCTGGAGGACGAGCACGGCGGCGAAGAGCAGCGGCCATCCGGTGGGAACTGCGGCGAGTGCGCCGGTTGCGGCCTGTGCCGCGGCTGGCGCGTGCGGCCGCAGATAGGCCGCGGCAATCAGGAAGAAAAATACGACCGCGGTGATTGCGCTGGTTACATTCTGGAATTGGCTGCCCCAGCGAATGCCGCGCCATTGCAGCAGCGTAATCGCCACGATCACCGTCGTGCCGGTGAGAATCGGATGGCTCGCGGCGGGAAAAAGATCGTGGCTGTACTCCGCTAGAAGAATTGCACCGACGGCTGTCGCGCTGCAATTGCTGAGCCAGTCGGTCCAGCCTACGACGAAGCCTACGTAATCGCCGAAAGCGCGGCGAGTGATCGGGTAATAGCCGCCCGAACCCGGAATCATCGCGCCGAGTTCGGCCAACGACCAGGCGCCGAGTAGCGAATAAATCGCGCCGAGCGTCCAGGCCAGCATAATCATCCAACCGGAAGGCAGGCGCGCGGCGATCTGCGAAGGCGTGCGCATGATGCCGGCGCCGATTGAACTGCCGAGAGTGACGGCGATGCCGAACGTGACGCCGAGTACGCGGAGCAAACTTCCGGTTGAAGGTTTGGGGCTTGCTTTGAGAGCAGCCGGGTCCATTTGTCCTTTTAAATTGCCGGGAGCAGCGACGGAATATGACGCCGCACAGTAGCACAGCCACTCCTGGCTGTGTCGATTTCAGATAAATTCATCTCATCGTCGATTGGTTTGCAATTGCAGAGACAACGACGAAGGCGAGGGCAAAATCAGTGGCGAAAACCCAACGCCACACCGGGCCGGTCGTAAACCCCGGCCCCTACGACAAAATGCAGATTCCTTGGCCTTCAGATGTAAAAATCATCCGCCAGCAGAAACTTCAGGAGCTTTCGGAAGGCGCGGCCTCGGTGGCTGTATTCGTTTTTTAGTTCGCGCGGGATTTCAGCGTACGTTTTGCCCAACTTCTCAAAATAGAAAATGGGGTCGTAGCCGAAGCCGCCGGTGCCGCGGGGTTCATCGGCCAGTGTGCCTTCGACTGTGTCGGAGAAAACGGCGATGGCGCGTCCGGCCTGAGCCAACGTTAGGACGCAGACGAAACGGGCGCGCCGCTGGGCGCCGGTTTTGCCGCCCATTTCTGAGAGCAGCTTTTTTACTCGATCGGCATCGCTGGCGTTAGCGCCGGCGTATCGCGCCGAATGTACGCCGGGTGCGCCGCCGAGCGCTGGCACTACCAATCCCGAATCATCGGCAATGACCGGCTCGGAGCTCAGCCGCGAGTAATAGATGGCCTTTCCTGCGGAATTTTCGGCGAAGGTCGTGGCGGTTTCGTGGAACGGGGGGACATCGGCGATTCCTGGGACGATTTCGAGTTGAATGGGTTGTCCGGCGGCGAGATCGCGATACTCGCGGAGTTTTCCTGGATTCGAGCTGGCTACATCGATCCTGACAGGACTAGCGAGCGGAGGCACTGAATTTCATGTGCAGTAATTCGCGCTGCACTTTGGTGAGATGTTCGATGCCCGACGACGCCAACTCGAGAAGTTGCTGGAGCTCGTTGCTCGTATACGGACGACCTTCGGCAGTGGCTTGCACTTCGACGAAGCGGCCGCTTCCGGTCATTACCACGTTCATATCGACCTGGGCTTGCGAATCTTCTTCGTAATCGAGGTCGAGAAGCAATTGATCGTTCACGATTCCGACGCTTACCGCCGCTACGGTGTCTTTTAGCGGCACGGCGCGGAGAATTCCGGCTGAGACCATGCGCTCGAGCGCGAGCGCCATGGCGACGAATGCGCCGGTAATGGACGCCGTGCGCGTTCCGCCATCTGCTTGGATCACGTCGCAATCGAGCCAGACGGTGCGCTCGCCTAGCGCCTTGAGATCCGCCACCGCGCGTAGCGACCGCCCAATTAGGCGTTGGATTTCCTGCGTTCGGCCGGATTGCTTGCCGCGGGTGGATTCGCGCGGGGTGCGCTGCTCGGTGGCGCGCGGCAACATGCCGTATTCGCTGGTCACCCAGCCTTTGCCGGAGCCTTTCATGAATCCTGGGACGCCATCGTCGACGGTTGCCGTGGCGATTACGCGGGTCTGCCCGGCTTCGATCAGCACGCTGCCTTCGGCGGTGGTAATAAAGTCCGGCGTGATTTTGATAGTTCGCAAATCTTCCGGTGAGCGATCTTCCGTGCGCAAATGAAGTCTCCCGATCTTTGAGCGTCGCGGTGCGAAACGGCAATCAGTTTGCCGGGGGCGCGGGGTAGTGTCAACAAATGCGCGGCGTTGGAGCTCGGGCTAGGATTTCCACGCGCCGTTGTGTCGGGCCAGCATCGAAATTCCCAGCGCTAAAGCGCATTGTAAAACACGGCGCGTTTTCGGAGCGCTGAAGCGCTCCTCCCCCGAATAAATTCGGGGGCTCCCACCGTGACGCCGCGGCTGCGCCGCGACAAATGCGTACTTGTCTCCACGAAATTCCACGCGCGGCCAATTAGGATACTGTCTCGGCGCTACTTTATGCCGATGACCATCGAATCCGGACCTACAAGATGTTCTACGCGCGTTTGGCGGAAGCCCGCTTCTTTCATCCAGGCTGTGCAATCGGCGCCGGTGTAGTCGAAGCCGCCGGGAGTTTCGATGAGCATGTTCAGGCTCATGAGCAGGCCGAAGGCGTTTTTGGAGCGGTCGTCGTCGATGATGGCATCGTAGACGATTAGTGCGCCGCCGGGATTCAATGCGGCATGGGCCTTCGCGATGATCTTTATCTTCTCGGCCAGGTTCCAGTCGTGAAGGATATGGCCCATGGTGATCACGTCGGCCTTAGGCATCGGTTCGCTGAAAAAATTGCCTGGTTGGAAACGCACGCGGCTGTTGACGCCATTCGCGCGAGCGTAGTCCTCGAAGACGGGCGCGACTTCAGGGAGATCGAAGCCGATGCCGGTGAGATGGGGATTGACTAGCGCGATCTGCACGGCCAGGTCGCCTTGCGCTGTGCCGACGTCGGCATAAGTTTTATATGCGGACCAATCGAATTGCCGGGCGATGGCAAGGTTTGCGCCGTGGCTGATCGCGGACATCGCCGCCAGGAAGTTTTTGAGCCGGGCGGGATCGGCATAAAGCGCTACGAACGGCGAGACGGTGCTGTCTTCCTTCGATTCGTTCTGCGGGCGGCCGGTGCGCAGAGCTTCGGTGAGGTGATTCCAGAAGCCGAAGAGGCGGGCATTGGCCATTTCGAGAATGCCGCCGACGTAAGAGGGCTTGTTGCGGCCGAGGAAGAGCGCCGTCTCGGTTGTGTTGCCGTAGGAGTTGCCGGAGCGCTTCAGGAATCCCAGGGCGACGAGCGCATCAAGAAAATCGCGGGCAGAGCGTTCGTGGAGCCCGAGGCGGCCGGAGAGCTTGCCGAATTCCTGAGGGCCGTCGGCAAGTTCGGTGAAGACGCCGAGTTCGATGGCGCTCAGGAGCGTCTTCGAGGCCCAAAATGCGAGGCCGACTTGCAGGATGTGTTCTGGTGTGGGGTGCGTGTCGGCAGACATTGTGTTTCCTCCGCGAATTTGTAGCGGAGGGCGCTTTAGACCCTCCCGCAGTTCGGCCTTGTTTCTCACGGGCGGGGAGAGAAAAGCAAGGTCTCTGATGCCGCGATGCGTTTGCTTGCCTGCGGGACTGCGTCGCCGCGACATCGAGCATCGCCGGCGTTGGGAAAAAATGGCCGAACGGCGGGAGGGTCCAAAGAACCCTCCCCTACGATACGGCGCCGGAAATTTTTCTTGGCTGCGCCATCCTGGACCATCGGCCAGTTAATCTTGGCGAAAAAAATCTTTCGTCAAACCTTATTTTTTTCTTGCGTGCACGCGCAATGCTTGTATTCTCCTTTGTGCGAACTTGCTTCGTACGCTGGCCCAAGTGAGAGCGAGGATCGCCCGAGGAGGAAGCGACAAAAATTGAGTACGGTTTCGTTGCCCGCCACTGCGCGTCCGCGCGTGATTTCCCAAACAAAAAGAAAATCGGCAAAGCTGACGCTCTGGCCGCTGGTTGCAGCTACGTTCTTTATGGTTTCCGGCGGCACTTACGGGACGGAGGATATCGTCCACGGCGCGGGCTACGCGAAGGGCATACTCATTTTGTTGCTGACTCCGCTGCTCTGGAGCCTTCCCACCGCTTACATGATTGGGGAGCTTTCGAGCGCGATTCCGGCCGAAGGCGGTTACTACGCCTGGGTGCGTCGGGCGATGGGGAATTTCTGGGGATTTCAGGAAGCCTGGTTGTCGCTGGTCGCCAGTATTTTTGATATGGCGATTTATCCGACGCTCTTCGTCGCCTACCTTACGCGCTTGGTGCCGTGGTTCTCGGTCGGGAATCGCGGCTTGATGGTCGGCTTGGCGATTGTCACCGTCTGCGCGGTCATGAACATTGCGGGCATTCGTGTCGTCGCGATTTCTTCGCTCTGGCTTTTCTTTCTGTTGTCGGCGCCATTTGCGCTGATCGTGGTGCTGGCGCCGTTCAAATTCGGCGCGCTCGGCGGCGCGACGGTTTCGCCTACGAACATGGGCGTCGACTTCATAGGCGGCATGCTCATCGCCATGTGGAATTACATGGGCTGGGACAACGCTTCGACCATCGCCACCGAAGTCGACAAGCCTAAGCAAATCTATCCGCGCGCGATGATTCTCTGCGTCGTGCTGGTTTCGCTTACATATATTGTCCCGGTGGCCGCCATGTGGATGACCGGCGCGCCCGTCTCGGCGTGGGAAACTGGCTCATGGGCTGATCTCGCGGCGTTGGTCGGCGGACAGGGATTGCGGGTTGCGCTTGTTCTCGGCGGAATGATCAGCGCATTCGGAATGTTTAACGCGCTAGTGATGAGTTACTCGCGGCTGCCGCTGGCGATGGCGCAAGATGGAATGTTGCCGCAGATTTTCGCGAAGAAGCTGCAGAGCACGCGCGCGCCCTGGGTGGCCATTGTGGTCTGCGCGATCGGCTGGGCGTGCTGCTTGGGGCTTGGGTTCGAGCGGTTGGTGACGATTGATGTGCTGCTTTATGGCACCAGCCTGATGCTCGAATTCATTGCACTGATCGCGCTGCGGATTAAGGAACCGACGTTGCGGCGACCGTTCAAAGTGCCTGGTGGGATGCCGGGCGCGATCCTCGTCGGCGTCTGCCCGCTGCTGCTGCTCGGATTCTCGGTGGTTCGCGGCGAAACCGAAACAGTGTTCGGCATGAGCAGCCTAGCATTCGGCCTGCTCCTGATCGCCGGCGGCGTGGTGGCCTACGGCGCGAAGCAACTCTTCCAATCCGATGAAACAATTTCCGCAATAGCGCAAAAGCCGGTCGATCCCGCTTAAAGTAGCGCCGGCGTCCCTGCCGGCATCTTACGACCATAATTTTCGCCACGGGCGACAATCACGGGCGGACGAATAATCACGTTCAGTTCGTTCTATTTTATTTTTGTGGTCCGTCCGTGATCCAGATTCCGGCCGGCTGGCCGCTCGTAAGATGCCAGCAGGGACGCTGGCGCTACTTAATTCCCCGTGGCATCCTTATCGCCCGATGGCAGCCGTCGATTACGTGATCATCGGCGCGGGTTCCGCTGGATGCGTGCTCGCCGCGCGACTCTCGGAAGACCCCAAAGTACACGTCGCAGTGCTTGAAGCCGGCGGCCCCGACGATCGACGCGAGATTCACATTCCTGCCGCGTTCTCGAAACTCTTCAAATCCCCGCTCGACTGGAACTACGCCACCGAGCCGCAAGAGCATCTCAACCGCCGCGCGCTCTATTGGCCGCGCGGGAAAGTCGTCGGCGGGTCGAGCTCGATCAACGCGATGATTTATATCCGCGGAAATCCTGCGGATTACGACGCCTGGGAAGCACAAGGCAATTCCGGCTGGTCATTTCGAGACGTGCTGCCCTATTTTCTGAAGTCGGAGGATCAGGCGCGCGGGAAATCGTCGCTGCACGGCGTCGGCGGGCCGCTGCGCGTGGAGGATTTGCGGACCACCAATCCTTTGTCACGAGCGTTCGTTGAGGCGGCTGTATCGACGGGCTTGCCGTTTAACGATGACTTCAACGGGCCGCATCAGGACGGCGCCGGCTTTTATCAGGTGACGCAGAAGCGTGGCCGTCGTTGCAGTGCGGCTGACGCGTTTCTTCATCCGGCCGGGCAGCGTTCGAATCTCACACTCGTCCCGCACGCGCACGCCACGCAAATTGTCCTGGAAGGGAATCGCGCGAGCGGCGTCGAGTATGTCAGCGGCGGACGGGAGTACACCGTGCACGCGCGCCGCGAAGTTATTTTGTGCGGCGGCTCGGTAAATTCGCCGCAGCTTCTAATGCTCTCCGGCATCGGCCCGGCGAAACATCTCGAGCAACACGGGATCAATGTCGCGCACGATCTCCCCGGCGTTGGCGAAAATCTGCAGGATCATCTGTTTCTGCCGGTGGCGTACGAATCGAAACGCGCCGTCAGCCTGGCGAACGCTGAATCGATAAGCAGCGTTCTGCAATATGTATTATTCCGCCGCGGCATGCTTACGTCTTGCGTCGCCGAAGCCGGCGCGTTTCTCCGCACGCGCGCGGATCTGCCCGCGCCTGATCTGCAATATCACTTTGGCCCGGTCTGGTATTTGAATCACGGTTTTGATCGGCCGGCCGGGCATGGATTTTCGATCGGTCCGACGCTGATTCGTCCAGCGAGCCGGGGTCGCTTGCGTCTGCGCTCGAATTTTCCGATGGATGCGCCGATGATCGAGCCGAACTATCTCGCGCACGAAAGCAACGTGGATACGCTGGTCTTCGGAATCGAATTGGCGCGACGGATTGCGGCCGCCGCTCCATTCGATCGCTATCGCGGGGCAGAAAAATTTCCCGGGCTGAATGTCACGTCGCGCGCCGAAATCGCGAACTACGTGCGCGGCGCCGCTGAAACCACATATCATCCCGTCGGCACATGCAAAATGGGCGACGACGCGATGGCCGTCGTCGATTCGTTGCTGCGCGTGCGTGGGGTTGAAGCGCTGCGCGTCGTCGACGCCTCGGTGATGCCGCTCATTCCCAGCGGCAACACCAACGCCCCGACGATTATGATCGCGGAGAAAGCTGCGGACATGATCCGCGCGGGAAACTGAATCGCAGCCGCAAACCACCCGCACCGAAAATTTTGATATCCTTTCAAATCGTGCAACGCCTCGGCCGCAAGAATTCCATCCAGCTCGTCGTCATACTATTAGCCGCCGCCGCATTTTCAATCGGCGCCGCGCGAAGCCAATCGCAAGCGCCGGCACCGCAGCAACAGCAACCCGCTCCAGGATCGCCGCAACAACCGTCGCCGACACTGACCCCATCGCCGCCGGTCGCGCCACCGCAGCGCCCGGCGTTCGTAGTGATTCTCGATCCCGGGCATGGCGGCGCGGATAACGGTGCGCGCGGGGCGTCCGGAGTGGTGGAAAAAGATGTGGCGCTGGCGCTGGCGAAAGCCACGCGCGCGCAACTCCAGCAGCAAGGCCTGCGCGTTCTGCTCACGCGGGAGTCCGATGAAGATCCCTCGTTCGATGACCGCGCCACGCTCGCCAACGCGCAGCGTTCCGCGTTGCTCGTCAGCTTCCATGTTTCCTCCACCGGAAAAGTCGGCTCGGTGCGGACGTATTACTATACGTTTGCTGCGCCGATGGCGACGGCTGCGGGCGCCGCAGCCAGTCCGCCGGCCACTACGCGCCCGGCCGCGCATTTGATTCCCTGGGATCGCGCGCAGGAAAATTTCGCCGAATCAAGCCATCATCTAGCAGATTTGATCCAAGCCGAACTCGTAAAGAATTTTCCCGGCTCGCCCGCGCAGTCTGCGGCAGTTCCGGTGCGCGATCTTCGTTCGGTGGCGGCACCGGCGGTTTCCGTGGAGCTCTCGAGCGTAGCGGTGGCAGATCGCGGGGCGCTCGAAGCGATGTATACGCCGCTGGCAGCCAGCATCGCGCGAGGCATCGTCGCGTTTCACTCGACTTCGGCGTCAAACGCGGGAGCGCGCTAGTGTCGCGCAATATCAAAATCACCCTGGCGATTCTGGGAGTCGCGGTTGTAATCGGGCTGCTCAGCCTGCGCGGCCTGCATGAGCGCGTCAATCGTCTCGCGCAAGATGAAGCCACCGAAGAGGAAGCCCGTCGCGCAGTGGTCAGCGCACCTATTACCACGCCGACCGATGCTCCTTCAAACGCCACAATCTTTTGGGCCGCGCCTTCAACTCCGGGGCAACTGGCTGCGGCGCAAATCCAATTGCAACTCTCTTCGGATCGCCGCTATGCGCGGGAAACAAGTCATCCAGGCGTTGATTCAGAATGTTCCGGAAACCGAGCAGCGCACAATTCCCGCTGACGTTCGCCTGCTGGCGTTCTATGTGCTGCCGGATGGCACTGCCATCGCCGATTTTTCCGACGAGATGAGCGTAAGCACGCCGTCCGGAATCCTCAGCGAACAATTGGCGGTAAATTCGATCGCAAGAACGCTGGAGGCGAACGTCCCGACGCTGACCCGGCTGCACATTTTGATCCACGGCCAGGAATCCGAGACGCTGGCGGGCCACGTGGACCTCACCGGCTATTTCGCTTTGAGTCCCAAGTAGCGCCGGCGTCTCTGCCGGCATCTTACGAGCATAAATTTCCTCAAGGGCAGGCGTGGTGGACGGCGCGATTCGTACAGTGCCGAGTTGGTTTTGCTGTGCGGTCCGTCCATGAGTTGAGCCTGTGGTGAGATCGCGCTCGGAAGATGCCGGCAGGGACGCCGGCGCTACTTGGTCTTCTCGAAAATTTCCTCGAATTGGCGGACGGTTGCCGGGCCGTGGCCTGCGTAGTGATTATTTGCGTAGGCGAAAATGCTGACGCCGCGCCTCAAAATCATACGGCACGCCTTCGCCCATTCCGAGAGCGGTTTTCGACGGTCCACAATGGTCTTCGACCAAGTCTTCGTCAGTTTCTCGATTCCGTAGCGATCGCCGAGCCAGCGGATATAGGCAAAATCCGCGGTGACCGGATCGAATCGCTGGAAAAGCTCATCGACTGGCGGCATCCAGGGATGATCGATCAGGGCCAACGCGACGCCCTTGCGCCGCAGCATATCCAAGAGCGCCGGCCCGAGAAAATTCTTGTTCCGTATTTCCAGTGCGAATTTGTAGCCGTCCGGCAGACTCTCGATAAACGGCCGCAGCCGATCGAAAAAATCCTCCGGCTTCGCAAATTTCTTTTTATTGAAATAAGGAAACTGCAATAGAAGCGGGCCAAGTTTTTCTTTTAATTCGTCCATGGCCCGCAGAAAGTGGGCCAGATCCTCGCCACAATCCTCGAGCATCTTTTCATGGGTGATAACCTGCGGCACCTTGGCAGCAAACATAAATCCCGGCGGCGTAACGCCATACCATCGCTTCACCATCGAAGGCGAAGGGCTGCGATAAAAAGTGCTGTCTACCTCGACGCTGCCAAACTGCGTGGCATAGTGCCCGAGATAATCGGCCGGCTTCAATCCCTCGGGATAAAAGACACCTTCCCAGCCATCCGCCGTAAACGCCGAAGTCCCCAAGTAAACGCGCCCGCGCTCAGCCATAAGCCGCCAATTGTAATTCACATAGCTCTGAAAACGTGAGGCGCGTCACTGTACCGCTGGCGTCCCTGCCGGCTCCGACGAGCACAAATTCAACCACACGCAAATCTCGTCGACGGACAGCGCTCTCCCAAGCGGCACGAGCCCACAGCCATATTTCTTACCTGTTCGACACTTGTCCTACGATTGACGCCGCTGCAATCCACATGGGAAACTGATACAACGCTGCCAAATCTGACGAGCGGAAATCCAAGCCATCGCAAATCGAGGCCGCCGATGCGCCGCAATTTCGCCAAGTCGACGCTAATTACAATTGTCCTCGCGCTCGGCCAACTTTCCGCCGCCCATGCGCAGCGGCCGGGCACCGCGCCTGGCGCGCCCAACACCGCTCCGGCATCGATTCAGCCCGTGCCGTCCGCCGCGACAGTCTCATCTCCGCCGCTCTCGCCTGAGGCTGCGGCGTTGCAACTGTATCGCACCGGAAAACTCGAAGCTGCCGCAGAAGCTTATGAAAAATTGACAGCGACTGAACCTGCCACGGCATACGCGGGCCTCGCTCGCACCTATCTGAAGCAGAGACGAGTCGCCGACGCCGCGTCTGCTGCGGCAAAGGCCGTCGCGGCGGATCCGAAATCGGCCGATGCACACACCGCGCACGCCGAAGTGCTCTTCCGCCAGGGGAAAATTCCCGAATCTGAAGAAGAGCTCGTAGATCTCGAAAACGCCGGGCAGGGAAGCGCCAGGGCCTACTACGATTTGGCCGAGGTCGATGAAGCATCTTCTTACTATCTGACCGCCAAGAAAATGCTTGAGATGGCGCATCGCATCGACCCCAACGATCCGGATATCCGCCGCGAGTGGCTTTTTACGCTGCCGCGGGAGGAGCGCTTGAAGGAGCTGGAGTCCTATCTCGCGGAGGAAACCGACGAAGACGCCGAGGACCGCGTGGATTTAGCCAGAGTGCTGAGCCTATTGAAGGACGAAATCGCGAATCCGAAACGAACTTGCCGCCAGGTCAACAAAATCAATTCCACCGAGACGCCTCTCGAACCATTGATGGAAAATCCGCAAACGATTCGCGGCTTTGGGCTGTTGGTCAATTTTAACGGCAGCGTGGCAAAGCTGATGTTGGATACCGGCGCAGGCGGCATTCTGGTTGATCGTCGCGTGGCTCAAAAGGCGGGGATCAAGCCAATCGTCGAAACGGAAATCGGCGGCATCGGCAGTAATGGTGATTCCGGCGGCTACATGGGTTATGCGGATTCAATCAAAATTGGCGGTCTGGAATTTCGTGACTGTATTGTCGACGTCCTCAACAAGCGAACCGTGCTCGACGACGATGGACTGATCGGCGCCGACGAGTTCTCCGACTATCTCGTGGATATTGACCTGCCCAATCAAAAATTCCGCTTGAGTGAGCTTCCGACGGCCCCCGCACAAACTTCGGCCAGTTCTACGGGGCTCCAGAGCGACGCCGAGGACCGCAGCGAATGGCACGATGTTTATGTCGCGCCGGAAATGAAGTCTTATACTGCCGTATACCGCTTCGCTCATATGCTGCTCGTCCCGACTCGCGTGAATAGCTCGCCACAGAAGTTGTTTCTGCTCGACACCGGCGCCTTCGATAACATGATTACTCCGGAAGCTGCGCGGGAGGTCACGAAAGTTCACGGCGACGAGGAAGACTTCATCCGGGGCTTGAACGGGAAAGTGGCAAAAGTCTATTTCGCGGACAAAGTCACGCTGCGGTTTGCAACATTTGTGCGGAACAAAGAAGACTTGCTCGCTTTTGATCTCTCGAATGTCAGCGACAGCGCCGGAACCGAAATCTCCGGCACTCTGGGCTTCGGAATGTTGCGGCTGTTGGACATCAAAATCGATTACCGAGACGGGCTGGTGAGTTTCACGTACGACAAAAAGCGCTACCACTAATTTCTGCTCGACCTCGTGAGCGGAATTCGCGCCGTTTTCGTAGCGGTTGGCTTCCGCCAAGCATCTTCGCCGTACCTGGATTGCGCCAACTCATCCCAAGTTTCGCGAAGGCGCAAATCCTTCCCCCTCGCCGCTGCGAAATCCAATTGCTTTGTGCGACCCGTCACAAAATGGTTTTGTCTTCGAGGAGCCGCAGCGGCAAAGCCAGGCATCATTTCCGCGAAAAATCACTTCCCCTTGGGCATTTTCAATCGAAACTTCGCCCTCGATATGCAAAGGCCCATTTAACCGGCAAACGATCTTCATCAATCAACCCTTCAATTCAAAAGGTAGGTCTTAAAAAATTCCGCCGCGCCATAAAACAGATAATCATTGTTCTTTTTCTTTGCGAATCCATGACCTTCATCATTGGCCATCAAAAACCACACTGGCGTGCCATTCAATTTCAACGCAGCCGACAATCTGCTGCGATTCGCTGGCCGGCACGCGCGGATCATTCTTCCCGGCGATCACAAACATCGGCTTCTTGATCATCTCCACGTGGTTCATCGGTGCAATGCGCTCCAAAAATTCGCGCATTTTCGGATCGCGTTCATCGCCATATTCGACGCGCCGCAAATCCCGCCGGTAAGCCTGCGTATGCTCCAAAAAAGTCACCAGGTTCGACATGCCCACGATATCCACCGAGCAGCGAATCCGCGCGCTGTAAAAAGTCGAAACCGCCAGCGTCATATGCCCGCCATAACTGCCGCCCATCACCGCAATCCGTTCGGAATCGAAATCGCCGCGCGCACCGATCCAATCAAATAGCGCGTTGATATCCTTGTAAGTATCCTCGCGCAGAAATCCATTGTCCATTTTTGAAAAAGTTTTCCCGTAGCCGGTCGAGCCGCGCACATTCGGCGAAATAACCGCGATGCCCAGCTCATTCACGAAATAATTGAATTGCCCGAGAAATGACGGGCGCGATTGGCCCTCCGGACCGCCATGAATATCCACAATCACCGGCCGCTTGCCGGTAAATTTCGCCGGCGGCGCATACAAAAATCCCGAAATCTCCTTACCGTCGAAACTTTTCCAGTGAATTAACTGCGGCTCGGAAAATCCTTCGGTGTTGATCCCGCCCGTTTCGCTGTAAGTCCAGCGCTCGAGCTTCATCGTATCGACGTCAATCGAATAGACGTCCGTCGGCGTCCGCGCCGTATTCAAATCAAACGCCAGATCGCGGCTGTTGTTGTGCCAGCGCAGCCCCGAAATCACTCCCTCCGGCAATTTCGGCAAACTCAATTCTTTCCGCGTGGCCGTGTCCATCACGTGCAGCACGCCGATGCCGTCTTCGTCAGTCACAAACGCGAGCTTCTTGCCGTCCTTCGAGAGCCGAAATTCTTCCACGTCCCAATGAATCTTGTCGGTCAGATAGATATGCTCTTTCGTCGCCAGATCGATATACGCCAACCGGCTGAATTCCGAATCTTTATCCGTAACCGTATAAATTCCTTTTCCATCCTTGCTGAACTGCCCGCCGTTGTAGGCGACCTGTTCGGATTTTTCGCCTTGCGGAATCAACGCGGTCATTTTTCCGCTGGCTGCATCGCAGAGCCACAAATATCCCTCATTGATCGAAATTCCGTCGGAAACCAAAATTGTGCGGTCATCCGGCGACCAATCCGTGGCCGCGAAGCCGCCTCCATGCATCTGCGCCAGCAAGTGGTCGCTCTTTGGATCGGCCGGATTCACTATATAAAGGTCCACATTTTCGCCATCGCGCCGCGTCGAGCCATACACCAGCCGATCGCCGGCGTTCGACCACACCGCGCCGGTATTTCGCGATTTCCCATCGGTCAGCAAAGCTGTCTCGCCACTATGCATGTCGTAGCGATAGAGCTGATAGAACTCATCGCCGCCGCGATCCTTCGAATAGATAAAAAACTCGCCGTTAGCCGGCTGAAAAGATGCCCCGCGCGCCGCGTCGCGAAAAAACGTCAACTGTGTCCGCGCCCCGCCGGGGAATTTCACTTGGTGGACCTGCAGCGTGTCGGCGAAGCGGGTGCCGATCAGCATTTCGCGCTTCGTAGGATGCCAGCTCGATATGGCCGCTCCGCGAAAATTCCCATAACGGTCCACATCCGCCGCCAGCGACGCCGGGATCGGCGGAATTCCCTCAACTACCAAGTTGTCCCCCGGCGCAAAAACGTCCTGCTGCCCGCCAAGCGGCAAGGCACCGATCATCAGCAGCGCAAAAATGGCAATCCGTCGCTTCATCGAAGAATCCTCCCGAGTCCCGCGCACTATACACCCGAACGTCCGCGGCACCGAGTTCCTGCGAGAATCCGCAAGGCGGCTTTCCCAAAGTGGAACTGCGGGGCAGTCCCTCGATACTCCATTCTCACGGCATGCGCCTGCCGCTCTACTACGCAGCTTTTTCCGCCCGGCGACCTTCCACTGTTTGCCAAAAGTTTGCACACTGCTATGGGCTGGTAAATTATTCAGGAAATTACACTTAGCGGATTCTGTGGTGGCGCGCGGACACGCCGTCCAAGCGCCCGGTTGGCGGCCCGATTGCCCTATCCCCATCGAGTATTGTTTTAGGAATTGATCGCGAACGCTGATATTCGGCCTAAGTTTGTCGATGGTTTTTACCGGAGGCCTATATGCAGCGTCGCGCAGGCAGGAGCCACGCAGCGTCCGGCTCCCATGAAGGAGAAGTCATGAAGAAACTACTCTGTCTCGCAGTTCTGCTGCTATTCCCGGCCATTTCTCATGCGCAAACCCAAAGCCGCGGCGGCGGCACCGGCAACCCGAATAATTCATCGACGGCTATAGGCGGCTCAGGCGGAGCAGGCGGCAGTCTCGGCGGGGGCTCGGCAAGCGTTTCGCCGGCCATCGACCGGCACCACACCGCCAATCACGGCGTTCTGGCGTTTCGCAATCCCGGCAATTTCGAGCTCACAGAAGTTCTGCCCTGGAGCCAAGCCATTTCTCTGGGCGAACCGAAACCCGAGAAGAGCCTCGCCCAGGTAGCCCGGGAATCGCGCGAACAGGCCGCTAAAGAAACCGTTCCAGCACGCGCCACATTGATCAACTAACAGGGCCGACAGTCGGGGGAGGGCCCTCAGACCCTCCCGCAGTTCGGCTCTCTAGGCAACTCGCCGCTCTGCAACCCTCTGCGAGGCGCATTCTATCCAGCTAAGACGCACTTCGGTTAGGAGACCGCTGTCCATGAGCGAACGCAACGACCGGCAATCCTTCATTCCTCTCTGCCGCGAAGAAGCGCATATCCAACGCGAGCACGCACGCGTACTCGCTGAAACTTTGACGCACGCCGACAAAGATTTTCTCAGCGGCCTCAAAGTTAAAGCGTAGTCCAGAACGCGCGCCGCGACGTCAGTCTCTGCGCCCGCTAAATCACGGCCGGCAGAGAATTCACTTCTGCGGCGTCACATTCATCTGCGCAAAAGTGATGTAGTGTCCCGCAGGATCCGTAACGCCAATCTCGCGCGATCCATAAAATGTAGTACGCACCGGCATCACCACTTCCGCGCCTTTCAAGGCGCCGATCACGCTGTCCAAGTTCTCCACTTCCACGTATAGAAACGTCGGCCCTTTGCGCACAGCCTGCGCGGTGCTTGCCGGCGCGTCTTTATCCACGCTGGCGAACGATTGATACATCAGCTCGACGCCGCCCTTCTGCAGCATCGCGAAGCCGAGCTTGTTGCCCTCGGGCACTTCGATCGTTTTCTCGAAGCCGAAGCGCTCGACCCAGAATTTCACGCACGGTTCGATCTCCGCGGCAAAAAGGACGGGAGTAATCTTCTTCACGCTCATTTTCTTTTCCTCCGGGGCGGGCCGTTCGGGAAATGCGCTCAAGAGCAGCGCCACGGCGGCCATCGCAAATAGGGTGATTTTCATTGCCAATTTCTCCTTGACACGACAACTAGTCTAAACTAGACTAGTGCACCGTAGCACGATCGTTTTCGCGACGTCAAGGAGAAAAATTCATGCCATCTGCACAGCGCCGTCTCGAAGATCTCGTTTCCATCGGCCCGGCCATGCTTCGCGATTTCGATTTGCTCGACATTCGCAGCGTGGCTCAACTCGCGCGCCAAAATCCCGAAAAGCTCTATGAGCGCCTGTGCGCCAAGACAGGCCAGGCGGTGGATATTTGCTGCCTCGATGTTTTCAGCGCAGCAGTGGCGCAAGCGCGCAATCGGCGGCTGCCAAGTGAACAACGCCAGTGGTGGTATTGGAGCCGCCGGCGAAAGGCTCGCGATGCCCGCAGCTAAGAAGGAACGCTCGACACTCACGACGCCCGACCTGGTTCTGCTCAGCTTGCTCGCCGAGCGCCCGATGCACGGCTATCAAGCCAATCTCGAGCTCGAACGCCGCGAAGTTCGCGACTGGGCGGCCATCTCCAAGCCGCAGATTTACTATTCGCTCGAAAAATTGGCGCGGCTCGGCCTCGTTCGCGAATCAAGTTCCGATGACGCCGCAGCGGGGCCCGAGCGACAGATCTACACAACCACCGTGCAAGGCCGTGCCGCACTTGCCCTCGCGCTCGAACGCGAAGATTGGACCACGCAGCGCGAGCGTCCCGCTTTCCTCACCTGGATGGCGCTTTCCTGGCAAACCCGGCCCGGCGTTTTCGCGCGCCAGCTTCGCCGTCGCGTCACGTTTCTGCAAAAGGAAATCGTGCGCGAGCAAGCCACTCTCGATTCGATTATTAGGGAAGTCGGCCACGAATTTCACGAAGCCGTTTGGATGGTCACGTTGATGATCGCGCAGTTTCGTGCGGAGCTCGCCTGGCTGCAACGCCTGCAGAAAACTCATCGACGCCGCGCCCCGGCTCACAATCCAGAATATTTCGGCGAAGCGTCGACGAAAGCGCGGCCAATAATCGTTTAGGCCGTCCGCACTGCCGCCGCGGTTTTATTTCCCGCCTTGCGCCGGTAGATCGAAAACGAGGTCCCGATGATCGAAAGCACGATGATCGTCAGCATCACGTGCTCGAGAAGTGGCGATTTCGCCTGTGCCACGATCCAGTGCCCATAATGCACCGCCAGCGCTGCCTCAATCCCGAATCGCAAAACTCTGCCGGCGGCAACGAAGCTCAATAGCTTCGCGCGCGGATAGCGGAATGCCGCCGCGGCACCCACAATCGCGGTAAACGGAAACGGCGGTGGCAAAAGCGCCGACACCACCAGCGTCAATGCCGCACGCTTTTCCACCCACACGCGAATCCACTTCATGTGCTTGCTGGGTACATATTTCTTCAACTTGCCTTCGCTTTTCCGGCCGACCCAATCGGTAGTAAAGCTGCCGATCACCGAGCCGAGCGTGGCCATCGCGACATAATAGAGAACCCGCTGCGGAAATCGCGCGCAAAGCGCCAATACGAGCAGATCGTTGCCCACCGGCAAAACCAGCAGCGACGAATCGAGGATTCCGAGAGTGAGCAAGCCCAGCCCGCCGGCGTGGAAGAACGCATGAGCGATGGTATGGAGCAGAGTTTTCACGCAGTTAGCAATCGCAGATTAGATGGTGGCGGCGAGCGATGGAGTCAAGATTCCCGAGCATTTCGTCAGTCGTCACATCCTTTGACGTGATCGCCACGCTCGCCGTTACGATTCGCAAGCGTTGGATCGAAAATACTTCCGGCAGAAACGATCGAGCCAAAATCGGAACACGGTCAAGCTAGCGACCTGGGCGGAACTCCAAACAAAATCTTGAAAGGAAAAAGCCGTAGAATTTCTACTGAATTCGACACGACTGCCCGTGGAAAGAGAGCAGAGAAACACAATCTGGAGCCTAGTTAGGACCGCGTCGGCGCCATTCCTTCAACTCATTGATCCCACGGATTCACCAGCGCGATATTCAACCTCGCGAAATTTCGGATGTTCCGTGTCACCAGCATCAGCTGATAAATTTCAGCGGTGGCGGCAAAAAAAGCGTCCATCGCCCTTAAATTCACCCCCAGCGCATCGCTGCGAGCCATTATTCTTCCCCAAGCCAATGCCACCTCCGGATTCACATCCAGGATCCGCCGTTCGAACCTCATTGGGAGTTCCTCATAAAGCCACCCCGTGAGTAAATCGCGGCGCCGCCCGGGACCGATGTCCTCGATGCCCTTGCGAATCTCCGCAAACGTAATGACGCTCAGGAAAAGAGAGTCTTCCTCTGCCGCATCGATCCAGCGCACGACATTCGGATTCGGACGCGGCTTGATCTCTTCAGAAACGATGTTGGTGTTCAGGAGATAATTCACAGTTTGATGTTGCGCGCTTTATCGCGGGAGCGCTTCAGGGGGCGAACCACGAGACCGCGGAGCGGGGAGGCGGCAAAAAACTCCGACAAGGTGCCTTTGCGCTTGGTCTTCCGCTCCCATTCGTCCGCCGCCACGACGACGACGGTTTTGCGCCCATGCTTTGTAATCGTCTGCGGGCCATCGGCGAGCGCCGAGTCGATCACCGCGCTGAATCGCGCTTTCGCTTTGGCGACTGCCCATGTTCCATTGGATCTAGCCATCAAGCACCTCGTATTAGTCACTATGGTCATTATAGTCATTTTCGGTTTCACCGTCTACATGCGTGCCAGTGTTCGAGGATTGTTTATTTTAGAGAACGTCGCGCCAATTTGCTTAAGCGGACCGCTCGGTAGTTTTCTTTGCGGCGGGCATCTTTCGCAGCGAACCCAATCGGGGAATTGCCGGCCCGGCGGCTTCGCCTTGCACAAATCCTAGCAGATATTCCTGGGCATTGAATCGAATTCCATTGCGTGCTCGCGAAGCCGCTCCCGCATCGCGTGAACGAACATAGCTCCCATCCGGCTGCAAATACCGGGTTTTCTCGGTGTCGGCCATGTACGGCGCCACCACTTCTCCGAGCACCTGCTCGCAGAGCACCGGATTGCGCAAATGGAACATCACTTCCACGCGCTCGTAAATATTCCGGTGCATCCAGTCTGCGCTGCCTAAATAAATCTCGGTCTTGCCGCCGTTTCCAAAAACGAAGACGCGGCTGTGCTCGAGAAATCTCCCGATAATGCTGCGCACGCGAATGCCGCTGCTGATGCCGCGCAAGCCCGGCCGCAGCGCGCAAGCCCCGCGCACGATCAAATCAATTTTCACTCCGGCTTGCGAAGCCCGGTAAAGCGCCTGAATCGTTTCTTCGTCGAGGAGCGCATTCACTTTGGCGATCAGAGAAGCCGGACGTCCCGCCTTGGCGTGCGCCGTTTCCCGCGCGATCAGGCTCAAGCAGCTCTTTCCCAAATTCAGCGGCGCCACAAACAGCGGCGTATATTCCCGCCGCTCGGCATAAGCCGTCAGATAGTCGAACACATGATGCACCGCTCCCGTGATGTGCGGATCGGAGGTCAGCAAACTCAAGTCGGTATAAAAACGCGCGGTAAAAGGATTGTAATTTCCCGTGCCCATGTGCGCGTAGCGGCGAATCTGGCCGTCTGCTTCTCGGCGCGCCACCAGCGCCAGCTTGCAATGCGTCTTCAATCCCACCACGCCGTAGTAAACCTGCACTCCGGCTTCCTGCAAATTGCGCGCCCAGCGAATATTCGAAGCCTCATCGAAGCGCGCCTTCAATTCCACCACCACCGCGACTTCTTTTTTAGCGGCGGCATCGATCAGCGCGCGGACGATGGGAGAATTTTCGCTGGTGCGATACAGCGTCTGCTTGATCGAGAGCACGCTGGGATCCTGCGCCGCGCTCTCGATAAAGCGCACCACGGTCGAATATGAATCGTAGGGATGATGCAAAAGCAAATCGCGCTTGCGAATCAATTCGAAAATCGAGGCGGCCCCGGGCTTTAGCGCAACCTCGCGAGGCGTGAAGGGCTTGAATTTCAAATCCGGCCGCGGCGTCTCTTCATAAAGATGAAAGACACGCGACAGATTGATCGGCCCCTGGATCCGAAAGACTTGAAATGGCGTGAGCCGGAAATTCGACTCGAGGCGATCGATAATTTCTTGATTGGCGCCCGCTTCGATCTCGAGACGCACGGCCTCGCCCTTGCGCCGCCGGTGCAATTGCGTATCCACGGTGTCCAGAATGCTGCGCGACTCTTCATCCTCAAGATAAAGATTGCTGTTTCGAGTCACGCGAAAAGCCGCCGCCGAAAGCACTTCGTAGCCGTGATAGAGACGCTCCGCAAACGCGTGCACGATGTCGTGAAGGAAAATATAGTCTACACGGCCTTCGGGCGAAGGCAGCCGCACTAGCCGCGGCAAAGCCCGAGGCACGGTCACAACACCAAGATACGCCTGCGAGCGCCGGCGCTTTCGCCGCAGCAAAAAAGCCAGGCACAAAGCCTTATTCAGCACATGCGGAAACGGATGCGCGGGATCGACGGTCACCGGCGTAAGCAGCGGCTCAACCGACGATACATAAAATTTCTCGATGTGCTCCCGCGCCGCCGGGCCCAGCTCCGAAAGCCCAAGCACGCGCACCGATTCTTTAGCAAGCTGCGGCACCAGTTCCTCGCGCCAGCATTCATACTGATCGCGCACAAATTTCTGAATGCGCTCCGCCAATTCTCCCAGCACTTTTTCCGGAGTCCGGCCGTCGGGCCCTGCGTCATGATTCCCGTGTTCCACCTGCTGCAAAAGCCCGGCCACGCGCACTTCGACGAACTCATCCAAATTGCTGGCGGTAATCCCAAGAAATTTCACGCGTTCGAGAACCGGGTTGGCAGGATCGCGCGCCTCCTCCAGCACCCGTTCATTGAATTGCAACCAGGAAAGATGCCGATTGAAAAACAGGTTGGGATCCACGAATCCGTTGCGCGACATATCCGCCTCAGGGTAAACCAAACTAGCGCACAATTGTTACGGCGAGGTTACCATGCCTTGGGGCGCGCCACGGCAACCGTTGATTCCCCGTTTTCGCCCCGCGACCTGATCAAATTCCGGTTCGTCTCGACACCTCCCGTGGCACGAGCCCCCGGGTCTGCTATGTGGTATAAACCTGTCCCAAGCCCTGATTCACAAAATCACTCTCGCAAAGAGATACGGAAAATTGAATACGGCCGCGCGTTGCAGCAGAATTGTTGATCGGCACCGAATCAATTTTCTAATTCCATCACCCGACGTGGTTTTGACGAATCACAAAATCAGAATCGACGGCCACCCATGAATCGAGCCCCGATTTTTTTTCTGGTCTTTGCCGCCCTGGCAGCTGCAACCGTTGCGGGAACAGACGCCGGCCAGCACTCCAATCCCACGCACTCTTCTGCCACAGGCGTGACGCCCGCGCCAGTGCATTTTGTTGACATCGCGCGACAAGCCGGCGTTAACGCCCCAAACGTTTACGGCAGCGACACACACAAAGAGTACGTGATCGAGACTACCGGAAACGGCAGCGTCATTTTTGACTACGACAATGATGGCTGGCCGGACATTTTTCTTCCCAATGGCTCGACCGTGGAAGGATTCCCGGCCGGCGAGGGCCCCACCGGGCATCTCTATCACAACAACCACGACGGCACCTTCACCGATGTCACAACAAAATCCGGGCTCGCTCGCGTCGGCTGGGGGCAGGGCGGCTGCGTCGGCGATTACGACAATGACGGCAACCTGGATCTTCTGGTGACGTACTGGGGCCAAAATTCTCTCTACCACAATAATGGTGACGGGACATTCACCGACGTCAGCGAAAAAGCAGGACTAAAAACCGCCCAAGCGGAATGGAACACGGGCTGCAGCTTCCTTGATTATGATCGCGACGGAAAAGTGGACCTGTTCGTCTCGCGCTACATCGATTTTGCCTACAACGAGATCCCGAAGCCGGGGCAACCGCAATCCTGCCATTGGAAAGGTTTGGAAGTGTTGTGTGGACCGCAGGGCCTGAAGATCCCGGTCAACGCGCTCTATCACAACAACGGAGACGGCACCTTCACCGACGTCTCTGAGAAATCGGGAATTCGCCGCACCTCCGGCTGCTACGGCTTCACATCTTTGACGGCAGACTTCGATCACGACGGCTGGCCGGATATTTACGTCGCCTGCGACTCCACTCCCAGCCTTCTCTATCACAACAATCACGACGGCACATTTACCGAAATCGCCAAAGCTTCAGGCGTCGCTTACAACGAAGATGGCACCCCGCAGGGAAGCATGGGCGTCTCCGCCGACGATTACACTCATTCCGGCCTACAAGACATCGTGAAGACCAACTTCAGCGACGACACCCCAACGCTTTTTCTCAATCGCGGTAACAATCTCTTCGACGACGTCACCAAATCCGCGGGGCTCGGGCACATCTTGCAATGGCTCGGCTGGGGCGTGCAATTCTTCGATTTCGATAACAGCGGCTGGCCCGGCATCTTGATCGCCAACGGGCACGTCTATCCTGACGTGGACGGAAAGGGCGTGGGCACCGCGTATCGAGAGCCGAAAGTCGCCTATTACAATCTGCGCAACGGCAAATTCGCGAACATCACGGCGCAGGCCGGAGCAGTCTTGAACGAGCCGCATGCCGCCCACGGCATGGCTCTGGGCGATCTCTTCAATAACGGGCGCGAAGAAGCCGTCATAAATAACATGAACGAGCTTCCCGCGCTTTACTACAACACGGCGCCCGTCGGAAATTTTGTCAGCCTGAAACTAGTCGGAGTGAAGTCGAACCGCGCCGCGCTGGGAGCCGTAGTCACCATCGAGCAAGGCACCGGCAAACGCGAAAAGGAAGTCCGCAGCGGCGACGGCTATATCTCCCAGAGCGATTTGCGCCTGCACCTCGGGCTTGGCGACGCAGCGAAGGCCGATAAAATCGCAATTCGCTGGCCCAGCGGCCTCGTGGAAATCCTCAAGGATCTGCCAGCCAATCAATTCTATGTAGTGCGCGAGGGCAGCGGCGTAGATTCCGCGCAAACTCACGGAGTGAGCAACGCGCTGATCAAAAGTCCCGAGCGAGAATCGAAATAAGTTTCTGCCGCAACGCTCGTGCGGCCGCGTGGAGAACGGACACTCCTTTCCCGCGCGAGCAATTCGGTCCCGCCGTGGCTGGATCATTCAGGCGATTGGCCACGTCTCCCAAATCCTGATATCGTCCAATCCCACCGTACCCGAAATACTCCAAACGAGGATTTCACGAGTCGCGGAGGTCACATGATCGGCATTTCATCCACCCAACGGTTTCTAGCC
Source organism: uncultured Acidobacteriota bacterium (assembly GCA_963792515.1). GTDB lineage: Bacteria > Acidobacteriota > Terriglobia > Acidiferrales > UBA7541 > Palsa-147. The sequence goes on along the minus strand of CAWBWG010000027.1, from coordinate 86,041 downwards.
GGGTGGCTCAGCCTTTCCCGAAGGTTTTGATGTGGGTGCTTCGGCCCCGCATTTGACCTGGCCCTTTTTCGTAGGGGAGGGCCGGTGTCAGCCCTCCCGCGACGCCCGCCGCTGGCGTCCCCACGCGCGAACCCCAGCGCGGCCTTCCATTTTTCTTAGAGCAGTTGTCCCATCCTTCTCCGATGTTTTGAATTAGGCACCCGATCCGACGGGTTACTGGGAATACTAGCGACGCGGCAATCCGCGTAGCGCAGGCAGCCTGCCGGCGTTTTTGTGCGGCCAGAGGCGATTGCCGTCATAGCGGCAGCGGTCAAGAGCAGCACGATGCGATCGGGAGGCTCGGCTTGTGGCCCACCCTTTTTCCTTCTCCGGATTCTCCGGTTGAGTCGTCGGCTCCGTTTTGAGGGATGATAACACCGTCGGTGTTGACGGAGCAGTATAGCTGTTGACTTGGCTCTTGACGTAGGGTTTTGGGGTGGGTGCCCCATCCTCGGGTTTATCGAGGGTGGGGCTTTTCGGCCTGGTTTATGGTTTTGGGTTGGGTGTTATTTCGTTATGTGGACGACCGCAAACTTAAAGAGCGCAACCGAAAAGCGAGACGAAAACGGGGCCGAAGAGCCCCACCCTTCCCATGAACCAAAACCGGGAAGGATGGGGCACCCAATTCAATACCTTCGGAAGAAGCTACACCGTCGGAACTAAGCGGGACGATCGACTCTCAATTTTATGCCTCGCGGACTCAAACGTTATTACGGCAAAGGCGATCTCCACTTCATAACGATGAGTTGTTACCGGCGGTTGCCTTTGCTGCGGTCGATGCGCGCTCGGAATTTGTTTGTCAAAATTCTCGACGAAGTGCGCGATGCCTATAGATTTGCGCTCGTGGGGTTCGTGGTGATGCCGGAGCACATTCATCTTTTGATTGGAGAGCCGGTGAAGTCTACGCCTTCGACGGTGCTGCAGGTTTTGAAGCAGCGCGTCTCGCGGGAGATGCGCAAACGGCGCCGTAAGCGCTTTGCTGGGCAGATGCGGTTTCAGTTCGGAGGAGAGGATTCACTACCACAGTTTTGGCAGCGGCGGTTTTACGATTTCAATGTTTGGAGCCAGAAGAAGAAAAGCGAAAAATTGCGATACATGCATCTGAATCCTGTGGCGCGCGGATTGGTGGTGTCGGCCAGCGATTGGGTTTGGAGCTCTTACTTGTGGTACGAGGGTCGGAATGATGGATTGGTCAGGATTGATCCGAGGTGAGGGGAAAAAATAAAAAGCATAAAATCGACTGCGGATAAATCAAATGCGGGGCCGAAGAACCCCACCCTTCCCGTGAATTAAAACCGGGAAGGATGGGGCACCCAGTTCAAAAGCTTCGGAAAAGGCTGGGCCACCCAGTTCAAAAGCTTCGGAAAAGGCTGGGCCACGCATTATAAAAGGGCGCCCCTTTCGGAGTAGGCTGCGGTTGCTGTGCTGAGCAGTCAACCGACGCCTTACGAAAGGAACACCCTATGGATAGTGTGAAATATGTTGGTTTGGATGTCCACCAAGTGACGATCTCGGCCGCGGTGTTGGATTCCGAAGGTCATCTGGTGATGCAATGCGTGCTGGCCACGCGCGCGGGCGCGATTCTTGATTTTCTGCAGGGGTTGCGCGGAACGATCCATCTTACCTTTGAAGAAGGAACGCACTCGGCGTGGCTTTACGATCTACTGCTGCGGCGTGTGGGCGGGTGGCGCAGCCATTCTCCGATGTTTGGTTTCGGCTGCCCGACTCTTCCCAGTTTGCGGGAAGGGTCGGGGTTTCGGCCTTTCTTTCGACTCCGTCTTTGCTCTCTCTCTCTTTCCGCTTTCGGGGACTCACCCGTCCTCGCTACACCGGATTCCAATGCATCTGTCCCGGCACTCGCATTTAGTTCTAGCCTGACCGTACCATTGCCTATCCCTCAACCTACCCTCACAATAACTACGCGGCCCGCTCCGCAGGAGCACCAGAAACCCCTGCGTCGCCGCCGCACGCGGCCGGCCCATGCACCATCAAGCGCCCCGCGAACCAAGGAGCCAGCGCAAAACAATCGGGACACTAAAATATTCTTGCAGGGCCTAAGTCATTGATTTCAAAGGACGGGCGCCAAAACAATCGGGACACACCCCGGGTACCTGATCCTTCCCGGTTTGTCGGGGCAAGCGCCCCGCGAACCAAGGAGCCAGCGCACAAACAATCGGGACACTAAAATATTCTTGTCGGGCCTAAGTCATTGATTTCAAAGGACGGGCGCCAAAACAATCGGGACACACCCCGGGTACCCTGCGAAAGGAAAACGCAGCTAAAAACAGGCCCGAAGAACGCGACCCTTCCTCATACCGGGAAGAGTCGGGCACCCGAAACCAAAGATCGGAGAATGGCTGCGCGCAGCGCCTGCGACAACTGCACGAGGAAAAGTCAAAGGCCGCGCTGGGGTTCGCGCGCGGGGACGCCAACATCGGGCGTCGCGGGAGGGCTGACACCGGCCCTCCCCTACGAAAAAGGGCCACGTCAAATGCGGGGCCGAAAGAACCAGGATGGTGGAGGCGGGGGGAGTCGAACCCCCGTCCGAGAAGCCTTGCTGCCAGAAGACTACATGCGTAGCCCATTCATTTCGCGGACGGCCCTTGCGGGCGCTCCGCGCGTTCGCCGCTCGCGGTCAGTACGGGCAAGAAACGCGGGCGGCTAGTCCGATGATCTCGCCGGCGAATTGCGGACCGAAATGCGCCGGCCAGCCCACTATGTGACGCCTCATCTCCAGCACATGGGCGACACTGGAGGAGACGCGCTGCCTAGTTTTTAATTAGGCTGCGAGAGCCAACTGTGAGTTGCCAGTTGTATTGTTTCACTCGATTACGGGCAAGTGAAGCCCGGCATGCCTTCAGGCCGCGACAGCTTCCGTCGAAACCGTGTCGCCCCCTGGATTAAGGATAGCATTTAGGCGCGGGGCAAAACCAGTTCACCACTGGACGCCGGGATAGAGGCTGGGCAGGCGGTAGATGCGGTAGCCGTTCTGCCCGGTGACGTTCATTTTCCAGACGACCTGGGGATTGGCGCTGCGAGTGACTTCGAAGACTGCAGCCCCGGTGGGGGCGGGATTGGTCGTATCTTCGCAGAGATCGAATTCCACGTTGCCATTGTCGAGCGCCGCGACATCGCCGCCGAAATTCGAGTATTGACCCGGAATATCGTGGAAGACGATGGTGGCGGTCAAGGCGGCTTCATCGATGTGGAAGATGGGGACCGTCGAGAATGGGCAGACGGGAAAGCCGGCGACGGTGCAGCTCGCTCCATTGGGAAACGCGCGGTCGTCGCCATTATCCATGACGCCGAGATCAAACACGCCGGACGAGCTGCGGCCGAAAAATGCGGGGCCATGCTGCGCCCATTGCCAGTCGGTCGGGTCCGTCCCGCCCATTAGCGTGAAGTCGCCGCCAAACCCGAGATGCCAGAGAATATCGCCGGCGCCCTGTCCGTTTTTGTAGTCGATCTTGAGGATCCAATTTTGGTGGCGCACGGAGAGGAGTAAATTGCCATCCGCGGTGTAGAGCAGGGCATTGGAGTGCGTCCAATCGGGAAAGTTTAGAGGATGGCGGTTTACATCCAAATGATCGAAGGAATTCCATACCCACACGGGATTGAGATTGGCGTCCACATCGACGATGGCATCTCCCAGTACGGTGGTGGTGCCGGGGAATCCCGGGAGGTCGGTGAAGTCTTTGGTGACGTCGACCAGAAAGATCCAATGGCCGTTGGGGAGAGCGATCACGTCGTGGTGCACGATGAGCGCATCGATGGAGAAGCCTGCGTTGGTCAATTTGGTATTCAGATCGGTCATGTTCAGCGACTTAATGGTATTGCCGGCCAAATCAATTTCGCGGACTTCGTTGGTGGTGTTGGGAGTGGGCTGCGGGCCGGTGATGATGTCGCCGGAGTTGGGAGCCAGAATCAGGAGCATGTGACCGTTCGGAAGCATGCGAATGGGCTGCACCAGGGTGGCGGGAGTTGAAGTGAAGGCGTAATACCAGATGGTGCTGCCGTCGAGATCCGTGGCGATGGGAGTGCCGCCCACGCCGATGAGGTCTAGCATTTCGATACCGGGTTGCGGGGTCATGCCCGGAGTGGTCGTCGCGGAGACCTGCGACATCTCGTTGGAGGGCAGAGCGCCGGTGGTGAAAGTCTGATCGGCATCGAGGAATTGCGTGCCGTCGGAGAATTGCAGGACTCCTTGCATGTGATAGAGCGTGGAAGCGTGCATGCCGGCGACGAAGGTGCTGACCGGGCCGCCTCCTTGCGGTGTGGGCTGCTGCGAAGTGGCGCGGCCGTAGGTGGTATCGACGCCGAATTGAACGAAGAGTTGTGCGTCGCTTGGCGGCGTGATGCTGTAGGAGGCCACTAAGGCATTGCCGGTGACCGTTATGGTTCCTGGCGGCACCACGTAGACCGTCGCGGAGGCGGACTTGGTGGTATCGGCGACGCTGGTGGCGGTGATGGTGGCAACCAAGCCGGTATTTCCCGGCGGGGCGGAATAAGTAGCTGCCAAATCGAGCGTGCTAATGGTGCCGACGGTGTCGTTTCCGTTCGCGACGCCGTTCACGGTCCACGTCACCGAAGTATCGTTCGTCAACGTAACCTGCAGCGTGGTGGTGCCGTCCGTACCGACAGCCGCCGTGAGCGGCGAAATCGAAATCGACACGGCGGGAGGCGGAGGAGGAGGGGGAGTCATGCTGTTGGAGGATCCGGAAGAGGAGCAACCGCCCACGAAAGACAAAACTGCCAAGCAAAAAATGGCGCCGATGAAATTCTTTTTCATGCTGCTGCTCCCTGCAACCAAAGTTTGCCGCTAAAACAAAAGAATCGCTGCGAGCATGCTTCGAATTCCTATGGCCATTGCACTCCGGGATAAAGGCTGGGGAGTCGGAAAATGCGATAGCCATCTTGCCCGGTAACATTCATTTCCCAGACGACCTGCGGAATCGCGTCGCGGGTTACTTCAACCGCTTGGGCCGCCGTGGGAAACGACGGAGTGGGAACCGAACAGAGATCGAACTCGACATTGCCATTGGCGAGCGAGGTTACGTTGCCGCCAAAAGATGAGAATTGGGAAAGGACGTCGTGGAAGACGAGCGTGGCGGTCATGGCGTGTTCATCGATATGGTAGATGGGAACGGTTGTAAATGGACAAACGGTGAAGCCCGCCGCCGCGCAGGTCTCGCTATTGGGATAGATGCGATCGTCGCCATTGTCCATCACACCCAGATCGAAGACGCCGGAGGTGCCGCGGCTGAAAAATGCAGGCCCATGTTGGGCGTAGGTCCAGTCCGTCGGATCGGTGCCGCCGAGCAGAGTGAAATCGCCCTGTTCGCCGAGATGCCAGAGAATATCGCCGGCGCCCTGTCCATTTTTGTAGTCGATCTTGATGATCCAATTTTGATGACGCATGGAGAGAAGCAAATTGCCGTCGCCGGTATAAAGCAGGGCGTTCGAATGCGTCCAATCGGGAAATGAGAACGGGTGACGGTTTACGTCCAAGTGATCAAACGAATTCCAGACCCAAACGGGATTTAAATTGGTGTCCACATCGATGATTGCGTCGCCCAGGACGGTGGTCACCCCCGGAAATCCCGGTAGATCTGTAAAATCCTTTGTGAGGCAGACTAGAAAGATCCAGTGCCCGTTGGGGAGTTCGATTACTTCGTGATGCACAATCAGGGCATTGAGATTGAAGCCGGCATTGGTCAAGCGCGTGTCCAGGTCGGTAATGCTGAGCGATTTGATGGTATTGCCGGCCAAATCGATCTCGCGCAGTTCATTGGTCGTGCTTGGTGTTGGTTGTGGCCCGGTGAGCGGATCGGCTGAGTTGGGCGCCAAAACCAGCAAGAAGTGACCGTTTCGCAATGGGCGAATCGGCTGGACTAGCGTGCCGTTCGTGGAGGTGAATTGGTAATACCAGATGATGCTGCCGTCTAAATCCGCGGCGACAGGAGAACCGCCGATGTCCAGTAAATCGAGCATTTCAATTCCGGGTTGCGGGGTCATCCCCGGAGTTGTGGTTGCGGCGATCATCGGATGAATATTGCCCGGCAGAGCGCCGGTGGTGAAAGTCTGATCGGCATCGAGGAATTGCGTGCCGTCGGAGAATTGCAGGACTCCCTGCATGTGATAAAGCGTGGAAGCGTGCATGCCGGCGACGAAGGTGCTGACCGGGCCGCCTCCTTGCGGTGTGGGCTGCTGCGAAGTGGCGCGGCCGTAGGTGGTATCGACGCCGAATTGAACGAAGAGCTGTGCATCGCTTGGCGGCGTGATGCTGTAGGAGGCCACTAAGGCATTGCCGGTGGCCGTTATGGTTCCTGGCGGCACGACGTAGACTGTCGCGGAGGCGGACTTGGTGGTATCGGCGACGCTGGTTGCCGTAATGGTTGCGACCAAGCCGGTGGGTCCCGGCGGGGCGGTATAGGTGGCTTGCAAACCTTGCGTGGTAATCGTGCCGACGGTGTCATCTCCATTGGCAACGCCGTTGACGCTCCAAGTCGCCGCGGTATCGTTCATGAGGGTGGCCTGCAACATGGTTGATGCGCCGGTCGCGACCGCTCCGGTCAGCGGCGAAACGGAAATGCTCACGGCCGGAGGCGGAGGAGGAGGGGGAGTCATGCTGTTGGAGGATCCGGAAGAGGAGCAACCGCCCACGAAAGACAAAACTGCCAAGCAAAAAATGGCGCTGATGAAATTCTTTTTCATGCTGCTGCTCCCTGCAACCAGAGTTTGTCGCTGAGGCGAAAGATTAGCGGCGAGTTTTTTGAATTGCCTCGGCGCAAATGTAGCTCTGAAGTTTTGCGCGCGCCGCGGCACTACCATTGCACGCCCGGATAAAGGCTGCCCTGGCGGAACATGCGATAGGCGTTGTCCCCGGCGAGGGTCATCATCCAGACCACCGCGGGGCTGGAAACCTGCGTGACTTCCCAGACGGAGGAGCCGGGCTGAGGCGTAATGCTGGGATCAGCGCAGAGATCGTACTCGACGTTGCCGTTCGCGAGGGACACGACGTCGCCGCCGAAGAAGGAATACTGCGAGAGGACGTCGTGGAATACCAGCGTGGCGGTCAGCGCGGATTCATCGATATGGTAAATCGGCACGGTCGTGAACGGGCAGGTCGTGAATCCCGCTTGCTGGCACGTCGCGTTTGCGGGAAAAAGGCGATCGTCGCCATTGTCCATGACACCGAGGTCAAACACCCCGGCGGAGGCCTGCCCAAAAAAAGCAGGGCCGTGCTGAGCGTAAGACCAATCCGTGGGATCGGTGCCCCCTACCAGAGTGAATTCGCCGCCCTGGCCGAGATGCCAGAGAATGTCTCCGGTACCGTGTCCGTTCTTGTAGTCAATCTTGATGATCCAGTTCTGATGGCGAATGGAGAGCAGTAAATCGCCGTCACTGGTATAGAGCAGCGCGTTCGCATGCGTCCAATCGGGAAACGAAAACGGATGGCGATTCACATCCAGATGGTCAAAAGTGTTCCAGACCCAAACGGGATTGAGATTCTTATCGACCTCGACGATTGCGTCTCCCAGAACCGTGGTCGTGCCGGGCAATCCCGTCAAGTTTGTAAAATCCTGAGTCGAATTAACGAGGAAAACCCAGTGACCATTGGGAAGCTCGAGGATGTCGTGATGGATCACCAGAGCATTCAGAGTGAAACCCGCGTTCACAAGGCGGGTATTCAGATCGGTGACGTTCAAGCTCTGAATGGTGTTGCCGGCGAGATCAATTTCGCGAATTTCATTGGTGATGGCGGGGGTCAAGGGCGGACCCGAGAGCGGGACGGCAGAATTCGGGGCAAGCACCAGGAGAAAATGGCCATTGCGGAGGGGGCGAATGGGCTGAAGAATCGTGCCACCGACCTGAGTGCCGTTGTAATACCAGATGATATTGCCTTGCAGATCTGTGGCTTCAGCGCCCGCGGTCACCAGGTCCAGCAATTCGATTCCGGATTGCGGAGTCATCCCCGGAGTCGTCGTCGCGGACAGCGCAACCTTCGCGTGATTCGCCGGAACCGCTCCGGTTGTAAAAGTTTGGTCGGTATCAAAGTACTGCGTGCCATCCTGAAAAGTTACGATGGCCTGCATGTGATAGAGAGTCGTCGCGAGCATGCCCGCCACGAATGTGCTGACAGTTCCACCCCCCTGCGGCACTGGCTGCATCGAAGTTGCTCGACCGTAGGTGGTGTCCAGTCCGAACTGCACGGAAACTTGGGCGTTGCTCGGCGGCGTGATGCTGTAGCTGGCCACCAGGGTATTCCCGGTCGCGGTCACGGATCCCGGCGGCACTACGTAAACCGTCGCGGAGGCGGATTTGGTGGTGTCGGCGACGCTAGTGGCGGTGATGGTTGCGACCAAACCGGCATTTCCCGGCGGGGCGGAATAAGTAGCTGCCAAATCGAGCGTGCTAATGGTGCCGACGGTGTCGTTTCCGTTCGCGACGCCGTTCACGGTCCACGTCACCGAAGTATCGTTCGTCAACGTAACCTGCAGCGTGGTGGTGCCGTCCGTACCGACAGCCGCCGTGAGCGGCGAAATCGAAATTGAAACTACCGGCGGAGGTGGCGGCGGTTCAGAGGACGATTTCGTTCCGGAAGAACAAGCTGAGGAAAAACCGAGCAACACCACAACGGCGATTGCGAGCGTGCATCGCCCATGACTCATAGGGCCCCCAAGCATTTGTGAGCTTTTGCCAAACCCCGAAAAAGCTGGCGCGTATTATGAGCCTGGACAATATTCTCGGCAAGTTCTCGTGTGTGGATTTCTGCCCGAACAGAGCCAGCTCAGAAACTACGGTGAGAGTTCTCGAAGTTGCGGCGGCTCGGCGTCGGCGTCAACGATCCAGAATTTCCGGCCGCGAAAGTACTCGAGCAGCGGGCCGCTGTCCACGCCGGCAATCTCTCGGGCCCAGACTACTTTGGCGTGGTCGATGTCTGCGGGGTCGTAGACCCATTCCTGGCCGACATCGTGCCCTTCGTCGTAGTGCACGAGAACGAGATGTTCACCGGGCGAGGCTTCCAGTTGCTTCGTGAGTTGAACGCGATAGGCCATTTGCTGAATGCTGGGGTCCGCGGCGGCTTCGCGGAAGGATGCCGCGATCCGCGCTGGAGCTGTGGCCAGCACAAAAATCACGATGGCGCGCGTGAGGCCGATTCCGATGGGGCGGCCGCGCCAATTCCATTGACGAATGTGGCGTAGCGCTTGCACGAAGATTGCGATCAATGCACCCAGGAGTGGAGCGGCGTAGTGTGGCTCGAACCAGACTACAGTGGTGAGAGCTGCGAAACAGACCGCTGCAGGGGCGAATAGCCGCCAGAATTTCCGATCGCGAACGAGCCATGGAAATGCGGCTACCAGCGGCGCGAGAAATTCGATCGGTAAGAAATATTTCTGAAATGCCTGGACTTTGGATTGATATTCGTTTGCGAGGCCGCTGCGCCAATCGTGGAAGCGCGTTTGCACGAAGATTTCGTGCATCCACCGGTTGTAGTAATCCTCGAATTGCGGGTTGGAGTAGTGCAGCGAGGGCCGCAGGTTTTGCCATACGAAATTCGGGGTGCTCGAATAAGTCTGATTGTTGAGTACGTACGGGAAGAGCAGCGCATGTCCGGTGAGGCGCCAATTGTAATAGGCGATGAACGCGCCGGTGAGAAGCAGCACGGATGCGAGCGGAAGCACGATGCGCGGCAGACGCAGGCGCAGCGATGGCGCGCGGCGTCCGGCAAGCCAAACGACGAGCGCCAGCGCCACGGGCAAAAAGAAAAAGAGGCCTTCGAACGGGCGGCTGTTCGCGAGAATTGCTGCGCCGATTCCGAGAATCACCGCATCGCGTGGGCGTTGATGGTGAAAGATGCGCGGTACTGCGCCCAGTGCTAGCGCGCCGCCGGTGGCCGCGACGGCGCCGCCCCAGTAGCTGTCGACCCAATAATTGCCGGCGGCATAACGCGCTACGACCAGCACGCCGCCGAGCAGCGCCCAGCGCGCGGGCATCCATCCCTGCAACATCCATACGATCGCCGCGCACATTGCGGCGACGCTGAGCAGCACGCCGGTCCACGGTGAGCCGAGAAGTTGCCCGATGGCGAGCACTGCACCTTGGGCTGGCGGATATTTCGACATGTACGTCGGGAGCTGGTTGACGTGAATCGTGTCGAAGAAAATTCGCAGCGCATGCGGTGGATTGGTGAGCCGTCCGTGAGCGAATGTATCGGCGGCGAGCAGGTAGCTCATTTCGTCGTGCACGTGCGGGATGGGGACGAGCGGACCGAAAGGCGCGAGGCTGAGGCGTAACACGATGGCCGCCGTTGCCGCCGCGACGATCGCTAACGATTTGCGATTCGCGAGCCGTACGCCCCAGCGCTCGATCGGCGCGAAGATTGCGTCGCCGAGACGCGGCAGCAGCAGCGCGAGAATTGCCAGAGCTGCGAACGCGTAAACGTGAATTGGATCCGGGCGGGATAGCCATTCCGGCATATGGGGTCACGGGAGAATAGCACAGGCGGCTCGATGATTTTTGCTTGGGCGTCAATCGAAGCAAACGCATCTGTACTCGCGCGGTGGCTGTGTTCCGTTCGCCAGCGCTAAAGCGCATCCACGAGAGGCGACTTTTTCCGTAGCGCTGAAGCGCTCCTCCCCCTGCTGAAGCAGGGGGCTGCCACCAAGTTTCTGCGGTTCTGCCGCAACAAAAACGGGGCTCCGGCTGAAAAATTTGCTGAGTATATTTATGAGATGAGCTGATGGTCGCTTGCGAATCCACGGTTGAAAGCGAGCCGGTGCTCGTCGACACGCCGCCCGTCGCCAACCACTGAGACATGCTAGGATGTTTTCCTCCAACCTGTTGAATGGCTATGGACCTTGAATCGCGAATCGCTACGCATGCTGTTGCGCGGCCGGAGGCAAATGCGGCTGAGGCCGTGGAAGTTTCTGTGGTGATTCCGTGCTTGAACGAAGCGAATTCGTTGGGAATTTGCATCGGGAAGGCTCTCAAGTCGTTCGACGTCTCCGGCATCAAGGGGGAAGTGATCGTCGCGGATAATGGGTCGACGGATTCCTCGCCGGAAATTGCGCAGCAGCTTGGGGCGCGAGTGATTCGCGTGAGCGCGCGTGGTTATGGCAATGCTTTGCGTGCAGGCATTGCCGCGGCGCGCGGGCGATTCATTATCATGGGCGATGCCGACGATAGCTACGACTTTTCAGCGGTGCCGCAATTCGTTGCCAAATGGCGCGAAGGATACGACGTGGTGATGGGGAACCGCTTTCGCGGAGGAATCGAGCGGGGCGCTATGCCTTGGAGCCATAAGTACATCGGCAATCCGGGGCTCACCGCCGTCATGAATTTATTTTTCAAGACGGGGATCGGCGATTGTTTGTGCGGCTTGCGCGGATTTACGCGCGAGATTCACGATCGCATCGATGTGCGGACCAGCGGAATGGAATGGGGCCCGGAATTCGTGATCAAAGCGGCGAAGGCTGGGGCGCGCATGACCGAAATTCCGATTACCCTCTGGCCCGACAAGCGCGGCCGCGCGCCGCACTTGAAAACTGTGAGCGATGGCTGGCGAAATCTGCGCTTCATGTTGTTGTTTGCTCCGAACTGGCTGTTTTTGCTGCCGGGCGCGGTGCTGGTGGCGTTGGGGTTGGCGATCGTCTTTTGGCTATTTCCCGGGCCGCGCCATTTGACGCCGCACATTGTGCTCGACATCCACACTATGATCTTCGGCGTGATTTTCACTTTGCTTGGCGTGCAAATTATCTGCATCGGATTTTTTGCCAAGGTTTTCAGCTATGCGGAGCGCTTCGACAGAAATCCTGTTTCGCTGAAGCGCATGTTGCGGCGCGTGAAGCTCGAGCATGGTTTGTTGCTCGGGGCTTTGCTGGCGCTGGTGGGATTTGTGGGCGATGCTTCGGTGTTTGCGCAATGGGCTCGCAGCGATTTTGGAGCCTTGAATGAAGTGCGCGCGGTTTTGTTTTGGTCGTTGTGGTTTTTTCTGGGCGTGCAATTAATTTTTTCGTCATTCTTTCTGAGTATGCTGGGGATTAGCCGGGATACTTATATTGGTGACTACGAGTTGAAGCGGCAGGACTAGTATCGATTTGACGGCGTCGGCGGAATGAAGAAACCGTTGAGTCGGGTCAATTCCCGGTCGCGGCGCAAGCGTCGCCTTCCGAGCCCAGCGCTAAAGCGCATTGATAATCGTAGGCGTTCTTCGGAGCACTAAAGTGCTCCTCCCCCTGCTGAGGCAGAAGGCTGCCACCGGAAAACGAAGACTGAGCGTCTAACTGCTGCCGGAAGAAGAAGACTCAGCGGATAAACGGGGCAGCACTGAAACGCCTACAAAGCGCGTAGGAGATGAGTTCATTTGAAAATTGCGGCGCTGATGCATTCGCTTTGCCTTCGTGCGCGCGCGCGATCAGTCTTCCTTGAATGAGCGATCAGCCGAGCTTCGACCGATATGCTGACGATTACGACGCGAGCTTGGCGGCGGCGCTGGAGTTTTCCGGCGAAGACCGGATGTTCTATGCCAAGGGCCGCGTTGCGTGGCTTGAGCGCTGTTTGCGCGATTTCAAATTTGCGCCGCAACGGGGACTCGATTACGGCTGCGGCGTGGGCAGCACTTCGCCTTTGCTCGCGGAGCAATTTGGGTTGGCGCAGACGATTGGAGTGGACGTCTCGCCGCGGTCGATCGAATTGGCGCGGGCTCGAGAAAGTTCGCAGCGTTGTAGTTTTTTTCTTATGCGCGATTACCAGCCTGATGCTTCGCTCGATCTTGCTTACTGCAATGGAGTCTTCCATCACATTCCGCTGGACCAACGGCTGGCGGCCGCGAAGTACGTTCATGACGCGTTGCGTCCCGGCGGGATTTTTGCGCTGTGGGAGAATTTCGCGTGGAATCCTGGGACGCGCTATGTGATGGCGCATTGCGTGTTCGATAAGGACGCGATCACCTTGACGCCGCGGCAGGCTCGCCGTCTTTTGCTGGCGGCAGGGTTTGAAATTTTGCGGACTGACTATGCTTTCGTTTTTCCACGTTTCCTGAAATTCTTCCGGCCTTTAGAGAAGCTGCTGGCCAAATTCCCGCTCGGGGCGCAATACCAAGTCCTTGCGCAGAAGCCGGGATCCGCACGATGACACGATCTCGCGCGGAAAACAAAACCTTGGCGGCTACAGAGGTCGCGGAAAAAAGACGAAAACCTAGGGCCAGACCGGGCCGGTCGTAAACCCCGGCCCCTACGAAAGCAAATGTGCCCTGGAAAATCATTGCGGTCATCACGCAGGTTCTCCCGCGCGGCGTATTGCCGAGAGGTAGGGAATCACCCTAACCATCGTCCCTCAGGAACGCACCCCCCGAAACTCAGTTGACACTGTGCGGTGCGGTTTCCATAATTCAGAGTAGCTACGTTTGACTATGGCGAAATCTAACAAACCGGTTGCTCATGGCGCCGCGGAAAATCCGCTGGAAGAGGCGGTAGCGCGGGCGCTGCGTGATAATCTCGCGCCGCTGCAACGCGCGGTGGAAGAATTGCAGCACGCTTATGGCGACTTGACGGCGGCGTGCGCGTCGAGCCGCGTGGCGAATGCGATTCCCGCGATGTTGCGGGCGCAAGCTGCGTCTGCGTCGCTGTCTGCGGGACTTGGCGTGCTCACGAATTTCGTAACCTTGGCGCTGCGCCCTGCTGAGCGCAATTCCGGCAGCGCGCAGGCTGCTGCTGAAATGCTGGCCGCTGCGGCCGCAGGCGCCGCTCCCGCGGCAAAAGCGCAGCCCGAAGAAATCGAAGAGGAAGAAGCCGAAGAAGCAGCTATCGAAGACGAGATTGCCGAAGGTTCGCCGCTGGTCGCTGGAACTCCGGTAGCCGAAACTCCACTGCCGCCCGCGATCGAGGCGGAAATTGCCGCCGAAACATTGCATGCGCCGGCCGCGGCGCCAGAGCACGTCGCGCACGAAGCTGCGCACGCTGCACCAGCACCGGAACCGCAGGCGCCGGCTGCCTTCGACGTGACGGCGCTCTCCGCCGAGGCGCAGGAAATGCATCGCCGAGCGAAACGCGTCGCCAAAGTGGCCATGCAAGATATCAAGATGCTGCGGCCGAAAGATGTGCGCGCCGCCCGCGAGAACCGCGATATTTGCATCCGCCTGAAAGACGATTTGGACAAGGCGCGCAAGGAATACGATCGCCGCTTCAAAGCCCTTCAGGATCAGCCCGTCGATTATTTCTATGATTGGATGGTGGCGATTTTGGCGGACGGCGACCCCGAAGCCCTCGGCGCATATCCGTATCCTTCGCCGGTCCGGCGCTAGCAGTACACTTACGATTACGATGAAAGCCAGAATTGGGGGGATCGTCGCAGGCGTGTTTTTGGCCGCGGCGATGACGCTTGGTTCTTTTTCCGCCGCTGCATACGCCGCGACGGGCGAGCCGGTGAAGAATACCGCCGCGACGGAGCAACTGGAAACCTGGTCGCGCGCGCTGAAAGATCGAAATCCTTCATCGGCTTATGCCAGTCTGAGTACGCTCGCCTCCGCCAAGAAATCCGGAACGCTAAGCCAACGCGCGGCGCTTGCGCTGGGTTATTACGATTTCTCGAAAGGGAATTACGCGAAGGCGCGCGTGTGGCTCGACAAAGCGGAAGGCGATCCGCTGCTTGAAGATTACATTCTTTATTGGCGGGCGGAAACCGATCGCGCGCTCAAGCATGACCCGCAGGCGATCGCGAGTTTGAAGCGGCTGCGGCACGAGTTTCCGGATTCGGTGATGACCGAGCAGGCGCTCGCGTCGCTCGGCGAATCTGCGCTCGCATCATCGCAGCCGCAGGAAATTCTCGACGCGCTCGCGGCTTATTCGCAAACGGAAACCAAGCCGGATCTGCTTTTCATGCGGGCTCGCGCTTTCGAAGCGGCCGGCCAATTTCAAACCGCCGCCCGCGACTATCTGGCGGTTGCCTATAAATTCCCGACCAGCTCTCCTGCTCACGAAGCCGCTTCGAAAGCCGATTTGCTGCGCGGAAAACTCGGTGCTGATTTTCCCGCGGTGCCGCTCGATACGCGCATTGCGCGCGCCGAAGCGCTCTATGCTTCGAAAGAGTGGTATCAGACGCGCGAAGCTTATATCGAACTGCTGCCGCAGCTCACGCTGGGATCGGATCGCGATCGCGCGAATTTGCGGATCGCGCAGTGCCGCGTGGCGCTGGGCGCGCCGATGAGCGCGCTCACCGATTTGACGGTGGCCGATCCTGAATCGGACGCGGAGCGACTCTATTCCATTTCGCAGGCTCGTCGCGCGACGATATCGGAAGCATCCTTGCTGGGAGCGGTCGATACGATTACGGCGCGTGCGCCAAAAAGCCGTTGGGCCGAATTGGCACTCTTTGCTGCCGGAAATTATTACTGGGTGCAGCTGGATCGCGATCGCGCGTCGTCTTTTTATGCGCGCGTGGCCGATGGATTTCCGGGAAGCGCGGATGCCGGCACGGCAAATTGGCGCGTGGTGTGGACCGCCTATCTCGAGCGCAAAGCCGAAGCTAAAGTTTTGCTGCAGCAGCAGCTCGAACGCTTTCCCAATTCCGCCTACATTACCGACAATCTTTATTGGCTCGGCCGCCAAGCCGAAAAATCCGGCGACACGCCGCTCGCGCGCGCCTATTTCGGCAAGCTGCGCGAGCGTTTTCCGCAGACTTATTTTGGCGGTCTGGCCGTCGCGCGCCTTCAGGATCTCGGACGCGGCGCGGTTACCCCGGTCGACGCGCTGAGCCGCATTGTGCCACCGCCGCCGGCGATGGCGGTGAGCGATACGATTCCTGCTGCCGCTGAAAATCGGCAGGAGCGCGCCGATTCGCTGCGCACGATTGCATTTGATTCATCGGCCGAACTCGAACTACGTGCCGCCTATGCCGCCACTGGCGAGCCGCGACTTCTGCTCGAAGCCGCGCAAGAAGCCGCCAAAGCTGGACACTATGCACTCTCGATGACCACCGCGCGCCTGATTTATCCGGGGCTCGAAGCGCGGCGCTTTGAAGATGTTCCGCGCGAAGTTTGGATCGCGGCGTTTCCTCTGCCGTATGAAAAGGCTTTGCGCGCTGCGGCCGCACACGCGAATGTTGATCCCATGCTTGCTGCCGGACTGACGCGCCAGGAATCCGCGTGGGAAGCGAATGCGGTTTCGCACGCCAATGCTTATGGCCTGATGCAACTGCTGCCGAAAACCGCGCGTCTGCTGGCGCGCCAGCAGCGCATGGGATATTCGCGCGCGCGGCTTACCGACCCGGAGTACAATCTTCATCTCGGCACCGTTTATCTCGCGGACCTGATCAAGACTTGGGGCAGCGTGGAAGCGGCGCTGGCAGCCTATAACGCCGGAGAAGATCGCGTGGGAAGCTGGAAAGCCGGACAAAATTTCGCGGAGGCCGCTGAATTCGTGGATACCATTCCGTTCACCGAAACGCGCGAGTATGTACAAATTGTTTTGCGCAATGCTGCGATCTATCGCCGGCTTTATTCCGCTCCCGGTTCCGGCCAGGCCGCTAGCGCGGCGGCGGCGCCTGCGAAAAAGCCGTCGCGGAGACGCCACCAATGAGCGCGCCGACGCCCGGCCGGGCGGAATCGAGCGCGCGGCTTTCCCATAAAGCCGAGCAATTCACCGAATCCGTGATTCGCGAGATGACGCGGCTGGCGATGAAGTACAACGCCGTGAATCTTTCGCAGGGCTTTCCGGATTTCGCGGCGCCGCGAGAAATCAAAGAAGCGGCGCGCATGGCCATCTCCGCGGACATCAATCAATACGCGATTACTTGGGGCGCAAAAAATCTCCGCAATGCCATCGGCGAGAAATTTGCGCGCGTGCAGGGAATCGAAATCGATCCGGAACGCGAAATCACCGTTTGCTGCGGCTCGACGGAAGCGATGATGTCCTCGATGATGGCGATCATCAATCCCGGCGATGAAGTGGTGGTCTTCGAGCCGTTCTATGAAAATTATGGGCCGGACGCGATTCTCTCGGGCGCCACGCCGCGCTTCGTCAAGCTGCGACCGCCCGATTGGACTTTCGATCCCGATGAATTGGCAGCGGCTTTCGGTCCGGCGACCAAAGCCATCATTCTGAATACGCCGAATAATCCTACGGGGAAAGTTTTCACGCGGGCGGAGATCGAAACGATTCGCGATTTGTGCGTGCGCTGGAATGCTTACTGCATCACCGACGAGATTTACGAGCACATGGTGTACGACGGCGCGGAGCACATTTCGCCCGCGACTATCGACGGCCTGCGCGATCGCACGATTACGATTAACGCGCTTTCAAAAACTTATAGCGTGACCGGCTGGCGCGTGGGTTGGGCCATCGCTCCTGCTGAAGTGACCAACGCGATTCGCAAAGTTCACGATTTTCTGACGGTAGGCGCCGCGGCGCCGCTGCAAGAGGCGGGGGCCGTGGCGTTGCGTTTTCCCGATGCCTATTACAAGCAGCTTGCCGAAGATTATTTGATTCGCCGCGACCGATTGCTGACCATTCTCGACAATGCCGGATTTCAATGCTTCACTCCGCGCGGCGCTTACTACATCATGACCGACATCGCGGCTTTCGATTTTCCCAACGATGTGGAGTTCGCGAAATATCTGGTGAAGGAAATCGGGGTGGCTGCCGTCCCGGGCTCGAGTTTCTACAACAATCCCGCCGAAGGCAGCCAACATCTGCGCTTCACTTTCTGCAAAACGGAAAAAACGCTGGCAGCCGCGGACGAACGACTTTCGAAGCTGAAGTAGCGCCGGCGGTTCTGCCGACGGATGCTGGGCTGAAGCGCACCGCTACGACCGCACGACCAAATCCGTAACCAGTACAATCCAAGCCCGCCGGCCTTAATCAGTAAGTTCAGCCGGCCTCCGCAGTGTGCTAGAATTCGCCCGCTGCCCACGAGAGGAAACGGATGGCAACGACGCTCGAACTGATTCCGGCGCAAACGCGCGTGACTGCAAACGGGCACGGCGCGGCTGTCGATGTGCGTTCGAGCGGCGCGCGCACTTATTTGTGCACGCTTGAAATTTACGATCAGATCGAGCAGGAGTCGCTGGATGTTTCGATCTGGGCGTCGGCGGACGGCCAGGATTTCGGAGCCAAGCCGATTTTGAAGATTCCGCAGCGATTTTACCGCGGCGACACGCGGCAGATACTGGATCTTAGCTTTTTGCCCCATGTGAATTTTATTCGCGCCGGTTGGGATGTGGTGCGCTGGGGGCGGGTGGCGCCGCATGCGATGTTTGTGATCGGATTGCGGGCGGAAGAAGTTCCTGCGATGGCCGCGAAGTAGCGCCGGCGGCGAAAAGTCGAAGGCGAAAACCCAAGGCTACAGCGGGCCGGTCGTAAACCCCGGCCCCTACGTAGGCGGGTTCGGGATGACAGCGGCGCGGTTTTTTCAGCAGCTCTGTGCTACAAATTAAATTCAAACGTCTTCAGATACCCAGCCACTTGCACCGGCCAGTGATAAGTCGCGTCCACGGCGCCGCGAAACGATTCGAGGGCGGCCGGCTCGCCATGCACCAGGAAAGTCATTTTCGGCGGCGTCTTGATTCCCGAGAGCCAGCGTAGCAATTCGCTGCGTCCGGCGTGGGCGGAAAGCTGGGGCAAATCCACTACCTCGGCGCGCACCGGCACCATGTCGCCGAAAATTTTCACCAGCTTCGAGCCGTCTTCAATTTGACGGCCCAGCGTGCCCTCGGCTTGAAAGCCTACGATCAGCACCGCGCTGCGCGAATCCGGCAAGCGTTTGGCCAGGTGATGAAGGACGCGGCCGCCGGTGGCCATGCCGCTCGCCGAAAGAATGATGCACGGCGCCACGACATCATTGATTTTTTTCGAATCCTCCACGGAGCGCGTCATGTGCACGTTGGCGACATTCAGCGGATCGCGATGGGCGGCTTCTTCGCGCGAAAAATCGACATCGTGATCCTCTTTGTGACGTTCGTACAAATCGGTGACGCTGATGGCCATCGGGCTATCGACGTAAATCGGCAGCGAGGGAATTTTATTCTGATCCTGCAATTCCTTCAAAAAATACATCAGGGTCTGAATGCGGCCGACGGCGAAAGCGGGCACGACGATGGATCCGCCGCGCTTCGCGACGCGATTGATTACATCGGCGAGAGCGGCTTCGGGTGAGCCCGGCGGATGATCGCGATCGCCGTAGGTCGATTCACAGAGCAAATAATCGGCGCGGCTGGGCGGCTCGGGATCTTTCAGGATCACTTGATCGTAGCGGCCCACGTCGCCGGAAAAAACTACGAGCGTTTTCTTTCCATTTTCCGTGATGGTGAGCTCCAGCCAAGTGGAGCCGAGAATGTGTCCGGCATCGTGCGGACAGACGCCGAACTCCGGGCTAATCTGAAAGCACTCGACGCGCGGAATTTCGCGAAATTGATTCAGGGCGGTCTGCGCTTCGGCTACGGTGTAAAGCGGCAATGCCGGCTTGTGCCGCGAATATCCTTTCTGCTGCACGAAGCGGGCTTCTTCCTCCTGCAAGTGCGCCGAATCGAGAAGCAGGATGGTGCAGAGCTCGTGCGTCGAGGGATTGCAATAGAACGGCCCGCGATATCCCGCCTTCACCAGGCGCGGAATGTAGCCGGTGTGATCGATGTGCGCGTGGGTCAGAACGACATAGTCGATCGACGCCGGCTCGATTGGCAAAGCCTGCCAATTGCGATCGGTCAATTCATGCGGCCCCTGAAATAATCCGCAATCGACCAAAAGTTTTTTACCGCCCGCTTCGATTAGATATTTCGAGCCGGTAACGGTTCCTGCCGCACCAAGAAAAGTAATTTTGGCCATAGGGGCGACATTCTATCAGGTCACACCTCAGGGTGCGGTGCTTTCGATTTTTCGTCAGCTACTACGAGGTTTCTGCTCAAATAAGAAGTGAAGGTGGAGAGGGGGACAGACTGGCTGCGCAACCATCGCGGTGCGGGGAGCTCGGCGGCTTCAGGAAAGTCAAAAACGCCGGCAGGCTGCCTGCGCTACGCGAATACGGCTATTGGCAAAGTTTGCCAACCTTGATAAGTTTATCCTGAGACCCAAATCCAGCAACAGGGGTGGCCATCATGCCTACGCGGAACGTGAATTTGACCGATGAGCTTGACCGTTTTGTGACGAAAAAGATCAAGGCCGGGCGATACGAAAACGCCAGCGAAGTTGTGCGTGCTGGATTGCGGAATTTAGAGCGCGAGGAACGCGAGTATGAGGCGAAGCTGGCGGCATTGCGGGCGGCGATTGATGAAGGCGACGCTAGCGGGATTTCTAAGGACGGCGTTTTTCGGCGGGTGCGCAAGAAGTTGAGGTTTTCGGAGTCGTCGCGCTAATCGTGGGGGTGCTTCGATTTTCGCGACGGGCCGAGGGTGATTTGCTTGGCATCGCCGATTACACGCTTCATACCTGGGGCAAGGCGCAAGCCGCCAGCTATCTTGGGGAGTTGGAAGATTTTTGCGTGGCGCTGGCCAAGAATCCTGGCTTAGGACGGAGCTGTGAGGAGATTCGCGCCGGCTTGCGACGCATGGAGCATGGTAGGCACGTTATTTTTTATCGCACGCGGGGAGGCGGCATTTTAATTACTCGAATCCTTCATGAGCGCATGCTGCCTGAAAAACATTCCCTTGGTGATTGAGAAGAATTCCAGAAGATAAAAAACCCAAGGTCAGTGCGGGCGGGAGGTGAACCCCCGCCCCTACAGAACCCAGGGCCAATGCGGGGCTCCGCCTTGGCGGGCCGCCCCTACGGTACATTGGCGATGACGCGTTACCAGGCTCAGGCTGAGGCGCTGGATTTTCCTGCTTGCTCGGGGAACACGTTGCCTACGGCGGCGCGAACCTCGGCGTAGTATTCGGGGTGCTTCGCTAGAATGGATTTGATTTCCTGGGCTAGGGGGCTTTCCGCGACCCATACTTTTTGCTGGTCGGGGAACATGGTGAGATTGAGGGCTTTGGCTTCTTCGAGCAACGTCGTTAGTTGTGCGTGGTCCGGATGTTCGTTGTCGGTCATTTTCGATCCTCCAGATACATAGACTGTGGGAAGCGTGGGGAAGTTTCAGCGCCGGATTCTATCATAGGGCGATGGGCCGGGCTGGGGTGGTTCGCGTTCGAGACGTCGGACTTATCGGTCTTAATGATTTACGTATGATGACTGGACCGACGAAGGCACTTGCCGCGCCCGCGAGTGCCTGGCCGTGTGCGTCGCGGTGAGCTCGGCGGCGCCGGAGAAGTCAAAAACGCCGGCAGGCTGCCTGCGCTACGCGGAAGCGGCTTCGGGGCGACAAATCCGAGCGCACTCCAAAACCAAAAAAATAAGCTACGAGTCAAAACCCACTGCCACAGCGGGCGGGACTGAAGGGCGCAGCCCCGCCCCTACTTATTTGGCACGCTAATCTTGACTGGTTGCGCTGGGGTGCCTTACGCTCGACTCCTTCGCGGGGAACGGGGGAGGGCACGGCTTGGAAGTCATGGCTGGATTTGTGCGCCTGCCGCAGTTAATCCAACATTTGGGTGAACTGAACTTGATAGCAAAACATTTGCGTAGCGTATTGATTCTTGGAATGTTGCTGGCCGTTCCTGTTGCGGCGCGAGGGCAGGATTCTGGGGCGGCGCCGGCGGCGGCTTCATCGAGCGCGACGATGACAGCGCCGGCGCGGGATTTTGAGAGTTTGCCTACGCAGTCGATTCATTATGGATCTTGGGAGCTGGGCGGATTTTTTGGCGGCGGGCTGGGCATGGGCCATGACGCGGATACGAGTTTTCTCTTAGGCGGAGTGCGGATCGGGCGCGTGCTCACCGACGATCATGGGCCTGGGGGGTTGCGCGGAAATTTCGAAATGCTGGCGGAAATACGGCCGTTTTACGAGGTCAGGACGCCGTTCAACGGGAACGTTCACGCCGTCAATGTCATGCCGATTATTTTGCGGTGGAATTTTAAAGGATGGCACCGCGTTTCGCCGTACGGGCAGCTGGGCGGGGGAATTCTTTTCGGTACGCAGAAATTGCCGCCAGGGCCTACTTCGGCGGTGAATTTCACGCCGCAGGGAGCGGCTGGGGTGAATATTTTTACCAAGCCTGGGCAGGCGGTGGCGATTGAGTTTATTGAGTTTCATCATTCGAATGCGAATTTGGGGAATTTGAATCCTGGGTATAACGCGGGATTTTTATTCACGATTGGGTATATGTGGTTTCATGGGTGGAGGAAATAGCGCGGGTGACGCTTGCGCGATGAACCACGCTGGCCCGGCGTAAAGCACGGGCCCTACGGGAAGAGAAAGAATTTCAGCAGCGGTTAGCGATTAGATTGGGTCGAAGTGCGGGTCTTTTATTCCGAGGATTACGCAGACTGCTTCTAGCGATTGAACTACGTGCAGATTGGGGCGCGTGGTTTGTCCTTCGAGTTCGAACATGCGGGCCATTCCGAACATTTTTGGGGAGACGGCGATTACGAATCGCGGCAGCTCTATATCGACCAGGATGGGGGAGGATCTGGCGAGCTGCCTGACTGTGTCTGGGGAAACGTCGAAAGCATCGACGGCCGAAAAATCGCCGATGACGGACCGCGGAGAAGTGCGCACGACATAATCGACGGAGGCTCGATAGAACTCCTTCAGTTCGTCGTCGGTAAGGTGACCCTCGAGGCGGCATCGGAGGATGCGATTCGTGGAATCGAAGTCGAAGAAATACGGCATTCGCTCATCTCATGAATATCTGCACGGCGGATCGAAGTGTCCTCAAGGGCTACAGATACTGTCTGAGAACTTGCGACCGAAAAATCGAAGGCGCAAACCCAATGCTACACCGGGCCGGTGGCGAACCCCGGCCCCTACGACGGCAAAATCTAAACGCAGATCCCTCACCCCTAAAGCGGGTTCGGGATGACAGCGGGGTAGCGACAAAAAAATCGCCGAGAGAACTTCGGAGCGCTCAGTAAATTGGTGGAGCCGATGGGATTCGAACCCACGACCTCCTCGATGCCATCGAGGCGCGCTCCCAACTGCGCCACGGCCCCACCGGTGGAAAAAGGCTGGTACTTTTATATCATCGCGGTTCGCGGCGGGTCAAACACGCTTGGTTATTTGAACTTCGAGAGCATCATTTCTTCTGTTTGCGGACTCCAATGGATTGGTAATTCGCGGACATTGTTGAGTTTGTAGAGGTGCGGGCCTGGAACACTGCTGTGCGGTTGGCGGCAGAGCTGGGGTAGAGTTCTGGTGCATCCTGTTGGATATCCGGCCCAATTCGGTGGTGGTGTTTGGCGAGACTGCTAGCCTTGCGTTTCAGGCTTTGCGGGCTAACAAGTTGCGGGCTGTTTTGACCATGTTGGGCGTGATTATTGGGAGTGCTTGCATCGTTTTGGTGGTGACCGTGGCGTTGGCGGGGAAGCGCTACATTATTTCGCAGATTGAGGGAGTGGGGGCGAATCTGATTTTTGGCGAGGTGATTCGTACGGCTACGCAGGCTAGCGCGCCGGCGGATGAAATATCTTTGGCGGACTTGCATGCGGTGAAGCAGGGGATTGCGCAGGTGGTGGAGACGGCCGGGACTCGCGAGATTCCTATGGTGGTTTCGGTTGGGGGCATTGAGCATCCGATAAGTTTGGTAGGGGTTACTGACGGATTTCAGCAGATTCGGCATTTGGTGGTGGACCGCGGGCGTTATTTTGATGAGGACGATATGGCTTCGCGGGCTAAGGTTTGTTTGATTACGCCGCAGCTTGCTTCTACCGTTTTTCCTAACGAGGATTCTGTTAACAAGGAAATTCATGTGGGGGAGCTCGCGTTTACCGTGATTGGGGTGTTTCGCGAGAGGACGGCTACGTTCGGGCAATCGGAGATTACGCCGGAGTCGGTGATTGTGCCGTTTTCTTTGATCCGGTATTACACCGGCGAGGAATTTATCAAGACGCTTTATGCGCAGGCGGACCGGCCTGAGGACGTGGAGATGGTTACGCGGCAGGTGCGGGAGATTTTGAAGAGCCGGCATCGGCCGGAGGTGGATTACCGGGTGCAGAATTTGGCTTCGATCTTGGAGACGGCGCGGAATATTTCTTTGGCGATGACGATTGTGTTGGTAGTGATTGCTGTGATTGCGTTGGCGATTAGTGGGATTGGGATTATGAACATCATGCTGGTTACCGTGACTGAGCGGACTCATGAGATAGGGATTCGTAAGGCGGTGGGGGCTAATCGGGCGGCGATCCTTTATCAGTTTTTGCTGGAGGCTTTGATGATTAGCGGGACTGGGGCTTTGACTGGGATTGCTATCGCGGTGGCGATTCCGGTTTTGCTCGAGACTTTGATTCGCTTTTTTCCTGTGCCGCAGGATATTCATGTGCCGATTTCTTGGATATCGGTGGTGATTGCGTTTGTGGTTTCTTGCTCGACGGGCGTGATTTTTGGGTATTTGCCGGCGAATAAGGCGGCGCAACTGCATCCTACTGAATCGTTGCGGTATGAATGAGCCAGCGATCAAGCGCGGAAAATGCCCGATCGGGTTACGGCGACGCAAGTAGCCCACATTTTCTCGGGCGTTATACGGGCGGGCGCAGCAAGCGGCGCCCCTACGGGGAAATTCAAATGCGGCGGAGCATTTCGACAGAGCGATATGAATAGCCGCGATAGGAATAGAGGAATTATGGACGCGAATTATCGTTGGGGATGGCTGAGATTGAATTCGGTCGCGCGGACTTTGGCGATTTTGGCGATGTTTGTTGCTTGGGTTTTGCCGACTTACTCGCAGATCGCGCCGCAGTCGGCCGATGCGGAAGATTTGACTTTGAAGCGGGCGGTGGAACTGGCGCTGCAGAACAGCCGCGAGCTTTCGTTGGCGCGGCTGCAATATACCGTGGCGCTGAATCAGAGCAAACTTGATGTGGCGGAGTTTCGTCCGAATATTTATACCGGCTTGGGGGGGATTTACAGCGACGGGATTCCGCAGACGCCGGGGGGCTCGGCGCCATCGATCATCAGCGTTTCGTATACGCAGCAGTTGATTAATCCGCTTTTGCGGGGGAAGTACCGCTCGGATCAGGATCTGGCTAAGAATCAGCAGTTGGAAATCGATCGTACGCGCGATGCGGTCATCATCCGGACTGCTACTACTTATCTGGATCTTGCGAAGGTGCGGCACGCGCTGGAATTGCTGCGGACGGAGGAGACCAGCGCGCAGAAAATTCTGGACTATACGCGGGAGCGGGCCGGGAAGGGGTTGGAGTTGCCGATTGAGGTGACGCGCGGGGAATTGACGATGGCGAAGATCGCGCACCAGATTCTGCAGTTGGAGGGACGCGACGACATTCTCTCCGAGCAATTGCGGAATCAGACTGCGCTGCCGGATTCGCGTGCCTTGAACGTGACGCCCGAAGAGCTTCCCGCGGGGGTGCAGCAATCTTTGGCGGAACTGGAAACGCGGGCTCTCGAGACTAGCATTGACGTGCGCGAGGCAGAGAACGAGCGAAGTGCTCGCGGGCATCTGGCGAAAGCGGCGCGGCAGAGCTACTGGCCGACCGTGCAACTGATTGGGGAATATAGCTTGCTGGCGTCGTACAACAACTACTCCAAATTTTACAATCACTTTCAGCCCAATAACGTAAACATCGGGGTGCAGGTGCAGATTCCGATCTTTGCGGCGAAGACTTCGGCGTTGGTGGCGCTGGCGAAAAGTGAGTTGGCGCAGGCGGACGCGTCCGTTGGCTCGAAGCGGCAGGAAATCCGTCTCGACGTCCGCGAGAAGGCGCGGGATGTGCGGGAGCTCGAGGCTGGGCGCGAGGTGGCGCGGCTGGATTTGAAATTGGCGCAGGAAACTTTGGCGATTACGCAGACGCGGTTTGACCAGGGGCAGTCTAGTTTGCGGGATTTGGAGAACGACCGGTTGGCCGAAAGTGAGAAATGGGTAGAGTTTTTGAACGCGGATTTTGCGCGGAAGCAGGGGCAGCTTTCGCTTTTGCAGGTGACCGGGCAACTGGCGCAGGTATTCCAATAGTGTACAAACGCGATACTTAGCGGCGGACGGGGTGGGAGATGTGGGCGGAATCGAGTAGAATAGTGAGTCTCAGAGTGGGGGAGCGAGCATCACATGTTGTGTGGAAATTACTCGGGGACGGGCACGTGAGTACGCTTTGGAGGGTGTGAATTGATGACGTCCGTAATGAAAACGCTGCTTTTAAATCCACCGAGCTTTGAGAAGTTTGATGGCGGGGCGAGTTCGCGCTGGCCGGCTACGCGGGAGATTGAATCTTATTGGTATCCGGTGTGGCTGTCTTATGCCACCGGGATGTTGCCGGGGAGCCGGTTGCTGGACGCGCCGCCGCACCATGTGTCGAAGGACGAGACGGTCAAAATTGCTAAGGATTATGAGTTTGTGGTGCTTTTCACCTCGACTGTGGGTTTTCGCAGCGACGTGAAAATGGCGCAGGCTATGAAGGTGCAGAATCCTGGCGTCAAGATTTGCTTTGTTGGGCCGCACGTGCAGATCAAGCCGGCTGAGACGCTTTTGGAGAATGGCGAGATTGATTTTATTGTGCGCGGGGAATTCGATCACGCGGTGGTGGAGTATGCGCAGGGCATGCCGCTGAAGGATATTTTGAACGCCAGTTATTTGGTGGACGGCAAAGTGGTGCACAACGCGATGCGTGCGCAGTTGCATACGGAGGAATTGGACGCGCTGCCGTTTGCTACCGATGTTTATGCCAAGCATTTGAAGATTGAAAATTACAATGTGCCGTTTCTTTTGAATCCTTATGTGGCGTTTTATACGTCGCGCGGGTGCCCGGCGCTTTGTACTTTCTGCTTGTGGCCGCAGACGCTTTCGGGGCATGCGTGGCGGGTGCGGTCTACCGATAACGTGGCGCGGGAATTTGAATCGGCGCACCGGCTTTTCCCTCAGGCTAAGGAATTTTTCTTTGACGACGATACTTTCAACATTCGCAAGGACCGGGTGATTGAGCTTTGCAAGAAGATCAAGCATGTGGGGCAGCGTTGGTCTTGTACGGCGCGCGACCATAGCGATTACGAGACTTTGAAGGCTATGGCTGACGCGGGCGCTCGCTTGCTGATCGTGGGATTTGAATCGGGCGATCCGCAGATTTTGAAGAACATCAAGAAGGGCTCGACGGTCGAGATGGCGCGGAATTTCATGAAGAATTGCAAGAAGGTGGGAATTCACGTTCACGGCGATTTTATTTTGGGATTGCCCGGCGAGACGATGAAGACGATTCAGACCACCATCGATTTCGCGAAAGAGCTGGATTGCGAATCGGTGCAGGTTTCCATCGCGCATGCTTATCCGGGTACTGAGCTTTACACCGTTTCGGCGCAGAACAATGTGTTGCATGGGGAAGCGATTGCGGATGATGGCGGGCACCAGTTGCCGCATCTGGAGTATCCGGGATTGACGCGCGAAATGATGATTAGTGAAGTGCATCGCTTTTATGATGAATACTTTTTCCGGCCGCGGGTGGCTTGGAGATTTGTGCGCGAGCGTTTATGGGATGCGAATGACCGCAAGCGGCTTTATCACGAGGCTGTGGATTTCCTGAAATTGCGGGCGCAACGGCGGAAGTTGGCGCGTAAGGGGATGGAGAAGACGCCGATTGTGGCGGTGCCGTCGTTGGAGACGGTGGCTTCGGGTGGTTCTGGGAACGAAGCGCATCGGGCTTGAAATTTGGTGCGGGGCTTGGATTGAGTGGTCCGGCGTTGAGTTTTGGATGTCGCGTACTATTACGTCGAAAGAGCCGGCAGAGACGCCGGCGGTACTGGGGAGTTGATGACTGGTTGGCATGAATTGCGGATATTAATTTTGGTGGTGGCGGCGGGACCGTTTGTTTACTACGTGCTTGCTACCATCGGGGCGCTGCGTTTTTTTGGCGGGCGGCGGGGGTTGCGGCGGGATTATGCGCCGCCGGTTAGTATTTTGAAGCCTGTGCGTGGGTTGGACCGCGAGGCTTATGAGAATTACGCCAGTTTCTGCCGGCTTGATTATCCCGAGTACGAAATTCTTTTCAATGTGGCTGATGAACGAGATGCGGCGATTCCGCTGATTGAAAGACTGATGCGCGAATTTCCGGAGCGCTCGATCCGGCTTTTTTTGGGGGCGGAGCAGCTGGGGTCGTCGAATAAAGTTAATAAGCTTTCGAACATGGTTAGCGAGGCTCGCTACGACTTGCTGGTGATGAGTGACAGCGATATTCGTGTGGGGCCGGATTATTTGTGGGCGGTGGTGGCGCCGTTTCGGGATGCGCGGGTGGGGGCGGTTACTTGTCTGTATCGCGGGTTGGTGGGGCGGTCGTTTGGATCGATTATTGAGGCGCTTGGGAATACTTCGGATTTTGCGGCTGGGGTTTTGGTGGCTTGGCTTTTCCGCAGCGTGAATTTTGCTTTGGGGGCTACCATGGCCACCACGAAGCAGCGCATGGCGGAGATTGGCGGCTTTGAGGATTTGGCCGATCATTTTACTGACGATCATGAGTTGGGGAATCGTATCGCTGGGTTGGGTTACCGCGTGGAGATTGCCACGCAGCCCGTGGATACTGTTTATCCTGAGACTTCGATGAGGGAATATTTCCGGCACCAGTTGCGATGGTCTTTGGCGATCCGTCATGCGGCGCCGGCTGGGTATTTGGGGCGGATTTTCGTGCATGCGATTTTCTGGATGTTGGTGGGGATTGCTGCGGCGCCTTCTTTGACGGTTGCTGCGGGTTTTTTGGCGGCTTATTTGGTTTTGCGGCCTTTGATGGCTTGGACGGTGGGGGTTTGGGGGTTGCGCGATCCGCTGTTGCGGCGGAATTTGTGGCGTTTGCCGGTGCATGATGCTTGTGCGTTTTTTGTTTATGTTTCTAGCTTTTTTGTGCGGCGCGTGGAGTGGCGTGGGACCTTGTATAACATTCGTGGTAAGGAATTGATTCCGGTGACGGTGGATCCTGCGCGGGTTTCGGCGCGGGGGTAGGTTCTCCTTCCTTGTTCGGGCGTTCGTGTTTCTCCTTCAATTTTAATTTGGTTCGATTGAAGATGCTGCGCTGAAGCGCACCGCTACGAAACCTTGGGTTGTCGGGGTGTTTGCGGGGCCGAACTTGTTTTTTGGCTCTGGTTCGATTTGTGATCGTCGGATGCCGGCAGAGACGCCGGCGCTACTTGGCTGAGTAGAAGCTACTCGGAGAGCGAAAGAAAGGCATAAGTGGGGCTGTCTAGTAGTTCGGTAAGCCTAATATTATCAGTTACTTGGGCTGACAAACTGCTGGCACTCTACGTGCACATTAATTTTGCGGGGGGCCGAAGCACGTTGGAGATGTTGCGGAGGGGGTCGGTGCACGGTTCGAGAGAGTTTTATACAAATAGCCGCACTGAAAATTTCGTAGCCGCCTCTGAATTGTCCCCATTCACTCAGCGAACACATCAGATGAGCGTCTTCCGTTTTTCGGGACGCGAATCGAAGTAGCACGCAGGACGCAGGTAGACGACCGAGAATGAGCCCAGACACTCAAAATTCGGAGCAGCCTCCCAGACCTAAATGGCAAGCGCGGTTGAAGGCGCTGCGGAATATTCCGCCGGTATTTGGCATGGTGTGGGAAGCGGCGCCGGGGATCGTTGTTTCGAGTTTGATTTTCCGGTTGCTGGTGTCGGTGGTGCCCGTGGCCATGTTGTGGGTCACGAAGATGATCATCGATGCGGTTTATCAGCATCTTTCGGCGCATGCCGCGCTGCCCGGATATTTCTGGTGGCTGGTGGGTTTGGAATTCGGGTTGGCCAGCCTGGCTACGATTTTTGCGCGGGCGAATGATTTCTGCGACACGGTTTTGGCCGACCGGTTTACACGTTATATCAGCACGCGAATCATGGAACATGCTTCGCGCCTCGATTTGACCAGCTTCGAAGACCCCTCCTTCTACGACAAGATGGACCGGGCGCGGGTGCAGGGAACTGACC
The DNA here is from genome assembly GCA_963792515.1 of uncultured Acidobacteriota bacterium. Lineage (GTDB taxonomy): Bacteria > Acidobacteriota > Terriglobia > Acidiferrales > UBA7541 > Palsa-147. Next base: position 56,071 of record CAWBWG010000027.1, on the reverse strand, counting down.
GCGTGATGATGATTCAGATGAGCGGGCGGTTGATTCAGGAAGTGATTACTACGGTCAGCTTGGCGGCTGGGATTTTCTTTTTCTCGCCTTGGTTGCTTTTCTTCCTGGTGGTTTGTGTGGTGCCGGCGTTTATGGGTGAGACGCACTTTGCGTTTCTTGGTTATTCGCTGAATTTTGCGCAGACGCCGGACCGGCGGCAGCTGGATTATTTGCGGATTGTGGGCGGGAGCAAAGACAGCGCCAAGGAATTGAAGCTTTTTGGGCTGGGTCCGTTTTTGGTGGGGCGGTATCGGACGATTTCCGATCGGTTGCATCAGCAGACTGTTGACCTTGCCAAGCGGAAGCTCTTTTTTGGGGCGCTGCTTACTTTGCTGGGGACGCTTGGTTACTACGGGACTTATGCGTATGTGATTTACCGCACGGTGATGGGCGCGCTGACGATCGGCCAATTGACTTTCCTGGCGGGGGCGATTGCCGGGGCGAGCACGAACATTCAGGCGGTCTTCTCGACTTTTTCTGGAATTGCTGACCAGGCGCTTTTCCTTACCGACTTGCTGGAATTTTTCTCGGTGAAGCCGCGGATTGTTTCGAAGCCGAATGCGTTGGTGGCGCCGCGTCCGATTCGGCGTGGATTTGAATTTGTAAATGTAGGTTTTTCTTATCCTGGGAATCCGCGGAAGGTGCTTAGCAATATTAATTTCACGTTGGAGCCGGGGCAGCGCGTGGCGTTGGTGGGCGAAAACGGGCAGGGCAAGACGACCATCGTGAAGTTGTTGACGCGGCTTTACGATCCGACCGAGGGCGCGATTTTGCTGGATGGCGTCGATTTGCGGGAATACGACTTGGAAGATTTGTGGAAAGAAATTGGCGTGATCTTTCAGGATTTCGTGCGCTACGACATGACGGCGGCGGAGAACATCGCGATCGGACGCGTCGAGGGTGCGAACGACATTTTTCATGTGCGCAATGCGGCGATGAAGAGTTTGGCCGAGGGCGTGATCAAGCGGTTGCCTCGCGAATACGAGCAGCAGCTTGGTTGCCGGTTTGATGGCGGCGTCGATCTTTCGGGCGGCGAGTGGCAGAAGATTGCGCTGGCTCGGGCTTATTTGCGCGATGCGCAGGTTTTGATTTTGGATGAGCCTACTGCTTCTCTCGATGCGAAGTCGGAGAGCGAAGTGTTTCAGCGTTTTGCCGAGCTGACGGCGGGAAAAATGGCGCTGCTGATTTCGCACCGATTCTCGACGGTGCGCATGGCCGGCCGCATTTTGGTTTTGGCCGACGGAAAGATCGTGGAAGAGGGACCGCACGACCGGTTGATGTTGGCGGGCGGGCGTTATGCGGAAATGTTTGAGTTGCAAGCGGCAAATTACCGTTAAGGAGACTGGGAAACCCGACCGTGGCCACTTCACACCACACTCCGTCAGACCTGAATGGCGCAGGGCCGGTTTTTGTGCAGCCGGAAATTCGGCCGCGCGCTGGCGCTGATGCGGGGAGCGACGCGGCTGCGCGCGTGCGCTTCGCGCAGGATATTTTGGAAGGCGTGCAGCCGGCGGCCAATGATTCGGCGCCTGCTGCAGCTTGGACGCTAACGCGCGACGGAAGCTGCCGCAAGGCTTTGGCCGAGCAGCTCAAGAACATTTCTGGCGCGATTCAGGAGACGGTGCAGCAGTTGCTGCAGATTACTTCTACAGGGATTGTGCTGAGCGGGCGGGCGCGGACTTTTCTGGATAACGCTTCGTTGACGCGCATGTCGTTGCAGGAAGCGGCGGCGGGGATTGAGCGGGCGGACGATTTGCCGCGCGTGAAGTTGGCGGATGAGAGCGTCGTGCCGCGGGCGTATGCGCTGGCAAAATCTTATTTGCAGACGGCTGCTTATTACTTCGATCTGGCGGGGTTCCGCGATTATGTCGCTGATGTGCAGTTTGCTGCGCCGATTGAGATGGCCGAGGCTTGGCATCTGAAGCCGTTTCTGAATTTCGCGATTGTGGAGCAGATTGCGGCGATTTGCGGGCCGTTGCCATTGACGCCGCAGGAAGATCCGCAAGTTGCAAACACGACGAAGGCCAGTGCCGAGGCGCCGCGTTTGCGCGATCTGGTGGGCTCGCTGCAGACGATTTCGGATCTGGATTGGAAGACGGTTTTTTGCGAAATCGATTTGAGCGAGAGGATTTTGCGCGAGGATCGCGGCGGAACTTATTCGCGGATGGATTTTGCGAGCCGCGAGACGTATCGCGCGGCGGTGGCGGAATTGGCGAAAGGCAGCAAGTTAGCGGAGCACGAAATCGCCACGCATGCCATCGATTTGGCGCGCGAGGCCAGCGAATTGGAAAGTTTGAGCGGGCGGGCGCGCGAGCGGCGTTCGCACGTGGGCTATTTCCTGGTGGATCAGGGACGGGCGGAGCTGGAGCGGGTGATCGGATTTGAGGCTTCTCCCGCTTCGCGATTGCGGGCGTTGCTGCTGAAGTTCCCGGATTATTCGTATCTGGCGGGAATTGAATTGCTGACGCTGGGGATTATGGGCGCGGTGGTGGCGTTGTCGCGGACGAAATTGCCGGGATTGCTGGTGGTGGCGCTGTTTTTGATTCCGGCGCTCGATTGCGCGGTTTCGATCGTGAATATGATCGTCACGCGATTTGTGCATCCGCGGAAATTGGCGCGGCTGGATTTTTCCGCGGGCGTGCCGGGCGATTGCCGGACGATGGTGGTGGTGCCCACGCTGTTGACCAGCGAGGAGCAGGCGCGGCACGCGGTCCGCGATTTGGAAATTCGCTATCTCGGGAATCGCGACGCCAACATTCATTTCGCGCTGCTTACCGATCCGCCGGATGCGGAGACGGAATTTGATGAGAAGGACGCGCTGGCGCCTTTCTGCTCGCGGTTGATCGATCAGCTCAATGCGAAATATGCGGGGCAGCGCAAAGGCAGCTTTTTTCATTTCCATCGCAACCGCGTTTTCAATGAGGCCGAGGGGTTCTGGATGGGTTGGGAGCGCAAGCGCGGGAAGTTGCTGGACTTCAATCGCTTTCTTTTGAAGCAGGCGGATAATTTTTCGGTGAAGACCGGCGATCTTTCGCTGCTTGAGGGCGGCGTGAAGTATGTGATCACGCTTGATCTTGATACGCAATTGCCGCGCGAGGGGGCGCATAAATTAATCGGCACGCTGGCGCATCCTTTGAATCGGGCGGCGATTGATGCGGCGACGAATACGGTGGTCGAGGGCTACGGAATTTTGCAGCCGCGCGTGGATACCAGCATTAAATCGGCGGGGCGCTCGCGGCTGGCTTCGCTGCTTTCCGGCGATACGAGCTTTGACATTTACACACGGGCGGTTTCGGATGTTTATCAGGATCTTTTCGGCGAGGGAATTTTCACCGGCAAGGGCATATATGAAGTTGAGACTTTTCAGAAGGTGCTAGCCGGGCGATTTCCGAACAACGCGATTCTTAGCCACGATTTGATTGAAGGGGCTTATGCGCGGGCTGGCCTGGTTTCGGATATTGAAGTTGTCGACGATTATCCGTCGCACTTCAGCGCGTTCAGCCGGCGGAAGCATCGCTGGGTGCGCGGCGACTGGCAAATTATTTTCTGGCTGCTGCCGCGGGTGCCGGATAATGCCGGCCATTTGGCGCGCAATCCGCTTTCAAGCATTTCGCGCTGGAAGATTGTCGATAATTTGCGGCGCAGCTTGACGGAGTTTGCTACGTTTGCATTGCTGCTGTGCGGCTGGCTGTTCTTGCCGGGGCGCGCGGTATATTGGACGCTGGCGGCGCTGGCGATTATTTTCCTGCCGACGTACTTCCAGTTTGCATTTTCGATAGCGACGGCGGGCAAAGCACTGTTTGAAAAAGGATTTTGGAAAGGACTGCTGCGTGATTTTGCCAACGCGCATGCGAAGCTTTTTATTCGCGTGACGTTCCTGTGTCACCAGACATTGGTGACGCTCGATGCGGTGGTGCGCACGATGGTGCGGACGCTTTTGACGCGGCGCAAGATGCTTGAGTGGGAAACGGCGGCGGAATCGGAGACGAATTCTGAAGCTACCACGCTGGTTGATTCTTATCTCGACTGGGCCGTGTTTCTCGCTTTCGCGATCGGGGCGCTGGTGGCAGTGAGCCATCCTGCATCGCTGGCGATTGCGCTGCCGTTTTTAATTTTGTGGGCCTCGTCGAAATGGATATGCGATTGGTTGAATCAGCCGCTGGAATCGAGTGCGTCGCCGTTCAAGCTGGGCGATCGCGATCTGCTGCGAAATTCGGCGTTGCGGACCTGGCGCTTTTTCCGGGAATTCAGCACGCGCGAGGAGCGTTGGCTGGTTCCGGATATCGTTCAGGCGGATCCGCCGTTGGTGGCGCATCGTGTTTCGACCACGAATCTTGGCTTGCTGCTGAATTCAAGGCAAGCGGCTGTTGATCTTGGATACCTGACGCTTGACGAATTCGTTCACGACACGCATGAGACGCTGGCGACCGTCGATCGCATGGAGAAGCACCGCGGGCAGCTTTACAACTGGTACGACAATCGCACGCTCGAGCCGGTAAAGCCGCTTTTCGTTTCTACCGTGGATAACGGCAATTTGCTGTGCTCGCTGTGGACGCTGAAGCATGGCTGTCTGGAAGCGGCGAAGCAGCCGCTCTTTGGCGAGAATTTGTGGAAGGGTATTCGCGATTACGTCGAGCTGCTGAGCGAATTGGCGGCGAAGAAGCCGCGGATACCGGCGGTTTACCGCGCGGTGCAGGATTTGAAGACGAGATTCGAGGCACTGCCCGCGAGCGGAGCCGAATGGATCCGTGGGCTTTCGACGCTCGATCTGGCTGCCGTAATTCTCGAGGAAAAACTGGCGGACCGCGATTTGCCGGAAGAAATTCGCTGGTGGATCAGCGAATTTTCCGTGCGCGTGGGAAGCTTGATTCGCATGGTGTCGAATCTGGCGCCGTGGCTCTCGCCGGAATTTGCGCAGATCTGGGATGCGATCGATCAGGCGCACCGCCCGGAACTGAAAAATCTGACGGTCGAATCGGCTGCGTGGATGCTGCAGAATCTTGACGAGCAACTGGCGTCGCTTTCGGGCAGCAGAAATCTCACGGACGAAGCGAGCGCGGCATTGCCACACTTGCGGGTTGGGATTGCGCGCTCGCGGGAAATGCATGCGCGCCTGGCGGCGAAGCTTGCGGAAGTTGCCGCGCACGCCGCTGCGCTTGCTGAGGCGATGGATTTTAGCTTCCTCTACAATGCGAAGAAGAAGATGGTTTCGATTGGCTACGACGGCGACGAGAAGGCGGTCAGCAAGTATCACTACGATTTGATGGCTTCTGAGGCGCGGGCCGCGGTTTTCTGCGCGATTGCGAAAAATGAAATGCCACAGGACGCCTGGTTCCAGTTGGATCGCACGCAGACGAATTGCCAGCGTGAGGATGTGCTGGTTTCCTGGACCGGCACGATGTTTGAATATTTGATGCCTGCGCTGTGGATGCGTACGTATCCGGGCACCATGCTGGATCATAGCGCGCACGCGGCGGTGCTGGCGCAGCAGCGTTATGCGCGCAGCAAATCGATTCCGTGGGGAATATCAGAATCATCGAGCGCGCAGCGGAATCCGGATGGGCACTATCGATATTTCGCGTTCGGCGTTCCGGGGCTTGGATTGAATCACGATGGGGCGTCGGATGAATTGGTGGTGTCCCCTTATTCGACTTTCTTGGCGCTGGCTGCCGACCCGCGCGGGGCGATCAGCAATCTTGAGCGTATGAAGAAATTAAACTGGCTTTCGACTTACGGATTCTATGAAGCTGGGGATTTTACGCCTTCGCGGCAGGTGCGCGGGGAGCGGCATCAAGTGGTGCGGAATTGGATGGCGCATCATCAGGGCATGACGCTTTTGGCGATCACCAATGCGCTTTGCGATTCATCGATGCAGCGGCGGTTTCACGCGGAGCCTGGGGTGATGGCGACTGAGCGTTTGCTGCATGAGAAGCAGCCTACGCGGCGTACGGTGATTTCGAATCTCTTGAGCTGGAAACATTCGTGGACTGAATTGATTGCCAAGCGGCCGGATTTCTTGCGGCGCGATTATTGGGGAGCTTGCCCTGAGCCGGCGCGCGATGTTGAACGTGAATTCGTGCGGCCGGTTTGAGGGCTGCGCGGATGCGGGCCGCGAAAATTACCGTTCGCGTCGCAAACGCCGCTTTTTAGGCCCAGCGCTAAAGCGCGTTTTTATCGCGGCGATTTTTTCGGAACGCTGAAGCGTTCCTGCCCCTGCTGAAGCAGGGGGCTCCCACCTGAAAAACAATGCGTGCTCTGTGCAACCTGCGGTGCCTCCTCTACCTAAAGCAACTGGATAAATCTTCCGATAATTGCTGAAGAACGCGTGTGCCTAAGATGCGGCTGCTTTCTGGACAAGGCGGCGGCCGGCGCGCGAAATGCCCGACGGAATCTTGGGCTCCGTCTCGCGGAGCCGCCGCCGGGGACACTGTCTGCTCGATGGTGAGTTGTGGGGGAACAATGCTGAAGAAACTGAGTCTTTCGGGGAAGATCGTGGGCGCGATCGCTGCTGCGCTGCTGGTGACGTCGGCGGCGAGCTATTGGATTACCGAAGCGCGTGTGAATCGCCAGCAGGAAGACGCGTTTCGCGAGAAGGTAGGGACGATTACCGGGATGGCCAGCGCGGCGCGCGTATGGTTCTCGCGAAATATCGACACGTTCGTGCCCAACCATAATTTCCAGCACATGGAGCAAGTGCCCGTGGTGGTGGGCTGGAAAATAGCACAAGAGTATGCCGCGCGACAGGGAATGGAATTCAAAACGCCGGCGCTTCATCCTCGCAATCCCAGGAACACCCCGGATGAATTCGAGCGGCGGGCGCTGGAGGCTTTCGAGCACAATCCTTCGTTGAAAGAGTTCTCCGAGCGCGTCCGCGAAAACGGCAAAGATTGGATGCGCTATGCCGAGCCGGTGCGCGCCACCGAAGACTGCCTTTTTTGCCACGGAGACCCGGCGGGGTCAAAGGATCCATTTGGCTATGCCAAAGAAGGGATGAAGGTGGGAGAGGTGCGCGGCGCATTTAGCGTGAAAGCGCCGACGGACGTGTTGGTGGCCAACTCGCAGTCGAACGCCACCGTGCTGTTTCTGGTTACTTTTGTCACGCTTCTGGTGACCATCGGGGCCGTAGTGTTTGTGGTGCGCGAAGTAGTTGCGAAACCGATCACGCGCACACGGGAAATCCTGGTTTCGTTGGCACATGGCGATCTGACCAAGCGCATCGAGATCGAATCCGAGGACGATATCGGGCAGATGGGACGGGCGCTTAACGAATCGATTGAGAGCCTGAGCGAGATGATTTCATCCATGTCGGTGAGCGCCGAACGCATTGCCACGGCGAGCGAGGAGTTCTCGGTGACGGCGGCCGAACAAGCGCAGGGAGCGGAGACGCAAAAAAATCAAACGCATCAAGTGGCCACGGCCATGCAGGAAATGTCGTCGACGGTCCAGGAGGTATCTGAGAACTCGAATAAAGCGGCGCAGGCTTCGCGCAATGCGGCGGATGCGGCGCGTAAAGGCGGAACGATCGTCGAAGAGACGCTCGAGAAAATGAGGGCGATTGCCGATTCCGTGGGACAGACGGCGCAGAAAGTGAAGGACCTCGGGAAAAGCAGCAATCAGATCGGCGAAATCATCGGAGTGATCGACGACATTGCCGACCAGACGAATTTGCTGGCGTTGAATGCGGCGATTGAAGCGGCGCGGGCTGGGGAGCAGGGTCGCGGATTCGCGGTGGTGGCTGACGAAGTGCGGAAGCTGGCGGAACGCACCAGCAAGGCTACCAAAGAAATTGCGCAGATGATTCAAAACATCCAGACGGAAACGGCCAGCGCGGTGGAAGCGATGCAATCCGGCACGGCGCAAGTACAACTGGGAGTGGAATCGACGACCAAGGCGGGGGGCTCGCTCAACGAGATCATTAAGAGCTCGGAGCAGGTGGGCGACATGATCATGCTGATTGCGACGGCCGCGACGGAGCAGTCGAGCGCGACGGATGAAATCAATGCCAACATCGAGCAAATCGCGAAGATTTCTGAGGAGTCGGCTAGCGGGGCGGGCGAGGCGGCGAAAGCGGTGAGCGATCTTTCGAGCTTGGCCACAGAGCTGCAGCACATGGTCAGCAAATTCGACACAGGGGTAGATGCCAGCCGGAAGCGCACCGCGCGACGATCCGCGACGCGCGCGGAGGCGCCGACCGAGGAATCGGAAGAGCTCGTTGGGCTGGGCCGTCGCTGACGGGCGGCGCTTGATGAACGTCTAGAGGGCGTTCAGGCATTAGCGCCAGTAGTTTCTAGCGAAGGCGCATTGCGTTTCATCGGCGTACACCACAATTCATTCTGAAACATCGGCCGGCCGAGAATTTGCTAATTCTGCTCGACTTCCAGTTGGCTTTCGGTTTGCTAGTGATCTATCGCCGGCGGGTCGTACTTCGTCGGAGTTTGCACGCCTATCCCACGTGCGGCTCTGTCTTTGCTCCAGTCTGGGATTCTGAGGATCATGCGCACGTTCACGTTAACACTGTTAATCGGGGTATGCCTCGCCGGGATTTCCTCGCCTTTGTTGGCGCAATGCAAAACTGGCGGGGAGCAGCCAAGCGTTGCCGCCAGCCCCAGCCAGCCGGTGGTTACGGATTCGCCGGATACGATCGCGACTGGCGTGGGCGAATTGGAATATGGATGGCAGCGAGCTTGGCTGGGCGGTGGTTCGTCCGCGAGCGGGTCCGGCACGATGTTTAAGATGGGAGTGTTCTGCAATTTCGAGTTCCGCACGTATTTCACCGCCTGGCAATCATCGTCGGTGGCGGCGGAGCCCGGGGTCGAAGGTATTGGCGACACTTGGTTGACCGGCCAGTACCGATTCCACCGGCAGTCGCGGGAAATTCCGGCGCTCGCGGTTCATTACACGTTGAAGCAGCCGACAGCGGATGCGCAGCTGGGGATGGGTTCGGGGCAGCGCGATCAGATTGTGGCCATTTCGGCCGGAAAAGATTTCGCGCGGACATCGTTCAACTTTGAAACAAAGTACATCCGCTTAGGGCAAGGCGGCGGCGAAGCAGCTTCGCGTTATGAAGAGTATTCGATGAATGCCACTCACGCGTTGACGCGCAATTTCTCGCTGACCGGAGAGATTTATAGCGACACGCGGCACAGTGCGGGCGGTGCGGGGTTGGTATCCACTTTGTGGTCAATTGGGTACAGCCCAAAGGCGCGGATGGTCTTCGATACTGGGATTGATGTTGGGTTAACGCATGGCGCGCCCGACAAACGCTTCTTCGCCGGGGTGTCGTATGCGCTTGGCGACCTCTACAAACCATTAAGGCATCACCGCCCACCGTCCGATTAACACGTATGAATGTCGCCAGGCGTGCGGATTTGTGTCGCCGTGCCCGGTCCGGTGGCAGACCGACGGCGAGCGTCGTCGCCATGCCGCGAGAGAACATTGCGTTCGGGAGGATGAGATGAGCTGGTTTTCAGATAAGAAAATTGGGACGAAGTTGATCCTGTCGTTCGCGGTGGTACTGACGCTGACCGTGGGACTTGGCGTCGTCTCGCTGATGAAACTGAGTGCGGTTCGCGCGACGACCGTGGACATGGCGGAAAATTGGCTGGTGGCGATCCGGAGTCTGCAGGACATGGGCTTCAAGCTGTCGACGGCGCGGCGCTATCAGTTGCGCTCGCTTATGGCCAAGTCTGCCGACGATCGCGACCAACAGAATAAGGCTGCTGACGCAGCCTTCGAAGATTATCGGAAAGCGTTGGCGGTTTATGAGCCCACGATCACCGGTCCAGAAGAACAAGCGTTATCGCGGGAGGCGGCGACCGATTTCGAGGCATACGTGAAGGGCGCTGAAGAAGCGAAGCAATTGGCGCGCCAGGGAAAAACCGCGGAGGCTGACCAACTTCTGACCGGGCCGCAAAAAGACTTGTTCGACAAGACGGCCGCGGCAATTAAGAAAGACGTGGAATTCAATGTCAGCGGAGCTGCGGACGCAAACAAATTAAGCACCGAGCTTTACTCGAGCGCGCGCTGGTGGGTGATCGGGCTGTTGGTCGCGTGCGTGACGCTTGGGATGATACTTGCTATCTGGATCGCGCGGATCATAGCCAATCCTGTGCAGGAAGCGGCCGAAGTGGCCAAGCGCATTGCTGCCGGGGACCTTACGGGGAGCGAGATTTTGGTGCGCAGCCGCGATGAGGTGGGCGAGCTTTCCGAGAGCATCAATGCGATGCAGCGGAGTTTGCGCGACACGATTACTTCGGTTTCGGCGAGCGCCGAACGTATTGCTACCGCGAGCGAGGAATTTTCCGCGACGGCTGCCGAACAGGCGGCCGGCGCTGAATCGCAGAAAGATCAGACGCACCAAGCGGCTACGGCGATGCAGGAGATGTCGTCGACGGTGCAGCAAGTTTCCGACAACTCGAACAAAGCGGCGGAGGCTTCGCGGAATGCGGCGGATACGGCGCGCAAGGGCGGGTCGATTGTGGATGACACGCTGACGAAAATGAGGGCGATTGCGGAATCGGTGGGACAGACGGCGAGGAAGGTGCAGGAACTCGGGAAGAGCAGCAATCAGATTGGAGAGATTATCGGAGTGATCGACGACATTGCAGATCAAACCAACTTGCTGGCGCTGAATGCAGCGATCGAAGCAGCGCGGGCAGGGGAGCAGGGCCGCGGATTCGCGGTGGTGGCGGATGAAGTGAGGAAATTGGCGGAACGGACGAGCAAGGCGACGAAAGAAATCACGCAGATGATTCAGAACATCCAGACGGAGACGAAAAGCGCGGTGGAAGCGATGCAGTTGGGTACCAAGCAGGTGGAATTGGGAGTGCAATCGACGACGGAAGCGGGCGGGTCGCTGCAGGAAATCATCAAGACGTCGGAGCAGGTGGGCAGCATGGTGATGTTGATCGCGACGGCGGCGACGGAGCAGGCTAGCGCGACGGACGAAATCAATTCGAATATCGAGCAGATTGCCAAGATCACGCAGGAAACGGCGATTGGGGCGAACGAATCGGCCAAGGCGGTGCACGAGCTTTCGACCCTGGCTACCGAGCTGCATGCCATCGTGAGCAAATTCAAGATTGGCAGCGCGCGGGACAATTCGCGGCGGACGGGTGGGCCGTATCGCAAGCCGCGGGTAGCGAAGGCGCACGAGGAGGAAGCGGATCGGGAACTCGTGGAAGTATAAGCAGTGCGCGTTATCCCGATGCGCGCCGTGGCCGCCGACGATGCTGGGGATATCAACGGAGCCCAGTCATCTGGTGAATCGTTCGGACGCCGGACCGGAGTGTCCTCAGGGGCTAAAGCCCTGGATTTTCAGGGCGAATTAATGTCGCAGCTAAAGCTCCGACCCCCTAAAGAGCAGCGCGCGGGAATCTGAAACGGAGGAGTTGATCTGCACACAGATCGGATTTCGACGCGATTGGGCGAGAAGAGATGACGCAACGCAACTGTCGATCCTGGGAGGCAAAGGAAATTTTGTGAACCTCCGATCTAAGATTTTCGGAGTCGTGGGTATGAGCTTCGCGGTGGGGCTTGTCGGGGTTGGCACGCTGGTCGGGCGAATGAACTCGGCGGTGGGATCCTACAAGTCGTTATTCGAAGAGGATGTGGCCCAGGCACAAGCCGCTTTAAAGATGCAGGTGACATTCAAAAAGCAGGTGCAGGCGTGGAAAGACATCCTGTTGCGCGGCCGCGATCCGGAAAGCATGGCGAAGTATGCGGCGGAATTTGGGCGTCTCGATAGCGAGGTAGATACGGGCGCACAAAACTTGGGTGCGGAGATTGCAGATGCGCAGATCAAGGCACAAGTCGAGAATTTTCGGAAAGCGCATCAGCTCCTGAGGGAAAAATACCAGGCCGGGCTACAGGTGTTTCAACATTCCAAGGGGCTGGCAACGTTTGAAGTGGACAAAATGTTAAAGGGCCAGGATCGCGCGCCGACGGATTTGATCGACACGGTGGTGGCTTCGCTCGAGAAGCAGCGGTTGAATCGTTCGGAGGCGATCGAGGAGGCAGTGGCGCGACAGACGCGCGTGACGCTGGTTTCTACGCTTGTTCTATTTGTTGCGGTGCTGGGTTTGGCATTTCTTCTGGTGCGCAACATCGGCGTGAGACTTAGTTCGGTGCGCGACCGGGCGAAACTGATCGCGCAGGGCGATTTGTCCGGCGCGCCCCTTGGCAGCTCTACCCGAGATGAGTTAGGGGATCTCGCCGCCGGGGTCAACGAGATGCAGAAGAACCTGCAACAGATGATCGCGACGGTATCGTTGAGTGCGGAGCGCATCGCCGCGGCCGGCGAGGAACTCTCGGCCACCTCCGCGCAGCAAGTTCAGGGAGCAGAAACTCAAAACGATCAGAGCCAGCAGGTGGCCTCGGCGATGCACGAGATGTCCGCCACGGTCAACGAAGTCTCCGAGAACGCCACGCGCGCTTCGGAGGCCTCTCGCGAGGCGGCGGAAATTGCGCGTCGTGGAGGGGAGATCGTCGGCGAGACGCTGACCGAAATGCGCGCCATCGCTGCGTCGGTGGTGCAGACTGCGGAAACGCTGCGGGACCTCAGTGAAAGCAGCATGCGAATCGGGAAAAGTATCGGAGTGATCGAGAACATCGCCAATCAGACGAATCTGCTGGCATTCAACGCGGCGATCGAAGCGGCGCGAGCCGGAGAACAAGGCCGCGGATTCGCGGTGGTGGCCGATGAAGTCCGCAAGCTGGCGGACCACACTACCAAAGCGACTCAGGAAATCGGCGTCGTGGTGCGGGACATCCAGGCACGAACGGAGAAGGCAGCGGAAGTAATGCAACTAGGGACGCGGCAGGTCGAGCTGGGAGTGGAGTCCACCACCGAAGCGGGCGCCAAGCTGCAGGAAATCATCGAGGCATCGAGCCGCGTGGGCGACATGGTGGCGCTAATCGCCACTGCCGCCACCGAGCAGGCCAGCGCCAGCGAAGAGATCAACTTCAACATCGTGCAAATCGCGAAGATCACCGAGGAAACTTCCATCGGGGCGAAAGAAGCCGCAAAGGCCGTGCACGGTCTGGCCACTCTTGCCACGCAGCTCCACGCGCTGGTGAGTAAATTCAAGCTGGAAGAAAACGCGCGAGGCGGTTTGGCGCAGCGCTCGGCCGGTTTGCGGGAAACGCCGCAGTCGAAAGCAGAGGCGGAACGGCAGCTCGTGGGGGCGTAGAAATTCTCGCTTATGGTCGCGCGTGCATCGCAAAACCGAGATGCAAATCCCTCACCCCTAAAGGGGATTCGGGATGACAAGGGATGCGGCAGGAGATCTAACGACGAGCAAGGCCCATAAACAGACGGCGAGTTTTGATGGTTGTATCACAATTTGAAAAGGAGCCCAGGAATCATGCGCACATCGGAAACAGAAATCGTCAAGCGTGGGCCGCAAACGACTCATTCGGATGAGTTGCTGCAGCTCGTGAGCTTTAACCTCGATAACGAGGAATACGGCCTCGAAATCCTGCGCGTGCAGGAAATTATTCGCATGCAGGGCCTCACTCGCGTTCCCAATTCGCCGGCTTTTGTGGACGGGGTGATCAATTTGCGCGGCAAAGTGATTCCGGTGATCGCGCTGCGCAAGCGATTTGGGCTGGCGGCTCATCCGAACGACAAGCAGACGCGCATCGTGGTTACCGAGGTGAGCGGGGCGATTATTGGCTTCGTCGTCGATTCGGTTTCAGAAGTATTGCGAATCCCGGCGAATACGATCGAGCCTGCGCCGCGGCTCGGCAACGTGAACCAGGAATTTGTTGCCGGCGTGGCCAAGCTGGATGGGCGGCTGTTGATACTTCTCGACGTCGAGCGCGTGATGACTGAGGAAGAGAGCTCGGCGCTGGCTTCGCCGCAGGAATTGCTGCCGAGCGCGGTGGCTGAGGAAGGCGCGCTGGTCCACGCCTGAGATTCCTGCACGACGCGGAGATCCCCAGGCCGATTGAAACGACGAGAAACAAACCCTCCGTGGTTAAAGCCGAAGGTATTCCGCGGCGTTTTCGGCACGACTGAAGTCGTGCCCTGACAAAGCGCGCAATTTTTGCACCGCGTTTTTGGATGGGCGTTGCTGTCACCTGTCAGGTTTCAAACTGGCACGCCATTTTTCCGCGATTGCACCGCAGAAACATCGAAATCGGCCGATAGATACCTGAGGAGGATTGTCCGAACCGCAGCAGCCAAAGTCTGTTATGAGCCAGCAAACCCAACAGGATGCCGAACTCCTCCAGGATTATTTGACGGAGTGCGAGGAGATCCTTCAGCAGTTGGATCAGGATCTGGTGGCCATCGAAAGCGCGCCGGAGGATGCCGAACTGCTGAATCGCATCTTTCGCGCGTTCCACACGATTAAAGGAACGTCCGGGTTTCTCGGTTACACCCACATCGTTGAACTCACGCACCACGCGGAAGATGTGCTGAATATTCTGCGCAAGGGCGAGCGCAAGGTGACGCGCCGGGTGATGGACGTTCTGCTCGCGGCACTCGACCAACTGCGCCAGATGATCGGCGATCTCCGCGGCGGCGCTGCAGGCGAATACAAAATCGAGGCGCTGGTCCAGGATTTGCAAGGGCTGCTGCAAAGCGACGCCGGCGGACATGGTGAGCACTCTTCAGTGGACGGAGAGGCGCAGAGGCCGCCCAAGCAAGAAATCACAACCCAAGAAGCGCACGATTCGGCCGACGATTTGTCGGTGGTGGATCGCAGTTCGCCGACTCAGCAAAAAGAGCTCACCGCAAAAGCTGGAGCCATGTCGGTCGAAGCAACCCGCACCATCCGCGTGGACGTCGGCAAGTTGGATGAACTTATCAATCTGGTCGGAGAGTTGGTGCTGGAGCGCAATCGGTTGCTGCATCTCAGTCGTGGTTTTTCGGATCGGCAGTTGACGGACGATCGATTTGAATCCGCGCTGCAGCAGGCCGCGGCGCGGCTGAGCTTTATCACCGACGAGTTGCAAACCGCGGGGCTGCGCACGCGCATGATTCCGGTCGAAGCGATCTTCCGGCGGTTTCCGAGGATGGTTCGCGATCTTGCCGGAGCGCTGGGCAAAGAAGTCGAGCTGGTGATTCAGGGCGAGGATACGGAGCTCGATAAAACGGTGGCCGAGCAAATCGTTGATCCGCTCGTGCATCTGCTCCGCAATTCACTGGACCACGGCGTGGAGATGCCCATTGTGCGAGTCGAAAGGGGCAAGCCGGCGCGCGGCACGGTGCGCGTGGAAGCGCGGCAGGAAGGCGACAACATCGTCATCGAAATTGAAGATGACGGCGCGGGCATGGATCACAACCGCATCGCAAAAAAAGCGATCGAGAAAGGCCTGATTTCGCAGGAGCAATTGGCGGCCATGAGCCCGCGCGAAGTGCTCGACCTGATTTTTCTGCCGGGCTTTAGCCTGGCTGAAAAAGTCAGCGATGTGTCCGGCCGTGGCGTGGGAATGGATGTAGTGCGCTCCAACATGAAGAAATTGAATGGCGCGGTGGAAATCGACAGCGAGCTGGGCAAAGGCTCCTGCATTCGTCTGCGTCTGCCGCTCACTTTGGCGATTCTTCCGGTGCTGCTCGTTTCGGCCGGAGTGGAAACGTATGCGCTTCCGCTGCGCTCGGTGGTCGAAACGATTCGCATTCAAGCTTCGGAAATACACCGCGCGAATGGCACCGATATGCTGCGCTTGCGCGACCGCATGATACCGGTTTGCTGGCTGCATCAAGCGATTGGGCTCCCGACGGACGAACGCGCTCCGGAAACATTGCTTCGGGTAGTAGTGCTCACCGCCGGGCAACGCCGCGTGGGCCTGGTGGTCGATCAACTGGTGGGCCAGGAAGAAACGGTTATCAAATCGGTTAGCACGCATCTGCGCAACGTTCCCGGTCTGGCCGGAGCGACCATCAGCGGTGATGGCGAAGTGCGGCTGATACTCGATCCCGCGGGACTTCTCAGTCACATTGAAGAAAGCCTGAGCGTACGGAGCTGAATTCGCATGCCCATTGAAAAACTTGTAGCTCCGGCAGGAGATGCGCATGAGGAAGATCTGAAGGATCCTGCTCTGGCGAAAATTCGCGACCTGATTTACCGCATGTCGGGAATTTTTCAGACCGACAACAAATTTTATCTGCTGGCGAATCGCTGCCAGAGGCGCATGAACGCGCTCAAGTCTGGTTCATTTGCGGATTATCTCGAACATCTCACCACGCGCCCCAATCGCGATGCCGAAATGCGCGCGCTGCTCAACGAAATCACCATCGGTGAAACCTGCTTTTTCCGCAATCAGCCGCAACTCGACGCGGTTCTCAAAGTCATTCTTCCGAAACTGACGGCGATGAAGACCAAACAATCGTTCAAAAAACTGCGCATCTGGAGCGCCGGCTGCTCGACCGGAGAGGAACCTTACACGCTGTCGATTCTTTTCCTGGATCAACTGGCTTACAAACTCAAAGGCTGGTCCGTCGAGATTGTAGCCACCGATCTGAACGATAATTCGCTGGTGAAATGCCGCGAAGGCAATTATTCCGACTATGCCTTGCGCAACACCACGCGCGACTGGCGCGATAAATACTTCGAGCCGGTCGATCAGCTTTTCCGGGTGAAAGACGAAGTGCGCACACTGGTGAAATTCGAGCGACTCAATTTGCAAGATCAGGCCAAGATTCTTTTCATGAAGGGCTTCGACATTATTTTCTGCTGCAATGTGCTGATTTATTTCGATGGCACATCGAAGCGCCGGACCGTCGAGCATTTCTATAACGCCCTGCTTCCTGGCGGATATTTCTTTCTAGGCCACTCCGAATCGCTCTATGGCATCAACGACCGCCTGCGTTTGGTGCATTTTCCGAATGCCACGTCGTATTACAAGCCGATTCCTGGAGAGCCTGCAGGAGAACCGCAATGAACACGGCCACCAGCGAACTTCTCAACCGCAAGGTCGGCGAATTGCACAATCTGCCCGCAATGCCCGCGGTGCTGCGCGGGCTGAGCGAATGCCTGAGCCAGGACGCCGAAACGGTCAGCATCGACAAAGTAGTCGACTTGATTTCGTACGACAAGTCGCTGGCCGGGCAATGTTTGCGGATGGCGAATTCCGCGCTCTTTCAGCGGAAGACGAATGTTGCGTCAATCCGCGAGGCGGTGGTGGCTCTTGGGATCCGGAACATACGCGATCTCGTTTATTCCGTCAGCCTGCCGAAGCTTTTCGCAGGCACCAAGCACGGAATGGCTCCGGTGACTTTCTGGCGCCATGCACTGGGCACCGCATTAATCAGCCAGCATTTCGCGTACCGGTTGGGCATCAAGTCTCAGGAGAAATTTTATTTGGCTGGGCTGCTGCACGACATCGGAATTCTAGTGAATGCGCTGCTATTTCCGAAAGAGTTCGGGGAAATTTTAGAGGCCGCCAAAGAATCCGAAACGCCGCTCTGCGAAGTGGAGCAGCGGGTGCTCGGTTTTACGCACTGCGAGAGCGGACGCGTCCTTGCGGACATCTGGAAGCTGCCCGAGGACGTGTGCAGCGCAATTGAATTTCACCATCAGCCGCCGAAGGAAGGCCACGACGCGGAAACGGTGGCGGTCGTGTACCTGGCCGATATTCTTTGCCGCTTGCGTGGGCTTGGCTACGGTTATTACGAAGCGCGCGGATTCGATTTGGCTTCCGAGCCGTCCTGGAAATTGCTGGCGGCGAAATATCCGGCGGCACTGCGGCTGGATATGGCGCGATTTACCTTTGAGTTGGACGGTTTCGCGCTAGAAGTGGAAGCGCTGGTGGATTCGATATTCTCAACGGAGCACCACCAGTGAAGGCGCGAGGCTCGCAGGGAGATCAGAGTTTGTTTTTTGGGAGAGAGTCGTGACGAAACTTAAAGTACTCATCGTGGATGATTCCGGCGTGATGCGTAAGATCGTTGAGCGGGCATTGCGTCAGGCGGGACTTGAGATCGGCGAAGTTCTGGAAGCCAGCAATGGAGCCGAGGCGCTCGTCGAAGTGGAGAAAGGCTCGCCCGATATCATTCTCAGCGACATCAATATGCCGGTGATGGATGGCCTCGAATTTCTGAAGAATCTCGCCAAGCTCGAGGCTGGCAAGGGCGTGCCGGTGGTGATGATCACGACGGAGGGAAGCGAAGCGCGGGTGGTCGAAGCGCTATCGCTCGGTGCCAAGGGTTATATCCGGAAACCTTTTACGCCGGAGCAGGTTAAAGAACGGGTGACACCGCTGATTGGAGTTGCAAAATGAGCTCGACGATTAATCACGCGCCCGGTGCGCGGGTTCGACCGGAAGCCAACTGGAGTTCGATTCTGGAATGCGCTGCGTTGGAAGTCTTTCAAATGATGGCGGGCGCACAACTTGAAAAAGTGGCGTCGCCTCCGGAAGAGCCGACCGGACAACACACCGCCATGGTCGGCTTGGCCGGCGTGCTGTGCGGCATGCTTACGCTGCGCTGCAACGACGAGACGGCCACGAAGCTCGCTTCCTTCATGCTCGGGGGCGACGCGGCTTCGAGCCAATCGACGGTTCGCGATGCGCTGGGCGAGTTGTGCAACATGGTCGCGGGAAATTTTAAATCGAAAATTAGCACGCTGGCGGATCACTGCATGCTCTCGGTGCCGACGGTGATCTCGGGCGAGGATTATGTGTTGGAGACCGCGGAGCCTAGTGAAGGCTTCCGCGTGGTGCTCTCGCTTGAAGGCGCGTTGATTTGGGTTAGCGTGATTATTCACACTTAGCGGCGAATCGCGGCGGCGAGTTGCGCTTTCGTTCGCGGTGTCGCGGTAGCAGCTCTCTCGTCTAGGAGAGGGGAGGAGCGAGCTTTCGCGTCTATTGCGTCCCGACATTTTGTATCGGGAAGCGCTCCGGAAACCGGCCGGCTCCTATCAACGCTCCTTGGCGCCGGGCACTGCTTAGGCGATCCGGCACGCGGCTTCCGAGAGTGGCTTTCGAATTCCAGCCTGAAATTGGTACACCACCAGTGCGCCCGTCCGGTTGACGAAGTTTGGGCCTCCCGTTAAACTAATTTTGGGTCGCGCGAGCGGCCCGCTTTTGTTTTCCGCCGGTTGGGAGGTCGTACAATTGGCAGTACATCAGATTCTGGATCTGATTATCCTGGTTCGAGTCCAGGCCTCCCAGCCAATTTCTTCGATTTTGCGATAAAACCGCGCGGTCTGAGTATTTTCAACTCTCATCCTCTGTATTTTTTCCTCGTGCGATCAGGGAATCGGGAATCCATTTTTGAACTGCTGAAAATTGAACGAGCTCTCGACGGGAGCGTTCGACTGACCGTATAGTCGCTCGACCAAAAAGTCGAGGAGGGATCATGTACGCGAAAATTTTGTCGGCGCTGGCGATTGCGGCGTTGTTGATTCCGGGTTCGCTTTCGTTCGCCGACAATCCACCGTGCTTGCCGGCTACTCAAATCAAGCTGATCACGCCGTTTCAATCCGGCCATCTCGGGATTGGATTTGCGGTCACTGCACGCGGAGACGGCGAATGTTTTGCGCGTTCCGCGGCAGTTTCTGGCCGGCCGGACGCTTGGCGCTGCTCGATTGGGAATGCGATTCACGATCCTTGCCTTCAGAACTTGCTTGGCGATCCTAAAGTTCTGGCGTGCCCCGACACTCCGTGGAGTGCGAACGTAAGTTTGCTGACGCTGAGCAAACCTCTGCCGGCAGATGCGTCCGTCGGCGATGTCGGGAAAATTCCGGTGAAGGAAACCATGCCGTGGGCACTCGAAATGGCGAACGGCCAGCGGTGCACTTTATTTACCGGAGCTACCGCGCCGATCGCGGGTATGCGGATCAATTACGGTTGCCCCGGCGGATTCATCGCGGTCGGGGATATCGACCGCGGCCGTGCGGAGTGGCGGATTTTTTTTCAGGGAGAGAAATCGATAGCGCTGGAGATGTCGGATATTGCGGTCGCGTGGTATTAGTCGGCGTTCACGAAAGGCGCTTGGGCGTCAATTTCGCAGTCATTTCCATGACGCGGCGATAATAATCGCACTGAGACAATTCTCTGGCGGCGTCCTCGTCCACAACGAACGTCACGTCCGGATGCAGCTGCAGCGCCGACGCGCTAACCGAGGCGGTGACCGGGCCTTCGATAGCTTTCGCCACGGCTTTGGCTTTTGGTTTTCCGGAGGCGATGAGCATGACGTGGCGCGCGTCGAGAATGGTGCCGATGCCCATGGTGATCGCGGCGGCGGGCATTTCTTCACCGCGCGCGAAATCGCGGCAATTATCGGCGAGAGTGGTGCGGCTGAGCGTTTTCGGGCGAGTGCGCGAGGCGAGGCTGGAGGACGGCTCGTTGAAACCAATGTGGCCATCGCGCCCGATGCCGAGGACCTGCAAATCGATGCCGCCGGCCTCGCGAATGGCCGCTTCGTAGGCGGCACAATATTCCTCGTAGCCGGTTTGAATGCTGCCATCCGGAATGTGAATCTGCGCGGCCGGAATATTGACGTGCGAGAAAAAATGCTGGTGCATGAAGCGATGAAAGCTGTGGGGATGATCGGGAGCGAGGCCGATGTATTCGTCGAGGTTGAAGGTGACTACCTTTGAGAAATCCAGGGATTCGTCGCGGTGCATGCGCGCGAGCTCGTGGTACATCCCGATAGTCGTGCCGCCGGTGGCCAAGCCGAGGACCAGCGCAGGATCGCGTCGCACCCACGCGGCGATAATGCGGGCCGCGGCTGTGCTTACGCAGTGATAGTCAGTTTGCAAGAGGACGAGCATTCCACAATCACCTCGACGGCCGCTATTCTACCGGAATTGCGGCGGAGTTGTAGGGGAGGGTGCTTTAGCCCTCCCGTTTTTCGGCCCAGCGAAGGATGATCAGCGCATTGGCGATTTCGGAATTGAAACGGACTCGCACCTGCGCAGGCGGCGACTCAAACCGGCTCGGGGAATATTTAAATCTCGCCATCAAAGGGGTCGAAAAGCGGGAGGGCTAAAGCACCCTCCCCTACAAAACCATCTTCATTCCGACTAATATCTTCGACTGCTTAACTATGATTCGGGATACAAACATTCAGGCCGTCATACTTGCTGGCGGGCTTGGCAAGCGCATGCGTCCTTTGACTGAATCCATTCCCAAACCGATGATCGAGGTATGCGGCAAACCCTTTCTCCAGCATCAGTTCGAACTACTGCGTTCGTTCGGCGTGTGGCGCGTGGTGCTGCTGGTGGCCTATCTCGGCGATCAAATCGAAAAATACTTTGGCGACGGCGCTGCGCTCGGAATGCATCTAAGCTATTCGCATGAGCCGGAGCCTCTCGGCACCGGCGGGGCGTTGAAATATGCGGCCGCGATGCTAGATCAAGAATTTCTTCTGCTCAACGGCGACACTTATCTCGCTATTGATTACACGGCGCTCGCGAAGGCGTTTCGCGCCAGCGACGCAGTGGCCATGATCGTAGCCTATGAAAATTCCGATGCGAGGGTGCCCAGCAATCTCGCGGTGGCTGCCGACGGCCGCGTTGCTATGTATCGCAAGCGCGATCCGAGCGGCCTGGCGCATGTGGACGCGGGCGTGATCGCGCTGCGCCGCGACGTGCTCGCAGAAATTCCGGCGGGTTGCAAATGCTCGCTGGAGGAAGAAGTATTTCCGAAGCTGATCGAAAGAGGACACATGAAAGCGTGGGTGACGACGGAACCATTTTATGACATGGGCAGCCCCGCGGGACTTGCAGCGCTGGCAGCGAGGCTCGGATGATCCTGTCGAAAACACCTTTTCGAATTAGTTTCGCCGGAGGGGGCAGCGATTTGCCTGATTTTTACCGCCGGCGCGCGGGCGCGGTGGTCAGCACCACGATCGACAAAGCCATGTACCTGGCCATCCATCCTTATTTCCACGACAAAATTCGTATCAAGTATTCGCGCACCGAAGACGTGATGAAAGTTTCCGATATCCAGCATCCGTTGGTGCGCGAATGCCTGCGCGTGGTTGGCCTCGGCAGCGGAATGGAAATTGCCAGCTTCGCCGATGTGCCCGCAGGAACGGGCATGGGCTCAAGCAGCGCATTCACGGTAGGGCTGCTGCACGCGCTCGAGGGGCTGGCCGGAAAAAAACCGACCCCGGAGGAACTCGCCGTCGCCGCTTGTGATATCGAGATCGCGCGAGTTAAGGAGCCAATCGGAAAGCAGGATCAGTACGCCTCGGCATATGGCGGCTTGAATTTAATTCGTTTTTATCCCGATGAGCGCGTCGAAGTGGAGCCCATCGCTTGCTCGGACGCTACGCGCGCGGCACTCGAACAGCGCCTGATGCTTTTCTATATCGGCCGCGAACGCCCCGCGAGCACCATCCTTGCCGAGCAATCGAAGAATATGTCCGATGCCGAAAAATTCGCGCGCGTGACGAAAATGGCCGGGCTGGCCGAAGAACTTTGCCGCGCGCTCGAAAAAAACAATCTCGATTCATTCGGAGAAATTCTGCATCAAGGCTGGCTCCTGAAATCCACGCTGGCGCAGGGCATCACGAACGGAGCAATCAATTCGTATTACCAACTTGCCCGCGAAGCGGGCGCCCAAGGCGGAAAACTTCTCGGCGCCGGCGGCGGCGGCTTTCTCCTCATTTATACGCCCCAAGAAAAGCAACCCGATGTGCGCGCCGCTCTTCGTGAGCTCCGCGAAATGCCTTTCGCCATGACCCGCGAAGGCTCGCAAATAATCTACAGCGACGGCCAACACGGCCCCATACTCGCCCGCGCCGAATTCGTCGATCATCTGAGTTGACCGGCTTTCGATGACTCTGCGGATGGGTTGTGGCATAATGCGCGGACCATGAATACCCAGCCTAAGACGTACCTGTACCGTTACCTCTTCGTCCGCAAGATAGTCGTACGAGCGGTGATTCTTCTCGCCATCCCGGCCATGGTAGTTTCGCTGCGCGCGCAGCAGCCCGACGCGACAATCGATCCAGCGGCGCAGCAGTTCGTGAAAAACGGAAAAAAAGCCCTCGTTGACGGCCGGTACGACGATGCCGAAAAGGCGTTTAGAAAAGCGAATAAGCTCGCGCACGATTCCTGCTTGCCGTGCTGGGAAGGCATCGCGCGCGCACAGGAAGGGAGGGGGGACCTCGACGGGTCGCTGAAAAGCATCGAAAAGGCAATGCACACCGCGAGTGACGACCGCCAGCGCGCTCAAGTTCACGACCTTCGAGCCGAGACCTTTTTAGGGGCGAGTAATGCGACGCCCAAGCCGGATGAAAAAAAGCTCAAGCTGGCGGAAGTCGATGCTCGGGCATCTGTCCAACTCGACCGGGAATACCCCAATTATCATTTGCGGCTTGCCATTGTGTTGTTCAAAGAATTGCTCGATGCCGAAGGCAAATTGGAAGCGCAGCGCTATCTCGACTTGGCGCCCGATGGCCCGGACAGCGCGTGGGCGAAGTCCGTGATTCACGATCCTCGCCGCGCACGGGAGAAATTTGCGCCGGAATTTGAGCTCACTACTGCGTCGGGAGACAAGGTGGCGCTGGCGAACCTCTCTGGGAAATTGGTGGTACTCGACTTTTGGGCCACGTGGTGCCCGCCTTGCCGCGATTCGATCGGGGATCTTCGAGAGCTTACCAGGAAATATGCTACGGATCAGGTCGTGCTGATTAGCGTGAGCGCGGATCAGGATCAGCGCGCCTGGAGCACTTTTATCGCGGACAAAAAAATGAATTGGGCTCAGTATTTGGATCAGAGTGGTTCGATGAGGCGACTTTTCAGCGTGCACGCTTTCCCCACCTATATCGTCATCGATGGAGAAGGAGTGATCCGCGATCGAATCGTGGGAGAGAACCCGCAACAAAGCGTGGTCCACAGACTCAAGGAAACCCTTCAGACACTCACGCCGCAAAAAGGCAGCTAGAACAAATTCAGAGTGACCACTGCGCAGTTCCGGATTGCTCTCGCCGCAATGCTGGTATATCTTGGAAATATCAGGCGTTTGACCGAAAGGCATCCGTGGGGAAAGACGGCAAAGCAATTTCGGCTGCTCCGACGCGTTTTTTGGCGTCGCGCGATTATATCGATGAATTGCGCGCGATCCTCGATCGCCTCGATCACGTAATGTTGGACCGCTTTACCGAGGCGATTTGGCAAGGCTACGAGCAGGGCAAAACTCTTTTCATCTTCGGCAACGGTGGCAGCGCGGCACTGGCTTCGCATCTGGCGACCGATATCGGGAAGGGAACTATTGCCGGAGAGCGCGCGCGGCTACGCGTGATTGCGCTGACCGACAACGTTCCGCTAATGACCGCGTGGGCCAACGATAGCGGCTACGAGCATATTTTTGCGGAGCAGCTTCGCGGCTTGGTGAAGAGCGGCGACTTGGTCTTCGCAATTTCCGGCAGCGGCAATTCGAAAAATGTTGTGCTCGGGCTTGAAGCGGCGCACGAGGTGGGTGCGACTGCGATGGTGCTCACCGGCTTCGACGGCGGCCGCGTGAAAGATCTCTCCGAGCTCTGCCTGATTGTCCCGTCGCACAATATGCAGCATGTGGAAGACGCACATCTCTGTGCTGCCCACGCCATCTTCACCGCGGTCCGCGAGCGCATGATGCGCCCGAGCGGAGAGTGACGCATTGATCCGCGCCGCAATTTCCTCACGCCGGCTAGTATGCTGAAAGCCATTATCTTCGATCTCGACGGCGTAATCGCCGATAGCCATCCCATCCACGAAGCCGCCTGGAAGACACTATTCGCCGAGCAAGGACTCGACGCGGAAAATCTGAATCTCGATTTTCTTTATGCCGGGCAGCCTCGCGGCGAAATCTTCCGCCATTTTTTTGGGCAGCTACCGGATGCAAAAACCGAAACGATGAGCCGGCGGAAAGATGAGCTATATACAGCGCTGGTCGACACGCTAAAGCCCAAGCCGGGTTTGGTCCGCGTGCTCGGCGAACTTGCTGCGGCAGGCATCGCCATGGCCGTGGGAACTTCGGCGCAGCGCCGGCGCACTCTCGAAACCCTCGATCATTTCGGCATCGGCGAGCGATTCGGTGCGGTGGTGACCGGCGACGACGTCGGAGCGACCAAGCCTGCGCCGGAAATATTTCTGCGAGCCGCCGCACTGGTTCACGCTCAGCCTGCGAACACGGTAGTGGTGGAGGATTCGCCGATCGGCATCGAAGCCGCTCGCGCCGCGGGAATGAAATGCGTGGGCTACGCGCCGCCCGAACGGATCGAGCAACTGCGCAAGGCCGGTGCGGATGATTTGATCCTGGAATTTCCGCCGCGCGCTGTGGAATACTTCTCGCGCATCGCCGCGCTCGATGCGCCGCGGCGGAGTGCCACGAATCAAGAAACGGGCAGCGCCGGGCCGCGGGTGAAGGGAGTCTGAGGCTTGCTTTCGACCTTTAGCCCCGCATTCGTTCTGCTTTGCTTCGCCTTGTGCGTCGCTGCCATCGGTACGATTTCCTCGTCGGTTTTTCTTATTTTTACGCTTGTGGGCGCGGGAAAGTTTCACCGTGACGCTGAGCGCCAAGCCGCCGAAGCCGCGGCGATTTCACTGCTGCCGCCGGTTTCGCTGCTGAAGCCGGTCCACGGCTCCGAGGCGCAGCTGAAAGAAAATATCGAAAGTTTTTTCCGCCAGGATTATCCCGATTACGAAATCCTTTTTGCCGCCGATGACGAAAACGACGCCGCGCTTGAAATCATCCGCGAGATCATCGCGCGATACCCGAAGATTCGCAGCCGCATCCTCGTTACCGGGCGTCCGCCGTGGCCGAATCCACCTGCTTTTTCGTTCTCGAAAATGTCCGAAGTGGCCGCGCACGAGATTCTGGTGACCAGCGACAGCGACGTGGAAGTCGCCCCGAATTATTTGCGCCAAGTAGTGCCGCCGATGCTCGATCCCAAAACCGGAATGCTCACTTGTCTCTATCGCGGAAAAAATGCCGGGGGATTCTGGTCGGGCCTCGACGCGATCGGAATGTCGGTGGAAATGTCGGCGGGAGTGCTGGCCGCGAACCTGCTTGACGGAATGAAATTTGGGCTGGGGCCGACGATCGTGGTGCGCAAAGATTCCGTGGAGAAAATCGGCGGTTACAGCGTGCTGGGCGATTATTTTTCGAATGATTTCGTGATTGGAAATCTCATTCAGAAAGCCGGCTATCGCGTGGTGCTTTCGCGACACGTGATCGATCACGTGGTGCCGCCGATGACGCTGCGGCGGATGTGGGAGCGGCAGGTGCGCTGGGCGAAGGGCACGCGTTATTCGCGGCCGAAAGGGCATTTCGGCAGTGGGCTCGTGTACGCGATGCCTTACGGAATTCTCGGATTGCTCGCCGCGACCGCGCTGGGATGGTGGGAGATCGGCGCCGGGCTGCTCAGCATCGCGATCATCAACCGCTTGATTGAGGCGCTGGTAGTCGGTTGGGGCGTGGTGCGCGATCCGGTGGTGCGGCGCGCGCCGTGGCTGATACCGATTCGCGATTTGCTCGGGTTTTGCGTTTGGACTTCAAGCTATCTGAGCAAGAAAGCCGTGTGGCGGGATAGCCGCTATGAGCTCGTAAATGGCGGGCGGATTGTTGTGCGGCAGGGTTCCGATGGCGGCGAGACACGCGGATGATTCGGGGCCGAAATGCGGGAGGGCTAAAGCACCCTCCCCTACTGGGTTACCGGCGGCGCTTTCGATAGCCGAAAAAAATCAATACGAGAGCCGTGGCCAGCGATATTGAATTTCCGATCGTGCGATCCGGCGTGCGCGCAAAGCGCAAAATCACGTCACTATGCCCCGCGGGCAGAGAAATCTGCATCGGCGCGGTGCAGGGTTCGGTGACGTAATCGATTGGCACGCCATTGCGCGTGGCCTTCCACGCTGGATAAGGATAGAGCCGCATCGCCAGCACCAGGGACTGCGGCGAATCCACGCTGATGAATTTGTACTCCGCTTGCCAGCCCTCCACGTGCAAACGAAAATTCGGCGCGGCCAGCGGCTCGTCGGCATCGGCGTTAAGTGCGGCGGCGCGCGGCGGATTTTCAGGCAGATCGTAGCGGTCGCAGCCGATTGAAACGTATTCGTCCGAGCCTTCGTAGCCTGCGTCGGTGGAAATCGCACGCGCCACACCCGGAGTGTCCTGGCTGTCCCACCAATTGTCGGTGGTCATCCAGCCGCCGAGCGCGGCGACTGCGAGAAAAGCGGCGAGCCATGCCGGCCATTTGCGGCGCAGCGGCGCGACGGCAGCCGCAAAGAAAAAAGTGGCCGCCAGCGCCAGCGGCGTGAGTGTGCGCCAGGGGAATTGCACAAATTTCATTTCGGGCGCGTAATGCCAGACGATCGCCGCGACCGGTAACATCAAAATCACCGGAAGTGCGCCGAGCAGGAACAAAATCCAGAATATCGTTCTGCCGCGAAGGCGTTGGCGGGCGGCAAATACGGCGCTGAAGCCGAATACCGCGATGATGAAAAGTGCGATGCCCGACATTTTGAAATTGAAAAGGATGAATTCGGGGTCTCCGGCGGAGGCGAATAGAAAGTTGTGCCAGGGCTGAAGATTGAACGTCAGCACGTCGGAGATATTTACCCAGTGCTGCTCGTATGCCGCGGGCAAAATGTAAAACGCAGCGAGAGCGAAACCCGTGGCGCCTGCCACGATGGCAGGCAGAAGCGCGCGCAGCGAACGCTCGAGAATGCAATAAGCGAGAATAATCACACCGACGAAGTAAGTGGCAATCACTGCCGTGGGCGCATTCGTCAGCCATATCAGCGCGAAAACGCAGGCGAATGCCGGCACGCGGCGCCAACCGTCTCGCGCCAGCAGGATCGCGCACCACACCAGCAACGGGAAAAAAGCAGCGGCAAGGAGTTCGGCAAAATCGCTGCGGTAATACACGATCATCAAGTTATAGGGATTGACCGCGAACAAAATTGCGGCGGCAATCGCGTCGCGCGGCGCGAGCCATTCGCGAGCCAGCCGGTGCATCGAGAAGCCCGCGACGACCAGCGCGAGCCAGATGAACGCGTCGGGCACCATGTGCCAGGGTAGAATCGCGCTGAGCGCTGCTCCGAGCATCCATGACGCTGGCGGATAAAAAATGAAGCGCGGCTCGCCAAAACCGAAATTGGCCCATTCAGCCCAGCGCGGATACAGAATTCCCTGGTGCCACTGCTGCGCCACTTCCATCCACGACTCGATGTGAAATTGAAAATCGTGCCCGGAAGCGTTTCCGAGGAAGAATGACGGGGCGATAACCAGCGTGGCAACGGCGGTCAGGCCGAGCAGTAGCGCCCAGTTTACGTCGATGGCAGATCGCGGCGAGTTCATGCGGACCCGCGAGGATACTGAATCCCAGGCGGCTTGCCAATCGCGCGTGCGTCTCGCTAAAGTGACTGGGCTTGGCGCGGGCTATCTGCCGGTTGCCGTCCAGCTACTGCGTCGCCTAGTTTTCCTGAAATTCCAGAAACTGTGGAAACGCCGATGACCGCCGAAGAACAGCGCATCCTGGAAAATAACGAGAAGAAAGTGAATTGGTCGCGCTGGGGTCCGTATATCTCCGGGCGGCAGTGGGGCACCGTCCGCGAAGATTACAGCGCGAATGGCGACGCCTGGAATTATTTTCCGCACGATCACGCCCGGTCGCGCGCCTATCGTTGGGGCGAAGACGGCATCGCGGGCATCTGCGACAAGCATCAACGCATTTGCTTCGCGCTCACTTTTTGGAATGAGCGCGATCGCATCTTGAAGGAACGCCTTTTCGGGCTGACAAACACCGAAGGCAATCACGGCGAGGATGTTAAGGAATACTATTTCTATCTGGATGCCACGCCCACCAGCTCGTACCTGAAATATCTCTACAAATATCCGCAGGCTGAATTTCCATACGATCAGTTGCGGGCTGAAAATTCGAGAAGGACGCGGAGCGATCCGGAATTCGAGCTGCTCGACACCGGAATTTTCAACGAAAGCCGCTACTTCGATATTTTTATCGAGTACGCGAAGTCGTCCTCGGAAGTAATTCCCATTCGTATTACGGCGATAAACCGCGGGCCGGAAACCGCGCGCCTGCGCTTGTTACCCACGCTTTGGTTCCGGAATAAATGGTCTTGGGGCGGCACGGCGCCGGGCGACGCGCGGCCGACGCTAAAACGCCTTTCAGGATTCGGCGGCTTTTCGGTTGTTGAGCTGCAGCAGCCGGATTACGGCCAGCGCTGGCTTGCGATCGAGGGCCAGCCGGAATTGCTCTTCACCGAGAATGAGACGAATACCGAGCGCCTCTTCAATTCCAAAAATCGCACGAAATACGTGAAGGATGCCATCGACAATTATGTAGTCCACGGAATTCTTGATGCCGTGAATCCCGCGCAGACGGGAACGAAAGTCGCCGCGCATTTCAAATTTGAAATTCCGCCGGGTGGCAGCGTCTCGCAGCGGCTGCTGTTCACCAATCAATCGCTGCCTCCGGGTATCTCCTCCCAGGAAATTTTCGATGCGTCATTCGATAGCGTATTCGAGCAGCGAAAAAAGGAAGCCGACGAATTTTATGTGCGCCTCGAACGCAAGCGGATGAGCCCGGACGCGATCAATGTCCAGCGCCAGGCGTTCGCGGGCTTGCTGTGGAACCGCCAGTCTTATCACTACGACGTGAAACGCTGGCTCGATGGCGATCCCACCCAGCCGCCGCCGGCTCCGCAGCGGCTCTTCGGCCGAAATCATGACTGGATCTATCTTTACAACTCCGACGTAATTTCGATGCCCGACAAATGGGAATACCCCTGGTACGCCTCATGGGATCTCGGCTTTCACTGTGTCGCGCTGGCCATGGTCGATCCGCAATTCGCGAAGGATCAGCTCATTCTGTTTTTGCGAGAATGGTACATGCAACCGAACGGGCAAATTCCCGCCTACGAATGGGAATTCAGTGACGCGAATCCGCCGGTGCATGCCGGCGCCGCGCTGCGAGTCTACGGAATCGAGCGGCGCATGACTGGAAAGGCGGATCGGAATTTTCTCGAGCGCGTTTTTCACAAGTTGCTGCTTAATTTCACCTGGTGGGTGAACCGCAAAGATCCGCAAGGATTGAATGTATTCGAAGGCGGCTTCCTCGGGCTCGATAACATCGGCGTATTCGATCGCTCGCGGCCGCTGCCGGGCGGATTCCGCATCGAGCAATCCGATGGCACCAGTTGGATGATGGCTTATTCGCTCAACATGATGAGCATCGCTCTCGAACTGGCGCGCGAAGATTCCGCCTACGAAGACGTTGCCAGCAAATTTTTCGAGCACTGCGTACACATCTCCGAGGCCATGAACAATATCGGCGGCGAAGAGATCGGGCTTTGGGATGAAGAGGACGGATTTTACTACGACGTGCTGCACATGCCCGACGGCAATCACGTCAAGATGAAAGTGCGCTCGATGGTGGGCCTGATTCCGCTCTTCGCCGTGGAAACGCTCGAGCCCGAAGAGCTCGAGGGCCGCACCGGCTTCATGAAGCGCATGCAATGGTTTCTCGATCATCATCCGGAAGTGGCCAATCATCTGGATGCCAGCATGCATTCGGACAAAGGCGTGCGGCGATTGATCGCCCTGGTGAATAAACAGCGGCTGGTGCGAGTCCTGCGTTACATGCTGGACGAAAACGAGTTTCTCTCGCCGCACGGGATCCGCTCGCTCTCCAAAATCTACGCGCAAAAACCCTACGAGCTGGTCATGGATGATTCCGTGCATCGCGTCGCGTACGAGCCGGCCGAATCGTCATCGGATTTGTTCGGCGGAAATTCGAATTGGCGCGGTCCCATTTGGGTGCCGCTGAATTTTCTGATCATCGAAGCGCTGCAACGTTACGACTATTATTACGGCAAGGATTTCAAGGTGGAGTGTCCGACCGGCTCGGGAAAATATATGACGTTGTGGGAGGTTGCCGGCGAACTCTCGCGGCGATTATCGCGCCTGTTTCTGCTGCGGGATGGCAAGCGCGCGATTTACGGCGGCACCGAAATATTCCAGAGCGATCCGCACTGGCGCGACCTGATCCTATTCCATGAATATTTCAATGGCGACAATGGCGCCGGCCTCGGCGCCAGCCATCAAACCGGATGGACCGCCTTGGTAGCAAAGCTGCTCGAACAAAGCGGAGAATAAGTAGCGTCGGCGTCCCTGCCGGCATCTTACGACGACAAAAGCAGGCCGACGCCGCACTCGCGGGCGGACGACGGCTCAAACTTAATGAAGTGATTAGGGTTTGTTGACATCGTGCGTATTTGCGAGGTTGATGGGAACGCAAGGAATGTCGGTTCGCGGTACGCCGACGCGAATAGCCCACATTTTCGCAGTTGTTACACGGGCGGGCGAGGCAAGCCTTCGCCCCTACGAAGAGAAATTCAACAGCTTCGGAAGAAGTCAACCGAGCCAGATGGGTTCATGTCTATTTGCGTGCCGCTGCTTCCACGAACTCGATCAAAACCTTCCGCCCGTCCGGCCGCTCAACCAAGAAGAAATTAACCCGTGTCCCATCGGCCCCAGCGCGCGTAGCCGAATAGAGCGGCTCAACGCCAAAAGCCGAGCGAATGCGATTGGTGGCAGAATCGCAGTCCTTCGTCTCCAGTTCTACTTGCTGAATCCCCTCGCCGAATTTCGTCAGAAATCGCGCGATGGCGCCGCTTCCGGCAGAGTCTCTGGTCGTCAGAATATCGAGGCGCACAATCGTGCCGAAGTGCAATTCGAATTCGCGGGCATCCTGATCCGGCGGCACACTCGCAGGCGCCACATCGCCGTTGGCCGCGCGGATTTTCTCGAAGGTCTCCGGATTTACAGCCAGGCCAACCGTAACTCGCGGGCGGGGGAAATAAAGCAGCGAACTCAACTCCGCCTCGCGGCGCCATCCCGCAAGAATTGGATCCACAAGTTCGCGACCCTGCGCGAACAGCTCCTCAGCGGCGCGCGTGCGTATTTGCAAGTCGGCTGAAGCGAGGCGGGCAATCGAAGAGGCTGCGTCCATCAGGCGGCTGAGCTTTGCGCCGGATTACGTTCCAGGCTTTTGCGGCACAATCCCATTCGAATTCGAGAGCTCCACTCGCGTAGTCAAACCGGCGTCCAGCGACACCGGAACATCCCAGCGCACATGCGCGTCGCCCACCACGGCGAAAATATCCAGCGTGCCAAGCCAATAATTTCCCGGCGCGACTTTCTCCATCCGCCCATGCCCATCGAGATCCGTCTGCGATTTCGCCACCATATAGTGCGTCTGCGCCATTTCCAACGCGCGCCGCTGAATGGAAGGTCCGCGCCGCGCCACCATCAAAGCCCACGCCGGCCCGGGATTAATTGGATCGAGAGAAAGATCGAGACCCGCGGTGCTTTCCGTGTTGGTTGCCAGATACTTGCGCACTGCATCGAGATATTCCTGCCGCTGCTTCTCATAGCGCGCGGGATCTTTCGTCTTGTCGCGCTCCTTGTATTTGGGCTTCGGAAAATCCACGGTGCTGTCGGTGCTGTTGCGGTCGAGATAGGCAGAGAAGAATTCCGGCACGTTCATGATGTCGTCGGCCGTAAGCCCGCGGACGAATTCCTCTCCCGCAAGCGAAACCGAGTGATTCTTCCGCATCCACGCTTTCAATTCAGCCGACACTCGGAGCTTGTCCACATAAGCATCGAAATCAGGCTTCGGTTCGGCGGCGTCGGCATCTGCCAGAATATCCGTGAAGCTCTTGCTCAGCAAATAAAACGGCAGCCCGCGCACTGGCTCCGCCACTCCGGCGGCGGGGGTAACTTTCGCCGTGTAATCAACCGAGCAAGATTGCGCGCGCGCCGGTGCCGCAGCAAGCGCAGCCAGCGCCGCGAAAATTGCAAATGTTCCAGCGAGCTTGACTTGTTTTTTCATGAGAGGTTTGGCCAACGCAGCACATCGTAGCAAAACGCAGCCTCACGATTCAGCCGTCGCATTCCAAAGTTTCCAAGAGGGAACTAGCACACGGAAACGGGGCAAGGTTCGGCGGTCAAGCGGAATTAGTACAGGCGGAAAGTTACTTCAATCGTCTGGCGGACTGCCGCAGGCCGTCCATCGGGGCCAACCGCCGGCCGGAATCTCCAAGTCTTCACGCCTTCGATGGCCTTCTCGTCCAAACCCATGCCGGCGCCCTGCACCACTTGAATGTTCGTCGCGCGGCCATCGGCGCCGATGATCGCGACCAGCGTCACCGTGCCCATGTACTTCGACTTCACCGCTTCGTCCGAAAATTGCGGCTGAGGGCAGAACAGACACTCGGGAACTCCGTATCCGCCGGTCCCCGCGCTCGGATACCCTCCGCCAGTATTCCATCCGTGGCCCGGACCAACGCCCGCGCCATCGCCGCTGCCGACGCCCGTGCCCTGGCCGCTGCCGATTC
This sequence comes from uncultured Acidobacteriota bacterium, assembly GCA_963792515.1. Classification (GTDB taxonomy): domain Bacteria; phylum Acidobacteriota; class Terriglobia; order Acidiferrales; family UBA7541; genus Palsa-147. The sequence goes on along the minus strand of CAWBWG010000027.1, from coordinate 22,727 downwards.
CGCCGCCCCCACCGGGGCCATTCGAATCGGTAATCAGCTTCGCCATCGGATCGCCATAATTCGGCAGATTCGGACTTTGCAGCTTGATGTCCGGCACGGCCACAATCGTCGCCGGAACTTGCAATCGCGGATTCGCCGGCGGATGCACGGAAGGCGGCGCCAACTGCGTATAAGAAGCCTTGGGCAATTTCCCGCGGCTTGCTGGAATCGGATTGTGTTCGCCGCCGCCACCGCCGCCGCCCGCTTTTTTCGTGCCGGCGGGAAGCTTCGGCAAATAGGGCGAGGGATCATCGAGCGCCGTGACGGTGAATTTGCTGGCCTGCGTCGTATGCGGCGACATAATTTCGGGAAGCAGAGGAACCAAAATCAGCACGAGCACAACCACGTGAATCGCGAGAGACAGCGCCTGCACGCGGTTGAACTGCGTATCCTTTGACCAAATGTCCGGCACCGCGACGCCCTTTTGCAGCTTGGGGCCGCCGAAGGCCATCTTCAGATTGGTCCAGAAGGTGGTGAATCCCGTATGCGATTCCACCAGCATTCCAGTGCTATCAGGCCGTTTTGCGCCGGCAGGCAGTGGCTTCAGCCATTCGCGCAAATTCGAGCCGGGGCTTGCGCCGAAATGTTCTGGCAGGAACGGGCTAGCTTGGCCAGGGCGCAGCTTGGTCGGATGTTCGACGAGGAAATCGCGCAGATTGGAAAAGAATGATTCGAAGAGAGAAGGCCGGTTGATGGTCAGGCGGGTTAGCCGCATGCCTCCGCCGATGGACGAGGGCAGGGTACCCGGGTTTTTAACGCTTGAGTCAGCCATTCCTGCTTAACCCCAACAAACAGTTCTACCTTCCTGCTTAGATTCGCGGCAGCCGAAAAGGATGTCTGGGCCCTTTCGAGCGGCTGACTTACCCTCGCATTCATTGTAACATAGCGGTTCTTCCTGCTGCGTCCTGATTGCTGATCCAAGGCAGAGAAAGGCACCACATCCGAATCGATGGCCGAACCTTTTGACCTGAAGAAAACACTGAACTTGCCGCGCAGTGATTTTCCCATGAAGGCGCGTTTGCCGGAGCGCGAGCCGGAGCAGCTTGCGGAATGGGAGCGCGCTGGCATTTACGAGAAGATTCTCGAGTCGCGCACCGGCGCGCCGCTTTTCGTGCTGCACGATGGCCCGCCTTATCCCACGGGCGACATTCATCTCGGCACCGGTCTGAATAAAATCGTCAAAGATCTGATGGTCAAGTCAAAGACCATGGCGGGATTTCAATCCCCTTACATTCCCGGCTGGGATTGCCACGGCCTGCCGATCGAAAATAAAGTCGAGAAAGAGGAACTGGGCGGGCAAAAGGATAAAGTTTCGCCCGCGGAATTCCGGCAAATGTGCCGCGAATGGGCCACGCGTTATGTGGATTTGAATCGGCGGGATTTCAAGCGGCTGGGAGTTTTTGGCCAGTGGGATAAACCCTATCTCACCATGGACAAGCATTACGAAGCGACCATCGCCGATGCATTTCTCACTTTTCTCGAGAAAGGTTACGTCTATCGCGGCTTGAAGCCCGTCTATTGGTGCATGGTCGATCGCACTGCGCTTGCGGAAGCCGAAGTCGAGTACGAAGATCACACCAGCAATTCGATCTGGGTGAAGTTTGCGGTAGCCGGCGGGGAACGTGCGAAGGAATTAGGCCCCGATGTCAGCGCACTGGTTTGGACCACAACTCCGTGGACGCTGCCTGCCAATCGCGCGTTGGCTTTTCATCCGGATTTTGAATACATCGTCGCGGAAACGCCGGCGGGCGCGCTGATTTTTGCCGCGGAGCGTCTGAATGCAGTGTCCGAAGAATTGAAATTCGACGCCGCAAAAGTTCGCTGGCGCGGCAAGGGCCGCGACCTCGAAGGCATGCAGTTCCGGCATCCGTTTCTAGATCTGGTTGTGCCGGGCGTGCTCGCTGATTACGTTACGCTCGAGCAGGGCAGCGGCGTCGTGCACACCGCGCCGGGCCATGGCGCCGAAGATTTTTACACTGGCCAGCGCTACGGCCTCGATACGTACGCGCCGATCGATGACGATGGCCGCTTCGTCGAAGGCCTGCCGGAATATAAAGGTAAGCAGATTTTCGAAGCGAACGAGCCGATCATCGAGCTGCTGGCCCGGCGCGGCGCGCTGGTGCACAGCTCAAAATATCGCCACAGCTATCCGCACTGCTGGCGCTGCCATAATCCCGTGATTTTCCGCGCCACCGAGCAGTGGTTCATCGGCATGGAGCGCAACGATCTGCGCAAGCGCGCCCTCCAGGAAATCGACAAAGTGAAGTGGGCGCCGGCGTGGGGCCACGATCGCCTTTACGGCATGATCGCCGAGCGCCCGGACTGGTGCATCTCGCGCCAACGATTCTGGGGCGTGCCGCTGATCGTTTTCACCTGCGAAAAATGCAAAGTGCGCCTGGAAGATTTCAAGGCGCTGCGGAATGTCGTGCAATGGTTCGAAAAAGAAGGCGCGGACGCCTGGTACACGCGTTCCGCCGAAGAATTATTGCCGCCGGGAACGAAATGCCCGAAGTGCGGCGATTCGAAGTGGAAAAAAGAGAACGATATTCTCGACGTCTGGTTTGAATCCGGCTCGTCGCATCTAGCAGTTCTCGATCCGAAAGCCGGAACGTGGCCTGCCGACGTTTACTTCGAAGGACCCGATCAATACCGTGGCTGGTTCCACAGCTCGCTGCTCGTAGCCGTCGGCACGCGCGACGCGGCACCCTACCGCCAAGTCGTTTCGCACGGCTGGACGCTCGATCCCGAAGGCCGGCCAATGTCGAAATCGCTCGGCAACACGCTGCTGCCGCGCGAAATCACCGAAAAATGGGGCGCCGATGTTTTGCGCCTGTGGGTCGTCTCGCAAGATTACCAGCAGGATGTGCGCTGGTCCGAGCCGATGATGGAGCAGCTCTCGGATTCCTATCGCAAGCTGCGAAACACGTTTCGCTATGCGCTTTCGAATCTCTATGATTTCGATCCGGCGCGCGATCAGCTTGCTGATGAAAAATTGTGGGAGATCGATGCGTGGATGGTGCGACGCACGGGCGAACTGGTTCGCGAATGTCGCGCATGGTACGAGTCGTTTGATTTTCATCGCGTGTTTCACGCCATTCACGATTTCGCGGTAGTGGATCTGAGCGCGTTTTATTTCGATGTGCTGAAGGACCGCCTCTACACCTTCGCTCCGAAAAGCGTAGGCCGTCGCTCCGCTCAGACGGCGCTCTATCGAATCGCGAGCGCGTTGCTGCGCCTGATCGCGCCGATCCTCACTTTCACTTCCGAAGAAGTGTGGAAGCATTTCCCGGGCGCTCCCAGCGCAGCCGGCAGCATTCACACAGCATATTTTCCGAAAGCCGAAGATCTCGAGCGCGCCACCTCCGAATCCGTCGCCGCAAATTGGGCGCGGCTCGCCGCGTTGCGCCCGCAAGTGCTGAAAGCGCTCGAGGAAGCACGCAGCGCTAAGACGATCAATTCAGGTCTCGAAGCGAAGGTAACGCTGAGCGCAGCCGGAGAATTGGCGGCGCTCTTGAACAAGTACGCCGCATTTCTGCCGGCGCTGTTCATCGTCTCACAGGTGCATCTCGAGGCTGGCGCCGCAACCGCGAAGCCGGAAGCCAGCGATGCCCTCGGCATTCGCATCGAGCGAGCCGATGGCAAAAAGTGTGATCGCTGCTGGAATTTTTCGACGCACGTCGGCGAGAACTCGGCACATCCGACCATCTGCGAGCGCTGCACCGCTGCACTGGCAGAAATCGAGCGCGACCACTCCACCGGCTCCGGAGGCGCGGCAGCGTGACGATCGCTCGGAACTGGCGCGATTGGTGGTGGCAGTTGCTGCTGGCCTGCGGCGCGCTCGCCGCCGATCAAATCAGCAAACATGCCGTCGAAGAATACAGCCGCCCCGGCGCCATGCGCGTACTCGTGCCGGGAATGATAAATCTCGTACACACCAATAATCCCGGCGTAGCCTTCGGAATTTTCGCAGAATCAAACTCCCCCTGGCTCACTCCGATCCTCATCGTATTTTCCGCCGCGGTAATTCTGTTCCTCTGCTGGCTGCTAGCCACCGGCCGCGCCGGCGGACGCCTCGGCCAAACCGGCATCGCGCTAATTCTCGGCGGCGCCGCAGGAAACGTTCTCGATCGCGTAGTCCGCCGCAGCGTCACCGACTTCATTGATTTCCACGTAGGCGCTCACCATTGGTACACCTTCAATCTCGCCGATTCCGCCATCGTCCTCGGCGCGGGCCTGGTTCTCCTCGAACTCCTGCGCGATTGGCGCCAACCCAGCCGAGAAAGCGCGTAGCAATGCATCCGGTGCTCTTTCAGGTCGGCCCCGTCACAATTTACAGTTACGGCGTGCTCGCCGCCGCCGGCGTTCTGCTCGGCCTCTGGTACGCGCGCAGGCAAGCACCGTACGCAGGCCTGCATCGCGACGAAGTCTGGAATCTCGGCATCTACATGGTCCTCGCCGCCATCGTCACCGCAAAGCTCTGGCTGGTGCTGATCGAATGGCGCTATTTCTGGCAGCACCCGCGCGAAATCTTCACGCTTCGGCGTGGTGCAATCCGGCGGCACATTTTTCGGCGGCGTTCTAGGCGCGATCCTGCTCGCGGCGGCATACGCCTGGTACGAGAAGATGCCGATCCTGCCACTCTTCGATACCTACGCCGCGGCGCTGCCGTTGGGCCACGCCATCGGCCGCCTCGGCTGCTTCATGGCCGGATGCTGCTACGGCAAGCCCACCTCGCTGCCGTGGGGCGTGAAATTCTCGAGCCCGATCGCCGACGAACTGGTGGGCACGCCGATTGGCGTGGCATTGCATCCCACGCAGCTCTACGAAGCCGCCGCAGAGATCGCCAATTTCATTTTTCTAGTCTGGCTAGGAAAGCGCCAGCGCTTCGCGGGCCAAATCGCCGGCACGTATTTAATACTGTACGGAATCGAGCGAGGCCTGATCGAAATCGTGCGAGGCGATCCCGATCGCACGCTGCTAATGCACGGCGCCGTCTCGCTAATGCAAATCGTAAGCATGGGATTCGTTTTGGCCGGAAGCTACCTGTGGTGGCGCGGAATGCACGGCGAGCCAGCCGCAACTCGCGAATGCTGCGCAAGGACATTCTTAGCATGAGCGACATTCGCGACCCGGAAAACGACACGGCTGAAAATTTGACATTCGCCGTGGGCGACGAAGACGCCGGAACCCGTCTCGATCGTTTCCTCGCCACGCGCGCCGGCGAACTCAGCCGCACGCGCATTCAGGAACTAATCGCCGAAGGCCGCGTCAGCGTCAATGGCGTAGTCACCAAGCCCTCGCATCGTGTCGAGTCCGGCGAGCAAATCGCAATCGAAGTCCCCGAATCCGAAGGCACCGACGTCGTCCCCGAAGAAATGCCGCTCGATGTGCTCTATGAAGACGACGATCTCGCCGTAGTCAACAAGCCCGCAGGCATCGCCGTTCATCCCGGCGCAGGCGAATCCTCCGGCACGCTCGTCAGCGCGTTGCTCTATCGTTTCGGCACTCTCTCAGCGATCGGCGGACCGCGGCGCCCAGGAATCGTGCATCGTCTCGACAAAGGCACATCGGGCGCGCTGGTAATTGCGCGCACGGACGAAGCGCATCGCGGCCTCGTCGAACAATTTCAAGAACGCCTGATCGAAAAAACTTATGTAGCGCTATTGCACGGCAAAATGCGCGAGCAATCCGGTCGCATCGAGCTTCCCGTCGCCCGCGATCTCCGCCGCCGCACCCGCATGACCACCCGCCGCCGCGACGGCCGCACCGCCCGCACCGACTGGACCGCCAAACTTTTCCTCGGCGCATTCACGCTAATCGAAGCCGATCTGCACACCGGCCGCACCCATCAACTCCGCGTTCATTTCTCCTCGCTAGGATTTCCGGTAATCGGCGACGCGCTCTACGGTGCCCCGCGCGTCGAAACCGTCCACGGCACGCAGCTCCCCGATCTCGGCCGCAATTTTCTCCACGCCGCCCGCATCCGCTTCACGCACCCAATCACCGCCGAGCCGCTCGATGTGCGCGCCCCGCTCCCAGCCGAACTCAAGGCCTACATCGACGCACTCGGCCGCGCTCTCTCCGCCGACCCCGCTCCGATTGACGCTGCGCTCGCACCGTACCTATAATTTCGTCATGCCCAAGCTGAAGCGATTAATCCTGCTGCCAGTATTGATCGCCGCCTTCGCGTTCGCAGCGCCAGCGCAGAACCCGCCTCCGCCATCGACTCCGCCGCCCGCAGGCGCCACGGACCAACAAAATCAGGCGCCGCCAGGGCAACAACCGCTGAAAGTTACCTCAGGCTTGGTCCATCTCGTTGCCGCCGTATCCGATCGTCGCCACAATTTCATCACCGATCTCGACAAGCAAGATTTCAAAATCACGGAAGACGGCAAGCCGCAGACCATTCAATTCTTCGGCCGCGAAACCGATCTCCCTCTGCGCATCGCCATGCTGCTCGACACCTCTAACAGCATCCGCGAGCGCTTGCACTTCGAAAAAGACGCGGCGACGGATTTTTTGGCCAACGTGATCCGCCGCAACAAAGACATGGCCTTCCTGATGACTTTCGATAACGAGCCGGAAGTAATTCAGGATTGGTCAGGCGATGCCAGCACGCTCACCGAAGCAATTCAAAAACAGCGAGCCGGCGGCGGCACATCTTTCAATGACGCGATCTACGTGGCCGCGCAAAAGCTTGCAAAAGCCCCGCTACCCGCTGGCGCCGATCAGGAAGTGCGCCGGGTGCTGGTGGTCTTCAGCGACGGCGAGGACAATCTAAGCGATCGCGCGCTAAGCGACGCCATCGAAATGGCCGAGCGCTCCGAAGTAGCCGTCTATTCCATCAGCACCAGCACCGAATGGCTCGCCACCGAGACCAGCGACAAGCCCCGCAAGCTTTTCGAAACCCCCGGCGACAAAATTCTGCAAACTCTGGCGAACGAAACCGGCGGCCGCGTTTTCTTTCCTTACAAGGTAGATGATCTAGCAGTTTCGTTCCAGGACATAGGCACGGAGCTGCGCAGCCAATATTTCATAGCCTACGCCCCCACAAATCCGCTGCAAAACGGCCAATACCGAAAAATTCAGGTGGATGTTGACCGCAAAGGGCTGGTAGTGCGAACGCGGAAGGGATATTACGCCGTAGCGCCCAGCGCCGGGCCGTATTCAAAAACGCAGTAGCCTCTAAAGAAGATCTTCGTTCATTCCGTCGGTGAGTAATAGCCGCGGCGGCAAAGAATCTTCAAATCCGGCCGGTTGACCTCAACTTTAATTTTTCGAAACGATCCGTCGTGTTTGGGATTCGTCGGATAGTAGCCCAGCACGTACTGCTGCCGCAGCTCCTCAGATAGCTCGTCAAACGCTTTCTCGAGCGAATTATTATTGTGCACTTCGATCACGCGCCCGCCAGTTTCATCCGCCATCTTTTTCGCCACGCTGGCTCCGCTGTAACCAGCGAACTGCCGGTAATAAAATCCCACATCCGAAATCAGCAGCACATGCACCACCGCATCCGACCGCTGCGCCGACTCAATCGCGTCCTTCACAGTCAATTTGCTCCCAGTATCCTCAGCATCAGTCAAAGCAATAATCGCCTTGCGCCCAGCCTCGCCAGTGAGCTTGTCGTGAGCCGCCAAATAAACCGCATCGTAGAAATCCGTCCCGCCATTCGATCCGCTAGGCACAGTTCCCGTGGTGCCGCCAGCGCCAGAGCCATCCACATTGATCACCGTCTTGCGAATCGCGTTTTCGAGCAAATTCTTGTCCTCGGTAAAATCCGCCAGCAAGTCAATGTCCAGGTCAAAGCTCATCACCAGCGCTTCATCCGTTTTGCGCAACACTCGATTCACGAATCGCGTCGCAGCATCCTGCTCCGCTCCCAGCACATCCACCTGGCTGCCGCTGGTATCCACAAAATCGCCAGCGAAATCGGCAAATCCACTTCCTTCGAGAAGTACGCAACTTTCTGCTCTTGCCCATCTTCAAATATCTTGAAGTCTTCTTGCTTGAGGTTGTTGATCAGAAAATGGCTCTTGTCGCGCACCGTCGTAAACACGTTGACCAGCGCCGTCTGCACTTTCAATGTCTGCCCCGATTGCGGCACTTGTTTATTCTGCTGCGAGTCCTGGCTGGTCGGCGGCGGGCCGTTCTGCTGGCTCGGCGCGGCGAAGCGCGTAGGTCCAGCGCCACTGGCGGGAGCGTGGCCGGGCAACAGCAATCCTGCAGTTAGCGTCAGATGGCGAGGGTCGAGCGAAACAGTGGGCGCTGCATGTATAATTTCTCCGGAAAGCGATTCCTGTCCTACGATGCAACTTGTTGCAATTCGGATGCGTCACACGCCACGAGAGTAATCGGGCGGGCGCCCGCCGGCCGAAGCCGAACTTCGGTCCGCAAGGATGGCACTGATTATGAAGCAACTCTTGGCGCTGGCGCTAGTCGCGGGGCTCGCATGCACGCTCGGCGCAACGCCGCGAGCACTAGCAATCCGATTCGCAGCAACCTACGCAAGAACCCGCGCCGCCGCCCGCGCAACAAGATCAGCAATCCGGCGGCCAGCAACCTCAGCCAAAGGAAACGCCGCCGGCACAAACGCAATCAAACGTGCCTCCGCCGCAAGCGTCCAATGTTCCGTCCGCCCGCGTGCTCCGTTCGCGCACCGAATTAGTCCCCGTGCCTGTGACGGTAAAAAATTCGCGCGGCGAACTGGTCCCCGATTTGACCAAAGATGATTTCCGCGTCTTCGAAGACGGCAAGGAACAAAACATCGCATTATTTTCCACCGATGCCTTTCCGCTTTCCGTAGTCGTCGTGCTCGACAACGACCTCACCGTGAAAACCCGCAATCAGGTTCAAAAAAGTCTCGACAGCATCGCCGGCGGCCTCGGCCCCGCCGATGAAGCCGCGGTCATTCTCTACGATCAATTTCCCCAGCCGGCCATCGACTTCACCGCCGACAACGACACCATGCTCACAAAACTGCATCGCCTACGCCTCGGCGAAAGTTTTCCGGGCGATTTCGGCGGCCCGATGGATGCCGGCCCGACGGTCAATAATCAACAGATAGGTCCGGGTGTGAAGGTTTACGGCAAGGGCGCCGAAAAAGTAACGAAGGATCTCGATGATGCCATGCACGCCGCTGCCGAGCTCCTGCGCGCCCGCGGCCGCGACCGGCGAAAAGTCATCTGCCTGATTTCCGACGGCCAGAATTCGCATCACAATCGCTGGAGCTATGCCCAGGTTCTTCAGCTCCTGCTCACCTCGGATATTTCCGTCTACACGGTCACGGTAGGCACGGTGTTGCTCAAACACGAGCCAGGCCGCATGACGCACTATGCCAACGACACCGGCGGCGATTCTTTCTTCGCTTCGAAGCAAGCCGATCTCGAGCGTCTCTATTCCGCCATCGGCGAGCAAGCCCGCAATCAATACACGCTAGCCTACGCCCCGCAAAATCCCGGCGTAGGCGATTACCACACCATCGAAGTGAGAGTAGAACGCCCAGGCATGCAAGTAAGTTCCCGCCAAGGATATTACGCCTCAGCAAAGCGCTAGTGTGTCGTCGTTGTTCTTGTAGGGGAGGGTGCTTTAGCCCTCCCGCAGTTCGGCCCCGCAACATGTGCGATTCTGCAATTTCCCGCACGCAAGAAAATCCGTAATCAAATCTCGAGAGCATTTGACGTTTGCGCATGTCGCAGCGAGGCCCGAAAACCGGGAGGGCTAAAGCACCCTCCCCTACAAAAACAAAATGCAAATTCAAATTCCATCTCGCGCGCGCGAAGAAATTTCGAACGGCGTGCGCATGCGGCAACGAGCGCCGCAGATTTTCCCTTGACAGGATTCCCGCGCACTCGTATTAAGGGTGTGAAGGGAAGTGGCGCGAATAAATTTTCCGCTGCCGCGCCTTCAGGGGAGACAGCATCAAGCAGTAGATGCGCGCAGTTGAATTAGGGGGTGGAGCGGCGGCGAGGCCGTTCCGATCAACTGGTTCTCCGAACGAGGCGGTTGCGAAAGCAATCGCCTCGTTTTGTTTTTGGGAGGTTTTGTCAGGGCACGACTTCAGTTGTGCCGAGAGCGCAGCCAACTCCGCCGGCTTTAGCCGCTGCGGCCCGTCTTAATTTCTCGTGCCGGCCGAATCGTAACAAACTGCTCATGCGCCGGACACAAAGCCTGAAAATCACAAAACCCGCAAACAAACCCAGGCTTAGCAGGATATTCCCCAGCCCGAATTAAATCCGCGGTAGTAGCCACGGTCTCACGAGCTTTAGCCAGCGATTTCTCATCGCGTGAAGAACTAACCGCCTCATTGGTAGTCAAATTATAAAAAGTCAGCCGCGCCGGAGTCAGGTCCAGCACATCGCGCGCAGCCAGCGCATAAAGACTCAACTGCAAGCTAGTATCCGCATCCTTCTGCGATTTCGGCCGCCCCGTCTTGTAATCCACCACTTCAACATCATCGCCCGCGATCCGGTTCACCTGATCGATGCGACCCAGCACCGTCACATCTTTCTCCATCGGCAATTCAAAGCGCTTCTCCTGCGTCAAGACGTCCGCTGGCGCCGCCGAATAAGTCTTGTGAAACGCGCCCAGCTTCTCAATCCCTTCCTTCTTGTATTCCTCTTCCTGATAGTCGTCGAGATAACCAGCCGGCGACCAAAAGCGATCGTAAATCGCCGACACTTCCTCGAAATCCACTTTCTTGCGTTTTTTAACTTCGGCAACAAATTCCTTAATCGTGCTATGCATCACGTTGCCAAACGTCATCTGCGCCGCAGGTCCGCCGCGCAATTCCCACACCGCGCTGAACAAAAATTTCTTCGGGCACATCTGATAAGTCTCAATCGCCGAAGCGCTCAATTGCAGCGGCTCGGGACGCGGCGGCTTATATGCATTGGCCCAAATCGCCACGCGCGAATACGCCTTCGCCTTTTCCGGCGCCGCGCTAAAGAGCATCGGCCGCGAAGCGTCGGCCGAAGACGATCCCACCGTCTCCTCGCGTTCCGGCACGACCACCCGCGGCACAATCTGCTGAATATCCAATTTCTGAATCTTGGCGTCGCCCAGCACCTCATCGAAAAATTCCGAGCGTTTCTTGCGCTTGTTGATGATCGTAGAAAGCGTCAGCATGCGCCGCCCGCGCGTCAGCGCCACATAGAATAGCCGCCGCTCCTCCAGCTTCTGATAATCGCCCTCCGGCTGCTCCTCCTTCAGCAACTGCGCCGGAAATTCAAACACCGGCCGCCGCACTCCGGAAGGGAAGTCGCCCTTGCAGAGATGCAAAATAAACACATGCGGGAATTCCAGGCCCTTTGCCGAATGCACGGTCATCAGTTGCACCGCATCGTGCACCGGTTCTTTCTGCAAAAAAATATCGCCATTCGCTTCATCGAAGAAATTCAAGTAGCCAAGAAAATCATGCAGCGAGCGGCCTTCTTTCTTCTGCCACTCCTCCACGAAATCTTTGAGCCGCGCCAGATTGTAGGAATCCATATCGGCGGCGACCGGAGCGACGCCGATCTCGGCAATCAGTTCAGCAAGCAGCTCAAACGCCGTCAATTTTCTAGCCCGTCCGCGCATTTCCCCGATGAACGCCGCAAGTTCCCGCGCTCGCGATCCCTTCGGTGGTCCCGCCCCAGCCGGTTCCTTGCACCAAGTTTCAAATTCATCCCAAAGCGATTTGCCTCTGCTCTTCGCCGCGCGCTCCGCCAAACGCACCAAATCTTTCGGCTCGATCTTCCAGTAAGGAATTCCGATAATGCGCGCGCACGAAACATCGTCCGAAGGCGTGCCGATCAATCGCAGATAAGCCATCACGTCGCGAATCAACGTGCTCCCCAAAATCGAAAGACGCTTGATCACGTAAGGAATCTGCCGCCGGTTCAGCGCCTCAACCAAATGCTTGCGATGCGTATGCTTGCGGTAAAGCGCCGCAAACTCGCGCCATTCCGTTCCCGCGGCGTGCAGCCGGTCGATTTCGCCGGCCACCCACTCGGCTTCTTCTTCAGGCCGCCCAAACTCAGCGATGCGAATTTTGTCGCCCTCGGAATTTTGAGTGACCAGCGGAGTAAACGGAATAAAGCGCGAATTATCGCTTTCCGCCGCCACCGTTCCAGCCACGCGCAAAATCCGTTTGGTCGAGCGGTAATTCTGCGTCAGATGCACACGCGGCCAACTCGACTCCGGCGCATCGAGTGACACGCCGCAAAATCGCGTGAGAAATTGCTTCAAGCTCGCAAACGAAGCCCCGCGAAATCGGTAAATCGCCTGATTGTGATCGCCGACCACGAACAAATTGCGCCGATCGTTCATCAAAAGCTGCAGCAACTCAAGCTGCGCAATATTCGTATCCTGAAACTCGTCCACCAAAATGTAACGATAGCGCTCCCGCAAGCGCCCCAGCAGCGCCGCATTCGATCGCAGCATCTGCACCGCCTGCATCAGCATCGCCCCGAAGGTGACCATCTTCCGCTCGCGCAGCAATCCCTCGCTGACGCGATACGCCCGCGCCAATTCCTCCTCGCGCGCCAAAATCTCATCCTGAATTTTCTGCGCGTCCGGCTCCATCTGCCCGCGCCGCGCCTTCATCTCCGCGCGCATCGCCGCCACGTAACGGTCGTAATCCTCCGGCGAAACCAGCTCATCCTGGCAGCGCGAAAAAAAGGCCACGAAATCGTTCAGGAATTCGCCAGGATCGGCTAGCCGCCGGAAAAGATTCAATTCCAATTGCCGGATATTGCGCCGCAGCAGAATCCAATGATCGAAATTGTCGAGCGCCCGCAGCTCAGGATCGGCTTCCAGCAAAATCGCATTGCAGAATGAATGAAACGTGCTCAGCGTCACGGCATCCGCCCGCTCGCCCACGTGCTTCTTGATCCGCCACTTCATTTCCTCGGCAGCTTTATCAGTGAAGGTAAGCCCAAGAATGCTTTCACCCGGAAGTTCCGGATCGCTCTCAAGCAGCAAACGAATGCGCTCAGTAATCACGCGAGTCTTCCCGGTCCCAGCCCCGGCAACAACGAGCAACGGTCCTTCGCCGTGCTCCACTGCGCGAAGCTGCTCCGGGTTCAATTCGATTTCAGCGGTTTGCGATGTGCGTCTGGCCATGCGCGAGAACTTCATCGTAGCCGATTTTTCTCGACTGGAGTAGAGTCGCAACAGGCCGCAAATTCAAGGCAGGAAAAATGCACGCGATGTACACAATTCCGCTCGTGCTGCTCCTCGGCATTTTCTTGGCCGGATACATGCTCGGCTGGATGATGGCCACCCTCCGCCAGCGCTCCAACCTCGGCCCAAAATCAGGCGAAGTTTCTCCCGAATCTCTAGCCACGCTAGCAACGTCGATCGCGCGAACGTCAACTTCAAGATCCATTCGCCTAAAATGCACATGCGGCGCACTCTGGAATTTCCGCAGCCCCAACGACTCCACCAATCCCGATCAACCCGCCTTGCCAGACGGCGACTCCTACACCTGCCCCAAATGCCACAGGTCAATCGATCTACGCCCCATGCGCGAAATGCTGCAAAATATGAAGTGAAGCCTCGAAGCAACGGGCTGCATGTAGCACACCGACTCCTGGCTGCGTCCGATGTAACGAAATTGCAAGTCGTGGCGCACAGGCAAACAACACCCATTACCGAAACCGGCCCAACGGAAATCGGCCTACGTACATCCACAATTAGTCCCGTATGCCGCGCCAATAAAATCTGCTAGCGTGTCACGGGAAACTGCAAATGACCTCGCCCCACCAGGAGCACAAAGCCGCCAAAACCCCCCAAATCGCCCAAAAATCGCCGATTTCTAATCGATACACCAAACCGAATAGAAAATCGCGCAACTCACACAAAACAAAGGAAAATCTCATTTTGTAATCGCGACAAAAACGGCACTTTGCAAACCGCTCTTTAGGACCCAGCGACCGCACGCAAGATGCCGGTATCTGAAGCCCGACGAGCGATTCCCCGAACTCATGAAGCGCCTCACAACCAGCATCGCCGCAAAATTGACCGCATCTTTCGCCGCGCCTATACTTAAATTTCCTGCAGTCAATATCCGTGAGCAATCGTGAAGGAGCATTTCCAATGGAACAGCCGGTAATTCTCAGCGCGGTACGCACGCCGGTAGGCAAATTCATGGGCGGACTCTCGCCGCTCAGCGCCCCGGAACTCGGCGCGAAAGTAATCGCCGAAGCCGTGCGCCGCGCCGGCATCGGGCCCAAGCAAGTCGATGAAGCCATCATGGGCAACGTAGTGCAAGCCGGCCTCGGCCAAAATCCCGCCCGGCAAGCCGCGCTAATAGGCGGCCTTGATCCACGCGTAGCGGCCATGACCATTAATAAGGTCTGCGGCTCGGGCCTGAAAGCCGTCGGCCTCGCAGCCCAAGGCGTAACCCTCGGCGAATCCGAAATCGTAGTCGCCGGCGGCATGGAATCGATGTCAAATTGTCCTTATCTACTCAAAAACGCCCGCAACGGCTATCGCATCGGCAACGCCGAAATGTTCGACTCGATGATCACCGACGGACTCTGGGATGCCTACGAAAATTTCCATATGGGCATGACCGGAGAACTCGTCGCGGAAAAATACGGCATCACGCGACAGGAGCAAGATCAATTCGCCTACGATAGCCATCGCAAAGCCGTCCACGCAATCAAATCATGTTTCTTCGGCGAGCAAATCCTGCCCATCGAAATTCCGCAAAAAAAGGGCGATCCCATCATCATCAAGACCGACGAATCGCCGCGCGCCGACACCTCTCTCGAAGCCCTAGCCAAGCTAAAGCCCGCATTCAAAAAAGACGGCACGGTAACAGCAGGTAACGCCCCCGGAACAAATGACGGCGCCGCCGCGCTAATCGTCACCACCGAAAGCAACGCCGCGCGACTCGGCAAAAAGCCCATGGCGCGCCTCGTCGCGCAAGCCGTCAGCGGCGTCGAGCCAAAATGGGTAATGATGGCCCCCGTCGAAGCAGTAGAAAAGCTGCTGCAAAAAACCGGCTGGGATCGCGATAAAGATGTAGATCTAGTCGAACTGAACGAAGCCTTCGCGGTAGCAGCCATAGCCGTGACGCGCCAACTGCGCCTCGATCCCGCGAAAGTAAATGTAAATGGCGGCGCAGTAGCCATAGGTCATCCGATAGGCGCATCCGGTGCACGCATACTGATCACCCTGCTCTACGAGCTGCAGCGCCTCAACAAAAAGCGCGGCATCGCCGCTCTCTGCCTCGGCGGCGGCAACGCCGTGGCGTTAGCCATCGAGCGCTACTAGCGCTTCGTCGCGCCCGCATTCATCTGCTATTCTGACCGCCGCATTCCTCGCGCGCCGGAAGTCTCGCATCGACAGTCATCAGTATCGCGGCTGTCATTCCGAGCGCAGCGAGAAATCTCTCTTCGTTTTTTGTGAGGCAGGAGGCGCAGTTGTTCTGCCCGAATTGCAAACTTGAATACCGCGCAGGCTTCACGCGCTGCGCCGATTGCGGCGTTGACCTAGTCGCCGCGCTTCCCAAAGCCGCGGCAGCTCAGGAAGTGGGCGTGCACGATCTCCGTTCGCCGGTCATCCTCCGTCGAGGAATCACCGTATCCGATGCAGCTATCATTCGAGACGCACTCAACGCGGCCGGCCTCCGCTTCAATACGCGACAAGCTTCCGCGGAAATTGTTGCCGACGGCACGCCCTCCTACGAATTTTGGGTGAACGCAGAGGATCGTCCAAATGCCAGCTCGATGATGGATGCCGCGCTAGAGGCCGCCGGCATCAGCGATCACGCCGAACCCAGCGAAAGCGCGGATGCTACGGACGCGAACGCCGCCCCATCGGACCAGGAACTTTCGGCGAGCGACGACGAAGGCGACGATGGTGCGGATTCAGATTCCGTCGATGAATTGGCCGTCGAGGACGACGAACTCGGAAATCTTGACGATGACGAACTGACGGCAGAAGCGTGGTCCGGCAGCACAGGCGATTTGGCGGGCATGCTCAAGATGTGCCTTCGCGAAGTCGGCATCGCCAGCCGCGCCGCCAGAAATGGATCCAAGGAACGGCTCCTGGTGGCCGAAGCAGACCTCGCGCGCTCGCGGGAAATAATTCGTGAGGTGATCGAGGCCGCTCCGCCGGAATGATTGCGATGCCTCAGCTCTGGAGCGCGCCGGTAAAGCAGAAGGACCGTGAGTTGCGGGAGGTTTGATGAGTGCTGATGAAATAAAAACCGTTGCGGTGCTGGGCGCGGGGACGATGGGCAATGGAATCGCTCACGTTTTCGCGCGCTCGGGTTATCGCGTGATTCTTCGCGACATCGAGCAGCGCTTCTTGGACCGCGCGATGGAGACCATCAAGGGCAATCTCGATCGCGAAGTGAAGAAGGCGAAGATCACCGAAGCCGACAAAGCTGCGGCGCTCGGCCGTATTAATGCGCAGACCGCAATTTCCTCACTGTCCGACGCAGATTTCGCTGTGGAAGCGGTGCCTGAGAATATAGATTTGAAAGTGCGCGTGCTGAAAGAAGCCGACTCGGCGCTGCGTCCTGGTGTCCCGCTCGCCAGCAACACATCTTCAATTTCCATCACCGCGCTCGCTGCGCAAACCAGCCGGCCGGAGCGTTTCATCGGCATGCACTTCATGAATCCGGTTCCGGTAATGCAACTCGTCGAAGTAATCCGCGCGATTCAAACCAGCGACGACACCTTCGCGCTCACCATGGCGCTCTGCGAAAAGCTCGGCAAAAAACCGGTTGCGGTCAACGACGCCCCAGGCTTCGTTTCCAATCGCGTGCTCATGCCGCTAATCAACGAAGCCGCCTTCTGCGTGATGGAAGGTGTCGCCACGCCAGAAACTGTCGACGCAGTAATGAAAATGGGGATGAACCACCCGATGGGCCCACTGGAACTTGCCGATTTCATCGGGCTAGACGTTTGCGTAGATATTCTCGAAGTCCTCTGTAAGGGGTTCGGCGATCCGAAATATCGCGCCTGTCCTCTGCTGCGCAAATATGTGGCGGCGGGATGGCTAGGCCGCAAATCCGGCCGCGGATTCTACAAGTACGCGTAACGCACGCGTAACCACGCGTAACCCACGCGTAGCGCAGGCTGCCAGCCGGCGTTTTGTGCCGCGCTACCGCAATCGAAATTCCGGAAGGCCACCGTGCCATGGAAGTCGGAGATGTTGACTCAAATGCGCTTCGATCCACCTCTGAGCCACGCCGCACAAAAACGCCGGCTGGCAGCCGGCGCTAGGATTCTAAAACTTGCCCCAGAAGGCAAACGTGACTGCGCCCATGATGCAGAGAAACGAGACGGCGTAATTCCAATTCAGGCCCTCGCCCAAATAGAAGTAGGCGAAGACTACGAAGACGCACAAAGTGATCACTTCCTGAATAATCTTCAGTTGAAACGCGGTGAACTCGCCGTACCCGATGCGATTCGCCGGCACCTGGAAGCAATACTCAAAAAAGGCGATCAGCCAGCTCACCACGATGGCGGCGATCAGCGGCGACTTGCGATATTTGAGGTGCCCATACCAGGCCAAGGTCATAAAAGTATTTGAGCAGATCAGTAGAAGTACGGTTTTCATAGGCCGCGAATCGTAGCATAGTGGTGGGCGGCGCCGGGATACCGGGAATGCGGGAGCGAGCCGGCGCTGTGCAGCGGGGCAGGGCGTCAAAAAAGGCGAAGAAAGTCTTTGCTTTTTGTTCGCCTTGTGCTAATCTGCGCGCAACGGGACAATGCGGCCGGCCCGGCAGCTCTTTCGCCTGAGGCCAGGCCTTCGCCCCCGCCCAAATCTAAGCAGTCTGAGGTGCCATGAATATGTCCGACGAAAAGACAAAGATGCTCGAGAACGCGATCTCACAAATTGAGAAGGCTTACGGCAAGGGCTCGATCATGCGCCTCGGCAACCGCGATGTGCTGGTGCCGGTAAGCGTGATCCCCACCGGCTCGATTTCGCTCGATGCGGCGCTGGGCGTCGGCGGCTTCCCACGCGGCCGAGTAATAGAGGTCTACGGCCCGGAATCCGGCGGCAAGACGACCATGACGCTACACGTGATCGCCGAGGCCCAGAAGATGGGCGGCCAGGCGGCGTTTATCGACGCCGAGCACGCTCTCGATCCTATCTATGCCCGCAAGCTAGGCGTGGATGTAGACAACCTGCTCGTCTCGCAGCCGGACAACGGCGAGCAAGCCCTAGAAATCGCCGAAACGCTGATCAAGTCGAACGCCGTGGACGTGATCGTCATCGACTCGGTGGCCGCGTTGGTCCCTAAGGCCGAACTCGAAGGCGACATGGGCGATCCGCAAATGGGCTTGCAAGCCCGGTTGATGTCGCAAGCCCTTCGCAAGCTCACCGCCATCGTCTCGAAATCAAAAACCTGCCTGATTTTCATCAATCAAATCCGCGAGAAAATTGGCGTGCTCTTTGGCAATCCCGAAACCACCACCGGCGGCCGCGCCCTGAAATTCTATTCTTCGATTCGCCTAGATATTCGCCGCATTCAATCGATTAAGGAAGGCGATCGCGTGATCGGCTCGCGCACTCGGGCAAAAGTGGTGAAGAATAAGGTCGCCGCCCCGTTCCGCGAAGCCGAATTCGACATTATCTATGGCGAAGGCATCTCGGCCGACGGCGATTTGATCGACCTCGGCGTCACTCGCGGCGTGCTCGAGAAGTCCGGCACTTGGATTTCGTATAAGACCGAGCGACTCGGCCAGGGCCGCGACAATGCGCGTCAATTCCTGAAGGAAAATAAAGATATTCGCGCCAAGCTCGATACCGAATTGCGCAAGCAACTTGGTCTTCTGAATGTTCCGGTTCCTGAAAATGGCAATTCCGAAAAGGCTGCTGCAGACGCATCGAAGACCGTTGCACATGCCGCTCCGGGCGCGACTTCTCGGGCGGCTGCGGAAGCGCCTAAGCCGATGGTTCACGCCGCGGCGGTTGGCGCTGCGAAGACTGCCGCCAAGCCTACTCGCTAGACGCACCAGCTATCGCGTTCTTGCTTTGACACTCGACACAGGCAGGAGTGCCTGTGCTCCTGGGGGACAGGCCATTCGGCCCGTCCCTCCAGTTTCCTTACACGTCCGGAAACTGGCCCTTCGTTCAGTTCCATTTTTTCCCATTTCAGCCGATAATCCCAAATGTAGAGGGTTGCGCTCTAGGCCACGCTTCCCTACAATCTGCAATTCGATCAAGGTGGTGGGAGCCGCCGGGTCGGGGGGAAGCTCATTAAATGTCGATGAATCAACCAGCCCAGTCTAGGAAGCGTCTGTCAGCGTTTGCATTGTTGGCGATAGCCGCAATGCTGACGCCGTCTCCCGATTTGGTACAGTCCGCTTTCGCGGGCGCAGAACCAGCCACTCGTCATTCGCGCCGTACCTACGGCGTTCCAACCCGCGGCAATCCTACAAAAGACGATATATCCATAAATGACGATGCTATCGTGCGCAGCATCGCGGTAAATGCGCTCGGCAATTCCAATGGTTCCGTTCTGGCGATCGATCCTGCCACCGGCCGGATTCTCGCCGCGGTGAATCAGAAAATGGTCTTCTCCTCCGGCTTTGAACCGTGCTCCACGATCAAGCCGGTGATCGCGCTGGCGGGCCTAGAAGAGGGAATTATCACCCGCGACACAATGATTAACGTAGGCCGCCGCCGCTACATGGACCTCACCGAAGCGATGGCGCACTCGAATAACGAATATTTCCAGGCAGTAGGCGAGCGGCTCGGATTCGAAAGAGTCTCGCGCTACGCGAAGCTGCTAGGCTTGGGCGAATTGGCCGGCCTGAATATTGAAGGCGAACAACCGGGCGCTTTGCCACCTGCGCCTCCGGCGTATGGCGGCATCGCGCGCATGTCGAGCTTCGGCTCCGGCATTCGCATGACCCCGCTGCAACTCGCCTCGCTAGTTTCGACTCTGGCAAACGGCGGCACGATGTACTACCTGCAATATCCGCGCACCGACGAAGCCCGCGCCAATTTCACGCCGCAGATCAAGCGCAAACTAGATATCGGCCCGCTCGTTCCGGATTTGCAGGAAGGCATGCTGGCCGCGGTCCTCTACGGTACCGGCAAATCAAGCTACGATCCTTACGGCGAGCAAGCCCTCGGCAAGACCGGCACCTGCAACGACGAAGGACTAGGCGGCCGTCTCGGTTGGTTCGTTTCCTATGCCGACCAAATTCATCCGAAAATCGTGATCGTGGTCCTTCTACGCGGTGGCACGCGCGCAGTCAGCGGCCCACGCGCAGCCGATGTCGCAGGACGCATCTACCGCGAACTGCGCGACAAAAATTACTTCGCCACGATGCACAGCGGCGAAAACAATTACGCCAGCGTACCGGCCCGTCGTCACCCGCGTCGTATCAGACCGCAATCCCGGCGATAGGTTTTCAGGGCGCGTCCAACGATTCGGGCGCGCCCAAGTTTCCCCTTCCTCCCCTCTTAAAGTCCCAGTTCGTGCCAGACGCAGGATTGGCCCGCGGTAACTTTCGCGCACACCAACCCAACTTTTCCAGTTCCGCAGCTTCCCATAGCCTGCGTTATGCTCCAGCGTCGCCCGTTTTGCGCGGGCGCGGCTGGGGGAATGTTCCGCATCATTAAAATCTGCGTTCTTTCTGCTCGTTGCCGCCGGTGCCGCGATCGCCTGGTATTCGTTCGACCAACGCGCACTCAGATCGAAACTTTGCCGACGAAGTGCAGCGCGCACGCGTCGAAGCCCACCGCATTCAATCCGACGTCGTCTTTTACACCGCGAGCGTAGTGCCGTCGCGGCAATCGTTTGCGGCGTTGCTCGGCAGCATTGGAATCAGCCCATCGGCGGCCGGCCGCGCGATTGCTTCCGCGCAACGCGTCTTCGATCTGCGGCATGTTCGGGCAGGGAATCGCGTCTCGGTCGGCCGCTCGGTCATGGGTGAGCTTCGCGAAATTCGTTATTCGATCGACCCGGACCATGTGCTGCGAATCGCTCCGGACGGCGCAAATTTCCATTCCGACATCGCCACGATCCCTTCCAGCACCGAAGAAGCCGGCGTAGCCGGTGAAATTCGCGGATCGCTTTTCGAGGGCGTCACAAACGCCGGAGAACAGCCCGAGCTGGCCATGCGCCTGGCAGAAATTTTCGGCTGGGATCTGGACTTCTATACCGATCCGCGGCCCGGCGACACGTTTCGAGTGGTAGTCGAGAAAAAGAAGCTTGCGACGGGCGAACTCGCGTCTTACGGAAAAATCCTCGCGGCGGAATACGTGAATCATGGCCACGTATATCGCGCCGTGCTATTCCACGATCCCGCGGGCAATGCCGCCTATTACACTCCCGACGGCAAGTCGATGAAGAAAGCCTTCCTGCACTCGCCGCTGAAGTTCGCCGCGCCGATCACGTCGCATTTCAGCAACGCGCGCTTTCATCCCATTCTGAAGGAATACCGCCCGCACCTCGGCATCGATTATGGCGCGCCCGCAGGGACGCCGGTCCAGACCATCGGCGATGGCAAAGTGATTTTCGCAGGGCCCAAAGGCGGGGCGGGGAATTTAATCGAGATTCAGCACACCAACGGCTACGAAACTTATTACATGCACCTCTCGCGAATTCTGGTTCGCACCGGCCAGCGCGTCGAGCAGGGCGAGCGTATCGGCTTAGTCGGCATGACGGGCTTAGCTACGGGCCCGCATCTGGATTTCCGCATTCAGCGCCGCGGCGAATTCTTGAATTTCGAGCGGCTGCCGTCGCCGCCGAGCGATCCGGTAACAAAGAACGATTGGGCCGCATTCGCCAACGCTCGCGATCACGCCATCAATCTTTTCCCGGCCCCAGGACAATCGTCGCTCAAAATCCATCAGGCCGCATCGTCGGCCGCGCCACAAAGTCCCTCCGCGAATCCGTCCAACCCGTGAAGCGCTCGAGACGCGCGCCGTCAATCCCGCATTTGACTTCGACGCGTTTACATCAGGCCCGAATAAGTGAAACCGACGCAGCCCTTTCTGATTCCGGGAGGGAACAATATGTGCGCCACCTCTTAAACTCGTCGTCTACGTCATCCTCATCGTTGCCGTCGTACTCGCGTCGGTCGCAATCACCTTCACGATCGGCTGGCGGCCGATCATCGGCCCACGCATGCGCCCCACCACCAACCGAAAGTTCGAAAGCACGCCGGAACGCCTGGCGCGCGGCACATACATATCTCAAGTATGTCGCCGGCTGCGAAGATTGCCACTCCCCGCATGACGTGACCAAATCCGGGCATTCTATCACCGAAGGCGCCGAGGCCTCAGGCGAGGAGTTCCTCATCGATGGAGTCCCCGCGAAACTCTTCGCCCCGAACCTCACCCCTGATCCCGAAACCGGCGTGGGCACCTGGACGGACGACGAGCTCGCCCGCGCCATTCGCGAAGGTGTCACCCGCGAAGGCCGCGCCATGTTTCCAATCATGCCGTACCAGGATTTCCACTACATGTCCGACGAGGACGTAGCGTCGGTCGTAGTCTACATGCGCTCGCTCCCAGCGGTGAAGCACGCGCTGCCGGAGTCGGTGGTTTTCGCGCCGGTGAAATATCCGTCATCCCGCGATGTCCCGCAGCCATCACCGCCCCCATCCCGCCGCCCGACGCGAGCACGGCAGCAGCCGCGGCGCTTATCTGGTGCGCCTGGCGGCCTGCGACGGATGTCACACGCCGGCCAGGCGCGGTTCGCCCATTCCCGGCATGGATTTCGC
>CAWBWG010000026.1:0-30927 GCA_963792515.1 uncultured Acidobacteriota bacterium | reverse complement strand
GCGCGCCCGCTAGGTTCATGGCCGGGCTTTTCGTGGAATGTGCTCGCGAGTTTCGTTAGGAGGCGCCGCGCGATACGCTCATTTGGGCGCGGCGAATGGGCGCTGCTGGTACCACGATTTCAACTTGCCCGGTGGCGACGTCGTAGACCAGGCCTGATATGAGCCATTCGTCCGGCAATGCGGGGATCGCGCGGAGAGAGGCAACGTCGATGGCAACCGCCTCGCGGGGATCCATGACGGCTTTGGCTTTGAGGTCTTTTTCGTTGATGTGAAAATAGTGCGCGAGCATCGCGGGATCGCCTGGGAGGCGAGTGATGCCGCAATCGGTGTGCTGAAGCACGATGAGATGAAACTCGCCGCCGCCTCCGGGAATTTCACCGGCAACCGCGCCGATTCTGCCGAGTAGACTCAATTGCTCCAAGAAGCCGGGAGTGATTCGTCCGCCGATATTGCGAATCACGACGGCCTCGCCGGGTTTAATTCCGAGCACATGCGCTGGGTCGACGCGCATATCGGCGCAACCGATGATGATTGCTTTCACGTTTGGCAGCGCGCGCGGAAGCGAGGGCATCAGTGCACCCGCAGCGGCCTGCTGGGCGGCGAAGGATTTGTTGCGTTCTAACATTTGGTCGAGTGTGCTCATGCTGATTCTCCTTGAAAGAAATTCCGTGGTCCGTTAGCGACTCAGGTTTTGAGAGATCCGCTAAGGATGGGGTCGTTGACGGAGGAGAGCGCAGCCGCGCGTTGCAGTCGAAATCTGCCCTGCCGCCGCTAACGGGCCTTTGGGCCACGGTTATTGGGGCTGGGGTAGTGCATGAATTGCCTTCGATGACGATTGTACGCCCGAACTCTGGCTTCTAACAGCGCGTCCCAAGAGGAGGCCGAAGCCTCGCCGCACAAGCAAGAAATCTTCGAAGTTCAGAGCCTTGTGACCTAGGTCACGCTGAGAAGTGACGCCCATCGCCGCACCACACATCGCTGCCTGCCATCATCACAGCGTTGCGGGAGCACCTCAGCAAAACCCGCAAGCAGACCGATGGCGAGCCGCCCGGCCACGCAATGGCAGCCAAGCGCCCCGCCAGGAGTCAGGAGGGAACGCCCATGGTCTCCCACACTTTCACCATTCCGCCGCTGACGAATGTCACCCCGCGCCAGCCAAGCAAGCTCTCACCGCCGACGTCGCGGCTGGTTGGCGAGCCTGATCCGTTTCTTGAGGCGCTCCTCGAGCTGCCCAGCGCGCAGCAACGCCGCCGCAACCCGCTCGATTGGGCCGTCTCGCTGTTGGTGCACCTAATCGTAATTGCATCCATCATCGCCATCCCGCTCTACTATACGGACACGCTGGATCTCAAGGCCTTCGCCATCACTGCTCTAGTGGCCGCTCCTCCGCCACCGCCTCCTCCACCTCCACCGGGCGGCGGCATCGCCAAACAACTCACGAAACCAAAGGTCACGCTCCTCCACCAGGGCGCGCTCACTGCCCCCACGCTTATCCCGCGCCAAATCACGATCATTCGTGACGCCACCGGCCCCGCCGATAACAGCGACGGTGTCATCGGAGGCGTTCCCGGTGGAGTTCCCGGCGGCGTTCCCGGCGGAGTACTAGGCGGCGTGTTAGGCGGCATTATTGGCGGCGTAGTGGGGTCAGCAGGTCCAGCACCGCCCCCAACGAAAGCGCTGGCGCACCGAGTCCTGCGCGTAGGCGGCGACGTGAAACCGCCCAAGCTGCTCCTGCATCCGGCGCCGCTCTATCCACAACTGGCAAAGGCAACGAAGCTGGAAGGCACAGTAATCATCGACGCGATGATCGACGAAAAGGGCAACGTAGTCGAAGCCCACGTGGTCAGCGGCCCGGGCCTGCTGATTTCCGCAGCCCTGCATGCCATCACATCGTGGAAATACGAGCCCACGTACCTCGATGGGGAGCCCGTCTCCGTGCGCATGCACGTGGACGTGAATTTCTTCCTGCGCTAGCGGCAAATGGGCAGCGGGTGACGCTGCAATCCTCAGCGCCACCCTCCGCGCTAGTCCCGCCAATGAATCTGCGTCTGTGAACCGCCGCTACTTTTCCTGCAGGGTCTTGATGTAAGCCGTCAAATTCGAGATCCGCATACTGACGATGCCCTCATCCTTCGAGCTGACCGAGCTGAATAGCGGCCCCCAGGTCGGCATCTCCGCAGTTCCATGCGCAGGCGCCTTCACTCCATTGCGCAATACCTCGACCACATGATCCTGCGGGAATTTGCCGCCGTTCTGCTTCGCCAGCATGCTCAAGTCCGCCGGCTTGGTTTTCAAATCAGCAGCCGCGGGCCCATCGCCCTTGCCTGCAGGTCCATGACAGACGGCGCAATACTGCTTGAACATCTCTGCGCCATTCGAGGGATTGGACCCTTTAATCGGCTCTTTCTTAACTTGCGTCTGCTGCGCGCCCGCAAGACTAGCGAATAGCAACAAGGCCGCGAACAAAGTCCCAAAACGCCATGCATCCCGAAGAATCATCATCGTCCTCCGATCGAAAGTATCTAGGTAATATGCAGCGCCAGTGATGGGCGGAAGGGGAGAATCACCAACGTTGTACTCGCGCACGCCAGTAATGTCAACGCGCGCGATATCGCGCCACCATGAGCGGCAAATCAATGTGATTATTGTCACAGGCACTGAGTATGAGCGCCGTCATCCCGTGTAGGAGGGCTCCGCTTTTGTCAGGAGACACGCATAGCGTTTCGTTTAACCTTTTCCACAATCACTGAAGTCATGCCTTGCCGTCAGTACGGCACAGCCTTGAACGTGAAGCTGATGCTCTTACTCTCGCCTGCGCCCAGTGTGACTACCTGCGACTGCGATGAAAATAGTTCGTGCCAGGCGGTGACCGTGTACTTGCCTGGAGGCAAGCCTGCCAAGCTGAAGCCGCCATCGTTGGCGGAAACGGCGTAATGGGACGTATTGAGAACCGCGAAATAGCCGTGCATCCACGGATGAATATTGCATTTCACGGGGATGAATTCGGGCTTGTCGTACTGCGCGGAAATGGGCGCGCCTCCCGCCAGTTGCGATTTATTCCACTCGCGATTGACCCGCGGGAGTGGATGGATGTTGTGCGCGGTCTGGTCGCTGTTGAGGATCTCCATGGGCTGATTGGTTTGCAGCACGCTTATGTGCGGAAGGTATTGGCAGCCGCGTTGATCGACTTTCACGGTTTGCGAGTTGGGAGTAGATTCTTGATCGCCTGCGGATATGTAAACCACCACGTTTTGCAGTGCGTTGCCGGTTCCCGTCACGACGCTTTCCGTCATCACCGGGGTGGCATGTTGCTTGGCGCACGATGGCTCTTTCGACATGTCGACCGGCTTCAACGTCGGCGGTGTCCCCGTATAAGTTGCTTTTCCATTGATACTGCCGCTGCCGGCGGGCGGCGCGGCGGATAGGACTATTGCGGAACTTGCGGCTACGAGCGTGGCTAGCCCCAGGAAATACCTTGCTTTCATGCCTTCCTCCGCGGATCTCGATCGGATGGCTGCGTGAACCGGCTACATCCCCATGCATACATCGGTACATGCTTGCCGCGGCTTTAGCATTTTGAGGCTGTTCAAGTGGGCTGATGGCGCGCCGATGGAAGCAGAGAAGGCGTTGGTGTGCGGAACGAGCTTGGACAAACGATGGACTGGTATTTGAAACGTGCTCCTCTGGCTTGGCTATTCTTAACGTTGGTCATTATTGCGGCGGTTCTGTATTCGGTTCACCAGGCGGGCGGATTTCGCTGAAGTTAGCTCCGCGCGGAAGCGCGTCGTTAAAGGCGGCGCATTTTTCGGAGCGCGGAACGCTCCTTTCTCAGCTGCGTTGACACTACTGTCTGCGGTCTCTAAACTTCAACACTTGTGCGTTTTGGGGGATTTCGCTGAGATTTCCGGCGGCAATTTGGGTGGGTTTGACGGCTTGCGTCTTGGGAATGGTTTGCGGTTGCGGTGCGCAGATCAGCAAGAAGAGTAACGTGCCGGCGGGGCAGGTGTTGCATTCGCTCGACGCTTCCAAGGCTGAGCTGATCGAGAAATACAATAAGCAAGTTGCGGCGGTTCAGTCGTTGAATGCTACCGTTACTTTGACTCCTACCGCTGGATCGCAATATAGCGGGGTGATCGAGCAGTATCATGAGGTGAATGGATTTATTTTGGCGGCGCGGCCGGCGTTGATTCGGGTGATTGGGCAGGCGCCCGTTGTGGCTAAGAATGTTTTTGATATGGTGAGTGACGGGGAGACTTTCCGGATTTACATTCCTTCGAAGAATAAATTTATTACCGGGCCGGCGCGATTTGAGAAGAAGGCGGAGAAGCCTATTGAGAATTTACGGCCGCAGCATTTGGTGGATGCGCTTTTTTGGCGCGAGATTCCGGCGGGGGCGCCGGTGATTTTTGAGGAGATGGAAGACGCGGCGGGGCGGGCTTATTTGTTGACGGTGCTGCGGCGCGGCGAGGGCGAGGGGAATTTTATTGTGGTGAGTGCGATTCGCTTCGATCGCGGCGATTTGAATGTTTCGGAGATTGAGAATTTTACCGGGGACGGGATTCTTACTTCGGTGAGCCGTTATTCGGATTGGCAGGCCGCGAGCGGTGGAGCGCAATTTCCGCATAGCATTACTGTGGCGCGGCCTCGCGATGATTATAAATTGGGGATTGCGATCAAGAAGCTTACGCTGAATGAGACGATTGCGCCGGAGCGGTTTCATTTGGAGCAGCCGGCGGGGAGCGAATTGGTGGACGTGGGCAAAGACGACAGCGGAGTGAAGCCTTGATCGCTCGAATGATATTGAACAACGTGCTGCACCGGCCGATTCGCACTTTGATTACCGTAATTGCGGTGGCGGTGGAAGTGATGCTGGTGATTATTGTGGTCGGGTTGACCAGCGGGTTGGTGGCGGAATCGGCGAAACGCGTGGAGGGCGTGGGGGCGGACATTATGGTGCAGCCGCCTTCGGCTTCGGTGTTTATGGCGTTCAGCGGGGCGCCTATGCCGATTCGTTTGGGAGATAAATTGGGGGAGATGAAGTATGTGAAGTCGGTGGCGCCGGTGTTGCTGCAATTTAATTCGACGAATGGGTTGGACATTATTTATGGCATCGATCCGGAATCGTTCCGCAAGGTTTCCGGGGGATTCGTTTTTCATACGGGCGGGGATTTGGAAATGCCCAACGATATTTTGGTGGATGACGTGTATTCGCGATCGAAGCATGTGGTGACCGGGCAGATGCTGCATATTCTCGATCACGATTTTCATGTCGCGGGGATTGTGGAGCATGGCAAAGGGGCGCGGCTTTTTGTTTTTCTGCATACGCTGCAGGATTTGGCGGGGGCTACGGACAAGGCTAGCGTGTTTTTTATTAAGTGCGAGCGGCCCGATGATACCGATACGGTGATCGATGAAATTCGGGCGCTGCTGCCGCGTTATGAGATTCGGCCTTTGAAGGATTTCATTACTTTGATGACTTCTTCGAATTTGCCGGGGTTGCAGGCGTTCATTAATACGATGATTGGAATTGCGGTGGCGATTGGATTTCTTGTGATTTTTCTTTCGATGTACACGACCATTATTGAGCGGACTCGGGAAATTGGGGTGTTGAAATCGCTGGGGGCTTCGAAGATTTATATCGTGCAGGTGATTTTGAGCGAGTCGACCTTGCTGTGCATCGCGGGGATTTTGGTGGGGATTGCGTTTTCGTATGGGTCGCGGGCGGTATTTTTGAAATTGTTTCCGACATTGACGATTTTGATTAGCGGGGAGTGGATTTTTAAGGCCGCGGTGATTGCGATTTTGGGCGGGTTGTTGGGGTCGTCGTATCCGGCGTGGTTGGCTAGCCGGCGGGATCCGGTCGAAGCGTTGGCATACGAGTAAGATTTCCGCGGATTTGGCGTGCCATTTTTTCCGTATGGGGTGCGACGTCAACGGTCAGAATCTTCATCCCACTTTTGTACTTTTCTCCGGAATTGGGCTCCCGTTTCGGGATCATGATTTACCTTCGCATTGCTAACTGCCTGATTTTTCAGCGTTAGAACCCTCGGCCATCGACCTGCGTAGGCTTTCCATTGGGGGGGCCGGATTCTTGCCTTGAACTCCTCCCGATTCTTACTTGGCTAACATAACTAATCGGGTTACTTGTCCGCAGCGGCATACCGACGAGCATTCGCTCGACTTTTGCGCCTTTCAAAGAGGGAACGACCTATGAGCATTCTGCGACGCGGTTTTGGTTTGGCTGTGCTGCTGGTGGCGGCGACGGGTCCGGCGGCGTACGGCCAGACCAAGGCTTATCCGGTGCTGCAGCAGCAGACGTTGAAGCTGAGCGGCACGAGCGCGACGGGAGCGGCGCAGCAAGGCGCGGCCGTGGCAATTTCGCTCGACGGGAATACGGCTGTCGTGGGCGGCCCCGCGGATAACAGCAATATCGGCGGCGCGTGGATTTTTGTGCGCAATGGCAGCGCATGGACGCAGCAGGGCGGCGAGCTGATCGGCACAGGCGCGACCGGCGCGGCGAAGCAAGGGAGTTCGGTGGCTATTTCCGGCGACGGAAATACGGTCATCGTCGGCGGGCCATTCGATAACGGCAATGCCGGCGCGGTGTGGATTTTCACGCGCACCGCCGGAGTATGGTCGCAGCAGGGCAATAAACTTATCGGCACCGGCAACGTCGGCGGCGCGAACCAGGGCACGGACGTGGCGATTTCCTCGGACGGAAATACGGCGATCGAGGGCGGCCCGAGTAATGATAGTGGCGACGGAGGCGCGTGGATTTTCACGCGCAGTGGATCGACCTGGATGCAGCAAGGCGCCAAGCTGCTCGGATCGGGAATTACTGGCGACGACACCAATGAAGGCAGCGCCGTGGCGATTTCCGGCGATGGCAACATTGCCCTGATTGGCGGGCCGGGCGATAACTCGAACGCTGGAGCTTTCTGGATCTTCACGCGCAGCGGCAGCACCTGGACCCAGCAGCTCACCAAGAGAGTCAGTAACGGCACAACCGGCGCCGCCAGGCAAGGGAGTTCGCTGGCGTTTTCCGCGGATGGACACGTCGCTGTGATTGGCGGCCCGAGCAACAATGGAAGCGCGGGAGCGGTGTGGATCTACACGCAGTTCGCGGGAAATTGGGTGCAGCGAAGCGTGGTAGCAGCGGCCGCCACTGATGCAGTGGGAGCAGCACAACTGGGAAGCTCGGTGGCCATTTCCGGCGATGGCGCGGTAATCGTCGCCGGCGGAATCGCGGACAACAGCGGGCAGGGCGCCGTATTTATGCTCGGGCGCACCGGCGTCTCTTCCTGGGCGGAGCAAGGTCCGAAGTTCGTGGCTTCCGACGTCAACGCCGGGGCGAATTTTGGTGCGGCAGTGGCGGTATCGGGCGATGGAACGGCCGCATTTTTTGGCGCAAACCTGGACAGCAGCAGCGCCGGGTCCATCTGGCCGTACAACAGCAATATTTTCTTCGGCGGCGTGGCCGTGGGCACTCCGGTGGTGCAGACCATCACGGTGGAAGCGCAGAGCGGATTCACCATCAACACCGACGTGGGGATCAGCGTGGTGACGCAAGGCGCTTCCAATCTGGATTTCACGCTGGCCACTACGCAGCCGTCGAGCAACGCGTGCCAAATTGGCGGCGTCTTTCAAGGGCAGTTCAAAACCTGCGCGGTAAATATCCAGTTCAGTCCGATGGCGCCGGGAATTCGCAAGGGCGCC
The DNA here is from genome assembly GCA_963792515.1 of uncultured Acidobacteriota bacterium. Taxonomy (GTDB): domain Bacteria; phylum Acidobacteriota; class Terriglobia; order Acidiferrales; family UBA7541; genus Palsa-147. Next base: position 23,211 of record CAWBWG010000026.1, on the reverse strand, counting down.
ATAAAATTCTTCGATAGTGATACAGGTGCCCTCAGGGCCTCGGTGAATTTTTACGGAGTGGGCCTCGGTCCGCTGGTGGGATTCGGCCCGCAACTGATTGCCACGGTCGCGGGCAATGGGACGATGGGATACTCCGGAGACCCTGGCCTGGCGCCTCTCGCGGAACTCGATTCTCCGTACGGCGTCAGCGTGGATGCTTCCGGAAACCTCTACATTGCAGACAACAGAAACTACATCGTTCGCGAAGTAAACCCCAACACCGACGACATCGTCAAGATCGCCGGAACGGCAGGCACCAGCGGCAGCACGGGAGATGGGGGCCTGGCGACTTCCGCAGAATTTGACCGGCCGGAAACGCCGATTCTCGATGGCGCGGGAAATATCTACATTGGAGACAATTTCAACGATGAAGTTCGGGTAATCAATGGCTCCACGGGCATCATCAGCACTTACGCCGGCGACCTAACATTCGGATACGCAGGCAATGGCGGGCTGGCCAGCGGCTCAGAACTCGGCCAGCCACACAACGTCACGGTCGGGAATAACAGCGATTTGTACATCTCGGATACTTACAACAACGTGGTGCGGAGAGTCAGCGCCATCACCGGAATTATTACCACCGTGGCCGGCACCAGCACGGCTTCCTACACGGGAGATGGAGGTCCGGCAACGTCCGCCACATTGTACCGTCCCACGGCGGTGGTGATGGACGCGGCGGGAAATCTGTACATCTCCGACGGCCAAAACAATGTGGTACGCGAAGTTGCGGCGGGCACGGGCACGATCACCACCATCGTCGGCAACTCCGACACGAATACGGGCGCTTTTTCCGGAGATGGCAGCCCAGCGACCAGCGCGCAAATCGACGATGCCGAAGGCCTGGCGCTCGATCCCGCCGGAAATCTTTACATCACCGATTCCGCGAACAACGCGGTGCGCGAAGTGAGCGCCGCTACGGGGATCATCACCTCGATCGCCGGGAATGGAAATAACGAAGGCGAAGGCTACACCGGAGACGGCGGCCCGGCCACCGCCGCGCTGCTGGCCTATCCCGCAGAGCCGGGGATCGATTCCGCTGGCAATTTATTCTTCAGCGACCAGGATAATAACGTGGTGCGCGTCATCGGCAGCGGCTCGCCGCTGATCTCCGGGAGCGTCGCGTTGCTGATCTTCGGCTCTATCAATGTGGGCGCGTCCTCGAGCGCTCAGGATGTAACTGTCACGAACAACGGCAACGGCACACTGACTTTCACTTCCATCGCCGCGTCGACGAATTTCAATCTCAATGGCCCGGATACGACTTGCACTTCCTCGACGCAACTCGCTCCGCGCGAGAGTTGCGTGCTGGGCGTGGTGTTCGCGCCAGTGGCGGGCGGCTCACTCAGCGGGACGGTTACGCTGCTTGATAATTCCGGCGGCGGATCGCAAACGATTGGGCTGTCCGGCACAGGCGTGGCCGTGACTCCAACTATCACTCTGACGGTGCAGCCGGCATCGGCCAATCAAGGCCAATCGGTCACTTTTACCGCGGTGCTGAATCCGGTGCCCGGGGCGCCGCGCGGCACGGTCAATTTCTGCGACATTACCACTGTAAGCGATATTTCACGAGGCGCCGGATCGGCGCGGAGAATGCGCGGACGGCCATCGCCCACGCCTGCTGACGGCATTTTTGCGAATTGCGATGCCGGCACGTTGCTGGGCTCGGGCAACGTCGACGAGACCGGAACGGCAACGTTTTCAACCACCGGACTGAGCCCGGAAACGCATACGATCATCGCCGTTTATTCCGGAAATCCGGGATTGAACGAAGCGCTCTCGAATACTGTTCCGATAACCGTTTCTTCCTCGGCGAACACGACGACTACGCTTTCGGCGAATCCGAATCCCGCGAGCGTTGGGCAAACGGTCACGTTTACCGCAACGGTCAGCGGGCCGCCCACCGGCTCACCGCTCGGCAGCGTCGTATTCTGCCTGGGATCGCTCGATGCGGTCACTCGATTGATGGGATCACCGGCCGCAGGTTCTTCGCGAAACGCCCGGCGTCCGGCGTTAACGCGCGATGGAGGCAGTCCCTGCGGCCCGGCCACGCTGCTGAGTACCGTGAATATCGATAATACCGGCACAGCGATGTTCGCGAGCTCGTCGCTGGCGCTGGGAACGAACATCATCACCGCGATTTATTCGGGGAATACGAATTTCGGCTCGTCGATCTCGAACAGCATCAGCCAAGTCATCAACAGCGCCGTGGCTACCACCACGACACTTTCCGCCAACCCGAATCCCGCGGGCATGGGGCAATCGGTCACGTTTACCGCAGCAGTCAGTCCCGCGCCGAGCGGCTCGCCGCTCGGGAGCGTGAGCTTCTGCCTCGGATCGCTTGACGGTAGCACGCGATTGGCGGCCGCAAGCTCCGCGCCGGCCGTTCGTGGCGTCTCCGGGCGCGCGGGATTTACACGCGATGGAAATTCCAATCCTTGCGGCAGCGCCACTTTGCTGGGGACGGTGAATCTCGATGGCTCGGGGTCCGCGATGTTTGCCACCTCGCAGCTTTCTCTTGGAACGAACATCATCACCGCCATTTATTCGGGGAATGCTGGCTCGGCGGGGTCGATCTCGAACGGCATCAGCGAAGTAATCAACAGCACCGTGGCAACCACCACGACGCTGACGGTTTCGCCGAACCCGGCAAATGCCGGACACGCAGTCACGTTGACGGCGACGATCGCGCCAATTCCCACGGGCTCGCCGCTGGGCAGCGTAACTTTCTGCCTGGCGGAGAGCAACGACGCGGTGCGGATGGCGGCGTCGCGCAGACGTGCTAACGGCTCGGGGCGAGCAGGCCACGGTGCATCCGCAACGCCGGCGGAGCAAAGCATCTGCGGAAGCGGAACTTCGCTCAACAGTGCCGATGTCGATTCCACCGGCACGGCTACATTTACGAGCAGCAGTTTGTCTAGCGGCTCGCTGATTCTTACCGCGGTTTATTCCGGCAACGCTGGTTCAGACGGCTCCACTTCCGACCCGGTGACTGAAGTGATTAATCCGGCATTCACGGTGACTGCGTCGCAAACGCCGTTTGACGTGGGCGAAGACGGGTCGGTGCAGATTCCGGTGGACGTTCCGCCGCTGGGCGGCTCGTTCACCAATGTCGTGACTTTATCCGCTACGGGATTGCCCCCGGGCGCGACGGCCACATTTAATCCCGCTACGGTTACGCCGGGAAGCGCGGGGGCGCAGACGGTGATGACGGTGGTGTTGGCGGGAGGAAAATCTAGCGCCAGCCGCATGCCATCGGCGCCGCCTGCTGGTCCAGCGGGCCGGATCGCCGGAGTGTTTGCTGCTCTTTGCTTGATGGCTGGAATTCTGGCCGCGGGATCGCGCGCTCCCGTGCGGCGCCGGTTGGCCGCGCTGGTAATTTTCTTCGCTGCGGTTTCGGGAAGCGTGTTGCTGCTCTCGGCTTGCAGCGGCGGATTTGCCGACGGAGCGGTCACGCCGAAAGGCGCTTTCGTGATCACCGTTACCGGCACGAGCGGCCCGCTGCAGGCATCCACGACCGTGAATCTGGTGGTGGACTAATGCACACAAATAATCACGCACATATAAAGGACACCACGAACATGCGCTCTTTGGTTCGATTTGCGATTGTGGTTGCCATACTGATGGGCTGCGCCGGGCTTGGCTGCGGGCCTGCGCTTGCGCAGGGCGCTGGGTCATTTGCCGCCGGAGCGAGCTACAATTTTGTTCATAGCAATGCGCCGCCGGGAAGTTGCGGCTGCTTCAATATGAATGGCGGGAGCGGCTGGGTTTCGCTCGGGCTGCCTTACCATTTGAGCGCGGTGGCGGATGTGGCAGTGCAGTACGCGGGGAATATCAACAGCAGCGGCGTAAATTTAACGCTGACGTCCTATGTGTTCGGTCCGCGCTACACATTTCTGAATTCTGAGCGGGTGCATCCGTTCGCCGAGGCTTTGGTCGGCGGCTCGCATGCTTCGGGGAGTTTCTCGTCATCTTCGATCAGCGGGTCGGGCTCGGCGAATGCGTTCGCTGCGCTGGGCGGCGGCGGCGTCGATTTCGACCTGACCGAACATATCGGCGTGCGAGCCATCGAAGCCGATTATTTCTTCACCAAATACAACAACGGCACCAACGATCATCAGAACAATCTGCGCATTGCTGCCGGAATTTATTTTAGATTCGGCCGCAAGTAGGAGAGGGTGCTTTAGCCCTCCCGGTTTTCGGCCATGTTTCTTCTGCTATGTTGACCATTGCGCGTTCGAGGCAAGTATCTGACGAAATCCGGCGCGGAAGCATATAAAAAGGCACAGCCAGGAGTGGCTGTGCTACAAACGACGAACACGATTGCGCGCGCGAGACATTCCAACAAAAATCTGGCCGAAGTACGGGAGGGTCTAAACACCAGATCCTTCCCTACAACGGCGACGGCTTAAACCCTGTGCACTTCAGCACGGGTAGGCGTGGATACTTTGGGAAATTTGGATCTGTTGTTGACAGCTTGCAGAGAATGAATTGGGTGCCACGATCGCTGCGTATTTTTTGGGCGTTTACGCAATCGGCGCACAGGCCGGCTTTTTTGCGGGCGGCTTCTTCTGCGGGGGGCATTGCTGCCGCTTACGACTCTTTGCCGCGGAGGATTCTTGCGGCGCGGGCTACGCCGGATTCGGCGCTGGGGGCGCTGCCGTTGGTGCTGGCGTCTGCGTCGCCGTTTGCGTCGGCTTCGCCTTCGGTGGGCTTTGAATCGCCTTCGCCGGGGGCCAAGAATAGATTGCTCTCTAGGCCGTGTTGCTTGGTGTAGAGATCGAAGTAACGGCCGCCGAGCGCGTAGAGCGTTTGATGATTGCCTCGCTCAATGATGCGGCCTGCTTCGATGACCAGGATTTGATCGGCGCGGCGGATCGTCGAAAGCCGATGCGCGATTACGAACGTGGTGCGTCCGCGCATGAGATACGAGAGGCCCTGCTGAATCATGGCTTCGGATTCGGAGTCTAGGCTGGAGGTGGCTTCGTCGAGAATCAGGATGCGCGGATCGGCGAGGATGGCGCGGGCTATGGAGATGCGCTGGCGTTGGCCGCCGGAAAGTTTCACGCCGCGCTCGCCGATGATGGTGTCGTACTTCAGCTCGAAGGATTCGGCGAATTCATCGACGCGGGCGATGCGGCAGGCGGCCATGATGTCGGCTTCGCTGGCGTCGGGGCGCGAGAAGGAGACGTTGTCGCGAATCGTGCCATCAAAGAGAAATGTTTCCTGCAGCACGATGCCGAGCTGCGTGCGATAGGCTTCCAGGCGAATTTGCGAAAGATCGATGCCGTCAACGAGCACGCGGCCGCTGGTCGGCGTGTAGAAAGCGGCGATCAGGCCGATGATCGTCGATTTGCCCGAGCCTGAGGGGCCTACGAGCGCCGTGACACTGCCCGGCTGCGAATCGAAGCTCACATCGTGCAGCACAAATTTTCCCGGATCGTAAGCGAAGCTAACGTCATCGAAAACCACTTCGCCGCGAATCGCGCCGATCGATTTTGTGCGTTTCGGATCGGAATCTTCCGGAGACTCGCCCAAAATTTCGCTAGTGCGCTCTAGCCCGGCCATGCCTTCGGTAAGCTGCGTGCCGATGCTCACGATTTGAAAAATCGGCGCGACGAGCAGCGCGAGGAACGCGACGTACGTAAAAAACGTGCCCAGCGTCATGGTTCCGGCAATGATGCGCCGCGCGCCCATGTACGTGATCAGCGCGCTTTCGATGCCGAGCAGCATCGTCGAAGCCAGGCTCATCAACGAAGTCGCGGTCAGCGTCTTCAGGATATTGTCGAGCAACCGCCCGACACCGCCGGCGAACACCTTTTCCTCGCGATCCTCTGCGCGATAGCCCTTCACCACGCGCACGCCGGCGAGTGATTCGGTGAGACGGCCGGTGACTTCCGCGTTCAATCGCGAGCGCGCGCGATAGATCGGGCGAATCGTGCCGAAAGCACGATTCAGCGCCACCGCGAAGACGAGAAGGATCGAGAGCGCGATGCTGGTCATCACCCAGCTGATTCTCACCAGCACGCACAGCGCGAAAAGCCCGGTGATCAGACTGCCCACAAATTCCACGAGGCCGGTACCGATTAAATTTCGCAGGCCTTCGACGTCGCTCATGATGCGCGTGACCAGCGCGCCAGTCTTGCTCGAATCATGGAAGGAAACCGGCAGCCGGCCGATGTGCGCCTGCACCTGCTTGCGCAATTCGGCGATCATGCGCTGCGCCGCCTTCGAAAGAAGCTGCGTAAGCGAGTAGGAAGTAATGCCCTGAACCGCCGCCGCGCCCAGCAGCACAAGCACCACCGGCACCAGGTATTGGATTTGGTGCTTGCCGAGAATATTGTCCACCACAAATTTCGTCGAGCCGGGAAGCACCAGGCCAGCCGCGCGATTCACCACCATCAGCAGCAGCCCGATGAAAAGCAGCCAGCGCTGCGGCCGCACGTACGGCCACACTTCCGGGAATAGCCGGATCAAAGTGCCGGGAGTGGCGGCAAGCTTAGTCGCGGTGCTCTTGGCAGCGGTGTCGCCGCCTGCGCCAGCGCCGGGATCGGAGGAGCGCCGCGAAGAAGTGCGTTCGGAATGGAATCCAGAGCGAGCCATGGGACGAGCATCTATTGTCTAACATCTCGCAGTTAATTGCTTGGAGGGCTGGGGCTAGTTTCTGGCGGGGTGGGTGCGGCAAGTGCGATTTCCTGTCTCACGATGAAGTGTGCGGCGATCGCCATGACTAGGGAGGCTAAAACCATGAGAGGCGGAACAATTTTCGCCACGAAATGTTGAATGGAGCCCCCGAAATCCCAATACAGCCGAAGGGACGTGATCAACATCCGAGCTTCAACGACGGTGTAAGTGACTGCGCCCATCACCGCCATTGTCGATGCGCGACCCACCAGCGAGCCACTAATCAAAACTAGTGATCCCAGCGTTCCCGCTGCTTCTAAGTAAGCCTGCCAGCCAAGGCCGGCGTGGACAAACACAAGCACCAAGGCCGCCAAAGTGACCGCTGCGCTTATCCATTTCGGAAACCCCGATGTGTTGTCTTTTCTCAGAGCTGCGAGACTCGCAAGTAGGAAAAGAGCCGGAGCCGCGAAATACACGATGGCCGCGGTGGCATCCCATTTGAATCCGAATGAGATAAGCATTCTGTGCGCGAAGTTAAAACTTGCCAGACCCGCATCAAGCGTGGCAACTGCGGTCACAAAATAGAGTATGGATGACAGGCGTTTAAGCATCGATACGTCACGGGATTGTAACCGGATATCTAGTTGCGGGGATAGCGTTGCAACCAGAAACTGTATGGGGCACGGCAGGGCGCTGTTCCGCAATATGGATTACAATGGAGATATGGGCAAGCAGGAAAAAGCGGCGGAGACGCTGGATCTGCTGAAGCGGGCGATTCAGGGCGGGCTCTCGCGGGCGTACTCGACTGTGCAGATTGATTCGCAGGCTTACCTGCAGCATTTGCGGCGGGCGCATGGCTTGCCGATTCTGGGTTACCGCGACATGTTCCGTTTGCCGGTGGCGGCGCTCGATCATGTGGCGGCGCAGACGATTTCGTCGTCGAAGAAAGTGGCGGCGCTGGAGGGCGCGGGCGTCGGCCTGGGCGGGATGCTCACCGTGCTGCCGGACATCAGCTTGCTGGCGATCATTGCCATGCGCATGTTGCAGAAGCTGAGTTTGATTTATGGTTTCGAATACGCCACCGATGAGGATGTCGTGCATTTGTGGATCGCGGCGGGCACGGCGGCGGGGCTCGATTTGGGGCGCGATATTGTGGAGAAGGAAGTGGTCGAGCGATTTGTGCCGCGCATTATGGAACGCGTAGCCGCGCGCATGGGCGCGGAAGTGGCGGAGAAGTGGGCGGGGCGGCTGATTCCGGTGTTGAGCGGGGCGATCGGCGGGACGCTGAATTATTATTTTATTCGCTCTTGGGGGCGGCGGGCGCAGGAACATTTCCGCGCGCGGCATTTGATGCAGCGTCAGCTGGAGCTCGTGGAGCCTTCGTATCGGGAGCTGAGATCGGGATCGGGAACGCCGCTGCTGCCGTCGTAGTTTCTTCCGTACCGCTGGCGTCCCTGCCGGCTCTTTTGACTTTAATCCCGCGCGTGGCAGTCATCGCGTAGACAGAAAAAACTCCAATTCATCGCTAATTATTTTCGGCTTGGCTCGGTTGGGATTCTTCGCTTGGCCGACTGTTCTGATCGAAAAGAGCCGGCAGGGACGCCAGCGGTACAACGGCGACACCATCCTTTGTAATCGGAATCGGCGCCGATCGTGTTTTGTGCTCTTGCCGGATTTTTTGCTCGTCGGAGCCGGCGGGACGCCAGCGCTACTTAATGCTGGCTTGCGTACCGCCGGTGTCTCTGCCGGCTCTTTTGACTTTAGTCTCGGAAGTGGCAATCATCGCGCACCGATCAAAAAACCCCAATTCATCGCTATTTATTTTTTACTTGCTCCGTCCACGTTCTGAGTCTTCGCCGGCTTTTTTTGCTCGTAAGAGCCGGCGGGGACGCCAGCGGTACAAAAGCGAAACCATCTCCGTTTCGTGACATCGCGCTCCGGCCATGATCCGGGCCTCGCCTACTTTCGCCTTCGTAAGATGCCGGCAGGGACGCCGGCGCTACTGAGGCCTAGTCATCGGCTTGAATCGCGACTAGAATCGTTTCTTCCCTTCGGCAGACTTATGCTGCCGGGAGCGTGTGTTGGAATCGATACTCAAGACTGAAGGCCTTTGGAAGGTCTATCGCCAGGGCAAAGTGGACGTGCCGGCCTTGCGCGGCGTGAGCGTGGACGTGCCTCCGGGCGAATTTCTTTCCATCATGGGCCCCTCTGGCTGCGGGAAATCCACGCTTTTGCATGTGATTGGCGGGCTGGCCAGCCCTACGCGCGGAAAAGTGCTGCTGGATGGCAATGATCTTTCGGCGCTGAGCGATGCCGAGCGGACGCGTTTGCGGCGGCACAAAGTCGGCTTCGTCTTTCAGCGCTTCAATTTGCTGCCGACGCTGAGCGCGCGCGACAATATCGCGCTGGCGCAACACATTCATGGCGACGGCTTCGATCCGCACCGCTTCGAAGTAGTCACGTCGATGCTCGGCCTGGCCGGTCGCCTCACGCACAAGCCCTCGGAGCTATCCGGCGGCGAGCAACAGCGCGTGGCCATCGCGCGCGCCATCATCAACGAGCCGAAAATCGTCCTCGCCGACGAGCCCACCGGCAATCTCGATTCGAAAAGTTCCGATAACGTGCTGGCGATGCTGCGGCAACTCAATGGCGACCTGGGCCAAACGATCGTGATGATTACGCACAATCCCGATGCCGCAGCGGTCGGGCATCGCGTGATTCACATGCGCGACGGGCTCGTGGTGGACGGCGCAGCGGCGGACTAAATGAACAAGCTGTGGGGCGCGATTCGCGGCACGCTGTTCTGGTCCTACGACCGGGGAAGCTGGCCGTATGACGTGATGGTCGTGGCCATTCTGATTTTCGTGCTGCTCACGCCGCGCAAATGGTTCAACGACGAGCCGCAAACCACCACCGCCGCAGCCGCCGCGCAAATCGAAGCGATGATTCAATTGGTCGCGCAGGATGACGCGGCCGGCACGCGCACCTACCGGCTGAGCGCGAATGTGTTGCCTCCCAACAAGCGGGCGCAAAAGCCGACGCCCGAACTTGAAGAAGAAACGCACCAAATTCTTGGCCGCACGGTGGAAGATTTGAAAGGGCGCACATTCCAGGTGCGGCAGATTGAGCCGGTGCACGCCGAAGATGGGTCCATCGCGTATTATGACGTGTCCATTAAGCTATAGATTCGCCGCCAGTTAGCTGCTGTTGTCGCTTCGGTGCGGAACCCTTCCTCGAATCCTCGCGTCCTATTATGTAGTGCGTTATGATGCGTCGTTTTTGGGGCGATGCGGGCAGATTGGGGTACTCGTGCTGAGACGGTTTTTGTTCATGTGCATGTTGGTGTGTTTGGCGGGCGCGGGAGTTGCGGCACTGCAGGGCCGCGGAGGGATGTCGCTCGAAAGCGCGCTCGATCAACTCGATAGCCAGGCGCGCGGATTTCATAGTCTATCCGCGGATGTGGAGCGCACTAAAGTTACCGTGGTGGTGAACGATCGCTCCACCGAGACAGGCTCGATTTTGGTGCATGGCGATCACATGCGCATGGAAATCAAGGCGCCTGACCCGCGTACGATTCTGCGCACCGGCGATTCGTTTTTTATCTTCAATCCCAAGTTGAATCGCGTCGAAGAATATAATCTCGGAAAATATAAAGCTTTCGCCGATCAATATTTGCTGCTGGGCTTTGGCACGCCCGGACATGAACTGAAAAAAGGCTATCTAGTGACCATGCGCGGCGAGCCTGTGCTTGACGGCAAGAAAACTTGCGAGCTGGAATTGACGCCGAAATCGGAAGCCATGCGCAATCAGATTTCGAAGATTCAATTGTGGTTTGATGAGACGACATGGCTGCCGTTGCAGCAGCAATTCTTTGAGACGGGATCGGACGATTACTTCACGATCCGCTATTCAAATATCGTGCGAAATCCGAAGATTGACGAGAATGAATTCAAGCCGCACTGGCCCAAAGGCGCGGAGAAAATCAAGCCGCAGGGCGAGTAGGTTTTTGTAGCACAGCCACTCCTGGCTGTGGCTTTTCGTGTGTTACAGAGATGGAGCTAGCCGGTTCTCGAAATCCGAAAAAGTGCGTTGTAATTATTTGTGTGCTTCAGTGTTACATCCTGCCACTTGCTGAAATTCGACACAGCCAGGAGTGGCTGTGCTACTGGGACGAAACCCGCGCGCGAGCTTTATCTAACGACTGAATTAGCGCGGCGATGTCTGCTTGAGTCGTCCGGAAATTCGTGATGCACGCGCGCAGTACCGTCTGATTCGCGCCGATGCGCGTCGTCGAGATCCAGGCTTCGCCCGAGCCGACCACTTCTTGCGCGATTTTCTCGAGATGAGCGGCCGCATCCGCGTGCGCGCGGCGTGCGTCGGTGAAGCAAACGATCGGCAGCGGCGTGTTATTGGCGATCTTCCAATCCGCAGCCACAAGCTCGCGTCGCAGCTCGTCGCCCACGGCGGTCATCTGCCGCAGCGTTTGCGCGTAGCCATCCCAGCCCGCGACGGCCAGCGATAAAAATACTTTCAATCCGATAAAGCGCCGCGACCATTGCAGCGAGTGAGCCAGCGAGTCGGCGACGCCCTCTGCTTTCGGCGGCACGTACGCCGCTTCGATGCCGAATGTGCGGCTGAGAATTTCCGGATGGCGCGTGAGATAAATTCCCGCGGCCATCGGCACGGAAAACCATTTGTGCGCGTCAAAGGCGATCGAATCGGCGCGCTCGATGCCATTGAGCAGCGGGCGCAATTCCGGCACGAGTGCCGCTGCGCCGCCCCACGCCGCATCCACGTGCAGCCATAGATTTTCTTCTGCGGCGATCGCGGCGATTTCCGGGAGCGGATCGATCGCGCCGGCGTTGGTAGTGCCAGCTGTCGCGACTACCAGAAAAGGCGAGTGGCCGGCGAGCCGGTCTTCGCGCAGAGAAGCTTTCAGCCGCGCCACATCCATTTGCAGATCGGCGTTCACCGCAATTTCGCGCACGGCGCCGAGGCCTAGCCCGCTCAGCCGCGCAAATTTGTGAATCGAGTGATGCGCTTCGGCGGATGCGTAGAGCACCGGCTGCAGCTTGATCGCGCGCATTCCTTGCGTTTGCCACTCGGGGAATTTCGCGGTGATGGCGGTGAGCAGCGCCGTCTGATTGGCTTCGGAGCCGCCTGAGGCAAACGTACCGTCCGTCTCGCGCGGATTGTAGCCAAATCGTTCGCCGAGCGCGCGGATCAGCAGTTGCTCGACTTCCGCCGCAAACGGCGCATGCTTCCACGCCGCAAGCTGCGGATTCATCGCTGCGACGAGCGCGTCCGCGGCAATGCCCATCGTCGATGGCGCTGGATTGAATAATCCGAAGTAACGCGGGTGCGAAACCTGCACGTGCGTGCGGCTCATGCCGTCGGCGGCAAGTCGCAACGCATCGGCCGGCGACATCGGCTTCGAGAAATCGACGCCGGCGAGCAGCTCGCGCACCTGCGGCGGCGTCATTTCATCGACGACGGGCCGATCAGGGATCGTCGAGATGAAATTTTCGATCAGGCCATCGAGCTGCGACCAAAGCTCGCGGCGATCCGCCGCATCAAGAAGCAACGGATCGCGAGCCGATAACGAGAGGGAGTTTTTCGCGCTCATAGAAACCCCAAAGTTGCGACTAAGCGTGATCGTGCCAGTGGCGGTGGTCTCGTACCGCTGGCGTCCCTGCCGGCTCTTACGGCCTCGATGCAGCCACAGCCAAACGACACGATCGGCCTACAAAACCCAAAATATGGCGTCATATTCAAAATTGCGCGCCGCCGATGATTCCAGCCCTTGCCGACTTCTTGCTCGAAAGAGCCGGCAGGGACGCCAGCGGTACAACTGCAACTGCCGCCGATCTACCTTTTCACTCCGTCCGCGATCGCCGTCCCTGCCGGATTTTGCGCGCGTAAGATGCCGGCAGGGACGCCGGCGCTACTTACGCGCGCGCTTTGCGCGCCGCCGGCGATTTTGCTTCGTGCTCGATTAGGGCTTGCTTGCGCGAGAGGCCCCAGCGATAGCCGGCTAGATTGCCATCTTCGCGGACTACACGATGGCATGGCACCACGATCGAAACCGGATTCGTGGCGCAGGCGCGGGCGACGGCACGCACCGCGGTCGGTCGGCCGATCGCGCGGGCTACTTGCGTGTAGGTGCGCGTGGTGCCGTAAGGAATCTTGCGCAGCTCTTCCCAAACGCGGCGCTGAAAGGCGGTGGCCTGCACGTCGGTCGGCAAATCCAGATGCGGGGCGCGTCCGCTCAAGTGCTCGACAATTTTAGCGACCCAATCTTCAAGCCACTGGCGATCGCGACTGATTTCCGCATTCGGATATTCGTGGCGCAATTCCGATTCGAGCTTAGCCTCATTCTCGCCCAAATAGATTGCGCTGATGCCGCGCGCGGTGGCCGCCACTAGCACGCGTCCGAGCGGTGAAGCGGCGATCGTATAGTGAATTTCCATTCCTGCGCCGCCGCGTCGATAGGTGGCGGGCGTCATGCCCAGTTGTTCCGGTGCGCGTTCGTAAAGCCGGCTGCTCGATCCAAATCCTGCGTCGTAAAGTGCGGTAGTCACGTCGTCTCCTTTTTTGAGGCGGGACTTCAATCGCCGCATGCGATGCGCATCCACATACTGCCGCGGAGTAACGCCCGCCACGCGCCGGAACGCACGCTCGAGCGCATGCGCGCTCAATCCGGAAAGCGAAGCGAGTGCAGCGAGCGTCAGCGAGGATTCATCGCCGCCGCGATCCGCCAGCGTCGATTCAATGTGACGGCAAAGTCGCGCCACATCCGCCGCATGAGGATCGTGCCGGCGCCGCTTCCTGCGGGCGGCACCGGCGGCAAGGACGAAATCCCTGACGCTCGGCCTGCTCCGGCGCGCGGAAAAATTTCACCTGCGCGCGCCGCGGCTTTCGCGAAGGGCACGACGGCCGGCAATAAACCCCGGTCGAGCGCACGGCGTAGACGAACGCGCCATCCGCCACGCGATTCCGCGATTGCACCGCGAGCCAGCGCGAATCGAGCTCCGTCACTCGATTGCCGCTGCTGCCCCCGATTTGCGTTTGCGTTGCGTTCATGTGCGATGCTTCCCTGTTCCCGCGCTGCTGCGATCCGAAGTCCACTCTCAACGCACTCAACATACTCTTAGACGATTTCCACCGACTATCCGATTCTTGCGCGCAAACCCGAGCGGTGCGAGTGAAAATCCGCACCGCTCAAATTTCGTCACCCGCCAAATTGGACACCTAGTTCCAGTACTATCCCCTTTAGATTGTTTACTCTTTGAACCCAAAATTTCGCGCGCAAGATTGACCGCATCGCGCTGAATCCGGGATATTGCCTGCACCCGGTTATCACCAATCGGGCGACCTTGGGGGGTCAACTAGAAATGGCAGCAGCGCGCGACCTATTCGGGCAACTCACTTTCAACACGCCCCGAGAAGAAGCCAGCGATCCCGCCACAGCACCAAAGCGGCTGGAAGTCGTTCGGCCGCATCGCGTATTTCTGGTTCCGACGCACGCCGTCGGGCTTCCCTTCGAGCGACGCGATTGCCCCGCGCGCAGTTCTGAATCTTCCGTTGCGATTGATCAAAGTGAATGGGCAGGCCCAGCCCCTCCCCATTACTCTGGTGACGAAAAATATCAGCTCGACGGGCGTATTTTTCCTGGCTCCCTGCGAAATCAATAATGGCGCCGGAATCGAAATGGAAGTAGGCCTGATCGGCCGCCCGCTGGGCCAAGGCAGCGTGCAAATGCGCACCGCCGCGCATGTTGTGCGAGTGGAAGAATGCGACACCCCAGGCTGGCGCGGCTACGCAGCCACCTTCGACGACATAGATTTCCGCCGCGACGACACGCTCCCCGCGCGCTTCGATCAAGCGTAATCCAAATTCGCGGCGCAAGCGCCGCTTTCAAGTAGCGCCGGCGTCTCTGCCGGCATCTTACGATCGCAAAACCCCACCAACACCGCGATCCGCGACGGCGCTCACAACTAAATTACTCGCGCACCTTTTTTGTTAACATCAATCCCGCCGTGCCCCCAAAACGCCACCAAGCCAAAGCCATCCTCTTAGACTGGGACGGCACGCTACTAAATTCCTACGCCGCCGACTCCCGCGCGTACTCTACAAATGTTCCGCGCGCTAGGAATCCCTTGGGGCCTAAGCGAATTGGAAAAACACTATTCGCCCAACTGGCACAAAGTCTATCGCGCCGCCCGAGTCCCGAAACACAAATGGGAAGAAGCCGACTATCTCTGGTACCAAGCCTACAAAAACGAATCGCCGAAGCTACTAACCGGAGCCTGAGCAACAATAAGATTGATGGCAAGGAATTTCACGCTGGGAATAGTAACCAGCGGTAACCGCGAGCGAGTCGGCAAACAACTACGCGATTTCCGCTTGGAAGAATATTTCGCAGTCGCGATCTGCGCCGAAGATGCCGCGCATCGCAAGCCGCATCCGGCCCCGCTAAAACTAGCCCTCGCAAAATTAAATCTAAAGCCCGAATCCTGCATTTACGTAGGCGATGCTCCGGAAGACATCGAAATGGCGAGAAGAGCGAGAGTGCGAGTTTTCGGCGTCTTCGGTCCATTCCCCACAGCAGCAAAGGTGCGCGCAGCAAACCCGACGAAATGCTCAGATCGATTGTCAGATCTACCAAGAAGAATTACGCCGTTGTAGGTTTGGTACCGTCGGTGCTCTGCCGGCTCTCGCATTTCGATTCCGGTTCCGGCAACACTGTCGGACGAACGAATAACGAACCAGTGCCGCGAATTTACTACGGGCGCCGCCCAAGATTGCCGCTCCTGCCGAATTTTCGCTCAAAGCACCCTCCCCGGCGGTACAAAAGCCGCACCATATTCGACAATTTAATTGGGTTTTGCGGGTGTCGTCGAAGCAGGGTTTCCGGACGGCGCTGACGAAACCGAAACGGGATTCGGTTGGAAATTCGTCGAGCGCACCACCAGCTTCAGCGGAATACTCTCACTCTTCGGCGGCGTAATCGTATCTTCCGACGTGATGTAAGTAGGAAACCAATATTGACCGGCAACATTCTCGCGATAGGTATCAAACATGGTGAAAGGCAACTGCATGCCCTCCGCCTCGACCTCGCGCACAAATTTTCCTGAACTTTTCACGATAGCAAAATCGCGCTGATCCACCCAGATCACGCCATCAAAGAGCTTCTTATTGCGCGAGAGTAGCTTCGGCTGCACGCGAAAAATAAAAGTGTCCAGCTCGTCCATTTTTTCGGTGCCCTGATATTTGAATTTGTAATTTCCGACTTCATCCGAGGTGAGATAAAAAAGCGGAAGGCTGGCGATCGTTTTTACGTCCTCGAGAGTGAAGGACGTCTGCTTCAAAGTAGAAACCGGCTGCTTCACAATCCGCTCGTAACGCAATCCATCCGAGCGCACGAAACTTTCCCCGGTCACTTGAAATTCGCCGCCAGGATTCGTCTGTTCCTGCACCTTCACCGATAGCGTGAAGGAATACTGCGCGTACGCCTTATTCATGCGGTCTTCATTGGCCGCAAATTTACGCACGATGTCATCGGTAGCGGCGGAATCCAGATGCACTTCCGGTTGCGTGACGGTCTTCGCCACTTCCGGCTTCGGCGCGGGAACCACCGGCCCCTGCGACTGCGCCAATGCAGAGCGCGCGGGCACAATAATAGTGATGGCTGCAGCAACGAAGATTGCGACCCGTTTCACGAGATAAGCCTCAAAACCTTAGATGCACACATCGCCGTTCGGGCTCGCAGAGCCGCGCAACCCTGCGCCGTTCACACTACGCCCGAAGAAAATCCCCCTGCCAATCGCGTATCAATAGCTTAATCGTCTTCTGATCCACCAATTTCTCATCCAGCACTTTGCGCGCCAACGCCGGCAATTCCGCATCGCTGGCAAAACGCAACGCCACCAATTGCCCCGGCCGGAATTCCGCAAAGCGCGCCTTCAAATCCGCCGGTAATAATTCCGTCATCCGCAAACGCATCTCCAAACGGATCACGCGATTCTGCACCGTCACAGCAAAGATGCGCCCAAACAGCGCCCCCAGAACCAACGCCAAAGCCGTCAGCGAGCCAATCACGGTAGTCGCTGAAAAATCCAGCCTCGCCAAATGCACCGACCAAACGAAATTGGCGGCCAGCACCGGCAAAACAAAAAAATGAAACAAGGGCACATAGCGTACATGATTTTTGTAATTCTGCTCCATCACCATTCCTCCTCGCGCAAGCCGGCTCCGCCTTCGTAGCGGCGGGCTTTAGCCTGGCATCTTGCGATTTCACATTTCTTAACGTGCAACAGTCATGGACGGAAAACCCAGTCCAATCAATGCCCTGTATCTTATCCCGCGAGCCGCACGAAACAGCTGGCATGGCGAACTTTTGCGCCCGTAAGATGCCGGGCTAAAGCCCGCCGCTACGAAATCACTCCGGGGCGAGCACGCGAAATTGCAGCATGAGGTGCGTCTCGTCACCCGGCTTCAGCGTTGCCGTGCGCAACTTGACGAGCGCGGAATAACGCTTCGGCTCGATTGTCACGCGCGCGGAATCCCAATCCATCGCCACACCGGGCCGGCCCGACGTGCGTAGTTCGAGATGATTCGCATCCGCCGGGATTTCGGTCGTCGCGCCGCCTGGCGCGAAGTCGGCGCAATGCTCCGCCTCGCCAACTGAATCTTTCGCCGTCGGCGTTGCCGCATCTTTCGCCGCGGCCGTCGACCAGCAAAATTTCGTCAGTCGGCCGGGCTCATCGAGCGCCGGAATCGACTGCGTCGCAACGAACGATTGCGGCTGATCCGCCGGCGCCGCCGTAGAATTCGCGTCGCCAGTAGCTGCCGCCGCGCTCGCGGCATCGAGCGAGACGAGATAATTAACGCTCAGCTCATCGCCGGTAATCTCCACGCGCTTCTCAATTTCCGCGCCGTACGGAAAAGCATCCGCTGAATGATAGCGCAGCGTCATCGCCGTATTTTTATCGTCCGGCACCCAAGTCGCCTCATAAACGCGATTGAAAAATCCATAACGCCCGCGTGCCCGTTCCGGCGCAATCCCCGGCGGATTCGGCGTAAACGAAAATCCATCGCGCATCGCTCCCACGCTGCTCAGCACATCAAATCCCGTGGACTTGTCTACAAGCGCCAGCGCCCGCCCGCCGCTAGCAGGTGACATGATCAATCGCACATTCGAATTCTCGAGCACCCATTCGAGCGCGCCATCATCATCAAAATCGTAGCGATAAGCCGTGGTCGCGTCCGCCCGCAACGGCACATAGAAAATCGCCGAATGTTTTCGATCGTGCCCTTCGCGCGCCTCGATGCTGCCGTGCAATAGCCCATTCTCATCGAGCGCTGGCACGCTTCCACCACGCGATGGATCGTCCGCCGGCGCCGCTTTCAATTTCGCGGTATCCACGGCAATTTGTCCCGCAAGAATCCGCAGGCTGGCCGAACCTTTATAAGGTCCCGCCAGATTCACATCAATGTCGCCGTGAAAATCATGATCCGAATTGCTGGCCTCGAAAGTAACGCGCGCCGTCCGCGGATCATCGATCACGATCAACGGCGGCGAAGTCCCCAGATTCGTAAGCGGCCCCAGCGGCAAACGCAGCGCATTCACCACCGTCATTTCCGTCCAACCGCGCCCGCGATCCGATTCATGGCGCACCGCGGGCACGTGCGGCACGTAAGGCAATTGCACTTTGAGCTTGCGCAAATATCCCGGCGCCGCGCCGCGCGATGTCGAGAGCACCACTTCGTGCCGCTCCTGCGACCATTTCGTCTCCGGCGAGGTGTCTTCCACTTCCACGTGCGAAGGCGCCTGCTCCAGCCGCAAACGAATTTCCGCACGCGCCGGTGCGTAGAAAACAATCTCGAGCGTTTTCCCCTCGCGCGCCACGCTCACAATTTCTGCGCCAGAAATGATGGCCTCATCGTTGCAGCCGGGCGGCGCGTCCTCCAGGCACAGCGATAATCCCAGCGGCAAGAGCAGCGATTCGCGCGCCGGGACGCTCACATCGAGCGTGACGCGCTCCGCGCTGTCGTTCAGCGCCGTGGTCTCCGGCGCGAGCACCGACACCGACGCGTCGATCGCATCGTCGGTATTCAAATTCGTCACGCTTAACCAGCCATGCCCGCTCGTGCGCGCTCCAAGCGTTCCGGTGCCTTCATTGCTGATCAACTCGGTCAGCACCAAACTGCTGGCCTGCACCGGATCGCCGATCACGATGATTGCCGGATGCACGCCCGCCTGCGTGACGATTCGCCGGATCGCGCGCAGGTTCCAGTCAGCGCTTTCGGCGTTGCGATTTTCGACGAAGCTTTGCTTCAAATTAATCCACGAGAAAAAATCTTTCGACGATTCGATAACGTGCCCGGCTCCGAATCCCCGCCTAACGGAAACCACGTCGGTGGCGTCCGCATTTGTCTCCGGAGCATCTTTCCAAAGCTCGGCGATCATGTCGCCAGCCGGTCGCTTCGGAAAAACGAAGAGCGTGCCGCCGCCGCGCACGTATTCGACCAGCGCCCTTTGCGATTTCTCCGAAAGCGGAAGCGGAGAGGCATCGCCACCGGCCGCAGCGTCAGGCGTTCGATCGAAAACGGGCAGCAAAATCATCGGATCGCGCAGAAGTTGCTCGACCGGCTGATATTCAGGATCGAGGAGTTCGCTCGAGAAATGCTCGAGTTGCGCCAGGCGCTCGATTTTCTGCACGCCTTCGGAGACGCGCTGTGTGTCGTCCGCCGTCAGGGCGCTCTGGTCGTAAGCGCCGAGCGGATAAACGACTCCGAAATCCGCGCGCTTGTGCGATGCCGCAAGCTGCGGCCCCCAACGCATCAAAAGATCGCCGTTTCGCGCAATCGCATCGGCCCGCCTGCGCAAACGTCCATTCGGATCGAGCGCCGCATTCCAAAGATAATTCTGATTGGCCCAAGGCACCGACCAGCCGGCAGGCGTGACGCTGTCCTGCAGCGGAAAATAACTGATGCCATGCAATCCGTGCGCGAGGAATAGCCGCGAACTATCCAGCGTATTTTCCGCCGCGCTCTCAAGCGGACGATCGTCATCGCCCGGCGCGTACCAACCGGCCTGATATTCGATCAGCGCAGGCGGAAAGCCAGGCTGCGTTTTCAATTCTTCGGTGAAAAGCTCGATCGTCGAAGCGTCCTCAGCGGTTAACTGCAACTCTTTCCCCGCGCCCGCGCCAGCCGCCCGATGCAAATACCACTGGCCCATCACTCCGATCGGATCGGCAAGCCCCGAGCTGGCAGCCGCAACGCGCGGATCTGTCGGATTGATGAACACCGGCACGTGGAGCCCGCCATCGCGCAGCGCCGCTTGCAAAGATTCCAGATAACGCCGAACTGCGGCGCCCGCGCGATTCGTGCGCCCGTTCGCGACATCATCCTCAAGCTGCACAAAAAGTAGTGGCTCACTCGGCAGACCTTTCGCATCGGCAGTTTTCGCGGCGGCCGCGCTCGCCGCGGAATCCGCGGCATACGGAGCCAGTTCGTGCGCCACAGCCTCCAACCACTTCCGCGAATAATCCATGTGCAGAGGATTTGCGAGCCAAGCCGACGCGGCTGCCTCCGCATCGCGCGAATTCAAGCCCGCGAGCGGCGGATAGCGTCCCTCCAGCAAATCAACCTCATCCATGCGAAATTCCGCGGGCATCACCGCCTGAAAATCCGCGCGCTTCAGCAACCACTCCGGATAACCGCCCAAGCGCCACTCATTCAAGATCAAAGGCCCCGGCCGCGCGATCAATTTCAAATTTTTATTAGCCAGCAATTTCAAAAGCCCGCGTAAATCCCGCCGCGAATTCGTATGCCCGTCAAAATCAAATTCCCCATCGCTCAACTCATGCCAATTCCAAGGAATGTAAATATCAATCGTGTTGATCCCCAGCGCCCGGTAGCGCTCCAGCGACACCTCCCAAAGATCCCGAGGCACGCGGTAATAAAAAAACGCCGCCGAATGAATAAAAAAAGGCTCGCCGTTAAAGCGCAATTCCGGATAACCGCCATGCATAACGATTTCCATTCCATGCGCGGCACGCGCGCCAGCCGAAATTTGAGGCGGCGAAGAACCACCAGCGGGAGTTTGCTTCGTCGTGGATTGAGCAGCCGCGAAGCCGACCGCTCCAACCGCGAACAAAACAAGTGCGGAGACAAATCCAGTTCGGCGTGAGCGTGAGGAAAAAGTCATGGCAACCTGGACAACCAGTCAGCGCAAGCGGAAAGATTCTGACACGTCTATGCCCGATTGTCTCGCCGCGAACAACTGGTAGCGCGCCGAGTCTGGTAAAATCGCGCGCTTGCGGCGGACGCGCCGCGCATGCCGTGAACGAGACGCGCCAAGCAAAACTATTTCTTATCTCCGGGATGGTGCAAGGCGTGGGCTATCGTTACTTCGCGCAACGCGTGGCCGGCGAATTGGGCATCAGCGGCTACGCCAAAAATCTGAGCGATGGCCGCGTCGAAGTTTACGCCATCGGCAAGCCCGAAGCGCTCGACTCGTTCCGCACTTCGCTCGAGCGCGGCCCGCGTTCTGCCGAAGTCAGCAGCGTCGAATCGGAAGATCGTCCGATAGAAGAACGTTACGCCGACAGCTTCTCGATCGAACACGATTGGTAATCACGCAAAAAATCCCGCTACCGGGGCGTCGAAAGGATCGCCAAGTGGACAACCTGAAGAAACTAATCCGAGAAATTCCCGATTACCCCAAGCCCGGCATTCTCTTCTACGACATCACCACGCTGCTGCAAGACAAATCCGGCTTCCACGAAATGGTCGACAAACTCTGCACCCACTACGAAGGCCAACAAGTCGACAAAGTAGCCGGCATCGAAGCCCGCGGCTTCATCTTCGCCCCCGCGTTAGCCTATCGCCTGAACGCCGGCTTCATCCCCATCCGCAAGCCAAAAAAGCTCCCGTGGAAACGCGCCGAAGTAACCTATCAACTCGAATACGGCACCGACACGCTAGAAATGCATCAAGACGCAGTAAAAGCAGGCGAGCGAGTTCTGCTCTGCGATGATCTGCTAGCAACAGGAGGCACAGCCGCCGCCGCAATCCAACTAATCCGCCAACTAGGCGGCCAAGTAGCAGGCGCCGCCTTCGCAGTAGAACTAAATTTCCTAAACGGCCGCGGCAAACTTCCGGGAGTAGATGTTTTCTCGCTAATGAAATACGACAAATAATTCCGGCCGTTGTAGGGGAGGGTGCTTTAGCCCTCCCGCCTTTCGGCCTCGCCTTTAGCGCGTGTCAATACAATCAGATCAAACTTCCCCAGGCCGCTCAGTAACAGCTTTCCCCCGCCCCCAGGCAAAACAGCTTTGCCCCACCGCCACTCTCCCCCCGAATCAATTCCGCAATCCCCGAGTAAGCATAAATCGTAGGCGCATGAACAGCCATCAACCCGCCAGTATCCGCCGTAGGCCCATAATTACTATGCAAATCGTGCCCCAACATCCGCAACATAGCCATCTGCTGCCCGCGATGATGCGAAGTATGCGAAATCCGCCGCGTCACAATCCAAGCCCGCGACTTCTGCAATTCGAAAAATGTTCCCATCCCCTACCCACCAATCCTCCTTCTTCCCGCGCAGCGCCTCCAAGCGTTTCCCGCTATCCTCCGCATAACGCCGGATAAATTCCAAGCGCGTCTCCGGCGACGGCAACGGCGGCGCACCAACATCAATCCCAATCATCGTGCGAAACCACAAATCCTCGCTCACGCACTGATGCACCATCTGCTCGTGCACGCTGCGCCCGCGCGGATCCCCCGCCCGCGGCCGAAACGGCAAATCCGCATCGCGAAATTCACTCCACACGCTGAGCACTTTGATCCGCTCCGTCTCGTAAGTCTCAACAAGAAAATCGTAAATCATGCAATCGAACCTCCCGAGCCGGTGTCGCCCGGCTCGCCACGCTTCTCCGCTCGCCCGCCCTTCCCGCGCTGTCGCACCGCTTCAAATAAAACCACTCCCGCCGCCACGGAAACATTCAAAGATTTCACCGGCCCGGTCGTGGGAATCGAAACCACATAATCGCACCGCTTGCGAGTCAGTTCGTGCAATCCATGCCCCTCGCCGCCCAACACAATCCCAACCGAAGTTTTGTAATCCGCCTCGGTATAATTCCTCTCCCCGCGTTCATCAAGACCGATCAACCAATAACCAGCCTCTTTCATCTGCTCCATAGCCCGCACCAAATTTTTCACCCGCGCCACCGGCAAATGTTCCAGCGCACCAGCCGAAGCCCGCGAAACGCTATCGGTCAAGCCCCGCCGCCCGCCGCTCCGGAATCACCACACCCTGCACTCCAGCCGCGAGCGAAGTGCGCACGATCGCGCCGAGATTCTGCGGATCTTCGACGCCGTCGAGCAGCACAATCAGCGAGCGATCCGATTTCTGCGCCAGCAAATCCTCCAACTCCACCGCCGCCCGAGAAGCCGCCAATGCAATCACGCCCTGATGCTCGCGCGTGCCAGCGAGCCGATCGATCTGCACGCGCTCCTCAAATCGCACTGGCACGCCGC
>CAWBWG010000025.1:0-80467 GCA_963792515.1 uncultured Acidobacteriota bacterium | reverse complement strand
GGCGCGGTGGCCAGCTTTCTTGATTTCAACCGCTCTGGCCCGCAGAGGATCGTTAGGGGGCAGTTGTTCCTCGACGAGTTCGCTATAGCCGATAATCACGCCGAGTAAATTATTGAAATCGTGCGCGATTCCGCCGGAAAGCCTGCCGATGGCTTCCATTTTTTGCGATTGGCGGAGTTGTTGCTCGAGGACGCGCCGCTCGGTGATGTCTTCCACGAAAACTTCATCAAAAATCGAGCCATCGAGTTCATCGCGGGCGATCATCCCGCTCAAGCGCACGCGAATGACCTTGCGATCTTTCCGTTGCCATTCGATTTCGATGGCTTCAAAACGGCCAACATGCCACTTTTGTTCGACCAGTTTCGCGCGAACGTCGGCATCGCGGTAGAAATCGCCGGCGTTCACTGCCAGCAATTCATCTTTCGAATCGTATCCCAGCATTTGCACCAAAGCCTGATTCACAGAAATCAACCGGCCGTCTTCGGTGGCGCGAAATATTCCAAAGGGCGCTTCTTCAACGACCGAGCGGTACTCCGCCTCCGATCTGCGCAAGGCGTCCTCGGCCCGCCGCCGCTGCGTTACGTCCGTCGCCAGCACCAACCGCGCCGCGCGGCCATCCCACCGAAAATCGTGCGACACAATCTCCACGTCAATCACGCTGCGATTCTTTCGGCGATGCCTCCACGTGCCGGATTTTTCGAGTCGCGGCGAGCCTTTGGCAACATTTTCAACTAGCGCAGTAACGTCCTCGGGCGGCCGGATATCTTTAATACTCATGCGCAGGAATTCTTCGCGCTCGTAGCCGTACTGCTCGATCGCCGCATCATTGACGTCCAAAAACGCGAGCGTCGTCAAGTCGTAGACCCACATCGGCACAGGATTGCCGTCAAATAGCAGCCGGTAAGTTTTCTCGGATGCACGCAAGGCTTTTGCGGCCGGCCGCTTGCCGGATAATTTTCTCTGCGATTTCGCTTTGTCTTTGGCCAAGATTACTCACTCGCCTAAAGTGAGCGCCTGAGGAGCGATGAGGTCCGTCCCGAGCATGGATTGCAGCAGGCGCTGCGCTACCATGTACTTACAGGGTAGAAAGCCGCCTCGCACAGGTCAAATGAGCTTCCAGCTAAGGTGCCAAATTCGTAACGTCCCTCAGTAGCACAGGCACTCCTGCCTGTGCACCCAGCATCCACAATCGAATCAGCAAAATTCCTGCTCAAAACGCCAAATAACCAAGCCCCCGACGTTGCCACATTCAACACTCGATAGAAAATCTCCACCGTCACGCTGCAACGCCCCATCCACAACAAACATCAACCAAGTGGAGGGCCCAATGACATCTCATCCCACAAAATGCGCTCATCCGAACTGTACCTGCCACGTCACAATCGGCAAATACTGCAGCGCCCAATGTGAAACCATGGACGACACTCCCGGAATCGAATGCGCGTGCCCGCATCCGGAATGTGCCGGCCGCGAGGAAGCCACTTTGCGCGCTACGGCATAGTAAAAGCTTGGTTCGGCGTCCGTTTCGGTGCCCCGGTAGCACAGGCACTCCTGCCTATGTCCGCGTTCGGGCATGCCCAACAAGCCGCCAACCGTGTCGCTCTAAATTTCCGAGCTGCTGTAATCCCGTTGCAAGCTTTTTCGCACGGGTGTAGGTTATTTATCCGGCGGCAAGTCGCAGGAGTGTTCACCATCCGGGGCAAAACCTCGAGTCCGGGATGTGAAATCCTAGCTATGGCGAGGAGAATGCTGAATGTCCCGTCCGGTTTCCTATCTGCCGTGCGTTTGGATTGGAAGCCAATTCTCCGCGAAATTCCTGCCTAAAAGCATTCACCCGCTCGCCGCGCATATCAAGCTGACAGAAAACTGCCAGGCCCGCTGCATCAGCTGCGATTATTGGAAGCACCGCTGGCAAGATGCAATCAGCACCGACCGCGCGGTTGAACTTCTAAATGAAATCGGCACTTTAGGCATAAGCTCGCTACGCTTCACCGGTGGCGAGCCGCTCCTCCGCAAAGATTTCTTCGAGATTCTCGCTAAGGCAAATACCTCCGCCTTCAACCACATCATCATTCAAACCAATGGCCTGCTCGTCAAAAAACTCCATAAGGAAATCAACGCCTCCCCGATCTCCGACGTCGCCGTTTCCATCGACGGACTGAAGGAAACCAACGACCAAATTCGCGGCATTCGCGGCTATTTCGATCTGGGAATCGAAGGCATCAAGTTACTGCAGGGCAAGCGCGTGGCGATCTCCGTGACGCTCAATCGCATTTCCGCGCGCGAGCTCGAGCAGCTCCACGAGGTAGCTCAGCAGGCGGGCGCGCACATCGAAACAAATATTCTCAGTCGCAGCCTCTCGTTCCTCAAAGATGCGGATTACGATTCTCTGTGGCCGACGACTGCCGATGTGCCGCTAATCTCGAATTTCGTACGCGATACGCTGAAGCGTCCGACCTACGAAGTGGATTACATCGCGAAATATTACAACCACACACCGCTCGATGAACCACCTTGCGTTCTCGGTTACACACAGGTTTTCGTTATGTCGAATGGCGATGTTCTCACCGGCTGCTATCCGCTGAAGCCAGTCGGCAACATCCTGCGCGATAGCCTCGAAACGATTCTGGCCTCCGACGCCTACATAAGCCAAGCTCAAGCCATGGTCCGCCGCGAATGCCCCGGCTGCACCTGCGGCGTCGAGACGTCCCTAGCCGTGCAAAATCCTATCTCCAGCGCCTTCTTCGAACTCAGCCGCCTGAAACACCAGAATCACGACGCGGAGAACTTTTCCGTCTCATCGCCGCAACCTGGCTAGCTGGAATCGTGCGCCCCCATGAGTTTCGGCAGAACTCCGCGCGAACAAACAGAAATTGCGGATGGGCTTCTGGCAATTCAGCCGGGCAATTCAAGCGTGGACGGCGAGAACGCCACAGCATCCCAACTGCATGACCCGATACGTCGTCGACCCGAATAATGACGAATCCATGGCCCCACCGCCGTGCACTCCCATAGCCACCAGGTCCATCTGCGCTTCCTGGGCCAGTTGAACGATTTGCCGATAGGGTTTTCCGATGCGCACTGCGGCCTTAATCCTGAGGGTCTTGCGCAAATCTGGTGCAATCAGTTCATCAAGTTTCTCGAGTGCACGCGCGGTCGCCTCTTCCGCCTTAATCGGATTGGAAGTCTCTTCCAACACGTGCAACAGCGTGAGGTGCGCACCGTACGTTTGCGTTATGGAAATCGCATAGTTCAGGGCGCGCTTCGAATCTTCGGAAAAGTCCGTGCAAAAAAGAATTCTGCCAAAATGTTGAACGTGGCTACGCTCCTGGTTTGTGGATTCCTGGCCCTCAGGCGCATGACACACCGCCAGCACCGGGCACGGCGCTCTGCGCATTACCCGGTCGGTCACCGATCCCAGCATCAGCCGGTCGTAACCTCTCCTTCCGTGCGATCCCATTACGATGAGGTCGGCCTTCTCTACTTCCGCAAACGAAAGGACCGAGTCTGGCGCCATTCCCTGATTGACCACTTGCTCCGGCTGAGTTCGACGGCCGGTGTGCTTCTTGACGAATTCCGCCAGCTGCTCTCTGCCGCGCTCTCGAAGCATTTCGCAGAACTCGTCATGAATTTTCACCGAAGTAGCAAAGCTCACCGAGGGGTAGCGCCAAATTTCCACGATATGCTGCACCACCAACTTGGCTTGATAGTGCTCGGCTAGTGACAGCGCCTGGAAATACGCCCTCGCCGAGAACTCTGAGAAATCGATTGGACAGAGAATGAATTTGATGTTCAACACGGTTCCTCTCTAGGGCATCAACTCTGCTGCATGCGCCGACCGCTTATTCGCAGTCGGAGTGAAGAGCAATATGCATCAGCTTGCGACGATGAATCCGAGTTTTTGGGTCTCGAAACATCAGTGTGCCAGCGCGAACGCCCGCTCCTCCGCCAATGCGACGCGCAGGGCCGTTTTGATCGCGGTATCGGGATTGAGCGAAATCGAATCAATCCCCTGCTCCACCAGCCATTCCGCGAATTCGGGAAAGTCGGACGGCGCTTGGCCGCAAATGCCGATTGGTTTTTTCGCGGCGTGCGCCGCGCGAATGGCCTGCGCGATCATTTGCTTCACGGCTGGGTTGCGCTCGTCAAACAGATGAGCCACCGTTCCCGAATCCCGATCCAGTCCCAGAATAAGTTGCGTCAGGTCATTGGACCCAATCGAATAACCGTCAAAGATTTTCAGGAACTCTTCCGCGAGCACAACGTTCGACGGAATCTCGCACATCGCATACACTTCCAGGTCATTCTCGCCCTGACGCAGTCCGTTGCGCTCCATCGTCTCGAGCACTTTACGGCCTTCTTCGACCGTTCTGCAAAAGGGGATCATGACTTTCATGTTTGTCAGACCCATTTCTCCACGGACGCGAGCCAGTGCGGCACATTCCAGCGCAAAACCCGCCGAATAGCGCGGATCGTAGTACCGCGAAGCGCCCCGAAAGCCGAGCATCGGATTTTCCTCGCTCAACTCAAATTCCGCTCCGCCAATGAGTCCGGCATATTCGTTGCTTTTGAAGTCGCTCATACGCACGATTACAGGCTTTGGATAGAACGCGGCGGCAATCCGGCCGATGCCTTCGCTCAGGCGGCGTATGAAAAACTTTTTGGGATCTTCCTCGCCGATGCGATTGCGGATTTCGTTCACGGCCTTCGCGTCTTTCAATTCCGGGAATTTCACCAAAGCCATTGGATGGATTCCAATATGATTCGTAACGATGAATTCCATGCGTACGAGTCCGACTCCGTCATTCGGAACAGCGGCAAGATGAAACGCTTGAGCGGGATCGGCCAGGATCAGCATGATTTTGGTGTGGGTTTTTGGAACGGCACTCGCTTGGATCATTTGTTTTTCAAACGGCAAGCAGCCTGCGTAGACATGTCCTTCACTTCCTTCTGAACAGCAGACAGTTACATCCTTTCTGGTGGCAAGCAGACGCGTGGCATTCCCGGTGCCCACGATGCAGGGAATGCCGAATTCCCTGGAGACAATCGCGGCATGCGCGGTGCGCCCTCCCTGATCGGTGACGATCGCCGCAACTCGCCGCATGACTGGTTCCCAATCGGGATCA
Source organism: uncultured Acidobacteriota bacterium (assembly GCA_963792515.1). GTDB lineage: Bacteria > Acidobacteriota > Terriglobia > Acidiferrales > UBA7541 > Palsa-147. The sequence goes on along the minus strand of CAWBWG010000025.1, from coordinate 75,341 downwards.
GTATTTCCGGCTACCAGCACTTCTCCCGCCTGAACCTCTTGAAGCTTGGCGACATCGGTCACCACATGTGCCTTCCCGGCGCCAATCTTTTCTCCCACGGCTTGGCCGGCAACAAGTGCCGCGCCCGGCTTTACTTTCAAAGAATAGGTTTCGGCTGCGGCCAGCGATGATTTTGCTGAATGCACCGTCTCGGGACGGGCCTGCACGATAAATAGGCCGCCCGTCACCCCGTCCTTCGCCCACTCAATGTCCATCGGCTGTGCATGCCCTGCCAAACTTGAGTAATGGTCCTCAATGGCGCAGGCCCAGCGTGCCAGTTCGAGAACTTCCGCATCCGATAAACAAAAGCGTCCCCGCTCGCCGGACGGGGTGGCTTCGCTGCGGGTGGAACGCGTGCCGGTGGCGTAGACCAGCCTGAACTTCTTTGGAACCGAGTTCGCGCCCGACGATTGAGGCATGGCCTTCGCGCAGCGTGGGCTTAAACACTTCCCATTCGTCGGGCGTGACCACTCCCTGAACGACGAATTCGCCAAGCCCATACGAGCCGGTGATGGTAACAACGTCCCGGAATCCAGATTCTGTATCGAGAGTGAAGATCACGCCGGAAGCGGCCAGGTCCGAGCGAACCATGGGCATGATACCGATGGAGAGCGCCACTTTGAGCTGTGAATATCCTTGGCGCGCGCGGTAGCTAATCGCGCGGTCCGTAAACAGCGAGGCATAGCACTGTTGAACGGCCCGCATCAAAGCTTCTTCACCGCGCACGTTGAGAAATGTTTCCGCGGCGCCTGCAAATGAAGCTTCGGGGAGATCTTCGGCGCTGGCTGACGAGCGCACCGCCATATCTGGTTCGTGGCCGAACCGGTCGACCAGGCCGCGATACGCAGTAATGACTGCCGATCGAATCGAATCGGGGAGCGGCGTTTGAAGAATCTGCGTGCGCGCTGCGTGGCCGCTGGTCGCCAAGCTTTGTAGGTTTTCCGGATCGAGCTTCGAGAAGATTTCCTCTAGCTTCTGGCGCAGACCGCATTCTTCGAGCAAGAGCCAATAGGCGTCGGTGGTCAGCGCAAAACCGTCCAGCACTCCAATTCCTTTGGGCTTCAGGGCCGTAAAGAGTTCGCCTAGCGATGCATTCTTGCCGCCGACCAAGGCGACGTCGCTCATGCGGATTTGCGAAAAATCCAAAGTGAGGATGTTGCTGTTGCGCTGTTGGTCTCTCATATTTTCTCCTTCAGCTCTCAGTATTAAGTCGCGCTATTCAGTTCTCGATTTGCGGCACTGACTTTGGCAGACGCCGCCTCGTCGCCGCCGTGTTCCAGCAGCTCGCAGACCTCGGCATCGGTGAGTTGCGGAAATTCACGATAAAATTGACCCACGGCGTGAAAGTCGCGAGGCGTCATCAAGCACACGACCTCGTCGGCCTCAGCGCCAAGTATGAGATAGGTGGACCGCGGGGCGACGCCGACGGCCACGACAATGCGCGCGGGTTGCAGCTTTCGAAGAGCCGCGATGGCGACTCGCATCGTCGAGCCGGTCGCGATGCCGTCGTCGACCAGGATAACGATGCGATCTCGAACGTTGAGCGGCTCTCGAGATCGGCGATAGATGCTCTCGCGGCGCCCGAGTTCCTCCCATTCCGCTGCAATTACGGGGAGGATATCGCTCTTGGAGAGATTGAATTCCTCCACGATACTCGGATCGATGATTGGTTCGCCGTCCATGGCGATGGCCCCCATAGCCAGCTCCGGAAATCCCGGGACGCCGAGTTTGCGCACGAGAAAAACATCGAGGGGAGCTTGTAGAAACTGGGCGATTTTCTCTGCCACTTCCACACCGCCGCGCGGGAGCGCCAACACAATGACATCGGTGCGGCCTTTGTACACGGCAAGTTGTTGAGCCAGCCGGCGGCCGGCTTCTTTGCGATCTCGAAATTGTTCGTGTGCCTCATGCATTGAATTTCTCCCTTCGACCAGCACTGGGCTCCCGGGCAGCAGCTCCATGCGTCACATCCAGTATCAGCTACGGAAAGAGACGGCACGGTGACGTGCATCACCATCGTTAGTGACGAACTCACAGTGAGAGCGGGGGGCGAAGGAGGACCTCAGTCCTGTTGTCACGGAAGTGACAGCCATCACAGCCGGGGGTGACAAGCCGCATATGAGACGCAGCGCGAAGATATTAGCCTGTGTTCGGTGAGCGAGGGATTGATCCAACGACACGCCACTGCAAGAAATCCCGTAGAGCGAGGGGAAAATGGAAACGCCAAACGCATTGTCGTACGTTAAGGTGCCGGGTCCCGTATTGACCGTTTACGTAGACACAAATCCGCGCGACCGCAACAATCAGGGTCGTGCACCGTCCTATTTGAATTGGCTAAAGGACGAAGGGAAATCCATAGGATCCGAGGTGCCGGCGCAAGAAAGAAAGTTGTTCCGAAAACAACTGGATCGCGTCGAAAATTTCCTGCGCGAACAAACCTCCCATCAAGACGCATTGCTGATTTTCGCCGGGCCCACCACCTGGGAACAACTGTCGATCGCCAAGCCGTTAAAGAACGAACTGCACTGGGGAAGACCGGCGCTGGCGCAGCTACTAGGGATTTTGGACGATCAGAAGCCGTGTTGCGTCGTAACGGTGGACTGCGCCGGAGCGCAATTCTTCCGGCATTATCTTGGAAAAGTGACAAAGCTGTCAGAGCAGAAATTCAGCATCGACACTTCACAGTGGAAAGAGGCGGAACACGCGCACATGGCGCGCCGGGCCACGCGAATGCCTCACGGACCTCAACAGGATTCATTCGATCGGCGCATGAACGACGAATACCGGCACTTATACCGGCGAGTGGCGCAAGAAACTAGGAATCTGTGCGTTAAGGAGAGACTGTTTTCCGTTTTTCTGGTGGGTTCAAAAAGGCTGACGGAGCCAATCGAGTCGCAACTCCCTGGGCAACTGCGAAAACGCACAGAACTCTTTGACCAGGACCTTGCCGGAGTGACTGTCGCGAAGCTGCAAGCCATCGTGACGCCGCTTATTGCAGCTGCGGCAAACGGCGCGATGATGCGGAGAGTGGATGACTTGTTGAATGCGGACCGCGGCGCGGTGCTGGGCCTCGACGAAACTCTGGCGCAGCTTCAGAATGGGACCATCAGTACCTTGATACTCGTTCACGGATTGGATGCCGGCCTCCGCCAATGCGTCAAGTGCGGTCTGACGAGCGGCGCAGCTGATCCTGTTTGCAACTCATGTGGCGGGATGAGAAAACGAACCATGCTAAGCGAAGTTTTGCCTGAACTGGCTCGCGCAACGGACATCGAGATAGAAATAGTTAGCGGCGAAGCCGCGGCCAAACTCAGCAAATCGGGCGGAATCGGGGGTTGGCTGCGCCAGCGGAGGAAGACTCGTGAAACTTCGCGCGCTCGCGCTTGACTATGACGGCACCATCGCCGTCGATGGCGTCCTGAATTCCGAAGTCCGAGCGGCCATCGGCGAGATGCGAGCGCGGGGCCTCAAAGTCATCTTGGTAACTGGGCGTGTGTTGGCTGACCTGCGGAGGGTAGCTGGAAATATTGAATTTGTGGATGCGGTCGTTGCGGAAAACGGCGCAGTTCTGTCGTTCCCGAACGGCTATACGAGGCTAATTGGCCAGCCCGCTCCGCAAGAATTCTTCGCCGAGCTTCGCCGCCGCAGAGTCGATTTCACCGTCGGCCAATGCGTGTTGGAAGCTGACGCGGGCTCGGCGCCTCAGATTTTGGCAGTAATCCGAGATCTCCAGCTGCCTCTGGTGTTGCTGTTCAACCGCGGCCGATTAATGGTGCTTCCCCAAGCGATCAGCAAGAGCATTGGATTGCGCCGCGCACTTACCATGCTTCACCTTTCACCCCACAATGCGATTGCAATTGGCGACGCCGAAAACGATCACGATCTCCTCGCCGCTTGCGAATTTGGTGTAGCCGTAGGTTGGGGTAGCCCTGTGCTCTGCAAGGCCGCCGACGAAGTATTGCCGGGTGACGGTCCGAATGCCGTCGCCGATTTCATTCGTCACCTAAACAGCGAGGCAAAATTACCTCCGAGCCGGGTGCATCGCCATCAAGTAACACTGGGCACGACGGAAGACAACCGGACGATTGCGCTCGCCGTCGCTGGCCGCAATGTGCTCATAGCGGGAGACCCGGGCTCCGGAAAATCCTGGGCCACCGGACTGATCTGCGAAAAACTCATTTTGCAGGGGTATTCGGTCTGCGTGATTGATCCGGAGGGTGATTACCGGCCGCTGGAGTCGCTGCCGGGTGTGGTGGTGTTTGGAGGCGAGGACCCGCCGCCGCAACTTCCTGATTTGGCGCGTGCGCTGCGCCATCCGGAAATGAGCGTCGTTGTGGACCTTTCGCACGCGCCCTACAAGGAGAAGATCGACTATCTTCACTCGCTTTTGCCAATGGTGGCTGCGATTCGCCGATCAACCGGCTTGCCTCACCGCATCGTCATTGACGAAGCGCACTATTTCTTACACGACCCAAATGCTCGTCAACTTTTGGACTTGAGCTTGAACGCTTACACGCTTATCACCTACCGCCCGTCTGATCTCAATCGGGAACTTCAAACGGCTATCGACGCAATTATTGTGAAACGCACCACCGACCCGCGAGAGGTGGAAACATTATGGAGCATGACCGGCGGCCAGGGCATCGAAGCGGAATGGGAGACGATTCTCGGTGGACTGAAGGTAGACCAAGCCGCTCTCTTGCCCGGGCCCGAAGAAGCCGAAGGAAAGCTGCAGCGTTTTACACTATTACCCCGCCTGACCTCCCACGTGCGGCACAAGACCAAGTATCTCGATCTGGAATTGATCGACGAGCTCGGCTTTGTTTTCACCAGAAACGACAGGCCTCTCGGACCACCTGCCCGGACGCTGAAGGATTTTGTGACCGCATTAAAAACCTATCCGCCGGATGTTCTCGAGCCCCATGTGCATCGCGAGGACTTCTCGCGCTGGATTTTGACCGTGTTCCACGATCCCACTCTTGCGACGGACATTCGAAAAGTCGAGCAGCGCTACCGGCTTGGGCATGTCCGCGACCTTTGCAGCGCGATTGCAGCGGCGGTCGAAGCGCGCTATGAGCTTGGCCCTGACAAACCTTTTTAGCCTCTAACTATTCCTCCGCACCCGGAGACGCTTCAGCACTGTCCGCCGCCCTTTGCGATTTGCTGCTTGTGACTTACGTCACACTCCGGAGTGACGCCATACACATACCAGACCGCTGCATTCGGCGAACATAGGGCTGTTGGTACTAGGAAAGGACTGACCGACGTGAAAGGGATTCTCAGGCTGGCCTTTAAGCTCCTTGTCAATGACAAGTCCAAGTTCACGGCCTTGCTCATTGGGATCACCTTTGCCGTCTTCCTGATGATGTTCGTCACTTCGATGCTGATCGGAGTCCTGAATCACGCCTCCGCGACAGTGATCAACATTGGTGCGCCAATTTGGGTCATGGATCCTGCCGTACAGACCGTATCCAACACCATCGGGATGCCAGACTACGTTCTCGACGCAGCTCGCAGCATGCAAGGCGTCAAGTACGCCGTGCCTCTCTATTCAGGAGGAGGACTTGCCAGACTTCCTGACGGCAACTATCAGTCGGTCAACGTAATCGGGTTGGACGACACGAGCCTGCTTGGACGGCCTGAGCTGCTGCAAGGAAAAATCGAAGACATTTATGCCGAAGACGCTTTCGTCGTGGTGCATGACGCCGAGTTCAAGAAACTTGAAAATCCGAAAGTCGGATCGCAACTAGAGCTGAACGATCACCGCGCGGTCATCGTCGGAATTGCCCGGGTGGCCACGTCTGGCCTCTACGGAACTCCAACTCTCTACACCACATACCAGCGAGCTTCGCAATTTCTCCCCAATCCTCGATACACCATTTCCTACGTGCTGGTCGAACCGAAAAGCCCCGCCGATGTGCAGAAGATCAAGCAGCAGGTGGCAGCGCTCGGCTATTTGGCGCTCACAAAAGAAGAATTCATGCAAAGGACCGCCGATTTCTTCATCTACCAGACCGGTGGCGGCACCAACATGCTGATCATGACCACCATCAGTTTTCTGGTAGGTCTATCGATCTCGGGACAAACCTTTTACACCTTCATTCTCGAAAATCTCGAGCGCTTCGGCGCACTGAAAGCCATCGGCACAAAGAAGCGCGACCTCATCTTCATGATTCTCTTTCAGGCCACGTTCACCTCCTTCACCGGATATGGACTCGGAGTGGGCCTGTGCGTGTCGCTGATCTGGCTGGCAAGACTGCGCTTGCCCAGTTACGCAGCCATGCTCACTTACGCGAACCTGGCGATCGGATTTGTCATGGTCGCCGTCATTGCCGCGGTCTCCAGTTACGTCGGAATCCGCAGAGTGTTGCAAATCGAGCCGTTCGATATTTTCAGAGGATGAAATGCCAAACGTAGCCATCCAAGCCAAGGGCCTGGTCAAGTGGTTCGGCGAAGGCGAAGCCCGCACGTCGGCCCTGAAGGACGTCGAGCTCAATGCTTACTTCGGCGAAATGGTCTACATCGTCGGCCCTTCCGGAAGCGGCAAGACCACGTTGCTGAGCGTCCTTTCCGGAATTCTCAAACCCGATGCCGGCAGTGTTCTGGTGGAGGACATTGATATCTGGCACTTGAACGCCGACCAGTTGGCGGATTTTCGCTTGAACAAAATCGGATTTGTGTTTCAGGACTTTCACTTGTTTCCGCGGCTGAATACCGCCGAGAACGTGGCCATCCCGCTAATCCTGAAACGAAAAGACTGGAACGAGTCGATCCACGAAGCGATTAACTACCTGGAAATCGTCGGACTAAAGGGACGCGCCGATCTCCCGCCAGTGAAGCTGAGCGGCGGAGAACAGCAACGCGTGGCCATCGCCCGCGCCATGGTGGGTAAACCCGACATTTTGATCATGGACGAGCCGACCGCTTCGCTCGACGGCGACACCGGAAATGCAATTTTAAGTTTTGTTCACGACAACATTCTCAATGCCAATCGCTGCATCGTGGTGGTGACCCACGACAGCAGAATCTACGAGTTCGCCACCAGAATCTTGCACATGGAGGATGGACGGCTGACGGGAATAGAAAAAGGCACAGCATGAAAAACAAAATCATAGTCACGATATCGCTGATCGGCATTCTGGCCGGCACCGCGACCGCTTATTTCTTCAACCTCAAAAGGCCGCCTTTGTCTCCGGTGTTCGAGCCGGCCTCCAATCCCTACGCCAGCGCGATTTACGCCGAGGGCATCGTCGAAAGCGTTCAGACCAGCGGAGAAAACATCAACGTCTACCCCGAAGTCGCCGGGACGGTGAAACAGATTTTCGTCGCCGAAGGACAAGAAGTGCGCAAGGGCGCGCCGCTGCTATTGATTGACGATTCGATTCAGCGGGCCACCACCGAGCAGCAAAAATCAGCCGCTTTGGCCGCTCACGCCATGCTCGAAGAACTGAGAGCGGAACCCAGGAAGGAAAACATCGACATAGCGGAAGCCCAAGTCATCGCCGCGCAAGCGTCACTGAAAACCACTCAGGACGAGACTAAGAAAGCAAAATGCGGCCTTCGAGCTCGATCCGCGATCCATCAGCAAAGACGCTCTCGATAGCGCCATCAACGCCGAAGCTGTAGCCGAAGCTAATCTCGAGGTGGCCCGCAAGCAGCGCGACCTCACCAAAGCCGGGGCTTGGACCTTTGACATCCAGAATCAGGAAAAACAGACGGACGCTCTCGAGAAGTCTTTTGCGGCATCCAGCGCGCTGCTCTCAAAGTTCATTCTGAAGGCTCCCGCCGATGGAGTGGTGCTCTCCATCAATTCCATGGTGGGGAATTACGTCTCCGCGCAGGGCGGATATGAAAGCTATACGCAGGGAATGCAGCCGGTGCTGGTGCTCGGCGCGCCGCAAATGAATCTTCACGTTCGCTGCTACATCGACGAAATCCTGCTGCCGCGCCTGCCGCAGCCCGCGAATATCAAGGCGCAAATGTCAATTCGCGGATCGAACATCAAAATCCCCCTCGAATTCGTGAGAGTGCAACCTCTCGTATCTCCCAAAATTGAATTGTCGGACCAGCGGCAGGAGCGCGTGGATGTTCGAGTGCTGCCAGTTATTTTCAAGTTCGAGAAGCCCAAGGATCTAAATCTTTATCCCGGTGAGCTGGTCGATGTGTACATCGGTGATTGACATGAACACGAAGACACAGAGGTTGTCCCGGGCACTTACCGCATCGATCGCGTGCGCCTTCGCACTCAGCGGATGCGTGGTTGGTCCGAAATATGTGCGCCCGGCCGCCGATACGCCGACTGCTTACAAGGAACTATCACCCGAAAGCACGCAGGCCGCCGGAGATTGGAAGGTTGCCCAGCCGCGAGATGCTGCAACACGAGGCAAATGGTGGCTGGTTTTCGACGATCCGCAACTCAACGAGCTCGAACAGAAAGCGGACGCGAGCAATCAAAACATTGCCGCAGCGGCCGACAGTTTTCTGGCGGCGCGCGCCCTGGTCCGGCAAGCTCGGGCGCAGTACTGGCCGACGGTCGCAGCGAATCCAAGCATCGTGAATTCGCGTCCGTCTCCTGGGCAACTGGGCGGCTTCCAAAGCTCATCGACCGCTGGCATTGCCATCAAATCGTTCACGGATTATTCGCTGCCATTTGACGCGTCTTGGGAGCCAGATTTCTGGGGCCGCATTCGGAACACCGTAAGGGCCAGCGTTTTTGCCGCACAGGCCAGCGCTGCGGACGTGCAAAACGTCCGCCTGAGCGAGCAGGCGGAACTCGCAGTGGACTATTACCAGCTTCGGGCGCAGGACTCTCTGAAACAGATTCTGGATTCCACGGTGATCGTATATCAGGAGACTCTGGAGCTGACGCAAGCGCAGTATCGCGCCGGTCTAAGTTCCGATGAAGCGGTGGCGCAAGCGGAAGCTCAGCTAAAGGCGGCTCAAGCTCAGGACACCAACCTCGGAATCCTGCGCGCGCAGTATGAGCACGCCATCGCCGTTCTGATCGGCCAGCCGGCATCGACATTCACTTTGCCCATGCAGAATCTGCAGGCGAAGGTTCCAGTCAGTCCGCTCGGCATTCCTGCGGAACTATTGGAGAGGCGCCCAGACATAGCGGCGGCTGAGCGCAATATGGCTCAGGCCAACGCCCAGATCGGCATCGCAGTGGCCGCGTATTATCCCAATATCACTGCTGAGCGCCTCTGGTGGTCTGGGATCGACTTCCATTCTCGAGCTGGTTTACTTGGCCGAGCCGCTTTTGGTCCGTAGGACCGAGCCTGGCGGAGACAATTTTCGATGCGGGATTGCGCCGAGCAACGGTTCAGCAGTTCCAAGCCAACTACGATCAGACCGTCGCGAATTATCGAGAGACGGTTTTGACGTCGTTTCAACAGGTCGAAGATAACCTGGCCACCTTGAGGTTTCTGTCTCAGTCGATCGAGCAGCAGGACGCCGCGGTCGACGCCGCTTCGAGGAGCCTGCGCGAAGCCACCGTGCGATACACAACCGGAATCGATCCGTACCTGAATGTGCTGGTAGCACAGACGATCTTGCTCACCGACCAGCAGACCGCCGTAAACTACCGGATGCAGCAAATGGTAGCCAGCGTTCAGCTAATCAAGGCGCTGGGCGGCGGATGGGATGCCGCGCAGATTCCCTCACCGCAGCAGATTCGCGCCCAAGCGCAGCGAAATCCAACTGCGGTGCGGTGATCCGCATTAGCAAACTTCTTGAGCTTGATTTTTTTGTCACCGGCAGGGGTTTGATCTTATCTATCTAGCAAGTATGTTGGCGAGGTCGAACAAACGCAAATCCGGCGCCTTTTTCTTGCCGGCCACAGCCGCCAAGGGCGTCGCCGACATTTGATTATTGCAGAGTCCAACCAGCAGCCCAAATTCGCCACGCGCGACGTGCTCTGTGGCCGCCGCTCCCATGCGAGTTCCCAGTAGGCGGTCGAACGCTCCTGGCGCGCCGCCGCGCTGTACGTGGCCTAGCTTGATCACACGCAGTTCGAAGCCCAGCCTTTCGCGATGTTCTCGAAAATAGGTTGTGAGCGCTTCGGCATTGTATTTCGCGCCTTCGGCAACAACCACGATGGCGTGAGCCTTGCCGCGCTCGTAGGCTTCGCGCAGGTCCATGGCCACGGTCTCGGGATCTGTCTCCACTTCTGGGAGCACGATGCTTTCAGCACCGCCCGCAATGCCCGCCATTAGCGCGAGGTAACCACAGTCTCGCCCCATTACTTCCACTAAAAACGCGCGCTCGTGCGATGAAGCCGTTACCTTGATGCGGTCGATGGCCTCCAGCGCGATATTCAGCGCTGTGTCTACTCCGATGGTGATCTCCGAACCGCACAAATCATTGTCGATCGTCGACGCGATGCCCACCACCGGGAATCCCTTGCAGGACAATGCGAATGAACCAGCCTGAGAGCCGTCTCCCCCAACGACGATCAGCGCGTCGATACCCCTCTGCCGCAGAAACCGGATCGCTGTCTCCTGCGCCTCGTCGGTTTTGAATTCCATGCAGCGCCGGCTCCCGAGCATGGTGCCGCCGAGCTGAATAATTCCACCGACGTCACGCGGTCCCAGCGGAATGAAATCTTCGCGGATCAGGCCGGCATAACCGTGGCGCACACCGAACACTTCCCACTCTTTAGCGATCGCGGTTCGCACCACCGAGCGCACGGCAGCGTTCATGCCCGGTGCGTCCCCTCCGCTCGTGAGCACTGCAATGCGTTTTATCACGCTTTGTGCTGCCTTTCCGTGGGAGCTGCTACGGTTCGCCCATCGCCGAGTCGATACCTTTTCATTGTGGTCTTTCCCGGAAACCAGCTCTGTGACTCGCGTCACAGCCGTCCGTGACCGGAGTCATTCCTCCCGCGCGATTGCCGTCTTATATTTCCTTCAGGATGGAGTTCGGGAATTTGGGAGGCTGGTCATGAAGACTTTGGATGTGTCAACTCAAATACGATTGAAGAATATCCTGTACGCCACGGACCTTTCCTTCGCGGCGGAAAGGGCGCTGCCTTACGCTTTGGAAATCGCGCGCCGATACCAGGCCAAAGTCTATGCGCTGCACGTGATCCAGCCGGACGTTTACCGGCAAGTTGCGGTGGAAGTCCAGCTCAAGTCGGCGCTCGATGCCGAAGTGTTCCGCCAGGAAAGCAAGAAGGATTTGGGGCAGCAGCTCGGCGGGGTCCCGCACGAAATCATCTTCCAAGCGGGAAACTTCTGGCGCACATTTTCTGACCTCGTCAGCGGGAAACACATTGATCTGGTGGTATTCAGCACGCACGGGCGCAGCGGTCTCCAGAATCTGGTGGTGGGCTCCGTCGCGGAAGAAATGCTGCGGAAAGTGCCTTGCCCTGTTCTGGCGGTCGGGCCGGCAGTCACCGTCAAGCCGCGGCAGAATGCCGGCTTGAATCGCATCGTGTACGCGACCGATTTCAGCACGGAATCACTCGCTGCCGCGCCTTATGCAATTTCGCTCGCGCAGGAGCATCGCGCTCAGCTGATTTTGCTTCACTCGCTGGAGAATGGCGGCGACGTGCCAGCCATGCTGCACGCCCTTCACCAACTGGTTCCGTTTGGTACCGATCTCCGCTGCGAGCCGAATTGCGTGGTCGTACGGGGCGCGCCGGCGGCGAAGATCCTTGACGTGGCGGAAGGGCACGGGGCGGATCTGATCGTTTTGGGCGTGCATGAGAAAAAGGAATTTCTGCAGGAGCATTTGACAGGCTCGGGCGTGTACCGGATCGTGACGAAGGCTATGTGCCCGGTGATGATCGTGCGCGGCTGAGGCGCTGTCGGTGCTGGCACATTCGAGCATTGGCGCTCGAGTTTCATTTCGCTCCGGCTTCGCCTGTTGGGCGAAAAACGTCCCTGGAGGCGGTTGGGGATGCGTTCTTCTTCTTCTTCTTCTTCTGGTAATCCGCATGTTGTAATATCCGCGTATACTTATAGTTGAGGACGGTTGTACCGAAACGGAACGGACGGTTAGCCGCAACTTTGCCTCCATCGATTGAACTCCCACGACATGACTGAGCCTGCTCCTCAGAACCGGCGAGCGTCTTCGGCCTTGGCTGAAAAACTGCTGGAGTTTGCGCCGGACGCTATTGTGGTGACCAACGCGGCAGGACTGATCACCGAAGTAAATCCGCAAGTGGAAAACCTGTTCGGATATGCGCGCGAAGAACTACTCGGGATTGCGGTGGAAACCCTCGTTCCCGAGCGATTTCGCGGCGCGCATCCGGCGCACCGGAACAAATATAGTGATCGTCCAAGCGTGCGATCGATGGGGATTGGGTTGGACCTGTACGGCAAGCGCAAGGACGGCACGGAGTTCCCGGTCGATATCATGCTGAGCCCGCTGGAGCTGGAAGGCGAAAAGCTGTTCGTGGCAGTGGTCCGCGACATCACCGAACGAAAGCAGATCGAAGCGGCATTGCAAAGAAGCGAAGAAAGTTTTCGGGTGCTCGTTGAGGGGATAAAGGATTACGCGATTTTTACGTTGAGCCCCAGCGGGCAAGTTCTGAACTGGAATTCCGGAGCCGAACGCATCAAAGGCTACCGGGCCGAAGAAATTGTCGGGCAACATTTTTCGCGGTTCTATACTCCGGAGGATATCGAACGCGGGAAGCCAGCCGAGGAGTTGAAGATCGCGGCGTCCCAGGGGCAGCTCGAAGACGACGGGTGGCGGCTGCGAAAGGACGGCTCGAGGTTCTGGGCCAACGTGATCATCACTGCCATCCGCGACAAGAACGGTGCAATAGCCGGATTTTCGAAAATTACCCGCGATTTTTCTGAGCGAAAAAAAACCGAGCAGGCGCTGCAGCTCAGCGAGCATCGATTTCGGACGCTGTTCGAGGCCTCGCCCGACGCGATTATTGCCACGGACGAGAAAGGGCGAATCACCGAAGCAAATCCGCAATCTGAAAAAATCTTCGGGTACACGCGCGCTGAACTGGCCAGTCAGCCGGTAGAAATCCTGGTTCCGGAACGATTCCGAGATGCGCATCCCGCCCACCGTAAAGAGTATCGCGCCGCGCCGCGCACGCGTCCGATGGGAATGGGATTGAAGCTTCACGGCCGGCGGAAAGATGGATCGGAATTTCCGATTGATATCATGCTCAGCACCGTCGAAACGCCGGCAGGAAAACTGGTGCTGAGCGTGATTCGCGATCTTTCGGAAACGGTACGCGCGCAGGAAGAGTTGGAACGAGCTGAGCGTGAGAAGCGCTATCTGGAGGAGGAGCTCTACACCGAGCACCGGTTTGAAGACATCATTGGCGAAAGCACGGTGTTGAGGAAAGTGCTGAGGCAGGTTGAAACCGTGGCAGCGACGGACGTGACCGTGTTGATTTTGGGGGAAACGGGAACGGGAAAAGACCTGATCGCGCGGGCGATCCACAATCTGAGTTCGCGGCGCGGACGAACTTTGGTGAAGCTGAATTGTGCGGCGATCCCGACCGGTTTGCTGGAAAGCGAACTTTTCGGGCACGAAAAGGGCGCATTCACCGGCGCCATCTCTCAGAAAATCGGCCGGTTGGAACTGGCCCATCAAGGCACATTGTTCCTCGATGAAATCGGAGACTTGCCGCCGGAGCTGCAGCCGAAAATCTTGCGGGCGCTGCAAGAAAAAGAGTTTGAAAGGCTGGGCGGCACGCGGACGATTCCGGTTGATGTGCGGCTGATCGCGGCGACGAATCGGAATCTGGAACAAATGGTCGCCGATCGCGAATTCCGCAGCGATCTTTACTATCGCCTGCGAGTTTTTCCGATCACCATGCCCGCCTTGCGCGAGCGCCGCGAAGATATACCGCTGCTGGTTCGCTATTTTGTGACCAAGCACGCACGCCGGATGGACCGGGAGATCGAATCGATCCCGCCCGACGTGATGAAGGCCTTCAGCAAGTGGAACTGGCCGGGCAATATTCGAGAACTTGAGAATTTCATCGAACGGGCCGTGATTCTGACGCGAGGGTCGGCATTGCGCTTGCCTCCGGGCGAACTCGTAGGCCTCGCCAAACGCCGCGTCGCAGGATGATTCCACACTGAAAACCACGGAGCGAGAGCATATCCTGAGCGTGCTGCGCGAGACCAAGGGCGTCATCGCGGGTCCAGATGGTGCTGCGGCTCGCCTGGGTCTGAAAAGGACGACGCTGAATTCCAAATTGAAAAAACTGGGAATTGAGCGCAGCGACTACATGTAGTCAGCGCTGACGATATATCGTCAGTGTTTCTCGTCACTCGGTCCCGTGTTCCTCGTCACCGTTGGCTTGTAAGTCTCTAAGTCCGACTAATCAAACAAGTTAAAGTTCCCTTGGAAATGTGCCGTTCTGGTGCACAGCGTGCCCTAGTGAAGGCGTGGCGCAGGATGAGCCAAGCCCTTGTTGAGAATTACAGTTCATGATGAATCCGGCGCCACAACGATGAAGCTCGAGGGAAAACTGGTCGGGCCGTCGGGTACCCGAGTTGGATCGAGCGTGGCAGTCGCTGATCGGTCACGTTGGGGACGAAGAGACTGGTGGTCGACTTAAGAGGAGTGACGCACTTGGACGCTGATGGGACTCGAGTTCTTGCCGACATCTACCAAAGAAGTGGCGCACAGTTTATCGCCGGCAACCCCATGACCAAGTATTTCGCAGAACAGGCCCAGCTCGAAAATCTGAAGGATGCGAAGGAGAATGGATAACATGCGAGGACCTTACGGATTCGAAATGAGCGAAAATTGCCAGAGCTGCAAGCTCAAGAAGAGTTCCTTCTTCTGCGAGTTGTCGCCCAAAGCCGTGAAACAATTCGATTCCGTCAAGTCCGCTTCCGCGTATCCGGAGAAGGCCATTTTGTTTCTCGAAAAGCAGGATTCGCGCGGAGTATTCGTACTCTGCGAAGGTGAAGTAAAGCTGACCATCAGCTCGAGCGAGGGGAAAACGCTGATCCTGCGAATCGCCAAGGCCGGCGAAATTCTTGGTCTGATGTCTGTGCTTTCGGGGAAACCGTACGAAGTGACCGCAGAAACGATCCGCCCATCGCAGATCGCCTTCGTTCGCCGCGAGGATTTCCTGCGTTTTGTGGCGCAGTTCCCGGAAGCGACGCAGGGCATCGTCAAGCAGCTCAGCTCGAACTACAACATGGCTTGCGAGCAATTGCGGACCGTAGGGCTTTCCGCATCCGCACCGGAAAAGCTGGCCAAGCTGCTGTTGGACTGGTCCGCGGGCGCAGAGGAGACCAAGGCCGGCACGCGAATCACCATGCCTTTGACGCACGAGGAAATCGCAGAATTTATCGGCAGCACTCGCGAGACAGTCACTCGCACGCTCAGCGAGTTTCAGGAGCCGGAATCTGGTCACGCTGAAGGGTTCCACGCTGATGATCGCGAGCCGGACAGCGCTGGCGAATGCTTTCGCTGCCGTTTAGCAGCTCGTTGAAGAATGGAACCACACCGTTATCACGTGCGGCACGTCGCTCGACAGGCGGATGGCGGTTTGAGAAAATGTCTTGAGGTTGAGCCGTGCTGAGGCACGGCGACTCGAACAACCCCAGGACTAACTCGTGAAATACACCAGCATCGCCCTACGATGGGCAGCATCTATTACCCTTGCCTTTTTTCTACTGAGTCCCCTCTTTGATTTTGCGCCGTCAGCGGCCGTCCGCGCAGTTCAGGAACATGAGCTCCACCTGTATCACACGCATACAGGCGAACGCCTGGACATCGTTTACCGTCGCGGGGATGACTATATTGCCGCCGCGATTGCCAAGCTCGACTATTTCCTCCGCGATCATCGCACCGGCGAAGTTCGCCATTTCGATCCCAAGCTGTACGACATCTTGTGGGACCTAACCGCCGCGATCGGGCGCCCGGACGCTGAGATCGATATCGTTTGCGGATACCGGACGCCCTGGAGCAACGAGTTCCTACGGTCGCAGACTCAAGGGGTGGCCAAGAACAGCCTTCATATTCAGGCCCAGGCGATCGATCTGCGGATACCGGGTGTGGACACCAAAAGGCTGCGCGAGGCCGCCCTTTCTTTGCATCGCGGCGGCGTCGGCTATTATCCGCATTCGGATTTTATCCATGTGGATACGGGGCGCGTTCGCCAGTGGTGCTTCGATTGTGCCGCCGGCCAAATCGCCGGAAACTAGCGCGGGTACGGGTAGCCCTTCTCCAACATCGCCTCGAGCGCCGCATCGTGCTTGTAGATGTCCTTATAAAAGTGCACCGCGCCATCTTCCGAAACGATCACGGTCGCATAGACGATGAGCACGGGAATCGGTTGAGCAAGTCTTACTCCCTGCGTCTCGCTGCCATTCATGGCTGCCTGGATTTCTTCGATACCCCACCCTGGATTGTTGCGCAGGACCCATACTGCCAGATCGACAGGCTTTTCCAGGCGGATGCATCCGTGGCTGAAGTCGCGCCTTGATTTCGAGAACAATTCCGTGGCGGGCGTGTCGTGCATGTACACGTCGTATTCGTTCGGAAACATGAATTTGATTAGCCCCAGCGAATTTTTGGGGCCCGGGCGCTGGCGGAACGTAAGTTTTCCCGTACGAAGATCGCTTAAGGACCGAGTCTGTTAAAGATTCTGGGCTCAAGACATTGTCGTGGTTGTCGACGATCTCCATATTTTCGGTGGTCAGATACGCCGGATCACGCTCGATGCCCGGAATTATCTCCGCTCGGGCGATCGATGGCGGCACGCTCCAATACGGGCGGAAGATCACCTCGCGCATGTTGTTCATGAAGATCGGCGTGCGTGTGCCCGTAGGCCTTGCCGACCACAACTTTCATCGTGACCGCGATCTTGAACTGATCGTCGTAGGCTCGCAGCCGGAACTCCGGAATATTCACGACGATGGGCGAATGTTGGTATTCGTCCGGAAGCCAGCGCCATCGTTCCAAAGTCAGTTCCATCTGCCGCACTCTGCGGCTCAGGGGAACGTTGAGCGCTGCGAGAGTTTCGTCGTCGATTCGCCCATCCGGGGTTAGACCGTGGCGCAGTTGAAAGCTTTCGACGGCGTGCGCCAGTGGGCCCTGATAGACGATGTCCTCGGTTGCAGTAGTGGAGTTATCCGGGAGATCCCCTACCAATCGAAGCAGGCGCGCCAGAGCGGGCACGCCGGGATACGAATCCCCGGGCTTGAGCGGCTTCTTGATTGCTCGAAGAGTTTCACCGGTGGCCTGGCTAGCCATTTCCCGGTACTTATTTAGCGCGCGAATGGTTCGCTGGTAACCGGGGTAGGGAGGCTCGACTCGCTGCAGGGCGGCAGAAACGTCTGATGCGCTAACCACATTGTCGCGCAGAAATTGCGGCAGGTCGTATTTTCGTTCGGCAACGTCGACGCCAAAATCCAGCCGTTTTGGATTTACTCGGCCGATGTGCAGGTCGGAGATATACCGCATCGCCGAGACGGTCAAGGCAACATCGAAATCAGCAAGATCTGACGAAGTAGGATTTCCAGCGGCCGACTTCAGCTTGCCTAAGCGCGCATCCCAGTGCGAACTGTCATAGTCTTCAGGAGCGAGCCCTTTGTCGGCGGCATTTCGCAGAGCCGCAATCATCGCGTGCGCCTGGGGAGTCGCCTGCATGTCTGCCACCCACGGCAGCGCATACCCGTACGCTTCGTAAAATTTCTTGGCGTCGTCGCGGTAATCGCTGAAATTGGGCCATCGGAGGTCTTTTAGTCTTCCTGCTTCCAATAAGCCGCGTAAGCAGGCTTCCCCTGCCGCATCGAGCTGCTGGGGACCGACAGCAGGAATTCGTCTCGGATTGATTTGGCGAGCGCCCCACTGATCCGGCGCTCCCATTGCAACCAGCAGCAGTATCAGCAACAGAAGTAAAATCACAGCACTATCTGTTCTGGGACGAGTCACCTAATCTCCGGCCTATTCATTCTCATACCTTAGCCGCTGTCGTTTGCTGCCGCACCGTCGGAACAGCAGACGCAATGTGCGGATGCAATGGAGGCCCGAGCGACGGGAACTATTGTCGCTCTTTGGGAGAACCTTCGCGTATAGCGGATATCACGCGGGTGAGTGACCCACATCACAGCCCAAAACGAAAGTCGGCCGCAGAATGACGCAGATGGGAGGTGACAAATGAAAACGCTCGATGTTCAAACCCGGATCCAGCTCAAGAATATCCTCTTCACAACTGACTTTTCGCCAGCTTCACGTTCCGCGGTTCCTTATGCCCTGGAACTGGCAAAACATTACGGGGCCACACTCCATGCCTTCCATGTCAGAACACCTGTGGTGAACCCCATGACTCAGCCGAGGTCGTGGAAACACTTGGAGGAAATCGCGCAGGCAGAAGCGGAACAACAGCGGCGAGAGCTGCTCAACGCCTTCGCAGGAATCAAGACCGACATTTTGTTGAAAGAAGGCGATCTTTGGTCGAACCTCGAAGAAGTTGCCGAAAAATCCAAGATCGACTTAATCGTGACAGGGACTCGCGGACGATCGGGAATCGCAAAATTTCTGCTGGGCTCCACGGCCGAGGAAATTTATCGAGAGGCTTCTTGCCCTGTTCTGACCGTCGGTCCACATCTGCAGACTGAGCCGGCCAGCACCGGCGAGTTTTCCAACATCCTATTTGCGACCGACTTTAGCCCCGAATCGGTAGCTGCCGCGCCCTACGCCATCTCTCTGGCGCAGGAATATCAGGCCCATCTGACCTTATTGCATGTGGTCGCCGATCCGAAAGCCAATGAACTTGTGCAGCCCTCGGATTTGACGACCTCGGCCGAGCATTTGCTCCACAATCTCTTGCCGCCCGATGCTGAGCTCTGGTGCGTTCCGAAGTACGTGGTGGAATGCGGGAAGGCCGCCGATAAGATTCTGGACGTTGCAGGTCGTTCGAAGGCGGATTTGATTGTTCTCGGCGTTCGTGAGCCGGGCGGACCTCCGGCCATGGCAACACATTTGCCAACCGCGACTGCTTATAAGGTCGTGTCGCATGCAACTTGCCCGGTATTAACGGTTCGCGGTTAGCGGGGAGTCACAAGAAAATCGGAAACCATTGAGGCCAGAAGTGCCCGGGAATATAAATGGATGGTCGTCGCCGTCGTCGGGGAATACTACGCGCCGTTAGGTGTGGAAGCGGCGGGAATGCTCGCGGCGAACGATGGAGAGTTTGGACGGAATCGAAAGCCGGAGTGAATTGCAGAGTTTTGCACATCGACCGGCAGGCAAGGGCGAGCTGCCATGAAACGAAATATTGGCGGATGAGCCTGTAAGCCGGATTCTGTAAAGCGCTTGCGCGCCCCAGCGATCATTCCTCTAGGTCCCGAATCGCTCCGGGACTCCAGCAGCCTACCCGAGGGTCCTAACGGGCCGGGCCGGCCCTCCCCTCCTATTTGGCCTTGCTCCACGCGGGGTTTTCCGTGCCGCGAATGTTGCCATCCGCGCGGTGGGCTCTTACCCCACCTTTTCACCCTTACCGGCGGCACGGCCCGAACAGGCGGCTCGCAAGGTTTCCCTTCGATCCACCGCAGAGGCGCATCCCCACCGGCGGTTTATTTTCTGTGGCACTTTCCGTAGCCGCATTCCCGGCATGCAAGCTCACGCACGCATCCCAAGACCGGCCCCCTGTCGTTAACAGGCGCGTTGCCCTAGGAATCGCTCGCCTCGCGGCCCGCGATTCCGGAGTCCGGACTTTCCTCCCGCGCCGCCTCTTGCGAAGCAGCGCCAGCGATCGCCCAGCTCATCCGCCGATTTAATTATAACCGCGATCCCGAAAAAGCGCTCCACAGTCGATCAGTCCAATGATTCGTTAAGTATCGAAGTTGTCTCACGGGTGGGAGCCCTCGCATTTATGCGGGGGAGGAGCGCTTTAGCGCTCCGAAAAACAGCAGCAAAATGAATGCGCTTCAGCGCTGGCCATTGTGCAAGCGAAATCGCCCGAAACGTAGGGGCCGGGGTTCACGACCGGCCCGACTTGGCTCTGGGTTTTTCGGCCCCTTGTAGCGATTACCCCGCCGACCCAAACAAAAAATCACAAACCCGCCAAAACACAGCCGCTTCACCCGGCAACGTCCGGCAAAACCGGCCACTGCCGCCGCCTCCTTCCTCCACCTTGGCGGCCAATACCGGAAAAGCACAAACGCGACCATCGCCCAAAATAACGATATCGAAGAGCGCGTCGAATCGCTCGGCCTCTGATCGAACACTCGAAGAAGACGTTGACGTTGGAAATGTCCCGTGGAATCACGACCGCAGGAAGAATCGAGCCCGAGCGCAACCTCGTCCAACCCAGCACCAATCCCAAAGCGACGCACGATGCCGAGCCGCCACAAGAACTGTAGCAACACCTGTTCATCGCTCCGATCCCGGCTTGAAATCCCACCAAAAATGAAATGCGCCCCAGCAGAGTCCAAGTATCACAGTCCTCGCAAGATTCCGTACCTGCGCATGAATCGAGGCTGAAGGATAGCCACGAAAGATGATCTCCTCAAACAGGCTGCCAGAAGCAATGACCGCGGACTATGACCACTGGGCGCAGAAAATACATTGAACAGCCGCGGGGCATCGAACTTTCCAAATTCAGTTGCGGCCCAAACACTCGATCGTGCGCGTACATGATCAAGCGTAGAAACGACCAATCCGCCGCCACGATTGCGCCGCCGCGGTGCAGCTATCCCGCGAAGCGCAGTTTCAGGAATCGCCGCATCTCGATCCAGCGATTTCGGCCAACTGCCCAGCCGCAAGACCGGCAAGGAGGCTGTACCCAGCAAGCTATCTGAGCCGTGCGAATCACTTGAAACAAAATACTGTGCGAGGCTTCATCAGAAAAGACAAACCGTGAAGTGGAACGCGCCCAGCGAAGAACAGCACAAATACAAGTTGATGGAAAACCATGACAAAAATCGATATGCGCCGCCAGTCGTCTTCTTGCTCTGGCCCGCGAAGCCGACGGATACCGTTAACGACACCGGAAGCGAGGACGCCCGGTCAGCATGCGAATCATGAAGTAACTAACGCACAATATTCCGAGAAGGGAAAAATGCAAACCCGGGCCGAGTCTGCTCAATGCCGCTCGCAATCCAGCGGCACAAAGTGGCTTCTGCTCGGGGGGTTCGGACAGCATCTGCAACGTACGGTTGTGCACCAGGACGCAAAAACGGACGCAGATCACCAGCACTGCCCACACCGCCGGCACCCAGACGAAAAGCGATTACGTTGCGAAGAGGACGCCTTCCCGGACGTATACACAAGAAAAGTCCGGCCGTTCCGCTGATAAATAGCAATACCGCGCAACGCCAAACCAGGCGCGTCCATACGATCAGCGCGTGCCTTCCGCGCTGTTTGGATCGTCCGAAAATTATCGGACCGTAGTGCGATATCGACTGAGACCAATCCTCCGGCGAAAACCGGAGATTGCGGTGAGATGTAAAGGAACAGGCAGCCCAGCAACAAAGAAAAGCTGCGGCGGGTCGGTTGGGAGAATGGAACGGACAAATGCCGCGACGCTCTTCAAGAATCGCTCCCGAATCGCAGGATTATGCCGACTCGTTGAGATGTTTGCCAGAGATTTAATGCTTAGCAGCTTAATGGCGGTGCCGCCGCCGTTAATCCTCGTTTCATTGATCCCCGGCACGCCCGGGTCCGCTGCCGTTCGTCCCGCAACATAGCGAAGAAAAAGCGAATAAAAAAGAATCGGGACACCAAATATTCTTGGCAGACCTAACCCCTTTAGAATCCGCAAAACGCTCTCAAAGAATCGGGACACTTTCGCGTTTGCAAAATCCCGAAAATGCCGATTTTTCCGAATTTTTCACGCGGCCCTGGGCGAAGACACAGCGAAGAGATTTACTAGGTGACCTACTTGGTGACTTACTTGGTGTTGATCAGTTTCTCGAATCCCGCTTCATCCAAAATTGGCACGCCGAGCTCTTTCGCCTTATCAAATTTCGATCCGGGGTCAGTGCCAACCACCACGTAGCTCGTCTTCTTACTCACAGAAGAAATCACCTTCCCGCCATGCGCCACCACCAATTCCCCCGCCTCTTCGCGCGTCCGGTTCGCCAACCCGCCGGTAAAAACGAAAGTCTTCCCCGCCAACTTGTCGCTCTTCGGCGCCTTGCGCTCCACCTTCGGATTCACCCCAGCCTCGCGCAGCCGCTTCAACATCTTCAAATTCGAAGACTCATCAAAAAATTCGCGGACGCTGGCCGCGACTTTCGGCCCAATCTCGTGCACTTCATTCAATTCTTCCAAACTCGCCTCGGCCAATTTCTCAATCGACCCAAATTTCTCCGCCAGCAATTGCGCCGTCCGCTCGCCCACCATCCGTATCCCCAACGCATATATCAATCGATCCAGCGGGCTTTTCTTGCTCGCGGCAATTTCATCCAGCAAATTCTGCGCCGATTTTTCCGCCATGCGCTCAAGCCCAGCCACCTTATCCAGCTTCAACGAATACAAATCCGCAAAATCCTTCACAATCTTCTGATCCACAAGCTGCTCGACAATTTTCTCGCCCAACCCATCAATATTCATCGCGTGCCGCCCGGCATAATGCTGCAGCGATTCCTTCAACCGCCCCGGGCAAACTGCGTTCACGCAGCGATAAGCAACTTCGCCCTCCACATGATGCACCGCGCTCCCGCAATCCGGACATTTCGCCGGCATCACAAACGGACGACGATCCGCGCCGCGCTTCACCACCTTCAACACGTGCGGAATCACGTCCCCAGCCCGCTCGACCAAAACCGTATCGCCGATCTCCACGCCCAAGCGCCCCACTTCATCCATGTTGTGCAGCGTCGAGCGGCTCACCGTGACACCGCCAATCTGCACCGGCTCAAGTATCGCCGTAGGCGTAAGCACGCCAGTCCGCCCCACATTCACAATAATGTCATTCACGACGGTCGTTTCCTGCCGCGCAGCAAACTTGAAAGCAATCGCCCAACGCGGCGCCCGCGACGTAAATCCCAATTCATTCTGCAATCCAATTTCATCGACTTTGATCACAATCCCGTCAATCTCATAAGCAATCTTCTCGCGCTTCTTTTCCCAAGCCGTAATGTAGCGCTCCACCGCTTCAATCCCATCGCAAACTTTCGCGTCCTGAAACGAACTTTTGAAATGAATGGTATTCAGCGCCTGCAAATTCAACGAATGCCGCTTCAAAGCCGGACGCCCATCCATCAGCAAATAGTAAGCATAAAAATCCAGCCGCCGCGAAGCGGTGATCGAAGGATCCAGCACGCGCACCGCCCCAGCCGCCGCGTTGCGCGGATTCGCAAAACGCTTCCCGCCCACTTCCTCCTGCTGCTCGTTCAAAAGCTCAAAAGCCTTACGCGTCATGATCGCTTCACCGCGAATTTCCAAATCGCCGCGCAATCCGGCCTTCTTCAGTGCCGCAGCATCGAGCCGCAACGGAATCGATCGAATCGTCTTCACATTCGGCGTAACATCCTCGCCGGTAGTCCCATCCCCGCGAGTCACCGCCCGCGTCAGCAATCCATTTTCGTAAATCAACGCCATGCTCAAGCCGTCAAATTTATGCTCCGCCACATAATCCACCCGCCCGCGTCCCGTAAGCTCGCGCACCCGCCGGTCAAAATCCTGCAACTCCTCAAACGAAAACGAATTGTCCAAACTGACCATCGGCACGCGATGCCGGTAAGGATCAAATCCAGCCCGCGGCCTCCCGCCAACGCGCTGCGTAGGCGAATCCACAGTAACCAGCTCCGGATGCTCAGCCTCAAGCCCCTTAAGCTGATTCATCAATTTGTCGTAAGCCGCATCCGAGAGTTTCGGATCGTCGAGAACGTAGTAGAGATAATCGTTCCGCCGAATCTCCTCGCGCGAACTTTCGATCTTCTTAGCCGCAGCAGTAGCCGCGGTCTTCGTGGCAACCGCCGATTTCTGTTTAGGCATCAGCCCTCAACTTAACGCAAACGGTAGCAACAGCGCGCTATTATACAATGCCCGTTCGCATCAGGCGGGAGTCGTGGCGCCACCGCGATGAACCGGCGCCCAACGATTTTGCTTTTTGGTGGGAGCCCCCACATTTATGTGGGGGAGGAGTGCTTCAGCACTCCGTAAAAGCAGCGCACTATTCGACGCGCTCTAGCGCCGGGCATTTCTCCGGAGGCGACGATATCGGAGCGAAGTTCCGTCAAACAACCAAAATGCTAAAAGACATCCAAAGCGCCCTACTAATCTACAATCTATCCTGCGGCCGCCGCCGCCACACCCGCTTCGCAGAAATCGAAGAAGCCGCCCGCATCCTAAACGCCGCCGGCATCCGCACCGAACTAGCCCCCACGACGGGCCGAGGCAGCGCCACAGGAATCGCTCGCCACGCCGTAGCCCAAAATCGCGAATTGGTAATAGCATGCGGGGGCGATGGCACCGTCAACGAAGTAATCAACGGCCTGGCCGGCAGCAACGTCCCCATGGCGTTACTCCCAGCAGGCACAGCAAATATTCTCGCCAAAGAATTAGGCATCCCTTGGAACATTCCCGCCGCCGCCAAAATGATTCCCACCAGCCACATGCGCCGAATCGCGTTAGGCTCGGTCCTCAACGCCTCCGCGCAAGGCGTAATCGACGAATCGCAAGCCCCCCGCTATTTCCTCTGCGTAGCAGGTGCCGGCCCCGACGGCGCCATGGTCCAAGCCGTAGATCCCGGACTAAAAGATCGCGCCGGCATCATGGCCTTCTGGGCCGAAGGCGTCCGCCAAATCATCAAGTACAGCTTCCCCAAAATGTCCATCAGCCGCCCGCAATCAAATCTAAACGCCACGCTAATCGTAGTAGGCCGCACCGCGAATTACGGCGGCCCATTCAAAATCACGCAAGAAGCCAGCCTCTTCGAAGACAATTTCGAAATCGTCGCCTACACCACCACCAGCCGGCTAAGTTATCTAGCCGCTCTACCGCTGTTATGGATCGGCCAACTACGCAAAATGAAAGGCATCTTCGCCTGGAAAACCCGCGAAGTAACCTGCCTCCCAGCAAATGGCGAAACAGTCTACGCCCAGGTAGACGGCGAACCAGTAGGCACGCTACCGCTACATTTCCGAATAGTCCCCGACGCCCTAACGTTAGTTGTCCCCACCGCAACGTCCGTGTAGAGTTCCCCAAGTAGCGCCGGCGTCCCTGCCGGCATCCGACGAGCAAAAAATCACGAAAAGGCAAGCTCGACGACGGACTCCGATTTCAAAAAGAGCCCGTCCGAAATTCAAATGGAACCAGTAACCCAAGCCCTAGCCTCGATCGCCCTCTCACGCACCGGCCTAAATCGCCTAGCCCCCCGCGCCACATCAATTCTAGTAGCCGCCGCAATAGCCCCCGACATCGATCTACTAAGCGCCCTAGGCGGCGCAAGCACATATCTAAAATTCCATCGCACGCTATTTCATTCAATCGCAGGCGGCGCAGTTCTGGCACTCGCGCTAGCCCTAATCGCCACGCAAATTCTCCGCCGCCTAAAATCAACCGGCGAATTCGCCAGCACTTCAACCCTCTCGCTATTCGCACGCGCACTCGCTCTCTGCATCTCAGGCGTAGCGCTCCATCTATTCCTAGATCTAGTCGACGCCGACGGCCTCCGCCTACTCTGGCCCTTCCACCAAAACTGGCAAGGCTGGTACCTAGCCCCCAATCTAGATCCCATAATCCTAATCGCACTAATCGCATCGATCGCGCTGCCCGCCCTATTCAAATTAGTAAGCGAAGAAATCGGCGAACGAAAAAAGAAAAATCCCATCCCTCGACGTTGGGCCATCGCAGCCTTCGCAATCCTGGCAGGCTACCTGGCAACAAGAGCCACACTACATTCGCAAGCCATCGATCTACTGCAATCGGCAATCTACCGAGGCGAAGTTCCGCTCTCAGCCGGCGCCTATCCCGATTCCATCTCGTCCTTCGACTGGCGAGGCATAGCCGCTACGGATAACACGCTACAGGAAATTGAAGTGCACCTAGGCAGCGGCGAAAAATTCGATCCCGAGCAAGCCATCACCCATTACAAACCAGCCCAACCGCAAGTCCTAGCCGCAGCCGAAAAAGCCGCAACCATCCGCGAGTTCGTGAACTACGCCCGCTTCCCCATAGCCAGCGTCCAACAAACCGACAGCGGCTGGCAAATCGAGCTACGCGATCTACGCATTCCAGCAAATTCCAAAAGCCTAGAAAATTTAAAGGCAATAGTTGAGGTTGACGCCCAGATGCAAATCCGCAACGAGGAAATCCGCTTCCCGTAGGGGCCGGGGTTTACGACCGGCCCGCTTTGGCCTTGGGTTTTCGCTTTATAAACTCCGACCAACAATTCCCATCACTTCGCCCCCGGATGATGCCGCCCCATCAAATGCACCACCCCATACAAAACCACAATCACTCCCACCGCAATCAAAGCCGCCAATCGTCCATGCGCCAACAAAAACTGCGTAGCCGCCTCCCCATAACGCACCGCAAAAAATCCCTCCCCGAAATAGCGCAACCCCCTCCCCAAAAGCAGCGCAATCACAAACGTCCGCAAAGGCACCTGAAACACGCCCTCCGCCAAAATAAAAACCTTGAACGGCAAAGGCGGCGGCAAAATCGCCGGTATAAACACGCTCAAAAACGCATTCGAATCCACCCATCGCCGCGCCCGCTCCGCATGCCGCCCCGCCCGCGAATGAAAAAATACTTCCCCGCCCTTTTTAGCCAGCGCGTACAGCCAAATACAACCGGCCAAGGAGCCAACGGTAGCCATAAAAGCGTAATAAGGCATCCGCGCCGGATTCTGAATCGATTCCTCGATCACCAAAAGGTCGGTAACAATCGGAAACGAAAGCACCGAAGAATCGAAAAACGCCACCAAAAATAATCCCAGCCCACCCAGCGTAGCCACCAGGTGCGCCAACCAAGCCGGCAATTTTATTTTCGGAGCCTGCTGCATCAATCTCCAAGCCCTGCAAATACAGGGCCCGCGATTTTACCAGAAGCAGCCCGCGCCCTACCGACCACGCCGCGAATTTGCTCCCGCAACGAAAAAAGCCCGCCATCCCGAAACCATCCGGGAAGGCGGGCTATTCTTCGATGCGAATTCAATGCCGCGGGCCGCGCGTTACGAAATCGCGAATTACGAAGCCGCCGCAGAACTCCCAAACGACTTCACCGCGCTAGCCTCATTCTCATGAATATCAAACACCGAGTGCAAGCTCGTCATTTTGAGCACTTCTTTCACTTTTCCGCTCGGGCTAGCCAGTTTCAATTGCCCGCCCTGCCGCCGCAGCGTCGAGTGCGCTCGCACCAATTCCCCAATGCCAGCGCTATCGATATGATCCACTTCGAGCAGGTTGCAAACGATACGCGTATTCCCTTGCGCCATCAGTTCGGCAATCAGCGCTCGAAGTATCTCATTGCCCTCGCCGAGAGTAATTCGTCCTCTCACATCGACAACACTCACGTCGCCAATCTGCCGCGAACTCGCCTGCATCTTCGTCGACGTCTTTCCTCCGGCGCCTACGCTCATGCGGTCCAGCACCTGCACCGCTGCATTGGCCACCTCTTTCCATTCCGTGCGCACGATGATCACCGAGTGTCCGTCCTTCAGCACCTTTCGAAAAAGCGCCGTATCTTCGTCGTCTGCGAGAGTCACCACTGCGGACTCATCCGCGGCCGCCTTCGCCACCGCCGATCCCGCGCGCGCTCCGGCAAGCCCGAACAGCGCCGTCGCGCCCAATCCGATCGCGAACGCCTGCCCAAGCCCGGGAATCAGCAAAATCGTCGTGGCGACGACTCCAGCCGTCATGCCCGCGGCTCCGCCAAGAAATCCTCCCGCATAGGTCCCCACTTCTTTCGCCACCGACACCGCTTCCGTTTCCGACAAAGTCAGAAAACGCGATCGATTCCTGCGGCACCTTGCGATCGAGCAATTCCTTCAGAGCTTGTTCCGCCGTTTCTCGCGATTTGAAAACTCCAATTGCCGTCTCCATTTAATCCTCCCTCGAACCTCGCGTCTATTCATGCGGCGCGACGCTGCCCGAACTCGATGTAAAGTTTTGTAAAGCCCACGAACCGCTTTCGCTCTTTCCCCTGCGTCGCCACTCTCGTTCTACGCCCTTCCGGTAGGGGGATACTTGCTCTGGACGCATGAATTGTCAAGCCGTTTGAGCACATTACGGGTGAGCACCGATTCCGAAACGGCGGGATTTCCCGATCGCGCCATCGACTTTACATTTATTTACAATGCGAGCGGCTAAAACCGGAACCGCTCAAACAGACCTATGCCATCTGAGTCCGCGTGAAGGGCCTCCTGAGCGACGCTTCCTTCAAGCCACATCGTCAAACGCGATCTCAAATCCGGCCGAAACTCTATCCCGCAGCGTTTGACCGTCCTTCGCCAGCATGTTATAAACCTTGGGTTTGCTTCGGCACTCCCGCGTAAACTTTAGCCCTCTGGCCCGAAATTGGTGCGGCGAATTGTGGCCGCAGGCTGGTGGCGGAGAACCCTAGATGAATGATTGTTCGGCGAATTCGGTGGTAACCGCGCGCCGCGCGATGGCGCGTTTTCTCGCAGGCGCGAGCGTGTTTGCGCTCAGCGCATTTTCTGCTTTTGCACGAATGAAGCCCGATCCTGAAGCGGGCGAAGCGAATCTCAAGCTGCCCGATCTTTCCAGCGTGCAGTTCATGGGCGTCGACGGCCACCGCCTGCTGCTCTGGGGAATTCTCTTCTGCGTGCTGGGGCTGGCGTTTGGCCTTTTCATCTATACGCGCCTGAAGAATATGCCGGTCCACCGCTCGATGCGCGAAATTTCCGAGCTAATCTATGAAACGTGCAAGACGTATCTCTTCACGCAGGGCAAATTCCTGCTGCTGCTGTGGCTCTTCATTGCCGTCGTGATCGTTCTCTACTTCGGCGTGCTCGCTCCCGTTCCCGGCAAGCCGATCAGCACCACGCTGCCGATTATTCTGCTTTTCAGCCTCGTGGGTATCGCGGGTAGCTACGGCGTAGCGTGGTTTGGCATTCGCGTGAATACCTTCGCGAATTCACGCACCGCTTTTGCCGGTTTGCGCGGCAAGCCTTATCCAATTTCGTACATTCCTCTCGAAGCGGGAATGAGCATCGGCATGATGCTCATCAGCGTCGAGCTGCTGATGATGCTTTTCATTTTGCTTTTCATTCCGGGTGACTACGCGGGCCCCTGCTTTATCGGCTTCGCTATCGGTGAATCGCTCGGCGCGGCCGCGTTGCGAATTGCCGGCGGCATCTTCACCAAAATTGCCGATATCGGCTCCGACCTGATGAAAATCGTCTTCAAAATCAAAGAAGACGATGCACGCAACCCCGGCGTAATCGCCGATTGCACCGGCGACAACGCCGGCGACTCAGTCGGCCCCAGCGCCGATGGCTTCGAAACTTACGGCGTCACCGGCGTCGCGCTCATCACCTTCATTCTGCTCGGCGTCAAAAGCGAAACGGTCCAAGTGCAATTGCTCGTCTGGATTTTCGTGATGCGCATCGTCATGCTCATCGCCAGCGCCGCCGCCTACTTCATCAACGGTGCCATTTCCCGCGCCCGCTTCGCCAATGCCGAGCGCATGAATTTCGAATCGCCGCTCACGTCGCTCGTCTGGATCACGTCGTTCGTCTCCATCGCCTTCACCTATTTCGTTTCCTCGCTGATCATTCCCGATCTCGCCGGCGACACGACGCAATGGTGGAAGCTGGCCACGATCATTTCCTGCGGCACTCTAGCCGGCGCCGTGATTCCCGAACTAGTGAAAGTCTTCACGTCAACCGAATCGCGCCACGTGAAAGAAGTAGTAATTTCAGCGCAAGAAGGCGGCGCGTCGCTCGGAATTCTCTCCGGATTCGTAGCCGGGAATTTCTCAGGCTATTACCTGGGTCTCGCGATGGTTCTTCTGATGTCCATCGGCTACCTCGTCAGCACCTACGGCCTCGGCGCAATGATGATCGCCGCACCAGTCTTCGCGTTCGGCCTGGTAGCTTTCGGCTTTCTAGGCATGGGCCCCGTAACCATCGCAGTCGATTCCTACGGCCCAGTCACCGACAACGCGCAATCCGTTTTCGAACTTTCGCTGATCGAAAGCATTCCGGGAATCAAAGAAGAACTACAGCGCGATTTCAAAATCGACGCTAATTTCGAGCGCGCCAAAGATCTGCTCGAAGAAAACGACGGCGCTGGCAACACTTTCAAAGCCACTGCCAAACCCGTCCTGATCGGCACCGCGGTAGTCGGCGCCACCACCATGATTTTCTCCATCATCATGGCGCTCACTCACGGCCTCTCAGAAAATGTCGACAAGCTCTCGCTGCTGCACGCCCCCTTCGTGCTCGGCCTGATCACCGGCGGCGCCATGATCTACTGGTTCACCGGCGCGTCGACGCAAGCCGTCACCACCGGCGCCTACCGCGCGGTCGAATTCATCAAAGCCAACATCAAGCTGGAGGGCGTAGAGAAAGCCTCCGTCGAGGACAGCAAGAAGGTAGTCGAAATCTGCACCAAGTACGCGCAAAAAGGCATGCTAAATATTTTCATCGCCGTCTTTTTCGCGACGCTCGCCTTCGCCTTTGTCGAGCCCTTCTTTTTCATCGGCTATCTAATTTCCATCGCGATTTTCGGCCTGTATCAAGCCATCTTCATGGCCGATGCCGGCGGCGCCTGGGACAACGCCAAAAAAATCGTGGAAGTCGAGCTGAAGCAAAAAGGCACGCCGCTGCACGACGCAACGGTAATCGGCGACACGGTAGGCGATCCCTTCAAGGACACATCGTCAGTAGCGCTAAATCCGGTCATCAAATTCACCACGCTCTTCGGCCTGCTAGCCGTGGAGCTGGCGGTACGCCTGACTTCGCAAACCGGCGGCAATCTGACGCACATTCTCGCCGCCCTGTTCTACGCCGTCTCATTCACATTCGTCTACCGCTCGTTCTACAGCATGCGCATCCGTTCCGGCGAACTAAAGTAGCCCCGGACATCCCGCAAGCCGGCGCCACGGAAAACCCGTAGCGCCGGCTGCCAGCCGGCGTTTTTGACTTTCGCAACGAGCGCCACAAGCTAAAACGAAAATTACTGGTCGTCGTCCTCGCGATATTCCTCGGGCACGTCATCCTCCGGCACTTCCCGTGTGCGGATAGGCCCACGGTCCGCATCCGGGGCATTCTCGACTCCGCTAACAGCCTCGGCCTCGAAGCTTTGTCCTTCTTCAAGCAATTCGTCCACGCTCTCGGAATCCGCTTCTTCCACGTCCGACAAGCCTTGCAGATCGCCGGATTGCCCGGCGCGTTCCGAAGCATCGCTGCGAATCGGCGTCACGCGCGGCTGTTCGAAATCGTAGGTCTTCCCTTTTCTCCTGCCGGGCGCCGCGGTTTTCCTCGCCGCCGGCTTCTTCATCTGCACCACTTTTTTCTTCGGCTTCGCGGCCGGCTTCTTTTTCAATGTACGGCTCTTCGCGCTCACCTTCACCTTCGCGGATTTCACTTTCTTCTTAGCGGCTTTCTTTTTGGCCACGGCCTGGGTCTCCTCGTAAACTGTGGAATGCAAGTGCGACAACTCGAAGCTATCAGGAATCCGGGGTGGCCTGCAACGCACGGGCGCTGATTCCACGATACAATCGGTTCATGACCCGTTTACGTCGGATTCCGCGGCCGCCGTTTGGCGTCACTTTGCGCGATGCCTGGCGCTGCCGCTGTCCTCACTGTCATGAAGGTGGGATTTTTGTGCGTTGGCCGAACAAAATGTTGCCGCGCTGCGCCTTTTGCGGCCTCTCCTTCTTTCGCGAGTCGGGATACTACGTCGGCGGGATGATTTTTACCTATGCGCTGACGGCTGGCGTATTACTGGCCGTTTACCTGGTTCAGATGCTCTTCCCTGATATCAAATGGATCACGGAAAACGAGCGAATCGCGATGTGGGCCGGCTCGGCGTTTATTTTGAGCATAGTGCTTTCGCGGCCGGCCTATAGTTTGTGGCTTTCGGTAGATTATTGGCTCGAACCCTGGCGCGTCGAGCAAGTAGCGTCGGCGTCCCCGCCGGCATCTTACGATCATAATTGAGCAGCATGCGCGAGCTACGGACGGATCGCTAGTCCGAACGGAGCCAATGTCTTTGAATTACGAGTAAGTCCGCAAAATCAAAATCTGCTGCCCTAAAGGGCACCGCTACTAAGGCTCTTGCTTGTTCTCATCTCGCACGAAGTGGGATTTGCACGACAACCGCTTGAGCGAAGCGCTGGCGCGCCATCGCGCTTCGGGCCGTC
Source organism: uncultured Acidobacteriota bacterium (assembly GCA_963792515.1). Lineage (GTDB taxonomy): Bacteria > Acidobacteriota > Terriglobia > Acidiferrales > UBA7541 > Palsa-147. The sequence continues at coordinate 43,073 of CAWBWG010000025.1, read as the reverse complement.
CACTGCTCGATCTCACCGTTTCGAATCCCACCGAGTGCGGTTTCGCCCACGATGCTTCAGTTCTTTCGGCGCTGGTAAATCCTGCGGCGCTCGCTTATACACCCGAGCCACGCGGCCTCGCGAGCGCCCGCGCCGCAGTTTCGGAGTATTACGCGGCGCGCGGCGATCGCGTCGCCCCAGACGATATTTTTCTCACCACCAGCACCAGTGAAGCATACTCCTACATTTTCCGCCTGCTCTGCGATCCCGGCGACGAAATCCTGATTCCCGCGCCCTCCTATCCCTTATTCGATTATTTGGCGGAATTGCAGGACGTGAAATTGGTCCGCTATCCGCTGCTTTACGATCACGGCTGGCAAATCGATTTTCATGATCTCGAGCGCGCCATTACCGCCCGCACTCGCGCCGTAATCGTCGTGCATCCCAACAATCCCACCGGGCAATTTTGCAAGCCCGCCGAGATTGCACGCCTGAATCAAATTTGCGCCGGGCACGCCGCTGGCCGATCATTGCCGATGAGGTGTTTCTGGATTTCGCGTTGAACGGCGAACGCATGCCAGGCTTTGCCGGAAATTCGCCCGCACTCACTTTTGCGCTCAGCGGAATATCGAAAATATGCGGGTTGCCGCAGATGAAAGCAGCCTGGCTTGCGGTTTCGGGGCCAGCGGACTTGAAGCGCCCAGCAATCGAGCGCCTCGAAGTAATCGCCGATACATTTCTCTCGATGAACGCGCCGATGCAGCTCGCGTTGCCCTCGTTTCTTGAGCTGCGCCACGAATTTCAGCAACGGCTGATGATCCGCGTGCGCGCCAATCTCGCGGCGCTGGATGAGCGGCTGGCGCGCGCACCCGACATGCTCGCGGCTCGAATTCGAAGGCGGCTGGTACGCGGTGTTGCGCGTGCCTGCCACGCGCTCCGACGAGGAGTTGGCGATCGCACTAATCTCTTCGCGCGATGTCTATGTCCATCCCGGGCATTTCTTCGATTTCCCGGGCGACGGCCATTTAGTCGTCAGTCTGCTGACGCTCCGCAAATCGAATGTGCCGAAGCGATCACCCGGATCATTTCGTTTTTCTAATTGCGAAATAGGTTCGATGGATCGTGAGGACGGTAACTCCGAGCGGCATCCTCTCAGAATGCAAGAAGACCGGCCAATGCGAACGCAATGGCGATGCCATTCCCAACGGGGAATACGACGTTACGGATTTTGTTGCGGTTGCTGCGGTTGTTGAGGTGGCGTTGGTTGAGGCGAGAATGGATTCGTTGGACTAGAGCCGCCACCTAGGCCGCCCATTCCGCCGCCGCCGGAGCGCCAAACGTCGAGCCACCCAGCCCTGCCCGCCGGCTGGCTGGCCGATTCCGACGTCGCCTCCGCCGCCGATCCCTTGCGGCGGCTTGCTGCTGCTGTTCGATCGGATTGTAAATGAATTCCCACTCTTTATATTTCTTCGCGCGCTTGTAAACCATCAGCGACGGCTTTTCGATTTTGCTGCCCACGCCGGTGATGCTTCCGCCTAGCACGCTCATCTGGCCGAGCGGACTGCTGCCGCCGTTCTGATCGCTGGAAAAACCGAAAGCGCTGCCGGATTGCTGCCCATTCGCGCCGCCGATGCCGAAGGCCGACGATCCGCCGCCGCCCAATCCATTTTGTCCGCCGCGCGAATTTTGGCCGCCGAAAGAATTGCCGTTCGAATTTCCCGTGGGATTGCCGCCCGAATTCCCGTTGCCGCGTTAGTTGTCGCCGGAATTGTCCTGATTGCCGGACTGGTTCTGATTCTGCTGGCCGATTATTCTGATTCGTGCCCTGATTTCCCTGCTGCCCGAACCCCGACGAACCCTGATTTCCAAATCCATTCGAGCCGCTGCCAAATCCGCTATTCGAGTTTCCGAATCCGCTGTTCGAGCTGCCGAAGCCGCCGGGACTCCCGAACCCGCTGGAATTTCCGAAAGAAGAAGCGGCGTTACCGTTTAATGGGCTGGTGCCTGGAATTGCGCCCATGGCGTTCATGCTGCCACCCATCGAAGCCATCTTATCCATCAACGCCATCTGCACCAGCGAGGTGTACCGCACGCTGCCGATCAATTGCCCTGCCGGCGTGACGTAAATGAACCGCCACGAGCCGTCTTCCTTGTTCATGGGATCTTTGTAGGCCTCGCGCATGTACCGCACGCCGCTGGTGGCCTTAACCAGATCGTCGATCTTCGAAGGATAGCGGCCGAATTTCTGGACGTAGCGTTGAATGCCGCGCTCGTATTGATGCCCGCGCCAGATCATTTCTTCTTCCGCTTCGCGCTGGCCCTGCGTGGTGATCTTCAGGCTGACCACTGAAAGCATGATCAGCATGGAAGCCGCGAGAAAGACGGCGAAGAGCAAGGTGTAGCCCGCTTCACCGGAACGGCGGCAGGACGCGGCGGCGCGGCGCGCGCGGATGGAGTCCGCCGCGACGGCCGGCCGAATGCGAGGATCGCGATTTGCTTTGCGCGTGATCATTGTGATTGTGGCTGCGGTTGCGGCTGTCCCGGCGCTGCGCCCGGTGTCGGCGTTTCCGTCTCGTTCGGCTGCGTCATCTGCATGGTGGCATGCTTGCCGCTTCCGACTTCTTCCACATCCGCCGACACATTGCCGATGCGCAACAGGCGATAGCGGTTCATCAGCATGCCGCCCTCGCCGACGATAAACACATCATCCGGCGTGCTGAAAAATGCCAGCCGGTTCTTCGTTTTCGGATTCGTGGCATAGCCGAAAAATGTTGCCGGAACCACAAGCGGCGGTATCGGCGGAGGAGGCGGCGGACCATAAGCCTTGTGGCGATTCTCCTCTTCTTTCTTGCATCGCGATCTGTGCCGGAGTGGGACGCGGCGGCCCGTACACGAAAATATTGTGTTCGGCGCCCTTGTATTCGGCCTTGCGCACTTTATCCAGCTCGTAGACGCGCAGCGCCGGATCTTCCACTTTCAGCGGCTCAAATTTCGCATCGGGCGCCGCAACGATCGAGCCCAGGCCCGAACCTCCGCTGCGATTAAGGAAGTACACAACCACCAGCAGCACCACCAGCCCGCCCAGAACGTAGCGTTGTGTCTTCGGATTCATGTCTTAAGTTCGAAAATAAGTCTTCAGCAAAAGTTTCAGATGCAACGTGCCGGTCTCGGACGAATCGAGGCCCAGATCGCTCAACAGATAAAAATTCTTGGACCGCTCCAGCCCTTCAATATATTTGAGCACCGAAGCGTAATCGCCTTCGACCGTTTCCTGGATTTGGATTTCGGTGACGCCGCGGTCTTTCAATTCATGATCCTGAAACGCTGTCGAAGAAGTCCGCAGTCCGGATTTGCTGGCAATCTCGCCCAGATCGGCCACCAACGCGGAGTATCCCGCGCCCGCCGGCGGCAACTGCTGATCGTAGAAATCCTTGGCTTGCTCGCCGACTTTGGGCATTTCCTTGCGAATCGCTTCGCCGCGCGCGACGTCGGCTTTCAGCAGCTTGGCCTTGATCTGCAGCTCGGTACGCTGCCGGCTCAAATCGGTAGGATCGGTCTGCCGCAACTGGAAAAGAAAAATCGCCAGGCCCGAGATCGACCAGCACCAGCGCCGCAAGGCCCGCCAGCACCACGCGCTTCCATCCCCGAGATCGTGAAATCCAATTCATATCGTCGAGTACGTCGCTTCCAGCGCCACTACGATGTGGTCGTTGCTGGCCCCGCGGTCCGCTTGCTTGTCGCTATACTTTTCGTCGATCACTCGAATGTTGCTGAAGGCCTTCGACGCTTCAATTTTCTGCAGGAATTCGACTTTGGCGTCGTCATCCATCGCGCCGACGGTGATTTTGATCGCCGCGCGGCCACCTTCCAGTCGCGGCGCAATATTGATCACGCGCACGCCGGGTGGCAGACGTCTTCTCCAGATCTTCGAATATTTTCGGCCACGGGAAAGTGCGCGCGGCGATCAGCGAATTCAGGAAATTCGAACGATCCAGCACCGTCTTGGCTTCCGGCAATTCGAAATAACGCGCCAAATCGCCCTGGCGCTCTGCTTCGATTTGAATTTCCTTCTCGATGCGCGAAATGTCCGCGCGGATGGCGCTGTTGGCGCGCCACGTCGTATAGCTCTGATGCGCAAGAATGATCAGGGCGATCAAAGCAACGAATCCCGCAAGCCCGGCTCCGGCGATGAATCGCCGGTTATTCTCGAGCGGTGCAGTCGCGAGATTGAGATTCAGCTTCATTCAGTTCAATTCCTGCCCGCAGAATTCATTTTGCGTTGGCCATCCATCCTACCAGCGCTTCCCCGCCCCGCGCGATCAGGTCGCGCGCATCGCTCGGCAGCGTTCGCGCGGTTTCGCCGTCGTTCAAAGGCAACGCCGTCGCGTGCAGTTCGTCTGCAATCGCCGTGCGAATCGCTTCTTCGCGCTCGCCGAAGCCGGCGACGAGCACGCGATCCAATTCCCCGCCCCAAGTATCTTGATAATAGGCTACCGCCGGGAAAATTTCGTCGAGGATCGAGCGCGCGTCGAAACGTGCCGGATCGATGCCCGCCATTTCCGTCGAACGATAGACGCAAAGATTGCTGCCCCGCACGATCGCCGTAGTCAGATTCGAGCCTGCCACGCGCACCAGCATCGCGCCCGTAGATTCATCGAGCAGCGGCAAACACGCGAATGTCGAGCTGAGCACCACGCCCGGAACGCAATCAACGGCCTCAAGCGCCTCTTCGTATTCGCGAATGATCGATTTACGCGCCACCGCCGCAATCACTTCCAGATTGCCGCCGCGGCCGGTCTGGCGCGTCGAAGCGATCACCGTATCTTCCACGTCGAACGGCACGCTCTTCTTCAATCGCCAGCGCAGCAGCGGCAAATACTCTTCCGAGCGCCGCGGCAAATTCTCAAACGGCAAAATAAACACGCGCACCGCCGGATCAGGCACCAGCAGCGCCACCACCTGCCCGCGAATTCCAGCCCGATCGAGCACCCGGCGCAATGACGCGCGCAATTCCTCGCCATTCACCACATTCGCATCCACCGGCGAAGGCTTCACAATTCCCGGCTCGAGCCCCTCAGCCCCAGCGGAATCAAGCCCTCCAGTGCCGCTCCACCGCGCCGCGTACACATGATCGCCGGCAATCTCGCAAACGCTCGCCGGATGCGGCATGGCGTCGAGCCAATTCGTAAACCGCCCGAACAACCCTGCCTTCGAAGATGAGAGAGGCGCGCCCGAAAGACTACTCAAGGAATGTCACCTTGTTGATTTCGCGAATGGTGGTCAGGCCGGCGCGTACTTTATCAAGGCCGGAGCCGCGCAGGAAGACCATTCCTTCTTCTTTGCCCGCTCGCTTGATTTCCGAAGTCGGCCGCCGCGCGATGATCATTTCGCGAATGCGATCCGACAGATCGAGCAATTCGCAAATCGCCGTGCGGCCGTGATAACCGGTGCCGCTGCATTCCAGGCACCCGGATCCTTCGTAGAGCGGCACGCCGCTCCATTCCGCAGGATTGAGTCCGATTTCTTCCAGTTGATCGGGCGCGTAGTGCACCGGCTTCTTGCAATGCTCGCAAATCAAGCGCACCAGCCGCTGCGCCAAAATGCAGTTCAGCGCCGAAACGAAGTTGTAAGGCTCAACGCCCATGTTAATGAAGCGCCCGATCACGTCGGTCACGTTGTTCGCGTGCACGGTGGTGAACACCAGGTGGCCCGTAAGCGCCGACTGAATCGCGATTTGCGCCGTTTCCTGGTCGCGGATTTCGCCGACCATGATTTTGTCCGGGTCATGCCGCAAAATCGAGCGCAACCCGCGCGCAAAAGTCAGGCCCTTCTTTTCATTCACCGGAATCTGCGTGATCCCGCGCAATTGATACTCGACCGGATCTTCGATCGTGATGAATTTATCTTCGTCGCTCTTGATTTCGTTGATCGCGGCGTAAAGCGTCGTCGTCTTGCCCGACCCGGTCGGGCCGGTAACCAGCACCATGCCGTAAGGCTCGCGAATATACCGCCGCAAATGCTTCAACTCTTCCGGCGAGAAGCCCACCACGTCCAGCGTCAAATTGCGGAATTTCTCGCTCAGCGTTTCTTTGTCGAGGACGCGGAGCACGGCATCTTCACCGTGAATCGAAGGCATGATCGAAACGCGGAAGTCGATAAAACGGCCCTTGTAGCGCACGCGAAAACGTCCGTCCTGCGGCACGCGGCGCTCAGCAATATCCAACTCGCTCATAACTTTGATCCGCGAAAGAATCGTAGCGTGCCATTCCTTGCCGAGCGGCGCCATGGCGTGTTGCAGCACGCCGTCAATGCGGTACTTCACCACCACTTCCGTATTCCCAGTCTCGATGTGAATATCCGAAGCGCGCCGCTCCAGCGCCGTAAAAATCACCGTATCGACCAAGCGCACGACGGGGCTGACGCCGGTATCGCGCGTCAACTTCTCCATCGTGATGTTTTCTTCGCTCTCCTCGTCGACATCCACCACTTGCAGCGTGAATCCCTCAGTAGCCTGATCCAGCACGCGCTGCGATTGCTCGGTGCGCTTCAGGATGTCGCCGATCTGCGTAGCAGTGGCAACCTTAATTTGCAGCTTCTTGCCGAGAAGCAGCGAGAGCTCGTCGTTCACCAGCACCTGGCTCGGATCGGAAACCGCAATGGCCAGCGAATGATCGTGCGCTTCAAGCGGCACAAAGTTGTAACGGAACATCAGCTCGGCCGGAATGCTGCGGAAAAGCTCCGGATCGATGCGCTGGTCGCGCAGATCAATAAAAGTGCAGCGATAGCGCTGCGCCAAAAGCTTGCTGCGCTCAGCCTCCGCCTGCGGGTCAGGCTGCGCGGGCGGCGCCGGCGTTCGATTTGTTACGCTCATTCCCTATTACCCCTGAACTGTCCCGGCGGTCAACGAGAACATCGGCAGGTAGAGTGCAATCAAAATAAACGCGATCACGGCGGCCATGATCACCAAGATTGCAGGTTCCACCCACGCCAGGATCGCCGTGAGTTTCAAATCCACTTCCTGTTCGTAAAATTCCGCCACGCTGGTCAGCATGGGCGCCAGCGCGCCGGAAGCCTCGCCGACCTCGATCATCTCGAGCGCCAGGTCCGGCATCACGTGCGTTTCCAGCAGCGCCGTATGCAGCGGCGTGCCTTCGCGCACCTGCGCCACGGCCTTCCGCACCGAAGTCGAAATCAATTTGCTGCCCATCGCGTCAGCCGAAGTATCAAGCGCGTTGACCAAAGGCGAGCCGCCGGCAAGCAGCGTCGACAGCGTCCGCACGAACTGCGCGATCTGCGCTTTCAACCAAATGTTTCCGATCACCGGAACGCTTGGCTTGAACCGGTCGATCACCAGCGCCCCAGCCTCGCTGCGCGCCCACAAAAACAGCAGCGTTCCGACAATGCCTATGCCCGCCAACACGAAAAAGATGTACTCGCGCAACGGCAACGAAATGGCCAGCACGATGCGCGTAATCGTCGGCAACTGCACATTCAATTCTTTATACAATTCCGCAAATCGCGGCACCGCAAATGTCACCAGGTACGACAGCACAATCACAACCATCACAATCAAAATGCTCGGATAAATCAGCACGTTCTTCAACCGGCTGAAAAACGAACTGGTCGTCTTCTGGTACGCAATGTATTGATCGAGAACCGTGCTCAGGCTGCCGCTCTTCTCGCCGGCCATCACCGAAGTCGTATACACCGGCGGAAACACCGCCTGCGCCACCAGCGCCTCAGAAAGCAGCGCCCCGGTACGCACCCGTTCGCGCACATCCGCCAGCAGCGGACGCAATCGCGGCGCAGCAGCCCGCTCGGCCAGCAAATCGAGCGCCGTCAAAATCGGCAAACCGGCCTTGATCAAAGTATTGAATTGCTGATTGAAAATCAGGAAGTCCTGCCCGCGCACCAAGTCGGCTCGAGCCCGAACGCCGGAACCGGCTAGCCAGTCCCAAATTCCGGTTAATCGAATAAACGTAAAACCCGCGCTCCGACAGCCGGTGGCGCGCTTCATTTTCAGAAAGCGCAGTCTCCACCTGCTCGAAACACACGCCCGGTGGAATCCGCGATTTTGCAAACGTACTCAGCCATTAAGCGAAGCGTTCCCTGACGCTGATTTTTTCCACAGGCTTAAAGTCTAGCACAACCGCGCGGAAGCCCGTGCCACGGCGCTGCGCGCTCTGCTGCCAGTAGTGAAATAGCGAGGAGCCGGGGGTCGGGGGTCGGCGGCATGCCTTCCAGGAACCTGGGGCACCCCTCTAAAGATGCCGTTGGCAGCCAACTCTTTGCCTAGCCGCCGCGTCTTTTCGTACGCAACCAGTCACGTCGCGTGACGCCGGCCCTGCCGGGCCGCGGAGACGAGCAAATGCATTCGTAGGGCATGCCCTTTAGTGCGGCATGGTATGCGGCGGAAAACGGTCAGTCCGCCACAGCAAGATGTCGGAATCCGATCGTACTCGCCGGCCTCCTGGACTAGCCACTGGCACGGCGCTAGTGAATTCCCCGCGCCAAATCTTCCGCATTTACCACGCTCACTCCCAGCGGCGGGTCAAAGTGAAATTTCGCCTCGTCCACCGCCACATTCTCCCGCCAATCGCCGAAGCGAAACTCCGTCTCCGTGTCCCCCGCGCTCGCGAACCACCACGCGCACCAGGTGATATTCCGGGTCAACCTCAAAAAGTATCTGCCGGAAGCCCGAACTATCTTCGTTTCCGGCAGCCTAGCGCCCGCGGCATGCAATTCAAAACCACATTGCGCGGATCAAGCGGAGCATCCCCGGACACGCCCATTGGCGCCACCGGTCGATGTGATCAGCTCGATCTTTCCGCACAACCGGTCCAGATGAATTTTGCCGGTCAGCAAAGCCAGCGGCGTACGCCAATCGTCGCTCTCCTTCAATTTCGCCCGGCTCGCGGTGCGATCGGCGGGCACGTAGAGCCAAACATTCACCCCATCGACCAGAAACAATTTCGTCGAAGGCGATTCATACTCCCAGCGCATCCGCCCAGGCTTCGAAAAATAAACCGTCCCGGATTCCGATTGCCCGGGCTGCCCGGAGGCGCGATACCGTTCATAGAACTTGGCTTCGAGCGTGTGCGCCCGCGCGTAACGGGCTTCCACGGCGTGGACGATTTCCGCAACGGTTTGCGTTGCGTGGGGAAGAACGAGAGCAAGCAGAAATGCGACGCGAAACAAATTCACGAGACCAGTCTAACAGGATGCATGTTGGCCCGGAAGGTCGCCCCTGCCCGTCCCGTAGCGCAGGCGTCTCTGCCGGCGTTTTTGTGCGGCGATGCCCCGAATGATGACGTACGAGCCGTAATTTTGGCGCTTAGCTTGAATGACGAAAAGAGCCCGCAGAGAAGCCGTGATTAAACGAAGACCTACTGCAAGGCCGGCAGCGCCTCGCAAGCCGCCGGCGTAGCAGTAACGGCGCCAGTAGCGTCGAAATGAATGATGCCGGGCTGATCGCTGCAGAAACTACGATTGCCGGTAAATCCGACCGTCAGCGGTGTCGCTGATACCACGTACTGAAAAAATCCCGGCGCCGAACAAGTAGGAGCAACGATCGCCGTCGGACCAGAAACAGTGTACGCGAATTGATAACCGCTCTTCTGATTTGGCGCGTTCACCAGGGTGTTATCGACCAACTGCGCGAAATCGCAGGTCGACGAATTGCCGCCCGGACCGCCAAACGTCGCAAAAGTTGGTGGAAACCCGTTGTTCCAGGTCGAGTTGTAAACCACTGCTGCGGTAGTAATGGTCCGCAAGTTCTCTGCTGCCGAAGCTTCGTTCGCCGACATGCGTGCCTTCAAGAGATTGGGTATAGCGATAGCGGCAATGATCAGGATGATCGCCACAACGATCAGAAGTTCGATAAGCGAAAAACCGGCCGAGCCGGTCCGCCGCACTTCCCTTTCGCCGAGTTGAGCTTGAGCGCGCATTGCAGTGTCTCCGAATCCTCCGCCTTAGTTATGCGAAAAGGGAGAGAGCCGAAGCTCTCTCCCCGATCGCGAGGTGAAAATTCTATTGCAAGGAAGCGAGTGCTTCGCAAGCCGTATCCGTTGCCGGTGCTGCGCCGCCCGTCGGATCCACGTGGATCACGCCGGATTCGTCGCTGCAGAACGTGCGGTTGCCCGTGGCGTTCACGCTTAGAGGTACCGCACCCGTTACGTAGGTTGCCGAACCCGGAGCGCCGCAGCCGGTGGCTGCCGCAGTCAGAGCCTTCACTTGGGTGTACGTCAGGGTGTAGCCGCTCTTCTGACCCGTGGTCGTCAAGGTCGTATCCAGCAAGTTCGCCGCGCCGCAATTCCCTGGAGGTGCGCCGCCAAAGATTGCGAATGTTTGCGGGAAACCGTTGTTGAACGTCGATTGATAAGTGACCGCTGCCGTGTTAATGGTGCGCAGCGTGCCGACTGCCGAAGCCTCGTTGGCCGCAATGCGGGCCTTTAGGAGGTTCGGAATTGCGATGGCCGCGATGATCAAAATGATCGCCACGACGATCAGCAATTCGATTAGCGAGAAACCCTTCTGATTCCTTTTCATCTTCTCTCCTTGAATTCCCAACTTGAGCACACAGCATTCGTGCCGAAGGGGCCGACGCGCTGGCGTCATACACTGACTATTGCAACTGGGATGCCAGCCGCGAGGTCCGCTGCTTAGATGTGGCCCAAGTCTACAACTCTAGCTGCTGCAACTACTTGCGAGTGAACCAAAACGGCAAAGTGTCACGACGATTACTTCCCGGATTGGCTCCCTCTCGAAACTGACATTTTATGTCGACGCAAATTGCCATATATCCGCAGAGCGTGCCCGCACGACCCTTCGCTCATCGAGCCTGAACGGCTGCACGGAATCGGTCTCTCGAGCAATCTGGCTCGTATGGGAAGCCGCGGAACTGGCAGGATAGGCTTGGGGATGCTTACGCGGAACAGCAGTAACGAACGAGTTAAAGAGTTGGTGTAGCAATCGTGACATCAAGCCTACCTCGATTATTATGACAGTCGGGAGCTTGCTTCACAAGCAGGATGGCGGCTGCAAAACTACGGTTGCCTGGTACATCCCCCCAGCAATCCTTCTGAAGCTTTCAGAACACTGCTTCAAACTGGACGAGCCTAAAAAAGCGAAACGGGGAGGAAGCCAAGCTTCCTCCCCATTCGCCGAATTACGAATTGGTTACTGGAGTGCCGAGAGAGCTTCGCAAGCCACGTCTGTGGCCGGCGCTGCGCCGCCCGTCGGATCCACGTGGATCACGCCGGATTCGTCGCTGCAGAACGTGCGGTTACCCGTCGCGTTCACGCTCAGTGGTACTGCACCCGTAACGTAAGTGGCCGAACCAGGAGCGCCGCAGCCAGTCGCTGCCGCAGTCAAAGCCGTCACTTGGGTGTAGGTCAAGGTGTAGCCGCTCTTCTGCCCGGTGGTCGTCAAAGTCGTATCGAGCAGGTTCGCTGCGCCGCAATTTCCCGGAGGTGCGCCGCCGAAGATCGCGAACGTCTGGGGGAAACCGTTGTTATAGGTCGACTGATAGGTGACCGCTGCAGTGTTAATCGTGCGCAGCGTGCCGACCGCCGAAGACTCGTTGGCCGCAATGCGGGCCTTCAAGAGGTTCGGAATAGCAATCGCCGCGATGATCAAAATGATGGCCACGACGATCAGCAATTCGATTAGTGAGAAACCCTTCTGATTCCTTTTCATCTTCTCTCCTTGAGATTTGGACAGCGTTACTAAGAACTCTTCGGGCTCCCTGGCGGGGGTGCCGCTGCTACTAAGTGCAACTCTACTGCCACAATCGCGCCTAGTTCCAGTACCACATCGTTTCGGCATAAAGTGCCTAAATGCATAGACTTGACCGCGTACCACCTCTGCATTTCAGCCGGCTGATTCCCTAAATGGCCCGCACCGCTCGGAAATCGACATTTTTCGTCACTGCAGAATGCCCCCGTGCGGCAACTTGCCCTCAAATCAGACTCTTTTAGTCTCCCGCTGGCCCGGAGTTCGTCGAAGTTGGCGCTCTCCGGACAAGCTGCAAAGCAGAAAGGCTTCACTAACTTGCATCGGCTGAAAAAGTCAAAGCATGAACGAGCGGCTAAAAGTTTAAACGCCGTGTTTTTTGGCGTAGTGGCGGAACGAGCGGTAACTCATCTTGAGCAGTTCGGAAGCACGCACCCGCACGCCCCCGGTGCATTCCAGGGCGGCAAGCAAATAGGCGCGCTCGATTTCCCCGATCTTTTGCTCGAGGTCCAGGCCGCCTTCGGGCACCAGATGGTCATGGTTGGTAGGCTGCAGATCAGGGCGGTGCTCCTGATAGTATCGGGTGATGCGTTCCGGAAGTCCTTCCATGGTGATCCATCGGCCGGTTTCAAGCGCCACAGCGCGCTCGATGGTGTTTTCGAGCTCGCGGACGTTCCCCGGCCAGTCATAGGCTTCCAGGCGCTCCATGGCTTTTGGCTCGATGGCCTCAACAGCCTTGGACATTGATTTGCGATAGCGATCCAGGAACGAGCGCGCCAGCAGCGCGATGTCTTCACGGCGTTCCCGCAACGGCGGCAGATGGATGGGGATTACGCTCAGCCGGTAATAGAGGTCTTCGCGGAATCGCCCTTCGGCAATTTCTTTTTCGAAGTCTTTGTTGGTGGCCGCGATTACCCGCACGTCGACGTCCTCTTCCACCGTGCTGCCCAGCGGCCGAACCTTCCCTTCCTGCAGCACACGATACAGCTTCACCTGCATCGTGAGGCTCATGTTGCCGATCTCATCCATGAACAGCGTCCCGCCGTGTGCCGCCTTGAAAAGGCCATGGCGATTTTCGCCCGCGCCGGTGAACGCGCCTTTCATGTAACCAAAGAGTTCGGATTCAAGAAGCGTTTCCGGAAACGCCCCGCAATTAATCGTAATGAACGGCTTCTTCGAGCGCGCGCTATTTTCATGGATGGCGCGCGCCACCAATTCTTTTCCCGTGCCGCTTTCGCCGGTAATCAGCACGCGGCTCGATTGCGGCGCGATGGTCTGAATCAGCTCGAAAATTTCGCGCATCTTCGGGCTGGTGCCGATGATGTGGTCGAGCCCGGTAAGCCGGCGCAATTCGCGGCGCAGAATGCCGGTTTCTTTCTTCAACTCGATGCTCTCGGAAATCTTGGCCACCGCCTGCCGCAATTCGTCGATCAACGAGTCGCCCTTAATCACGTAGCGGTCCGCGCCGAAATTCACCGCATCGATGGCGGTAGAAAGGGTTGGCACTCCGGTGATCAGGATAAAGACCGTCTCAGGCGAAACTTCCCGCGCATATTGCAGCAGATCGACGCCGCTCATGTCCCGCATATTGATGTCGGAAACGATGATGTCGAACAGCTGCGTTTCCAGGCGCCGCTTGGCCTGTTCCCCGCTCGAGGCCAGCTCCACACGATGGCCGTCCTTGCGAAAAGTAATTTCCAGTAGTTCGCAGATGGAGCGCTCGTCATCGACCACCAGCACGTGAGCCATAATTTAGACCTGCCTCACGGCTTCTATGGCGGACTCGGATTCCAATTGCGGCGAACCCCCGGCGGCCTTGCGCCGGCCCTTGCCCATTTTCGGCAATTCGATGATGAATTCCGCGCCCTGCCCCTTTTCCGAGTTCAACAGGATCCGTCCGCCATGCGCCTGCACGATTTGATACACGATGGCGAGGCCGAGGCCCGTGCCCTCCACAAAATTCGACTGGAAAGGCTCGAAGATTCTCGCCGCTTCCGAAGGATCGATGCCGATGCCGGTATCGCGAATCGAAATTTTCAGCCACACGGCTTCGGCCTGCAGATTAATGGTGATCACGCCGCCGTCGGGCATCGCCCGCATCGCATTGTTCAGCAAATTCCAGAAAACTTGCTTCAGTCGATTGCGATCCACGCGCGCGCGCACCACCGCCGAAGTGAATTTACGCTCGATCTGATATTTCTCGGCGAAATCGGGCTGGTGCTCCACCAGCATCAGCGTTTCTTCCAGCAGCGCCAGCACGTTCTGATCGCTGAACTCGTAATTTTTCTCGCGCGAGTATTCCAGGAAGTCGGTGATGATTTGATTTAAGCGCTGCGATTCGCGCGAGACAATCTGCACCAGCCGCTGATCGTCGTCATCCAGCGGCGCCAGACGAGCCAATGCCTTCAGCGCGCCGGTCATCGCCGAAAGCGGTTGCCGAATTTCGTGCGCGATAGCCGCCGAGAGCCGTCCCAGCGCCGCCATGCGGTCCTGCACCGCCACTTCATGCTCCAGCCGCTTCAGTTCCGTCAAATCCTGAAAATTGAAAACGTAGCCGCTCAGCTGATTTTGCCCCGTGCGCAACGGCGAAATGGAAATGCCAAGAAAGCGCACCACGCCGTAAGGCGTCCGGCACTCAACCTCTTTGCGCAGCGCTAAAGGCGTGCCGCGCTCGTCCATCTCGATCGGCCAAAATCCAGGAAAAATGTCGCGCACGTGCGTAGCGCGGTTGGGACCGTCGCCGCGCCCGGTAATATCCGCTCCCGCGCGATTCATCAACACGATCCGCCCTTCCAGATCGACGGTAAGCAGGCCGCCGCGCATCGAACGAATGATGTCTTCATTGAACGCTTGCAGATCGCGAATTTCCTCGCGTTTTTCTTCCAGCTCGAAGCCCTTATGCCGCAGCGAAGCCGACAAAAGCGAACCGAGGTAACCGACACCGAAGAAAGCAAACAGGTTCGTGGCCAGCCAGAATTCCAGACCGCGCGGGCTTAAAACAGAAGACGAGTTTCGCGGGATCACGTTGTAATACGCCAGCTCGACAACCGAACACAAAAGAATGAAGCTGCCAGCGGCGGTGAGCATCGCCCCGCGCCGCGAAAATAAAATCGCCCCCATCAGCACGATCAAAAGATACAGCGAAGTGAAATAGCTATCGTGCGCTCCGGTGGCATAAACCACCGCCGAAATCATGGCCGCGTCGCAAGCCACTTGCAGCGGCGCATGCCACGAAGCGCGCGGCATCCAGCGCAAGAGAATCACGAAAAGGATAGCCAGCGAATACCACAGGACAATGGTCGGAGCAAAAAACTTGGTAGGCAGCGCGAGATGCGTCACGTCCCGCACGAAAATCACCAGCGCCACCAGCGACGTGATGATCAGGAAGCGAACGCGCCCCAGCCACGGAAGCCAATCGCCCGTATTGTACGAGAGTTCCATGCGTTTCCCACGGGCGAGGCCCTGGCCGCAAAGAACCCGGATTCATTCCCGCCAGCCCGGCGCCGCTTACCCCCAACAAACAATCCTGCCGGGGAATCCGCGCAGTGCGAATTCCCCGAACCCGCAATAATTCCCTGCTCCCTTATCCCGCCAACTTGGAAATCAGGGAGAAGAGCGGCAAGTACAAAGAAACCACGATGCCGCCGACCACGATTCCGAGGAACATGATCATCATCGGTTCGAGAAGAGTGAGCATGTCCTTCACGGCCACGTCCACTTCGTCTTCGTAGAAGTCCGCGATTTTCTGCAGCATGGCGTCCATCGCACCGGTTTGTTCGCCGACGCCGATCATCTGCGTGACCATGCCGGGGAACACATCGCTTTCCTTCAGCGGATCAACCAGCGAGCGCCCCGCCTCAACCGCCTTCCGAGTAGCAATGATGGCTCTTTCGATGACCGCGTTGCCTGCGGTGCGTGCGGTGATGTCGAGCCCCTCAAGGATAGGAACGCCGCTCGAAATCAAAGTGCCCAGTGTACGAGTGAAACGCGCCACAGCAATCTTGCGCATCAACATGCCCAGCACCGGTAGTTTCAACACGATGGTGTCGATCGTCAGGCGCCCTTGCGGCGTCTTGTACCACCACGCCAAAGAGACCACCGTACCGACAAAGGCCGCGAAGATGAAAAATCCATACCAGCTACCGATAAACGTGCTGATGCCAATAACCACGCGCGTAGGCAGCGGCAATTCCGCGCCCAGTCCATTGAACAAGGTGACGAAAATCGGCACGACCTTCCACAGCAACAGGGTGATGACCAGACCCGCGATGCCGATGACGGCCGTCGGATAAATCAACGCCGATCGCACCGCGCGCTTCAACCGCACGTTCTTTTCAATATACGTCGCCAGCCGCTGCAGAATGGTGTCGAGAATACCGCCCGTCTCTCCGGCGTCCACCATGTTGTAGTACAGCGCATCAAATACTTTGTCGAATTGCTTGAGCGAAGCCGCCAGCGTCGCGCCGCCTTCCACCGAAGCACGCACGCCGGTCAACACCTTCTGAAACGTCTTGTTCTCCTGCTGGTTGGCCAGATATCTCCAGGCACTGCACCAGCGGAAGACCTGCGTCGATCATCACCGAGAACTGCCGCGTGAATACGGCGAGTTCCTTGGAGTCAACGCCGGTTCCAAACGTCGGAATATTAAATTCCCGGCCCTTCTCCGACATCTTCGACACGTTGACCTGTTCCCGCCGCAGCATGGCCGCGAGTTCGGTTTTATTCGCCGCCGTGCGCTCGCCGGAAACTACTGCCCCGGAGCGGTTGGTACCCCGAAACGTATAGACTGGCATTTCCTTCCTCCTTGATTCCCTGCCGCGCTATTAGCGCCGGACCGGTGTGCGAATTCCGCCCTGATTCGGCGACGTCACGCCCCGGTTGATTAAGTCCTGCAACTCGTCCGGATTCGACGACCGCATCAATGCCACTTCCAGCGTGATGAGCTTCTGGAAATACATGTTCGCCAGGCTCTGGTTGAAACGTCTGCATGCCCGATGCGCCGGTTCCGGTTTGCATTGCCGAATAAATCTGGTGAATTTTGTCTTCGCGGATCAGGTTGCGGATGGCGGCCGTGGGCACCAGAATTTCCATGACCATGACGCGCCCGCGTCCATCCACGCGTGGCAGCAACGATTGGCAAAGGATGCCTTCCAGCACCATCGAGAGCTGCGCGCGAACTTGCGGCTGTTGGTGCGCCGGGAAGACGTCCACGATACGGTTGATCGTCGACACCGCCGAGTTCGTGTGCAACGTAGCAAACGTCAAGTGGCCGGTTTCCGCGATACGCAGCGCGGACTCAATCGTCTCGAGGTCGCGCATTTCGCCGATGAGCACCACGTCCGGATCTTCGCGCAATGCCGCACGCAGCGAATTCGCGAACGAGTGCGTGTCCGAGTGAATTTCGCGCTGGTTGACCAGGCACTTTTTGTGGTTGTGCAAGAATTCGATCGGGTCTTCGATGGTGATCATGTGCTCGTCGCGCTCGCTATTGATCTTGTCGAGCATGGCGGCCAGCGTCGTCGACTTGCCCGAACCGGTCGGCCCGGTCACGAACACCAATCCGCGCGGCTTGTCGCAGAGAACTTTCACCACCTGCGGCAGACCGAGCGCTTCGAAGCCCTTGATCTCCCAAGGAATGGTACGGAACACAGCAGCCACAGCTCCGCGCTGATGGAAAGATGTTGCCGCGGAAGCGCGCCAGGCTCTTCAACCCGAACGAGAAGTCCAGCTCCAGGCTTTCTTCCAGCCGGTGCTTCTGCGCGTCGGTCAGCACCGAATACGCCAGCGCCTTCGTATCCGCCGCGGTGAGAGGCGGCATGTCGAGTGGGCGCAGCTTCCCGTGCACGCGAATGCGCGGTGGGCTGTTCGTCGACAAATGCAAGTCGCTGCCTCCCATCTCGATCATCTTTTTCAGCAACTCACTCAGTGTGATTCCAGCCATGGCGGTCCTCTCTTAGATCACAGTTTCGCGTAACACTTCTTCCATCGTGGTCTGTCCCGAAGCCATCTTCACTAAGCCACTGCGGCGCAAAGTGATCATGCCCATCTCGAGTGCTTTCTTCTTCAACTCCAAAGAAGACGCACCCACCAAAATCAATTCGCGCAAGTCGTCGTTGATTTCCATTACTTCGTACAATCCGACGCGGCCCTTGTAGCCGGTGTTGTTGCAGGTGGTGCAGCCGCGTCCGTGGAACACTTGGGTAGTCTTAACTTCGTCGGGCCGGTAACCCGCGTCGGTAAGGGTCTGTTCGGGCACGGGCAGCGGCTCTTTGCACGCGACGCAAATGCGGCGAACCAGGCGCTGCGCGCAAATCAGGTTGACCGAAGTGGCCACCAGGAACGGTTCAATACCCATGTTCATCAAGCGGCTGACGGTCGAAGGTGCATCGTTGGTGTGCAGCGTCGAGAGCACCAAGTGGCCGGTAAGCGCGGCCTTCACCGCGATTTCCGCCGTTTCGAAGTCGCGGATTTCGCCGACCAGAATGATGTTGGGGTCTTGACGAAGGAAAGCGCGCAGCGCGGAAGCGAAGTTCAGTCCGATCTGCTCCTTCATCTGCACCTGGTTAATTCCGGCCAGTTGGAATTCGACGGGATCCTCGGCCGTCATAATGTTGGTTTCAGGTGTATTCAATCGGGCGACCGACGAATAGAGCGTGTTGGTTTTTCCGGAACCGGTCGGGCCGGTGACCAGCACCATGCCGTAGGGCTTCAGAATGGCGTGTTCGAATTTAGACAGCGACTCTTGCTCGAAACCGAGCTTGGTCATGTCCAGGCGCAGGTTTTCTTTGTCCAACAACCGCATCACGACTTTTTCGCCAAACAGCGTCGGAACCGTCGAAACGCGGAAATCGAGTTCTTTCTTCTTCCCGTCGCGCACGTACTTGATCATGATGCGGCCGTCTTGCGGCAACCGCTTTTCGCTGATGTCCAGCTTGGCCATGATCTTCACGCGCGAAGTGATGGCATCCTTCAATTTCAAGGGCGGCGCCATCACGTTCTGCAAAATGCCGTCAATGCGGAACCGCACGCGGTATTCCTTCTCGTAAGGCTCAATATGAATGTCGCTGGCGCCCCGCTTCACCGCGTCGGTCAGCACCAGGTTCACCAACTTAATGATGGGCGCTTCGTCGGCCGCGCGTTCCAGCGCCGCCAGGTCCATCTCGGCCTCTTCGGCCGCCAATTCCATCTCGGTTTCTTCGCCGGCCAGGTCCTTCATGACCTTGTCCAGCTCTTCGCCCGCTTCCACCGACCCGTAGAACTTCCCAATCGCCTCGGTTATCGCCGTCTCCGAAGCCACCACCGGCTCCACGTTGAACCCGGTCATGAACTTGATATCGTCCATGGCAAACACGTTGGTCGGGTCCGTCATGGCGATGGTCAAAGTCGACCCCACCCTCGAAAGCGGCACGATCTGGTACCGCACGGCCGTCTCTTGGGGGACCAGCTTGATCACCGAGGGGTCCACTTCGTAGAACCGTAGGTTGATGGAGGGGACGCCATACTGCCGGGACAGGACCGCGGTGATGTCCTCATCGCTCACCAATCCCATCTTCACCAGACAAGTTCCTAGCCTGCCCCCATTCTTCTTCTGATAGTCGAGGGCCTGCTTCAACTGATCTGCTGAGATCAGGCTGTCTTTAACTAGAATGTCGCCGAGCCTGGAAGACACGCCACCACCCCAACGGCATACTTCGCCGGTTTCAAAAGGCTAGCACGCGCAATGAGTCAGAATGGGAATCCCTTCTGCCCATCGTCATGTAACAGGCAACCCCCTGTACGAAAGGACAGGTATGTCCGTTAGTACAGGACAGCTGGCTTGACTTGCCCGCCACGCATCGCTATCTTCGCTTCTAAATGCAGGCGACCGCGTTACACGTTGTGGAAAGTAGCCCGCAGGTGACCTCCCGACATAAATCGGCACCCGAGCGACAAACTTTGGCTCCCGGTTTGCCACCGATTGTCGGGTACTATAACCACCTCTCCACAGCCCTCGGCCCCCAACATTGGTGGCCCGCCAAAGACTCAATTTGAGATTGTTGTCGGCGCCATCCTCACGCAGAATACTTCCTGGACCAACGTCGAGCAGGCCATCGCCAATTTGCGCTCGGCGCGAATGCTCTACCCTCTCGCGATGCTCAAGGCTTCCACACCCCGCCTGGCCCGGCTCATCCGTCCTTCTGGATACTTTCGGCAGAAAGCCAAGAAGCTCAAGGCCTTCTGTAAATTTCTGTCGACGGAGTACGGCGGATCGTTAGCGCGAATGTTTCGAACACCTACGGACGAGCTCCGCGAGAAATTGTTAGGCGTCTTCGGTATCGGACCGGAAACTGCCGATTCGATCCTGCTCTATGCCGGCAAGCATCCCGTCTTCGTGGTGGATACTTACACGAAGCGAATCTTGCAGCGGCATGGATGGGTCAGCGAAAAGGCGAGTTACGATGAAGTGCAGCAATTGGTGCTCGCAGATTTTCCCGGCTGATGCCGCGCAGTACAATGAGCTGCACGCGTTATTCGTACAGGTCGGAAAAAATTGGTGCCGCGGGCGCGAGGCCCTTTGCTCGCAATGCCCGCTCGAGCCGTTTCTGAAGGAGAGCCGTTGAAGCAGCGCTCCTGGACGCGAAAACTCTGGATGGCCGTAGGCGGACTTTCCGTCGTCCTGCTCGCGGCCACGATTTTCACGCTCGGCTCGCTGCGCGCCCCGGTCCATCCCGAGCAAGGCAACTCGCTCGTCATTCTTTTCGCGCTATCTACATTTATCTTCGTAGCGTTTTTGGTTTTCGGCTTGGTCCTGCTGCGCAGCCTCCTGCGCCTTTGGAACGAACGCAAAGCCGGCCTGCTAGGCTCGCGCTTCAAAACCAAGATGGTTTTCGGCGCGATGGGCGTTTCGCTGCTGCCGCTAGTTTTTCTTTTCTTATTCAGCTATTCGCTGGTCAATCGCACGCTCAATCTTTGGTTTCCGAAGCCGCTAGAAATTGCCAACGCCGAAAGCCAAAAGCTACTCAACGAATATTCCCACGAAGTCCACGAGCGCCTGAACATGCGCGCCGCGCGCCTGGCTCCCTCACTAGATGACCGCGGCGTAGCCGCCGTACTCGAACAATCGAAATCGGGAGGTTCGATTGGGCTAGACGCAATCTGGATCGTCGACCGCACAAACGGAATCGCCCAGGCCGCCCCGCCCGCGCTAGCGCAGGCACACTCTGCAATTTGCGCGCACGCTACCTTCGGGCGTAGAAGTCTGGCAGACCGACACAGACGCCTACATCACAGGCGCCGCACCGGTCTCGGGCGGCCGTCTCTACGTCGGGCGACGCCTAGGCCCCGGATTTCTAACCAGCATCAGCACCATCGAGAGCCAAACCCACGAGTACGAGCAACAGCGCCAGCAAATTCGCGTTTACAAAAACCAGATTCTCCTCGCGCTTTTGCTCGTCACCGTACTGCTCCTCTTTTCCACCACCTGGGTAGCTCTCTTCCTCTCGAAGCAAGTCACGGTTCCGATTCAAGCCATGGCCGAAGCCACGCAGGAAGTAGCCCACGGAAATTTCGATCATCGCGTAGCAATTCAAGCGCAGGACGAGCTAGGCACGCTGGTCACCTCGTTCAACGAAATGACCGCGCAACTCGGCGAAGGCCGCCGGCAGATCAACGAATTCACCACCAACCTGCAGCAAGCCTTCGAAGAGCGCGACCGCCGCCGCAAACTAATGGAAGCGATCCTAGAAAATATTCCCACCGGCGTTCTCTCACTCGACGCCGACGGCGGCATCTCCCGCGTGAACTCAGCGGTGGTAGCAATCGTAGGCGAACACGCCCGCGAAGCCCACACGCTAAGCGATCTATTCGGCGAAGAAGCCTCGCGCCCAGTCCTCGCCCTGGTCCGCCGCTCCCTGCGCATGGGCGTAGCCTCCCGCGAAATCGAAATCGCCGCCGGCGGCCGCCTAGTCCGCGCAGCAGTCACGGTGAGCTCGCTCGGCACTCGCCGCTCCAACCCCGGCTTCGTAGTAGTCATCGACGATCTCTCCGAGCTTCTCCGCGCCCAAAAAGCCGCCGCCTGGCAAGAAGTCGCCCAACGCATCGCCCACGAAATCAAGAATCCGCTTACGCCGATCATGCTTTCCTCGCAGCGCCTGAAGCGATTCCTGGAACGCTCGGCGCCTGCGGTGGCCAAGACCGAGATGGGAGCGTTAGTGGCAGAGTGCGCGGGCCTGATCGAGCGTGAAGTCCATGCTCTCGAATCACTAGTCGATGAATTCTCGCAATTCGCCCGCTTCCCGTCCGCCCGCCTCGCGCCTTCCGACATCAATCAGATTGTCACCGGTGCGCTCGCGCTCTTTCAGGGGCGGCTCGACGGAATTCAGTTATCGACGGAGCTAGCGCCGAATCTGCCCGCGGTGAAAGTAGACGAAGAACTTCTCCGCCGCGTGCTAACCAACCTCATCGACAATGCCGCCGAAGCCATGGAAGATTCCAAACTCCGCCGCCTCTCGGTCGTCACCCGCCTACGCGAAGAAGGCGACGCCGTAGAAATCGAAATCGCCGACACCGGCCACGGCATCTCCCCCGAAGATAAAGAGCGTCTCTTCCTCCCCCACTTCTCCACAAAAGAACGAGGCACCGGCCTAGGCCTAGCCATAGCCAGCCGAATCGTAGCCGAACACAACGGCTCCCTAAGAATAGAAGACAACGAACCAGTAGGCTCCAAATTCATAATCCGCTTCCCAGCAATGGAACCAGCAGCGGTCTCAGCCACAGGCGCGCCAGCAGAAAAATCTTCCTCCACCGCGGATTTCACAGGCGATGGCACATCCGGCGAAGCCCAGTAGCACAGCCACTCCTGGCTGTGTCCGATGTAACGAAATAGCAACCGCAACCCACAAGCAAAAGGTAAACTAAATTTCTAAATGCCCGCCTCCATCCTAATCGTCGACGACGAAATCGGAATCCGCGAATCGCTAACTGCGCTCCTACGCGACGAGGAATACGAAGTGGACTCCGCCCCCTCCGGCGAAGATTGCCTCCGCCGCCTGGAAGAGCGCCGCTTCGATCTAATAATCCTAGACGTCTGGCTAGAAAAAATGGACGGCCTGCAAACCCTAGAAAAAATCAACGAGCTGGATTCCCCGCCAATGGTAGTAATGATCTCCGGCCACGCCAATATCGAAACCGCCGTACGCGCCACCAAACTAGGCGCCTTCGATTTCCTGGAAAAGCCCCTCTCACTAGAGAAAACAGTCCTGGCCATCCGCAACGCCCTGGACTTCCTCCGCCTCGAATCCGAAAACCGCCGTCTCCGCGCCGAACTAGAACAACGCCACCAAATCCTCGGCAATAGCGTCCCAATGAAAGCCCTGCGTCAGCAAATCGCCCTAACCGCCCCAACCAACGGCCGCGTCCTGATTTACGGCGAAAGCGGCACAGGCAAAGAACTAGTAGCCCGCGCGCTCCACGCCCAAAGCGCCCGCTCCAACAATCAATTCGTAGAAGTAAATTGCGCCGCAATCCCCGAAGAACTAATCGAGTCCGAATTATTCGGCCACCGCAAAGGCAGCTTCACCGGCGCCAGCGAAGACAAGCTAGGCAAATTCCAAAGCGCCGACGGCGGCACTCTGTTCCTGGACGAAGTAGGCGACATGAGCCTAAAGACGCAATCGAAGGTCCTGCGCGCGCTCGAAGAGCAGCGCGTGGAATCGATCGGCTCGAATCAAATGGTGCGCGTCGATGTGCGGGTGATCGCGGCTACCAATAAGAAGCTCGAAGAGGAAATTGCACGCAATGCGTTTCGCGAGGATCTCTTCTACCGCCTAAACGTGATTCCTTTCACCGTGCCCGCGTTGCGCGAGCGCGCCGAAGATATCCCTATTCTCGCCGCCCATTTTCTGTCCGAATTTTGCCGCTCTTACGGCAAGCGCCAAAAGGAACTAACTCCCGCCGCCCTCGAAGTGCTCCTGCAATACACCTGGCCAGGAAATGTCCGCGAGCTAAAAAATCTGATCGAGCGCCTGGTAATCATGAGCCCCGGCCTGCGCATCGAACCGCATCATCTACCCCCCGAAATTTTCCGCGGCGCGTCCAGCAGCCCCCAACGCCCCTACGCCAGCCTGCAAGAAGCCCGCAGCGCCTACGAGCGCGAATTCGTCCTGCGCAAGCTAGAAGAAAATCGCTGGAACATGACCCGCGCCGCCGCCGCCCTAGGCCTCGAGCGCAGCCATCTCTACCGCAAAATGAAATCCCTAGGAATAGCAGGCGTACCCGCAGAACGCCCCGAGCGAGCGAATTAGCCTGAGGCCATTCTTTTGGTGGCAGCTTTATGCTTTTCGGTGGGAGCCCTCTGCTTCAGCAGGGGGAGGAGCGCTTCAGCGCTCCGAAAAAACGCCGCATAAAATGATGCGCTTTAGCGCTGGGCACCAACAGCGGCGTTTGCGACGCGACGGATAATTTCCGATCGCATCCAAATCCCGCAAACTCTCCGAATCGCGATCCGAATCCGCCCGCGCCTACAGCCCTCAACGAAATCGCGCTCGTAAAATGACGGCAGAGACGCCGGCGCTACTCTTCCTCTTCCCCGCCTAACCGATCCAACTGCTGATGCCAATCCAATTGACTAACCATCCCCGGCTTCTGCCGCCAATTCGGCTGCACCTTCACAAACAATTCCAAGAAAACTTTCGTCCCCAGCAACCCTTCAATCTCAATGCGCGCCTCAGTCCCCACCTTCTTTAACATCTCCCCGCGCTTGCCAATCACAATCCCCTTCTGCCCCTCGCGCTCCACATAAATCGTAGCCCGAATCCGCACCAACTTTTCCGATTCCTCAAAAGTATCCACAGCCACCGCCAACGAAGCCGGCAATTCCTCATGCGTAGCCCCAATCAATTTCTCGCGAATCAATTCACTAGCCAGAAACCGCTCCGGCTGATCGGTAAATTGGTCCGCCGGAAAATAAGCCGGATGCTCCGGCAAATAAGAAATCCAAGTCTTCACCAAATCCGGCAAACCATCGCCAGTCAAAGCCGAAATCGGCACAATCTCCGCAAACTCGCGCAACGCACGATAGCGATCAATCAAAGGAAGCAATTTCTCTTTCGCAATGCGATCCACTTTATTCAAAAGCAGAAACACCGTCCCGCGAAACTGCTCGATCCACTCAAGCGTAGATCGATCGTTCGCCCCAAAATCAAGCGTCGCATCCACGATCAAAGAAAGCACGTCAATCTCATCAATCGCCTGCTTCGCCTCGCTCATCATCTGCTTGCTCAAAGCATTGCCCGCGCGATGAATCCCCGGCGTATCGATCAACACAATCTGCGCATCCTCGCGATTCACAATCCCCTGAATGCGATTGCGCGTAGTCTGCGGCTTAGGCGAAACAATCGCCACTTTGCGCCCGACCAAAGAATTCACCAAAGTAGATTTCCCGGCATTCGGCCGGCCCACCACAGCAATAAATCCAGATTTAAAAGCCACTAGCCCTCACCATTCCCAAACTCGTTCCCATGAAACTCACCATCATCTAAACCATCCTCGATTGCGCGGCCCCAGCCGCACGCCGCGCCCTCAACCGCAGTACCTTCCTCTGATTCGCTTCCAGCACCTCAAATTGCAACCCATCGTAATCAATCTTCTCGCCCGTAGAAGGCACATGCCCCACGACGCTATTCAAAAGCCCCGACAGCGTAGCCGCCCCGGCATTCTGCAGCGTCTCCTCAATTTCAATTCCAAATAGCTCCTTCAATTTCTCCACCGAAACGCTCCCGCGCAAAACCAAACTCCCCGAAGGCTCGCGCACCACGTCCGGCGCCGGCGCGCGATCGCCGTCTTCGATCTCGCCGATAATTTCCTCGACTAAATCCTCAACGGTCACGATCCCAGCGACCAACCCATATTCATCAATGACGATCGCCAACTGCTCGCTCTTCCGCCGCATTTCTTTCAGTAGATCGGAGCCCAGCTTGGTATCCGGCACAAACATCGGCCGCCGCATCAATTCACGCACCGTGCGATTCGGCGCCTCGCGTTCCGGCACTTTCAAAATGTCGCGCGCAAAAACAATCCCCGCCATATCGTCCAGATTTTTCTCGTACACCGGAATGCGCGAAAATTTCGACTCGACAAAAAGATTCCGCAATTGCTCGAGCGTCGAAGCAGCCGAAATGGCAATCACGTCCGGCCGCGGCGTCATCACTTCGCGCACGCGCTTATCACTAAATTCCACCACCTGCTCGATCATGCGCGCTTCGTCCTGCTCGAGAATTCCCTCTTCAGTAGCCGCCTCGACAAGCGCCTCAATGGCCTGCTGCTCCGGCTCCGGCGCGCCGTGCTCGCTGTCTTCATCGGTAATGTTCAGAAACGAGACCACCAGATCGAGAATCGAGTAAATCGGCCAAACCGCCCAGACAAAAATCCGGATCGCGGGCACCAGCGGCGCGCACCATCGTCCCGAAGCCCGCGCCACCAGCACATACGGAATGAACTGCATCGCCAGCACAACTTCGATCAGCAGGAACGAAACAATCTCCACCGCCGCTTCCCAGCTACCCGGGACAAAGAACAAAATGCCGCGCGTCGTTTCGACGGCGACCAGCAACAGCCAGAGGCGGCGACAGCAAACTGAACACCGTGGCCGCGCGATGGCGCTCCAGATGCAATCGCGGCTCGACGTCCGATTCGAAAACATCGAGATGATCGTGAATGCGCCGCGTGGTCACCCGTCCCATCTCGCGATACACGCGATCGAGATACGAGAAAACTACCAGGCCCGCGGTCAGGCCGAGTATGCCGAGTGTGTATAGAAAGATGGGCATGATCAAGCCAGCTTGAAGCGCGTGCGCAATTCGCTTTCGTAGCGTTCCATTTCGCCGCTATCGGTTTCGTGATCGTAGCCCAGCAGATGCAGCACTCCGTGCAAAATCAAAATGCGCAATTCCAGGGACAGCGAGCGGCCGAAGCGCTCGGCATTGCGCCGCGCGACCACCGGCGAGATGGCGATATCGCCCAGGTAATCGGCTGCTTCGGGCTTCGCCGCGCGCGAGCGTGCGCCGCGTTTCTTCAATCGCCGCAATATTTTTGCGCCCGCGCCATTGCTGCTCGCTGGAAATGAAAGCACATCCGTCGAGCCGCGCTTGGCGCGATAGGCGCGATTCCACCGCGCCACATCCGTATCCGCGGCGATGCAAACCGTGACGCTTTCCGCCGGCAATTCGAAATGCCGCAGCACGCTGCCGAGAAAGCGCTCAAGCGGCGCAACGGGAACACGTACACGTCTCTGGCGATTGAGTACCATGGGCGGATTTTTAGGGTCGCGGGATGCGCGGCAGAATTTCGCGCGCTGCCCCTGCGTTGCCGCGGCCCGGCGTATAGGGCTGGGAGGCGCCGTGCTCGTCGTAAGCCTTGATGATGCGCTGCACCAAACTGTGCCGCACCACGTCGCGCTCATCGAAATAAACGAAAGCGATGCCATCGATTTTGCCGACGATCTCGATCGCCTCAATCAGGCCGGAGCGGCGGTCGTTCGGCAAATCGATTTGCGTAATGTCGCCGGTGATCACCGCTTTCGAATTGAAGCCGAGCCGCGTCAGAAACATTTTCATTTGTTCGCTGGTGGTGTTCTGCGCTTCGTCGAGAATCACGAACGAATCATTCAGCGTGCGGCCACGCATGAACGCGAGCGGCGCCACTTCGATAATGCCTTTTTCGAGGAAGCGCTCGAGCTTGTCGGTATCGAGCAAATCGTAGAGCGCGTCATACAGCGGACGCATATAAGGATCCACTTTTTCCTGCAAAGTGCCGGGCAGAAACCCAAGCCGCTCGCCGGCTTCCACCGCGGGCCGCGCCAGAATGATGCGATTCACTTGCTTCGAAAGCAGCGCCTGGACCGCCATCGCGACGGCGAGATACGTTTTTCCCGTGCCGCCGGGGCCGACCGCGAAAACCATGTCGAAAGATTCCAGCGCTTCCATGTAGCGGCGCTGATTCAGGCCCTTCGGCGTGATCTGCTTGCGGCCGATCGCGCGCGGCCCGCGCACCGGCGAAAAAGTCCCGCGTAGAGGCGCTTCGGGCTCGTCCGCAGCCATGCGGATCAACGATTGTATTTCGTCGCTGCTGGGCGCCTTGCCGTCGCGCACCAGATTATTGTATTCCTTGATTAAGCGCGCCGCTTCCTGCACGTGTACGCTCTCGCCCACCAGCTCGATTTTTTCATCGCGCAAATTGGCGTTCACTTGCAACGCG
Source organism: uncultured Acidobacteriota bacterium (assembly GCA_963792515.1). Classification (GTDB taxonomy): domain Bacteria; phylum Acidobacteriota; class Terriglobia; order Acidiferrales; family UBA7541; genus Palsa-147. The sequence continues at coordinate 15,131 of CAWBWG010000025.1, read as the reverse complement.
GATTCGAAGAGTTTCAGGTTCTCGTCGAGGGTGCCGCAGAACTCGGACGCATCTCCAAGCAATCGTACGGTCTGTTTCATCGAGGTTGGCGGCCGAACTCCTTGGGGGTTAGCGAATGGAAAAAGTACTTCGTTTAGCGTAGCGCACGCTGCCGGGACGGTCAAGAACGCCTGCGACCGGGTTGCGTAGGGGCCGGGGTTTACGACCGGCCCGCACTGGCACTGGGTTTTGGTTTTTCTGCGAAACAATCAACCCCCAAACCCACCCCCACCCCGGGCCTCCGCCTGGGCGGACCGGACCCCACAATGGCGTCCCCACCGTCGCACGTGCTCTTTCGTCCGTCCGATACCCGCCCACCGACATCACAAATTTATATTGACTTATCCGCTATTCCATGCCATGTTACCTCGCTCGAACTGCGAGCAAGTGACAAAATTTGGCACCTTCCACACCGGTGCCATTGAGAAAGGGAATCAAAAGCCAGCCGCGCAGCAACCTCGCCTCACCAACTGCCCGACAGCTTCAAATCAATCCGGCCACAGGCCCAAAGGACAAAACCAATGAACACCAATAACACCCCACTCGAATACCCGACATGGCAAGACGGAGTAATCTACGATCCCCCCACCCGCAAATCCAAACCCGACCAACCCCAACCCGCCCAACTCGATTCAACCCCCAAACCCCGCAACCCGGAAGCCCCACTCCACCTCTCCAAGCAACCTCCCGAGCGCCACTCCAGAAAATGCTCCATCTGCAACCACCCCGATCGCCAAGAGATCGAGGAAGCCTACCTCGCCTGGGTCAGCCCAAACACCATCGTCAACGAACACCGCCTCCGCAGCTTTTCCTCCTTTTACCGCCACGTCGAAGCCACCGGCCTCCCCCTCATTCGCCGCCGCCACATCCGCGCCGCCCTCGATCACGTAATCGAACAAGCCTCCAGCGTACGCGTCACCGGCGCCGACGTAATCCGCGCCATACTCGCCAGCGTCCGCATCGGCGACAACGGCGAATACATAGAGCCAATAAAACGCAGCGAAATCACTCATCGCCACATCGAAAACAACCCAATTTCTAATCGGGAGACAAATTTATTAGAAACGCCGCAACTCCAACAAAACAAAGGCAAGAACTAATTCTAATCGGGAGAAAACAGCCGTTTTCAAAACGCGTTTTTGGGCCGTCGCAGGGGCCGGGGTTTACGACCGGCCCGCTCTGGCACTAGGTTTGGGGGTTAAAATTCTTTCAAATCAAAACAATAACCAGACCCCGGCCCCTACCGGTTCGGCGGGGGGAAATCTACTTTGGGGACTTCGCGCGAGGCTTCGGTCGCTTTGAAATAGGCTTCGTTGCGTTTGAAGCCGGCGATGCTGGCAACGATGTTGTTGGGGAAGAGGCCTATGTAGGTGTTGTAGTCCTGGATGGCGTCGTTGTAACGCTGGCGTTCTACGGCTATGCGATTTTCGGTGCCGGCTAGTTCGTCTTGCAACTTTAGGAAGCTTTCGTTGGATTTGAGTTGCGGATAATTTTCTACGATCACCAGGAGGCGGCCTAGCGCGCCGTCGAGTTGGCCGTTGGCGGCGATGCGATCTTCTGGAGTTTTTGCGCCGAGTAATGCGGCGCGGGCTGCGTCCACATCGTGGAAGACGGTTTGTTCTTGCGCGGCGATGCCCTTCACTGTGGCGACCAGGTTGGGGATTAGGTCGGCGCGGCGTTGCAGGACATTGTCAACCTGGGCCCAGGCGGAATGGATGGTCTCGGTTTTGCGGACCATCTGATTGCGGCGGCCGGCGTACATTCCGCCGAGCAGGACCACGATCAGCACCAGAACGATTAGAACGATGACGGATTTTTTCATGCCGATTCCTCCGGGCGACTGGGGCGATACGGTAACACAATTCTGCCGCAGGCCATCAGCGGCGGGGTTGGAAGCGGCGGTCGACTTCGTCGGTGATTAGCTGGACTAGTTCTAGATAGCCGTGGAGAGTGGCTTCTACGTCGATATCGGATTCTTTCTTTTTGCCGTCGCGGATATCGAGGACGGTCAGGAACGGAGCGGGATCTCCGCCTACCAGGTGGGCGGCGTTTTCTATGGCTTCGCGCGTGGTTTTTGGTGGAGGTTCGCCCATGCCTAGCAGGGCGTGGCGGAAGAGAGTGGCGAAGGAGGAGATCGAGCCAGTCATTAGTGCCACGGAGTCGCGCTTTTTTTCAGGGGCGGCTAGAACGGCGCGGCGCAGACGGACCCAGTTGGTGCGCAGTTCGCGTTCTACCTGGAGGCGATGCAGCCAGGTGGGAACTTCGAAATTTGTGAAGGGGTCTTGGCCGTGGAGGGTGCGGTGATTGCCCACGATATCGAGAAGCTCGATGGCGAAGATGTCGGCGCTGCGGTGGAGTTCGTCGATGGTGAAGACTAGGGGCGGGGCTTGGTTTTGTTTTAGCCACCAGGCTACGGCTGGGCGTAGGGCTTCTAGATCGGTGGGGCTGGTGTGTTCGACGAGGCAGAGGATATTTAGATCGGAGCGGCCCGCGGCGAATTCGCCGGTTACTGCGGAGCCGTAGAGGACTACGGATTTTAGATTGGGGCCGGCGGCGGTTTTTAGTTGCTTGATCAGATCGACTAGTATTTTTTCCATTTTTTGCTTTTTTGCGATCGGGTGATTTTGGATTTGCGAGTCGCGTTTTACAAAGAACAGGGCCTTGTAACAATCTAGCCGCGGGGCCTAAAGGCGGGAGGGCTAACCCGGCCCTCCCCTACGAGTGCTCCCCTACCAGCTGCCGCTGGCGCCGCCGCCGCCGAAGCTGCCGCCGCCGAAGCCTCCGAAACCGCCGCCTCCTCCGCCTCCGCCGCCGCCCCAGCTGCCGCCGCTGCTGAAGCCGCCTCCGCCGAAGCCTCCGCCACCAAAGAACCAGGGGCCTACGAAGCTGCCACTGCGGCGGCCTCGCCCGTTCTTGCGGGTTTGGCGGATTATGAATCCTATGAGCCAGAATAGTATGAAGATGCCCCAAATGATGAGGGTTGGGTTTATGCTTCGCGAACTTCTTGGTGCGGGTGCGCTGGCGGGAACTTCGGACGGCGTTGCCAGCGTGATTTTTTGATCGGCGGCGATGGTCTCGGCTACGCGTTGAGTCATGAGCATCACCGCGCCGTTGTAATTGCTGTCGCGTAGCAGCGGAACTGCTTCGCGGCCGATGGAGCCTACTTTGCCGTCGGGTAGGATTCCTTCCAGGCCGTAGCCTACTTCGATTCTGTATTTGCGCTCGGAGGGGGCTAGCAGAATTAGCACGCCGCGCTTCGTTCCTTTTGGCCCGATGCCCCAGCCCATGGCCAGGTCGATTGAGAATTGGTCTACCGATTCGCCGTTGAGGGAATTGACTGTGACGATGGCGACTTGCGCGTGGGCTTTTTGGTCTACTTCGCCGCAGAGGGTTTCGATTTTTTGTTTGGTTTCTAAATTTAGGACGCCGGCGAAATCGTTTACGTAGCCTTGCGGCGAAAGCTTGAGCGTTTTTGAGGGTTGCTGCGCGCCGACGAGGAGCACGCCCAATAGAATCACGATGATGCGAAGCGAGCGCATGTGCCTGAGATTCTAGGCCGTTCGCCATTTGTGCGCAAATGTGGGTTGGGGGATTTCGTACAGGTGACTTATCTGGCCGTTCGTACTATGCCTGCTGGGACTTGATTTCGATAGACTTGGGCGTTGACCTGATATGGGGAGACAATTATCATCTTTGGCACTGTCAGGGAATTCACACTGCATAATTTGGCTTGGGACGCTGCGGCCGTTGCCGCGCCCGCGTAACAGCAAACTTTCGTCCGCTTAAAGGAGCACCATGCACCGACGATTCGTCTTGGGAAATGCCGCGCTTGTGGCTGTCACGATTGTGCTGGTCTTGAGCTTTCCTGGCGTGGCGCGGGCGCAGGTTGCCAATACGGCGCGGCCTTTGATTACCGAGAAGGTGAGCGACGCGAAGGTGGTGAAGCTTGGCGGGAATACGCGGCCGGAGGCTACCGCGGCGAACGATCGCGGGGCTTTGGCTTGGGATGCGCCGATGGAGCATATGTTGCTGCAACTGCGGCGCTCGCCGGAGCAGGAAGTGGCGCTCAACAAGTTTATCGACGAGTTGCACACGCCCGGGTCGGCGAATTATCACAACTGGATTGGCGCGCAGGAATATGGGCAGCGATTTGGATTGGCGGCGCAGGATATGGCCGCGATTACCGGTTGGCTGGAATCGCATGGATTTACGATCAACGTGATTTATCCCAGCGGTATGAGTATCGATTTTTCGGGACATGCGGGGCAGGTGCGCGAAGCTTTTGGGACGGAGATTCACGCGCTGGAAGTGAACGGAGTGCGGCACTTTGCGAATTACAGCGATCCTACGATTCCCACGGCGCTGGCTCCGGCGGTGGTGGGCGTGGTTTCGCTGCATGATTTTTCGCCGCACGCGATGCACAAAATGCATAGCGTGCCGGCGTATACGATTTCTTCGCAGGAGCAGGCGGTGGTGCCGGCCGATCTGGCTACGATTTACAACTTGACGCCGGTATTTAACGCGGGGATTTCCGGGCAGGGGCAGACGGTGGTGGTGATTGAAGATACGAACGTGTTCAGCACGGCGGATTGGACTACGTTCCGCAGCACGTTCGGGCTTTCCGGATTTACTTCGGGATCGTTTACGCAGGTGCATCCGGCGCCGCCTACGGGCACAAATAATTGCAGCAATCCGGGAACGAACGGCGACGAAAGCGAAGCGATTCTGGATGCGGAGTATGCCAGCGCGGCGGCTCCCAGCGCGGCAATTGAATTGGCGTCGTGTTCGGATACGTCCACTTTCGGCGGGTTGATCGCGCTGCAGAATTTGCTGAATGAGAGCGCTACGCCACCGGCGGTGGTCAGTATTAGTTATGGCGAATGCGAAGCGGTGAATGGATCGGCGGCGAATGCTTCTTACAATTCCGTTTATCAGCAGGCGGTGACGGAGGGCGTGTCGATTTTCGTTTCGGCGGGCGATGAGGGCGCGGCGAGCTGCGATGCCAATCAAACGAATGCCACGCATGGAATTGGAGTGAGCGGATTTGCGTCGACGCCTTTTAACGTGGCGGTGGGCGGGACCGATTTCGGGGATTCGTTTGCAGGGACGAACAGCACTTATTGGAATACTACGAATACGGCTGCGTTTGGATCGGCGAAATCTTATGTTCCGGAAATTCCATGGAACGATTCCTGCGCGGGCGCGTTGCTCTCAAGCTTTGAGGGATTTGCCACGCCTTACGGAACGGCTGGGTTTTGCAACAGCAGTACGGGCGCCAGCTTCCGCACGACTGGATCGGGAAGCGGCGGGCCAAGTGGTTGCGCTACCGGGACGGCGACTGGCGGTGTGGTCGGCGGGACTTGCGCCGGATGGGCGAAGCCTTCTTGGCAGACGTTGGTGGGAGTGCCGGCGGACGGCGTGCGGGATATACCGGACGTTTCTCTCTTCTCCGCTAACGGACTTTGGGGCCACTACTATCCTTTCTGCTGGTCGGATACGGCGAATGGCGGAACGGCTTGCACTGGGGCGCCGAGTGGATGGTCCGGGGCGGGCGGGACTTCGTTTGCTTCGCCGATTATCGCCGGGGTTCAGGCTTTGATTAATCAGAAGACGGGATCGCGGCAGGGGAATCCGAATCCGACGTATTACAGCTTGGCCGCCGGTGAATATGGCGGCAGCGGAGATGCGGCTTGCAATTCGACGCTGGGAAACGGCGTGTCGAGCGCGTGCATATTTTATGACGTGAAACAGGGCGACATGGATGTGAACTGCAGCGGAACGCACAATTGCTACGTGCCCTCGGGGACTTTCGGAGTGCTTTCCACTTCGAACAGCGCTTACGATCCGGCTTACGGAACCACGACTGGATGGGATTTTGCTACCGGCATCGGGACTTTGAACGTGGCGAATTTGGTGAATGCTTGGCCGGGATCGAGTTCGCCGAATTTTTCGCTTTCTGCTTCGCCGACGAGCGTGACGATTACGCAGGGAGGAGCGGGCGGGACGAGCACGATTACGATTGCGCCTACGAATGGATTCAATGGCGCGGTGACGCTCTCGGCTTCGGGCTTGCCAACCGGTGTGACGGCGGGGTTCAGCAACAATCCAGCGACCGCTACGAGCACTTTGACGCTGACTGCCAGCGCCTCGGCCACGACTGGCGCGGCCACCGTAACCATTACCGGGACCTCCGGCAGCTTGACGCACACGACGACAGTGAGCTTGACGGTGAACGCATCGGCGAATCCTAATTTTACGCTGGCGGCGTCGCCCACTAGCGTGACGATTACGCAGGGCGGCACGGGTGGGACCAGCACGATTACTGTTACTCCGCAGAATGGATTTACCGGCAGCGTCACTTTGGCTGCTAGCGGTTTGCCCAGCGGCGTGACGGCTGCGTTCAGCACGAATCCGACTACTACCACGAGCACGCTGACACTTACCGCGAGCGGCACGGCTACGACCGGCGCGGCTACTGTGACGATTACCGGGACTTCGGGAAGTTTGACGCATACGGCTACTGTTAGTTTGACGGTCAATGCGGCGCCGAATTTCTCGCTGGCGGCTTCGCCTACGAGCTTCACTATTGCGCAGGGTGGAGCGGCGGGATCGAGCACCATCACGATTACGAAGCTGAACGGATTTACTGGAAGCGTGACGATGGCGGCTTCGGGATTGCCTAGCGGGGTGACGGCGGCGTTCAGCCCAAATCCTGGGACTGCCACCAGTAAGCTGACTTTGACGGCTAGCGCTACTGCGGCTATTGGCACTGCGACCGTGACGATCACCGGAACTTCCGGCAGCTTGACGCATACGACGACCGTGAGCTTGACGGTGAGTGCGACGCCGAACTTCGCACTATCTGCTTCGCCGACGAGCTTGACTGTCGCGCGTAACTCGAGCAGCACAAGCACGATTACGATTACGCCGCAGAATGGATTTACGGGCAGCGTTACTTTGGCGGCGTCGGGATTGCCGAGTGGAGTGACGGCGGCATTTAGTCCGAATCCTGGAACGACTACGAGCACGCTTACGGTGAAAGCTTCTGCGTTCGCTGGAGCGAGTTCTTCTACCGTGACGATTACGGGAACTTCGGGCAGCTTGTCGCATACGACTACCATCAGCCTTACGGTGACGACTGGTGCGGCGGCGAACTTCTCTTTGGCGGCGTCGCCGAATAGCGTGTCGATTACAAAAGGCGGAGCCGGCGGGACTAGCACGATCACGATCACGAAGTTGAACGGATTCACGGGCAGCGTGACTTTTGCGGCTTCTGGGTTGCCTTCTGGCGTGACGGCGGCGTTCAGTCCGAATCCTTCGACGACTTCAAGCACGCTGACGCTGACGGCGGGCTCCACTGCGACGACCGGCACTTCGACGGTTACGGTGACCGGAACATCCGGAACTTTGGTGCATACGGCTGCCGTGAGCTTGACGGTAAGTGCGACTTCGAGTCCCAATTTTAGTTTGACCGTTTCGCCGGCAAGCGTGAGCGTGTCGAAGGGCTCACATGCCGCCACAACGGTTACGATTCACCCGACCGGCGGGTTTACTGGGGCGGTGACGCTCTCGGCGACGGGAATGGGAGCGGGAACTACGGCGGCTTTTGGCACGAATCCGGCGACTGGGACCAGTGTGCTGACGTTTACTTCGAGTAGTACGGCGACTACGGGGACTTTCACTGTTACGATTACTGGGATTTCTGGGACCTTGACGCAAACGACGACGGTCACTTTGGTTGTGCGGGCGGGGTTTGGGCTTTTGTAGCTTTTTGCGTTGGGATTGTTGAATTAATGCCGCCGCGGTTCATTCTGCGGCGGCGTTTTTTTTTGCTTTTCGGTCGATGGCGTCTTTTTCGAATTGGGTTTATTCGAATCGTGCGAAGTGCCCAGCGCTAAAGCGCATTCTTGAACGCGATGCGTTTTCGGAGCGCTGAAGCGCTCCTCCTCCACATAAATGTGGGGGCTACCACCGAAAACCTACGGCCACATCGGGCGGGAGGTAAACCCCCGCCCCTACGCTTTTCGGCTAAATTGACAATGGTGCGGGGGTTCGGTAATTTAGTTCATTCGATTAATTGACTAAGGAGCGTTTGAATGCCGCAGGGCACGCCTATTAAGCATAAGAAGAAGAGCAAATCGGTATTGAAGAATATTCGGCAGACGGAGACGCGCACGATTATGAATCGCGTGAACCGGACGCGGGTGCGCTCGGCGATTCGGCGTTTGCGGGCGGCCTTGGCTGCTGGGGATGTTGAGGCGGCGCAGAAGCTTGTGGGGCCGACATTTTCGGAAGTGGATCGATCGATCCGGAAGAATATCCTGCCGGAGAATACTGCTAACCGGTACAAATCGCGCTTGACCATCGCGCTCAACGCGCTGCGAGCTAAGAAAAAGTAGCGCCGGCGTCTCTGCCGGCATCTTACGACCGTTAATTTAGCCACAACCTGAAAGTGTGGACGGAGCGTTGACGCCGCTGAGGGCGTTGGTCTCGTAGCGCTGGCGTCCCGCCGGCTCCGTCGAGCGAATTCCCGCTACAGGCAGCAATCACCTACGGACGAATTATCCCAATCAGGTTTTTAATTTACGTATTGCTACGGCCGTGATTACGCGGGTGAGGACGATTTGTGGCCGCGCAGTGGGACGGTGGGATCGGGCAGCGCGGGAGGGCTAACCCGGCCCTCCCCTACGGGAAACTGCTACTTCAACTGCTGGGGTTCGATTGGGCGGGATTTTGGGCTTGCGAGATTGGGCTAGAAGTCGAAAGTCAAATTCAAAAACCCAGTGCTACACCGGGCCGGTGGTGAACCCCGGCCCCTACGACGGCAGAAGAAAATGCGACGGCCGCGCTGGGGGGCGCGCGCGGGGACGCCGACTGCGGGCGTCGCGGGAGGGCTGACACCGGCCCTCCCCTACGAAAAAGGGCTACGTCAACGGCGGGCGGCGCTTACTTTTCGCGCCGTCCACGATTGCGGACCTCGATCAAATTTTTCGTCGTATGAGTCGGCGGGACGCCAGCGCTACGAAAAACTTTACGCGGCGCGCGTTTTCGACATTAGGCGGGTGAATAGGAATTCTAGGACGGCTCGTTGATCCTTGATTCCGGATTTTAGGTCGCTGTCGGCTTGTGCTAATGCGGCTAGGGATTTTACTAGTTGCTCTTTTCTGGCTGGGCGGGTTTCGTTTTCTATTAGCGTGCGATAGCGCCAGGCTATTGCGCCTACTAACGCGGGGGGTTTTTCGCCTTCGCGGATCAGGCTGTCTAGAAATTTTAGGGCGTCCTCGCGGCGCGAGTCGGCCAGCATATCTGCTAGTTCCCAGATGGTGTGTTTGCGGGCGTCTACGACTAGATTTTCCACGTCTTGCGCGGTGATTTTTTTTGCGGCTTGGGCGTAGAGGGAGAGCTTTTCTACTTCTACGCGGATTCTGGCGGCTTCGTGGTTAGCTGCTTCGGCGAGCAGAGTGGCGGCTTCGCGATCCATGGCCATTCCTAATTGCCTGGCTGAGGATATGGCGAAGGCCACGGCTTGTTGCGGGTCCAAGGTGAGTTCGACGATTAATACGGATTTGGAATTCTTGCTTAGCGCTTTGAATAGGCGCAGGCGTTTGTCGAGCGCGCTGGCTTCGAATACGAGAACTGTAAACGGCGCGGGATCGGCGAGATATTTGTCGAGAGCTGCGACCGCCGCATCGCGGGACTCGTCGCCCAAATCCTCGAGGGCTTCTACTTCTTCTACGATTAAGACTTGGCGCGGGGACATCATTGGGAGAGTTTGGGCGCGCTCGAAGGCTTCGAACCAGCCGCCGCCGCGGGCGGAGAGGCGGCCGAGAGCCCAATCGCGCGTGGCTGCCGGAACGTAGGTGTCGATGAGGGCGTTGCGGCACATTTCGCGGAGATAGGAATCCTTGCCTAGTAGCAGGACGGCCGGCACCATTTTGCCGCCGGAGATTCGGGCGACTAAATCTTGCGGTGTGAGTTCTCCTGATTTTGTGGCGGCCATTAGAAACCCTCTACCACGTCGCCTACTACGCGGGCGGCGAATTCGCGGGACATGCGATCGAGAGCTGGATTTTGCTCTTCGAAGAAGCTGTTTACGTCGCCGGAGATTTGGTATTCCTCGCGGAAAACCAGGTCGTCATTTTTGAATATTACTTTTTCATCGGCGCGGCTTACTAGCGAGACTTTGGCGTGGACGGTGACCAGCATTGTTGTTACTTGTCCGGTTGTGGCGTCGAAGAGGATGGGGCTGGTTTCGATGGTCAGGACCTCGCCGTGAAGGATGCCGTCGGCGGCTTCTTCATTTTGCACGATTTTGTAGGAGGTGCGGGCGAGAAATTCGCGGATTACTGCGGCGGTGAAACGTTGCTCGATGCGGTAGTGGGTGGTGCGGTTTATGAAGGCGGGGACTGCAATAGTTTTCCAGCCTGAGGGGAGGGTGGAGGTGCGGCCTACTACGTGGTAGCCGCAGCTGGTTAGGAACAGTGCGGCGAGGACCGTCGCGACGCCTGCCAGCGGTTTTCTTTGATGGAGCGATTTGCGTAGAAAGGCTGCTGGGCTGAAGCCCACCGCTACGAAAGCCGAGACGAAACCTGTGCTACGCGGGGATGACACGTAGTTCCTCGGCGATTTTTACTGCGTTGGTGGCGGCTAGGCGTAGGTTGTCGGCTACGCCCCATAGCCAGAGGGCGTTGCTTAGGCTTGGGTCGGGGTCGGCCAGGCCGATTTGGATTTCGCTTTCGCCTGCGGCGATTACGTTGTCTGGGGGGCCTTCGCTTTTTTTGGCTACCTTCATTCCTGCTGTGGCGAAGGCGGCTTCTAGTTTGGCTGTTTCTGGGGCGGTTGCGAATTCTGTGTAGGCTGAGAAAGCGTAGCCGTAGAAAACTGGGGCTTGTACGAATTCGATCGCCGGCATTTGCGCGCGGCCTTCGAGATAGCCGGCCAAATCGTGGGCTAGTTTTTTGCGGATGTCGCGCAGGTTGCGACGAGATTCGGGGCCGTAGGCTGTCAGCAGGTTGAAGGCTACTTGCGCGTCGAAGACTCGGCGCTCGATTCCGTGGAAGGTTAGCAGGTTGGTGGTTTGCGTTTCGAGTTCGTCGACGCCTTCCTGGCCGACTTCTGAAACTGGCGGAAAAAAAGTGAGCGCGATGCGAGTTGGATTTAGTTCGCGCAGGGCTGCGGAGAGAGTGGCGGCGATGATTAGGCCGCTGTTCGGTGAGCGATAGAGCGGGCGCTTTTCGTCGCGAGTTGCGGATTTCGAATCGGCTTTCGTGGCGGGCTTGGAAGATGTCTTGGAAATGACGGCTGACGGAGCCGGCAGGATCGCGTCGAGCGCGGGTATCCAGGTGAAGGCGCCGCTTTCGGCGGGCACGCCTCCGGTCAAATCGATTACGGCGGCGCCGGCGCGAATTCCGGCTTCCCAGTTCTTTGCGGCGGTTTCGGGATTTCCGGCGAAGAAGGCGAAGCGGGCGCCTTCGAGGCTATCGGCATCGAGCGGTTGGATGAAGGTGGCTTCGCCGGCGGCTTCGGTTAGCGTGCCTGCTGCGCTGCTTTCATCGAGTAACACGAAATCGGTGGCGGGAAAATTGCGGTCTTCGAGGACCAGCTTGAGTTCTTTGCCGAGCAGTGACGAGGCGCCGACGATGGCGACGCGTTGGGATGATCCGGACCGCGTAGGCATAGGTCAGGCAGGACGCGAGACGAAACGATGACGCACCAATCGGGCGACTTCGAGCACCACTCCGTGAGCCGCGTACGCCGCAGCGATCGCCAGAAGTGTGGGGCCGGAGTAAAACACGACGGCGGCGAAGAGCAATGCAATGGGAACGAGCAGGCGCGAGGATTGCCTGCGGTCCCAGCGGATATTTTTGCCGCTCCAGTGGCGGACGGTGCTGGACATTAACGCGCCGAGCGCCAGGATCAGCAGCAGCCAGAGGAGCGACATCTTTACAGATTGAATCGGCGTGGTGATTCCGTGGACCGTGGCGGCGATCATTCCGGCGGCGGCCGGAGTGGGCATGCCTACGAAATAGCCTGAGCCGCCGGGGGCCATGCCGTGAACGTTGAAACGGGCCAGGCGCCAGGCGCAGCAGACTACGAAGATGAAACTTACTAGCCAGCCGAGCTGGTAGATGTGGACGGCTTGGCCGGATTCGCTGAATGGGAGATTTCGGACGCCCCAGGCGTAGGCTAGAAATGCTGGAGCTACGCCGAAACTGACCACGTCGGCTAACGAATCGAATTGTTTGCCGAATTCGCTGTTGGCGCCTAGGGCGCGGGCGATGCGGCCGTCGAGTGCATCGAAGAGGATGGCGAAGCCTATGGCGCGGGAGGCATTTTCGAAGTCGGAGTTGCTTCCTTCGAGGGTGGCTAGGATGGCGTAATAGCCGCAGAGTAGATTGGCTACGGTGAATGCGCCTGGTAGGAGATAGGCTCCGCGCTTGGCCGATTTGCGCGGGGGCGCTGTGGACTCGTGGGAATCTAAACCGTTGATTTCCATTTCGCTAGAATGCTTGATCCGCCGGCGACTTTTTGACCGCGCCGGACGAGAATTTCTGCGTCTTTGGGCAGCCAAAGATCTACGCGCGAGCCGAAGCGAATCATGCCTACGCGTTCGCCCAAGGCTACGGTGTCCCCAATTCCCTTCCAGCATAACACGCGTCGCGCGATTGCTCCCGCAATCTGTTTGAAGACGATGTTACCGCGCGGGGTGGCTACTGTAATTACATTCATTTCATTTTGTTCCGAGGCGCGCTTGCGCATGGCGGCGTAGAACTTGCCTGGGCGATATTCGACGCTGGCGATTTTGCCGGCGATGGGCGAGCGGTTTACGTGGACATCGAAAACGGAGAGAAAGATGGTGATGCGCTGGCCGGGTTCCGTGCCCATCGGCTCATCCAGGACTTCTAGGATGTGGCCATCGCCTGGGGAGACTACCGCGTCGGGATCGGTGGGGATGGTTCGGTCCGGATCCCGAAAGAAGAAGAAAATGAATAGGGCTAGGAAGATGAAGAGCATCCCGATTGAGAGCGTCCACGGGCCGCCGAGATTCGCTAGTTTTGAGAGGCTGATTAGGGCGAAACCTATGAGGAGCGGGGGTAGGCCGAATTTGTAGCCTTCTTTTACCATTTAGGAGTTTTTGTAGCACAGCCACTCTTGGCTGTGTTTCTTGATTGCTTCTGGGCGGCGCCTTGCCATTGCGCCAAATCCGACACAGCCAGGAGTGGCTGTGCTACAGGGCTACGCGGATACACTTGCATTGTACGACATGCGCGGCGGATTCTGCGGGCCGTTCAGTGATATGTGGGTTCGGAGAGATAGCGGGCGACTATCTGCTCCATTTGATCTTTGATTCTTAACTTCATTTTCTTCAGGGTGATTTCCAGCGTGAGGTCTTCGGAGTTTACGTAGGTTTCGTTTTGCAGTTGTTCTAATTGCGCTTCGTACTTGGAGTGCTCGTTGGCTAGCTTCCGGAATTCTGCGTCACATGAAATCAGTGTTTCCCGAATATCCCGCGCCGTATGGGGCATCCGTACCTCCTGTGGTGTAGGAGAGATTGGTTCATGAACGGAAATTAACACAATCGGTATCGCGGAGCCAACAAGAATTGTTACGGCGATGTTGCTGGCTGTTGAAAATAGAGTTAGCGGATTTGTGCGGCGAGTTGCAGGGCGTCTTCCGGTGGCGAGGTGTAATAGTTTCGGCGGCGGCCAGTTTCTTGGAAGCTGGACTTTTCGTAAAAGCGGATCGCTGGCACGTTCGAGGCGCGGACTTCCAGAAATACGCGGCGAGCTTGATTTGCGTGTCCCCAATCCATTGCGGCTCGCAAGAGCGCGGTGGCAGTGCGGCGTCTGCGTTGCTCTGACGCCACGGCTAGATTGAGGATTTCCATTTCGTCGGCGGCGATTCTTGCGGTTAGGAAGCCGATGATTGCGGATGAATCGGAATTTGTGGCCGCTGCATCGAGAGATAGCTGGGCGACCCAGCCGATTGGATTCCCTGCTGTCATATTTTCGTAATCATGCTTGGACCAGGGCGCTAGTTCTGGACACTGGGATTGAATTGCTAGGATCGCATCCGCATCGCTAGGTGCGAGGCGGCGAATCACTATTGGGCTTTCCACAGCACTTCCGCATCGGAGCGGCGAATGTAATTGGCGTCGAGCTCGAGCGCGTTGGTTAGCTCTCCGCGGCTGGCGCGCTCGATTCCAATTTGTGCCACGAACGGCGCGAGCACCGGGGAGACGCGAACTACGCCTGCTTCGGCTAGCCTGGATTTTGATCGGGCGGCTTCGAAGAGAGATGGCTTTGTGGTGGCGATCGTGAGGCGTTCGTTTCCGACTCGGGCTTCTACGGCGGCTAGAAATTCTTCCGCATTCAGGACGCAAGCCGGGATTACTTCTTTCAATCGGCCCGACGCCAGGGCATATAATGCGCCGAAAATCTGGCCGCGACGGCCATCGAGGATGGCGGCCACCATTCCCTCTTTTGCTAACGCTTGGACTGCGACCGCCTCTAGAACTCCTACTGCCGCGATCGGCCTCTCGTAAACTTCGGCCCAGCCCTTTACTGCGGCTAGGCCTACGCGCAATCCTGTGAACGAGCCTGGACCGGCGGCCACTGCGAAGAGATCAAATTCCGGCAGGCCTACTTTCAACTCGGCCAACAGAAACTCCAATTGGCGAAACATGCGCGAGGAATAAGCTTCGTCGGAGGAAGTGGATACGACGCCTAGAATTTCGGCATCTCTTACGACCGCCAGACTGCCCATGATTCCAGAAGTATCTACGGCCAGAACCAGCATTGCCCGATTATAGGGCAATTACTCTTCCAAACCGCTTAGAAAATTCATCGAGTACTAGCCTCTATCTCTCTAAATTCAGACGAAATAGCTCAGTTTTGCTTGACTCTGCCTAACGCCTGTGTCTAATATCACAACATACAAATTGCAGTTCGGGGAGGGGACTCCGTCCTATGGAATTTAAGCTAGGCGAGAAGGTTGTCTATCCGAACCACGGTGTAGGAGTTATCGAACAAATCAGTTTTGGTTACCTTAATGGCAGATCTGAGCGGTATTACATGCTCAAGATCGTCTCC
>CAWBWG010000024.1:0-14709 GCA_963792515.1 uncultured Acidobacteriota bacterium | reverse complement strand
AGCCTAGGTCCTCCAGCACCGTCCGCGAGCGCGCCGCCTCATGAGCGGCGATAAAGATGACTGGGCGCAGCGGGCTGAACTTGCCGGTCTGCTGCGGGCGTGCCGCGCCCGCCTGGTCCGTCCCGCGGTTCCCGGGGCCAGGCGCGGCGGCATGCGGCAGGAAGACGTGGCTGGCCTGGCGGGCGTCAGCGTGCGGGCCTACGGGGCATTCGAGCGCGGCGATCACCCCGCCAGCGCACAGGTGGTCGACCGGATCGCAGCCGCCCTCAGGATGTCAGAGGCCGAGCGCAGTGCCCTGCACGTGCTGGCGACCGGGCAGGACCCGCCCCGCCCGCTGACGCGCGCCGCGCGGAACCTGCGGGGAGAGCAGGACCAGGCCCTGCGCGATCTCGTCACCGAGAGCCCGTACTCGGCTGCTCTGACAGACGAGACGTGGACCGTGCTGCAGCTCAACCCCAGCATGAGCGCCTGGGCCGGCGGATGGTTTGCAATTCGCACCGCAAGCAAGCCGGCGACCGAGCGTCGCGCCCCCGCAATCGCCGCGACCTGGCTTACAATGTGACCCATGCGAAAAACGGCACAGAAAACCGCAAGAGTTCTCGACAGCAAGCTGCTCTACAGTGGCCCGATCTTCGGCGTCCGCCGCGACCGCGTCCTCGAGCCGGGCGGCATCGAATCGACGCGCGATGTGGTGACGCACAGCGGCTCGGTCGTCGTGATGCCCATTTTCCCCAATGGCGACGTCCTGTTAATCCGCCAATATCGCCACTCGGTGAAAACATTTCTGTGGGAATTGGTCGCCGGGCGAATCGAGCGCGGGAGAATCCGCACTCTCAGCCGCGAAACGCGAACTGCGCGAAGAAACCGGCTATCGCGCACGCCGTTACCGCAAGCTGCTGCATCTCTTCCCCACTCCGGGATTCCTAAGCGAATATCTCGATCTATTCGCCGCCGAAGGCCTGACGGCTGGTGCCGCCGACTCCCGAAGCCGACGAGCAAATCACCTCGCGCCGCGTCAAACCCGCAGAACTCGAGCGCCTGATCCGCGCGGGAAAAATGGAGGACGCCAAGTCGGTAGCCGGCCTGCTCTACTATCTGCACTTTCTGCGGACGTAGTCGCCAGCCCTGCGCCTGACACTGTGATTCCCGCGCCGACTTTCATATAATCCCGCCATGGAAAACCGAGAAATCGCCAAAATCTTCCGCGACACCGCCCACCTGCTCGAAATCGATGGCGCCATCATCGGCCGCTACCGCAGCTACGAGCGCGCCGCCGACCTGATTGCGAATATTCCCGAACGCGTCGAAGAACTCGCCGAAGGATCGGAAGAAGCTGACCGCCCTGCCCGGGATCGGCGACGGCATGGCCGACCATATCGATGAAGTGCTCAAGACAGGCGATTACAGTCTTCGTCAGAAATTGCTGAAGAAATATCCGCCTACGATCCTGGATTTGCTTGAGCTGCAATCGATGGGGCCTAAGAAAGTGGCCCTGCTTTGGAAGAAATTTAAGGCTGGGACGGTTGCGGATCTGGAGAAGCTGGCGCAGGAACACAAGCTGCGCGATCTCGAAGGATTTGGCGAGAAGAGCGAGCAGAACATTCTGAAAGCCGTCGAGACGCACAAGCGCTCTTCCGGCCGCTTCTTGATCAGCACCGGCGACGCCGTGGCAGAAAAGCTTCGCGAACATATCCTCGCGGCGGGCGAGGCCGTTGAAGAAGTTACGCCGGCTGGGTCTTTGCGGCGCTGCAAGGAAACGATCGGCGATCTCGATTTGCTGGTGACGATGCGTCCCGGGCAGGACAAGCCCAAGAATATTGATGCGGTGGCCAAACACATTCTCACTTTCCCCGGAATCGAACAGAAGTTGGCTCACGGCGAGAACAAAGTAAGCTTCGTGCTATCGAATAATCTTCAGGTAGATGTCCGGCTGCTGGACAAGAAAAGTTTCGGCGCCGCATTGCTCTATTTCACCGGCTCGAAAGACCATAACGTGGCCTTGCGGGGCCGCGCCAATGATGAAGGCTGGACGTTGAACGAATATGCGCTCACCGAGATCAAAGGCGGCAAAGTTATCGCGAGCAAGACCGAGGAAGATATTTACGCGAAGCTGAAGCTCGAATATGTGCCGCCTGAGCTGCGCGAGAATACCGGCGAAATCGAAGCAGCTGAAGCCGGCAAGCTTCCTCATTTGATTAAGCTTGGCGATATGCGCGGCGATGTGCACATGCATACCGTGGCTTCCGACGGCCGGAATACGATTGAGGAAATGGCCGCGGCGGCGAAGGAGTTGGGCTACGAATACATTGCGCTGACCGATCATTCGAAGGCGGTTACCGTCGCGAATGGATTGGATGAGAAGCGGGCGCTCGAGCAGATCGGCAAAATCCGCGCCGCACAGAAACGCATCACCGGGATCCGCCTGCTTTGCGGGATGGAGGTGGACATTTTGAAAGATGGCCGATTGGATCTCGATGACGAAGTGCTCGCGCAACTGGACATCGTGATTGGGTCGGTGCACTCGTATATGAATCTGGAGAAGGCGGCGATGACCGATCGGATTTTGGCGGCGATCGAGAATCCTTATACGCAGATTATTGCGCATCCTACCGGGCGGCTGGTTTTGCGACGAGATCCTTTTGATTACGACATGCAGCGGATTTTTGATGCGGCTAAGAAAAATGGCGTGGTGATGGAATGTAATTCGCATCCGGACCGGCTGGATCTTAAGGATGTGCATTTGCGAGCGGCGCGGGATAGTGGAGTGAAGATTGTGATTGATACGGATGCGCATGCGACTGGGCATTTGTCGCTGATGAAATATGGGGTGGGTACGGCGCGGCGGGGGTGGTTGGAGAAGAAGGACGTGATTAATACTTTGCCGCTCGACGGATTTTTGGCTTCGCTTCGGGCTAAGCCTCATGCGAAGGGGGCTTCTAAGCGGAAATCGGCTTAGGGGGGTCTGATCGCGAGTTTGGATGTAGGATTGACCTTGCTCGTCGGATGCCGCCCTAAAGGGCGCCGCTACGACGGCGGTTGTTGCGTGATTTGTGGTCCGTCCGTGAGTTTCGGTTCTGGCGCGATATTGGTCGCCGGATGCCGCCAGGGACGGCGGCGCTACTTGGATTGAACTTTTTGATGGGCACTTTCGTATCTTCGGATATGAAGCATGGAGGAAAGCTCATGTACAAGCCGCTGCTCATCGGACTGGCTCTTGCTGGAATTTCGCTTGCTGCTTCGCCGGTCACGCACGCTGATGATTGGAACAAGAAATATACCGTGTCGGGCAAACCTGCGATTCGCGTCGAGACTGATGACGGGGACATCGACGTCACCACCGGCAGCGCCAATGAAATCAATGTGCACGTCTCGACCAAAGGCTACAAGATCGGGCCGAGCGATGTGCATGTGATTGAGAGCCAAGACGGAAACAAGCTTCAATTAGTCGTGAAAGCGCCGCACGGTCATTTCGGATGGTTCAGTACCGGTGGGCACGCCATCAAGGTTCAGATTCAGGTTCCTGGCGAATCCGATCTGGATATCCATAGCGGCGACGGCAATGTCACGTCGACGGCGGTCTCGGGCGCGATCAAGATAGATACGGGCGACGGGCACATTACCGCGCAGGGGTTACGCGGCGATATTCATCTACATTCGGGCGATGGGCACATCGAAGGCGCGAATTTTGACGGCAAGCTTGATGTGGATACGGGCGATGGGCACATCACCATCAGCGGCCGATTTGACAGTCTGTACTTGAAAACCGGCGACGGCAGCATTCAAGCCTCTGCAACTTCCGGGTCGAAGATTGCCACGCCGTGGAATCTGCGCTCTGGCGACGGCAGCATCACGC
This sequence comes from uncultured Acidobacteriota bacterium, assembly GCA_963792515.1. Taxonomy (GTDB): domain Bacteria; phylum Acidobacteriota; class Terriglobia; order Acidiferrales; family UBA7541; genus Palsa-147. Next base: position 10,856 of record CAWBWG010000024.1, on the reverse strand, counting down.
TGCGCATTCCTGATAATTTTGCCGCCGATTTGGATGCGCACACTGGGGATGGGCACATCAACCTGGATTTTCCGGTGACGGTGTCCGGCTCGCTGAGTGAATCGCGTGTGCGGGGCAAGATGAACGGCGGCGGTGGAGCGCTGGAAATAAATTCCGGCGACGGAAGTATTCACATTCAAAAGCTGTAACGGCAGTTTGCGACGCGGCCTACGGCGCACCTCGGCGACGGCAAAAACAAAAGCAGATCCCTCACCGCTAAAAGGGGATTCGGGATGACAGCGCGTGGTATTGGCGCGGGTTAGTTGGTTCCTCCTCAGCGCGAAGCTTCGCGATATCTCCAGTACGGAACGAATTGCACTACTGCGAGAATCATAGTTGCGAGCACCGCGAGCCAGCCATCGAACGGCCACGTGAAAGAAAGATTGCAGAGGACGGCGGCGGCCGCGGCCATGTATCCGGAAATCATCAGGGAACGCGTGGCGCTTTTTCCGCGGGCCATTTGTGCGGGTGAGATGCTGGTCACTGCGCCGATGACCGGCGTTCCGAATTCTCCGGCGGGTAGATCATCCGTTGCCGTTTGCCGGCTATCGAGCCATTCCTCGAGGCGCGCTGCGAGGGTGTCGGCCGCATCGCGCTGCTGCCCGACAGTGCGTAGCGCCTGCGGCCGCAGCAGAAAGGCACCGGCGCGATTTCTTGACGAGTCGGTCCAGCGCATTAGAACCGCGCGAGTGGGAATCCACGCCGGGGATCCGCGAACGGTCTGAATGTCATTGATCTCTTGGCGTCGCAATGCGAGGCGGGTTTCCTCGCCGACATAAAAAATCTTTTCCGCGCCAACGTAGAGCAGCCCCATGTCCCACGAGAAGCTGCCGTCATATAAACGCGGCATAGCGTCGGGCGCGAGGCTCACAAAAGTTCCGGCGTCTTCGCGTGCGATCACGTTCTCGGTTTTGAGTTTCGCGCGGAGGCGCTTCTCGAGCGGCCCGTTGCCTGAGAGCGAGAGGTAGTTCATGGCGAGGAGATACAGAGCGAAGGTGCCGACGAGGCTCACAACCCACGCGGTGAGGAGTTCGGTTGCGTCGAGACCAGCCGCTTTGGCAATTCCCAGAATCGCTGCGGGCATGACGGTCATGATGGCTACAAAAGTCCAGGAGCGCTTGGCGGCCTGGGTGCGTTTGAATTTCGTGGAGAAAACCTTTGCGGCGATCGCCGGCGGCAACGAGTAGTAGCTGTCTCCGCTGGTCCCCTGCTGCAAAATCTCCGCGAGCCTTTCGGGCGCGATACCGGACTTGCGTGCGATGGCTTCGGCCCGGCGCATTGTGGAGGGATGAGTCATCAGCCATTCGCTGAGCTTGCTCCAGTGCAGGGGGAATTTATTCAGGCGGGTGGCTTTGACGAGGCCCGTGATCATGGCTTCCGGATCTCCCGTGAGCTTCACGGCGCCGGCGTCGGCCGAGCGTTCATTGGTTCGCGCAATCAGGTAATAAATCAGAAGAACGATGGCCACGAGCAGCGGGATTTGCCGCATGTGGAACCAGCCGAGCACGATTCCAAAAGACATGTAGATCACCGCGGCGAACATCACACCCCGCAGGGCGATGTGCTGGCGCTTCAGGTGCGTCAGCTCGTGCGCGACGATGGCGTGTACTTCCCTGCGCGTTAGGCGCTTCAATAAATAGTCGGTTACCAGGACGATGTTTCCGCGGGCCGCGAACGCATTGGCCATCGTGCTTTTCGCGGAGGAAATCACATACAGGCTCTTCAATTTCACTCCGGCCGTTGCCGCCAATTGGAAAACGCGGTCGCGCAGTTCGCCGCTGCTAAGCGATTCAAGCGTCCTGCCGGACGCCGCCGCGAGCTTTTGTTTTCCGAAAAGAAGAATGCCGAAACCGAGCAGAATGAGCGCCATGACCGCGCGCCAGTGCTCCGCTTGCATTTCGGGAAACGCGGCGGCGAAGCAAAGTGTGGGCACCGCAAAAGCGGCTTGCGTCCAAAAGGCTAGGCGGAAAATCTCGCCGCGCGTCCAGAGCGAGCCGTGCACTTGCGAGAAAACTGGATAGGAAAGCGTGCGGCAGATGAGCGTCGCCAGGGACATCGGCGCTATCGCAATCAGAACCCAAATGAAAACCTGAGGTCCGATCGCGGCGCCGTGGGGCTGCGGAGCCGCGACGGCGTCAACCCATGTTTCGATTACGGGCAGCGAGAGCAATCCGAGCGATGCGAGCCAGGCTCCTTGCGTGCCGAGCTTCATGAAGCGGGCGTAGCTGAACCAGGCGGCTTCGGGATCGACGGAGGCGAAGCGCAGTGCGTATCGGCGCATGCACAGCGTGAGTGCCACGAGCAGAAGCGGCACGATCGCCAGCAGTCCGAGAACGATCAATGTGGTTCGCAACATCGATTGCTTGTTCCTTCGTTGTGGCTTTCGCCCGAGCGCGCCGTGGTGTTAGTCCGCTGGCCGGGAACGATATCATTACTTGAGCTTTGTGATTGCGTCGTTTCGATTTGCAAAAGTTTCGTGCTTCGCGCATGATATTTTGTCTCGCACGGTCCGCGGTACGCCGTTGGGGCAATACAGACACAGCAAAACTTTTCGCGATCGACAATCGCAAACAGGGGGACAGGAATGCGCAGGCCCGTCAGCATTGCGCCGCCGAAAGGCAAATTGGGAGTGCTCACGCCTGGGATGGGCGCGGTCAGCACGACGTTTATGGCTGGCGTGGAACTGGTTCGGCGTGGCTTGGCTGCGCCGGTGGGCTCGCTGACGCAGATGGGGACTGTGCGGTTGGGCAAGCGGACTGAAAATCGCTCGCCGCGGATTAATGATTTTGTTCCGCTCGCGCAGCCTAGTGATCTGGTGTTTGGCGGCTGGGATGTCTTTCCGGATGACGCGTTTCAGGCGGCTAAGAAATGCGGCGTGCTGGAGCATGAGCATCTTGGCCATGCCGAGAAGTTTTTGAAGGGCATTCGGCCCATGAAGGCGGCGTTCGACCGCGAGTATGTGAAAAACTTGGCCGGGACGCACGTTAAGAAGGGGAAGAATAAATTCGATTTGGCCGAGCAGATTCGCGACGACATTCGCACTTTTAAGAAAAAATCGGGGGCTAGCCGGCTGGTGATGGTTTGGTGCGGCTCGACCGAGACTTATCTGGAGCAGCACGCTGTTTATAAAACGTTGAAAGATTTCGAGAAGGCGATGAAGGAGAGCCACGACGCTGTTGCGCCTTCGATGCTTTACGCTTACGCGGCGCTGCAGGAGGGCGTTCCGTTTGCCAATGGGGCGCCGAACCTTACTGTGGATATTCCCGCGATGCAGGAATTGGCACACGATCGCAATATTCCGGTCTGCGGCAAGGATTTCAAGACTGGGCAGACCTTGATGAAGACGATTTTGGCGCCGGGATTTAAGGCGCGCATGATTGGGTTGAATGGGTGGTTCTCGACGAATATTTTGGGCAATCGCGATGGCGAAGTGCTCGACGATCCCGGCTCATTCAAGACCAAGGAAGAATCTAAGCTGAGCGTGCTCGAATATATTTTGCAGCCGCAGCTTTATCCTGAGCTTTACGGGAAGATTCACCACAAGGTGCGGATCAATTACTATCCGCCTCGTGGAGATAATAAAGAAGGCTGGGATAACATCGATATTTTCGGATGGCTTGGATATCCGATGCAGATCAAGGTGGATTTTCTTTGCCGCGATTCGATTTTGGCGGCGCCGATTGTGCTGGACTTGGTTTTGTTTTTGGATTTGGCGCAGCGGGCCGGGCTTCGCGGGATTCAGGAATGGTTGAGTTTTTATTTCAAGTCGCCGATGTGCGCGCCGGAACTTTATCCGGAGCACGATCTTTTTATTCAATTGATGAAATTGAAGAACACTTTGCGCTGGATGATGGGCGAGGATTTGATTACGCATCTTGGCGCTGAATATTACGACTGAGGTCGGCGAGCAGCTTTAGCGTCAAAAACGCCGGCTGGCAGCCTGCGCTACGGGGCGCGAACGTGTTGCACTTTGCGCCTTTTGCTTGACTTGGCTTACTACGCCGCGTAGGTTTGCCTGCGGTTGTTCCCTTCTGTCAGGGTAAATTTCACAATTTGGCGACGGCTGAGACTGGCGCGAGTTCGCCTCAAGGAGAAACTGAATGCATAAGCGTTCCCTGCTTGCGTTGTTGATCGTGTTGGTGGTTTCTATGATTGCCGTGCCGACGTCTTCTGTTTCGGCGCAGTCGGCCGCGTCGGAAAAGCCTGCGCTCTACACTTACGTGTCGCTCTTTGCGGTGCCGCGCGCGCAATGGGGGGATTTCGAAAAAGCGGAAATGTCGGACGAGGCCGAGATGAAGAAGCTGGCGGCGGATGGCATTATCGTGGGCTGGGGCACTTTCGTCCGCGTGGCGCACCAGGAAGGCGAGCCGACGCACGGCGATTGGTTTTCGGCTACTTCGCAAGCCAATTTGATGAAGGCACTTGAGGCCCTGATCGCCACGGGCGCGGCCAAGGATCCCGTTTACATGAACACAAAGCACTGGGATGAAATCTATGAGAGCCGCGATTACAACCGGCAATCCGGCACTTTCACCAACGCGTACCTGCGCGTGGGCCTCTTCAAGTACAAAGAAGGAAGCCAACAGGCTGCCGAAATTACTCGCGCGTCGTTCATCAAAGTGCTTGACGGCATGGTCGCCGATGGCTCGTTGCACGGGTACCAAATCGATCGCGAGGCGGTGCACACTCGGGATGCCAACTCATTTTCTCTCGTGCTGTTCACGAACGGCGCGGAAGGACTCGACAAGTTCACTGACGCCATTGCCATGATGGCTAAGAAGGATCCTGCGGGAACGGCGGGGTTTGAATCGAACATCGACGAAAAAGGCCACATTGATGAACTTTATCGCGTACCGTCGATGACCAATAAGTAGCCGACTGCGCGAACCGCCGGAAACAGAAACGCCCTGGTCTCGCTTTCGAGTCCGGGGCGTTTTCGTTTCGAAGCGAGGTGAGGTCAGAGGCGGAAACGATGGCAGAATCACGCGCGAAAACCCAAGGCCAAACCGGGCCGGTCGTAAACCCCGGCCCCTACGACGGCAAAGGCAAATGCAGATCCCTCACCCCTAAAGGGAATTCGGGATGACAGATGCAACTTCGATTCGAGCAAATTCTGCTCTAGAACAAGTTCCAGAGGAATTGGTTGTAGACCTCGTGATGATATTGGACTTCGGGGGCTTTTACGAAAGTGCCTAGTTGGCGCGGGCAGCGGTCGGCCGAGGATTGCTTCAAATCGGCGTAGCGGCCCTTTACATCTTCGCCCAACATTTTCGTCGTCCAGCCGGCGGATTTAAAATTGGCGATGGCGTCGTAGATGTTGTCAGGCAGGTAGCGCGAGGCTTGGCGCAGATTTTTGATCTTCGAAGTCTCGCCTTCTAGGCCGGTCTTGAAAATCGAGTACATGACCATATACGGATTCGCATCAGGCGCTACCGAGCGGACTTCGACGCGCATGCTGCGTTCATTGCCGATTGGCACGCGAATCATCGAGCCGCGATCGACCGGTGAGGCTTTGATTTGATTGGGGGCTTCGAAATGCGGATCGAGACGGCGGTAAGCGTTTACGCTGGCGTTGAGCATCAGGCAGATGTCGTTGGCGTGAGTAAGAATGCGATCGATGAAGGCCCAGCCCCGCTTGCTCAACTTCTCCTCGCCCTTGGGATCCCAGAATAGATTCTTTCCGCCTTCGCTTACCGAGACATTGGTGTGCATTCCGTTGCCGTTCACGCCGACGACCGGCTTCGGGAGGAACGATGCGGTGAACCCCATATTGTTGGCGACTTGGCGGCAAATTAATTTGTAGAGTTGAATCTGGTCGGCTGCGGCGACTACTTCGCCATAACCGTAATTGATTTCGAATTGCGACGGGGCTACTTCGGGATGGTCTTTTTCATTTTGGAAACCCATGGCGCGCTGTACTTCCGCGGTTGTGTCGATGAAAGTGCGCAACGGATCGCCAGGGAGTGAATGATAGTAGCCGCCGGTGTTCACATACTCGAACTTTCCGGTCTCGTGGTAGCGGCGCTCGGCGTCTGGACCGTTGAAGAGGAAGCCTTCGATTTCATTGGCCGCGTTTAGAGTTTGGCCTTCGTCCTTATAAAGTTTGTTGGCGAAGGATTTCAGGACGCCGCGAATGTCGGCGCTATAGGGCGAGCCATCTTTGTCAATTACTTCGCCGAAGACGAGCACTTTGCCTGAGCCGAAAACATCGGCGGGGGCCCAGTAAAATGAACCCCAATCCATAGCCAGGCGCAGATCGCTTTCGCGTTGCGCGGTGAAGCCGCGAATGGAGGAGCCGTCGAAGGTGAGGTTGTCCCAGCTATTGATTAGAAATTTCTTGTCGTAATCGAGCATGTGCAGGCGGCCTTCGAGATCGCTGAAGAGGACGGTGACGGCTTTGAGGCGCTTTTCGTCGGTGAGGTACTTCATGCGCTCTTCGCGAACCTTTTCGGCGGAGGCGCGTTTCTTGCGCTGTTCTTTGGCTTTTAGGTTCAACTCCTCGAGTTCGTCGTAGGAAAGCGCTAGAAAATTTCGCAGTTCGTTCGACATGAATCTCCTTGGCTCTCAATGAGTTGGGATGAACCGGGCTGAATCAAAATGGGCAGCCTTGAGAATAGCACCTGTCGTTCAGCATGCTCAATTATAAAGTCGCGTAGGAGTGCGTCCAATTGAAAATCTTCATCGGATGTCGCGAAATTTTAAATAGAGGGGTGGCCAATGTGGGTGTTGATTTTGAGTGGAGGCAGCTATTCGATGTTCGGTCATTGGTCGGGGCGTCGTCTGGAGGACTCAACACCGAACGACTACTGTCATGCCGGGTCGCGGCGTTTGTGATATGGTTTTGAGTTCGATATTCGTGTCAGTGGGACGCAGTGCGATGCGCGGCCCAGTTGAATCGCTTCGGTACATCTTGTCGTCGCGGTGGTTCGCGGAGATTCGGGGAGTCCAGCCAATATGAAAGCCAGTTACAACGGAATCGCTGTGCCGCCGGGAGGTAAGGCCATTGAATATTCGGGCGGGAAATTTTCCGTGCCGGATACGCCGATACTGCCCTTTATTGAAGGTGACGGGACGGGGCGGGATATCTGGAAGGCTTCGCGGCGGGTTTTCGATGCGGCTGTCGAAAAGGCTTATGGGTCGCGGCGGCGAGTGGCTTGGCTGGAAGTTTTTGCAGGGGAAAAAGCGTTCAATCAGTTTCAGGATTGGTTGCCGGCGGAGACTGTCGATGCGATTCGAGATTGCCGGGTGGCGATTAAGGGGCCTTTGACTACTCCGGTGGGCGGCGGGATTCGGTCTTTGAATGTGGCGCTGCGGCAGATTATGGATCTTTATGCTTGCGTGCGGCCGGTGCGCTATTTTGCGGGCGTGCCTTCGCCGGTGAAGAATCCTGAGCGCATGAACGTGGTGATCTTTCGCGAGAATACCGAGGATGTTTACGCCGGGATTGAATGGAGATCGGGAACGCCGGAAGCGAAACAGCTGATCGATTTTCTGAATAACACGATGCTCGCGGACGGCAAGAAACGCATTCGCGAGGATTCGGGCGTGGGCATCAAGCCGATTTCGCCATTTGGGACGAAGCGGTTGGTGCGTCGGGCGATCGCTCATGCGATCGAATATAAGCGGCGGATTGTGACTTTGGTGCATAAAGGCAACATTCAGAAATTTACCGAGGGGGCGTTTCGAGATTGGGGTTACGAGCTGGCAGTGGCGGAATTTCGCGGCGACATTGTTACCGAGCGCGAGAGCTGGATTTTGGATAACAAAGACCGCGACCCGAATCTTTCGGTGGAAAAGAACGCGGCGATGATTGAGCCGGGGCTTGAGCGGGCCACCGAGGATTTCCGCAAGATGATTTACGCCGAGGTTAAGAAGACGCTTGATTCGATTTATGCGACTCACGGCGGCGGGAAATGGAAGGCAAAGGTCTTGGTGAACGACCGAATTGCGGACTCGGTGTTTCAGCAGGTTTTGCTGCGGGCGGATGAGTATCAGGTATTTGCCACGCCGAATTTGAATGGCGATTATCTTTCGGATGCTTGCGCGGCGCAGGTGGGCGGCTTGGGGATGGCGCCGGGGGCGAATATTGGGGATGGATTTGGTGTTTTTGAGGCTACCCATGGAACTGCGCCGAAATATGCCGATAAGGATGTTATCAATCCGAGTTCGGTGATGCTTTCGGGCGCGATGATGTTCGACTTTATTGGCTGGGGCGAAGTGGCAAGGTTGATTGAAGATGGGATCGCGCGGACCATTCAGCAAAAGCGCGTGACTTATGATTTAGAACGGTTGATGCCTGGCGCTACCAAGGTGAAGACTTCGGAATTTGCGTCGGCGATTATTGAGAATATGTTGGCGGTGCGGGCGGCGGATTGAAATTCTCCGGAGGACATTGCGGATGAGGAAGAAAGTTACTGTGGTGGGCGGCGGATTTGTTGGATCTACTACGGCGCAGAGGATTTTGGATGCTGGGCTGGCCGACGTTGTGTTGACGGATATTTTGGATGGCGTGCCGGCGGGTAAGGCGCTGGATATGTTGGAATCGGCACCGATTTTGGGAAGCGACGCTCATGCTGCGGGGATTTCGACCGCTTCCGGGGATTATCGCGAGACGGCGAATAGTGACATTGTCGTTGTTACGGCGGGATTTCCGCGTAAGCCTGGGATGAGTCGCGACGATTTGCTGAAGGCGAATTATGACGTGGTGAAGGCGGTGGTCGAGAACATAGTGAAGTTTTCGCCCAATGCGATTTTGATTTTGGTGACGAATCCGCTCGACGCGATGGCGCAGGCGGCTTACAAGATTAGCGGGTTTTCGAAGAATCGCGTGATTGGCATGGCTGGGGTGCTGGATTCGGCGCGGATGAGTACGTTTGTGGCGCAGGAATTGGGCGTGTCCGTGGAGAACGTGCACTCGTTTGTGCTTGGCGGGCATGGCGACGATATGGTGCCTTTGCCACGTTATTCGACGGTGGCGGGGATTCCTTTGCCGGATTTGATGTCGAAGGAAAAGATAGAGGCGATTGTTACGAGGACGCGCAAGGGTGGAGCGGAGATCGTGAATCTATTGAAAACTGGCTCGGCTTACTATGCGCCGTCGGCCGCGGTAGTCGAAATGGTGAAGGCCATCTTGCTCGATAAGAAGAAAATTCTGCCTTGCGCGGCATACCTCGACGGCGAATACGGGATCAAGGGGCTATTTGTCGGCGTGCCGGCGAAACTGGGAGCGCGAGGCATCGAGCAGATTATTGAGATTAAGTTGACGGCGGAAGAGCAGGCTGCCCTCGATAAATCGGCTGCTTCTGTGCGCGAATTGGTCGGCGTTCTGGGATTGTAGGCGCGCGGCTCAACTTCGGGCTGTATTCCTCCGGAAACTTAAATTACATTCTCGGCAACACATTGTACTCTGCCGTAACAACTGTTCCTGATTTCCGCTAAGCTGGAATTGACGGAGTGTGATTACCCCTTTCGCATGAAATTTCGAAAAGGCTTAGCTGACAACGGAGCGGTCGACGTCGAGTCACCGCGCAGGCTTACGCGCGATTTGCTGCGCGCGTTTGAGCTGGCGGTGATGCTGACGCACAGCCGGGCGTCGGAGACGATTGAAGTCGCCGATTTGCTGGGGGCGATGTATATCGATAATTGGGAGCATATGAAGCGCTTTTGGCCTGACCCGAACGAGGCGGAGAAGACCATGCGCAAGATGTGCGAGTTTAGCCCTTCGCGTTGGGATTACTGGATCAAAACTTATACCGAGACGCGCGATGATCAGCCGCGCAAGAAATGGTTTGGAGTGCCGATACCGCCTATGCGCCGGGCTGGTAGCAAGGACACCGGATTATTTTTTGGCAAGAATTTTGAGCTTTCCGAGCAGTTGCGGGCGGCTTTGAAGGCGGCGGATAAGATTGCGCCTTATCAGGATCGCGTGGGCGAGCGCACGATTCCGATTGTGTCGGGCGATTGCGTGTTGCTTTGCCTGGTAAAGAATACGACTTCGGATGTGGCGCGGAAATTATTGGCGACCGGGATTGATTTGCGCGCGCTCGAAAAAGCGGCAAGATTCCCCAAATACGCGCCGATTTAAGCGACGGTTTCGGCCCGCTCGATCGAGAAACCTCGCATTTTCTCGGTTATTCAAAAATACAAGAATCACATTTGTCCGCGTGCTCGCCTGGATCGCAATTCCGCCCATTCATAATTTGCGCCGGGACCGGAAACCGGAAGGGCTAAAGCACCCTCCCCTACTCTACAATCTTCGTGGCTTTGATTGTGTCTAGCTTGGGAAAATTCTTCTCTACGTAGGCTTTTCCTTGCGATGTGATTTGGCCTTGGTCTGGTTTTTCGCCGTAGCCTGCGTGAATTTTCTTCACCGACTCCATGCCTTCTGTGACTTCGCCGAAGGGCGAGAACCCCTGCTTATCCAGAAACGTGTTATTACCGAAATTTATGAATAGTTGCGTGGTGCGGGTGTTGGGGCCTGCGGTGGCGAAGGTGATGGTGCCGGGGCGATTGGATTCTTTGACTGGATCGTCTTTGAAATTGGCAGCCCGCCAGGCGTGATTCACTTCGGGGTGAGGACCGAGACCGAACTGGACGATGAAGCCTGGGACGACGCGGAAAAAGGCGGCGCCGTCGAAGTAGCCGTGCTTTACGAGATTGTAGAAGCGGTCGGCGCCAAGCGGGGCCCAGGCGCGCGTGACTTTCACGGTGAAGTCGCCGGCGGTGGTTTCGAATTTTACCTGATACGATTCCGGGGATTGGCCTGTCAAGCTGGCTGGCTTTAGCAATGCTTGATTGAAGCTCATGTCTGTTTTCCC
>CAWBWG010000023.1:0-46843 GCA_963792515.1 uncultured Acidobacteriota bacterium | reverse complement strand
TTTGGAGTTAGATGGCCGGCGATTTTCCGCGACGACTCGTCGCGGAAAAACGCCGGCTGGCAGCCGGCGCTACATTCGATCCTGTACGATTGCGGTTTCGGAGCTGGCGCGGCGGCTGGTTTCTTGGCCGGCGCGGTGTGGTGCACTGGAGCCGGCTCGCCGATGATTGTGGTGGTCTTGATGGTATCGATCTTCGGGAAATTCTTGTCGAGATAGGCTTTTCCTTGCGTGGTGATTAGATCTTGCTGCGGCTGCTCGCCGTAGCCGGCGTAAATTTTCTGCACTACGTCCCAGCCGTCGGTGACTTCGCCGAACGGAGTGAAGCCCATGCCGTCGAGACGCTTGTTGTCTACGAGATTGATGAAGAGTTGCGTGGTGCGCGTGTTGGGGCCGGCGGTGGCGAAGGTCAGCGTCTTCGGCGCGTTCGATTGCTTTCCGCCAGGATCGTCCTTGATGGTGGCTTTGTCCCACACGGCGTTTACCTGTGGATAGGCGCTCAGGCCAAATTGCACGACGAATCCCGGAACGACGCGGAAGAACGCGCCGCCATCGTAGAAGTGATGCTTGCAGAGATTATAGAAGCGATCCACGCCGAGCGGCGACTGGGCGCGGGTGATGTTGACGGTGAAATCGCCGGCCGTGGTCTCGAATTTTACCTGGAAAGTTTCCGGGGCTTGCGCTTTCAGCGTGGCCGGATGTAGCAATGCGGGATCGGGGCCTGACTTTGTTGTTTTTGCGACGGCGGTGGCCGGCTTTTTCGCTGGGGCTTGACTCGATGCTGGGGCTTGAGCTGCCACGGTTGTTGCGAAGAAGGTGAAAGCCAGGGCGGCTGCGAGCAGCTCGGATCGGTGACGCGAAAGTTTCACGGCGTGTGTCTCCTTTTTTGAGAAGCTTGGCCTTTGATGATTTATTTTGCCAAATTATTTCGATTGCGCGAGCGATTTCGCGGTGGCTTCTACCTGTTCCATCACGCGAAGAGTATTCTCGCCGAGAATCTTGCGAATGTCTGCTTCAGAATAGCCTTTTTTTAGCAGGGCGTCGGTGATTTTCGGTAGGTCGGCGGCGGATTCCATGCCGAAGGGCATGTTGGCGCCGTCGAAATCGCTGCCGAGGCCTACGTGATCGGCGCCTACCAATTTTACGGCGTGATCGATGTGATCGATGATTTCTCTCCCAGCTTACGCGCGGGAGCTTTCCGGCATTTACGGCTTCGCGGACCAGGTTATCGCCTTCGCGGAGCTGGCAATCTTCATCTTTGCCGCAGCGCTTCTCGATTTCGGCTTGCATCTGTTTGTCGAGATCGGGATTGGCCTTGGTGGCGTCGCGGTATTCCTGGCTGAGGAAACCGATGTGGTAATTGATCTGGATTACGCCGCCTTTGGAGGCCAGGGCTTTGATCATCTCGTCGGTCATGTTGCGGGGATGATCGCAGAGGGCGCGGCAGGAGGAATGCGAGGCGATCATGGGGGCTTGGCTGACGGATAGGGCGTCGTAGAAGGTTTTGTCGGATACGTGCGAGATGTCGACCATCATTCCTTGCCGATTCATTTCCCGGACTACTTCTTTCCCGAAATCGGTGAGGCCGTTGTGGGCGGGCTTGTCGGTGGAGGAATCGGCCCATTCGTCGTTTACGTAGTGGGTGAGGGTCATGTAACGGACGCCGAGGGCGGCATAGCTGCGTAAAACCTCGAGATCGCTATCGATCATGTGTCCGCCTTCGACGCCCATCAGCACCGCGATTTTTCCGTCGGCGTGGGCGCGGCGGATTTCCGCGGCTGTGGTGCAGAGGGTGAGATCTTTCGGATGCGTGCGGACCATTTGGCGGACGGTGTCGATCTGATCGAGCGAGCGCTTCACCGCTTCGGGGCCGGTGACCGTGCCAGACATCCAGATGGAAAAGAAAATCGCGCCGAGGCCGCCTTCGCGCATGCGCGGGATGTCGATGCCGCCGTCGGTGTGACGGATGCCGATGTCGAAGCCGGGAGTTAGGAGGCGTTGGGTCGTGTCATCGTGCGTGTCGACGACGATGCTTTCGAAATGCAGCTTTTTTGCGCGCGGGGAGATTTCATCGGATGGTTTGGACATTAAGAGTGATCCCCCCAGGAGTAACGCGCACGTGGCAGCGATTGTTGGACGGATCAAATATCACCTCGGAATCGGAAACGGTAGTGCGATCAAATTAATTTTGTTGCCAGGCATTTGCGCGGCGTTTCGATGATTCGCGCGCAGTGGGCCGAAAACAAAAACAGCCGAACACCCAGAGCCAAACCGGGCGTCTGCCTAGGCGGACCCGCCCCTACGGCCTACCTGTGAACCAGCTTTTTATCGCGTGACGGATTACTTGGCCGTTTACGTCGGCCAGGGATTCGGTTAGCGGAATTCCCTTTGGGCATACCTTCACGCAGTTTTGGGCGTTGTCGCAATCTTCGATTCCGCCTGGGCCCATTAGGGCTTCTAGGCGCTCGTAGGCGTTCATTGCGCCTGTGGGATGCATGTTGAAGAGGCGGACTTGGCTGACGATTGCTGCGCCTACGAAATTTGAGTGCTCATTTACTCGGGGGCAGATTTCCAGGCAATTGCCGCAGGAGATGCAGCGGGAGAGAGGGTAGCCTTCTTCCTGCAGGGCCGGCGACATGCGCGGGCCTTCGCCTAGCGGGTACGTGCCGTCGATGGGGATCCAGCAGTGGGTGCGTTTTAGGCTTTCGAACATAACCGAGCGATCGACTACTAGATCGCGGACTAGCGGAAATTTTTCTAGCGGCTCGAGGCGGATCGGTTTTTCCAGATTGTCGACTAGGGCGGAGCAGGCTTGGCGCGGGTGGCCGTTGATTAGCATGGCGCAGGCGCCGCAAACTTCTTCTAGGCAATTGGCTTCGTAGCTTACTGGGGTTACTTCGCGGCCGTCTTTGGTTACTGGGTGCTCGGCTATGTCTAGGAGGCAGGTGATGATGTTTAGCTGCGGACGATAGCGTAGTTCGAATTCGTCCCAGCGTGGGGATTCGTCTTTTTGTTGCTGGCGCTTTACTCGGACTGTGAATGTTTTATCGGGCATTTTAGTTTGCTCTTCACCGGGCGCGGCGAGCGGCGCCCCTACGAATATAAAACCAACGGCAAAACATGGGCCGAAAACCGGGCGGGACTTAACGGCAAGGCCCGCCCCTACAAATATAAAACCAACGGCAAAAGATGGGCCGAAAAGCGGGCGGGGCTGAAGGCCCGCCCCTACGAATGCAACACCACCGGCAAAAAATCCGGGCCCTACTTTGCTGCTGTGTACTTTCGCTCGCGCAGCGGAATTTGCGAGATGTCTACCGGCTCGTAATCTAATTGGATTCGGCCTCCGTTGTAGCTGGCTTTTGTGGTCTTCAGCCAATTTTTATCGTCGCGTTCTGGGAAATCTGGTTTGTAGTGGGCGCCGCGCGTTTCGTCTCTGGCGATTGCGCCGATGGTGATCACTCGGGCTAGGATCAGCATGTTTCCTAGTTCGCGCGCGAAATTTAGCGTTTGATTGGCCCATTGCGTGCGATCCGAGAGATTGATTTTGTTGTAGCGGGCTTGTAATTCGTCCAGTTTGGCGAGCGTGGCTTCCATGGCTTTGTTGTAGCGGATGACCGTTACGTTTTCGGTCATCGTCGCGCCCATTTCTTTCCAGATCGTGATGGGGTTCTCGCTTCCCTGCTGATGCAAAAGCTTATCGTTGGCTTCGCGCTGGCGGGTGCGTTCGGCTTCGAAGATGCTTTCGCCGACGGATTCGGCGCCCTTTTCCAAATTGCGCGAATATTTCACCGCGGCGGGGCCTGCCAGCATTCCGCCGTAGATGCAGGAGACTAGCGAATTCGCGCCGAGTCGATTGGCGCCGTGATATTGATATTCGCACTCGCCGGCGGCGTAGATGCCCGGGATGTTTGTGGCTTGATGATCGTTATCTACCCAGAGGCCGCCCATTGTGTAATGCATGGCGGGAAAAACTTTCATGGGTTCTTCGCGCGGATCGTAGCCGACGAATTTTTCGTAGATTTCGAGAATGCCTTCGAGTTTGCGATCGAGAACGTCGCGCGGGATGTGCGTCACGTCGAGATAAACGGCTGCTTCACCGTTGATGCCGAGTTTATCTTCGAAGACAATTTTGTGAATGGCGCGGGTGGCGACGTCGCGCGGAACCAGGTTCGCGTATTTCGGATACCACTCCTCGAGGAAATAGAAACGCTCGTTTTCGGGGATCGATTTCGGATCGCGCTTGTCGCCGGCTTGGCGCGGCACCCAGACTCGTCCGCCTTCGCCGCGTGCGGATTCGCTCATCAGGCGGAGTTTGTCTTCGCCGGGAATCGCGGTGGGATGGACCTGGATGAATTCGCCGTTGGCGTAATCGACGCCTTGCTGGAAGAGCGCGGATTGCGCTGAGCCGGTGCAGACTACGGAATTTGTGGAGCGGCCGAAAACGGCGCCGATTCCTCCGGTGCAGAAAATGGCGGCGTCGGCGCGGAAGGTGCGCACTTCCATGGTGTGCAGATTCATGGCGCAGATGCCGCGGCAGACTCCGGTGTTATCAATTACGGCCGAGAGGAAAGTCCAGCCTTCGTACTTCGTGACTTTGCCTTCGCTTTCGTGGCGGCGGACTTGCTCGTCTAGCGCGTAAAGAAGTTGCTGGCCGGTGGTGGCGCCGGCGAAAGCTGTGCGGTGATAGAGGTGCCGCCGAAGCGGCGGAAATCGAGCAGGCCTTCCGGCGTGCGATTGAACATGACGCCCATGCGATCGAGTAGATCGATGATCGCGGGGGCGGCGTCGCACATGCCTTTCACCAAAGTTTGATTGGCGAGGAAATCGCCGCCGTAAATCGTGTCGTCGAGATGCTTATAGGTGGAATCGCCTTCGCCCTTCAGATTTTTTGCGGCGTTGATGCCGCCTTGGGCGCAAACGGAATGCGAGCGCTTCACCGGAACGATCGAAAAAAGATCGACCGGCACACCGGATTCCGCCACGCGAATTGTGGCCATCAGTCCGGCCAGACCGCCGCCAACGATTATGATTCGCGGAGTTCTCATTTAGGTAGGTAGCCGCCGAGAGGATGCCAGTTGTAATAGAAGCCGGCGATGATCGCTAGGCCCGCCACCGAAAATGCCACTGCAACCGCCGCGCCGAGCCAGCCGAAGGCGCGTTGCGAGCGAACGCTTACGGCAATGCCCCACTTGCACGCAAAATTCCAAACGCCGTTGCCCAGATGGAACGATGCCGCGAGAATTCCGATCACATAGAACGCAAGATAGAGCGGATTGCGCATGCCCTCGGCGACATCGGCGTAAGTGGACATGCCGCCGGTGCCGAATCGTTCGGTCCACACGTGCCAGCCGATGAAAATGAACGCGATGATGCCGCTCCAGCGCTGCAGCAGCCAGAGCCAGTTGGACATCCATGGGTGGCGGACGGCGTTCGACTTCCCTGCCCACCAGATATATAGGCCGTAAAATCCGTGAAAAAGAATCGGCAGCCAGATTCCCAGCGCTTCGACGAGAAGCGCCAAGGAATTCCTTGCAGATCGGAAGAAGCTTCGTTGTATTTTCGTCGCGCTGACGAGCGCGTAGCTGTTGGACCAGAAATGCTCGGCGAGAAATGCGCCAATAGGAATGATTCCGGATAGGGACTGGAGTTTATCGAGGACGTAGCTTTGACGCGAATCTGCTATGGCAGCTGGAGTAGCCACTCCGAACATTCCTCCATCAGTCCGGGAATTATTTCGGTCGAACCCGGAATCCGCGCGGGGCGCGGAGCAATTACAAAATCAGTATAGGCAGGCGGCGAATTTGTTTGCAAGGATTGCGGGGCGCGTCGGTGAAGACAAATTGTCGAGCGTGTTAGAGTTTGTGGGTCGGACGGTGTCGCACTGGAGAGGAAAAGTCGAATGAGATTTCGGAGCATGGCGGAGCGGTGGCTGCGGATTTGGAGAGTTGCGGCGGTTGCTTGCGTGTTGGTGGCTGGATCGCAGGCGCTTGTGCGCAAGAGCCCGCGAAGCCTGCGGCACAAAGCTGCTCCGAAACCGGCAGTGGCGCAAGGGCATGCTTCCCGGCAGACCATCACTTTGCTTTCTACGACCGACATTCACGGGCACATCGAGCCGATTGACTACTACTCGAACAAGCCTTCGAATTTTTCGTTGGCGAAGATTGCGACCTCGGTGAAGCAACAACGCGCGGAGGCGCCGAAAGCTTTGCTGCTCGATTGCGGCGACACGACGCAGGGTACGCCGCTCGCCTACTACTTTGCCGTGAAAGATTTGAAGCCGAAGAATCCGACGATCGCTGCTTTTAACGAAATGCATTACGACGCGATGGCGGTGGGCAATCATGAATTTAATTTTGGACTGGCGGAAATGTGGAAGGCCAAGCGCGAATCGAATTTTCCTTGGCTGGCCGCGAATCTGAAAGAGATCTACACGGCGGGCGATGGATTTATCCGGCCTTACATCATCAAGAATGTTGGCGGCGTGCGCGTTGCGATCGTCGGATTTATTACTCCGGGGGTGCCGCGCTGGGAAATTCCGGATCATTACCGTGGATACGAGTTCGAGCCGATCGTGGAGGCTGCGCAGCGGGTGATTCCGGAAGTTCATAAGCAGGCGGATCTGGTGGTGGTGATCATGCATTCGGGGCTTGATCGCGATCCGGCTACCGGAAAGATTTTCGAGGGGCAGGAAAATCTTGGCGAAAATGCGGCTTGGGAATTGGCCGAGCAAGTGCCGGGGATCGACATGATTTTTTACGGGCACACGCACTCGGAGATGCCGGAGCTTACGGTCAACGGCGTTTTGATGGCGCAGGCGAAGAATTGGGGCGGCTCGCTCGCGCGGGCGGACATCGTGATGGAGCGCGACGAGACCGGGCACTGGCGCGTGGTCTCGAAACATTCGCGCGTGATCAAAACTACCGAGAGCGTGGCTGCTGATCCGGCGATTTTGAAACTGGCGGCGCCCTACGAGGCTGCCACCGAGAAATATTTGGATACGCCGATTGCTAGTTCAGAATCGGCGATGGACGGATCGCGGGCGCGCTATGAAGACGATCCGCTGGTCGATCTGATTCATCGCGTGCAGCTTGATGCTGGGCACGCGGATGTTTCGATGGCCACGATGTTTTTTTCCGGAGTGCAAATTCCGAAGGGTCCGGTGACGGTGCGGCAGGCCGCGGCGCTCTATGTGTACGACAATTCGCTGTACACCGTCGAAATGACTGGCGCGCAATTGAAAAATGCGCTTGGAGCACGCCGCGAGTTTTTATACCGCGTGGCCCGCGCCGGCTGGGGTGCCGCTGAAATTGCCCGGATATAACGCGGATTCGGCTGAGGGCGTTTCCTATGAGATCGATTTGACGAAACCGGTCGGTGAGCGCGTGCAGAATTTGATGTTTCGAGGGAAAGCGCTCGATCCGCGGAGAAATTGCGCGTGGCCATCAATAATTATCGTTATACGGGCGGCGGCGGATACTCGGTTTATAAGGGATTGCCGATTTTAGAGCAGCCGGGAGTGGAAATTCGCGATTTGTTGATTGAATATTTGACGCGGAGCGGAAAAATCCCTTCGGCGGCGGATGGCAATTGGAAGATCATGCCCGCGGAGGCGGTCGCGGCGATGGAAAAACAGGCGCGCGAGGAAGTTGTCGATCGGACGCGGTGAATTTTGCGCATTCGTCGTAATTGAAGATGCCGCCCTGAAGGGCGCCGCTACGCAAGCTCGCTTGTGCGCGAAAAGATATGTTACAGCCGCGAGAAATCTTCAAAATGCGTTGACACCCCCTGGGGTTCTTGCTAATTTTCACGACAGAAAAATTTTTCCACCACCGAACTCGGAGGCGCCAGTAGTCGGCACTATCCATGGCATTTGTCGCGAAAAAGATTTTTCTCACTAAGGGCGTCGGAAAACATCGCGAGAGGCTATCGAGCTTCGAGCTGGCGTTGCGTAATGCCGGCGTTGCCGCTTGCAACATCGTTCGCGTGTCTTCGATTTTCCCTCCTTACTGCAAATTGATCTCTCGCAGCGAAGGATTGAAGCATTTGAAGCCTGGGCAGGTGGCTTTTTGCGTGATTAGCGAGAATCAGACGCGCGAGCCGCATCGGTTGATTGCTGCGGGAGTTGGCTTGGCGCTGCCTGGCGATAAATCGATGTTTGGATATTTGTCGGAGCATCATTCTTTCGGCGAGACTGAGGAATTGGCTGGGGAATATTGCGAGGAATTGGCGGCGGAGATGTTGGCTACTACTTTAAATGTGGAATTTGATCCGGATTTATCTTGGGATGAGAAGAAGGAAGTTTATCGGATTTCGAATAAGATTGTTCGGACGATGAATATCACTCAGTCGGCAGTAGGCGATAAGCGTGGATTGTGGACTACCGTGCTATCTGCGGCGATTTTGCTGGGTGAAGACGACTAACTGCAGTTTGCGTTTCCTTTCTGGCTAGAAAAATAAATTTCCTGATTATTTTGAGTAGGACGACTCGTGGTATCTGGCGCAGGATCGCTTCTGCACGGGCGCAAAGGAGCCGGCAGAGGCGCCGGCGGTACGCGAACTTGTGACTACGCGGCTTCGACCATGATGATGCGCAGTACCGCCACAGACAACGGGGCCGAACTGCGGGAAGGTCTAAAGATCCCTCCCCTACTTTTTGAAATATCCGATGCGCTCTAGCACTGCGCCTGCTATCAGGGGCAGGGCTACTGTAGCGTCGTCGAAGACTTCGGCTAGGCGGCCGCCTTCTTCGGGCGGGACGAATTTTCCCCAGCTTACGGCTTCGGTGTAGGTGCTGCCGGAGAGGCCGCCCCAGTGGACCGGCTCGGGGCAGATGCGGACGCCGTAGTTATAGCGCTTTAGCGGGATTTTTTCGTAGCCGCGGCGGGCTAGTAGCTCGGCATAGACGCCGAATTGTTGCGCCCAGTTGCGCGGGACCCCGCCGCCGATCGTTAGCAATCCCATTTTTTTCGTGCCGAGCATCGTCGTTGCGTAATGCTCGAAATCTTCGAAGGGATCGTAACGCAGAGGCGGCTTGCCTTCTTTGCGGCGCAGGCGATTGTAGAGCGCGAAATCGATGCCCAGTTCGGAATCACTGAACGCCGGAACGAAAATCGGCACATTATGCTCTGTGGCGGATTTCAGGATGCCGCGGCCCTTGGAGTGTTTCTGCAAAAATTCGCCGATGCGGCGATGAAGTTTCCAACTGCAGACGATTTCTTCTCGATCCCATTTCTTGAAAACGTGATCGACGACTTCTTCCACGTGATCGAGATTCGTTTCCGGCTCGATCGAATCGTAGACACGGTTGTATCCGGCGAGAAAAAGCTCGCGGTCATCCATTTTCGGATCGTAGCGGAAATGCGAGAGGCCGGTGGCTTCGACTAAGCCGTGAGCCATAAGCGCGCCGGTGGAAACGATGGCTTTGACGATGCCGGACTCGATGAGATCGCAGAAAATCAGGCCCATCTTGGCGACGGTCATGGCGCCGGCGAGGGTCATGACGATGAAACAATCTTTATCGCGGGCCATGGCTTCGAGCACATCGGCGGCATCGCCTACCTGACGGCCGGTGAAAGCGGTTTGGCCCATGGCGCGCACGAGAGCGTCTACGGTACGCGCTTTCGCGAGATCAAGCGGGTACATCGGCGTGAGATGATCCTTGATTGGATCGTGGAGGATTCTTCCCGTCGCGCCCTTTTTCTTTGCCATTCACTCCCCTTGCAGATAATGTATGCGCGCGCAGTTGAAATATGTAGCGGCGCGCGAGATTTTGTCGGGTTGCGTGCGTTTGTGCGCACTATAGATAGTACAAACGAGAGAAATAGAAAATAGGAAAGTGAATTTGCGCGGACGAGCGCTGCGATGGCATAAGTTTGACAAACGTCCAACTGCGGATCCCTCAGGCTGAAAAACGGATTCCGGATGACAACCCGCAAAAAGTATTTCTGTAGAATGGAAGAAGCGAAACCGCTTGGGAGCGAATTGAATCATACGATTGACCGTCAGGAGCGAACGCGATGTTTCTTGAACTAGCGGCACAGCAGCACCGCGATTACGTTGTGTATTTCTCGCCATCGTACGGCCTGCTCTGGTGGATCATTCTCGGACTGCTGGCCGGATGGATCGCGGGACTGATTTCGCGCGGGCACGGATTTGGATGTCTGGCGAATACGATTCTCGGACTCGTGGGCGCGGTGATTGGCGGCTGGATTTTCACCAAATTGAATATCGCGACTTACGGATTCATCGGCAGTCTGGCTGCCGCGATTGTTGGCGCCGTGGTACTCGTGGCGATTGCGCGGCTGTTCAGCGGCGGCGATCGGGACTAGGCGTCGCCATCCCCTACAACCGAATTTCAATTCCCTCCTGAGCGCGCGGCGGGCTGCCATCGCGCTGTGTGGTACGATACTTACCTCGTGAAAGGTTGGACATCGAATTGAGTAATCCTTCCGTTTGGGCAATTCCGCTTGGCGGGCTTGGCGAATTCGGCATGAACATGATGGCCCTGCGATGCGCTGACGAGATTATCGTCATCGACGCGGGGTTGATGTTCCCCGAAGCTGAGCTTCTTGGCGTTGACATCGTTATCCCCGACATCACTTTCCTGAAGCAGCGCAAGCAACAGGTGAAGGCGATTTTCCTCACGCACGCGCATGAGGATCACATCGGCGCGATCCCCTACGTGATCGGCGACTTAAACGTGCCTGTCTATGGCACGAAGTTCACGCTGGCACTGGTGCGCAAGAAACTCGAGGAGCATGGACTGCTTGAGGATGCCGACTTGCGCGAGATCGCGCCGGGGCAAAGCGTCACGATCGGGCCGTTCAAAGTGGAATTTCTGCATGTGACGCACAGTACCATTCAATGCGTGGCGCTGGCAGTGCGGACACCGGTGGGAACAATCATTCACACGGGCGATTTCAAGATCGATCACACACCGGTGGATGGAAAATCTTTTGATCTCGATGCTTTCGCTGCTTACGGCCGCGAAGGAGTGTTGGCGCTTTTCAGCGATAGCACTAACGTCGAGCGGCCGGGGTACACGCAATCGGAACGAGCCGTGGTGCCGCGATTCGAGGAACTGTTCCGCGCGGCGCCGAAGAAAATTGTGGTCTCGTGCTTTTCGAGCTCGGTGCATCGCATCCAGCAAGTGATCGACATCGCGCTGGAAAATGGCCGCAAGGTTGGCATTGTCGGGCGCAGCATGGTGGACAACGTCGAAATCGCGCACAGCCTCAACATGCTGCGGATTCCCGATGGCAGCATGGTCCGGCCGCAGGACATTCGCACCTTCGATCCGAAAAAGCTGGTGGTGCTGGCGAGCGGAACGCAGGCGGAGCCGATGTCGGCGCTCTCGCGTATCGCCGTGGATAATCACCGGCTGCTCTCGATTGAGCAAAGCGACACCGTAATTCTCTCAGCGCGCATAATTCCCGGGAACGAAAAAGCGATTTTCCGCATGATCGATCATCTTTTCCGGCGGCAAGTGCTAGTTTACTACGAAGGCGGACGTTCTTCGCCGATTCACGTTTCGGGCCATGGCAGCCAGGAAGAACAAAAACTGCTGCTGAGTTTAGTGCGGCCGAAATATTTCATTCCGCTTCACGGCGAATACCGCCAACTTTTCCAGCACGCGGCATTGGCGCAACAGTTGGGAGTCGTGTCCGGCGAAGTGATCTTGCTTGAGAGTGGGCACCCTCTGGAATTTACGCCAAATGGCGTGTTCCGCCGCGAGCCTGTGACTGCGGGCCGCGTGTTGGTCGATTCCGGTTCGCTGGAGGAAATCGAAGAAGTCGTGGTGCGCGACCGGCGGCATCTTGCCGAAGACGGCGTGGTGGTCACCATCATCGCGATCAACAAGCACACTGGGAAGCTCGAGTCGGCTCCGGAAATTGTATCGCGCGGATTCTTGCCATCCGAAGATGGAAATGAAGTATTGGATCGGGCTCGCGATGTGATCATGAAAACGCTGGAACAGTCCACGTCGGAAGAAAAAACGGATTGGAGCGTGATGAAGGAAAAAATTCGCGCTGACTTGAAACGCTTCCTTAACAAGCAAACCGCGAAACGCCCGATGATCTTGCCGGTGATCCTCGAAATCTAATTGTGATACCCGCGGCGAAACGCGAAATGATGTCTAAATCGGACACCCCCGAAGGCGCCAAGTCCAACAACCTGTTTCTGCGGCCTTTCACGAGGGCCGACTTTGAGATCCTCTACGAGATCGACCAAAAGTGCTACCCCACCGAAATGGCCTATTCGCGGCGCGAATTCCGCTGGTATATGCGCCTGCCCGGCGCCGAAACGATCGTCGCGGAATCTGACCGCACTATTGCAGGTTTTATTCTGACGGCCTGCTTTGAACGCACCGGACACATCGTCACCATCGACGTACTCGCGGAATACCGGAGGGCACGAGTCGGCACGGCGCTCCTCGACGCGGCCGAATCAAGTCTCGCGCGCCGCGGCGCAACTGAGATCGAGCTTGAAACCGCGATCGACAATCGCGCCGCGATTCAATTTTGGCAGCGCAGCGGTTATCTCACGCGCGGCACTCTACAGAATTACTATCCGGGCGGCCTGGCCGCTTATGCGATGATGAAGCGAATCCCGACGTGAGCACATCCTTTATGAGGACGCGCTGACCGTATGTCGCTTTTTCAAGCCATCATTCTCGCCATCGTTCAGGGCCTGACGGAATTTCTTCCCGTCAGCAGCACCGCACATTTGGTTTTATTTCCGTGGCTGTTGCATTGGCCTGATCCGGGTCAAGCGTTTGACGTGGCGCTGCACGCCGGAACGCTGCTGGCCGTGCTGCTGTTTTTCATCCGCGATTGGATGGAATTGACGCTAGCGGGGCTGGGATTCAATTATCGCGGGCGCGGCGAAACCTCGGTGCAGCACAATCGAAAATTATTTTGGTATCTGGCTGCGGCAACAATTCCGGCCGCAATCGCCGGATTTCTTTTCGAGCACAAAATAGAGGAGCATCTGCGGCAGCCGGTGTACATCGCCGGGTCGATGATTGGCGTCGGATTGCTGATGTGGTATGCGGAATATGTCGGGCGGCTGGATCGCGGCATGGACCGTATCGGCTTCGGCGACGCGATGGTGATCGGAACAGCGCAGGCCATCGCGCTTTTTCCCGGCGTTTCGCGCTCGGGAATCACCATCACCGAAGGGCTATTTCGCGGACTTGACGCGCGAGGCGGCCGCGCGATTTTCATTTCTGCTTTCCGCGCCGATTATTGCTGGCGCAGCGGCGCATGATTTTCCGAAATTGATCAAGCTGCATCACGCAGGACAACTCGACCTACCCCTTTCGACGCTGCTCGTCGCCGTAGCCGTCTCGGCGATCGTTGGCTATCTGGTGATCGCATTTTTCCTGCAGTATTTACGGACACGCACATTGAAAATCTTCGTTTACTACCGAATCGTGTTTGGTATAGTCGTTCTCGCAATCTGGTTCCTCCCAATTGGGGCCGCGCGCTAGCGCCCGCGCTGCCTGCATTGAAAGGCCTTCCCCTGCCCAAGGGAGATTTTACGTGCGCATCCTGAGTCCTACTGAAAATAAACGTTTAAATGAATTGATCGGCTTTGCCGGCATTGTTGTCGCAGTGTTGCTGGCGCTGAGCCTGCTTTCCTACTCGCCCGGAGATCCATCCTTTAATGTGGCGGCTGCTTCACCGGCGGGTGGGACGGTGCGCAATTGGATTGGTCCGTTTGGGGCGCATCTTGCGGATTTGATGTTTCAGTTGTGCGGATATACGGCTTTCCTGCTGCCGGTGGCGCTTTTCGTCGTAGGCATGCGCTGGTTCCGCAGCCTGACGATTGATGCGCCTTGGGCGAAATTGTCCGGCGGGCTTTTGATGTTTGTTTTTCTTCCGGCGGAGCTTGCGCTTTTGCCGATACCCGCTGTGCGCGGTGCAATTCCTTCGGGCGGAATTATCGGCACCGTTTTGGCGGGAGGATTGAGCGCGGCGTTGAAACCCGTCGGCGCGAATATTGTCGGCCTGGCGTGCGTTTTGACGGCGCTTTTCCTTACTACGCGATTTTCTTTTTCGGCGACCGCGGCTTGGCTGCGCAAGCCGATGGCTGCTGAAGGATATCTCGGGCAGATGATCGGCCGCGTGAAGGATTGGCGCGAGGCGCGCGAATCGAAGCGAATGCGCAGCCGCGTGGAGCAGATCAAAATCGCAGGCCGCCGGCCGGCGCCGGCGCAGTCGCTTGGCTCGAAGGATTCAATGGTGGCAGAGGACGAGCCGGAAGAAGAAGTCGAGGAGCGCGGGCTCTCGGTTGCGTCTCGCGAGCCTGCCGTCATCAAATTCCATCAGAACGAAATTGCACGCGGCGAGCAAGAAATCACCGGGGCCTGAGCCGAAGATTGCCAAGGGCCACGCCAGTTACAAACTGCCTTCGCCCACTTTGCTGCAGAACGCGGAACGAAGCGAGAAGATGGATGAGGCTGAGCTGAAAGATTGCGCGCGGGCCATCGAGCAAAAATCCGAAGAATTCGACGTGAAGGGCCATATCACGCAGATTAATCCGGGCCCGGTGGTCACCACTTTCGAATTCAAGCCCGAGGCGGGAATCAAATACAGCCGCATTACCGGCCTGGCCGATGATCTTTGCCTGGCGCTCAAAGCGGAATCGCTGCTGATCGAGCGCATCCCGGGAAAATCCACCGTCGGAATTGAAGTTCCCAACTCGCATCGTGAAACAATTCGACTGCGCGAGATTATCGAGTCGCCGGAATTTGTGCACTCCACTTCGAAACTTACGTTGCCGCTCGGCAAAGATTTGATCGGGCGAATTCGCGCGGCGGATTTGACGCAGATGCCGCACTTGCTGATTGCCGGCGCCACCGGCACTGGCAAGAGCGTGTTCATCAATTCCCTGTTGATGGGCATGCTCTATAAATCGACGCCGGAAGAGTTGAAGCTGGTGCTGGTGGATCCGAAGCGGCTCGAGCTGGGGCTGTACGAGGATATTCCGCATCTTTATACGCCAGTGGTCACCGATGCGAAGGTCGCGTCGAACGTGCTGCGGAACGCCACGCGCGAGATGGAGCGCCGGCTGAAATTGCTGGCGCAGCGCGGCGTCCGCAACATCGAGCAATACAACCGCACGTTTCAGAAGACGCAATCACTCTCGCTCTTCGACGCCGACTCCGACGAAGAGCACAAGCCACTGCCCTATTTCGTGATCGTGATCGACGAATTGGCTGACTTGATGATGGTCGATACCAGTAACGTGGAAGAATCGATCACCCGCCTGGCGCAAATGGCGCGCGCTGTGGGCATTCACTTGATTCTGGCTACGCAGCGGCCGTCGGTCGACGTGATCACTGGCTTAATCAAAGCGAATTTCCCCGCGCGCATTTCGTTCCGAGTGGCCAGCAAAGTAGATTCGCGCACAATTCTGGATACGAATGGTTCGGAATCCCTGCTCGGACGCGGCGACATGCTTTATTTGCCCGCAGGTTCGTCGCGATTGCATCGCATCCACGGCCCGTACGTCACCGAGGACGAGATTGCCGCGATTTGCACTTTCTGGCGCGAGCAGGCCAAGGCTGTTTACAACGAGGAAATGCTCAAGCCACCGAAGGAAGATTCGGGTGCCGGCAGCGGTACTGGCGGCGCGGGAGGGGATACAGGCGAAGGCGATGATGAAGTGGATGACGCGCTATACCACGATGCAGTGCGCGTGGTCTGCGAAGCGGGCCGTGCTTCGACTTCAACATTGCAGCGGCGGCTGCGCGTCGGCTACGGCCGAGCCGCACGCCTTATTGACATTATGGAGAAGGATGGAATCGTCGGCCCACCGGACGGAACCAAGCCACGCGAGCTGCTGAAGAATAAGGACTGGATGCGCGAGTTCGACGAGTCGCTGCACTGAGTAGCGCCGGCGTCCCTGCCGGCATCTGACGAGCAACAGTCGACCCACCGGCAACCATCACGGCTGAACCTTACACTCAAATGAAGGCGTGAATGAAAAGTTGGGCGTCGCCGGTGAACGTAGTCTCCTCCGACTAGCCCTTCGTAAGAGCCGGCGGGACGCCAGCGCTACGGAAAAGCAGGATTTAATTCACGCTCGCGGGAGATGCGGCTGCTCTTCCCTGCCCGCCTTGCTGCTTTTGCAGGTACGCGGTCAAGTTGGATTGCTGCAGCGATTTCAGTTCGATGCACGCATTCACCTGATCTTTGGCGTTTTGCAGCAGGCGATCGGTGCCCGGCAAGTGCTGCGCGCCCAGAAATTGCTGGGAATCATCGCGCAGTTTCGGATCGCAGAAAATTCCAGCAACTTCGATCAGACCTGAACCGAGCGACGCGTCCACTTTTTCCATTAGCGGCTTGTAATCCGCTTTGAAGAGATTCCAGGCGGTTTCTTGTGTGTGATAATTCTGGAAAACGCCGCCGAGGAAAAACAGATCCTGATTCTTGACCGCCGGACTAAGCATAAAATCGAAAGTGCGTTTCGTGAGAGCCGGATCGGGGAAAAGTCCAAGCGTTCCGAAATACGCGTAATACTCTTCCGGAGTCTTCGCCGTTTTCAGATGTTCCATCCACTTCTCGTAGAGGGCGGCGTCGCCATTCGCCGCTGCGATGGCCAGCGCGTTGCTGGCGAGCGCTTCGTCAACAGATTGCGGATCCTTCATGTATGCTTCCGCGATGGCGCGCGACTTGGCAATCAGCTCCGGATCGCGACCGTAAAGCGCCAGCGTGCCGAAAACATCCGAGCGCAATGCCGTGCGCTCCGGAGTTTCACCGGGCGCGGGCTCGCTGCCGAGCTGCGCCGCCATGGGACGCAGGAAATTCCGCACCCACGCTTCGAAAGCCTGGCGTTCATCGGGCGCTACCAGAGTGTCATGCAGTTCGCCGACGCGGCCTAGCATGGTAAGGACTACAGCGCGATTTGGTTCGTCGC
This sequence comes from uncultured Acidobacteriota bacterium, assembly GCA_963792515.1. Lineage (GTDB taxonomy): Bacteria > Acidobacteriota > Terriglobia > Acidiferrales > UBA7541 > Palsa-147. The sequence continues at coordinate 29,920 of CAWBWG010000023.1, read as the reverse complement.
GCATGTGCTCCAGCGACGCGAGATATTGCGAAATATCCAGGCGTCCGACGCGAACCATGGCCCACGCATCGCCGAGGAATCGAATGCGCTCCTCCGGCGCAAAGGAAGTTTCCAGCGCGCTGGACATCTTATCGAATGCGCCCGGATCGTAGCTCGAGCGGAAGTAACCGCGGCCGCCCGCATCGGCATAAACCCAATCGGAGCATCCGCTGATCTCGACGGTCTGTTCGGCGCTCGAGAGCAGAAACGGCGTGGCGTCTTTCGATGCCGAGCCTTTCAGTGACACTGCGATGTGCCAAAGTTCCGATGACGGAGCATTCAGCCGCGCGGCATCCGAGAAGTAACGGCGCTGCGAGAGCGTGACTTTCGTAACATCTCCCGAACACGACGATTTCACGCTGACGAGCGGCGCGCCCGGTTGGTCGATAAAGCCCGACATGATTTTGTCCACCGGCTTGCCTGACGTAGCCGCAATCTGATTCCAGAAATCCTCCGCCGTGGCGTTTCCGTAAGCGTGCTTTTCGAGATAGGCGTTCACGCCCTTCTGAAACACGTCCGGGCCCACGTAAGCTTCCACCGCGCGCAGCACCGAAGCCGCTTTTCCATAAGCGATCCCGTCGAACAGCGCCTCAATTTCCGCGGGCGTCTCGGCCTTTTGACGGATTGGCCGGATCGATGCGATCGAATCCGTGGAAAGTGAGCCGCTGGTTTCCTGAATCTCGTCGAGCTGATTGTGCCATTCCGGATGCCAGGCCTTCATCGGCTTCCATGACATCCACGTGGCGAACCCCTCGTTGAGCCAGATGTCGTCCCACCATTTCATGGTCACCAGATCGCCGAACCATTGATGCGCCATTTCATGCGCGATCACGCCGGCAACATTTTCACGGGTGTCAAGCGAGGCGGTTTTGTCATCGAGCAGAAGCGCGGTCTCCCGATAAGTGATTGCCGCGGTATTTTCCATGGCGCCCGCCGAAAAATCAGGGAACGCCACCATGTCCAGCTTCTCGAACGGCCATTTGGTGTAGTAGTAGCGGTCGTAATATTTCATGATATTTTCGGCCGCGGTCAGCGCAAAAGCGCCCAACTGTTTTTTCTCCGGCACAGCGCACACTCGGATCGGAATTGCGTCAACGCCGCCTTCAAGGCACTGGAAATCGCCCACCATCATGGCCACCAGATAAGAAGACATCTTTGGCGAGGGCGAAAATTTCAGCGTGTGCTTTCCTTCGCCGGGCCCAGGCGTATCGGAAATAATGTGACCGTTGGAAATCGCGGTGTCGCTCTTGTCGATAATCAGCGTGACGCGAAAGACGGCCTTCATCGCGGGCTCGTCGAAGGAGGGGAATGCGCGGCGCGCATCGGTCGATTCGAATTGCGTCACGGCATACCGGCGGCGCGCGGTTTCGCTCAGATAGAAGCCCCGCAACTTGTCATTGAGAATGCCGATAAAGCGGATGTGAATCTCGGCGGGTCCGGCGGGAACGTCATTTGGGACGGTGAGCGTGGCTTGCTCGAAATTTTCGTTCTTCGAAACCGAAGCAGTCTGCGTCGAGCCCTTCGAGCTGATGGCGGCTTCCTGAAAGTCAATCTCCGCCGAGTTCAGCACGATCGAACCAGACGGCCGGCGCAGCGTAACGTGAATCGTCTCTTCACCGCTGAAAGCAGCCTTGGCGAGGTTGGGAGTGAACGTGAGGTCGTAACTCTCGGGAACAACGTTGTCCGGCAACCGCTGCGCGCTAAGCGTCCCGCACAGCGCCAGACCGCAAATCACCAAGAGCATCAATCGATTCATTCCCAAGCCTCCAAAATTTGTGTGCCAGAATTTGTGTGCCAAAATTCCAATGAAGGATACGCGAAACGCAGAGAGTGGGTTCAGCGCACCGGCGGCTCCAGCCAAACTATTATATATGTTAGCTCTCTCCCGAGCCTAACCGGATTGGACGAAGAGTAAGCCCGAAAGAGAGCAATTGCCGCTGCGCTCCGGCGGCCCAAAGTGGCCTGCAAGGCTCCCGAAGGCCCGCTTTTCTTTTTCGCGATTTCGCCTTGCGGCCTTGCACGATTTGTCTAAAATGGAAGTTTCCCACGGTGCCGGGGTAGCTCACCGGTAGAGCGCGGCCCTGAAAAGGCCGGCGTAGGCAGTTCAACTCTGCCCCCCGGCACCATCTCATCAGTTTGAGCCGAATGCAATCCTCTCATCGAATGCGAAGCCTATCCGGCGGTCCGGCGTTCTCTCGATTCGCGTGAGATGTTACACAAATTAGCGAAGCGCCGCGTGCGCTTTCGTGTTCAGTACTCCTAGGCCTCCTATAAAAACTGTCGGAACCCTCTTGATTCGTGAGTAATGTCGTTTATAGTTTTTCGATTGCACCTGCAGGCAGCTACAGGGCGCGTCCGTTCATTTTCGGCTCGCCACCGTAAACTTGGGAGAGCAGCTCATGCATGTTGTCTCCGATTTGTGTGCCAGGCGCAGTTCTGTATTCAGCCATCTTAAGGACGCGCTGCTCTCGCTAACTCTGACAATACGAACCGGCTGGCTCGCGCCGCTATTGATTCTCGCGGCCCTATCAGCGCTGGTGGCCGCGCCCGCTCGCGGCCAGATCGTCACCGCTACTCCTTCTGATCCCAATGCTCCGCACGGCATCGCGATCAATCCCGTTACCAACAAGATCTACCTGGCAGACTTCGACGGCACGCTGACCGTGCTGGATGGTGCGACAAATGCGGTTTCGACTGCCTTAAATGGCCCTGGCGGCAGTTACTGGGCCGTGGTCGTGAATCCGGTCACCAACCAAGTGTTTGCCTTGAATCGCGGCACTGGTGCTGTTGACGTGTATTCCGGGGCAATCGGATCGACGCCGGCACAATACTCGAATCTCTCCGTCTCCACCGGAAACAACGCTTTCGCCATCGCAGTGAATCCGGAAACCAACACGGTCTACGTTTGTAACAACGGGTCGGGCTCCGTCACCGCGATTCAGTTTGGCGGTAGCTCTCCCAGTACGACACAAATCCCGCTGAATTCTGGCAGCACGCCGTCGTCGGTGGCTGTAAACCCAGCGACGAACATGGTTTACGTCCTAGACTCCAACTTTGGCTTGGCTTACGTCCTCAACGGAACCAGTCTGGCGACCTTGCCGGGTAACAACCCCAATCCGATTACCGTTGGCTCGTCGCCACAATCCCTGGCGATCAACGCGGTCACCAACACGATCTACGTCGCCAATCAGGGCTCGAATAACGTCTCGGTCATAAATGGAGCCACGGGTTTAGTCACCGCGACGGTCAGTGATCCCGGCGCCTCCGAGCCCAGCGCAATCGCCGTCAATCCAGAGACCAACCAAATTTTTGTGGCCAATATGGGCAGCAGCAACACCACGATCATAAACGGCGGCGACGACACCGTTTCGGACGTGGGGACCAACGCAGGAACTTCTAGTATAGGGATTTCGATCGCAGTGGACGTCGCGACAAACACTGCGTATATCGCAAACTCAGGAAATGGCTCGGTCACCGTGGTAAATGGTTCAACTCTGGGTTCGAACACGATTACCACGCAGGCTTTTACGCGAGCGATCGCCGTCAATCCCGTTACTCACAAAGTCTATGCCGCGCCGTTTGACGCCACGAGCATCTCGAACACACCAACAACTTTCAGCGTAATTGCAAATACGACAAGCAATGTGACGACGCCAACGTATCCGCAGCATCAGCCGTGGGCCGTCGCCGTGAATCCCGTTACGAACACGATTTTTGTCGCCGACAATGCTTCGAATACGGTTTCGGTGATCGATGGGAATACGAACACGCTCGACCCGGCCTCGCCAATAACGGTGGGCACCACTCCAAATGCGCTGGTGGTCGATTCCATCAATAACCTGGTTTACGTTTCGAATTCCGGCAGCAGTTCGGTGAGTGTGATCAACGGGGCCTCGCTGACTACGCCTCCATCCACCGTCACTCTAGTCAACTTCGGTACCGACGGGCCTCTTACGCCCAATTTGCTCGCGTTCAATCCCGTCCTCAATCAGATTTATGGCGCGGACACCACCGACAGTCTGGGGTTTGCGTTTGGCGGCGGTACAGGAGATCAGACAGTTTTCGCAAATCCCTTCTTTGCGGGCTCCACGCCAGTCGCCATCGGGATAAATCCAGCTCAAGGATATAGCTACGCCGTTCTTAGCAATCCTGGCTCCCTACAAGTTTCGGACGTCCATGGCGGGTTTGGCTCGCCTCTCGCTTGCGGCGGCCCGACCGCGGCCGATATCAACAGTGTAACGAACACCATCTACGTCGCCTGCGGCGGCTCGTCCGGCACATTGGACGTGATTCAGGGCGCGGATAGCTTCACGCCCGGTTCGTCAACACCGATCACCCTGACGAACAGCCTCAGCAGTCCAACCAACGTCGTGGTGAACCCGGTCACGAATACGGTTTACGTAACCGACGAGCCTTTCGAAGCCGAGGCCTTCCTGTACATAGTTAGCGCCTCAAACAACAACGCGATCACGACCATCAACTTGGCTAATAACAACTGCTATTCGCCGACTTCGTTCGCTATTAACACCGTTTCGAACAGATACTACGTGCTGTGCGGTGGCGATGACAACGAACCCGGGCCGCAGGTCGTAGTATTTGATGGCGCGACAAATACGAGGTTGGGAATCTTGCCCGTCGGAGGTTCCGTTAACGATCTTCCAAACGAAATCGCCGCCAATCCCGTGACTGGAAATGTTTATTCCCTCGCTTACCAGGGTGGGAATCCGGGCGCGCTTTCCGTGTATACCGAGAACGCGCTGATAACCAACACTCTTAGTACGAATATCAGCCTCGCGGCAAACGCCAACAACTCGGGAAACACAACCAGCGTGATCTCCCCGGTGTTCACATTTACAGCAACGAACAGTTTCACGACCGCGCCCGTCACCGGTGCGTTTTTCCAGGTGGACTCGCAGCAAGGGAATTGGACTGCCGGCGGACCCACCAACATGGCCAATGTTTTCACCGGTACGGCCGCCAATCTCGCGCCGGGCTTCCACATCATGTACGCGTATGCGACCGACGGCGAAGATGCCACTTCAGCGAACTCCGGGCCCTTTAGCATGCAGGCCAGCCCCGTGGCTGGCGCAATCGCGGCGTACGGCTTCCTGGTTGCTCCGCCGATCGCCACGGTCAACTCCACGTCAAGCAACAATCCGATGGACTTCGGTACCGTGCCGGTGGGCAGCGCCAGTCCCAGCCCGAACCCGATTCTGATCAACAACGGCGGAGCCGCCTCCTCGCTGTCCTACAGCTACTCGATCGGCGGGGCGAACCCGGATGAATTCGTGATCGATCCGAATCAGAGCAGTTGCTCTCCGAACGCGGGTACGCTTTCCTCGAATAACTCCTGCGAAATTTACGTTTCGTTCCAACCGACCGCGACGGGCCCGGCGACTGCCACGCTGACCTGGACCGACAATTCCTTGGGTGTCAGTGGCAGCCAGCAAGTAGTTTATTTCTCCGGCACCGGAGGCGGCACAAACGTGCCGATTCCGACGATCGGCGAGGAAGCCGCCAACCCGAGCTACCTCACGAGCGACGTCTTCGCCTGGTCTGATACCGATTCCAATGTGACTTCGTACCTCTGCTCGCTCGCCAGCGGCCCGACTCCTCCGTCGGCGTCTTCTCAGTACTCGCCGTGTAGCAGTCCGACGACTCTGTCCAATCTTCAAGAAAACACTTACTACGCCTATGCCATCGAGGCAGTCGATAACCAGGGCAACGTCAGCCAGCCCTTCGTCGATACATGGGAAGTCATTCCGTCGTCCGTAAACCTCACGATTAATGGCACTGGAACTGGCTCGGTTACTTCGAATCCCACCGGGCTCAGTTGTTCCAGCAATTGCAGCGCGAATTTTGATGGTGTGCCGGTCACGCTGTCAGCGGTCGCAGGCCCGAACTCTACATTCGCAGGCTGGTCCAACGCCTTCAACGAACCCGGCAACTCCTGCACCGGCGCGGGAACATGTGTTTTGCAGACGGGCGATTCGCCCCAGATGGCAACGGCCACGTTCAATTCTAATGCTTCCAGTTTCTCCGTCACCGTAAATGAACTGGGCACCGGCACCGGCAACGTGTCCGACGGCGGCAATCTCAGCTGCTTTGAGGCCGAAGGCGTCATAACCGGAAATTGTTCCAACACGTATCCGTCTCCCGGCCCGAGTGTAATGCTCACCGCTACGGCCACCGCACCCTCGACATTTATTGGTTGGGGCGGCGGGGCTTGCACGCCCGCCAACAGTTCGGTCACGCCCAGCGGTGGAACGTGCTCCCTCAATTTGATCTCCAACGTCAACGTGACAGCGAATTTCTTGCCGGCGCCCATCACTGTCACTGTCACCTTTCCTGTCAGCACGAGTCCCGTCACCGAGACGGCCATCTACAATTGCCCGGGCAATCCCAATGCAAACCCCGCAAACCCTTGCACCATGGCTCAGGGACCGAACGCCACATCAGTCGATTTGACGGCGCAAGCGGTGAGCACATCGTTCATGGTGAACATCACCGCAACTGAAATTCCGCCATCGATGGCCGACGGCATCTGCGAATCGAATGACGACACACCCACCGGCGTCAGCGGCGCGAATGCCGATTTCGACTGCCGCTTGCTGCAATTCTTCAATTACGGCACCGATCCAACCACGAACGGCGCCATCGTTCCTCTCTGTGTGCCCTACTCCAACGGCAACTGCATCCATTACGAGGTGACTGGCACGACCGGCTCCGAACCAGACCCCAGTATGTATCTCGGCCCGATCAATTGGGTTCTTACCTGGAACGCCAACACCGTGGTGCCTCCTGGACCGTATTGGACCGGGAGCACGCCGCAGCTTTACGACGATCCGGATTACGCGGTCTTTCCTACGTCGACCTTCGGTACGAATTGCGCAGTAGCGATGACCGTCAATAGCGGCCCGACTGTGACGTACGCCTGCCAGTTCGAGTACGACATCACCACCTTTTACGATCAGAACCGGCCGGTCGACGCCGGCATTGGCGGCACGACGCGTCAATTCAATGACGTCGTCGTCGCGTGGCCGCCCACCAGCGTTCCTAACAACGGAACGCTGCCGTTGCTGAACGGCAACAGCACCACGACGCCCGCCAACGGATCCACGACGTTCGGTAACCCCGTAGGCTTCAACATCACGCTGACCAACAATGGAACGACAACCGCGTCAGGGATCACTCTGAACGATCCGTTGCCGCCCGGAGCCATGTGGACTTTGAGCAGCTCGTCGGTAAACGGCTGCGCGATATCCGGCGGCGTGAACTCTCAGACGCTGAGTTGCCCGGCATTCTCGTTAGCACCAGCGGCTACGGCGACGTTTAGCGTCTCGAGTTCAAATGCCGGCGCCGGCGTTTACGCCAACACCGCGACCTTCACGATCGGCACGCAACAAACTCTCGCCGTGGCGACCGTCACCGTCCAGGGCCTCACTCCGTCGTTCTCCGGCCTGTCCTCGAACACCATCACCTACGGAACGGCTTCGCTCACGCTCACCGGAACGGTCAGCGCGGGCGGCGTCTATCCTGCGGCCGGCGATACCGTGCAGATCACCATAAACGGCAACACGCAATCAGCCACCATCGCGGGCACCAGCGGCGGCTTCTCCTATCCGTTCCCGACCGCGACGATTCCCGCGTCCGCGACGCCTTACACCGTCACCTACAAGTTCCTCGGTGATTCCAGTTTCGCGAGCGTCACGAACAGCAGCACCACGCTCACCGTCAACAAAGCAAACCAAACGATTAATTTCACCACCAACGCGCCCGCGAGCGATTCGTATGGGGCCAATTTCACGGTCGCGGCCTCCGCCACGTCGGGCATCGCCGTCACTTACGGCAATTCCGGCTCGTGCAGCAACTCGGGCGCGACGTATACGATCATTAGCGGCTCGGGAACTTGCAACGTAATCGCGATGCAGGCAGGAAATTCGAATTACAACGCGGCGCCCAACGTCACGCAGATGACCTCGGCGACGAAGGCCGCGAGCACAACGACGATTACTTCCAACACGCCGAATCCTTCTGCTGTCGGCCAGTCTGTTACCGTCGGCGTCAAGGTCACCGGCGCGGGAACGCCCACCGGCTCGGTCACGGTTAGCGCGAAGCTCAGCTCAACAACCGTGACTTGCTCCGTCACTCTCAGCAGCGGCGCGGGGAGTTGCGGCGTAGTGCTGAACACCGCCGGCGCGTGGACTCTCACCGCCAGCTACGGCGGCGACGGCAACTTCAATACCAGTAGCACCGCTGCCGGCACAGCGGAGACGGTGAACGCCGCGGCCTCAACGCTGAAGTTCTCGCCTTCGAGCCTCAACTTCGGCACGGTTTACGTGGGCAACACCAGCGTGCAGGCGATGACCGTCACCAACACCGGCACGTCCATGGTCACCTTCACCAACTTCAGCGTCGGCTCGATTTCCGGCGATGATTCCACGGGCTTCCTCGGCGTCGAGTTGTGCCCCAAGACGCTCAACGCCGGCAAGAGTTGCCCGATCATCATGAGCTTCACGGCGGACTCGAACGTCACCAAGACCCACGCCGCGAATCTGGTGATCGCCGACAACGCGTCCGGCAGTCCGCAAATGATTTTGATGAGCGCGACGGTGATCAACCCGGTGGCGTCTCTGAGCGCATCGAGCCTCAGTTTCGGCAATCAGAAAACGGGAACCACCAGCACCGCGAAGCCAGTCACGCTCAAGAACACTGGCACCACAACGCTCACGCTGACTGGCCTGAGCATCAGCGGAAACTTCGCGTTTGCGACCGGAACAACTTGCACCAACACCACCAGTCTCACGCCCGGTGGCACATGCGTGATGGAAGTGACTTTCAAGCCGACATCGAAAGGCTCGAAGTCGGGCAGCGTGACGATCACGGATAACGCTAAAAACAGTCCGCAGAACATGTCGCTCTCGGGCAGCGGCAACTAATCGGAATCTTCACCACTGGCGGCATTCGCCGTCGTAGTGACCGGTTTGCCTAGGCAGAGGCCCGGTTTAGCTTTGAGTTTTCGCGCTCAATCTTGTGCCGCTTTTATCGTAGCCTCCGGAGGCGCCTCCGCCTCGGTGCATCTGGCCCTGCCATACACCTCGCAGAACCTCCGCGCCTTCCGCCAAAAACTCACGCACGATGAAGCCATTCCCACGATCTCTTCATTTCTCTTTTGAACAAGCGCGCTGCGGTAATCCTTGTAAGCTCCGCGGCGCCAAGCGACAATTTCTTATCGTGTTCCGCTCGCTGCGGGCGCGGTGTGCGCCTTTCACTAGAGCGCTGCGTTTCCGGCGAGGCCGGTAATCCTGGGGGAAAATGAACATGCGTGAATCGAAGCACGAGAAATCCGCACACGAGAAACCGAAAGGCTTGAAGTACGCCAGCTCGACGCAGAGCGCCGAGAGGCGCCAGAGCGTGCGTTTCCAATTCACTGCCAGCGCTCAAGTGGTAGACCGCCAAACGGGCGCGCGCTTTTCGACGCGGACCACCGATTTGGGCCCGGGCGGCTGCTTCGTCGATACGCTGGTGCCGTTCCCCGAAGGCACCGTCGTCCACATTTCGCTTTCAAAAGGCCAGAACACTTTCGAGACCGACGGATACGTGGTTTATGCGCAGTCGGGCCTGGGCATGGGCCTCGCTTACAACGACCTCGCGCCCGACCAAGCCAAAGCGCTGCGCGATTGGCTCCGCGAAGTCACCGAAGAACGCGAAGCCACTTTCGAAATTCTGCGCACTGCAAGAAACGTCTCCAATGCCGGGCCACCGCAAATAAATGAAAAAGCCATGGTAATCCGCATGGTGCAGCTGCTCGTCGGTAAAGGCATCCTGACCGAAGGCGAAGGCTCCGCCGTTCTGTACGAGCCCGTGCTCTGAGCGTGCCGTCGTGGCGGCCGGGGTTCACTACCGGCTCGCTCTAGCCTTGGGTTTTCACCCTCGCCTTTTCTCTCGACCTCTTTAGCCGCTGAGGTTTTGTTTTTTTAAGTTCTCACGCCGGGTTGTGCCCGCGCGTGGCACGCTGAACCGCCCTCATCGTTCCGATACACCGCGAATTTACGGGAATCTATGAACCGCCGCGTGCCCCATCGTCAATTCCCATACCCGGAATCGAGTACCGTACCGAAACGGCGAAGTACCAGACGAATCCTGCCCGCTCGCAGACAACTCCAATCCCTCCAACGCGAATCCACCTAATCGTGCTGGCAACGATCTTGCATTGACCGTGCCGGGGGGATTCGATGAACGAACGCAGACACGCACATCGCTACGAACTCTTCATTCCGCTGCAAGTCAATGCCGGCTCGCTGCATTTTCCCGAGACCCGCACCGCGCATCTCCGTGATATTTCCACTCGCGGCCTTTACTTTATTGGCGAAAATGCCATTCCGCCGGGAACGCACCTGGAGGTTACGTTTTCGCTGCCGCCGGAGAACGGCAGGCCGCGGCCGGTTCTGGTCCGTGGAAGCGGGCGAGCTTTGCGCGTCGATGCGGTTCCCGGCGAGCAGGGACGCCTATTCGGAATCGCCGCCTCGATTCATCGCTTCGATTTCGTTTCCTCCGAAGATCGCGCCGCATAAGTGCTTTGTGCCGCTCGAGCGGCCGTTTGCGCGGTCCTCATAGTCGGATCTGACGCGCGGATAGTAATCGCGATAAGTGGTGGCGGCGGTGGGTAGTGACGGCAGTAGAATGATACGGGCGCACGAGGGATTGGATTCACGCAGGATTCCCGTTTAGCATTGGCCCGCATCATGAATTCACGCCCAACTACTTCGGACGATCGCGAACGTATTTTTCTTGCATTTCTCTGCCAGGGCCTGTTGAGCGAGACTCAACGCGCGGAATTCGAATCTCTGCTCGCCTCGCGTTCCTGGATTTCCCACGATCATCGCGCGGTTTCTGAAGCGCTCTCGGGTTGGCGCGCCGAACCCGGCGCCATTCGCAGTGAATTGCCGGCGCGGCTCACGCGCCTCGGCTTTCCCGACACTTCCATCGAGGAATATTTCACTCCGCCAGGAGTCGCCATCGAAAGGGTGCTCGACTGGCTGCACTCCGAGCGCTCCGGCGAACCGCGCACACCGCCGATTAAACGCAATCCTCGCTCGGCCAAAGCAAAATGACGCCCGGCCTGAAGCGCACTCTCGCGCTGGTCGACGTCATCGGACTTCCCATTTTCATCCTCGCGTTTATCTGGCGTCTGCAATTCACCACCAATTGGGCCTGGCTCGGCTTCATCGTCTGGATGATCGCGAGCTTCGCCATCCATCGCGACACACCCAGCACGCTGGGCTTGCGCGCTGACAATCTCTGGACCGCGACGAAGCGCGCCGCCGCGGTATTCGCAATTTTGGCGGCGGCCCTATTCGTTACGGGCGCGGTCCTGCACGCGCCGTGGCAAATTCCGTCGCATTTGATCAAACTGGACCGCCTGTGGAGTTATTTTGCGTTCTGCGTGATTCAGCAGGTCGCGCTCAATTCCCTGCTGATGAACCGCATGATGTCCCTGATCTCACGCCCGTGGCTCGCCGCCGCGATGACGGGCGTCATCTTTGCCGCGTGCCACTGGCCCAATCCCGTGCTCGTGCCAATCACCTTCGTCGGCGGCACCATCATGGCCTGGCTCTTCGCCCGCGAGCGCAACATCATCCCGCTCGCCGTCATGCAAGCCCTGCTAGGAACGCTAGCCTGGTGGGCCTTCCCGCTCGCATGGCATCACCATCTACGGGTGGGTCCGGGCTATTTTAAGTAGTGCCGGCGTCTCCGCCGGCATCTTACGACCGCGTTCTCGCCATCGGCACAGAACACGGGCGGACCAACCCGTCCAATCAACACCCGCAGTGCGATGCCGAATTAAATGGATGTCTCCGGGAATTTTTCGAGGTTTAGATCGAAAACAGCCGGCAGGACGCCAGCGGTACAAAACCTTACTTAGAGATTGACAGCGCTGAAGCGGCGTTCAGCAAAGCGCCGCGCGCGTTCGAGCGTCCCCGCGGAAATCGCGCGATGCGGATTCGTCCACCGCCCGGCAATGGCGTAACCGCACTTCGAGCAGCAACCACCCCTCAAGCGATTCTCCTCAACATCGTGCCACGAACGCCGCAACAGCACGATCCCGCAAGACGGGCAATAAGTATGCGCTCCATCGCTGAAAATATTCCCTTCATACACATAATGCAGTCCAACTTCGCGGGCCACCGCACGTGCAGCGTGCAAGGTTGCAGGCGGCGTCTTGGGCTTATCGCGCAACTTGAAATCCGGATGGAAGGCGGTGAAGTGCAGCGGCACATCAGCGCCGAGATTTTCGAGCACCCATTCCGCAAGCTTGCGAGATTCATCGACGCCATCGTTCAACGTCGGAATCACCAGATTGGTGATCTCGAACCACACGCCGGTCTCATTCTTCAACCACCGAAGCGTATCGAGCACCGGCTGCAAATGCGTCAGCGTCACGCGCCCGTAAAACTCTTCGGTAAATGCCTTCAAATCGATATTCGCGGCGTCGACATGATCGTAAATATCGTGAAAAGCCTCGCGCGTGATGTAGCCGTTCGAAACCATCACGGTGTTCAACCCATATTCCTTCGCCGCGGCGCAAATATCGATCACATACTCGCCCCAGATCGTCGGCTCGTTGTAAGTAAACGCGATCGAAGGGCAACCCGCATGAATCGCCAGCAGCGCCACTTCCTCGGGCGAGAGTTGCGTCGAATTTACTTGATCGGAATGTGATTTCGAAATGTCCCAGTTTTGGCAAAAAAAGCAGCCCATGTTGCAGCCCGCAGTGCCCAAGGAAAAAACGTGCGTGCCGGGAAGAAAATGATTCAGCGGCTTCTTCTCGATGGGATCAATCTGCAGAGCCGCCGGAGAGCCGTAGCCAAGGCTGTAAAGTTTCCCGCCCTGATTGACGCGAATGAAGCAGAATCCAGCCTGCCCATCACCGATATGGCAATGCCGCGGGCAGAGATAGCAATGCGCGCGTCCATCCGGATCCACATTCCACCAGCGCGCTTCGTGCAGCGTCTCGGTCTTCTGAAGAATTTTGAGGTCTTGCATAATTCCAGGGCACGACGGCCCACCATCAATTATACGCCGCTGCGCCGCTGCGCGCGGCGGCGTTCTCCCACCCAACCGATGAACCGCCGCATGCGCGCTCGGTCCCGCCACAAAATTCTGAAGAATTTCGCAGCACCCAGCTCCGCAGCCTCCGCGCCATAGAAAGTCTCCAAGCGCCAGCGAATATACGGGCTAGTCCACGGACGAGAGCGATACCCCTTCGCGGTGATCCAGTAGTAGCGAATCGCGGTGAAGAAGCGGCGGAGGCGCACCAGCAAAAGAATACCACCCTCGCCGCAAGTGAAGTCGAGGATTTCGCGCAGAAGCCAGCAATCTCTTTAACCGCTTATGTATTGCTTTTCAGGTGGGAGCCTCCTGCTTTAGCAGGGGGAGGAGCGCGTCAGCGCGACGAAAAAAGCACCGCGCAAAATAATGCGCTTTAGCGCAGGGCCTCGAAGGCGGCGCTTGCGCCGCAAGCGAAAATGAAACGTACGGCCGACGAGCCGCGCACACCTACTGAACCTGCCGCACCCAGATGCGCTCGGTCGCCGGCTTGCCAAGATAAATTTTGCGCGCCCGCACACCGATGATCGACACCGTCATCGTCTGATCGTACTCGCGATTCAACAAACGGATCTTCACTCCGGGCTTCAATTCAAGATTAGCCACAAAGTCAAGAAACTTTGGATCCTTCTCATAGACCCGCAGGATTTCGTACGTGTGCCCGGCCGTGCAGCTCGAAAGCCGCACCGCGCCAATTTTCTTCCGCAGCTTAGCCATGCCACCAAAAAGCGGCACTCCATGCGGGCAGCGGCTCTCGCGCCCAAACCGCTTCAGCAGTAGCGCGGCAACTTCGGGCGAAATTCCATGCTCGAGCTTCTCGGCCTCTTCATGCGCGCGCGTCCATTCGAGGCCAATCACCTGCGTCAGCAGCATTTCCGCAAGACGGTGCCGCAGCACCAGATGCTGAGCGATCGAGCGGCCTTTCGCCGAAAGCTCGATGCGCCCATCGCGCCCCACGCGCACATAACCACCACGCGTCATGCGCTTCAGCGCCGCCGTCACCGCCGGCGGCGTCACATCCAACTCTTCCGCTAGCCGCGCGCTGATCGGCGCCTGCTCTTCCTGCACGGTTTCCCAGATGGCCTTCAAATAATCTTCCTGGGAAACGCTGGTTTTTTCTCGACGCACAATTCCTCAGTCTGCCAGGCGTAAATCCAAAGCCACACGGGGCCTCCGCCTAGGCGGACCAGCCCCTACGCGCCCGCGCGGAGTCTACGGCACCCTCAGCCGCTCGGCCAGCGCCAGCACGCGCGCTTCGATATCTTCGCAGATGCGCGCATACGTTTCCATATCCTCGCCGTAAGGATCCTCGACGTCCCAATCTTCCACGCGGGAATTCGGAAACAGCGATCCGCCCGGAATCCCGCTCATATTGATAATCAAATCGACGGCCATCAAACTCACCGCCGCAACGCCTTTCGAGGTCAGCCCGTCCGCGGGAACTCCGCGATCGAGCAGCGCCCGGCGAGTCGCCGTCGCCACATTGCCAAGCGGCGAAATGCCCGCACTCTGCGGCTCAATCACGTCCGCGGCAAGATGCTTCGCTAGCGCCTCAGCCATCGGACTGCGGCAGGAATTCCCCACGCAAATAAAAAGCACGCGCTTCCGCCGCCGCGGTACGCGTGGATGGGCTGGCTGTTTCATGGAGATAGCATGACACAATTGCAAAGCGAGAGCGCGATTCCTGCGGCCTAATGTCCGTTCTTTGCCATCTTCAGAAATCGCTCATGGATGGTAGTGTCTTCGGTCAGCTCGGGATGAAATGTTGCCGCCATCACGCGGCCTTGCTCGACCAGCACGGGATGCCCTTCGTATTCGGCGAGGACGCGCACACCTTGGCCAACGGATTCGATAATCGGCGCACGAATGAAGACCATTTCCAGCGGCTCGTCTTTCACCTTTGATCCACCGAAATGCACATCGCTGGCAAGTTGCCGGCCGTAGCCATTCCGCAAAACCGAAGCATCGAGCAACCCGAGCGACGCCTGCTCCGGATTATGCACTTCGCGCGCCAGCAAAATCGCACCAGCGCAAGTCCCGAAGAAAGCCCCGCCATCCTGAGCAAATTTCTTCAACGGTTCGAGCAATCCCTCTTCAGTCAAAACTTTCATGTGCGTGGAACTTTCGCCGCCCGGCAAAATCAATCCGCGGATGCCCTCGAGATCCGCGGGCGTGCGCACGAACACAGACTCGACGCCCAGCCGCTCGAGCATGCGCCCGTGCGCCTCGTAGTCCCCCTGAATCGCCAATACGCCAATTTTCATAGAATTTGACTTCGTAGCGGCGCCCTTCAGGGCGGCATCCCGTTAAGGAGAATCGGTACCCGCCCGCTCAATCATGCCGTAATAGTCATCGACGATGTGCCGGCCTAAAGGCCGCCGCTACGCAACCATTACCAACCGCGCGTCTGCAGTAAATCCTTTTCGTCCATCTGACGTATGTCGAGCCCCTTCATCGCCTCGCCCAAATCTTCCGAAGCCTCAAGCACCGCCTTCGGATCGCGCGCATGCGTCGTAGCCTTCACGACCGCGCGCGCCCGCGTCGCCGGATCGCTCGACTTGAAAATCCCGGAGCCAACAAACACCGCCTCAGCCCCAAGCTGCACCACCAGCGCCGCATCCGCAGGCGTTGCGATGCCGCCCGCCGAAAAATTCGGCACCGGCAATTTCCCGTGCTTCGAAACCCACTGCACCAACTCGAAAGGCGCACCCAATTCCTTGGCCTCGTGCACCAATTCTTCCTCGCCCAGCATTGTGAGCTTTTTCATGTGCCCGACAATCGCGCGCATATGCCGCACGGCCTCAACGATATTGCCCGAGCCTGCCTCGCCCTTGGTGCGAATCATCGCTGCACCCTCAGCAATCCGCCGCAGTGCCTCGCCCAAATTCCGCGCTCCGCAAACAAACGGCACCTTGAATCCATGCTTCCAAATGTGATGCTCTTCATCCGCAGGCGTAAGCACTTCGCTCTCGTCAATAAAATCCACCTCGAGCGCCTGCAGCACCTGCGCCTCGGCGAAATGTCCGATGCGCGCCTTGGCCATCACCGGAATCGAAACGGTGTTCATGATCTCGCGGATAATTTTCGGCGACGCCATGCGCGCCACTCCGCCATCCTTGCGAATGTCCGAAGGCACGCGCTCCAGCGCCATCACCGCGCAAGCACCGGCATCCTCGGCAATCTTGGCCTGCTCGGCGTTGGTCACATCCATGATCACGCCGCCCTTCAACATCTCCGCCAACCCAACTTTCACCCGCCAAGTCTTATCCCCGTTGAATTCCATCATCGTCTCCCCGAAAAGTTAGTTTACAAAGCTGTCGCGAAATCCCTGTAGCGCTGGCGTCTCGCCGGCTCTTACGACCACCCCTCCCGCCAATTGCAACACTCCCGGCCGGACCCAATCCCCTCGCAAAGCCAATTCAATCAGCCCGCTGCAATCCCCGCGCCACCTCAGCGATAAACTTTTCTCCCACAATCACAAATCGCCCACGTCCGCGAGCCAGCAACGTTCCGTCCGGTTTGCGAATCTCGCACGCATAAAACAAATTGCGCGCCTTTCGGTTCCTCCGACTCAAACGCCTCGACCACAATTTCCTGATTCACGACGATCGGCTTCAAATATTCCACAGTCATTTCCGCCGTAACCGCGTGTGTCTGTCGAAACCGTGAAACCTTCCCCATGGCCTCGTCAATCACCAGCGCAATGATTCCGCCATGCAAGAACTTCGGCCCGCCCTGATATTCCTCGCCCAGCTTGAATTCCCCGCGAATGCGCTTCGTCGCATCATCAGCCTCAAACAGCAACTGCATCCCGCGCGCATTCCCCGCCCCGCAGCCGAAGCAAACATTATCCTCGCGCGGCTCAAGCCGCTTCACCGCGCTCATACCAGCGCCACTCGTCCCGATTCAAATCTCCGCGCCCCTCTCTGCTTCTTTTCCAATTCGCTCTCCACCAACGCGCCCAAAGTCTGAATCCCGCGCGCAATCTGCCGCTCGTCGAGCGACGCATAACCCAGCCGCAGCGTATTCAATTGCGGATTCTGAAAATAAAAATATCGCCCCGGCACAAACAACACGCCCTTCTCGCGCACGTGAATCAAAAGCTCGCCGGCATCGAACCCGGCTGGCAGCGTAACCCACAGCGACATCCCGCCGTCCACGTGCGTCCAGGTAGTTTCTTCGGGCATGTATCGCTCCAGCGCCTTCTCGAGCGCCTCGAGCCGCGAGCGATACACCTTGCGCATCTTGGTCAGGTGCCGATCGAGATTTCCCCGGCGCACAAACTCCGCTAACGTCGCCTGCGCCAATTGATCCGTGTGCAAGTCAGTCGTCTGCTTCACGATGCGCAACCGCTCGATCACATTCTCCGGCCCCACGCACCAGCCAACCCGCAATCCCGGAAAAGCCACTTTCGAGAAGCTATCGATCTGAATCACCACGCCATGCCGATCCAGCGCCTTCAGCGAAGGCACCGCATTCCCGCGCACGCGCAACCGCGCATAGATGCGATCTTCGATCACCGGAATCTGATACCGGGCGATAATTTCAAGCAACTTGCGCCGCTCGGCCACCGGGATCGTCGTGCCGGTAGGATTCTGAAAATCCGGAGTGAGCAGCACAAGCTTCACACGGTTCTGCGCCAGCAGCGACTCCATCGCGCCGACGTCGAGCCCGGCATAGCCGAGCTTTTCGGCAGTGGTCTCCACCGGAACGCCAATGCAACGCACCCGCGCGCCCGCGAAAATCGCGATCGCGCCCGGATACGCCGGATTTTCCATCAGCAACGTATCGCCAGGCCGCAAAAACGCCTTGCAGAGTAAATCCAGAGACTGCTGGCAACCATCAGTGACGAGAAGTTGTTCATTGCGCGCCGCAATTCCCTCCTCGCGCAACATCTCCAGAATAATTTTCTTGAGCGGCGGATATCCATCGCTCGAACCCAGCTGCAAAATCTTCCGCCCATCGCTCGTGAGCACGGCATTGCTGCAGCGCCGCAATTCCTCCACAGGAAAAAACTCGTCCGAGGGCCGCGCGTTCACAAACGCGATCGAATCGCCCGGCACGTCCGGCATCAGCCGGCTCATCACTTCTTCAGCGCGCTCGTCGGCGAAAAGCGCTTCCCATCGCACGCCCCCCGCCATTGCCATTTGCGCGCGGAAGAGGAGTAAATTGCCGTCCCGTCGCCTGCGTGGCGCAAATAAATGTCCCGCGCCCGACGTGCCCTTGAATCAGTCCCTCAGATTCGAGCTCCGCGTAGGCATTCGCAACGGTCGTGCGGTGCACTCCAAGCTGCACAGCCAATTCGCGGCTCGCGGGAATGCGATCCCCAGCCCGCAACTCGCCCGAATGCACTAGCGCCCGAAGCTGGTCGCGCAGTTGGACGTATAGGGGAATGTGGCTTTCGGGCTGAATTTGAAGTGGAAGCATTGGCCGTTTCCTACAGGCCAATATACTCTAGCAAAATGGCTCGTAAAGAGCCAATTCTGTCCGCTATCCAAGAGCGACGCCGACCCCAGTAAGGAAGGGTGCTTTCCCGTCCGCCAGCATTTTGTAGGAAGCCCTCGCGCCTTTCGGCTCCCGTTTTCGCACACCCGGACACACGTATACGAGCGCAAAACGAAAATAAGAATACGAGATTACGTCTGAGGAAATTCACCGCGCCGCTACAAGCTGCGTCAGAACATCAATCCTAAGCCGTAGCGGTCTTCTCGCCCAAACGCCGCATGCGTTCCTGCAGCTTCCGCCGCAAATTAGCAGGCGCATTAGGATTGAATGCCACCAAATACCACAAAGGCTGCGAGCGATCCCGGCTCAAGCGCGAAAGCGTAGTCGCATCCGAATTCGGATGCCGCGCAATATTTTCCCGAATCGCCGAATACGTATGATGCGACAACCGCGCCAAAGTCTTCGCCGAAACCTTCGGATGCTCGCTAATCAACCGCAACAAATAAAAATCTTCCTTAGGCGCCTGCCGCGACAGCGTATCCAGCACCTCCGGCTTCACTTCCGCGCTCAACACCGTCCCGACCTTCTCATCCCAGCTCGCATTGATGCGATTCAATTCCTGCGTGCGCGCGTGAATGAGCTGCTCGATCACGCGACGTTCCTGATCCAAGCGAGTCGCCGGCAGCGCGCTGCGCTCCACCGAATCCAGCACGCGCAATAAATGCTGCCGTTCGCCGAACACAATCTGACTGGTCCGCGCCGCCTTACTCTTCGAAGGATTCCTCACCAAATCCGAGCGCCTCATATTTGCCTCACTTAGAAATTCCAAGTTCGCGCACGAGCGATTCGAACTCTTCTCGCTCGATCCGGAGATCTTCCGGTACCAATTCCGCCCCCGACTCGATCTTCCGCTTCAGAAAAAGACCGGCGACATCAATTTTCTCTTCGCGGCTCAAATAGCGATTCGCGCGTTGCCAGCCCAAGAGCGCCGCGCCGCCATGCGGACGATAACCGGTCGCGCGTCCACCTCAAAAAAGTATAGCTCCGGCTGGTCTCCCGAAGCGAGCATCCCGGCCTTCCGGAATGCCACCGCCCGCACAATGCCGTCCCGCCCCATGGCTTCGAATTTCTCGAAAACAGACTCGTAAGCCACGGGAGATTATCAATGCGCCACCGCAAGCAAGTAAAGCAACGCCCGAAAAAGTGTTTCACACCGCGCAATACATGGTTCTAGAACCATGCGCGCTCGGTTTAGTCCATCAGAGTATAGACGACGGATATCTTGGTCTCGAACTCGACGGGCTTACCTTCGAGTTTCATGGGCCGATAGCGCCAATGACGCACCGCATCCATCGCGGACCTCATCAACTCCGGTGGCCCCGAAATGTACTGCAATTGCTGAACGCGGCCGTCTACCGCGATCACGGCGTCCAACACGACGGTCCCGCTTATGTGATTTTCCTTCGCCGCTCCGGATATTTGGGCTGCTCTGGTGGGTCAACATCGCCGCAGCCACGTTCCCACCGATCCGAACTCTCGTCGGTAGCGAACCGGGGTCGCAGCGGGCCCGAACCGCCTGCTTCTCCGCAGGCGCTTTCGGCGTCGGGATTCCTGCGCCCGCAGAGTGACGCCGGTCCAGAGTAGAAATGCAAATATCAATATCGCGATCGTACCTTTTTCCCACCCTCGACCTCCAGTCGCGCGTTAGCTTTGCGGGTTAGTGTGCGAGGAGTATACGTCTGGCAAATCAGTTAGGCGAGCGCCGGAGAATCGCGAATTGCCCAGTAGCGCAGCCACTCCTGGCTGGACTGGCTGAGCGATTCGCGAAGGTTTGTTGAGAGCGACTCGTCACTCAAATCGACACAGCCAGGAGTGGCTGTGCTACATAGAGCCGCAGCCCAATCGAAACTCATGAGAAGATGAAAGCGATCGCAGCGTGCAAATCCGGAGCCGAACTCGATGAGCGTTTTCGAAGACCACAAAGATGAGCTGGAGCACTACGAAACGATGATGGGCGAACGCCGCGGCCGCCTCGCCGTCTCGCTCGACCGGCTGACCGACGCGCTCGTGCTTGTCGGCCAACATGGCGTCTATTGCCACACTGCCCGCGATCCCGAAAAGCCCGTGATGGACATCCAGCAAATCATCCAAGAAATCCGCGACGCCAAAGCGCTGATCCAGAGCGTGATGGAATCGATGCGCGAAGAACGAGAAAAATCTGCAAGACCGTCCTAGGAACTTCTCTTAAGAAATTCCTAGTTCTTGGTTGCAGGACAACTCCAGAGATTAATGGAAACGCTTACCGTTCCGCTCTTTTGATTGCGCCGAATCTCGATGTCGTCGGGCCCGGCTCCATCGGGTAGGTGCGCCTTGTTTTCCTCAAGCACAGCGACGATCTTTTCATAGTTGAACGGCTCACCAACCACCGCCGCTGAGCGAAGCGCCGACTCGACACTCGGGTCAACACCGTGGACATCGAGATTGGCGACGCGGTATTGAATTTGCTCATCGAGGATCAGCATCATGTTAATCACGCCCTTCTCATCGTCGATGTCGAACTGCGGTCCGCAGGTGAAGTCAATGTAGCCCGCACCGGCATAACGCTCCTTTAAGGCGTCAAAGCTATCGCGGAGTTTGGAAATGTCGAACAGATCCCCGTCTTGCAACAGAACCAATTTTCGCAACTCGTCGAGCGGAAATGCCGCGTGGCGTTCTGGGCCTTTCAAGGCGATTTCTCCCGTCCGATATTGCTTTCCCGCCTTGACGTGCAAGCTAACCGCGTAATGCTCCGGCCGATGGATCATGGCTCAGCAACACCGTGCTCGCCGTAATTTCGGCGCGAAAATATCCTCGATCCTGCCACTCGCTCCGCGCCGCTTGCGCAAGTTGATCCGCAAAATCTGGCTCGCTGAAGGAACTATACGGCTTCACTTTGGCGGTTGCCCGTTCCAACTCTGCGTTCGGCAGTTGCGTATCACCGTCGAAATGGATTTCATCGACGAAGAATTGCTTCTTAGGCACCGGTGCATGAGCTATGTCCGAGACTTCCTCGGCAAAAGTCGGGTACGGCAGGCACCGCCGCAGCCTCTCGGGCAATTGCGCATGAGCGTGTTGCGGTAATACCGCGATGCAGGCGGCAGCTGCGGCAGCGAGTAACATAGGGCGGCGCATCATGTCTCATCCCCCTGCTGACCGAGACCCAGCCGCTTCAGGCTAATGCTAGATTATATCTCGATCGATTGCAGGTTGTAACAATACCGTCGAAAGATTTACCCCGAACGCAGGAACGGATTGCTCTGGCGTTCCTCGCCAATCGTTGTGGCTTGGCCGTGGCCGGGTAGGACTAGCGTTTCGTCTGGTAGCGCCATCACCTTTGTGTGGCAGCGATTTCATGATTTCGGGGAACGAGCCGCCCCAGAGATCTGTGCGGCCGATGCTGCCGGCGAAGAGCGTGTCGCCGGCGATTAGGCGCGATTCTTCGCCACCGTTTGCGGCGCGCGATGCTGCCTCTTTCGGCCGCGCGGCTTCTTTCGGCGTTAGCACTTTGCGATTCGGAATGTATAGGCAGAGGCTGCCGGGAGTGTGGCCTGGCGTGTGGATCACGCGGGCTTCGTAGCCGCCCCACTTCACCGCGTCGCCTTCGCGCAGGAATTGCTCGACTTCCGTCAGCTCCGGCGTGGGCACGCGCAGCCATTGGGCTTGCATGTCGAGCTTGCGATAGAGTTCTAGGTCGGCTTGATGCATGAAGACTGGCGCGCCGGTGATGCGATGAAGCGCCGCGAGTCCGCCGACGTGGTCAATATGCGTATGCGTGCTCACGATTGCCAGCACTTTGAGCTTGTGCCGCGTCAAAATCTCGACGATGCGCTCGACCTCATCGCCCGGATCGACGACGATCGCCTCGTGTGTTTCCGGATCTCCGAGAATCGAGCAGTTGCATTGCAACATGCCCACAGGAATCACTTCGTGAATCAATCTGTGCGCCATCGTTCGCAGTATAGCCCAAGTAGCGCCGGCGTCCCTGCCGGCATCTTACGAATAGAACTTTCGCCACATCTCAAAAGCGCGGACGGACCAAGTGATCGGAAAACTCGACGCGCGTTGAGTGCCGGCAGATTCCGGCAACGAGCACAAAACCTTCATTGAATTGACGACATAGGTCCGGCCGCGAGGGTTGCCAACATTTGTGCTCTCGGTCGCAGCATGCTGGCCTGAAGGCCACCGCTACGACGACTCGATTCGGCGCCTCGTTCGCCGCTGCGGTAAGATGTCTCCGATATCGCCTATGGACGCTACTGCAAAAGCTGCTTGCGAAACTCCTTTGGCCGCGCGCGAGGCTGCGCTCGGCGCGGAGTTTGCCACTTGGTTTGGCTGCAACTTGCCGGAGCGATTTGCGCCGCTCGCGACCGAGTACCGCTTCGCGCGGGAATCTGCGGCGCTCATCGACAAGAACTATCGCGCGTTCATCTACGCTTCCGGGCCGGACCGTCTGCGCTATCTCAACGCTGTGCTGACCAACGACGTGCGCGAAGCCGCGGCCGGCCGCGGCGTGCCTTCGCTGCTGCTGAATCCGCAAGGGCACATCATCGCGGAGCTCGAGGTCTACGCCATCGGCGATCGGTTTCTGATTGTCTCGTATCAGATGATTCGCGAGCGGCTCATCGAGGCGCTCGATAAATACATCATCATGGACGACGTGACGCTCGAAGACGCGACGCCATCGCTCTCGGTGCTCGGCGTCGAGGGCCCGCGTAGTCCGGAGATTTTGCGCGCTGTTGCTGGCGTCGAATTCGACGCGCTTGCTGAGCTTGGCCACGGAGAGGCGACGGTTGCATCTGCGGCTGGCGCGATTCCTGTTCTCATTGTTCGTCGGTCGGCCGGCGTGCCTGGCTTCGAATGTTTCGTTGTGCGAGAGCATCTTGAAGCGCTCTGGGATTTGCTGCTCGATGCTGTGCGGGCTGTTGGCGGCGGGCCGATTGGCTATTCTGCGCTTAACGTGCTGCGGCTTGAGGCTGGCGTGCCGTGGTTTGGTTATGATTTTGATGAGTCTGTGATTCCTCATGAGGCTGGGCTGGAACATTCGCATATCAATTATTCGAAGGGTTGCTACACCGGCCAGGAGATTGTTGAACGCGTGCGTTCGCGTGGGCATGTGAATCGTGTGCGAGTTGGCGTTGAATTTTCTGGCGATGTTGTTCCTGAGCGCGGGGCCAAACTTTTTGCGGGTGGCAAAGAAGTTGGAAACGTTACCCGCGCTGCGTTTTCGTCGGCCCTTGGCCATCCGATTGGAATGGCTTATGTTCGGCGCGAAGTTTCTGCTGCTGGTGCCTCGTTCGAATATTCTGGCGGCACAGCTCGCGTCATTGCGTTGCCCGTCGTTCGATAATTGCCTCTCGTTGATTGACGTTCGCGCAAATGATTGCGCTCGGGCGCAGCAAGCCGGAGCCCCTACGTCCTCACTTCTCAGCTGGTGCTTTTTCGATATCCTCCTCCCGGCGAATGAAATTCGCGCAAGATTTGCGCCGCGGGCGCAGCGAGCGGCGCCCCTACGACTTCCGATCAGCTGCATCTTCGACTGCCTTTTTTCGGGCCCCACGTGATTAGTGCTTGATGAAATTTAGGGAGCGGCGGAAGCTGCCTTTTTCGGCGTCGATTTTTTTCTGGAGTTGCATTATCGCGTAGAGTAACGCTTCGGGGCGCGGGGGGCAGCCTGGGACGTAGACGTCTACTGGGATTACTTGATTTACACCTTGTACTACTGCGTAATTATTGAAGACGCCGCCGCTGGTGGCGCAGGCGCCCATGGAGATTACCCACTTGGGTTCGGGCATTTGATCGTAGAGCTGCTTGATTACCGGGGCCATTTTGTTGGAGACGCGGCCGGCGATGATCATCAGATCGGACTGGCGCGGGGAGCCGCGGAAGACTTCTGCGCCGAAGCGAGCCACGTCGAAGCGCGAGGCGGCCATGGACATCATCTCGATGGCGCAGCAGGCCAGGCCGAAAGACATGGGCCAGATGGAGCTGCGGCGGGCCCAGTTGACGACTTTGTCGAGGGAGGCGAAGAGGATGCCCTCTTCTTTGAGGAAGGTTTCGTCCTCGCCGGGACGCTCGAGCGTTATGCCTTTTGCTAGTTCAATGGCCATGTTTGTCGTTGTCGCGCCCAGCGCAAATCGCGCTGCGGCTAACTCCATTGTCGCACAAATTGCAGATTCCCGGCGAGGGGTTCATCTGCCGACCATCTGCCGGTCATCTGCGGGTACCCGGGGTGTGTCCCGATTGTTTTGGCGCCCGTCCTTTGAATTCAATGACTTACGCCCGGCAACAATATTTTGGTGTCCCGATTGTTTTGGCGCTGGCTCGTTTGTTCGCGGGGCTCTTGTTGTCGCACAAATTGCAGATTCCTGGCGAGGCGTTCCTCTTCCGGTCATCTGCGGGTACCCGGGGTGTGTCCCGATTGTTTTGGCGCCCGTCCTTTGAATTCAATGACTTACGCCCGGCAACAATATTTGAGTGTCCCGATTGTTTGTGCGCTGGCTCCTTTGTTCGCGGGGCCTCTCGATGGTGCCCGGGCCGGCCGCGTGCGGCGGCGACGCAGGAGGCTCTGATGAGCAGTTTTGTTGCTCCTGCGGAGCGGGCCGCGTAGTTATTGTGAGGGTAGGTTGAAGGATAGGCAATGGTACGGTCGGGCTAGAACCAAATGCGAAGGTTGGGATACATGCACAGGAATGCGGTCAAGCGCGGACGGGTGATTCCCCGAAAGCGGAAAGCGAGAAAGATCAAGGCGGGCCGAAAGAAAGGCCGAAACCCCGACCCTTCCCACAAACCGGGAAGAGTCGGGCACCCGAAACCAAACATCGGAGAATGCCTGCGCCACCCACGGTGAGGATGTGAGAGTTTGAAATGGTGACTTGATTTGATTATAAGGTATTAGCGGTTGTTCGGTCTTGGAGATCCGATGGCGGAACTGAAGCTACAAAACATGAAAACGATGAGCGATGAAGAACTAGAGATCGCAATCAAGAATTGTTTCGATTACTCGCCCCAGACTACACCGGTTGATCGCTTAGCCGTTCTCCAAGAAGCGCAGTTTTACACCAGAGAGTTGGAATGCCGGAATGACGCCTTCATAGCTAAGCGCGACCTGTGGTTGGAGATCACCATAATCGTGTTGACTACCGCAGAACTTTTGTTAGGTTTTTATGAGGGGGCGAAACAATCCACCTCTGCAACGAAGCAGCAACAGGTGCTTTCGGATTTGCAATCGGATATGGCGTTGACGGCGAAGGTGTTGACCGGGCTCGAAAAAACGACGGAAAAAATGAACGAAGGCGTTCAGAAGGAGGTTGAACTGTATTACGAACCGTCCGTGCTGATTGCGCACGTGCATCAGAACGGAAGCGACGTTCTCGAAATTCACAATTACGCACGCACTCGCATCGCGATTTTTGGGATCAAAGCTCGAAACGATGTTTGCTCGTTGGAACGGCCTATAAATGTCTCTAGTAACTCCACGAGTGTTCTGGAATCTATATTTGTGATGGATAAGGTGGTCCGGCGCGTCGAGACTTCGGACGCAAATACCCTACTAACTCTCTACTTCAAAGCTGAGAATGGACTTGAGTTTAACCACGAAGTTCTCGTTGTGCGGCTGCCGGTTGCCGAAGATATCGGAGTAAGTTTCGAACGCCAAAACACCCAACCCATGATCTGGGATAGCGAGCTGGCCCAATCGTCAGTGGGAAGGTGTCCCGAGTAAATCGGGGGGAGGGGTGGCGCAGCCTTTTCCGAAGCTTTTGAACTGGGTGCCCCATCCTTCCCGGTGTTGCTTCACGGGATGGGTTGGGTTCTGCGGCCCCGTTCTCGACTCGGTTTTCAGGCTCCCCGCTTTAAGTTTGCGGTCGTCCACATGACGAAATAACACCCAACCCAAAACCATAAACAAGGCCGAAAAGCCCCACCCTCGATAAACCCGAGGATGGGGCACCCACCCCAAAACCCTACGTCAAAACCCAAGTCAAAATCTATACTGCTCCGTCAACACCAACGGTGTTATCGTCCCTCAAAACGGAGCCGATGATTCAAATGGAAATACTGAGAAGGAAGAGGGGCGGCCCACCCGCCAATTATGCCCTATCGCGTTGCGGAAATATTCTCACTGAATTAGAGCGCTGTGACGGGACAAGATAACCCTTAAGTTCGTTAGTACACCACTTGTAACCATATATTGCACTTGCCTCTATGATACTAACAATGATAGGCTCCGCGCGGAGGTTAAGCCGATGACAGCGACAAAACGTTTGCTTATTGGGCTCGGTCTTTTCCTGATCTCGACTATGTCTGCGTTTGCTCAATGCTCGTTCTCAGGAGTCCCGACTGCGAAAGAAGCAACCTGTAGCTGCACAGGAGACGAATTCGAAATATTGGTTTGCAAAGGTCTTGAGACCAATTCTTGCGACCCGCTCGACAGTCAATTGCTGCACTGCGGTGGCAGTTGCTACTACGAAAACGCTGGTTGTGGTATTGGATTGGTTCTGAGCGCTCCTCAAGTGCGTGCGGCATCCGCTCAGTTAGTCTCGCCGGCAGGAAGTTCGAGCTTGACGACGATTAGCCTTCCGTCAGACGACAACGGATGGTGCAGAAACGCTGGTCTTAGATTTGAAGCGTGGCCTAGCGAAAAATTAACTGCGAAGGCTACGCGCACCGGGCGCGTCCAGCGGGGCACTTAGTTATGACGAAGGGCGCTCTTATTTTCTTAGTGCTGCTTATTGGTGTCGCTGACGGCTCGCAATTGGAGCACGCTCCGGTAAAGCCCGAAGTCTCATTGCCGGAAGCTAAGATACTCAAGGCTTCATCCGATCACGTGACAACAGTCCCTACCTTCAGTGCCTTCTTACCTGTTCAGTGCGATGGTGCGGGAAACTTATATTTTCACTTAAATCGAGGCAACGCTTCCTACAATCAGGGAGTCGTTATGAGGGTTGAGCTAGACAGCGACACCCCGACGCTGTACAAACTCCAATCCAACATGGAAGGTAATACAGACCTGGCTGAATACAATGTCACGCCTTCGGGTAAGGTATCGTTCCTGACTCAGAGTGACGACGGGCTCGGTATTTTCACGTTCGACTCGGACGGCAACGTTGAAAGCAAAGTGCAGTTGAGCGACTCCAAATTCGTGGAGCCCCAAAACTTCACCGTGTCCGAACGCGGTGCGGCGCTGATTTCTGGCTACTACAACAAGCACGCAAATGCTCAGATTCAAGGAAAACCGTTCGCCGGTATCTTTGACCAAGGAGGAAAGCTACGGCGCGATCTCGGGAGGGGCGCTGACGAGCGGCTTGACCTCTCGACGATATCAAAGTCGCTCTCTGACCGCGGCGCAACAGTCGGTGCCGACGGGAACTTTTATCTGCTTCATTCGGACGAGATTCTAGTGCTCGCCGAAAATGGGGATGTGCTTCGAAAAATTGAGATCGACCGGCCACAGGCGCACGCGATTTCTCGCCAGATCGTCGAGTCGGAAGGACTGATCTCGATAACATTTCGGAAGCCGGATACTCACGGTGCCGTGGTTCCGGAATACCTCGTTTTGGACGCAGGCACGGGGGCAGAATTTGGGCTCTACGAGCCCTCTCCTGAACTCGGTAATAATTGCGTCTGCTTCTCGCGGCGAAAAGGCTTTGAATTTTATAGGGTCGAACAGGGATACGTGAAACTCGTCAATGCTGCTCTGAGGTGAGGTAGGCGGTTGGCGCAGCCATTCTCCGATGTTTGGTTTCGGATGGCGGGTTCTATAAAAGGGGACGTCAAGAGAAAAATACTACTCCCTGGTTCTCCGGGGATGTTCTCTGACGTCCAGCCCCTGTGATCGACCGCGGCTCCGGTTTGCTGGCGCGTTGTTGCTTTCCATCGAAACTTCGAGATTCGAGCACCCTCTGCGTTCCGTCGCGTCTGAGGCCTCCAAGCAGTGTGCCAACCATGGTTCTATCTGAGACTCGCGCACTCGCGGCCTATGGCTTTGTTGGGTTGTCCGAGGGGGCATATGGTGGCCCGTGAGACTTTGCGCCTAACCCGCCGAAGGATACTCACCCTCGAACCCGAGCGCTCAGTGACCGGCGGACAGCACGATGGGGAATCTCGCGCTCCGATGGCCTAGCGCGCTCAAGCTGCTTGTGGCTTCAGTCGCTCCGCGTCAAAGGCTTCTCCTTTCTTCCAAACACTCAACGTAATCGCGGCGATCTTGCGCGCCAAGCGTCAGCCGCGCCATCGCCGGCAGCAGGCCTTTCGCCAGCAGTCCTTCGTAGAAGCTGCGGAACGGACCTTCGCGCGCGCTGGCCGTGGTGGCCGCACTTTTAAACAGGTTCTTCAATTCGTGATTGTAGTTCCAGTTCAGCCCGCGGATGAACACCGGCTTCTTGCTGCGCAGCAACTGTCCGTCCACCTGGCGGTAATCGGCGCTGCTGCGCGTTTCCAGCCCCAGCCCGCAGTAAGTCCAGAACTGCCGCTTGGTGCGAAAGCGGTGCGGCGTCTGCACTTTCCCGAGCAGCACCGCGGCGCGAATGGGACCCAGAAACGGAACCGTGCGCAACTGCTTCACCGCTTCGTGCTTGCGGCTCTCCGCGATCAACTCCCGGCGCGCCTCGCGGCGCAACGCCTGCAAGGCATCCAGTTGCTGATAGAGCAACTCCGCACGCCGCCGCAAACCCGCTTCTCCCAACTGCGCCAGCCACTCCCCGCGATGCCGCGCGCCATACACTTTCTTGCCCACGCTGGCGATGGCCTGGCCGCGATAGACCGCCTTCAGCCGTCCTTTCACCCGCGTGGTGTCTTCGGTCAGCGCGGTATAACTGCGCCCCAGTTGCCGCACCGTCATGGTGCTGTTCTCTCCGTGATACACCGGCCGCAGCAGCCCTCCGCGTAACAACTCCGCCAGCTTGCGCGCGTCGATGCGGTCACTCTTGTTGCCGGACTTCAGCAGCGCGTTTCTCCGCGGATTACACACCAACACGCGCGCCACACGCCGCAGCAGTAGATCGTAAAGCCACGCCGAGTGCGTTCCTTCTTCAAAGGTAAGATGGATCGTTCCGCGCAACCCCTGCAGAAAATCAAGAATCGCGCCCGCGCGCGTGGCCAGCACGCATTGCATCACCAGATGACCTTCGGAATCCAACACCGCGGCCGAGATCGTCACTTGGTGGACATCCAAACCAACATATTTCACACTATCCATAGGGTGTTCCTTTCGTAAGGCGTCGGTTGACTGCTCAGCACAGCAACCGCAGCCTACTCCGAAAGGGGCGCCCTTTTATAATGCGTGGCCCAG
>CAWBWG010000022.1:0-8817 GCA_963792515.1 uncultured Acidobacteriota bacterium | reverse complement strand
GCCCGTTATGGGAGACTACCAGCCCAGACCGATATCTATGCCGCGTCCAAAATCAAAGGGTGCCTCTGACGCGCGGAAGTCTTCCGGCTCGGGGGTAAGCCTGAAGTCCCTCGCGGAGCACCTCGGGCTTTCTCAGGCCGCAGTCTCCTTCGTAATCAACCGTTCTCCCGCCGCAAAATCGATACCGCAACGCACCCAGGAGCTGATCCGTGCCGCTGCCAAGGAACTCAATTACCGGCCAAATCATCTAGCCAGGTCGCTCCGGCAGCAACGGAGCTTTACGATCGGCGTTGTCGTTCCGGAAATCAGCGAAGGATACGCGGCTTTGGTCATGTCCGGTATCGAAGATCACCTGCTGCAAGAAGGCTATTTTTATTTTGTGGTCAGCCACCGCCATCGAAATGAGCTGATTGAAGAATATCCGCTGCTCCTGCAACAGCGGGCGGTGGAAGGCTTAATCGTGGTGGATACGGTTCTTGCCGAAGAAGTGGATGTTCCCAGTGTTGCGGTTTCCGGACACCGGGAAGTGCCTGGGGTGACGAACATCGTTCTGAACCACGCGAAGGCGGCTTGCCTGGCGCTGCAACATCTCGCCGAGTTGGGGCACCGGAAGATCGCTTTCATTAAAGGGCAGGCGTTTAGTTCCGATACGGAAGTACGCTGGGAAGCGGTACGCGAGGCAGCCAAGAAATTTGGCATAAGCGTGAAAGAACGATTGATCGGCCAGCTCGAGGGTGAATCGTCTTCGCCGTTGCTGGGGTATCAAGTCACGCAAAGATTGCTTGCTAGTGGAGAACCGTTCACCGCGCTTTTTACTTTTAACGATATTTCCGCCATCGGAGCGATTCATGCGTTGCGGGAGGCTGGCCGGCGCGTACCTCGAGGATGTTTCCGTCGTCGGCTTCGACGATATTCAGAGCGCCGCATACCAGAATCCCGCATTGACCACTGTTCGGCAGCCCCTGCGCGAGATGGGAATGATCGGGGCGGAAACTTTACTGCGGCGGATTACCGCGCCTGCAAAGGCTCCCTATCCCAAGGAAATTGTCGTCGAGCCGGAACTGATCGTGCGAGCCAGCACGGCTCGTCTTGCGAAGCCTGCTTAACGCGTTTCAGTTCGAGTTAGTCTTTGTCACTGCTTACGGCGCGAGATTGACGGGGCGATCGTAGCCGGTCATTTCCAGATAGCCGACGCCGCCGAGCGGCGATTTTCCGCGGTGGCCTTCCAGAGTGATGGCTCCCTCCCAATAGGATGGCGCGATTTTTGTTTTTCCCGCCAACTCTTGCGCGGCCAGTGATGTGTGTGCTTCGAGTTCGATCTCTAATTTTGGGATCGCGATTTTCCACGCGATGGGATAGGTCGCGTGAGTGGCGGGACTGGTCCAGTTTTCGGCGAGCGGCTGCAAAATAAAATCGTTCGCTCGCAAGTGCGTGGATTTGCCCTGCGCATCCACGTAAGTGCCCGCGGAAAATGGATCGAGCGAACCATCTTTCCGCCGGATGCGAAAGAGCATCAACTCGGTGTTGTCTTCCAATTGCAGGCTCAGCCAGTCCCAGCCGACTTGATTGGATTCCAATTGGTGAGTGAAGAATTCGTGATCCATCCAGGCCAGGCCGGAGACTTCGAGCGTTTCGCCATTTAGTTCGAGTTGTCCGCTCGCGGCCAGCCGTGTCAGCGAAATGTAGTAGGACGCGTGACCCGCGCCTTCCGATTTTTGGCTCACGCCGTTTTCACCGTGAATGACCGGCGGCTTTTCCGGATGCAGCGTCAGATGCAATTGGAACTGTTTGTCGATGGCTTGTAGCTTTTGATCCGCGCCCTCCCACTGAATCTGCCAGTTGCCATTCCAGATGCGGGCGCTGGATGCGCTCACGCCGGCGATTCCAGGTCCGGCGCGATTTGTTCTTTCCGAGTGATAGAACTTCTGGCCATCCAAGTCGCTCAGGGCGAGATGCGTCAGGTAAATATCCTTGACGTCCCAAGTTGCAGCTTGAGCGGGATCACGGCTAACCGCTTGGCGAAAGAACGTCAGTTCGAATCCGTAGCGATGGCCGTTTGCGGATTTCAGATTTCCGGTGTAATACCACCACTCTGTCTGAAAGTCGGGGTGATCGAAATAGTCTCTGGGGAATTCGAATCGATAGCCGGGCACCGCGGTGCGGTACTGCGCGGCTAGCGGGTTGAGAATCAAGAGAGCCGCTGCGAGGGCTGCCAGCCTACTCTTCATGGACAGCCTCGAGCGGATTGAGCCGCACGGCAACTTGCGCGGGATACAAACCGGCCAGCACCGTGGCTACGTAGACCACGCTTAGACCTCCCATCAAGACCGCGACCGGCAAGTGGAATCGAATCGTCCACCCGAAGGATTGTTTGTTGATGACATAGATGAGGACGAGCGACAGCGCAAATCCCTGAGCGAGTCCCGCGAAGTTCGCGAGCAGGCCTAGCAGGCCAGCTTCGACGAGGATCTGCTTGCGTACTTGCCCGGCTGCCGCGCCGAGAAAACGCAGCAATCCGATTTCGCGGCGGCGGTCGATGACCAGAGCGAGCAGCGCGCCCGCGACTCCCATCACCGCGACAAGCACGGCGACGGCTTCCAGCGCGTACGTAATGGCGAAGGTGCGATCGAAGATCCGAATGGCTTCGGTGCGCAAATCCCGGTTTGAAGCGAGCAGCACACGATAGCCTGCGGAGGCTTGCGTGATTTCCTGGCGCACGGTTTCGACGGAGGCGTTCGGCGCAACATAGATGGCCAGGTTCGACGGTGTGGGATCGGGGAGATAGCGCAACATCGTTTGGCGGTCCATCAGAATGGTGCCGCGCTCGCTTCCGTAATCGTAATAAATGTCTGCGATGCGAAAGGACGAACGCGAAGTTCCCAGCGCAAGAGTGATAGTGTCGCCCGCGCGCACATGATGTTTGTAGGTGAACGGTTCACTCACAACCACGGCATTCGCATCACGAATCTGCGAAAGGACTTGCTCGGTGGGCCGGCCAGAGAAAAAATTTGAGCGATGATCAGAGCGTAGAGCGCTGAGGTCCACCGACGCTAGTGTTGCGGGCATGCCGTCGTAGCTGATTTCGTAAGCGCGCAGCCGGTCTACCCCTGCGACGCCGGGCAGCTTGCTTATTTTGTCGGCCAATTCCAGAGACACTGTCGGGTGGCGATCTGGAGCTGGAACACCGGCAGGCCGTAGATAAAGATCGGCGGGAAGACGGTCGTTCATCCAGATCACGACCGTTTCGCGGAAGCTGCCTACCATGATGCCCACGGAAGTCATCATCGCGATGGCGGTGGAGAGAGCGCCAACAAGCACCGAAGTGCGGCCGAAGCGAACCTGCAAGGCTTTGCGATGCGAGCAGAGCTTCGACTCCTAGAATTTTTCCCAGCCACCGGGAAGACCTGGAAATAAGCGCATCCGTAAAGGCTGGAATTGCGAGCGCCGAAGCGACGACAAGCAAGATCGCGGATAGATAGCCGAAGATGGGTTTGCCTTCGATGGGAGGAACGAACGCGGCCGCAGCTGCCAAAACGCCCAGCACCAACGCCAGCCACAGATCGCGTGATTTGTGCACGCGCGTCATGTATTCGCGCCTGTCCTCGCGCCATGGCTTCCACGGGAGAGACGAGCGAGGCTTCACGGGCGGGCGAGTATGCGGAAAGAATTGAGACGCCGACGCCGATGATGAAGGCGAGCGCGACGGACCAGGCGCTCAGCTCGATTGTTCCGGGACGGCTACTGACGTAGAGCGATTCGACCGTGGCGGCCATGAGTTTTACCGCGCCAGTGGCCATGACGCGGCCGACGGGGAGGCCGAGCGCGGCTCCGGCCAATCCGAAAAACGCCGCTTCACCTAAGAACGCAGCGAGCACTGCGTTCCGGCTGGCACCCAGCGCGCGCACGATTCCGGTTTCTGGACGGCGGCGCACGACGGAAACCGAAATCGTGTTGTAGATGAGGAATGCGCCCACGATCAGCGCGATGTAACTGAGCAGGCGCAGATTCCAGCGGAAGGCGGCGAGCATTCGGCGATTTTCGTTTGTGGCCGTTCCCTGTGTGCGAATCTCAACGCCGGCGGGCAACGCGTTACGCACTCGCTCTTGCCACTCTTCGAGACTCGAAGCTTCTGGAACTTTTAGGAGGATGCGGTCAACGCGGCCGAACCTGTTTAAAGCGCGTTGCGCTGCCGCGAGATCCATCACGATGGCAGATTCACTGCCGTTCGAATCGGGGTACACGCCGCGGACCGTGAATTCGCGGACTTGATCGTTGATCAGCAAACGAAGAGTGTCGCCGGGCTTTTTTCCGAGACTCGCGCCGACCCAGATACTGTCAGGGTCTTGCAAATTCCGCATCACGTCTTCTGGCGGCGCAAGCGTTTCATCTGGACTTGAACCGAAGATTGGCCGCTACGCTCGGAACTGCCTTCCGCAATCAGATCGAGACCGATAAGCGGAATGGTTTGCTGAGTGTCAAGATGACGGCCGAGTCCTCGATGCGCGGCGAAACACGAATCGAATAAGGAAGCGTCGCAATCGTTCCGACAACTGTCTCCGGCACGCCGCCTGACGCGACAATTTCCAGATCGTTATCGCCAGCGAGAGTTTCCATCGACGCGCGGAAAGATCCGGTGGCCGCTCCGCCGGCGAGATCGATGGCCAAGACCACGGCGACACCCAGCGTTACAGCAAGAATTGTAAGGAGGGCGCGCACTGGTTCCTGGAGCAGCGGGCGAAGCATCAAGCGGTAAAAAAGAAAGAGGCGTCCCATGTCAGCGCCGGATGATCTCTTCGATTTTTCCGTCGCGCAGGCGCACGACGACGTCGGCGAGCGCGGCGGCTTCCGCGCTGTGCGTGGCCATTAGAGTCGCGGTGTTTAGTTCGCGCGTCAGGCGCTTCAAGAGATCGAGGATGATGTTGCCGGTGACCGTATCGAGATTTCCTGTTGGTTCGTCGGCCAGAAGAATTGCGGGCGATTGAACCAGAGCGCGCGCGATGCCTACGCGCTGCATCTGACCGCCGGAGAGTTGGTGCGGATAGCGATCGCCCAAGCCATCGAGTTCGACCCAGCCGAGTTTCTCGCGGGCGGCACGCGCGTGCATTCGGTTTTCCTGCGAGAAGCAGCGGCAACTCGACGTTTTCAAAAACCGTCAGCGTGTGCAGAAGTTGGAACGATTGGAAAATGAATCCGACTTTTTCGCGACGCAGCAGGGTCAAGCCGGCGTCTTTCAGAGTGGACGTATCGACGCCGTCAAGCAGGACGCGACCGGACGTCGGGAAATCCATTGCGCCGGCGAGATTGAGCAACGTGGATTTGCCGCAGCCGCTGCGCCCGACAAGCGCGACAAATTCGCCGCGATTTACGTCGAGCGAAACATCGCTGAAGCGCGCGGACCGGTTGGCCGTCGGTGAAGTAGTCCTTGCTGACGTTTTGCAGCGAAACGATCGCCATAACCTATGATGGGGCTTCTGCAAGAGCATGCGCTAGCGGAACGCTAGAGAGCGAGGGAGCCGCCGTTAGCCGATTGCCTTCCGGCGGCGCCCATCATTATTTCTGTTCTGGACTTGCGGCTACTTCTTTGCTTGAGCGAGCGCTTTTTCAATCGCGGCAGTGACTTCCGGCGAATCCGGCGTAACAGCGGGCTCAAAGCGCGCAAGCACGTGGCCGTCCGGGCCGATCAGGAATTTCGTGAAATTCCACTTGAATCTCGCCGCCGGTCTGCGGGTTGGCGGTTTTGTCCGTCAGAAATTGATAGAGCGGCGTCTTGTCATCGCCTTTCACCGAAACCTTAGCCATCATCGGGAAAGTTACGCTGTACTTGCTCTGGCAGAAAGTCTTGATTTCCTGATTCGTGCCCGGCTCCTGCGAACCAAAATTATTCGCGGGAATGCCGAGAATGACGAATCCGCGGTCTTTGTATTTCTCATAGACCGCTTCCAGCGCCGTGTATTGCGGAGTGAAGCCGCAACGGCTCGCCACATTCACGAGCAGAACGATTTTCCCTTTGTAGGCGCCGAGCGGCGCCGGCTGTCCCTCGATCGAATTGAGGGTGAAATCGTAAATGGACTTATCCGCGGCCATGAGCGCGGTCGCAAAGAACAGCAGGCAAAACAGCAACTTGGTCATATTTCCTCCACCCTCTCTTTTACCCTGATCCGCGGATCACGGCAAATCGCGCTTGCCCTCCTCCATTGAGGATGGCCAGAAGCACCTTTTTTGCCCATCTCAAAGAGCGAAACAGCCATTGAGCCTTGTCTTGCCCTGTTATAGACTGCGCACGCCGAATTTCAGTCTAGGGGCGGCAGGGATTCCACTGTACCAAGCGCGCGCATGCCAACGAGGGCTTGGTGCGCGATGCGCACTCGCGAAGGCAAGTTCAACTGAGCAAAAGATTCCAGCCGGGATTCGCCGGCGGATGCCAAGGAGGAATGGATGCTATTTGCATCGCAGGTCACGGTTGCTCACCAGAGCGTAGCCACCTTGGATCTCGTCATCATCGGGATCTACTTCGCCATCGTGTTCGGGATTGGGCTTTATTTTTCCCGGAGAGAGCGAACTTCCGAAGAGTATTTCCTCGCCGGCCGTGACATTGGATGGTTCTTCATCGGCGCGTCTTTGTTCGTTTCGAACATCTCCACCGAACATTTTATCGGTTTGTCGGGAACGGGCGCTTCGTCTGGATTAGCCGTTGGCCATTTTGAGTGGCTCGCTTGCTTGATCTTGCTGGTGCTGGGCTGGGTGTTCGTGCCGTTTTATTTGCGTTCGAATGTGTTCACCATGCCGGAATTTCTGGAGCGCCGATTCAATCGCAATTGCGCCGTATACCTGGCAGCGATTTCGATCGTGGCCTACATTTTTACAAAGATCTCCGTGCAACTTTATGCGGCGAGCGTTGTGCTGGAGCGAGTGGCGGGATGGTCGCTGTGGAAGACGGCAGTCGTGCTGGTGATCGCGACTGGCATTTACACTGTGGCCGGCGGTTTGGCTGCGGTCATCTATACCGACACGGTCCAGACATTGATTTTGATTTGCGGCGCCGTCGCTTTGACGATCATCGGGCTACACCGCGTCGGCGGTTTCGAACACCTGCGAACCATGGTGCCTGCCAGTTACTTCCACATGATGAGACCCTCGAGCGATAAAGATTTTCCGTGGACGGGCATATTTTTTGGGGCGCCGATATTGGGGATTTGGTATTGGTGCACCGACCAGGTAATCGTGCAGCGCGTGCTCTCGGCGCGCGATGAGGGGCACGCCAAGTTAGGCACCATATTCGCCGGCTTTCTGAAAATTTTGCCGGTGTTCATGCTGGTGCTTCCGGGAATCATCGCTTTCGCGCTTTTCCCTGAGCAGGTGAAGAAGCCCGATTTCGCTTACCCGACTCTGATCCTCAATTTGCTGCCCACTGGCCTGGTCGGGTTGGTCATGGCGGCGCTGCTCGCGGCGGTTATGGGTGCGATGAGCTCCGTGTTCAACTCCGCATCCACGCTGGTGACGCTGGATTTCTACAAAAAGATTCGTCCGCAGGCCTCTGAAGGCCAACTCGTTAATTTCGGGCGCGTGGCGACTGGCTTCATGGTTCTGCTTGGCTTGCTTTGGGTTCCGTTCATTCACTACATCAGCAGCCAGCTCTACATTTATTTGCAGAGCGTGCAGGCTTATATCAGCCCGCCAATTTCCGCGTGCTTTGTGCTCGGAATTCTGTGGCCGCGCCTGAACGGTTCGGGGGCGATCACCTCGCTTCTAACCGGATTTGTATTGGGGGCGACGCGATTTATTTTGGAGCTTGCGGATCGCGCAGCGAGTGGCCATTTCGAATCCCCCGTCGTTCGCTGGATCATCGACATGAACTTCCTGCATTACGCGATTTTCATGTTTGTGGTCTGCTCGTTTGTTCTGATCGCGGTCAGCCTGATGACCAAGGCACCCGATCGTAAACAACTTGCCGGACTGACTTTTGCAACGGTCGACGACAAAATGGAAACTGTCGCGGTAGGCATTCCGCAGCGCAAACCCGCTCACGAAACGCCAACCGAGCGGCGGATCAACATCGTCGCCAGTCTTCTTTTGCTCGCGACGGTGATCAGCTTGTGGATTTATTTCCGCTAGGAGCCGCGCAGACGGGCATAGATGAGAGTCACTGCGATTCGAACATTGAAGCCTAACGTCACGCAGGAAGAGGCCGTCCGCGGCTTCCGCTCGGGTGTGTTCAGCGGTGTTTACTGGAGGGTTCGCGGTGGCCCTCTGCAGCGAATCGCCGATGCTTACGTGCCGTTTTGGGTTTATCGCGTTCGTTACGAAATAGGCCGGGCGCGGAAAACACGTTATTTTGCGCTCGACGCGGTGCATGGCGCGCTCGATCTATTCGAGTTTCCGCGTGTACCGGCGGACGACGACTTGGTCACCATTCAGACGCGCAATCAACTCGTGGCGCGTCTTGCAGCCGGAGGCCGCCGAAGAAATCCTTCGGACAAAAGTTCTGCGAGTGCTTTTTCAGCAGGGCTTTTTCAAACTGCGCGCCCTAAAGATAGATATCGAGCGCATGCCCGTGGAACTTCATCTGCCGTACTGGCTGGCCTTTTACGGAAGCAATGGTTCGGTGAAATGCCGCGTGATGGACGCCGTGCGCCGGCGTATCGAAGGCGCGAAGGCTTCCTCATTTTTTGAGGAATGGCTCGCGGCGTAGCGATAAATCCAACGCGCGCCGCCCGGCGCGCAGGCGTATTCTAGTCGAAGGCGCTTCCACCAGCCCACGAAGAGAGGTCAGCATGCCACGTCTTGCCAGTTGGACCGGAGTTGGCCTGCTGCTCTGCG
>CAWBWG010000021.1:0-203374 GCA_963792515.1 uncultured Acidobacteriota bacterium | reverse complement strand
TGTCAAAAAATTCGGCATGGCATAAAAAAGCCGGTCCTTAGAAGTAGCCGCGGCATCCGGCTTCGCATTATGGCCTTTTTCTGCTCGTCGGTCTTCTGCGCGTCCTGGCCGGCAGTGGGCGTGGCAGCCGGAGCCGCTGCGGGCGCTGGTTTCTGATCGCTCTGCTGGCTCTGCAAGCTCAGTTCATCCTGCTGCGCGGCCGCCGACGCCGCCGGGCCAGCGATCAAAATCGCTATCGCCGCCATGGCGCCAAAAAAACTCCTGGAGCCCACTGCCATCGCCCAATTTTCGTCAATGTAG
Source organism: uncultured Acidobacteriota bacterium (assembly GCA_963792515.1). GTDB lineage: Bacteria > Acidobacteriota > Terriglobia > Acidiferrales > UBA7541 > Palsa-147. The sequence continues at coordinate 203,074 of CAWBWG010000021.1, read as the reverse complement.
GTTCACTCAGCCCTGACTGCCAATTCCATGATACCCGCGAACGGGTGGATTGGTCAGTAGCTGAGATTCGGCCCCGCCAACATTGGTTTCTTCCGCGATTTGCCGGGACCGGGCTGCGACCGCTCACGAATTACTGTAGTGCGTCTGTACAGCGAAAACCCGATTTCGCGAGGAGCATTTGTGGAGACCCTGCTACAATGTCGTCGCAGACTGAAGGCGCGCATCCGTGAGCTCTGCGCCCAGATTACAGCGCCGAGTCCGTCGACGTTGCCAATCGCGCGGCCACCGACTGCGTCACGCGCTCGATGGCGCGTCCTGCTGGCGAAGGATTCCCTGCAGGATCAAGCAGATATCCTGACTTTGCTCGAACAGGGAGCGAAGCGGGCGGCGGCCCCTACGGACGTATGTTTGCCTCGCGCTCGCCGTGCGGCTAATCGTGAATCTTGAAAAGCGGCCTTCTTTCTCCCGATCAGAATCGATTCGGCTCTTTGTTTTCAATGACTCTACAGCGTTTGCCGTTAAATGTGCCTTGCGATTGAAGTCGCGATGTCGCTCAGGTCTTCGGGCCGGCCTTGGGTGTCAGCCGTTTGTCCCTCCCAACGCCGCCTTCATGCGCACCTCCGAAGACGCGCCTTTCTTCCCGATCAAATTCATTGCCGGTCAATGTTTTCAATCATTTTGCCGATTTTTTAATCGTTTTGCTGCCGATTCGAAGTCGGCAATGTGGTCACGGTCTTTAGGCCTCGAGGCCTTCAGGTGTTGACCGTTTGTCCCTCCCAACGCCCCACCTTCTCGCACATCCGAAACGACGCTTTCTTCCCGATTCAAGTTCGATGCCGTCAATGCTTCAATCATTTGCGGCCAAATTTCTAATCGATTTGCTTCCCGATTAAAATTGCCATATAGCTCAGGTCTTTAGACCTGAGGCCTTCCAGTGTCGCCGGCCGTGCCCTCCGCCGCCCCGGGGTCGCGCCATTAAACACGACGCTTCTTCCCATTCGATTTGATCGTTTGTTCGCCGGGCTGAGTTCGACTGCTCCACAATCGCAGAGACGATTGACAGACCGGACCCGCCAATGTTTTCGATCAGTTGCATCCGTTTCTAATGATTTCAATTCCCCCGATTCAAAATCGCCGCGCCAGGTTTCGGGAGAGATCGGTTCGTCCACGCGCTGCCGAATGGCCGACGTTTGCGCGGGCTGCATGTCGCACTCCTCAATTTCGACTGGTTCAGCGCGGCCTGCTGCTGGCCCAGAAGAGCCAGCTCCGCGCCAAGAAACTGCCGACAACTAGATCCTATATATCGCGGGTTAATTCGAGGGTTAATGGTACTGAAAGGATAGAACCTGAGCGGTGCTACCGAGTAGAATCTCAGTCCGCGATTCACTGCAGCTTCGCGTACTCCGTTTTCGCTTCTTTCAGGATGGGAATGTCGGGATCGGCACCGTTCCACAGCGTGAAGAAATCATTGTAGGCGGCGATTGCCCTAACACGAGCAGCGTTCGCATCTTCACCCTGAGAAGTTTTCGACTGCAAGGCGTTCGCCCGCGCCACTCCCAGGTGCGCCAACGCTCCTGTCCCAGCAGTTCGAGACGATACCGCTGTGGTCGAGAATTTTCTGAAACTCGACGGACGCTGAAGCGCCGTTTCCCGCGGCCAAGTACGCCTCGCCGCGTACATACAGCGGATAAAGGCAGGAGATATTGGCAACGAAATTGACTTGTCCAAAGTCAATTGGGGAAGCATCCGGAAAATCCTTTAGCGCCCCGGAGGAATTTTTCGAGTTTAACGCCAGGTGCCGCACGAATCGTGGGTAGCCAAAGCGACTGCACTTGGGTGTCGAGCTGATGTCGATTGTCCAGATCCTGCGCCATCACTCCGGCGATGGCAGAATTGCCCGCCATCGCTGACGCAAGTGAGGCCTCAAGCTGTACCCCCGGACTATCAGGGTACAGTTTCAGACCCTTCGCGGCCGCATGCTTTGCTGCGACGAAACTCCCGAAAGCCGCCTCTCGCAGCGCTGCATTCTCGTGAATGATGGCGGCGCTTTCTTTGGCGTCGCTGCGGACGGCGCTATTCGCCGCTTGGCGGGTTAGCTCGCGGGCTTTGGTCAGGTGGCCAAAGTAAGCTTCGGTATCGGATTCTAGCGAAATGCCAATGTTCTCTTCTGGCTTACCCGTAAACCATTGGAGCTCTTGCGTCATCTCGCCTGTGTTGTTCGCAAGAAAAGCTAGCTCGTAGAGTTCGTCGTGCAATAGGTAGTCGTCGAGGTTCCTGCCTTGCGCCTCGTGAATGCTCTTCTGCGCTTCATCAAATCGCTGCAAGGACAACAAGTTGTTGGGCAGATTTATCTCCGCCAGGATGAAATCCGGAGCGATTCGCAGACATTCGCGGTACTCGCTGACAGCGTTCTCATACTGACCTTGCGACGCATATACGATGCCCAAACTCAGATGTGGTCCAGCGCTTTCGGGTAGATTGCCGCCCGTTCCCGAATCGCCTGGGCAGCTTTCTCGAGCTCGCCAGTAACAACCAGATAATAATCCGAGGCGATGACCAGACTCTCCGCTTCGCTAGTGCGCTCGCGGAGCTCGAAGGCCTTGCTGAAATACTTGCTGGCGCGGCTTATCTGGCCCAGGTTCTGATAATCCCAACCCAGACTCCAGTAAGCCATGGCAAAGTTAGGATCGAGTTGGATGGCGCGTTCGTCGTAGGGTATGGCTTCCGCCGGGCCTTTCTCCTCGTTGGCTTTCACTCCCAGACTGTACGACTTGAGTGCATCGAGAGACCGGGTCGTTGCCGGGAGAGGCACATCAAATTTCTGGACTGTGGCCAACGATTCGCCGAGTTTGTGACGCAGTGTGGCGGCGGCGTCGCTGAGAGCTTCGAGCACCTTCTCCTTTGTTGGTGCTGTCACTTGCTCTTCGACCAAAGAGGCTCCGGTCTGGCAGTTGACGGCTCTCAGCCCCAGCACGTATACATTTCCTAGGTTGCTGATTGATCCCCCGATGTACGCTTTGCCGCCAGCGCGTTGACACACTTCGCTGGCTACGCTGGTCGTGAGCGGGGCACCGGGAGAACGCTGCATCAAGTTCGATATCTCCGCAATCTTCCTATCCGGCATCACATTCAGGAATGGCGACTGATCGAGTGCTATGCGAAGTGCGGTCTTCAGTGTGTCGTCAAATACGCTGTCGGCTGTTGAATTGTCGAAATCTGCGAGCACGACAGTATCGTGCTCGGAAAGCGGCGGGGGAATAATATGATTGCTGATCCACCACACGCAGGCACCGACGAGAGCCAGTGTCACGATGAACGCGAACACTGCGTTCTTGCGACGAGAACCCTTCCGCTCCGCCAGCTCGGTCGTTTTGCGTGAAACCGCAGCAATTTCAGGGTGCGCGGCAGTCGAGCCAGAGCCTTGAGCGGTTACAATCTGGGACGATGATTCCGACCCGCTCACGACAGAGCTACCCTGCCCAGAGTTGGATCCTGATTCGCCCTCGCGCTTAAGACGTTCCAAATCCCCTTTCATCTCAGCTGCAGTCTGGTAGCGAAGTTCTCGCTGCCTTTCCAGCGCTCTCCAGAGAACACGTTCAAACGCGATGGGAAGATCGACAGCAGAGCCTTCAGCCTCGGTAGCAACTACATCACGAGCGAGAATCACGCTCGACGGATCTTTTGGATAGGCCATCCTGCCTTTCGCCATTTCATACAGGACAGCTCCAAATGAAAACAGGTCAGTCCGTGCGTCTAATGGTTCGCCCCGAATTTGTTCCGGGGACATGTAAGCCATAGTCCCAACAACGTCGCCCGCGACAGTGAGCGATCTTTCCGCGGTTGATGATTCATCGGTTTGGTCAGCCTTTGGGGCACGAACGTGACTTCGCCAAACCAAAATCGAGTATTTTGGCGTGTCCGCGATTGGTCACAAAAATGTTTGTGGGTTTTATGTCTCGATGAATGATCCCGGTGGAATGCGCAGCGTCGAGGGCGTCGGCGATTTCGATGCCGAAATTCAAAACCTGCTGAATCGGCAGGTGCTTGCTTATGTTGAATGTAATTCTTCAGGGTGTCGCCTTCGAGAAATTCCATGGCGATAAAGTGCTCGCCCTTATCCTCGCCGAGTTCGTAGATCGTGCAGATATTGGGATGATTGAGCGTAGAGGCGGCCTTGGCTTCGCGGAGGAAGCGCTCGAGGGCTTGGGGTTCGTGCGCCCATTTCGGCGGAAGGAATTTCAGGGCGACTACCCGATTCAGCTGCATGTCCTGGGCGGCGTAAACGACGCCCATCCCGCCGCTACCAATCTGCTCATGGATCCGGTAGTGCGAAATGATTCGGTCGATCAAGGCTGGTGGCCGTCCTTGGCGGCGGATGTTAGGCTTCGCCGGGATTCAAGTCAATCTGAAGATACTTACCAACACGTACCGAAACTGCCATGCGTACTCCCGCCCCGCTGAGCTTTATCTGGTCGACTGGTAGTAGGTTCAAAAGGACAATTGACCCCTGATTAATTCCGCCAAATACTGGATCCAGTAGTCAGCAGTTTCCTAGCCAGGGGCTGGCTCTTCTCAGCTGGCCGCTTTCGCTGATCCGGTCCGGGCCGGACGGGCGCCGCGCCAAATCGTTTAGAGAAGTGTATGAAAGCACCCGGTGCGGATACCGGCGGCGGTCGCAGTTCCCGTTTGCGGCTGCGGTTTGTTAATTGGCGGCAGAGAATCACGGCAAACGTGAGGCCGCGCTGGGGTTCGCGCGCGGGGACGGCGGCGGTGGGCTTCGCGGGAGGGCGAATTCGGGCCTCGCCTATGGGTGCCAGGGCCGGATCAACGGCAAAGGAGACGGCGGGGCCGAAAAGCGGGCGGGGCTTAAGGCCCGCCCCTACAACGGCGACGACGGCGGCAACGACGACGGCTGGGCCGAAAAGCGGGCGGGGCTTAAGCCCAAGGCCCGCCCCTACGAAAGACGAACCCTAAGTCAAAAACGCCGGCAGGCTGCCTGCGCTACGCGGTGAGAAAAATCGACGTCGGTTCTCCCCGGATTTGTGGCGATTCGAACGAGTTATAATCTCGCCATTTTGCGATTGGAAATTTTGGGAGGTGTCGCGGAGGGTGACGAGAAAGAGGCCCGGCATAAAGCACGGGCCCTACGAAGAGGACGGCAAAGGCAGCGACTACGGCGGGGTCGAACGGCAACCCCACAAAACGGGGCCGAAAAGCGGGAGGGCTAAAGCCCCCTCCCCTACAAATGCGGGTGCTGAATGCGAACGGGGATTGCTGGACCCATTCTCCGGCAATCCCCGGTCTTGTCCGCAGGGCCGCATTCCTCGGGTGGAGGAAGGGCCTTCGGGCAATCGGCGGTACGATACGCTGTTTGACGGGGGTGTCGATACCATGGGTACCTTACGTAGTTTTGCGGAGGGGGCGGCAATGGGAATTGCGGGGATACCCACGGCCAGTGCGGGCGGGGGGTGAACCCCCGCCCCTACACTTGGGAAATAATCGCCGTGGGCTTGCGTAAAAGTGGCCTGCTTGTGAGTTTGGTTACGTCTAAAGCGGCTGATGGTTGAGGGGCGGGCTGTAAGCTGACGGCGAACGGCAGGACCGAGCCTCGGGCCTAAGATTAAGAGCTAACGGCCGGGGCCGAAAGGCGGGAGGGTCTGAAAGGAAAGCCCCTCCCCTACAAAGGATTCAACCATGAGTGAGATTGGGCGGCGGGAATTTTTGGAATTGGCGGCGGCGTTGGGGGCTACGGCGGCTTTTGGTGGGGCGTTTGGGGCGGCTTCGAAGATTGCTTGGCGGGAGCGGCGGGATGTTTTTCCGGAGGGCGTGGCTTCGGGGGATCCGGAGAGTGAGAGCGTGATTTTGTGGACGCGGCGGCCGCCGTTTGCGGTTTGGGGCGCGGAAGCGACGTCTGCGGGAAATCCGGCTTCGGGGAATTCGGGCGCGGCTGGATCGCCCGTCGCGAAATCGCCCGTTGCGAAATCGATTGCCGAAAAATTGCACGTGGAAGTGGCCGAGGACGAGGCGTTCCAGCGCGTGGTGGCATCGGTTGACGCGCCGATTTCTGAGGCGGCGGATTGGACTTGCCGCGTGTTGGTGGGCGGATTGAAGGCTTCGAAAATTTATTGGTATCGATTTACGGATGTTGAGGGACATGGCAGCCGGGTGGGGCGGACGATTACTGCGCCGGCTGTCGATGATGCGCGGCCGGTGCGATTTGTGTTTATTAGTTGCCAGAATGCCAATCAGGGGGCGCAGAACGCTTACCGGCGGATGATTTTTGAAGATGAGCGTGCGGCGGAGGCGGAGCGGATTGGATTCGTGCTGCATCTGGGAGATTTTATTTACGAAATTGTTTGGTATCCGGAGGACCGGCCGCAGGGGATGTATGACCGGCGGATACGCGACGTGGCGCGTTACGAGCATGGGGAAAAAATTCGGGATTTTCATATACCGACCGACGTGGGGGATTATCGGGCCGTTTACCGTGGGTATTTGCGGGATGCGGATTTGCAGGATGCGCGGGCGCGGTGGCCGTTTGTGGCGATGTGGGACAACCACGAATTTAGCTGGCTGGGTTGGCAGAGTTTGCAGAAATTTGAGGGTGTGACGCGGCCGGCGCAGACGCGCAAGGTGGCGGCGATGCAGGCGTTTTTTGAGTATCAGCCGGGGCGATTCGTGAAATCTGGCGGGGCATCGCTGGAGCGATTTGATGGGCCGCGGGTTAGCGACGCGCCGATTACTAAATTTGATGAGCATGGGATGGGGCAGGAGCCGAATAACTTGGCGGCGCTGGCGAGTTTGCGGGGGTATCGGGCGATTCGGTGGGGGCGGAATGTGGAATTGATCATTACCGATCAACGGAGCTATCGCTCCGAAGAGCCTACCGACCGGAAAGAGGCTGCGGCTTTTGCGAGCGATGATTTCCCGGAATTTTTGCCGCAGGAGGCGATGGAGATTTTGGATGCGGGGCGGGCGTATGACGGCGGGAAGGCGCCGGCTACGATTCGTTATGGCGGGGCGGAGATTGCGAATTTCCGGCGGGAGGAGCCGCCGCAGACGATTTTGGGGGCGGAGCAGAAGGCTTGGTTTTTGGAGCGGTTGAGGAAATCCCGGGCGACCTGGAAAATTTGGGGGAATACGATCGCGACGCTGGAGATGCGGGCTGATCCGCAGAATTTGCCGGCGGGATTTGCGAAGCCTTGGCCGGGGGCTGGGTACGCGGGATTTAGCGGGGCGGATGCTAGCACTGCTTATTTTGAACGCGGCGAAATTTATGATTTCGTGCGGGCGAATGGAATCACCGGATTCGCAACTGTGGCCGGCGATCGTCATAGTTTCTGGGCCGGGCTGGCTGCGAAGTCGCTGCCGCCGCGAGCGTTTGAGCCTGTGGGAATTGCGTTTGTCACGGGATCGATTTCGGCGCCGGGGTTGGTGGAGGCGTTTGAGCATGTGTTTCCGAAGGAGCATCCGATGCGGGTGCTTTTTGTTGGGCAGGCGGCGGGGGATGCGGGGCCGCAGCCTACGATTAACTTGATGCTGCGGCATGGGGTGCTGGCTTGTTTGGAGTACGCGAAGAGTGGGGATATTGAGAAGGCGCGGGCGGTGGGGAATGCGGATGTTTCGCCGCATGTGGCGTTTGTGGATATGGGCGGGCATGGGTATTCGGTGGTGCGGGCTTCTAGCGAGGAATTTGAGACGGAGTTTGTTTGTATTCCGCGGCCGTTGGAACGTAGCGCGGGGGCGGATGGCGGGCCGTTGCGTTATCGGGCGCGGAGCCGGACGAAAATTTGGACAAAAGGCGAAGCGCCGAAACTTGAGGTGCAGATTATTGAAGGCGATGCCCGATTTTCGGTTTGAGGTTGATTCACTGGCCCGCGCGTGGGTGCGAATTCGGCGGACGCGCCTCGCGGCTTCTCTTTTTTTTGCGGGAGTGGCCACGGCGCTTGGCGCTTGCCACGGCCCGTTGACGATCGACGATGGCAAGCCGGAGCTGGAGTTGACTAGCGACAGTATTCGCGGGGGCGAGATTCAGAAAGGAAATACCTGCGACGACGCCGGAGCGTCGCCTGAGTTGTCGTGGAGCGCGCCGCCGGCGGGGACCAAGAGTTTTGCGTTGATTGCGTTTGATCATGATTCGCTGGTTGGATCGTTTGCGCATTGGGTGATCTATGATTTGCCGCCTGAGAGGCGCGAATTAATGGAGGGGTTGCCTGCGCAAGCGGAACTGCCCGATGGATCTCGCCAGGGTCAAAATGACTTCGACAAAGTTGGCTACGCCGGACCTTGCCCTCCTTTCAAGGCTCGGCATCATTACGTATTTGCGCTATACGCGCTGGATTCGAAATTGAATTTGCCTGCCGGCGCGACTCGAGGGGACGTCGAGAAAGCGCTGAAGCCGCACATTTTGGCGCACGGCGAATTGATTGGCACATACAAACGGTAGGATTTGCTGCGGACTGGGGATCGAGAGCGGGGCCGAAATGCGGGAGGGCTAAAGAACCCTCCTCTACAAATGCAAACCCATTGCCAGCGATTTTTTGCGTAACTTTTCTTCCTGCCGGCGGTTACCCTTACTGAGAGATTGAATGCGGAGATTGCGTTGACGGATTATCCCGTGGAGGCGGACGAGCGGGCGCTGATATTGGCGGCGCAGGGGGATGCTGCGCGTTTTGGGGCGCTTTATGAGCGGTACTTCGATCGGGTTTATGCGTTTGTGGTTTCGCGGGTGCATGACCGGGATGCGGCGGAGGATTTGACGGCGCAGACTTTTCACCGGGCGCTTGAGAATTTGGGGAAGTTTGAGTGGCGCGGGGTGGCGTTTTCGGCTTGGCTTTTGCGGATTGCTGCGAATGCGGTGGCGGATCGTTGGGCTGCGCTTGGGCGGGAACGTGGGGTTGCGGCGGCGGAGGTTGGCGAAACATTTGATACGGACGCGATTGAGAATCGGGCGCGGCTTTTTGGTTTGGTGCGGCGATTGCCGCCGGAGCAGCGGCGGGTGGTTTTGATGCGGTTTGTGGAGCAGCGGAGTGTGCGGGAGATTGCTGCGGCTTTGCAGAAGACGGAGGGGGCGGTGAAGCAGTTGCAGTTTCGGGCTTTGAGTAGTTTGCGGGAGACGATGGTGAAGGTGAGTAAGAGGATGGGATCGAGGAAGGGATGAGTGCCGCAAAGGCGGAAGAGATTTCAAATTTCAGATTTGAGATTTCAGATTGAAGAGAATGCGACGGCAAATGCAGCGACAGATACAAACGCAGATCCCTCACCCCTAAAGGGGATTCGGGATGACAGAAACGAACGAACGTAACGAGCTGAGGAAATGGCTAAGTTGAATTTGAGTTTGCAGCTTGACGCGGCGATTGGGGCGCTTTTGGCGCGGGGGGATTCGTTTGTCCCGGCGGCTGGGGCTGAGTTGGCGCCTTTGGTTTCGCTGGCTTTTGATTTGCGGGAATTGCCGCGGGAGAGTTTTCGGTCGCGCTTGAAGATGGAATTGGAGAGGAGAACTGAGATGGCTACTAATGCTGCGCCTGCACGTGGGACTTCTGATGCTTCTGGTGCTGCGCCTGTTGTGCATTGGAAGCGGGAGGGATTTCGGACGGTTACGCCTTACATTGTGGTGGATGGGGCGGGACGGTTGATGGATTTTCTTAAGGCTACATTTGGGGCTACGGAGCGGTTTCGGGTGGCGCGGCCTGACGGAAAGATTATGCATGCGGAGGCTTTGATCGGGGATTCGATTATTGAGATGGCTGATGGGAATGAGCAGTATCCTTCGCGGCCTATGCCGATTCATGTTTATGTGCGCGATGTGGATGCGGCTTATGCGCGGGCTTTGGAGGCTGGGGCTACTTCTTACTATGCGCCTGTGGATCAGGAGTATGGGGATTACGATTGCGCCGTGCGCGATGCGCTTGGGAATAATTGGTATATCGGGGCGCGCAAGGGGGCGGAGCCGATTCCTGCGGATGTGCCGGCTTTGATGCCTTTTATTCACTCGGTGGGGACGCAGGGATTGATTGATTTTATGAAGACGGCTTTTGGGGCGGAGGAACTTTTGAAGGTGCAGGGGCCTGACGGGACTATTGTTCACGCTAAGATGCGATTTGGCGGGGATGCGGTGATTGAATTGAGTGAGTGGCGGGGGGTGTCGGATCCTTTGCATGGGTTGATGCATTTGTATGTTGCTAATGCGGATGAGGTTTTTGCGCGGGCGCTTGCGGCTGGGGCTAGTGTTGTGGCCCCTTTGGCTGAACAGCCTTATGGGGAACGGAATGGGACGGTTATGGATGCGTTTGGGAATATGTGGACTGTGGCTACGCATATTCGCGAGGTGAAGTTTTAGGTAGCGCTGGCGTCCCGCCGGCTCTTGCGAGGGCAAGTGTTGGCCACTGGAGCAATGATTGGCGGACTACAGCATCGGTGTCGGGCGCAGGTCTAGGCCGACGTCGATTTTTCGATTTGGCTCGGGGATCTTCGTAAGAGCCGGCAGGGACGCCAGCGGTACGTTCGGAGGGACTTGGCTCGATGCTTGGGTCGGCGGTTATTGTTCGGTGTGGCGGACTTGTTCTTCGAAAAGAGCCGGCAGGGACGCCGGCGGTACTTTGGGGCGGGGTTACTTTGTTACGGCTACGTTGTGGGCGCCGGCGAATAGGCTGGCGGCTGTGCTTAGAGACTGGGGTAGCCACCAGACTTGGTGGGCCCAGCGCTTGTCGCTTCGCTGCATGCGGCGGCCTAGATAATCTAGGAGAAGCGGGGCTACTTGTACGGCGGCGTACATGCTTGGGTTGCCGGCGAAGGGGCGTAGAGTTGGATTCATTTCGGTGTGGCCTTGGGCTACGGCGCGATTGGTGCTCCAGGCATCGAAGGTTGCGGCGCCGTGTTCGGTGATGCTTAGGAATAGCCAGGTGTGGCTTGGGCGCTCGGCGTCGATGTGAGCGGGGCGGAAATTTGGATCTGGTGGCTCTACGCGTGTGGGGATGTGGACTTCGGCTAGTAGCGAGGAGCTTTCTTCTGGTGGGCCGGCCATCGCGGTGGTCTTGGTGCTGTCTGGGGTTTTGCCGTCGGTTGTTTTGCGGTCGGGAGCGGTGCCGTCGGTTAGATTGGCGCTGGGGAAATCGACTAGACGGATTTTATCGCGGTCGAAGAGGTCGTTTGTTGTTGGCGGCGCGAGGAAATTATCGGAGGTGCTCGTTGGAGTCAGCTTCGCCGGGGTGTTTTCAGCGTAAAGCACGGTGGCCGGTGCTTGCGGCGCCGTCAGCTTGGCGGCGGGCGCGCCGGAGATTTGGAACAGCACCACCAATGTCGCGAGCAGCATAGCGATTCACCTCAGCGTAAGAAGGGTACGTGGGCGAATGACCGGACAAAAGAGAGCGTTTGTACCGGCCGAGTAGTACTCGCGGAAGCCGATGATAGTACGTGTGTTATGTCATTTTAGGCCTTTCGCCTTGCAGTTTTCGCCTTCCTTTCCCCTGACCCCGAAATCTGATAGCGTCTCAGCTTCAGTGCCCAGCGCTAAAGCGCATCGTAGAAGACGACGCGTTTTCGTCGCGCTTAAGCGCTCCTCCCCCGCATAAATGCGGGGGCTGCCACCGTCCGAAGAGCTCCCACCGTCCAGAGTGCTCCGGCCGTGCGATGTGCTCCCACCATCCAATGTGCTCCGGCCGTCCGAAGAGCTCCCGCCGCCCGAGATATTTGGCGAGCTCCGAAATCGAGCGATGCTGCTTGCTTCCTACTTGCTTGCTGGGAGCGATTGATAATCTGCGTCGGTGCGCTTCCAGAAAAATTGTGGGAACTTTTTTTCTTTTGGGTAGATTTCATCGAGTGTGTCGCCGGAATATACCACGCCGTTTTTGATTACGTACAAGATATCTTGCGAATTGCGAATATTTTCTGCGGGGTTGGAATTGTAGACGACTATGTCGGCTAGTTTGCCTGGCTCTAGCGAGCCTACTTGCTTTTCCAGGCCTATGCTTTCGGCGCCGTTCATGGTGGCGGCGTAGAGAGTTTGCCAGGGGGTCATGCCGCCGGATTGCATCATCCAGAGTTCCCAGTGGGCGCCGATGCCCTGCTGTTCGCCGTGGGAGCCGAGGGCTACGTGGCCGCCGTTTTTGTTGACGTCGGCTACACCTTTGGCGATTAGCGGGAAGATGTACTCTTCGTCGAGTAGTAGCGGGCGGCGGCGGGCTACGCTGTCGACTTGTTCGTGCGGAGTGAAGCGCATTACTTTGGGATCGTCGTGGATGTTCATGCGCTGGCGCCAATAGAATTGGCCGAATTCGCCGCCGTAGGAAACTATTAGAGTGGGCGTGTACGTTGTGCCGGATTGGGCTTCTAGTTGGATTACGTCTTTATAGATTGGGACGATCGGGAGACTGTGTTCTACTCCGGTATAGCCGTCCAGGACCATGCTTAGATCGGTTTTTAGATCGCCGCCGCCTTCTGCGGTGATGTTTAGGCCTTCTTTTGCGGCGGCCATGCCTAGCCACTGGCGTTGAATGCGGCGCGGTTGCATGTATTGCTTTAGGGAATCGGCGCCGTGGGCTTTGTAGCGTTTTACGATGTTGTCGGCATCTTCGAAGCTGTTGATGGCGGCGGCTTCGGTGGTTATCGCGGTGCCAGTGGCGTAGATGCGCGGGCCTACCATTTCGCCTGCCGCTACTAGCTCGCCTTGAGCGAATACTGTGTTGGATTCGATCGACGGATCGCGGGTGGTGGTTTCGCCGTAGGCTAACGTGGCGGCGTAGGACCATTCCTGATCGGTCATTTCGTCGCGGTAGGAGCGAAGATGCGCGTGGATGTCTACGAAGCCTGGGAGGATGGTTTTGCCGCGGAGGTCGATTACTTTGGCATCGGCGGCGTGGATGGTGCCGGTGGCGCCTACTTCTTTGATGCGATTATTTTCGATTAGCACGTCGCCGTGCTCGATGGTTTCTTCGCCTTTCATGGTGATTACTCTGGCACCGCGGAGTAGCAGACGGCCTTTGGGGATATCGCGCGGGACTTCTAGAGAGATCGATACGTTTTCGGGTTTCCATTGATCGGCTTTTTCTGCCTTGAAGGCCGTGTCGCGATTTACGCGCGAGAATTCGTTGCCGAAACTCCAGGTGATGGTTTGGCCGTTGTCGGCCCAGTGAATGTAGTTGGCTCCGGTGGTGGTTAGGCGCTTTAGCGGGACTACTGGGGTTTTAAGATCTACCGTTACGATTTCTGTGCCGAAGCTGGGGAAGGCGGTTAGGTAGGCGTCGTAGCGATTTTGGATGGCTACGTATTGGTCGTCGGGCGAGGGGATGGCCAGGACGAAGTGGCCTTGGAATTTCATGTGCGTTTTTTTGTAGGTGCCATCCAGGCGGATGCTGCGTAGGAGGCGGGCTGGCTTTGCTGGGCCCTCGGATTCGGGCGGAGGTGGGGCGGCGTCCATGTAATAGACGCGCGTGCCGTCGGAATTGAAGGATGGGGCTTGGTAGCCGTTGGGGAGTTGTACTATTGCATGGCTTTCGCCGCCTTCTGCGGCGATCCAGCGGATTTCGTCGGTGTCGCTGGAATCTTCTGAGAGCCAGCCGCGCGTGCGTGCCCATTACGAAGAGGAGTTTGGTGCCGTCTGGCGACCAGGTGGGCATGGCGTAATAGGCTGCGGTCTGGCTTAGCTTTACTGGAGCGCCGCCGGTGGTTGGGGCTTTCCATAATTGGCCGCCTTCGGAATCGGACCAGCTGGTGTAGGCGATCCATTTGCCGTCGGGCGAGAAGATGGGGCCGTATTCGCGGAGATTGGAATCGGTTAGGCGATGTGGTTTGCCGCCGGCGGTGTCTACTTGCCAGATTTTTCCTACGGCGCTGAAGACTAGTTGCTTGCCGTCTGGGGATTGATTGGTCCAGCGCATTTGATGGACTGTTAGCGGGCCGTCGTCGATGGTGTAGTCGGTGTGGATGCGCGGGCCTAGATCTAGATCTACCTTGGCGGTGAATGGGATGGTGGAGACGGCGCGGGAATCTACTTCTACGCGCTTGATGTGGCCTTCGCCGGTGAATAGTACGGCTTTGGAATCTGGGGTGAAGGCGTAGCCGGGGAGGACGTCGTCGACGGCGAAACCTTCTTGATCGTCTCGTTGCATGGGGGCAGCTAGCCAGCGCTCTTCGCCGGTTTTTAGATCGCGGATGCGTAGGCTGGTTTTTGTGTCGCGTCTCACTGCATAGACTAGGTAGCGGCCGTCGGGAGATGGGAGCGGGCGTAGGCCTCCGCCGTATTCGGAGGTGATGGTTTGGATTTCGCCGGTTTCGCGATCGAAGGTGTGGACTTGGAAGCGGCCGATGTCGACGTTGTAGCGGAAACGTTCGGGGTGGCTGGAGAAATAGAGTAGCTTGCCGTCGGGGGCGAAATAGGCGCCGGAATTTATTGTGGTTTCGCCTTTTCCTTTGATTAGCTCGATGCCTTTGCCGCCGTCCTTGTGATAGAGCCAGAGAGCGGTCATGCGTAGATAATCATCGGGGCGTGGGATAGGGGCCGTATTTGCGGGCTACTAGATAATTTCCATCCGGAGACCACGAAGGGGAGCCTAGTAGGTAGTCGGTTTCTTCGGTGACCTGTTTTAGGTTGGTGCCGTCGGTGTTGATTAGCCAGATGTTGTCGCTGCCGGTTTTGTCGCTGATGAAGGCGATTTGTTTGCCGTCGGGGGAGAAACGGGGTTGGCAGTCCCAGGGCATGCCGGTGGTTAGGGCTTTGGCTTCGCCGCCTTGGATTGGTAATAGGTAGAGATCGCCGAGGATGTCGAAGACTATTTGTTTGCCGTCTGGGGAGACGTCTAGGGTCATCCAGGTGCCTTCATCCGTGGTGAAGGTGATTTTGCGTTTGGGTTCGATGGGCAGCTTTTCGGGCTTTTTTTCTTTTTCGTCTTTCTTTTCGTCTTTTTGGGTGGGGGCTTGGGGGGCGCGGGCGTCTAGATTTTGGGCGGGGCGGAGTGCGACGAGGATTGCCGCGATTGCAAATAAAAGCAGAAGCTTCTTCGGAAGCAGCGAGTTCATTCTTGGCTCCTAAATATTCGTAGGTGCGTGCGATTTCGTGGTTGGACGGACGCGATGGTGAAGAGTTTCGTCATTCGGCGGGAGATTCTACCGCAGATGGAGGCGATTGGCAGTCACGGCCGGCGGGTCAGTTTCCGATTGGCGCGTTAATCAGGGTTTAGCAGTAGGTTTTGGCGGTAGGTTTTCGCTTGCTACGGAAGTACTCGACCAAAATCCCGAGAGCAATACCGCCAATCAGCGAAAAGCCCAAACTGTACATGAATCCCCATTTCGTAGCAGCGGGCCATATAGCCTGAGAGATTATGGCCGGAGCTACGACAATCGCCGCCACGAGCAAAACGTCCAACACACTTTTGGGTTTCATATTTCGTTTGTACATCAGGCAATGACCAAGCGCGATACTCCGCGCCGTCGCGTGGCCTCCTCTCATACAGGCCAGCTCCAGGCGGGTCGCATTATCGGAGACTGACCTACGAAGTGACGCAGAGATTTGAAATTGGGACTCGTGATAGAGTCTCGCGCGAATGTGGGTTGGCGGTTACCGATCGGCATTGAGTTTCACGCGGAGGAACGCCGCAGAAAGACGCCGGCTGGCAGCCTGCGCAACGGGGAGATCGGCGGAGTGGCGGGAATTACGGTTTGGGGCGGACCGAGCGAACACGGCTCAGGACTAACTGGGCGTTCTGTGGTATAGCGTTGCGTGATGCAATCGACGGCGGATTCTCCAGGCACCTCGAGCGGAATCGAGCGACGGGCGAAGAGCCAAAAGACACGGCTGTGGCAACACATTATTTTGTTTGGGATTGCGGGCGGAATTGTGATCACGCTGCTCAAGTGGACGGAGTATCGCTACCTGGTGATGGAGCATTCGATTGAGATCTATGGCGGGCTGACGGCGGCAACGTTTTCGGCGTTTGGGATTTGGCTGGGGCTGCGGCTGACGCGGAAGCAGATTGTGGTGAAGGAAGTGCAGGTTCGTGTTCCGGTGGGACAGCCATTTGCTGTGAACTCCCAGAAGCAGGAGGAGCTGGAAATTACGCCGCGGGAGCTGGAAATTCTGGAATTGATGGCCAAGGGGATGAGCAACCGGGAAATCGCGGACAAGCTGTTCGTGAGCGAGAACACGGTGAAGACACACTCGAGCCGCGTTTTCGATAAACTTGGCGCGAAGCGGCGGACGCAAGCCGTGCAACTGGGCAAAGAATGCGGGTTGATACCCTGAACATCGGTCCAGAGGACAACACCGGTCCGGAGGACAACAGCGTTGCGAATGACAACATCGCTCCGGAGGACGGCTCTTGAAGGCGGCTGGCTCACTCCAAAGCATGATTTCTGACGATCCGGGCGAAAATCACCCGAAAGGATGACGACAATTGTGCAGCAGGAGGCTAGATTGCGCCCGTCGGCAAGGTCCAAGTACCGGAGGATACGAAAGTGAAGAAGACAATCCTGACATTCGGGTTGATTTCCGGCGTTATTTCGTCGGCGCTGATGGTTTGCTTCATCCCGTTTTACGACCGGATCGGAAACGATAAGGCCTTAATCCTTGGCTATACGTCCATTGTGCTGTCATTCCTTCTGGTGTTTTTCGGCATCCGGTCGTATCGCGATAACGTGGCGGATGGCCATGTCAGCTTTGCGAAGGGGTTTGGTGTGGGGATCTGCATCACGCTGATTTCGTGCCTGTTCTACGTGGGGACGTGGGAAATTTTGTCCCGCACGGTATTTCAGGACTTCATGGACAAGTATTCAGCGGCTATGATTGCCAAGGCGCAGGCGTCCGGGGCGAGTGCGGCGGTGGTGCAGGCGAAAATCGATGAGATTCAGCACATGAAAGAAATGTACGCACATCCGCTTTACCGTATGTTGATGACGTTTATTGAGCCGTTCCCGATCGGATTGCTGATCACCTTGATTTCGGCAGCGGTTCTCCGAAAAAAGGCGCGGACGGAATCGGGGCAGACTGCCGCGACAGCTTGAAGCACTGCCAAGAAAATTATTTAAGAGAGGGAGAAAAAATGGCTAGAGTCACTGGAATAGGCGGCGTGTTCATTAAGGCGAAAACGGACGAGAAAGCTCTCTGCGAATGGTACAAGAAGAATCTCGGCATCAAGATTGAGAGCTGGGGAGGATGCGCTCTTGAGTGGACCGAGGACAAAGCAGAGGATAAGGGCGCTACGGCATGGACGGTCGCGGCGCCAGGCTCGAAATGGTTCAGCCCAAGCGAATCGAGTTTCATGATCAACTATCGAATCGACAATATGGACGAAATGGTCGCGCAGCTAAAGAGTGGCGGCGTTGCGCTATTGAAGGGCCCCGAATACCACGAGAACGGAGTTTTTGCGTGGGTAATGGACCCTGAAGGAAACAAAGTCGAATTGTGGGAGCCCAAGCTCTGGGACGAAAAAAACAAGAAGCCCTAGAAAAGAGCGCCGTCGGTGCGAGAAATTCGGGCGCGCCGGAAAATCATTCGGAGCGTAGGGCCTGCATTACGTCTACGCGGGCGGCGCGGGCCGCTGGGAGCATCGAAGCAACCACCGCCGCGCCCAACAGCACAATCGCAGAAATAATCACGGGCAGCGCACCCGGCATTTTCAAGTCGCCGAAATAGCTGCCTGCTACGCGGGCGACGATTAGGCCGAACGCCGCGCCTGCTACCACGCCGATGCCTGCCATTATGACGCCTTCCGTGACGACTCCTCTGAGAAGATTCTTCGGTTGAGAGCCGAGCGCCAGGCGGATGCCGAATTCGCGTGTGCGCGCGCTGACGGAAAACGCCAGCACGCCCGCGACACCAACGACCGCAATCAACAACGCGACGCCTGCGAACACGCCGAAGACCAGGGAATTCAAGCGGTCTGGGGCCAGCACTTTTGCGCGGATGTCTTCAAGAGTGGCGGCGTGCTCGACGGGTTCGTCAGCGGACATATCCCGAATAATTTTTGTTACCGGCGTCACCAGCGCATAAGGATTTCCGTTGGTGTGGATGAAGAGATGACCGCCGAACAAGCCGCCTTCCGCAAAGGTGCTGTAAATGGTGGGGGTGGGCGTCGGAACGATGTGCAGGTCGTCCATATCCGGGACCACACCAATAATGCGGTGCGGCGACATAACACGCGCCTTTTCGGCATCGCTGCCAGGCAGAAATTCGAGCACCGGATCGGTCCAATAGACGTGCCGATTGATGGGATCCTGACCCGGAAACATCTGCTGCGCGAGAGTCTGGCTGACGATCACCACCGGCTCGTGACTCTCGTCATCGAGCGCGTTGAAATCGCGGCCGGCAAGAATGGGAGCGCGCAGCGCGCTGAAAAACCCGGGAGAAATCGTACGCGACTGCGCGCGAGGATCGTCTGAGCTATGGGGGTGACCGTCGGCGGCGAATTGCAAACCTATACCGAAGTTCTCGGCGTCACGCCAGGGAGCAACTTCAGCGAAAGCCGTCTCCGTAACACTGGGCAGAGCATCGATGCGGCGGATCGATTCCTTGTAGAAATCGAGAACTTGCTGCGGCGATTTTCCGTTGTACAGGGCTGGAACGTCGACGACGAGAACTTTACGCGTATCGACTCCAGTCTGCTGTGCTTGCAACGCGATCATCGTAGTGATCAAAACGCTCGCGCCGGCCAAGAGCACGAAGGATGCGGCGATTTGCGTGACGGCGAAGATGCGCTGGCGGCGGCTGGTGCTGCTGGTAATGCGGACGCTGCCGCTGGCGAGGTTCATACCATTCGCGGCGCCCGCCGAAGGCAGCCGCGGCACAAATGCCAAAATCACCGCGGCGATTACTGCCAGCGCTACGCCGACCCAGAGCAGGCTGGAATCGACCGTTAAATCCAGCGCGCGGACGGAGAAGCGCGAGGCGTATCGCGCCAGGATGCTGACCAAGGGCTGCGCGATGATTAATGCGATGCCTGCACCGACGCCGCAAAGCAGAAGGCTTTCGGCAAGCAACATGCGCCGCAGCGTGAAAGTGCTGGCGCCCAGCGCGGCGCGGATCGAGAGTTCGCCTTCGCGGCGAACCGTGCGCGCGAGAATCAGGTTGGCAACGTTGGAGCAGGCGATGATGAAGACGAGGCCCGAGGCGGCGAGCAGGACGAGAAGAACTGTCCGCGCGCCGGAGGTAATCTCGTCGCGAAGCATCCTGGTTTCGATGCGGAAGTTGCCGTTAGCGGGATACGCTTCGGCGTGGTCCTTCTCCATGGACGCGTAAGCGGTGAGCAGCTCGTTGCGAGCCTGTGCGAGAGTGGCGCCGGGAGCGAGCTTGCCGAAGAGTTCAGTCATGCGATGGACGCGGCCGGTGACCATGGTGGCCGAGAGATGATGCGGGCTGACCACCATGTTGCCGATAATCTCCGTCTCCGCGGGGTACGGCACGCTCGGTTCCAGGACGCCGACGACCGTGGCGGAACGATCGCCAATGCTGCTGAGGCGAACTGTTTTGCCGATCACACCTGGATCTTTGTGGTAGACCGTGGACCAGAAGCGATAGGTGAGCACGATGACGCCCGGGGCGCTGGGACCGTCGTCTTGAGGTCCGATGAGGCGGCCGAGAACGGGACGCAGACCCATCACATCGAAGTACGAGCCGCCGACCACGCCACCTTGAACTCCGCGAGGTTCACCGAGTCCGACCATCGTAAAGGTCATCTGCGAGAAATCGCCAAACTCGCTCACGGAATGGACGCTGGATTCAAGGTCCCTGACTTCGGGCACGGAGAAAGCCACGTTATCGGTGCCGAGGCCGGGGGCGCTCTGGCGGATGTAGATGAGCCGGTTTTCGTCACGGTTGACGAGCGGCTTGAGCAGCACTCCTCGGACCAGGGTGAAAATGGCTGCGTTGGCGCCGATGCCTAGGGCCAGGGTGAGGATTACGATGGCTGAAAAGCCCTTACTGCGCATCAACGAGTGGAATGCAACTTTTAGATCGCGGAAAAATGACATGTTTCTAGCCCCCTGAGCGTCTTATCAGCACCATTCGTGCCAATAGGAAGCACCACATTATAAATCACTTCCCATGGGATAGTCGTGGAGGATGCTCGTTTTCGACAGGCCCTATGTCCAAATTCGGACACTGAGTCGTCATTGATAATGCGACGCGAGGCGCGTGGATTCGTGGCAGCGGTTTGCACTGCGGAGATTTGAAATTGGGAATCGTGATAGAGTCTCGCGCGAATGGGCGGTTCACGGTAAGGGTTGACCGCCGAGTTTCACGTGCAGTATCGCCGCACAAAGACGCCGGCTGGCAGCCTGCGCTACGGGGGCTTGGGGCGTTCTTGAGATATCGGGTATCACGGTGCGAGCGCGTCAATCTTGAGGCCGAAATGCGGGAGGGCTAAAGCACCTCCCCTACTGGAGGGATTTTTATGCGGCGATGGCTTTTGCTTCCTGTTTTGGTTTTGACTCTTAGTGCTTCTTGGGCTGCGGATTTGCCAGTTAGCTACGTGCGGGCGGGAAAATTGCTGGATGTGCGCGCGGGGAAGATGCTTTTGGATCAGATCATTGTTGTGCGCGGGGACAAGATTGAGCGCGTTGGAGGTTCGGCTGAAATTAAGATTCCTGATGGGGCGCGGGTGATTGATTTGAGCGGGGCTACTGTATTGCCTGGATTGATTGACGCGCATACGCATATTTTTCTTACTGGGGAATCGCATGGGCGTTATGAGGAGCAGATTTTGAAGGAGTCTTGGCAGTATCGGACGATTGAGGCGGTTGTGAATGCGCGCAAGGACCTTGAGGCTGGGTTTACTTCTATGCGGGATGTGGAGACTGAGGGGGCGATGTATAGCGATGTGGATGTGCGCGATGCTATCAATCGTGGATTGATTCCTGGGCCGCGTCTGGAAGTTGCTACGCGGGCGATTTCTACTACTGGCGGTTATCCACTTGAAGGCTACTCGCCGGAAGTTCCTGTGCCTTCGGGGGTGCAAGTTGTGGATGGTCCTGACGAGGCGCGGAAGGCGGTGCGTACGCAGATTAAGTATGGGGCGGATTTGATTAAGATTTATGGGACGCATCATTTCCATTTTTCGGCGGATGGGAAATTGGTGAGTGTCGCTACCTTTACGCTTGAAGAGGTGAAGGCCATTACTGACGAGGCCCACCGCGAGGGAGTGAAAGTGGCTTGTCATGCTTACGGCGGGGAGGGTTTGCATAATTGCATTGATGGCGGGGTGGATTCTATTGAGCATGGGTTGGATCTGGATGACGCGGCGATTCGGACTATGGTGGCCAAGGGGATTTATTTGGTGCCTACGCTTTATGTTTATGAGTTTGAGCCGGAGGAGGATTTGGAGATGTCTGGGGGGAAGACTACCCGGGCGCGGATTCATGAGCCTTCGTTTAAGAGGGCTTTGGCTGGCGGGGTGAAGATTGCGTTTGGGACGGATGTGGGGCCCTTTCCGCATGGGACGCAGGCTGTGGAGTTTGAGTATTTGACTCGGTTTGGGATGTCGGCGCTGGCGGCTATTCAGGCGGCTACTTTGTCGGGGGCGGATTTGATGGGTTGGGGGGATCGGGTGGGGGAGATTTCGGCTGGGAAATTTGCGGATATTATTGCGGTTTCTGGGAATCCTTTGGAGGATGTTAAGGAGTTGGAGCGGGTGAAATTTGTGATGAAGGGCGGGGTCGTTGTGAAGAATGAGATTAAATAGCGCGGGCGTCCCTGCCGGCATCTTGGGAGCAGAGATGGCGCCACGGCCACTGCTCACGGTCGGACTACTTGCACTGCGATCCGGATTTTGCTGAGTGTTTGCACCGCCGTTGAGTGTTGCCCTTGCCGGATTTTGTGGTCGTAAGATGCCGGCAGGGACGCCAGCGCTACGTTAGGCTCTCGCGGGCGGCTTCGATGGTGCGATCGATGTCGGAATCGGTGTGGGCTGCGCTTACGAATAGGGCTTCGTATTGGCTGGGGGGTAGGAAGATGCCGCGATCTAACATCTCGTTGAAGAACTTTGCAAACTTTGTCGTATCGGATTTTTTGGCGTCTTCGTAATTTTGGATTAGGATTTTCGTTGAAGAAGATTGTTAGTAGTGAGCCCGCTGAGTTTATTTGTACGGGGACGTTTGCTGCTTTGAATGCGGCGCGTAGACCATCCGCTAAGTGACGTGCGATTTCTCGTTTAAATCTGCGTAGAAATTTGCGGCGCGTAGGTGCGGTAACGTGGCTAGGCCTGCGCGCATGGCTAGAGGATTGCCGGAGAGCGTTCCTGCCTGATAGACCGGGCCTAGCGGGGCTAGCATTTGCATGATCTCGCGACGGCCGCCGTAGGCTGCTACTGGTAGTCCGCCGCCGATTATTTTTCCTAGGGTGGTTAGGTCCGGCTTTGATTTTGCGCTTAGGCTTGGGCGCCGCCTAGGGCTACTCGGAAGCCGCTGATTACTTCGTCGAAGATTAGTAACGCGCCATTTTTTTTGCTGATTTCGCTTAGGCCTTCTAGATATCCCTTGTTTTGGATTTACCACTCCCATGTTGGCTGCTATTGGCTCGACTATGATTGCTGCTATTTCGTTTTTGTGGGCTTGGAAGGCTTTTTCTACTGCTGCGAGATCGTTGTACGGGACATTTAGCGTTAGACGCGCGAAGGCTTCGGGGACGCCTGGGCTGGCGCTGATGCCTAGCGTGGCTAGGCCGGAGCCTGCTTGGCTTAGGAAGCTATCGGAATGGCCGTGGTAGCAGCCTTCGAATTTTAGGATTAGATCGCGTTTTGTGAAGCCGCGGGCTAGGCGGACGGCGGACATTGTTGCTTCTGTGCCGCTGCTTACGAAGCGGAGCATTTCGATTGAGGGGATGGCTTGGGCGATTTGTTCGGCTAGTTCGCTTTCTAGCGGGGAGGTCATGCCGTAACTCGTGCCTAGAGCGGCTTGTTCCTGGATGGCGTGCATCACGCCGGAGTGGGCGTGGCCTAGGATTAGAGCGCCCCAACTGCAGACGTAATCTAGGTAGCTGTGGCCGTCTACGTCGAAGAGATGGGCGCCGCGGGCTTGTTCGATTACTAGCGGGGTGCCACCTACGGAGCGGAAGGCTCGGACGGGGCTATCTACGCCGCCGACTAGGATTTTTTCGCCGCGTTGGAAGATTTCATTCGAGCGCGGGCGGTCTTTGTGGGCCATGAGAGAAATTTAGCGCAAAACTGGCAGCGGCATCCAGCCTAAGTAGCGCCGGCGTCCCTGCCGGCATCTTACGACCCAAGAAGGACGCCACGCGTGCGATCTCGGAGGGGCGCACCCTTAAATTCGTCGCACTGGTTCGCGGTATTCGTCCGTCCATGAGCACGGTTCTAGTTCGCAGTTGTGCTCGTAAGATGCCGGCAGGGACGCCGGCGCTACTTTAGCCAGCGGGCGGCTTCTTTGGCGTGATAGGTGAGCACGATACTTGCGCCGGCGCGTTGAATTCCTGTGAGGATTTCTAGCGTTACTCGCTTCTCGTCGATCCAGCCGTTTTTTGCGGCGGCTTTTACCATGGCGTATTCGCCGCTTACGTTGTAGGCGGCTACTGGGACGTCGACCGCTTCGCGGACTCTTTGGATTATGTCTAGGTACGGCATGGCTGGCTTTACCATTACCATGTCGGCGCCTTCTTCCAGGTCTTGGGCTACTTCTTTTAGGGCTTCGCGGGCGTTTGCGGGGTCCATTTGGTAGCTGCGGCGATCGCCGAATTGGGGGGCGGATTGGGCGGCTTCGCGGAAGGGGCCGTAGAAGCCGCTGCAGTATTTTGCTGCGTAGGAGAGGATGGCTATGTTTTCGAAATTGTGGGCGTCCAGTTTTGCGCGGATGGCAGCTACCCGGCCGTCCATCATATCGGACGGGGCTACTATGTCCGCGCCGGCTCTGGCGTGAGAGAGGGCTTCTTCGGCTAGGATTTTGATGGTGGGGTCGTTGTCTACTTCGTTGTCTTTGATTACGCCGCAGTGGCCGTGATCGGTGTATTCGCAGAGGCAGATGTCTGTGATCACTACTAGATTTAATTTTGCTTTGCGGACGGCTTCGATTGCTCTTTGGACTGGGCCGTTGGCTGCTGTGGATTCTGTGCCGGTGGCGTCTTTGTGTTCTGGCAGGCCGAATAAAATAATTCCCGGAATTCCTAGCGCTTCCACTTCGCGGCACTCTTCTACGAATTTGTCTACTGACTGCTGAAAAATTCCTGGCATGGAGCTTACTTCTTGGCGGACGTTTGTGCCTGGGCAGACGAACATTGGGTAGATGAAACCGGCGGTGGTTAGGCGGGTTTCGCGGACTAGGGAGCGGATGGCTTCGTTGCGGCGTAGGCGGCGGGGGCGATGGAGCGGGAAGGTCATGCGCGGGCGGCTCCCGGCGGGCGGATTTTTGAAGTGCGCGACGATGGCGGCTACCAGGCCTTTGGCGGTGGATTCTTTTGCTTCGACGGCTACCTCCCAGCCTACGTCGGTGATGGCTTTCGATGTGGTGGGACCGATGGAGGCTAGGCGATGGGCGTTGGCTAGCTTGCACATGATGGGGAAGCCGATTAGCTCGGTGAAATTTTGGACGGCGGAGGGGCTGGTTAACGTGACCATGTCGACGCCGCCGCGGCGGACTCGGTCGAGGGCATCGCGCTGCGGGCTGGGTGGTTCTTGGGTGCCGCTGATGCGGCCTACGATGGTGGGTGCGTCGGGAGCGACGGTGCGATAGGCGACGACTTCGATTACCTGCGCGGCGGATTGGCGAAGGGCGCGGGGCAATTCCTCGGTGGCGATATCGCTGCGCGGGAGCAGGACACGTTTGCCCGCGATGGTGCGCTCCATTTCTGCGGCGAGAGCTGGGCCGTTGTGATTTCTGGCGACGAAAGAAACATACCAGCCTACGGATTCGGCGGCGCTGGCAGTGGCCGGGCCGACTACGGCGATTTTGGTTTGCGCGGCTTCTTTGCGGATATCGACGCCGATTCTTTCGGCGCGCTTGGCTAGATAGCGCGCGGCATTCTCGCTGGTGAACAGAATCCAGTCAATTTTTGGCAGCGCGTGCAACGCGGCGTCGAGCAATTCTTTTTCGGTAGGCTCGACAAAACCTAGAACCGGAATGAGGAGAACTTCGGCGCCTTGCGCTTCGAGCAGCGCGTTCATCTCCGCGGCCTGATCTTTTGGGCGCGTGACTACGATGCACTTGCCTGCTAGCGACTTGACGAAAAATGTCATTCGGCGGTTCCTTGGGCGATGTCGCTTTGCGCGGACTTGGCCGGGGCATCGGGGCGTGCGAGTTGCAGAATTTTATCGGCACCGGCGGCGAGGAATTCCTCGCCTAGTTTTTTGCCGATGGTTTCGGCGGCTTGCATGCTGCCGAAGCGGCTTAGGCGAATGTAATCGCTTCCGTCGGGACTTACTACGCAGGCATCGAGAGTGAGGAAGCCTGCTTCGATGCTAGCCCAGGCGCCGAGCGGGACTTGGCAGCCGCCTTGGAGTTCGGCGAGCAGTGAGCGTTCGGCGGTGACGCAGGCGCGCGTGTTGGGATCGACTAAACCGATGACGATATTTTTGGCTGCTTCATCATCGGCGCGCGTTTCGATGCCCAGGGCGCCCTGGCCTACGGCTGGGAGCATTACTTCGGTGGTTAAAACTTCGGCGGAGCGCCAGCCGAGGCCGAGACGATCGAGGCCGGCTTTGGCTAGGACTATGGCGTGAAATTCACATTCGTCGAGCTTGCGGAGGCGCGTGTCGATGTTGCCGCGGAGTTCGCGGACATCTAGATCAGGGCGATTGCGGAGCAATTGAACGCGGCGGCGGACGCTGCTGGTGCCGACTTTGGCGCGGTGGGGAAGTTTGGCTAGCTTGTGGCCAAATTTGGAGACGAGGCAATCGCGAACTTCATCGCGCTTTAGGATTACGGAGATGGCCAGGCCTTCGGGAATTTGCGTGGGGACATCCTTCATGCTGTGTACGGCGAGATCGACGCGGTTATCGAACAGGGCTTCTTCTAATTCCTTGATGAAGACGCCTTGCGTGCCGAATTGGCTGATGGCGGATTCTTGATCGTGATCGCCGGAAGTTTTGATGGTGATGATTTCGGCTTGGACGGAGCCGCCGGCTTCGAGGAGTTTTTTTACGTGATTGGCTTGCCAGAGGGCGAGAGTGCTGCCGCGTGTGCCGATGCGCGTGGTGATCACGAGTCTTCACCGTCGAGACCGAAGAGATCGCGCAGGGCTTCGATGCCGGCGAGGCGTCGGCGAAGTTCGCGCGTGCGGCGGAGTTTATCATTGGGCGTTTGCACTACGCGCTCGATCAGTTCGTCGGTTAGGCGGATGATGCGCCCGCGCTCTTCGGCGGAGAGGCCGGCCATTTCGGCGGAGCGCTCTTCGAGGAGTTTGCCGCGCTCTTTGGTTAGGCGTTCGCGCAGACGCTGCGTGAGTGAGATCGCTTCTACGCTGGTGCACCAGGCTTCGAATTTGCCCATGTGCTCGGTGATGAGGGCTTCGGCGTGGGGGATTTCGGCTTCGCGGGCTTTGCGATTTTGTTCGACGATTTCGCCGAGATCATCGATGTTGTAGAGATAGAGATTGTAGAGAGAGGCGGCTTCCGGCTCGACGTTGCGCGGGACGCCGAGGTCGACGACGAAGAGGGCGCGTCCGCCGCGAGCTTCGTGAACTTTTTCCAAGAGCTTGCGGCTTAATACCGGCTCGGTGCTGCTAACCGAAGTGACGATGATGTCGGGCGATTCGAGGGCGCGATCGAGTGCGCTCCAATCGAGCGATTCGCCGCCCATGCGTTGAGCTAAATCTTCGGCGCGATCGCGCGAGCGATTTACTACGCAGAGGCGGCCGATGCCGCGATTGCGCAAGTGCTCGACTACCTGTTCGGCTACTGCGCCGGCGCCGAGAATTAGTGCTTCATGACCTTCGAGATCGCCGAAAACTCGCTCGGCTAGTTTTACGCCCGCCCACGCCACCGACATCGGCCGGGCGCCGACTTCGGTTTCCGAGCGAACACGCTTCCCTACTTCCAGCGCGCTTTGGAACAGGCGATTGAGGACTGGGCCGGTTGAGCCGTGATCGAGAGCGCGGCCGTAAGCTTCCCGCAGTTGACCTAGGATTTCGGATTCGCCGAGGAGCATGGAATCCAGGCCGGCGGAGACTCGGAACAGATGGCGGACTGCATCCGAGTTTTGAGAGTGGTAGAGGCGACCGTCGAGTTCGGTGGCCGGAATTCCGTGAAAATTTGTCAGGAAGGATTGCAGGGCGGCTTGCGCATCGGAGCCGGCATCGGGCGGGACGCCGTAGAGTTCGCTGCGATTGCAGGTGGAGAGAACGACGGCTTCTTCGAGAGTGCCGCTGAGGCGGAGTTCATCGGCGGCGCGCAGGGCTTGATCGGGGGTGAAGGCGATGCGTTCGCGTAGCTCGACCGGGGCGGTGCGATGGCTGCAGCCGATTAGCGCGATTTGCACGCGGCTGACTGATGGCTTACCCGAATTTGTGGCCGTCGGCATTAGAGATAGCGATGGAAGCTTGTGAGATATAGATTCACGATTGTGTAGCTGAACAGAACCAGAATGAAATTGAGCGCGCAAATTCTTGCGGCGCGCGCGCCGCGCCAGCCGGATTTTCCTGCTAGCCAGGTGTAGGCTACGTAGAGCGCGAAAATTACCAGGGTGACGATAATCTTCGGGTCGGCGGCGGAAAACTGGCCGCTTAGACGATGCTGCCAGACGAAGCCGAAGGACATGCCTATCGCTAAAGCTACTAGGCCGACGATTACACTGCTGCGGCTCATTTTTTCCAGGACGTCGAGGGCCGGGAAGCGCCAGAAGGTTAGGCCCGGGCGGCGGGCTTTTAGTACGCGATTTTGGATTAGATAAATTAGGCTGAGGACGAAGGAAAGGCCGAAGGCTGCGTAGGCTAGCGTGTTGAGAGTTACGTGCAGGGCGAAGAGCGGGCCGCGGGCTGGCGGGGTTACTGGCGCGGCGTCGGGGGCGAAGGCCATGACCATGCCGGTCCAGACGATTAGTAGCAGAGTGACGAATGCGCCTACCGAACGCTGGCCGTGAAAAACTTCGAGGCCTAGATAGGTGACGCCGAGGAGCCAGGCGAAGAGAGACATCGAGCCGTAGAGATCGTCGTAGGGTACGGTGTGTGTCCAGCGTGAACGGGCTAGCAGTGCGGCATAGTGCGCTAGTACACCTGCGGCTAGGAACAGAGTGGCGAGGTGGCCGATCCATTCGTTGTTGCCGTAGAGATAGCGGGTGTAGCAGATGAAGCTTAGGACGTAGAGAGCGAGATTGATGTAGGCCCAAGTGCTGATCATGCACAGATTCCCGAACGCGTTTGGCGCGGCGAGTTTGCGAGCGTGGCTCGAACGTGGCTCATGGGAACCTTCATTATAGTACCCATTATTGCGGGACGCATAATGGAGTGAGTGGAGGCGGTGTTTTATGGGGTCGAGTGGGGATTGCGGAGCGGGGTCGCGGAGAGGACTGGGCGGACATGCGAATTCGGACTTCGAAGCTTAAGAGATTTCAAATTTCAGATTTGAGATTTGAGATAAAACCTAAAGTGCGCGCGGCGGTTGGAATTGTTTTTTTGGAGGGATTGATGAGGAAGATTGGACGATGCTTCGGGTTGGGCGCAATTTTGGTGCTGATTTGGGCGGTTGCGTCCGGTGGGCAACAAACATTGCAGAAGAGTGCTGAATTGCCGGAGCCGCCGCGGGAGGGCGATTTTGTTGTGCGGGATTTTCATTTTCAATCGGGCGAGACTTTGGCGGAGGTGCGGTTGCATTACACGACTTTGGGGACCGCGGTTAAGGATGCGGCAGGGGCGGACTACCAATGCGGTGCTGATTCTGCATGGCACTGGCGGGGATGGACGCGGATTTCTGCGGCCTATATTTGCTGGGGTGCTTTTTGGGTTGGGGCAGCCTTTGGACGCTACGAAATATTTTATTATTTTGCCGGATAACATTGGGCATGGGAAATCTAGCAAGCCTAGCGATGGGATGCATGGGCGTTTTCCGCAGTATGGGTATGCGGACATGATGGCTTTGCAGAGGGAGTTGGTGGAAAAGGGATTGGGCGTGAATCATTTGCGATTGGTGATGGGGACTTCGATGGGTTGCATGCATTCCTGGATGTGGGGCGAGGCGTATCCGGATTTTATGGATGCGTTGATGCCGCTGGCTTGCCAGCCGGTGGCGATTGCCGGGCGCAACCGGATTTGGCGGAAGATGGTGATTGATGGAATCCGGCAGGATCCGGATTGGAAGAATGGGGATTATACGAGTGAGCCTCGGGCGGGGTTGCAGTATTGGGGCGGATTTTTTATTGATTGCCGGTGGCGCGCCTTTGCATATGCAGGAGGATTTGCCTACGCGCGAGGCGGCGGATGGTTATCTCGATGCGTTTATGAAACGGGCGGTGGCGGGATTGGATGCAAACGATTTGCTTTACGCGGTCTCGGCTTCGCGGGATTACGATCCTTCGGGGCGGCTTGGGGAGATTAGGGCGCCGGTGATGTTTGTGAATTCTGCGGATGATTTTATTAATCCGCCGGAATTGGGGATTGCGGAACGCGAGATTAAGAAAGTGGCGAATGGGAAATTCGTTCTGTTGCCCGTTTCGGAGGAGACGCATGGGCATGGGACGCATACTTATGCCGCGGTTTGGCAGCAATATTTGAAGGAATTGTTGGCGGAGTCGCGGCCTTAGTGCGGGGGTTGGCGCGTTTGGGTCAAGTGCGCGTCCATCGCCGAGGGCTTCTGCTATTATGGAAATGGTGACTGTGAAGATTCCTGCTACGAATTCGATTAGCCGGCGCGAGAACTTTCTGCGGGCCTGCCGCGGGGAGAGCGTGGAGCGAGTGCCCGCTTGGATTATGCGGCAGGCTGGGCGCTACCTTCCTGAGTATCTTGCTGTGCGCGAGAAATATTCCTTTCTTGAGATTTGCAAGACGCCGGAGGTTGCTGCGGAGGTTTCGCTGCAGCCGTTTCGGCGGCTCGACGTCGATGCCGTGATTGTGTTTTCGGATATCTTGATTGTTGCGGAAGCGATGGGCATGGCGCTCGAAGTGCCTGATTCCGGACCGATTTTGCGCGGGCCGATTCGCGATCGGGCGGCGGTCGAGCGATTGCGGGAGTTTGATCCGCATGCGGCTACGCGATTTGTGGGCGATGCGATTCGGGCGATTTGCGCGGCAGTGGGGCCGGATGTGCCGGTGATTGGATTCGCGGCGGCGCCGTGGACTCTGGCTTGTTACATGATTGAAGGGCAGACGCGCGGCGAGGTGAATACGGCGAAGCGGATGCTTTATGCCGAGCCTGCTTTGCTGCACTTGCTGCTCGCGAAAATCGCGGAGGCTACCGGTGCTTACTTGCGGGCGCAGATCGAGGCGGGTGCGGCTGTCGTGCAACTTTTCGATACTTGGGCCGGAGAATTGAGCCGCAGCGAGTATGACGAATTCGAATTGCCTTCTACGCGGCGGGTAATTGACGAGATTCATCGGACGGATGCGCCGGCGATTCTTTTTTCTAAAAATTCGGCGCACATGTTGAAGTCGCTGGCGACGACCGGGGCGGATGTTTTGAGTTTGGATTGGCGCGTGGAATTGGATGAGGCGCGCAAAGTTTTGGGGCGCGGTGTGGGACTGCAGGGCAACGTGGATCCGCGGGTGCTGTTGACTTCGCCGGAGATCGCTGCGGAAGCCGCGCATAGTGCTATTGCCAAGACCAGCGGCATCGGCCACATTTTGAATCTGGGGCACGGCATTTTGCCGCAGACGCCGGTGGAGAATGCGCAGGCGTTCATTCGCGCGGGTCACGAATTTCCCTCGGCGACTGCCGCTGGAAGCGCGCGACGCCAGCCCAGTTCTAGCGCGATCGTGTAGGTTGGATTTCTGATGGCTGACTCGAAGCACAAATCGCTTGATGCGCGCACGGTCGCGGAAGTGTCCGAGCAGTTCCTCGCGAAATATAATCGTCCGGGGCCGCGCTATACGAGTTATCCGACGGCGCCGGTTTGGAAAGATGATTTCGGGCCGGACGATTTGGAGCGGACTTTCGCTGCGGCGGATTCGGCGCGGACGCCTGTTTCGCTCTACATGCATATTCCCTTCTGCGAGAGTTTGTGTTTGTTCTGCGCTTGTAACGTTTCCATTCAGAAGAATAAGGGCGCGGCGATTCCTTACCTGGCCACTTTGAAAAATGAAATCGAGCATGTAGCGCGATTCGTTTCGAAGAAGCGAGCGGTGGTGCAATTTCATTGGGGCGGCGGGACGCCTACTTATTTGACTCCGGCGCAGATGGACGAGCTTTTCGGATATACGCGCGAGCGATTTGAATTTGCCGCGGACGCGGAAATTGGAATTGAGGTGGACCCGCGAGTTACGAATCGCGCGCATCTCGAAACTTTGAGGCGGCTGGGATTTAATCGCTTGAGCATGGGAGTGCAGGATTTCAATCCGTTAGTGCAAGAGACGGTGAATCGCGTGCAGCCTTATGAAATGACGCGCGATCTGATTTCTGCGGCGCGGGAACTGGGATTTGACAGCATTAATGTGGATTTAATTTACGGGTTGCCTTACCAGACAGCGGAGAGTTTTGCGGATACGGTGGAGAAAGTGATTACGATCGGGCCGGACCGCGTGGCAATGTTCAGTTATGCGCACGTGCCGTGGTTGCGTAAGCAGCAGGGGGCGTTTCAAGGGCACCTGCCCGAGGGCATGGAGAAGTTCCGGATTTTCTGCGTGGGGCTCGAGCGATTTACCGCGGCCGGATACGAATATATTGGCATGGATCATTTTGCGCGGCCCGGCGATGAATTGGCGGTGGCACAGCGCGAGCGGACGCTGCACCGGAATTTTCAGGGTTACACGACGAAGGCCGGCGCGGATCTTTATGGGATGGGAGTTAGTGCGATTAGCGGATTCGAGGGTGCTTACGCGCAAAGTTATCGGGAGATTCCGGCTTACGCGGATGCGGTGGCGCGGCGCGGCATCGGGACCATGCGCGGTTACCGTATGACCGATGATGATCGCTTGCGCCGGACGGTAATTTCGCGATTGCTTTGCCACACCATGATTCAGAAACGCGAAATTGAAGACGAGTTTGGGATTTCGTTTGATGAGTATTTTGCGCCGGAGCTTTTGCAGCTTGACGAGCTTCGTGGCGACGGGCTGATTGAAACGGGCCTCGGCGAAATTCGTGTCACTCCGCTGGGGCGCGTTTTTATCCGCAATTTGGGGATGATCTTCGATCGTTATCTTCGCGAGCAGCAAATGGATGCTCGCCCGCTTTTTTCGAAGACGCTGTAGTTTGGCCGCTGCATGCCTGAATCATTTCAAGTCGCGATTGTGGGTGGGGGAATTTCCGGGCTGGCTTGCGCGCACCGCTTGCGGGCGCTGGGTGTGCCTGCCGTGGTGCTGGAATCGCAGGATCGCGGCGGCGGAGTGATTGGGACCGTCGAGCGGAATGGATTTTTATTTGAATCGGGACCGCAGAGTTTTCTCGGTACGCCGCCGGTGCTTGAGTTGATTCGCGAATTAAAGCTGGAGGGCGAATTGGTGCAGGCGGATCCGAATGCGCCTCGGTATGTCTATGTGAAGGGGCGATTGCAGGCTGTGCCGATGTCGCCTACGGCGCTGCTTACCAGTTCCCTTTTGAGTGTGCGCTCGCGGTTTCGCGTGTTGAGTGAGCCTTTGCGGCGAACTATGCCCGTGCAGCATGAAGAGACTGTCGCGGATTTTGTGCGCCGGAAATTTGGGAATGAGATTTTGGAATATTTGGTGGCGCCGTTTGTTTCGGGAGTTTATGCCGGCGATCCGGAGACGCTTAGTTTGCGTGCGGCGTTTCCTTCGCTCGATGAATGGGAACGCGAGTACGGCAGCGTTTTGCGCGGGGCGATGAAAACGCGGAAGCAGCAGCCGGGCGCGCGCCCTGGACTTTGCTCATTTCGCGCCGGCATGCGCACTTTGATGCAATCGCTGGAATCGGAATTGGGCGATGGATTTGTTGTGGGCGCGCGAGTGGAAGCGCTCGAGCGTGGCGGATCATCTGGATTTACCTTGCGCTTTATGAAGGATGGACGGCAGGAATCGATTTCTGTTCGTGCGGTGGTGCTGGCTGCGCCTGCTTATACGGCGGGACATTTGCTTTCGGGGATTTCGCAGCCGGCGGGAGATGCATTGCAGGGCGTGAGTTACGCGCCGGTGGCGGTGATTGCGACCGGGTACAAGCGGCAGCAGATTGCGAACGCGCTGGTGGGATTTGGCGTTTTGATTCCGCGCAAGGCTGGGTTGCATACGCTTGGAACCGTATGGAATTCTTATCTCTTTCCTGGGCGGGCGCCAAAGAATTCGGTGACGCTTACTAGTTTCGCGGGAGGAGCTACCGATACTGAGATCGTTTCGCGCGAAGAGAGTGAGATTGGCGCGCTGGTTGAGGCGGAGCTTGAGAATTTGCTTTCGATCTCCGGGCCGCCGGTGGCGCGGGAGATTTGGAGACATTCTCGGGCGCTGCCGCAATATAATTTGGGGCATGCGCATGTTTTGGAGAACGTGCGTGCAGCTTTGAGTGCGGTGCCGGGCATACATTTGGCGGGAAATTATTTGAGCGGACCGGCGATTGGGAATTGTGTGGAGCAGAGCGGGCGGACGGCGGAGGCGGTTTGTGCTTTTTTGCGAGGGGTTGGGGATTTGGCGGCGGGGGCGGCTCCGGCGGATTAATTTGAATTGGGCGGTGATCGAGTGCGGGCCAATGGGCTACATTTTCGCTCTCGTTATACAGGCGGGCGCAGCAAGCCGGCGCCCCTACGAGGAAAAATTCAACGGCATTAGGAAATTGCAAATTTCAAATTTTAAATTTCAGATGACCGCAAAGACAAAGGCAAATGCAGATCCCTCACGCTGAACGACGCGTTCGGGATGACAGCGAAGAGCCAACCGCGGAAAACATCACGTCGCGACGGCTTGGGTGCGGTTGCGGTGGGCTAGGCGAATTTTGCGGCGGCCTTCGGCTTGGTTGTAGCGGCGGCGGTCTTCTTCGCTTTCTAGGATTAGAGGGCGGATTGGTTGCGGGTTGCGCTGGGCGTCTACGGCTACGAACGTTAGATAGGCGCTGCTGGTGTGCAGACGGTGGCCAGTTAGAAAATTTTCTGAGAACACCTTCACGCCTACTTCCATCGAAGTGTGGAAGACTCGATTGACGCTGGACTTCAGGATGATTAGCTCGCCTACCCGGACGGGATTGCGAAAATCTACGTAATCGACTGAAGCGGTGACCACGTGGCTGTTGGAATGGCGATGCGCGGCGATGGCGCCGGCGATGTCCACCAGATGCAGCACGCGGCCGCCGAGGATGAAGCCGAGCGGATTCGCGTCATTGGGCAGCACCGCTTCGACCATTTCCGAGCGAGAGGCGCTGACGGGCCGGCCCTGCATCTCGTCGGGCGGAACATTGGCCGGCGTTTCGTTGCCAGGCTTGCTTCGCGGATTTGCCGATTTCTTCGCCATTTTTCTCCCTGTGCGAAAATTCTCTTGTTGCGGCATTGCTTGGCGCGGGATG
Organism: uncultured Acidobacteriota bacterium; assembly: GCA_963792515.1. GTDB lineage: Bacteria > Acidobacteriota > Terriglobia > Acidiferrales > UBA7541 > Palsa-147. The sequence continues at coordinate 168,569 of CAWBWG010000021.1, read as the reverse complement.
CTGCGCTCGATATAATACGCGCAGAACAATGACGCAAACAACGAAGTCGCGGCGCGAAGTGCTTGAGGGATTCGTGCGGTCGAATCCTGGCGATGCTTTTGCGCGTTATGGATTGGCGCTGGAATGCGCGAAACTGGGCGATGATGCTACGGCTACCGAACATTTTCGCGAACTGCTTGCGGCGCATCCGGAATATGTTCCCGGATACTTTCAGTTCGGGCAGTTGCTGGCGCGCTTGGGGCGAGTTCCCGAGGCGCGGCAGACGCTTTCAGCGGGAGTTGCCATGGCTGTGAAGACCGGCGACACGCACGCGCGCGATGAAATGCAGGCGGCGCTGGATGGGTTGGGATGAAGTCTGCGCTTCCGGCTTGGGCAGTCGGGAACCTATCAATTGACCTCTGAACGCATCACGTTGTTTCCACTTCAGGTTGTTTTGTTTCCGCATGCCGCTGTGCCGCTGCACATTTTCGAGACTCGTTATAAGGAATTGATACGGCGGTGCGTCGAGACGGAAGCGGAATTTGGGATTGTGTTGGAGCAGGGTGCCGGTGTGGCGAAGGTTGGCTGCACGGCGCAGGTGGTGGAGATTACGCAGGAATATGAAGATGGGCGGATGGATATTGCGGTTGAAGGGCGGCGCGTGTTTGAGGTTCTGGAATTGTTTCAGGACAAACCGTGTTTGGAGGCTTTGGGGCGGATTTTGATGGACGAGCCGGATCCGAAAATGATTGCCGCGCCTGAGGAAGTGATGGCGGCTTATGAGAAGTGCCATGAGTTGCTGTATGGATCTACGCCGGATGAGATTGACCGCGACGAGCATCCTTCTTTGGCTTATGCGATTGCTGAGGATTTGCCTTTGGAGCTGGAGGATAAGCAGACGCTTTTGGGTTTGCGGGATGAGAATGAACGATTGGTGCGATTGCTGCCTATGATTCGGCAGCTTGTGCCGCGGGCGGAGAGCCGGCAGCGGATGCGGCAGAAGGCTGGCGGGAATGGGCATGCGAAGGTTTGAGTAGCGCTGGCGGGTGTGCCGGCATCTTACGATTACGAGCGTCGCCTTCGATCGGAATTATGGGCGGCGCGAGATTTTCGATGCGTGGCGTTAATTTTGTTGCGTAGTCCGGCGATGATTCGGGCTCCTATTTACATCTCGCTCGTCGGATGCCGGCAGAGACGCCGGCGCTACTTGTCATCTATAATGATTCTTTAGCGCGGAAACTGTGTGGCTTGATTTATTTTTATCGAGGGGCTCATGAGCAATCGTCCTAAGACACTTGGCGAGCTTCGGCGGGGGGCTTGGTCGGAGGAGAAGATCGCTAAGCGTAGTGTGAAACAGGAGCTGCGGGAAAATCTTTTGGAGCGGTTGGAGAAGGGTGAGCCGCTTTTTCCGGGGATTCATGGTTATGAGGAATCGGTGATTCCGCAGATCGTGAATGCGCTGCTTTCGCGGCACAATTTTATTTTGCTGGGTTTGCGGGGGCAGGCGAAGACTCGGATTTTGCGTGGATTGGCGGCGCTGCTGGATTCTGAGATTCCTGCGATTGCTGGTTGCGAGATTAATGACAATCCTTATGCGCCGATTTGCCGGTCTTGCCGGGAGCGCGTGAAGGCTGAGGGCGATGCTACGCCGATTGCTTGGATTCCGCGGGATTTGCGGTATGTCGAGAAGCTAGCTACTCCCGACGTGACCATTGCGGACATGATTGGCGATGTGGATCCGATTAAGGCCGCGCGCGGTGGGCGGGATCTTTCGGATGAATTGACGATTCATTATGGATTGTTGCCTCGGGCGAATCGCGGGATTTTTGCGATTAATGAATTGCCGGATTTGGCTGGGAAGATTCAGGTGGGGCTTTTCAACATCATGCAGGAAGGTGATGTGCAGATTAAAGGTTATCCGGTACGGATGCCGCTGGATGTGCTGGTGGTTTTCACCGCGAATCCTGAGGATTACACGGCGCGCGGGAAAATTATTACGCCTTTGAAGGATCGCATTGGATCGGAAATTCGCACGCATTATCCGGCTACCGTGGAAGAGGGGATGTCGATTACGGCGCAGGAGTCCTGGCTTGCGCGGGGAACGAATTTGCGGGTGGATGTGCCGGTTTATTTGTCGGAGGTGATTGAGGAGATTGCGTTTTTGGCGCGCGAGGATAAGCGCGTGGATAAACGGTCGGGAGTCAGTCAGCGCTTGCCGATTAGCGCGCTGGAGAATGTGGCTAGCAGCTCGGAGCAGCGGGCGGTGCGGAATGGCGAGAGGCATGCCGTGGCGCGGGTGGCTGATATTTATTCCGCGATTCCTGCCATGACTGGGAAGTTTGAATTGGAGTATGAGGGGGAATTGCGCGGGGCTGACAATATTGCTCGGGAATTGATTCGGGCGGCGGTGGGGAAAGTTTTCACGCGTTATTTTTCGGATGCGAATTTGCAGCCGGTGGTGCAGTGGTTTGAGATGGGCGGGGAGATGAAAGTTGCTGCGAATGCTGCGGCGGCGGATCATCATACGCAATTGAAAAAGATTCCGGGGCTTTTCGATAATTTGACGCCTTTGGGTGTGCGGGCTAAGGACGAAGCGGCGCTGATGGCTAGCGCGGCGGAATTTATTCTTGAGGGGCTTTGGGCGCACAAGCGCGTTAGCCGCAGCGAGGAACGCGGATTTTACGGCGAAGTGCGGAAAACGCCGGAGCCGCGCGAGCAGCAGCCGGGGCGCATGCCGCCGCGACGGCAATTCAACTGAGGGTGTTGGCTGGAGTGCGAGGCGAAATGCAGATTCCTCGTCGCGGACTCCTCGGAATGACAGCTTTTTGATTTTCGCAGCGACGGAATAAACGAATTTAACTAGACAATGCGATACATCCGATATTCGCGATATACCGGAGAGGCCGCGGACGACGTGGACCTCCAGGATTTAATGAACAAGCTTTCCGATTTTTTGCTGCAGAGCGGATATCGAATCGCAATATGGGATTTATGAGATGGATCCGCAGATGTCGACTGAGCGGATGATGGACGAACTGCGCGAGGCGATTTTGCGGGCGCTCGAAGAGGGCGATTTGATTCCGCCGGAGCTGATGGAACAGCTCATGCAGAATCCGGACCTTTCGAAGAATCAGGAATTGCGGGAGATGATTGACCGCTTGATCGAGCGCTTGCAGGAAGAGGGATTTATTTCGCAGCAGCCTCCGCAGGTTACGCCGCCGCCGAGCCAGACTCCGGGCGGGCAGATTGGGCGCGACAATGCGGACGCGCAGGCGCGCTTTGAGATCACCGATAAGGCCATCGATTTTCTGGGATTCAAAACTTTGAAGGATTTGATGGCTTCGCTGGGGAAATCCAGTTTTGGGCGGCACGATACTCGCGATTTGGCTACTGGAGTGGAGTCGGGGGGCGTTTCGCGGCCTTATGAATTTGGCGACACTTTGAATTTGGATATTGGCGAGACGCTTTTTCGTGCGGTGCGCCGGCAGGGCGCGAAAGTGCCGATTGAGATTGATTATTCGGATTTGATGGTGCACCAGTGCGAGTATCAGAGTTCTTGCGCTACGGTGCTGATGCTCGATTGCAGCCATAGCATGATTCTTTATGGTGAGGATCGTTTTACGCCGGCGAAACGCGTGGCGCTGGCTTTGGCGCAATTGATTCGCACGCAGTATCCGGGGGATTCGCTGCATTGCGTGCTGTTTCATGATTCGGCGGAGGAGATTCCGCTTGGGAAATTGGCGCGGGTGCAGGTGGGGCCTTATTACACGAATACGCGCGAGGGATTGCGTTTGGCGCAGCGGATTTTGAATAAGCAGAAAAAAGATATGCGGCAGATTGTGATGATTACTGATGGGAAGCCTTCGGCGCTTACGCTTGAGGATGGGCGGATTTATAAGAATGCGTTTGGGTTGGATCCGCTTGTTGTTACGCAGACCTTGGAAGAAGTCACTAAGTGCCGACGGGCGGGAATTTTGATTAATACTTTTATGCTGGCTAGCGATTATAGCTTGGTGCATTTTGTGCAGAAGGTTACTGAGCTTTGCCGCGGGAAGGCTTACTTCACTACTCCTTATACGCTGGGCCAGTATCTGCTGATGGATTACGTGCAGAAGAAGACCCGGAATATTCATTAGAGTTGATGTGTTGGATGTCCCGCCGGGATTTAGTTGTTCCGCGAAGTCATCGTGTGATCGTTGAAATAGGGCCGAAAACCCAAGGCCAAAGCGGGCGGGAGGTGAACCCTCGCCCCTACTTGGAAACTGCGAAGCTTTCGGGTGCATCGGGCATCAAATAGAGTGCGGTAGAATTTTACGTGGGATGACTCTTTCGATCGATTTTTGATGGAGGAACTCGTTGGGAATGTTGGCTGCGGGAAAAATGGCGCCGGATTTTACTTTGGAGGGCGTTGACGGGAAGAGTCATTCGCTGGCTGCGGCTTTGAAGAATGGGCCGGTGTTGCTGGCGTTTTTCAAGATTTCTTGCCCGGTTTGCCAGTTCACGTTTCCTTATATTGAGCGGCTTTTTGAGAAGTATGGCAATTCGAAGGTTACGGTTTGGGGTGTTTCGCAGGACGACGCTCAGGATACTTTGGAATTTTGTAAGGAATTTGATGTTTCGTTTTTGCAGTTGATTGATGCGAATGGTTATTCGGTTTCGAACCGGTATGGGATTACGAATGTGCCCAGTTTATTTTTGATTGGGACCGACGGACGGATTTGCATCAGCGAGACTGGATTTTCTAAGAAAGATCTGGAGCAGATTGCTAAGGAATTTGCTTCGGTGAACGGCGTCCCGCTTTCTGCTTTGTTCAAGCCTAGCGATATTGTCCCGGATTATAAGCCTGGTTGAGGATCGCGAAATTAGGTTCCGGGGGAACCTGCCTGCTTCGTCGTTCAGTCCAAAACTTCTTCGAGCAGATTCTTTTTGTGCTTGGGCGGTTTTTTGCGCTTGTCGGGGATTACGCGCTCGGTTTGCGGGGTGCCGAGGGCCAGGCGGGCGCGGCGGCGGGCTTCTTTTGCGGCGCGGAATTTTTTGGGCTTGCGTAGTGGGGTCACTGAAGTCGCCTCCTGTGGGGATTCTTTTCTGGTGGGAATTATATACTGGGTCTAAGTAGCGCCGGCGTTTCTGCCGGCATCTTACGAGCGAGGCCGTCAGTTGCGTTTCGAATGATTGGCGGGTTGCCCAGCCCAATTCACACTGCTAGTGAGCTTGTGGGGCCCGATTGTGTGGGTTGCTTGTGGCGGTTTTTTCGGTCGTAAGATGCCGGCAGGGACGCCGGCGCTACTTGGGTTGACTCGCGTGGCTCTGTGCTGTCGAATGGATCTGGATGCCTCGACGACTTCGTGCTGTTGCTACTTCCCTTCCTTTGATATTGCTCATCGCTACGATTCTGCGATTGGGATTTTTCTGGGATTATGCCAACCAGAATTCGCATCATGCGCTGGGGGTGCTGCCTTTTCTTTTTGAGCCTGGGAATATTGCGGCTTCGATTGTTTCTGGCGGCGGGTTTAGTTCCCCGTTTCGCGTGCCCAGCGGGCCTACGGCTTGGATGGCGCCGGTTTATCCTCTGCTGCTGGCCGGCGTGTTTCGGATTTTCGGGGCTTACACGTTTCACTCGTTCGTCTCGGCCACACTGCTGAACATTTTATTTTCCACACTTACTTGCATTCCTATTTTCCGGATCGGGCGGCGCGTTGCGGGGATTGGCGTGGCCGCTGGGGCGGCTTGGCTTTGGGCCGTTTTTCCGAATGCGATATTGGTGCCGTTTGAGTGCATGTGGGACGCGTCGCTGGCGGCTTTGCTGGCGGCGGGGATTTTGTGGGCGACGATTGAGCTGGCGGATTCGCTGCGGGTGCGGGATTGGATCGGATATGGGGTGATGTGGGGATTCGCTTTGATGACGAATCCTACGCTGCTGGGGCTGCTTCCGTTGTTGCTTGGCTGGGTGGTTTGGCGCCGAGGGAAGGATTGGAGCGGATTAGTAAAGCCTGTCGGATTCGCGCTCGGCGTGATGGTGCTTTGCTGCGTGCCTTGGACGATTCGGAATTATTTGGCGTTCGATACGTTCGTGCCTTTGCGAGCAAACCTCGGCGTGCAGCTTTGGTGTGGGAATAACGACGCGGCTCGCGATTTATGGCTCGGCGAGGGACACCCGATTCATGACTCGTTCGAGCGGGCGCATTACATCGCGATTGGCGAGATCGCTTATGAACGCGAGAAGCGCGCCGAGGCTCTGAATTATATGGCGACGCATCCGCGGCGCGAATTGCATTTGACTTGGGTGCGCTTCAAGACCTTTTGGAGTGGGGGGACGCCTGCGCCACTGGCTGATTTTATGCGCAGCCGGTCGTTGTGGTTCCGCTACGTGGTGGTATTCAATCTTTTGACGGCGCTTGGTGCGCTTGGCGGGATTGCGGTTCTTGCGCTGCGGCGTAACGCGTACTTGATTCCTCTGGCGATCTTTCCGGTTATTTATCCTTGGGCTTATTATCTGACGATTGTCGAACCTCGGTATCGGCAGCCCATTGATCCGGTGGCAATGTTGTTGAGCGCAATTGTGATTTCGCAATTTGTCGTCAGACGAAAATCAATGGCGCCCTGAATTTGGGATCAGCGTGGCGCAAAAAATGCCAGCGCCGAAGCGATCCTTCCCCCGTTGGCCATACGTCTGGCGGGCGGGGGCTCTCTCCAAAAACAATCTGATTGACGCCGGGGGATTCTCGGGGTACTTAGCTACAAACCCTTTGTATTGAATGGTGTGTGGCTCATCGTTTATGGCTGGCAAACTACAAATGAATTTGGAGGATGCGCTTATTGAAATTTGGCGGCAGGCGCTGGTGGAGGAGAAGCCGGAAGTTGAGTTGAATGGCGCGCAGTTTCCGGTTCGGTGGACGGCTAAGAAAAATCTCCGGCAGGTCGATTTTCGCGTCGGCGATGATGCGGTGCGAGGGATCGAGCAGAATCCAAAGACGGCGTCGCGCTGGGCGCAGTTGGCGCGCAAGGGACATAAGGTGATGCAGTTTTTGATGCGGGGGCGCTATTTCGCAAATGTAGTTGATGGAAAGGTGATGCTGTATGGCAAACGCACGACGAATGAATGACGCGGCATGTAATCCACCGGCGAAACATTTTGCGTTTTGCGGATTGCGACCGTTTTTTGATTGTCGAATCTAACACGATGAGTGGGCTTGAACGCCCGACGGCAAGCCCAACGATTTAGTTCAACAATTGAGTCCGTCAAATTAGTTCAACAGAGGGAGGGTTCGATCCGTGGCGAAATCAAACTTCTCCTCAGCCGAGAAGTGGCTGGTCAAGAAAATCCATCGGTCGATTGGCAACGCTCCACTGCAGTTCGTGCTGGGAGACACAAATGACAGCGCGGAACGCAATGGGGACCGCACGCCGAAGGTGATTCTTCACGATCGCACAGCGCTGCGGCGCATGCTGCTCGATCCCGAAGTCGGCTTCGGCGACAGCTACATGGAAGGGCGGGCGGAAGTTGACGGGGATTTGGTGCGTTGCCTGGAGGACGTGATCCGGTCGATGCGCGCGCCGCAGGCGGGGACTTGGTACGGGAAGATGATTTCGCGGTGGCTGGCTTGGGCGCAGGCGAATACGCCGCGCGGGTCGGCCAAGAATATTCATACGCATTACGATCTGACCTCTGATTTCTACAAAATGTGGTTGGATTCGCGGATGGTGTATACCTGCGCTTATTTTCCGACGCCCTCCACCGGGCTTGAAGAGGCGCAACTTGCGAAGATGGATCATGTTTGCCGCAAGGTGCAGCTCCGGCCGGGCGAAAAAGTGATTGAGGCGGGATGTGGTTGGGGATCACTCGCGATACATATGGCTAAGCACTACGGCGCAAACGTGCGGGCTTTCAATATTTCTAAGGAGCAGATTGCGTTTGCTCGGGAGCGGGCGAAGAAGGAAGGGTTGAGCCGGCAGGTGGAATTTATCGAGGACGATTACCGGAATATTTCTGGGACTTGTGACGTTTTTATGTCGGTCGGGATGCTGGAGCATGTGGGAGCGGAAAACTACAAACAGCTGGGGCGCGTGATTCATCGGGCGATGGGGGATTCTGGCCGTGGGTTGCTGCATTTTATTGGACGGAATCAGAACCGGTTGTTTAGTCCGTGGATTCGGAAGAGGATTTTTCCTGGGGCGCACGCGCCTTCGCTGCGGCAGGTGATGGATATTTTTGAGCCTTCGGATATTGCGGTTCTTGACGTGGAAAACTTACGTTTTCATTACGCGCGGACGTTGGAGCATTGGTTGGCGCGGTTTGAGCGCTCGGCGGAACGGGTGCAGGAAATGTTTGGCGCTGATTTTGTGCGGGCTTGGCGGCTTTATTTGGCTGGGTCGATTGCCGCATTTTCCGCGGGATCGCTGCAATTGTTTCAGGTCACCTTTGCGGGATCGGAATGTGCGCGGATTCCTTGGACGCGGGCTTACCTCTATCAGGATCAGCAGGAAGCTGCGGCGGAGAAAGAGCCGAAATGGATTCGTGCGATGTCTTGATTGTTGGCGGCGGGCCGGCGGGGTCGTCTTGTGCCTGGGCTCTGCGCGCGAGCGGCTTGGACGTTGCCATCCTCGATCGGTCGGTGTTTCCGCGCGATAAGGTTTGCGGCGGATGGATCACGCCTGCGGTGATTGAAGAACTGCGGATCGATCTGGATGAGTATCGCCGCGGGCGCGTGTTGCAGCCGATTGCGGGATTTCTTACCGGCAGGATTGGCGGGACGGAAGTTGTGACGGATTATGGCCGGCCGATTAGTTATGGAATCCGGCGATGCGAGTTTGACACTTTTTTGCTGGAGCGTTGCGGGGCGCGTATTTTTCAGGGCGCGGCGTTCAAGGCCATCGAGCGGGCGGGCGACGCTTGGGTGGTGAATTCGCAAATCAAGGCGGGTTTGATTGTTGGCGCTGGGGGGCACTTTTGTCCCGTGGCTCGCTCGCTTGGGGCTGGGGCGCGAAGTGAAATCGCGGTGGCCGCGCAGGAAATTGAGTTTGAGATGGATGCGGCGCAGCAGGCGCGCTGCTCCGTGCGAGCGGAATTGCCGGAATTATTTTTCTGCGCGGATATGAAAGGTTATGGATGGTGTTTTCGCAAGGAGAATTTTCTCAATATCGGTTTGGGGCGGTTGGATGAGGGGCAGGGGTTGCCGCAGCATGTCGCCGCATTCGTGGAATTCTTGAAGACTACCGGAAAAGTTTCGTTTGATTTGCCGGCGGGAATGCGCGGGCATGCATATTTGATTTATCGCGAGGCACATCGCCGGGTGGTTAGCGATGGGGTGTTGCTGATCGGCGATTCTGCCGGGCTTGCTTATTCACAGAGCGGCGAGGGGATTCGGCCGGCGATTGAATCGGGGTTGCTGGCGGCGAGAGCGATTGTTGCCGCGCGCGGAGATTATTCCGAGAGCGGGCTTGCGAAGTATCGGGGGCTTTTGCAATCGCGTTTTGGTGATGCTAAGGAAGATTGGTCAACGGCCATTGGACGTCGATTGCCTACGCGGGTGATGAGTGGGTTTGCGCGGTTGTTGCTGGCGAGCGGATGGTTTTCGCGGCATATAGTATTGGACCGGTGGTTTTTGCACCGCGATGTCCCTGCCTTGGTGTGATGTTGTGCGACCGTATAGCGATTGACCCGCCCTTCAGTCGAACGCAATTGCAAAACCGAAAACCCAAGGCCAACCCGGGCCGGTCGTAAACCCCGGCCCCTACGTTTCTGTCAGGCCGAAGGCTTTTGCTAGTAGTTCGTACGAACGGACGCGGGCTTCTGGGTCGTAGGCGTGGGTCATGATCATTATTTCGTCGGCTTGGGTGCGCTTGGCTGTGGTTTCGATGCGCGGGCGGACTTGTTCGGGGGTGCCTACGATTAGCAGCCTTTTGTAGGACGACACCACCGCTTGCTCTTCTGGCGTGTAGGTGTGGGACTGCGCTTCTTCGGGGCTGGGCATTTGGCCGGGGCGGTTGGTGCGCAATTGAGCGAACGAGAGTAGTAGCGATGAGGCTATGCGTTGGGCGGCTGGTTCGGTGTCGGCACAGAAGACTGAGAGGGCTAGGATGGCGTGCGGCTTTTCTAGCACGCCGTTGGTGGAAAAGCCGCTGCGGTAGGCGTGCATTGGGAAATCCGGGGATCGAGGCTGAAATGTCCGGCGAAGGCGAAGCCTACGCCCATTTCTGCGGCTAGTTTTGCGCCGTAATCGCTTGAGCCGAGGAGGTAGATCGGCGGGAGCGGACGGTCGTCGGGCATTGCGCGGATGTTGCGAAATGGGCTGGCGGGTGGGAATTTGCCGCTGCCCCAGGCGATTAGTTCGCCGAGTTGCTCGAGGAAATCGTCTTTGGTTAGGGCCTCGCGCGAACGGCGAAGCGCGAGCGCTGTGAGCGGATCGGTGCCTGCGGCGCGGCCTATGCCGAGATCGATGCGGCCGGGATGGATGGCTTCGAGAAGTTTGTAGGATTCGGCTACCTGGAGCGGCGAGTGATTTGGGAGCATTACTCCGCCGGCGCCTAGACGGATTCGCGTGGTCATTGGGCCTACGTGGGCGATTAGGATTTCTGGAGTGGTGGTGGCGATGCCTGGCAAGTTGTGGTGCTCGGCGTACCAGAGGCGCGTGTAGCCGAGGCGATCGACTGCTTGGGCGATTTTCGTGGCGCTTTGTAACGCGGCGATGCTGGTACTGCCGTGTGAGAGTGGAACTAGGTCGAGGACGGAGAGCGGGAGTGGCATGCTGTTGTTAGTTCTCGTTGGTTAGTGCCGTGCGTCATTCATCATACCTGCTATTTTGTTTTGGCTGGCGAGCCGGACAGGAATCTGGGCGCTCGACCTTCGACGTGAGGTGGTTCGATTGGCCGGACTCGAGATGCCCAGCGCTAAAGCGCACCGCTGCAGGCGACACTTTTCGGAGCGCTGAAGCGCTCCTCCCCCGCATGAATGCGAGGGCTCCCACCTGAAGAACAACACCTCAGCGGCTAAAGCCTTGTGATTTTTTAGCGCTTACGGCACGACTGAAGCCGTGCCCTGACAAAACTTGCTTCTGCCACTTTCCAGAATGCTTCCGGGCTAGTCTCCTCGTCCGATCCTGGCTCGAGGCTGACTATTGCGTGGTCGTTGATGGTTAAGTTTTCTGTGCGCTACATTCACGCGAGTATACTCAAACGTGTTCGATGCGATTTGCCTACACATTCCGCTTACTTCGGCAGATCCGAGTGTTTTTTGCTCTGGCGGTTACACTCACGCTGCCTTGGTGCGCCGTGGCGCAGAAGAAGGCGGCGCCGCGCAAAACGGCTACCGCGCAATGGAGCAGGCAGGAATGTGGTGCGGGTATCGATTTGTTTTTCAGCTCGATGGAGCCGCGGCAGGGGAGCTTGCAGCTGGTTGAAATTCGCAGCGGCAAGCGGCTGGCGGAAGTGTCCGGCAAGTGGAATGACAACGATTTGCAATTTTGGGCGCCGGCGAGCGGGGCGGGCGAGGAATTGGATGTGCGGCGGGCGCTGCTGGGAATCGATCTCGCGCTGGCCGCCGGGCCGCATGACTTTGCGGCTACGGTGAAGACCGCTGGCGGCGAGGACTTTACTTGCGGCGCGAAGTTGACGGTGAAAGAGGGACAATTCGCGGTGGAGAAATTGACAGTGGCGCCGCAATTTGTGGAACCGAATGCGGAGCAACTGGCGCGTGCGGAAGAGGAGGGCAAGCGATTGCGGGAAATTTTCGCTACGGTGACGCCCGAAAAGCTGTGGAGTGGGCGGTTTCGCGTGCCCCTCCCGGGTGCTACGAATGGAAAAAATTTTGGACGGAGGAGAGTGCTGAACGGAGAGCCTTCGTCGCCGCATACTGGCGTGGATTTTCCGGCGCCGGCTGGTACGCCAATACACGCGGCGCAAGGTGGACGCGTGGTGCTGGCTGAGCCGCTTTATTTCTCAGGGAATACGGTGATCATCGATCACGGCCTCGGGGTTTATACGCTTTACGGTCATCTGAGCGCCTTCAGCGTGACGGCCGGCGACGTGGTCGTTGCCGGAAGCGTAATTGGGAAAGTGGGAGCTACGGGCCGGGTTACCGGCCCACACTTGCACTGGGGATTGACGGTGAACCGCGCGAAAGTGAACGCGCTCGATATCACCCGATTGCCTTGAACACGGCAACAATGCGCGGCTGTAGCCGGTCAGATGCTTATTCTCCTAGTGGAGTGGGTCCGCCGCCGCTAGCCTCTGACCAGATGTGCACGCCGTGAGTCTCTTTCAGCAAGAGACTTCCTACGATGAATGTCACGCCTGCCACAATCATTGGGTAATAGAGACCGGCGTAAATATTGCCGGTTGCCGCTACCGACGAAAGACCTATCAATGGCAGCAGCCCGCCGAAGACTCCATTTCCTATGTGGTACGGTAACGAAAGCGATGTGTAGCGAATCTTGGCTGGGAAAGCTTCGATCAGGTATGCGGCGATGGGGCCGTAGACCAGGCAGACGTAGAGAACTTGTACGAAAATTAGCAGCACTAACATTGGGACATTCGGAGCGGGGGCTTCTTTGGCTGGGACTAGCGCGCCGGTGGCGTCCGTGGTCATGGCGGTTAGGCCGATCGCACCGGTGACTTTATTGCGGGTGGATTTTACGGTCACTACGTTGTTGCCGGCGGCGTTGGCCATGGCGTGGTAAATCGGGATATAGGTGAGGACGCCGAGGAGACAGCCGGCCATCATTAGTTTCTTGCGGCCGATGCGATCGGAAAGCGCGCCCACTACCGTGAAGAACGGCATGCCAAGGAGCAGTGCGATGGCCACGATGATGTTGGCGGTCTTCACGTTTATTTTTAGAATCGTCTGCATGTAGAACAGCGCGTAGAACTGGCCGGTGTACCAAATCACGCCCTGCCCCGCTGTGGCTCCGAACAGTGAAATCAGGACTAGCTTCAGGTTCGACCATTTCGTGAAGGCATCTTTCAGCGGTTGCGTGGAGGTCATACCGGCGCTCTTCAGCTGCGCGAAGATGGGGGACTCTTTCATTTTCAGGCGGATGTAGAGAGAGATGATCACCAGGAAAATGGAGATGAGGAAAGGAATGCGCCAGCCGTAGGCGGCGAAGTCGTCCTTGGACATGGAGTTTTGCGTGACCAAAATCACGACGAGCGAGACGAAGAGACCCAGAGTGGCGGTGATTTGGATGAAGCTGGTGTAATAGCCGCGCTTGCTGTCGGGAACATGTTCGCCGACATAAACTGCAGCGCCGCCATATTCGCCGCCGAGCGCGAGGCCCTGCAGAACGCGGATCAGGATGAGAACGATGGGCGCGAACCAGCCGGCGGTGGCGTAGCTGGGCAAAAGACCGATGACGAAGGTCGAGAAGCCCATGATCGAGAGTGTCACCAGAAAGGCGTATTTGCGGCCAATCAGATCACCGATGCGGCCGAAGAAAAGTGCACCGAAAGGCCGCACGAGAAAACCGACTGCGAAAGTGGCGAGATACGCGACGTAAGCGAAGGTGTCGTTGCCAGGAGGATAGAATTTCAGGGCTAAACGGCGGTGAGGCTGCCGAAAATGTAAAAGTCGTACCACTCGATCATGGTGCCGACCGAAGAGGCCATGATCACGCGCCAGATGCCGTAGTCTTGCTGCTTGGATCCCGCTGCCGCGGCAGAAGTGGACATAACTTCCTCCTTGAGCTTCAGAATCTGTAATTCGAATCACGCACGAAAATCCGCCGACCTATCATTTTCAGGAATTCGAGATGGCGTGCTGCGCGGTTTAGCCGCTGTTGATGAAAGCTTCCCTGTCCGGCTCCAAAAGAGCGGCGAGATTCACACTAAACCCGTTCAGTGTCAATAAAAACTCACATTTGTAATCAGAATTTCATGTCGGTGGTCTGCGATCAAAATCACGGTGAAGTTGGCGGAAGCGTGTGGGAGTCGAACCCACCATTCAACTCGCGAAGAGCCGAATCGCCGGCTTTGAAGGCCGGGAGGATCACCGGACCCCTTGCGCCTCCGCTGGAGGAGGCGTCATCGTAGCATATTGTTTGGAGCGACTTTTGGCAGTTGATACGAAGTTGCGTTGAATTGCCGAGAATTTTTTGCCGCGGAGTTCATGGTGGAAGTTTTGAAGCGAACACCCAGTGCTAAACCGGGAGGGCGGTAAACACCCTCCCCTACTTAGGCGGCGGAGGACTTGGCTTCTTCGGCGGACTTGTCTGTGTGCATTACCAGCACAGGGCAGTGGGAGTCGCGCAGAACTTTTTCGGTTACGGAGCCGAAGACTAATTTGTGCAGACCGGAGAGGCCGTGCGTGGCGATTACGATCAGGTCGGCGTCGTTGTCGTCGGCTTGGCGGATGATTTCCATGGCGGTGTCGTCAGCGGTGCCGATAGCGGATTTGGCTTTGATGCCGGATTGCGTCAGCTTCTGCGCCATTTCGGCGAGGCGGGTTGCTGCATCTTTGTGCAGAGCTTCATCGTATTGGCCTTCTTTTAGCAGCGAGACCGACGACGGTAAATCCGGAATGGCTGGGACTATGTGAACGAGCAGCAGTTCGGCGCCGAATTGCTTGGCGAGGCTGGCGGCCGTTTCCAGGGCAGCTTGCGATGGATCGCTGAAATCGATTGGTGAGAGAATTTTCGTGAACGTGGACATTTGGCTCCTTCCGTGCGCTCGTAGTGCAGCGCGTGACGACTCGAAAACAAGACCTCAGTGGCTAAAGCCTTGCTCATCTCGCGGTGTTTGCGGCATGACTAAAATCATGCCCTGACACAGCGCGAAAACCCAGTGCTAAGGCGGGCGGGAGGTGAACCCCCGCCCCTACTAACTCCACCGATTGAATAGCCAGAATAGGCTGCCGGCTAGTAATGCGGCGGCTGGCAGCGTGAAAATCCACGCGAGTGCGATGTTGCGGACCGTGGAGAGTTGCAGGCCGCTGCGATTCGCGGCCATCGTGCCGGCTATGCCGGACGATAAGACGTGCGTGGTACTGACAGGTAATCCGAATTTGTCGGCGGCCATGATAGTTGCCGCCGCGATCAGCTCGGCCGACGCGCCTTGGGCGTACGTGCAGATGCTCTTTCCCGATTTTTTCGCCGACCGTCACGACGATGCGCTTCCAGCCGACCATGGTGCCTAGGCCGAGCGCGAGCGCTACGGCTACTTTCACCCACGTGGGAATAAATTTCGTGGCCAGATCGAGATGCTTTTTGTAATTCGCAAGTGCGGCGGCGTCGGCAGCGGCCAACACGGGCTTGCCGGATTTCTGCATCAAGCGGAGCCCTTCGCTGATCACGTACATATCGTTGCGGACGTTGGCTTGTTGATCGGGCGGCACCTGCGCCAGCGCTTTATAAAGCTCGACTTCGTGCTCGATGTCGCCGATGAGTTGCTGCATGGCCAGCATGGTGCTGGGCTTGAATTCGCGCGTGCGAATGTATGTGGTGACTTCTTCGCGCGTATCGCCCACGACGGCGTTTGGATCGACGTAGTGATTCACCGCGGTGATGGCTTGCTCGGAAACTGCGGCGAAATCTTGCACTTGATTGATGCCGACCGCGTGGTTTAACGCATACGCGGTGGGGACCGTGCCAATGAGAATGAGCATGATGAGGCCCATGCCCTTTTGGCCGTCATTGGAGCCGTGCGCGAAGCTTACGCCGGTGCAAGTGAGGATGAGCAGCGAGCGAATCCAGAACGGTGGCGGCTCGGCACCCTCGGGAGCCTTATAGAGTTGCGGATTGCGGATGAGCTTCTTGGCGAGCAGCAGGAGCAACGCTGCGCAGACAAATCCGACCACCGGAGAAATCAGAAGCGAGCGGAAAACGTTGCCGGCTTGCCCCCAATCGACGCCGCTGGTGCCGCTTTTCACGGCCATAAGTTGATTGGCGAGGCCGACTCCGATGATCGAGCCGATCAGCGTATGCGAACTCGAGGCGGGCAGGCCGAACCACCAGGTTCCCAGATTCCACAAAATCGCCGAGACGAGAAGTGCGAAGACCATCGCGAAGCCGGCGCCGCGTCCTACTTGCAAAATTAATTCGACAGGCAGCAGCGATACCACGGCAAAAGCAACTGCGCCCGAAGAGAGCAGCACGCCGATCAAATTCCAGATGCCGGACCAGACTACCGCTACGTGAGGCTCGAGTGAATGTGTATAGATCACAGTGGCGACGGCGTTGGCTGTGTCGTGGAAGCCGTTGACGAATTCGAAGGCGAGGGCGATTAATAGCGCGATGCCGAGGAGAACGTAGGGCCACGCGGATGCGACATGGACGCCGGAGAGATCGGACATCAGGCGTATGCCGATGAAGATGATTCCACCGACTAGGATTACGAGGAATGCGAGGATGCCCAGGCGACCGGGAGAAGATTTCTTCAGCTTTTGATCGAGCAACGACGGCGGAGGCGCAATATTCGGTACGGCGGCGGCGGTGTCAGCCATAGGGACCCTCGAAGGAGATTGAAACGCGCGGACAGTACCAATCCGCTGGTATATCAACGATGACGGCGAGATGAATACTGTGTGAACGAACGCTCGGACCTGAAATTCATGACAAGACAATAAAAGTTGCCTATGCTTTTGGAAGGGGTATCGCGAACGACTGCGAGGTTTAAGCGTCCACTGTTACGTCCGATTAATAAAATGTGTGTAGAACCGTGGCCGCTCAGTCGATGAGCGGCGCAGGGCGAAAACGTGAGGCTTTGAGATGCAAAATTACGACTTGATTGCAATTGGCTCGGGTCCCGGCGGACAGCGGGCCGCGATTCAGGCGGCGAAATGCGGGAAACGTGTGGCAGTGGTGGAACGGCAAAGCTCGATCGGCGGAACATGCATCAACTTTCGGGACTATTCCCAGCAAAACCCTGCGCGAAGCGGTGCTGCATCTCTCGGGATTTCATTATCAGAATCTGTATGGCGTCGATTACCGCGTGAAGGAAAAAATCACCATGGAGGACTTGATCTTCCGGGTGAAGCGCGTAATCGAAACGGAAGTGAGCGTGACGCAGGCGCAATTGCAACGGAACGGGATCGAAATGCTGCATGGCACGGCGAAATTTGCGGGACCGAATCACATTCGAGTGGAGAATAGCCGCGGGGCGCTGGAAGTGAGCGCGAATATCATCGTCATCGCCACGGGCACGAAACCGGCGACTTCGCCGAAGGTGCCGTTCAATCAGCGCAATATTTTGAATAGCGATCAGATTTTTACCATGCAGGAGATTCCGAAGACGTTGATCGTGGTGGGCGGCGGCGTGATAGGGATGGAATACGTTTGCATGTTCGCGACTTTGGGAGTGCGCGTGATTTTGGTGGAAAAGCGGGCGCGGCTGCTGGAATTTGCGGATGCGGAGATGGTGGAGGCGCTTTCGTATCAATTGCGCGACCGGCGCGTGACCATGCGACTGAACGAAGAAGTCGAGAGCGTGGAAGAGACGCCCGACGGGCACGTGGTGGCGAATCTGATGAGTAAGAAGCAGATTTACGCCGATGCGCTGCTTTATGCGGTGGGCCGTCACGGAAACGTCTCGGAATTGGATCTGTCGGCCGCCGGGCTGGACGCGGATAATCGTGGGCGGATCGTGGTGGATGAGCACTACCGGACAGCGAATGAACACATTTATGCCGTGGGCGATGTGATTGGCTTTCCGAGTTTGGCTTCGGTTTCGATGGAACAGGGGCGGCTCGCGGCGGCGCTACGCTTTTGGAGTGCCGGTGCACTCCGATCCTGCCAGCTATCCTTACGGAATCTATACGATTCCGCAGATTTCATTTATTGGGAAGAATGAGGAACAACTTACTGAGGAAGATGTGCCTTACGAAGTGGGTATTGGATATTACCGCGAGATTGCGCGCGGGCAGATTTCCGGCGAGACGACCGGGCGGCTGAAGCTGATATTTCATCGCGAGACTCGGGAAATATTGGGCGTGCATATTATTGGCGAGGATGCATCGGAGCTTTTGCATATTGGGCAGGCGGTGTTTTGTTTGAAGGGGAAAATCGATTATTTCGTGAATACGGTTTTTAATTATCCGACTTTGGCGGAATGTTATAAGGCTGCAGCGTTTAACGGATTGAACCGGCTGGGATAGGTCGCCGACTTAAAGTAGCGCCGGCGTCCCTGCCGGCATCTTACGACTACAAATCCCGCCACAGGCAAGCCCACGGTCGGAGTTCTAAACCCAATTTAATTCATCTGGCGAGACGGGTGGCACACAATCGTGTGGGCTTGACCTTGGAGTCCGCTCTTGTTTGTTGCCCTTGGTGGGAGTTGCGCTCGTAAGATGCCGGCAGGGACGCCGGCGCTACTTAACGGCCTATCAGGACCCAGGATGCCCACTTGGATGGATCGTCTTTGCCGGTGGTCTTGATAATTTTCGCGCGGATTTCTAGTTGGGCTTTGCGCAGGGCCGTCCATTTGTCTTCGCCGGTTAGCCAGTGATTGTAGAAAAGTTCGGCGAGTTCGGCTGAGTCTTTGTCGCTCATCGGCCAGAGTGAGCTCAGCACGGAGCCGGCGCCTGCGCGCAGCATCGCGCGTGGCATGCTGTAGATGGCTTCGCGGGCGCTCTTGGGATCGATTTTTCCGGCGGAGCTGTTCAAGACGACGAGCTCCGTGCCGCTGAGATCGAGGCCGGCGGACTCGTAGGCGCTCAGGATTCCATCTTCGACATCGGATGCCGGCTCGGCTCCGGATAATGCTGCATCCGCGCCGGCAAAAAATAGTCCCGCGCGGAGCGACGGATCTTCGAGACCTGCGGGTATTTCGTTTGCGGATTGCGCGTCGCCGCCTTCGGGTTGCGGCAAATAGAAACCCGACGTCGCAATGTGAAGGACTCGCGGGCTGTGCGCGCCTCGAATGGCTTCTTCCACCGCGAGGGGACCTTCGTAGAGCTGCACCTGCCAACTTTTTTCCTGCAGCATTTTCGAAATGGATCGCACTTCGGCGCCGCTCTCCGGAAGCCGCTCGAGGATCGCTTTCGCGTCCGCCGCTGGTGCCGCCGGTGGAATCGCGGGCGCCGGCATTCCTTTCGCTACCGCATCAATCGCGGCCAGCGCGGAACGATATTGCGCTTCGGACAAGCCGAAATCTGGATTGCCGAGAAGAACTGCAGTGTTCGCGGGATTATCCGTGCGCGGAGCGGCGGAGCGGACCAGATCGCGCGTGCTTGGAAGCATGTGCAGATCGTATTTCTCGAGGAGCACCTTACGATCGCTGGAATTTACAGCGCCGAACGCAACTTCATTGAGCGCGCCGTCCGGCGAGACGAAAACGCGCGTGGCGCCACCGAGAGCGGACTCGATCGGCTTCCAGAACGCGTCGTAGAATTTCGAGGAATCGGGATGCGCAGCCGGCGCCAGCGAGTTGTGGTACGCGCGTAACGGCTCGGCCTCCAGCGTGGTTGCGTCGCCGAGCGTCACCAGCGCCGGAGAATTCACGTCGGTGGTGAGAACCAGTGCCAGATAGAGAGACTTACGTGTGCGCGTTTCCGCATCGTCGAATTCGAAGCGCAAATACTCGCCCGCGGCTTCGCCTTGCTGCAATTGCTTGCGGATATCGGCGAGCGTCGGCTGAACCATCGGCGGTGCGGCAGGATGCGAGCCGAGGCGCCGCGAATATTCGCGCTCGAGTTGCATCGATTCGTCAGCGAGCTTTTCTTCGGCGGCGCGCCATCCGCCAGAATCCGGATGCTTTTGTGCGAAGAAGGCCGCGAGCTGCGATCGTTTCGAAGCGAGCTGCTCGAGCAATGCGGTGGCTTCGGGATCGCTGCCGGCTGTGGCGCGATGGCGCGCGGAAGTAAAACTCGCGAGCGCGACAGCCTTCTGCCACAAAACGAGATCGTACAGTCTGGCCGCGGTGGTCGGATCGGCCTCACGATTGGCATAGGCGAAACTCAAGGCAGTCGGGAAAAAATCCTGGACGGAGTTGAGGAGGGCCTTGCGATCCTTGTCGCTCATCGCGGGAGGCGACTGAGTCAACTGCGCGCGCAGGAATTCTTCGCGGCGGCGGAAGAAATCGCCGGCCTTCTCGCGATTTCCCTCGTAATAGTAGAGCACCGCGAGATCCTGCACCGTGTCGCTGGTACGCGCGTGGTTCGGCCCGAACACTTTCTCGCGAATCGCGAGGGCCCGCAGCAAAAGCGGCTCGGCTTCCTGCGTTTTATATTGCGCGAGATACACTTCGCCCAATGAATCGGCGGTCAGCGCCAGATCGGGCGAATCTTTGCCGGAGAATTTGGTCTGAATTTCGAGAGCGGCGGTATAAAATTTCGCCGCGTCGTCGTGCTTGCCCTGCAATTCGTAAAAATCGGCGACGCTGTCGAGCGTCTTGGCATACAGAGCAGTGGTTTTGCCCTGATCCTTCTCCAAAAGATTGAGCGCGCGTTCGGAGGCTTCGGCGCCTGCTACGTATTGGCGGCGCGCTTTGTAAAGCTCGGCGAGCGTGGAATAGGAATCTGCGAGCGTCGAAGGATCGGTGGCTGAAGCTTTCTCTTCGATCGCGATGGCCTGGCTGAGGCTGCGCGCGGCGTCGAGATATCTTCCTTCGGCGCGATAGACCGCCGAAAGACCGTTCTGCAAATCGACAATCTGCGATTGATTGGCTTCGGTTCCGGCCGGGAGCAAGCGGAGCGCTTCGCGGTAAAGCGGACCCGCTTGCGCATATTCGCCCTGATCGGCATAAAGGCTAGCGAGATTTGCGATCGGTCCGGCGAGCTTAGGATTGTCTGCGCCGAGCAGCTTGGTTTGAATGGCGATCGCGCGGCGGAAAAGCGGCTCGGCATCCGGAAACTTCCCTTCCGAATTGAGGATCGCGGCAAGATTATTGAGCGCCAGCACGACCGCGGCACTATCTGCGCCCGAATTCTTTTCGCGAATTTCGAGAGCGCGACGCAGAGGCGCTTCGGCGTCTGAATATTTTCCCTGCGCTTTGTAAACGTCGGCGAGATTCGTAAACGTTTCGGCGAGACCATTGCTATTGGGATATAGATCTTCGCGAATCGCGACCGCTTTCAAGTAAGTTTCCGTGGCCTGATCGTATTGGTTCGCGGTTTTATAGAGATCGCCGATTCCATTCAGCGCATAGGCTTGCATGCCGCGGTCGTTCAGTTCGCCCTCGATTTCGAGCGCCGAGCGATAGGTATCGAGAGCCGGCCCGGTTTGCCGCTGGCGCGCCAGAACGCCCGCGAGATCGAGCAGCGTGTCCGCCTCGTTGGCCTTATCGTGCAGCTCCTGCAAAATAATCACGGCTTGCCGGTAGCTGTCCTGCGCCGCGGGATATTGGCCGTCCGCTTCGTAGGTATTGCCGAGATTGTGGCGCGCGATGGCTTCGTTAGCGCGATCTTTGGCCTTCACGAGCATTTCGATGGAGGCTTGAAATTTTGCGATGGCTTCCTTGAATTTCCCGCCTCCCTTCATGAACAGGCCGAGATTATTAGTGGCCACGCCGATGGTTCGGATGTCCGGCGATTTGGCGTTCTGAAGCGCAGTGAGCGCCTTGTTTTGCCAGGCGACGGCGTCGTCGTATTTTTCGGAGCGATAGTAGAGCATGGCGAGAAACGAATAGTGATCGGAAATGCCGGGAGAGTTGGCGCCGCTGTCGGCCTCGAAGAGGTCGATGGCCTCCTTCTCTATTGTGATGGCGGGCGCGTAATCCTGCTTTTTGAAATAGGCGAAGGCCACGTTGCTTTTGCTGGTGGCGATGTCCGGATCTTTCGGTTCGAGAATTCTCTTGCGAATCGCGAGAGTGAGATCGAAATTCTTCAGCGCCTCATCGACCTTGCCTTCATCGACTAGAAAAAATGAAAGCGCGTCGATGCGATACGCAGCTTCCTTGGAATTTTCGCCCTTCGCTTTCTTTACATCTTCAAGGGCTTGGCGGAGGAGCGCTTCGGCTTCGTCGTTCTTTTTCGCGTCTTTGTAGAGGCGAATCAGATTCTCGATGGTGGCGATTTTGTCCGGATCGGCGGGCGGCAGAGCTTTTTCGCGAATGCGCAGCGATTCCAGATAATATTTTTCTGCTTCCGCCGGGTTCTGCTGGTCATCGTAAAGCACCGCGAGATTATTAATTACCGTGGCGATCACCGGCTCGTCGCCGGGCTTCGCCACTTTGGTGCGGATCTCGATGGCGCGGCGGTATATTTTTTCGGCTTCGGCAAATTTCTTTTGATCGTGCAGCGTGACGCCGTAGCTTTGCAGCACGTCGGCCAACTCCAGCGAATTCGCGCCGAAAATCTGTTCGCGAATGGCGATGGCTCTCACGAAGTACGGCTCAGCGTCCGCATATTTCCGCTGATTCATCATCAGCCGGCCTAATCCGATGGACATTCGCGCGTACTCGGAATCTTCCGTTCCGATGGCTTTCGACCACATATCGAGTCCCTTGCGATAGGTCGCCTCTGCAGCTGCCGCATCGCCCTGCGTCTGCTGAAATCCCGCAAGAGCCTCGAGAACTTCCGCTGCCTCCTCCGGCGAACCTGCCTCGCCAAACAAACGGATGGAATCTTCTAACGCCTCTTGCACCGATCCGTTCATTCCCAGCTTTTGGTACGTGGCACCCAATCCGTAGAGCACCGCCGCCTGGCCGTGCACATCGCCATTAAATTGAAAATCCTTCAGCGCGCTCTGCAGGACAGGGATGGCCGATTTCGCAGCGTCGGTGTCGCCTTGATAGAGCTGCAAGCCCTGAGCGTAGTTTTTCTCGGCGCGCACGCGAATTTCGTCGCCGGGTTTTGACGGACGCAACTCGGTGATTTGAATCGAAAACACTCCTGCGACCGCGCCGGAATCAAAACTGCGCACTTCGATCCGGTAGGTGCCCGAGGTGGCCGCGATGATCGAGACATTTTCGGGGCCATAGGAGCCATTTAGGCTATCCATTGCTCCTACATCTTTGCCATCGGGGCCGCTGATGGCGAGGACGATGTCGATGCCTTTTTGATCCGCCATCACGTGCAGAAACTCGCCTGCTTGCAACGCCACGCGATAGGCGTGTTTATCGCCGCCTTTCAGAATGTCTTGCACCGCCGGCTGGCCGAGAGCGAGCATTTGCGGCTCTGCCAGCGCCGCCTGTTGAGCGGTTGGCCGATCGGCACTCGGGATTTCACGCGCCGCAGAGGTGCAAGAAACGGATGGGCCGGCGTTCAAAGAGCAAGCGCTGGCAGGGGCGACCGCAGGTAACAGGAAAATGGAGGATGCGAGCAGCCCGAAAAAAATGACGGCGCGAGCTGCACGAAACAGGAAGGAGAGACGGTTAGACATCCGTTCTGGCGGAACGTTCATCTTAGTTGCATCAGACACGCATACAGAGTAATAATTAGTGAGCGGGAGAATGTCAACGGATAAGTCTGGCGTTCTGCCGGCGAGATTTCGAAGTCGCCATAATACGGATGTCGCTATTAGGCCGTCACGTGAGCCCAGCATGAGGCGCGAGAATTATTCGCTTCGAGTTGTGCGCAAGATAATGCGTGCGGCTTTCCTCGTTTCTATTTTCCTATTCCCTGCACTGCTGCCCGCTCAAGATAATGTTGTGGGACATTGGGAGGGCACGGTTACGCTCCCTACCAAGTCAATTCCCATCCAAGTGGATTTCGATCGCTCCGATTCCGGATGGCGAGGAACGATTCTTTTTCCGGAGACTACCGCGCCGGTCTACGCGGCGAAATCGGTGACCGTGGAATCGGGGCGCGTTCGCATTAATCTGGAGATGGGCTTTTCCTCAGTAAGCCTCGACGGACAACTCGGCAGCGATTCGATTGAAGGCTCGTTTACTCAGGACAGCACTAAGGCCACATTCAAGATCAAAAAGACGGCGAGTGCCAAAGCGTCCGGCGGAGAAACTGCCCGCCGGCCGAGTGCCGCGCCGCAACCGGGACGCGATGAGAGCCCCACTGCCGGGCCGGCCAAAGGTGGCGGCGGAGGCGAGAGCGCCCGCACCAGCAGCCCGCAAGTGCAGGCTGTGGCCGCTTCCGCTCCGCGCGACACTCGCGTCGCTCGCGATGATCAAGGCGAATCCCGTGGCGTCGTGCCCATTCCCGCGGCCGACCTCGGCGATTCCGACTCCGGCATGCCCAATTTCTATGCGGTGATGTTTGCTTCCGACGACTATGATGCAAAGGATTGGCCGCACCTGAATAATCCCGTCGACGATGCGAAGTCGATTGCTCGCGAATTGCACAATTTCTACGGTTTCCACGCTGAGGTTTACGAGAATCAGACTTACAGCGGCATCAAGCATATTCTGGTGGACGATTATCAGAAGCGTACGTTCAAACCCAACGATGAGCTTTTGATTTTCTTTGCCGGACACGGCGATTTTGATCCCGATGATAATCGCGGTTATGTGATTACCAAAGATTCCTCGCCGCCGGGTTCGGATCGCGATCGCGAGATCGATTTTCCCAAGCTGATTACCTGGATGGATAAAATTAATGTTGGGCACATTTTGTTGGTGCTGGACATTTGCCAGGGAGGGACGATTTTCGAGCAGGAACGTGGCAACGTGCCGGCGCCGGCGATTCACGAGACTTCTGCGGCGTTGCAGCGGTTGCGCGGAGTCAAGACGCGCAAGTGCATGACTTCGGGCGGCAAAGGCGCGGTAAAGGATGGACACGCCGGGCAGGGCTCGCCTTTCGCGACTACCTTTATCGAAGTGCTCGGCGAGGCCGGACCGAATACAGATGATATGGTTTTGAATGTGGATGAAGTTGCCGGCAAAATTAAGAAGACGATGGGGCGACTGGCTGATGCTACTACGCCGGAATTCGGTTCTTGCGCGACGGATAAGCCTACGAGCGATTTCTTTTTCTTCTGGCAGGCGCCTTCCAAATAGTTCGCGCAATTCTGTGGATTGTTTACCTTCTGGAATTTTTCGCCCCGCGGCCACAAACTAAAATCGAAAACCCAATGCCACACCGGGAGCGAGGTAAACCCGCTCCCCTACGATTTCTCTGAAAGTTTCTTGCGGGCGATGTCTAGCAGCTTGGGATTGGTGCAGACTTCATAGTACGAACGTGGGCCCGGATTGCCGATTTTAGCGTCGGGCAGCAGCTCGCGGACGGCGCCCTTTCGCACTACGATCGTCTCGAGGGAATTTCCGAGCGGCAGTTCGCCCAGATAAAGCTGCACGCGTTCCTTGCCCCACGGCATCGAGAAATTTCCGGCCAGAGGGGTTAGTGAAATTTCGCTGGATAACTTTTCGAATCCCTCTTCGTTCATTTCGATGCCATTGAGGTTGTAGCGGACTAGCAGCTCTTCACCTTCGTCGTCGCCCACATCTTCCATTAGCGTCTGCAGCAAAAAAACATTAAAAGGCGAAGGATTCTGCGCGAAAATTCGCCGCGCTACTTTCGAGCAGCTCGAGAGTCGATCAGAGAGATTCAGCGCTTTCGAAATCATGATGCGCGAATCGCCGTCCATCCAGAGAGATGGCGCGGAATTTTGAAACGCCACGCCGACGCCCAGCTCAATGCGCGGCAAATCTGCCGCCTCGGGCCGCGCGTTGTAGGCCTGCGTGACGGCGAGAATTTCGCGCGCCAGAATGCAGGCCTTGGCGACGGCTCGCTGTGTGGCGCGAGTGGATTCCGTTTCGTAAATGGCCAAGATGATGGCGTCGCCTTCGATGAAAACTTTCGCGGCGCCGTAACGATCCAGCAGACGCTTAACCGGCTCATGCAGATTGCGGCTGATATGCGACGCCGGATTCAACCCGCGCGCTTGCAGATCCTTGGTCATTCCACTCGAACCGCGCACATCGGCCTTGATGACCGCGTGTGACACTACCGGATCGTTGTCTTTTCCTGCCTCGTCGGTGAAGACCAGCTCGTACAGGCAATTATTGGCGCGCGAAAGTTCGCGGGAATGTTCCGAGCGCACCAGATTGATGCGTTCCATCCAGGCGACGACGTGGTGGTAATTACGGCGGTCGCGGCGCAGGCGAGTGAAATCTTCCGCGAATCGTAAGGCGATCGCGGGAATTTCTTCCGGAGGAATGCGGCGAATGGCGCGCGCGGAATCTTCGAGTTTCTTCAGTGAAAACTTGCGGGCTGGAAATTGAGCCAGCACTTGTTCCACGCGCTTGGTTTCCTCGCGAACGACCAGCGCCTTCTTCAACTGCTGTAAATGGACGGGAGGGTTGTAGTCCATATAGATCTGCCGAAGTTCGTAGCCGGCGAAGACGTGTGCCAGCAGATCGCGCTCATCGAGACGATTCACCCATTCGCGCAACAGTCGGTCGCGCGTTTCGGGAGGGGCTTCGCCGCCGCTCGAGGCGCCGCGTGCGTCAAATAGCCGGCGCATGTTTTCAGGATCATTCAAGTAATTGCCGATGCGCGCGCGATATTCCTCGGTAAGGAAGTCCATGCGCTGCTTGGCTGCTTCGATTCCCGGGCCGAGTTCCTCGATATTCAATTCGAGAAGCGCGGCGCGCTTGCGCAATTCCTCCGGCCCGCCGGATGGCTCGCTGGCTGAGGGCCGGCGCTTCCATGGCCATGCAAACAGATCGTCGCCACCGCCAGCCTTGCGGCGCGCCTCTTCGTGCTCTTCTTCGAGGCCAATCACCTCGCCACGCAGCGCGCGGGCTTGTTCCATCAGCCGCTCGTAGGATTTGCGGCTGCGGCTAAGCTCTTCAGCGTTTTCGTCGGTGTGCACGAAATCGCGGATGAAATCGAGCAGCAACTCCTCGAATACTTCGAAGCGGTCCGGATCATGAATGAAATTTCCGAGCAGAACGTAATTCTCGAGCAGCAAGGTTTCGTCGGTGCCGCCTTCGAGAAACAGAAAGCGATTGCGGAACAGCTCGTAAATCTCCGGAAATTCCTCGCCGAATAACGCGCGGCGCGATTTCGAAAGCGCGTTTTCGTCCAACTCGCGCATGATTTGATAGATCGACAAGCCGACTTGGCGATAGATGCCGCGACGATCGCCTTGCAGCTCCGCGATGCGCGACCGCATGACGTGCGCTTGCTCGCTGCGCTCGAAGTGAACGCCGCGCGAGTGGATCCATTCCTTGCACTCGACAATCAGGCTCGAAAATTGCGCGGTAATTTCGCTGAGCAGGAATTTCAACACCGCGAGGCGGTTCAAAATATCCACTTCGATGTTTTGCGCGTACTTGGCGCGAGTGAGCGAAATTTGCAGCAATTCAAAGAGCTGTTTGCGAAAGCCGGATGTGTCTGGCGCGGTAGAATTGCGCGATTGCGTGTAGGAAAAATTCAGGCTGGCGATGGCGCGAATGCTGTCGAGCAGATACTTGCGCGTTGATTCGGTAAACTTTGGGCTCAGGTAGACGTCGTAATGGATGTTGTCCAGGCCGACGTTGATGCCCTGCAAATGCAGCTCGAGCGTATACGGCTCGAGTTTCATGCGGGCCGGATGCGTGGACGAAATTATAGTGTGCGAATCGGCCATTCGTCGCCTCTGGCAGCTTGAATTTCACTGTAGCAGAATGGACTTGAGGCGCAACCTTGCGAGCCCAACCCGTTAATGGCGCCATGCAAACTGGCCATTCGACCGGTATTTGTTTGCATCTGGGCGCCGGCGGAAAGCGATGTTTTCGGCCGGCGTTGGCGGGAGGATTCTGCGAGAGGCATGATCCGGAGCGAACTTCGCGCTCGGCATTTTCTTTGGTACGGCTAGCCGCCGCGCTATTTCTTTTGTGGGCGCTGCTCTGGCCGGTGATTGCCGATGTAGTGCGGGAGTTGCGGCAGTGGTTCAAGTAGCGCCAGCGTCTCTGCCGGCATCTTACGAGCGCGATTTATCCTACGGGCATGCGTCACGCGCGGGCCATACAAGCCGATGAAGGCTACGAATCTGTGATCTAGCGCCGTCCAACTTTGAGGATGTCGCTGATATTTTTCTTCGTAAGATGCCGGCAGGGACGCCGGCGCTACTTTAAGATCCCGGCATCATCCACTACGCGGAGTTTGCGGGAATCTTCGTCCACGTGCTCTAGCTCGAATCGCAATTGCGGCCAATCGTTGCGCATCGACATCTTGTCGGGCCATTCGACGATCACGATGGCAGGCTCGATGAAGAGATCTTCCACGCCTAACGTCTCGAAGTCGCGGAAATCGGCGATGCGATAGAGATCGATATGATAGACACGCGCGCCATTTCGATACTGATGTACCAGCGTAAACGTCGGGCTAGTCACATCCTCTTCGCGCGCGGCACCCAGGCCCGTCACCAGCCCTTTCGTCAGCGTAGTCTTCCCTGCTCCGAGCTCACCTGCCAGCAAAATGAGTAGAGGAGGTTTTAGTTGCGCGCCGAGTTCCTTGCCGAGGCGAATGGTCTCCTCGGCGGAATGGGTGATCCATTCACGGCTGGGCATCAGCGAGCTCGGCGATCAATTTCGCGTAGGCTTTCGGAATCGCGCGGATGATATCGGTGGCCATCAATGAGATTTCGCCCGATTCTTCCGCGGCAATATCGGCGGCGAGGCCGTGGAGATAAACGGCGAGGCAAACTGCTTTCGGCCAATCCTCTTTTCCGTGCTGGGCCAGAATTCCGGCGAGCATGCCGGTGAGCACGTCGCCGCTGCCGGCTTTGGCCATGCCTGGGTTTCCGGTCGAGTTGATCCAAGTACGGCCGTCCGGCGCGGCGATCACCGTTTCATGGCCTTTGAGCACGATCGTCGATTTCAGATCGGCGGACGCTTTTTGCGCGACTCCGATGCGATCGCGCTGAACGTCTTGCACCGAAGAATTCAGCAGCCGCGCCATTTCTCCCGGATGCGGCGTCAGGACTATGTGCTCCGCGCGATGCTTCGCAAGTTCGCCACTCTTTCCGTCGAATGCGTTCAAGCCGTCCGCGTCGAGCACGAGCGGCGTGGAATTTTCGGCAACCACCGATCGCACGAATTCCTGCGTCTCGGACTGCGTGGTGAGTCCCGGACCCATCGCGAGAATGTTTTTGCCGCGCAACAGGTCCGCGAACGCAGAATGTTCGAGGCCGCGAAGACTGAGAGTACCCGCCGGCGTTCCCGGCAAAGGCGCAGTCATCAGCTCAGGCAGAAAAGAGCCGACCGCAGGAACGCAGACATCGGGCGTCGCCACGGTCACGAGCCCCGCGCCGGATTTCAATGCTGCCGATCCGGCCATCACCGCGGCACCGGTCTTGCCTACCGATCCAGCCGCGATTAGCGCGTGTCCAAAATTGCCTTTGTTCGAATTGGCTTTGCGATGCAGCGAGATGCCCGCGAACTCAGAAGGCTCAAGCCAACGAACGCGCGAGTCCGAGCACTCTTCCACCAGCGTTGCAGGCGACCCGATCGCGCCAACGATTAGACGGCCGACATTTTCCGACGCGGGATAGAGCAGCATGCCGATCTTCGGAGCGCTAAAGGTAATCGTGACATCAGCTTTGATCGCCGCGCCAGCGACCTCGCCGATATCGGCCGACAGGCCCGAAGGAATATCGACCGCAAAAATGCGAGCTTTCTTGCCGACGCGATTGAGATCTTCGATGACCGCTGCGAGCCAGCCTTCAACAGCTCCGTGCATTCCAGTGCCGAGCAGCGCGTCAATGATGATATCGGCGGAGGCGATCGGCTTCTTTGCTTCCGCCCACTCATTCGCATCGCGCGCGACGATACATTGGCCCGCCAATTTGTTGAATCGGCGGTAATTCAGCTCCGCGTCGCCACGAATGTCGGCCGGAGCGCCGCAAAAAATCACCGTGGACTTGCGATTGAGCTCG
Organism: uncultured Acidobacteriota bacterium; assembly: GCA_963792515.1. Lineage (GTDB taxonomy): Bacteria > Acidobacteriota > Terriglobia > Acidiferrales > UBA7541 > Palsa-147. The sequence continues at coordinate 138,912 of CAWBWG010000021.1, read as the reverse complement.
GCGAGAAGGCGCGCGATTACGAAGCCGTCTCCGCCGTTATTTCCCCTGCCGCAGATGATCGCGATTCGGCGTTGTTCGATGTTTGCAACCTGAGAAAGAAGAGTCTCGACGAATCGCGCTCCGGCATTCTCCATTAATTGCGCGCTGGGAATGGCGTACCGTTCGGTGGAGAGACGATCGACTTCCCGCATTTGCGCGGCGGTGAGGACTTTCATGGGTTTAGATCGATTGTGGAAGTTTCGAGCAAGTCAAACCTGGCAGTGGCGCGCATCACGCCATCACAACATCCATCCGCCGCTTACGTTCAAAACCTGGCCGGTGATGAAATCGGCCTGGTCGCTGGCGAAAAAATTCACCGCGACGGCCACATCTTGCGCCGAGGGAGGACGGCCAATTGGTGAGCGCGTATCGCGAATTTTCCGCGCTTCATCCGCAGTCAAATCGCGTTCGTCGACGTTCGATGGATTGATCACGTTCACCGTGATCCCGTGCTTCGCCTCTTCCACAGCCAGCGAGCGCGAAAACGAAACGACTGCCGCTTTCGCAGCGGCGTACGCCGAAATTGTAGCTTGCCCAAATGCGCGTTCTGCGCCCACTGCGCCCAGATTGATGATTCGCCCCCAGTGCTGCCGGCGCATCACCGAAAGCACCGCCTTGCTCATAAAAAAAACGCTCAGCAGATTCGACGCCAGCACGCGCTGCCATTCCTCATGCGTCGTCTCGATCACCGGCTTCCAATTGAAAGCCCCCACATTATTCACGAGGATATCGAGCCGTCCGAATCGCTCGACCACCGTATCGGAAAGAAACTGCACCTTCGATGCGTCGGTAACATCCGCTTCCACCGCAAAGCACTCCGCCCCGGCCGCCTGCATCTCGCGCAAAGTATTCTGCGCCGCCGCTTTATTCGAGCGGTACGAGATAGCTACGCGCGCGCCCGCCTGCGCGAGTCCCATCGCGATGCCCTTGCCGATGCCGCGGCTTCCGCCGCTCACAAGCGCCGCCCGCTGCCGCAGAGACAATTCGCCAGCTCCTTTCGATCGAGAACTCGCAAGTATAAGGGAAACTTGGCCGATGCCCTAGCCGCTTCCTTTGCTGCCGTTCGAATTCAGCCGCGCGACGATCACGGTCATGTCGTCGGCCTGCTCATCGGAGCCGCCCCATTGTTCGGCGGCGTCGATTAATTCTTCGGCGATTCTGCTGGGCGCCCCTGCGCGATGCCGCAGCACTTCTTCGAGTAGGCGTCTTGTGCCAAATTCTTCGCCGAACACATTCATCGGTTCCGTTAATCCGTCGCTAAACGTTACGAACACACTTTCCGGCGCCGCCTGCACAGTAACGGATTCATATTCCGCCTCTTCAAAGAGGCCGACGACCGTTCCCCCTTCCTCCAGCTTTCTGGTGGTTTCCCCAGCGACGAGAAACGGAACGCAATGCCCCGCGTTCGTATATTCAAGAGTGTGGTGATCGGAGTCATAAATTCCAAAAAAAAGCGTCGCATAATGATCGTCCGCGGTGTTGCGGCAAAGATGGAGATTAAGGCGGGTGACCGTCTGCGCGGCGCCGGCTCCCGGATCGAGCAACAATATGCTTCGCAGCGCGGCCTGCAAACTGGCCATTAGCAGCGACGCAGAAATTCCCTTTCCACTGATGTCCGCGAGCACGACGGCGATCCTCGTAGGACTCAGCAAAATAAAATCATAATAATCGCCGCTGACCATGCGCGCGGGCCGGCAGATGGCCGCCAGTTCCACGCCCGGAAGCTGCGGGATAGTCTGCGGAAAAAGCTGCAGCTGCACTTCGCGTGCGATGGTGATTTCATTTTCGAGGCGCTGGCGCTGCCGCTGTTCTTCGATCAACCCGCCGATCGAGCTGGTCATTTCATTGAAAGATTCCGCCAGAACGCCGAGCTGATCGCGGCGTTGCACGCGCACGCGCCGCGAGAAATCCCCTCTGCGAACGTTGCGCGTGGCGTCGTAAAGTTCGGCGACCGCAGAAGTGATCCGGCGCGTTAAAATGATTCCGGTAACCAGCGCGCCAGCCTCCATCAGAATGAACAGGATGCTGGCTAGAATGAAGACGAGCGTGACCAGCGGACCGATTGCGCCGACCGAAGCGAACAGCGTGCCATTGAGGCGCGAAGGCCGCACCCAAAACGCGGCATAAATTGGCGTCACTTGCGGTTCGGATTTTCCCGGGTCCACGCGCAGAGCCTCGAGCGTCAACGCACCACTAATCTGCGGATCGATCCAATGCAATGGAGCGCCGACTTCGCGGCGGCGGCTGCCGATATCGAACGCGGGAACAAAATCGGCCGGCCGTTGCGGATCCGGCGCGCTCGCGGCAGAGGCCTGTTTCATCACCGTAAAATGGATGGGCCCCAATTCCGCGGGCAGAGTGTCGAGCAACTCGGAGTTCACCGGGAGCGATACGCGCAGGGGAATCCAGTCACGCGCCGCGCGTACATGGCGGAAACACTGAATCCACAATTGACCATTTCGATCGACCAGGCCTACGAATTCGCGGCGTTCGCGGCCATCGTCGCGCGGAACCAAAATATCGGCGGGAGTGCCGTCCACGGTGAGGCCGCTATACTCGCTCGACTCCGACGCGACGACCGCTGCCACGTCCGGCCGCTGCAGAACAGCATCCGTGGTTACTTTGGAATCGTTGGCAGTTTCGCGAGCGATGGAATGAGCGATCGTGTCGGAGACGGCGCGCAGTTCGTGCATGCGTTCCGCGAGGCCATCGCGCAAGATGTGCGCGCCGAGCTGGACGTAAATCAGGTACATCGCGATTCCGGCCATGGTCAGCAGCAGCACCACCGGAACCACGGCGATGAACACGTAAGCAACAATGAGCCGGTTGCGCAGGCTCCACATGAGCTGCCCGCGAACCCAGGGAGTTAGGCGGAAGGCGAAATAAATTAGCGCGAGAACAAAAAGATAATCGAGCAGGCCGAGCAGCGGAACGTTGACGCCGAATCCGCTAACGGTACGCGCCAGAAGAAAAAGCACGAGGAGACCCAACGCTCCTGCGTCGACGGGCGTCAGACGCCGTGCAAATGCGCGCACGCGCGCGATAGGTCTCGCGGACATGGCGTTCATTGTGACGCAGAGAGGCGCCCATACTCAACGGATAAGCACCATATTGGAAATTAAGGCAAGATGAAGCGGCTGGAATCGTGAGCGATGCGAACGAGCCCCGTAGGGCTCGCGCTTTATGCCGGGCCCCTCTTCAGGCACGATCGCGCCATAAAAGCGCCGCGCGACCGACGCCGACTATCAGCGATTCAAGGCCTTCTGCACCTTGCTGTGCTTCCGGCTGTAGGCGAAGTAAATCACCATGCCGATCACCAGCCAGATAATCAGACGCGCCCAGTTTATCCAACCGAGCTTGTACATCATGTAGCCATTGAAGATTACGCCCAGGACGGGAACCACCGGAACCCACGGCGTGCGGAACGGACGTTCTTGTCCAGGGTTCGTGCGGCGAAGCACCAGAATCGCGATGCACACGATCACGAATGCCAGCAGCGTGCCGATATTCACCATTTTTCCGATGTCGTCGATCGGAATGGTGCTGCCCACGACCGCCGCCAATAGCCCGACCAGAATCGTGTTCTTGTAAGGGGTGCGGAATTTCGGATGGATCGCGGCGAAAAATTTCTTCGGCAGCAGACCATCGTTGGCCATCGAGTAGAGGACCCGCGTCTGGCCGAGCAGCATAACCAACATCACGCTCGTCAATCCGGCGAGCGCTCCGGCGGTTATGAGATACGAAGCTTTGGTCAGTCCGCGATCGAGGAAGGCCACCGAGAGCGGCGCTTCGATATTGATTTCCCGCCAGGGCACCATGCCCGTCAGCACGGCGGCCACAAGAATATAAAGAACCGTGCAGGCGACGAGCGACGCGATGATTCCGATCGGCAGGTCGCGCTGGGGATTCTTGGCTTCCTGCGCTGTAGTGGACACCGCATCGAATCCAATGTAGGCGAAGAATATATACGCCGCTCCGGCGCCGATTCCGCCGAATCCCATGGGCGCGAAGGTGGCCCAGTCATAGCCCCAGTTGGCTCGGTGAATGTAATGCGCGCCGACCGCGATTACGAACAGCACCACGGCGACCTTGATCATCACTATCCCGGAATTGAATCGCGCGGACTCCTGGATTCCGATCACCAGGATGGTCGTAATCACCAGCGCGATGCAAAACGCCGGCAGATTGAAGCCGACCTCGACACCAAACAGATGGGGCGCGCCGACTAAGTCGTGGGCCCGCTGGATCAGTTCCGGGGTCTGCGCTGCGATAATGTCGCCGACTTTCAGGAGAAACGCCTGCGTGCCGTCCATCAGCGACGAATCGGAAGCGTGCGCCATCTGCCGCGCCACGATATTCTCCGCCGTGCGCAGCGCCGTCCAGTGGTCGTACGCCAGCCACAACGGCATGTGTATGTTGAAGATGTCCAAAAACTCGATGAAATGATTCGACCAGCCCGACGAAACCGTGCTTGCGCCCATGGCGTATTCCAGCGTCAGATCCCAGCCGATGATCCAGGCGAAAAGTTCGCCGAGCGCCGCGTAAGCATAGGTGTAAGCGCTACCGGCGAGCGGAATCATCGCCGAGAATTCCGCATAGCACAGTCCCGCGAAGGCACAGCCGAATCCTGAGATCACGAACGAAAGCATCAGCCCCGGTCCGGCATAGTGCGCGCCCAGTCCGGAAAGCACAAAGATACCGGCGCCGATGATGGCGCCGACCCCGAGCGCCGTTAGCGAGACGGGGCCGAGCGTGCGCTTCAGTGAATTCGCGGAGGTGTCCCGCGACTCCTCTAACATCAGTGCCATTGGTTTCTTGGCCAGGAGCGAGTAGCCCATTCGTCTCCTCCTCGGAGCGAAAGAAGTTCCTTCGAATTCTCGCGTTACGAACTACCCCGTCGCGGATTCCGATTTCCGGCTGCGATTCCACAAGAAATACACCGGCACACCAAGCAGGACGATGATCAGGCCCGGCCAAGTGTATTGCGGTTTGTATCGCAGGAGCTGAATCTCGATGAAGACGGCCATCACCAGATACAGCGCCGGCAGCACCGGATAACCAATCGCACGATACGGGCGCTCCATATTTGGGCGCGTCCGCCGCAAAACGAAAAGTCCGCCAAGCGTGAGAATGTAGAAAATCAAGACCGCGAAAATCAGAAAGTCGAGCAACTGGCTGTACGTGCCCGAGAGACAAAGTATGCTCGCCCAGATGCATTGAACGACCAGCGCGGCGGCCGGAGCATGGAAACGGTTGACTTTGCCGACGGATTTGAAGAACAAGCCGTCTTTCGCCATGGCGTAATAAATTCGCGCGCCGGCGAGAATCAAGCCGTTGTTGCAGCCGAAGCCGGAAATCAGAATCGCAATAGCCATCACGATTGCGCCCACCGGACCGAAAACCACTTCGAGCGCGGCGGTGCCCACGCGACTTTCCGAGGCGTACTGAATCCCGCGTGCGAGCGCGGTGTGACCGTTGGGATCGCCGGAAATCGGAAGAATTCGCAGATAGGCGAAGTTCGCGAGGATGTACAGCGTCATCACGATGATCGTGCCGAGCGCCAGCGAAAGCGGGAGGTTCCGGCTGGGATTTTTTACTTCGGCGGCGGTGAAGGTGATGTTGTTCCAGGCGTCGGCGGCGAATAGAGAACCAACCATGGCTACGGCGACCAGCGTAAGCGTCCCAATCATCCAGGTGGATTCGCCCGGAGGATACGGGTGCATCGTGGATAAGCCGGCGTTGCGCCAAAAATGCGTGAAGTTCGACTCGCGCGCTACTGCGGTGGAAAAAACTATCCCGATAACCGCGAGAGCCGCGAGAGAGCCGGTTTTCGTCACCGTGAAAATGTTCTGCACGATCGCGCCGATGCGCAGCCCGCGCGAATTAAGCCACGTCAGAAAAACAATCGACGCGATGGCCAGCAAATTTTGCGTATTCAAGCCGACGTTGTAGGGCCCCAACGTCCCGAACCACAAATGCCACGGGCCCATGGTCCCGGCTTTCCAAATCCAACCGCTCGCGGAAAACCACGGCACCATCACGCCGGTAAATTTCGCAAACGAAATCGCCACAGCCGCAATCGTAGCCGTCTGAATCACCAGCAGCATCGTCCAGCCGTAGAGAAATCCCCACATCGGCCCGAGCGATTCGCGCAAATAAACATACTGCCCGCCGGCTTGCGGCATCGCCGCGGCCAGTTCGCCGTAGCTGAGCGCGCCGATCAGCGTCATGATGCCGGAAACGATCCACACGGTGAGCAAAAGTCCGGGGCTTTGCACTTGCCCAGCAATGTCGGCGGAAACGATGAAAATGCCCGAGCCGATCATCGAGCCGCACACGATCATGGTCGAGTCGAAGAGGCCCAGGCCCTTCACCAATTCGGTTTGGCCGCCGGCTACTCCGGCTCTCGGTACCGCCGCTTCAGCCATCGATGCCGCTCCCCGGAACCTGCGCGAGACTGCGCGCGCTTCGAACTTTCGCCGCGATGCGCAGATACTCCGCGGCGCGTTCAGCGGGTTTGCCCGCAGCCATCAGATCGCTGATCACCGCGACCGAATCGGCGCCTGCACGATACACCGATTCCGCGTTTTCCGCTGTGATTCCGCCAATCGCCACGATCGGTTTTTCAGTCATGGCCCGCGTGCGCGCGACGAATTCCAGACCAACCACCGGGTCCGGATTTTTCTTGGTGCTCGTCGCAAACACGGGACCGACGGCAATGTAATCCGCCGATGTCTCCAGCGCCGCGCGAAACTGCTTTCAAATTGTGCGTTGAAACTCCCACCCAGCGCCCGCTGCCACAGATCGCCCGCGCATCTTCCGCGCGCAAATCCTCTTGCCCGACGTGTACGCCGCCGGCATCGCACAGTGCCGCGATATCCGCGCGATCGTTCACGATAAATCGCGCCCGGCCCCGCAACCGCGCCGACAGCCTTCCGCAAATCTCAAAAAATCTCCGCGCGCTTGCCATCTTATCGCGGTACTGCATCAGCTCGACGCCCACCCCAGCGAACTCATCGGCAACTTCCACAGCGCGTTCGCCCACCAGGCCTGCGTCCAAAATCGCGTAAAGACTGGGGAACACGGCCCCTCTCGGTCTTCGTGAGCCAGCGGGAGAACTCAAAAGACATCCCCTCAGCGGCTAAAGCCGAACTAATTTTGCGGCGCTTGCGGCACGACTGAAGTCATGCCCTGACAAAGCATCCTGGACACCACGTTAGCTCTATTTCGCCGCTAAGGCGGCCGATCGGTCAAGGAAATGGGTGTCGAAGTTTCCCGCGAGGAACTCTTCGTCCGTCAAAATTCGGCGGTGCAGCGGGATTGTTGTCTTGATGCCTTCTACGACGAAGCCTTCGAGCGCGCCGCGCATGCGCATAACGGCTTCGGAGCGGTCGCGCCCGTGCGTGATCAATTTCGCCACCAGCGAATCGTAGTACGGCGGAATCACCGCGTCGGAATAGGCTCCCGTGTCGACGCGTACGCCCGGCCCGCCCGGCACTCGGAATGCGGTTATGCGGCCCGCCGAGGGCGCGAATGTCTCGGGATCTTCGGCATTAATGCGGCACTCGATGGCATGTCCACGGAATTCGAACGGCCCGACAACGTCTTTCAACTTTTCGCCCGCCGCCACCCGGATTTGCGATTTCACCAGATCCACCCCGGTAACCATCTCCGTGACAGGATGCTCCACCTGAATGCGCGCGTTCATTTCGATGAAATAGAGTTTGCCGGTTGAATCGCGCAGGAATTCCACGGTGCCGGCGCTCGAATATTTCAGCTTCTTCAGCGCGGCCACCACTTTGTCGCCGACGTCCTTGCGCGTTTTCGTGTCGAGCGCGGGCGAGGGCGATTCTTCCAGCACTTTCTGGTGCCGCCGCTGGATCGAGCACTCGCGCTCGCCGAAATGGATCACGTCGCCGAACAAATCACCCATCACCTGATATTCGATGTGCCGCGGCCGCTCGATCAGCCGCTCGAAATAAACATCCGCGCACCCGAACGCCTGCTGCGCCTCATTGCGCGCGGTCTGAAACGCGCCAATCAACTCGCCCGCCGAATTCACCACGCGCATGCCGCGCCCGCCGCCGCCCTCGGCCGCTTTGATCATCAAAGGAAATCCGATTTCCTTGGCGGCCTTGCGCGCCGCGTCTTCATCGGGAACCACGCCTTCGCTGCCGGGAATCACCGGCATGCCCGCATCGGCCATGGCCTGCCGCGCTTTGTCTTTTTCGCCCATCAGCCGGATCATGTCCGGACGCGGGCCAATAAAAGTAATCTGCGACGCTTCGCAAACTTCCGCGAAGTTGGCATTTTCGGAAAGAAATCCGTAGCCCGGATGAATGGCGTCCACGTTGGTAATTTCCGCGGCGCTGATGACTTGGGGAATATTCAGATAACTTTCCGAAGAGCGCGGCGGCCCGATACACACCGCCTCGTCGGCAAAGCGCACATGCAGGGAATTCCGGTCAGCCTCGGAATAAACCGCAACGGTACGGACACCCAGCTCTTTGCAGGCTGACAGGACGCGAAGGGCGATTTCGCCCCGGTTGGCGATCAGAATTTTTCCGAACATCTCGCTGGGTGCGGAGCCATCCCGCTCGCCTACTTCTTCCGGTGCGGATGGATGCCGAAGAGCGGCTCGCCATATTCCACGGGCTGGCCGTTCTCCACAAAAATCCGCATGACTTCCCCATCCACGTCCGACTCGATTTCGTTCATCAGCTTCATCGCTTCGATGATGCAGAGAACCTGGCCGGACTTGATGCGGTCGCCGGGCCGCACGAAAGGATCGGCCTCCGGACCCGGGGAAGCATAAAAGGTGCCTACAATGGGCGATTTGATCATGTGCAGGTCTTCGGCGCGCCCTGCTTCGGCCGGAGCCGTCTCGCGCACCGCTTCGCCGCTACCCGCGGCCGCGGCACTGGAAGCTGCCGCCGGCGCCGCCAGGCCCGAGGACGAGGCAATCACAATCTCCGGCACGATGGCCGAGCGCAGCACCGGCACGGAATTGTGCGACGCTTTTTTCAGCCGGATGCGGAAACTATCGCGCTCGTACTCGAATTCCTCGAGCCCGTGCTTGCCCATAAATTCGAGCACGTGCTCCAGTTCCCGTAAATCCACTCCGGAACTGCCCCCGCTTTGTTTGGGTTTCTTCGATCCCGCCATTTATAGCTCTAGGAATTCCTTGGTAGCGCGGGTCAAAATCTCAACCCCACGCTCGCCGATTGCCACGTCGTCTTCGATGCGGATTCCCCCACTGCCTTCGATGTAGACGCCCGGCTCGATGGTTACCACGTTACCGGCAGCAAGCTTTGTAGTGTCGCCGCGCGCCAGGCGTGGAATTTCGTGCACCTCAAGCCCCAAGCCGTGTCCGGTGCTGTGTGTGAAGGCCTTCGCCAGTCCATGACGGCGCAAGGTGCGCCGGGCCGCGGCATCCACGTCCCCCGCCGCAACACCGGCCGCCAGAACATCGATGGCCGCGAGCTGCGCTTCGAGCACTGCGTGGTACCAGCCGCGGACTTTTCGCGGCGCCCTGCCCACGAAAACCGTCCGCGTCATGTCGCTGCAATATCCGCGGAGTATAGCACCGAGGTCTAGGACGACCAACTCGTTTTTCCCAATCTGGCGCTGCGTGGGACGCGCGTGCGGCAATGCCGAACGTGGCCCCGCAGCCACAATCGACTCGAATGACGGGCCCGAAGCGCCCTTGCGGCGCATGCGGTACTCGGCCTCGGCGGCGATCTCATTCTCGGAAATTCCCGGCTGGATCAGCCCGGTTAGCTCGTCAAACACGTCGCCAATTAGCCTTGCAGCCTCCCGCATGGTATCGAGCTCAGCGGCGTCCTTCACCGCGCGCAGCTCTTCCACGGAGCCCTTGTCGCTGCTCCACAGCACTCGCGGGCCCGCAGCCAAACGCAGCTGCTGAAATTGCCCGACCGATACTTTCGAAGGCGGGAAAAGCACTCGCCGCTTGCCACTGCCGCTTCCCCGCAGGGCCGCGCCCAGTTCACCCAGCAAGCTCTTCTTCGCGATGCGCACGCGTACGCCGGTCCGGGCAGTTTCCTCGGGCGCCTGAATGGCATAGCGGCCATCGGTAAAGAGCGTTGCGCGGTCCGGCTCGACCAGCAACATTCCGTTGCTGCCCGTGAATCCACAGAGATAAGCGATATTCGGGAGATGCGTGACCAGAAGTGCGTCGCCGCGCAGGCCTAAAATGCGAATCCGGAGCCGCTCGATGCGGCCCCGGATTCTGTTTCCTTCAAGATTGCGTTCTGTCAAAAGTCCCGGCCCGATTCTCCCGCTTAGTTCGGGATGATTCGCGGAGTCAGGAAGAACAGTAGCTCCGACGAGGTCGAGCTGATGGTGGTGTGCTTGAACAGGTTGCCGATCACCGGCACGCTGCCAAGCAAAGGCACCTGGTCAACCGAAGTGCGCTGCTGCGACACGATGATGCCGCCAATAACCACGGTGGCGCCATCGGAAATCAGCACGCGCGTATCCGCTTCCTGCGTGTCGATGGCGGGAATGCCTTCGACGCGCGGAATGGATTGATCGATCTGGTCGTTGGTCACCTTCACGTCCATGAAGATGGTGCCTTCGGCGGTGATCTGCGGCGTGACTTCCAGTTGCAGCACGGCATCAACGAATTGCACCGAAATTGTGTTGTTCACGATCGTCTGCACGGGAATCTTGGTTCCCTGCTTCACGGTCGCCTTTTCGTTATTCTGGGTGATCAAGCGCGGCTTCGAGAGCAACTTGCCGACGCCCTTGTTTTCCGCCGCGGTGATGACGTAGTCGAGCGCGAAGTTCCGCGAGGAGAACAGATAGCTAAAGCCGCTGGTAGGCGAACCAACGCCCAGGTTGGTTTCAAGCGGCATGGTCGATCCCGAGCTCGATCCGCCGGTTGTGACTATGAGCGGAGGAGTGGGCAAGCCGGGGCCGCGCGTCAGGCTGCTGGTGCCGACTTGCGAGTTTCCGCCGACGATGTTGTTGCCGCTCGAAGTGCCCGCGGAAAACGCCAACTGGGTGCCCAGTTCGCGCGTAAAGCTGCGGTTGGCAGCCACCACGCGCGCTTCGATTTCCACTTGCTGCGACTTGCGGTCGAGCTGGCGAATCAGGTTATCGACCACCGGCATCACCGCTGGAATATCGCGGATGATCAAGGTGTTCGAGCGCGTATCGGAAATCACGTCACCGCGCGAGGACAGGAACTTTTTCAACGTGTTGGCCATGTCGTCGGCCTTGGCGTAGCTCAGCACCCGAGTGGTGGTAACCACGTCGGCGGCTTCCGCTTGGGCCTTGGCCAGATCGCGCGACTCTTCGGCTTCCTTGCGGACCGTGTCGCGGGTGGCGATGCGCAGCACGTTGCCTTCGAGCTGCTTTTCAAGGTCGTTGTTCTTCAGCACGATTTCGAGCGCCTGATCCCACGGTACATCGTCGAGAACGATGGTCAGGCTTCCCTTCACGTTCGGATCGACGACGATATTCAAGCCGCTGATTTCGTGAATCAGGCGGAAGAAATCGCGCAGATCGACATCCTTCAAGTTCACCGAAATCGGCTCGCCGGAATATTTTCCGGAGGAGGGGCCGGCTGCTGCCTGTCCGTTGACGAGTGGTTGCCGCGACGACCCAGCAGGTTTCGTGTCATCTGCAGCTTTGCCGTTGCTGCCCGCCGACAAAGTCATCTTCGCCGGATCGGGAGAAGCCAGCGCTGCACCCGGCTGCGTCAAAGTAGCCGGCAGAACTACCGCAGGCGCCGCTACGCCGGTGTTGTCCTTCTTCGAGGCCTTGGAGCGACGCACGTTGGCGGTCGTGTTGACCGGCTCGGCCGCGTCGTTATCCTGCGACTTGCCCTTGCCCGGCGCGAAATCCACGGTCACAGTATTGCCTTTGGCGCTGATCGTATAGGGCGACGGTGAACGCAACTCGATCACCACGCGCGCCACGTCCGGCGAAAATTGCGCCAAACGCACTTGCCGCACGGGATCGAGATTGCTGGCAATGTTGTGCTCGGAAGTCTTCACATGCGTGGCCGAAAAATCCAGCACGATGCGGTCCGGATTGCTGAGCCGCAGCACGTGATAGGTCAACGGTCCGTCTCCGGTAACGTTCACCTCGGTATCTTTTCCAGCCTGTTCGAGACGCACATGTTCGATTGCAGCGGAGCTCGTGCTGGTGTTCGCATTGGAAGTGTAAGGTGCCGCCACCGGCGTTCCGGAGTCCGCGGAAGCCTTGGGCGCCGCGTCCTTCGCTGCGCCGCGGCCATTCGCCACCACCACGGTCAAATCCGTCGAAGCGTTGCGCTCGACCACCGGCTCAGCCATGGCGCTCATGCGCACTTCGATGCGCACCACCGACTTGTCGCCGCTGCCATAAGAGAGCACGCGATAGCCACTCACCAAATCCGAGTCGAGGACCTTGGCGCTCGCTTGCGGCGCGCTCACCCCGGTCAGATCCAGCACAAAGAGCGACCGGTTCGGCCGGCTCGTGGTGTATTGGAAAGGCGCCGTGGATTGCGCTGACAGCCGCACCACGCCATCTTTCACTTGGCTATCGAGCCGCACGACCGGCCGGGATTCCGCCCGCGCCATGCCGCTCGACCCTATCAGGCTCGCCGCCAACACCAGGGCGAGTCCCCACGGTTGCCTTATGATCCTCATTGCTGCTCTCCTGCGCTCGAATAGAGTCGCTTGCTTACTTCGCGCTCGACCGGTTTCCCGAATGCATCCTTCGACGATTCCCGGAAGATGACGCCTTCCAAACTGATCTTCTCCACTTCACCGTCGTACAGACGGTCGCCTTCGCGTACGAAATAAACTCGCTGCTGCGGATTCGAGACCACCGCGATCATCCCCGTCTGCGACTTCACGATTCCATCCACGCGGATTTGCGCGATCACCAATCCAGCCTTGCCCGGAGGCAGTGGCGGACCGCTCTTGCGCATGGCCAGCAGTGAAAGGAATGGGTCGCGGCGCGAGGCCGGTGCCGCGGTTTGTTCCGTGGACGCTGCGCCTGTCTTTGCCCTGCGCGGCTCCAGCAGCCGGTTTCTTCGCCGGCGGCTTTTGCGCGGTTACTTGCGGATTCGCGCGTTTGCGCCGGCGGCCTTATGAGCCTTTTTCTTGGCCGGTTTCGCGGTGGGCGCTGCCGCAGGCTGCTGCGGCGCGCTGCCCTGCGCGAACAGCGCAGGGGCCAGCCACAGCAACCAGTGCGGCCGCGGCGATTGTCTTCGTGATCGAGTATGCGAGTCTCATATCTCTCGTCCCTAACGCTTCACCGGCGCCGCGGTCTTCGTTGGTGCTGGCGGCGGCTGCTCGTCGGCGGGCTTGCTGAAATAGGTGGTTACGGTCATCGTCCCTGTCACCGTGGTTCCCGGCGTGGTCTGGAATTGCGGCGCGGCCGTGGTACCGCCAATGCCATTCAATTTCAGATCTCCGACGTTGATAATTCGCGAGAGCCGGCTCAGTTTGCCGAAGAAATCCAGCACCGAGAAATACGGCCCGTCCACTTCCAGATCGAACGGCATCTCGTCGTGATAATCCTTCGGGACAATCGGCTTGGTGGCAATCCGGCGAATCGAAACGCCAGAAGTGCTTGCCGCCGTTTGCAGCATGATGATGAACTGATCGACCTGCTTGTCTTCCGGAACGATCGTTTGCAGCGTGGCCAACTGCTTCTGCAGCGCTTCCATCTCGCTCTGCAATTCCACGCGGCGCTGCTGGTAAACGCGCAAATTCTGCACTTCGGTTTCCAGCGGTTTCAGTTGCGCCTTGGCGGCTTCGAGATCCGCGCGAACCTTGGCGACCGGTGAAAACGGAACCCAGAAACCGAGCAACACGATCAGAAACGCGACGCCCAGATAAATCAGCGCTTGAATCGGCCAGGGCCAATCTCGGAATGGAGTTGCCATCGGTTAGCTCCTGCCCTTCACAGCCGGAGCCGCAGCAGGCGGCGCGGGGCGCCGTCGGCGGAGGTTGCACGGCGATTTCAGCATTCATCGTGAACGCGAAGGTCTGCACGGCCTTCTCCAGGTCGTTCTCCTTCGCTTCCTTGATTTCAATCTTGTCGAAGTAGCCGGAACGCTTCAACTGCGTGATGAAATTGGCTACCGCATTTACGGAACTCGCTTCGCCGTCCAGCGACAGGGTGTTCCCCGTTTTCGTCATGCGAGGTCAGCCACACTCCGTCGGTGCGCGCCACCGTGTTGGCTACCGCGGTCAATAGTTCCTGGCCGCCGGTGCGTCCCTTTTGCAGTTCTTCAATCACGTTGATACGCTGCTGCAACACCGCTTTCTCGCTCTCGAACTGCGTCACCTGCGCCTTCACTTGCTGCAACCGCGCTTTTTCCGCTTGCAGGTCGGAGATGTGTTGTTTCGTCGCCGTCAGCTCTTTGTTTTGTCCCACGTAAACCACAAAGAGCACGATGAACGCTGCCGCCAGCGCGCCAATCAACATCAACACGCGTACGGTAGCTTCGACGGGCACCGCTTGTTTGGCGGCTTTCGGGCGCGCCTGGCCGAGTAAGTTGATCCGAATCATGGCTAGTCGAAACTCCTCAAAGCCAGGCCCACGGCGATCGCCAGTCGCGGCGCCATATCCCGGAGCTGGTTTTCGTCGAATTGACCCGGAGTTACACCGATCTTACGGAAGGGATAAAGTTCTTCCACCGGCATGGCAAACTCTTCGCGCAGCAGATCGAGCAAGCCAGGAACGCGCGCCGTTCCTCCGGCCACCAGAATCCGCCGGATGTTTTCGCCGCTGGCCGTGGCGCGGAAGAAGTCGAAGGTCTTCTGAATTTCAAGAATCAAAATATCGGAAACCGATCGCAGGATTCCCGAGCGCTGGTCATCGGAAACGCCGGCGTGCGTTCCGCCCATTTTCAATTTCTCGGCGTCTTCAAAGCTCAGGTCCAGTTCCTTTTGCAGCGCGTCGGTGTACTGGTTGCCGCCCACCGAAACGTCGCGCGTAAACAGTGGCGTCGATCCGCGCACGATGTTGATATTCATCACGCTCGCGCCGATATTCAGCAGCGCCACCACTTGGCCCGGATCGGGGTCGTAGTTCACTTCGAAGCAGTTCTGCAGCGCAAACGCGTCGATATCCACTACCACCGGAGTCTTCCCGGCCTGCGCCAACACGTTCGTATGATTCAGAATCTTGTCTTTTTTCACGGCCACCAGCAGCACATCCATCGTGTTATCGGTGGCTTCAAGCAGTTGATAGCTCAGGTTCACGTCGGCAATGTCGAAGGGAATATGCTGGCTGGCTTCCATCTGCACGCGGTCGAAAAGCTCTTCCTCGCTCATCAACGGCATCGGCACGCGCTTGACAATCACCGAATGGCCCGAAACCGCGGTAGCCACGTCTTTCGATTTCGTTTTCTGGGCGTCGAAAATCGCGCTGATTTTCTCGGCGACCGAGGGCGCGTCCATGATGGCGCCGTCCACTACTGTGTCCTGCGCCAGAGGCTCCATTCCAAAACTGACGAGCTCGTAGCCGGTCTTCGACTTCTTCAGCTCGACAGCCTTCACCGAACTCGAGCCGATATCGAGTCCGACGAGCGACTTGGTCTTTCCTAGGTTGAACATCGCGCGGCCCCTCGCTCCCTGCTCCGCAGTCTTTGCGGCCCCTGTTTCATTTGCACATCGGGAGAATCCGAATCTTTCGGATGTCTTCTAGAACGATTCCCCGGGTCCCACAGCTGATCGCGAATTACGTCAGCTCTCGCTCGCAAAGCATATGAGTACTATGCCTGCCGGTACGAAGTGCTTTTTGTGTTTATTACATCCCCAGCGTGGAGTGTCAAGCGAGGTGTTTCAACGGTGCGCTGTTGGTTAAGAGCAAACTGGACGCACGCGCGGCAAATACATCGGAAGTACAGGCCCAAAATTGCGACCCGGCGCGCGCAAAAAGCGCAGAAAACGGCCGCCAGCGGGCAAAAATTGTCTTACTTCCCTTTGAAATCGCCTAAGCCGAGCTGTTTCCAGATTTCGTTCACTCGAGATTTTGTGCTGCCATCCATTTTAATCTCGTCCGGCCAGCGTCCGGCGTATCCTTCGCTGGCCCATTTTTTTGTTGCATCCACTCCCATTTTTGACCCGTAGTCTTGCATCCGCGCGGCGTGATCCAGCGTGTCGACGGGCCCCATTACGAACTGCACGTCCCGCTCCGGGTCAATCGCGCAGAGCGCTTTCCAAACCAGCTCGCTGGAATTGTGGATGTCCACGTCGTGATCGACCACCACCACTACTTTCGTAAACATCGCCTGCCCCAGCGACCAAATCGCGCTCATGATTTTCCGCGCGTGCCCGGGATAGGACTTCTTGATCGCCACAATCATCAAATTTTGAAAAATTCCCTCCGCTGGCATCGCCACATCCACAATTTCCGGATACTGCATCTTCATCACCGGGAAGAAAACCCGCTCGATCGCATGCCCCATCCAGAAATCTTCCTGCGGCGGCGGCCCGACGATGGTTGTCAGATAGATGGGATCCTTGCGATGCGTGGTGCAGGTAATGTGAAAAACAGGGTACTCGCCTTCGAGCGAATAGAATCCCGTGTGATCGCCGAAGGGACCCTCGGTCCGCATCTCCGACAGATCGACGTAGCCTTCCAAAACGATCTCCGCGTTAGCCGGAACCTCGAGCTCCACAGTCTCGCAAGCCACCATCTCCACCGGCTCGCGCCGCAAAAATCCCGAAAACATAAATTCGTCCATATCCGGCGGCACAGGAAGAATCCCGGCGAGCGCCGTAGCCGGATCAGCCCCAATCGCCACCGCCACATCCAGCTTGCCTTTCCCGCTGCGTGCCTTCGCGCTGCGGTAATGCTCCGCCCCATGCTTCTGCGTCTGCCAGTGCATCCCGGTAGTCCGCGCGTCAAAAACTTGCATCCGGTAGCAACCAACATTTCGCTTGCCGGTCTCCGGATTTTTCGTAATCACCATCGGCCAGGTAATGTAACGCCCGCCATCCTGCGGCCAGCATTTCAAAATCGGAAAATAATCGAGCGAAAAATCATCCTTGCGAATCACTTCCTTGCAAGGGCCCGACTTCACCGTCTTAGGAAAAAACGAGCCAAGCTCCGCCAGCTTAGGCAGCATTTTCAATTTGTCGAAAAATCCCTGCGGCGATTGCAAATTCAAATAACCGCGAATCCTCTCCGCAATTTCATCCAGGCTCTCGACTTCAAGCGCCAGATTCATCCGCCGCGCGCTACCCACAGAATTAATCAGCAAAGGAACCCGCGACCCCTTGGGCTTCTCGAAAAGCAGCGCCGGCCCGCCAGCCTTCGAAACGCGGTCAGTAATCTCGGTAATCTCCAGCACCGGATCAATTTCCGCCGAGATCCGCCGCAACTCTCCAGCCTTTTCCAACCGCGCAATAAACTCCCGCAAATCCCGATAAGCCACGAATCCTCCGGAAGTGATGCCGCTAAAGCGAACTACAAACCGCACACTCTAACATGCCAGGCCACCGTAGTTCGCCCCTCTCTCCAACGCCCTTTCATTGACTCGCACATAGCACCTCCGTAAGATGTTGCCGTTTAGCGCCTAAGAAGCATCCGCCAATGCTCGGCCAAACCATCTCGCACTATCGCATCATCGAAAAACTCGGCGGCGGAGGCATGGGCGTAGTCTACAAAGCCGAAGACGTCAAACTCGGCCGCTTCGTCGCTCTGAAATTCCTTCCCGACGATGTTTCCAAAGACGCGCAATCCCTCGCGCGCTTCGAGCGCGAAGCCAAAGCCGCTTCCGCCCTAAACCATCCCAACATCTGCACCATCTACGAAATCGACGATCAGCACGGCCAAGCCTTCATCGCCATGGAATTTCTCGATGGCCACACGGTGAAGCATCGCATTGCCGAACGCTCGCTCGATGTCGACACCGTCCTCGCTCTCTCCATCGAAATTGCCGACGCCCTCGACGCTGCGCACGAAGCCGGCATCGTTCACCGCGACATCAAGCCCGCCAATCTTTTCATCACCAAGCGCGGCCACGCCAAAATTCTAGACTTCGGTCTAGCCAAAGTGGCCCAGCGCAACTCGCGAGTCGCCGACGGCGCCACCGCCACGCTGCAAGACAAGCTGCTCAGCGACGAGCATCTCACCAGCCCCGGCGCCACTCTCGGCACCATCGCCTACATGTCCCCCGAGCAAGTCCGCGGGCGCGAACTCGACGCGCGCTCCGATCTTTTCTCCTTCGGCGCCGTCCTCTACGAAATGGTCACCAGCCGTTCCCTTCCGCGGCGAAAGTTCCGGCGACATCTTCGACGCCATCCTCCACAGCACCCCCGCAGCTCCCGTGCGCCTGAATCCGCAAGTTCCCGCCGAACTCGAGCGCATCATCCACAAAGCCCTCGAGAAGGATCGCGACCTGCGATATCAGCACGCGTCCGAACTGCGCGCCGATCTGAAGCGTCTCAAGCGCGAATCCGAATCCGGCCGCGCAGTTCCCTCCTCCGGCACGTCACCATCACATCAGTCGGGAACTTCTCCGTCGTTATCGTCCAGCACGAAATTGCCCTCTGCTGCCACTGCATCATCCAGTTCCGTGCTGCTCGCCGAAGCGCGCCGCCATAAGCCCGCCCTGATTCTCATCATCGCGGCGATCGTGGTGCTGGTCGCAGCCGCCGCATTCGGCCTTTACAAACTCCTCGGCCGAAACGGCCCCCCAATTGACACTCGCAACATCAACATTCGCCCGCTCACTGACCACGGCCAAGCCGTCGGCTTTGCCGCCATTTCGCCCGATGGAAAATTGGTGGCTTACGGCCGCCGCGAAGGCGATCGCAGCTTGCGCGTCAAGCAAGTCAGCACAGGCAGCGAAGTCACCGTCGTTCCAGCGCAACCGGGTTTCTTTGGTGAGGGCGCCACTTTCACCCCGGACGGAAACTACCTCTATTACTTCCACGACGATCCTGCCAACCCTAATGTCAGGAATCTCTATTCCGTCCCAGCCTTGGGCGGAAATTCCCGGCAACTCATCTCAGATGTTGCCAGCTCCGTTGCATTTTCGCCGGATGGCAAACACATCATTTTCCGCCGCTCGTTTCCCGACAAGGGAGAAGATGCTCTCGTGATGGCCAACGCCGACGGCAGCAGCGAGCAAGTCGTCTACCGGAATCAATCCGGGTTATACATTTCTAGCAACCCGTCGTGGTCATCCTCGGGCGACCTGGTTGCCGTTACCGCCGTAAAACTGGAAAAGGGATCTCTCACCTCAATTCTGGTGCTTACTCCGCAAGGCAAGCTGGTAAAAGCATTCCCGCTTCCCATGGTCGCTTCGGAGGTTGCCTGGCTGCCCGACGGCTCCGGAATGTTTCTTCTCGCCGGCGAGAGATCGAACGGCGTGCGCTCGCAGATTTGGTTTCAACCATATCCGGCGGGCCAGCCTTTCAAGATCAGCAACGACTTGGATATATACGCCTCGCTAAGCATCACCGCGGATGGGAAGTCGCTCGTGAGCACCCAGGAACGCCAAACCGCCGAAATTTATGTGGGCGACTCTCCCGCCGTCTTGAATGAGAAGATCAATTGGAAGCTCGCCCCTATCTCCTCCGAGCAAGCAACGGGCTATTTTCTGTCCTGGACGGCATCCGGAAAACTCGTGCAAGTCGACGCGGCGGCGCACTTATTTATTTCCACGGCGGACGGCAGCGGTCGTGCTCGCGTGCTCGACTCCGATGACGCCGTCATCTTCCCGTCCAGCTGCGGTCCCGGCGATCTGATCGTCATGGGCAGGCTGCAGGAGGATAACTCCGTAAACGTGTGGGGACTGAATAGCTCCACCGGTGAACTCAAGCAAATCACGTTTGGAAGAGGAGAACCTCAGGCCACCTGCACTCCCGACGGCAAATCGCTTTTCTACCTCAATTTCGAGGGGGTCAGTCGCATATTCAAAGTATCAATGGACGGAGGCAAGCGGGTCGAAGTCGGCCGGGGAAATGTAAATCTCCCCCTGGTTTCCCCTGACGGAAATTTGCTGGCTTACGGCAGGATTGATGGCCAGGGCGCTAGCGCAAAATCGAAGTTCATCGTCCAGAAGGTAGAAGGCGGCGCGAAAGTAACCGAGTTCGAAGCTCCTGCAAGCTACGTTGCTCTGAATTGGACCGCGGACGGACGCGCGCTCGCCTACTCTCGCAATACCACCGGCAATACGATGAACGTTTACATGCAGCCGTTGTCCGGCGGCTCCCCCATCCAATTGACTCACTTCGACTCGGAGCCTGCGGTAGTCCAAGCTTTTGCGTGGTCCCGCGACGGCAAAAAATTCGCAGTCACCCGCGCCCGCTACAACGACACCGACGTAGTAATTTTCACCGGCTTCAAATAATCCCACCGCCGCAACGCGATTTTTGTAGGGGACGGTTCTTTAGACCCTCCCGCTTTTCGGCCCCTGGCGCAACAATCATGGCGTTATCGCGCACGCTCCGCGATTCGACGCCCACTCGCGATTCGGCCCTCTCAGCCAGGACGTTTCGAAATAAAAAGCAGAGCCGCAATCCCGCGAATACCACGCCGCGAGCGCTTGCACGCCGTTTCTCTCGAATGTTATTCTTCGTTTGTCTCAAGGAATGAGCGGGAGTGGTTCAGTGGCAGAACGCGAGCTTCCCAAGCTTGAGATGAGGGTTCGATTCCCTTCTCCCGCTCCAAAATTCCGCGAGAGCTAGAGTTAATCTACCCAACTGAAGACTTCCAGGATATAACCCTCAGGATCCTTGAACGACAATCCATACATCCGCCGCCCATTCTTCGGCTCTTCCCACTTCGGCTGCGTCCGAATCTCCGCGCCCAGCGCCTTCAACCGCGCATACCATTCATCCACCTGCTTCGGATTCTGCACGATAAAGCTAAGCATCACCGGCTTCGACGGAGACGGCCGCAGCGACCCGTGATCCTTGTCCACCAGCCCGACAGAAAAAGTATCGGTGACCGGATAAATTTTCACCCAGTCCATATCCAAACTCGGTTTTTTCCCCAGCAGCTTGCTATAAAATTCGCTGCCCTTCGCTAGGTCGTTGCAATAGAGGAATGTCACCTGGCCGGAAATCGGTGAAGCGGAAGGAAGGTTCGTCACGTCGGAATTGGCCACTTGCTGCACCCTGGGATGCGCTGGATTTCCTAAACTAAGAACAAACACCGTTCCCAAGACAGCCGCGCCCGCGAAAGCGAATATTCTCATTGTAATCCCTTCTCAAATTTCAGGTCGTATCCGCTTTCGCTGTGTAACTAAGGCGCGTCGATTCCCTTCCTCCGCTACATTACCGATGGTCGAGCCACCGTGCCTTGCACTTCGCAATTAAAATTGCAGCGAAGGTCCGGCAAGCGAGTATCGCGACGACGCAAACGCTCCCGTCCCCAACTGCGTATCCACATCCGGAAACGCAGAAGTATTCGGCGAGCGGTTGTAACTGTTGTCGTCGCTCGTGCCCCAGCTACCGTAAGCTGGAGGCGGCGTCGAATAATTGGAGTCATTGTTGATGATCACTGGCGGATATGCAGGCCATCCCCACCACGGATTGTAGTAAGCGGCCGGGCCCCAATAACCGCCCCAGCCCCACCAGGGATTCACGAACCAAGGATTCCAACCCCAACCGAATCCCCATCCGAACCCCCAGCCAAGGCCGAAGCCCCAGCCAAACCCGCAACCCCAGCAACCGCCTCCGCGCCAGCCGAACCCGCGATTGAATCCGCCAAAGCCGCGCCCAAATCCGGATCCATTGCGCTCAAAGCCACTGAGC
This sequence comes from uncultured Acidobacteriota bacterium, assembly GCA_963792515.1. Lineage (GTDB taxonomy): Bacteria > Acidobacteriota > Terriglobia > Acidiferrales > UBA7541 > Palsa-147. The sequence goes on along the minus strand of CAWBWG010000021.1, from coordinate 117,130 downwards.
AACGAACCGGAGTTGCCGCGATTGCCCATCAGCGAAACGTTGCCGAATCGCGACCCGCTGCTCGAACCGCGCGATCCGAAGGATGAGCCGGTGCCCAAGCGCCCGCCGCTCGAAGTGGAATTGCCAAACGAACGTCCGCCGAACATCGTGCCGCTATGGCCGGAATTGATATTCGAAAGCGCGCGCGAAGACGAAATCGCCGACGAGCGCGATCCCACTGATCGCGACGAGAAGCTGCCGCTGCGACCGAATGAAGATGAGCCGCTGCCGCTCGATCGTCCGAAACTGGAGCTCAGATTAGACGAGTGAAATCCACTGGAGCCTGCAGACGATCCAGCACCGCGACTTCCGCCGCCGAACGAATGCCACGCACCGTCAGCCCTTCCGTAGCTAGCACTGCGCGTAGCCCCAGAGTTTCCTCCGCGGCTGCCGCCGAATCCGCTCGAGCGTCCGCCGCCCATCGCCGTCGAATTGCCCGGACGCGCGCCAAAGGCGCCAGGCCGGTTCGTCGATGGCCCGCGCGATTGCGCACCGCGTTGCGTCCCGCCGAATGTTCCACCTCGTTGCGCTCCGCCAAACGATCCACCGCGCTGAGCGCCACCGAACGATCCGCCGCGAGAGCTCGGTCCCGCGGAACGCCCGCCGCCAAAGCTCCCGCCGCGAGAAGCACTTCCTCCTCGCGAAAATCCTCCGCCACCATGCGAGCTGCCGCCGCCATGGAAGCCACCGCCCCCTCCATGAAAGCCGCCGCCTCCGCCGCCGTGTGAACCGCCGCCCCCGCCATGTCCGCCGCCATGCTGCGCAAACACGGGCGAAGGTCCGAACGCAAAAATCAGAGCCGCTGCTAAAAGAATAAAAATATTCCGAAAAGTATGATTGCTCATCCCCGCCTCCTTCTATCTCGGTGGCACGAGAAGCCAAGCCGACCCACAACAGGCATCGTTATATAAGATCGATGCCCTGAACCGGGCAGCCAACTCGCAAGCCCACTCTAAGGGCATTCTAGACTCTTAGATGCGATGCGCAAGTCCTAAGGTTGCGGAAAGTAGCGCTGGCGTCCCCGCCGGCATCCGACGAAGAACAAGTCACTCAAGGGCAGAAATCGTGGACGGCGCGCAGAAAAAAAATCAGTGCCGTGTTTAGGTTTTGTAGGCCGTCGGAAATAGAGCCAGTGGCAAAATCCAGCTCGTAAGATGCCGGCAGAGACGCCGGCGCTACTTAGGCGAGCGCCTTCGGCACAGCCTCACCCCAACGCCCCTGCCCCCGCAAAATTAATTCCACCACTTCGCGCGCCGCCCCATGCCCCCCGCCGGCCCGCGTAACAAAATGCGCCGCGCTCTTCACCTCACGCACCGCATTCGCTGTAGCAATCGCCAAGCCAGCCCGCTGCAACAACGGAATATCAGGCAAATCGTCGCCTAGATAAGCAGTCTCAGCATCGGAAGCGCCACTAAGCCGCTGACACTCTTCATAAGCCTCAAGCTTCTTGGCCCGCCCCTGAAACACAAAATCCATCTTCATTTCCTTAGCCCGCTGCGCGGTAGCTGCAGAATTTCGCCCAGTAATCAACCCGGTCTTAATTCCCAAAATGTGCGCCAAAGTAAGCCCGGCCCCGTCATGCGCATCAAAAATCTTCAGCTCGCTCAATTCCCCGCTAGCCATATTCGAAATCAGGCAAACGCTCCCATCCGTCAAAGTCCCGTCGACATCCATCAAAAAAAGCTTGATGCGTTTCGCCCGCGCTAAAATCCTCGCCGGCACCCGCCCAGAATTTTTCGCCAATTCCATTCCCCCGACGTTGTCGTAGGGGAGGGTTCTTTAGACCCTCCCGCATTTCGGCCCGTTTTAGATGTCGAGAATTACCAATCCGCGCAAACAAATCGAAGACCGCCCGCCAAGGACTTCAAAAAAGCTGCAGAGTCCAAAGATCATGAATGTGCACAACGCCCTCAACGCGCCGCTCGGCATCAACCACAAGCACCGACGTGATGCGTTTCTCTTCCATCACCCGCAAAGCGCTTGCAGCCAGTTCGGTACGCGCCAGCGCCACCGGATTTTTCGTCATGCATTCCGCAGCGGACAAACTGAGCGCATCCTGCGGGCGCTGCTGCATCATGCGCCGCAGATCTCCATCAGTAATGATCCCCAACAATTTTCGATCGCCGTCCACCACCGCAGCAAGCCCAAGCCCCTTCCGGCTCATTTCATAAATCACATCGGGCATCTTCGCCCCAGCCGCAACGCAAGGCAGACTCTCACCCGCATGCATCAGATTCTCGAGCCGCCGCAACCGCTTGCCAAGCTTTCCGCCGGGATGCAGCGCCGCAAAATCTTCTTCCTTAAATCCGCGCCGCTCCAAAAGCGAAATGGCCAGCGCGTCACCCATCGCCAAAGCCGCCGCAGTCGAAGCGGTAGGCGCCAAATTCAACGAGCAAGCCTCTTCCTTCACCGCGATATCGAGCACAATGTCGCTCGCCTGCGCCAAAGTCGACCGCGGCTTCGCGGTCAATGTCACCAATCGAATGCCTAAGCGCTTCAGCGTCTCCAATAAATCGAGCAACTCCTCAGTTTCTCCACTCGCCGAAATCGCCACCACCACATCTTCCGCCACCAGCATCCCCAAATCGCCGTGCGCCGCTTCCGCAGCGTGGAGAAAGAGCGACGGCGTCCCTGTACTGGCAAAAGTCGCAGCGATTTTCCGTCCAATCAATCCCGACTTGCCCATGCCCGTAACCACGACGCGCCCCTTACAGCCATACAAAAGCTCGACAGCCTGCTCGAATCGCGCATCCAACCGGTCGATCAAACCAGCAATCGCCTCAGCCTCGATCCGCAACACGCGCTTGGCGGTCTCAAGACTCATGCGTGATCCCACCCGCGCACCAGCCGCGAAATTTCCATAAGCCGCTTCACCAAAGGCTTGAATTGCTCCAGCGGCAAAGCATTCGATCCATCCGAGAGCGCCTTAACCGGCTCGTCATGCACCTCAACAAAAATCCCATCCACTCCAGCCGCCACGCTAGCGCGCGCCAGCGGCTCAATAAATTCCGGCTGCCCTCCACTCGATTTCCCATCAGCAGCAGGCAATTGCACCGAATGCGTAGCATCAAACACAATCGGATACCCAAATTTCCGCATGACCGGAAATGCACGCATATCGACCACAAGATTCTGATACCCAAACGAAGCCCCGCGCTCCGTCAAAATAATTTTCTCATTCCCCGCACTAGCCACTTTCTCCGCAGCCGTACGCATCTCCGCCGGCGCCACAAATTGCCCCTTCTTAATATTCACCGCCCGCCCAGTCCGTCCCGCCGCCACCAACAAATCCGTCTGCCGGCAAAGAAACGCCGGAATCTGCAACACATCGCAAACTTCCGCAGCAGCCCCAGCCTGCGAAGCATCGTGAATGTCCGTAAGCACCGGCAGACCAGTCCGCCGAGCGATCGCCGCAAGAACCCGCAACCCTTCGGTCAACCCAGGCCCGCGGTAAGAAGCAACAGAAGTTCGATTCGCCTTATCAAACGAAGCCTTGAAGATCAAAGCAACGCCAAGCTCGCCAGCCGCGGCCGCCAAGCGCTCGGCCAGCATAGAAGCATGCGCCTCGCTCTCAATCACGCAAGGCCCCGCAATCACAAAAAGCGGCGCGTCAGCGCCAAGCCGAATTTTGCCAACCGAAAATGTGTGTTCCGCCATGTTCTCAGCGGTCTGGATTCTAACGGAATCGCCTACGAAGGCACAACGCGACTGCACCCATTGGGGCGCGAGCTGTACTTCCCACTATTCGTATCGTAACGCGATAGTCGGATCGACGCGCAGCGCTCGCCACGCCGGAATTCCGCAGGCCAGCACCGCGACGAAAGCGAAGAAGATCGCAACGGCGGTGAAAATTAGCGGGTCACTGGTTTTCACGTTATAGAGAATCGAGGCCATCGAGCGCGTAAGCGCGAGTGCAACCAACACGCCGGCAAAAATGCCGATGATCGCGAGCTTCAGCCCTTCACCCACCACCAGCGTAACAAGCTGCTTCGGGCTCGCCCCCAGCGCCATGCGAATGCCAATTTCATTAGTGCGTTGCGCCACGGAATTCGCCATCACTCCGTAGATTCCGATAGCACCGAGAAAAACGGCCAGCAACCCGAAAAATCCGGCGAGTTGGCTGAGGATCAGATCGGGCGCCAGGACGTCGGCCATCAGCGAATCGATGCGGCTGACCTTCGAAACGGGTTGCTGCGAGTCCACCGACCAAATCGCGTCGCGCATCGCCGCGGCCAAAGTTTCGTCGTTGCCCGACGAGTGAATAACGAAGTCCGCCGAGCGCGCCGGCGCCTGAGCGAATGGAAGATACAATTCGCGCCGCGGCTTTTCGCTCATGCGATCCATCTTCACGTCGCCAACAACTCCGACGATGCTCACAACCGTGTGCGCATCGCCGATCACAAGCTGTTGCCCGACCGGATCCGCATCCGGCCACAACTGCTTTCTAAGCCGCTCGTTAATGATGGCCACATTGGCCGTTCCGGTGTCGTCTGCTTCCGTAAATGCGCGGCCGCTCCGCAGCGGAATGCCCAAAGTCAAAAAGTATTCCGGCGTAATCGCGGAATATTGCGCATAGATCGCATCATTCGGCGCAGGCACAGGCCGGTCGGCGCGATAAATTTTCTCGACGTCGCCCAGGCCAGTGAAAGGGACGGACCGCGTCACCGACGCGGACTCGACCTGCGGCAAAGCACGCATGCGTTCAAGCCCCTGATTGAAGAAGGCCCGCACCTGCGCATCCGCCGGGTACTTGTTTTTCGGCAGGTCGACTTGCGTGGTGATCAGATTTGCGGGGCGGAAGCCAGGATCAGCCTTCACCATGTGCACAAAGCTCTGAACCAGAAACGCCGTAGAAATCAACACAACGACGGCGACCGCAACTTCTCCGGCGACAAAAATTCGACGCATGCGCATCCCGCGCTTGCCGCTCGAGATGTGGCCCGAGGCTTCTTTGAGGACGCCATTGAGATCGAGCTTCGAAGCCTGCAACGCAGGAGCAAGACCGAAAATAATTCCGCAGACGAACGCCAGGCCAAGCGCATACGCGAGCGTTACGAGATCCAAATCCACATGGCCATAATTCATCAGAAAGCCGCGGCTGCGTTCGGGAATCAACGAATCGATCCAACTCATTCCCAGCACGGCGAAGAGCAGTCCCGCCGTGCCGCCCAGCGAAAATAGAATTGCGGATTCGGTCAGCAGCTGCCGCGCAATCCGCCGTCGAGTGGCGCCCAGTGCGCTGCGCACCGCGATTTCCTTCGCCCGGCCCGACGCCCGCGCAATCATCAGATTCGCTACATTCGCGCACGCGATCAACAGCACCAGCCCGACGATCCAAAAACATACCAGCACGTGATCGCCGCCCTCGTGTTCCGCGATTTCCTCATGCAGCGGCGCGAGGTAAAAAACTTCGTTCTCATTGGTGGCTGGAAAGTCGCGCTCCAGTTGCGCCGAGATGGACTTCAATTGCAGGTTGGCCGCGACTAAATTTGATTCAGGCTTCAAGCGCGCGATCGCGCCATACCCGACGCCTTCGCGCGAGGCACGCTGCGTGTCGGTCCAGACCATCGGCATCCAAATATTTGCCGCGCCCATCAGCGGCAATTGAAAATTCGGTGGCGCCACACCGACGATCGTGCAGGATTCTCCGTCCGCGATAATCTTGCGCCCGACAATTTGCGGATCGCTGGCGAAGCGGCTGGCCCACAATCCACGGCTGATCACTGCCACGGGATTCGCACCCAGCCACTCCTCTTGCGGGAAAAAAGTCCGGCCAAGCATCGGCGCGACGCCGAGGACCTCGAAGAAGCTCGCACCGACGTGCGCACCTTGAACGCGCTCGGGCGTGCCGTCACCCGAGAGACTAAAATCGCTCATGTCCCACGCCGAAATGGAGGAGAGCGGCGCCGCTTGATCGCGCAGCGATAGAAAATCGCCGGGCGTCAGAATGTCGCCAATCCAGCCCTTCTTAATGTCTCGCGCCTTCACCACGACAAGTTGCGAACCGTGCGGAAAAGGCAGGCCCTTGATCAGCCACGCATCCACGAAGCTGAAGATGGCCACGTTGGTGCCAATGCCGAGAGCCAGCGTGAGAATCGCCACAATCGTGTAGCCGGGCGCCCGCAACAGCATCCGCGCAGCAAAGCGAACGTCCTGCGCCAGTGAATCGAAAAAGCTCACGCCGTGTGCGTCGTGCAATTCCTGTTTAAGTTGATCGAAGCCGCCGAATTTCAACCGCGCCTGCCGCCGCGCTTCCAGCGTGCTCATGCCGGATGCACGGTTTGCCTCGACTTGTTGCTCGAAGTGAAAGCGCAATTCGTCATCGAATTCGGACTCGACTCGCTTCCGGCGAAATAGCGAACGCGCACGATAGAGCAAATCGCTGAACATTCGGAGGCTCCTACGCGGTTTCCAAAACTTGCGCGATGGCCGCAGCCAGTTTGCGCCACGCACTTTCTTCCACTTCCAGTTGCTTGCGCCCCGCCCGCGTCAATTCGTAATACTTCGCCCGCCGATTATTCTCAGAAGTGCTCCACTTCGCCTTGATCCAACCGCGCCGCTCCAACCGGTGCAGCGCCGGATACAGCGACCCCTGCTGCACCTGCAGCACCTTCTTAGAAATCTGCTGAATGCGCTCCGAAATCGCCCAACCATGCTCCGGTCCAAGCAACAAGGTGCGCAGAATTAACAGGTCCAGTGTCCCCTGTGGAAGTTCCAGTTTAGATTCACCCATGAGCAGATCTCCCCTTAAGCTTCGACAGGGACTCTAACCTCACTCCTGTAGAAGTGCAAGGGAAAACGCCGCGACGCCGGTTTTGGTACCGCTGGCGTCCCTGCCGGCTCTTACGACCTCGATTTCAAAAAAAGGTCAAACCTGAAGGACGGACCACCCAACCAAATCAAAGCCCTGACCTTGATCCTGCGCGCCACCGACGATTGCAGGCCTGCCGACACTCGCGATCATAAGAGCCGGCAGGGACGCCAGCGGTACAATGGCGCCTCATGCACTCGCGCGACTTTGCCGGCTTATTGGCGCAAAAACGCCGGCTGGCAGCCGGCGCTACGAGATTCACTTATGCGGTTAGCTAATCAGCAGGCTCAGCTGTGCGGACGCGCGCAGCTTCAGCCGCCACAGCATGATGACTGCGGCGATGCTCATGACTAGCTTTTATAAAAGCGGCAAATAGAGGATGCGGCGAAAGCGGCTTCGACTTAAATTCCGGATGAAATTGCACGCCCACGAACCAAGGATGATCGGCAACCTCAACTACTTCCACATAAACGCCATCAGGCGTCTTCCCGGTAATGCGAAATCCAGCGGCCACCAGCGTAGGCTCATACTCGCGATTGAATTCATAGCGATGCCGGTGCCGCTCGGAAATTTCCAGTTGCCCATAAGCACGATGCGCAAAAGACCCAGCCTCCAGCTTGCAGGACCAAGCCCCCAGCCGCATCGTCCCGCCCATCTCATCGACGCCCAGCAACTCGCGTAATTTATAAATGACGCGGTTCGGCGTAGAAGGATCGAACTCCGTGCTATCCGCCCGATCCATTCCGCAAGCCTGCCGTGCATATTCGATCGTCGCGCATTGCATCCCGAGACAAATCCCAAAGAACGGCACTTTTTTCTGCCGCGCATAGGTAATCGCGTGCACCATCCCCGCAATCCCGCGCTTCCCAAATCCGCCCGGCACCAGGATTCCATCCACGTGACGCAACCGCTGCTCAGCCGTCTCCGGCGAATCAATTTCTTCCGCCTCGATCCATTCAATCACCGTGCGCTGGTGATTCGCCAAGCCGCCGTGCATCAAAGCTTCGCGCAAACTTTTGTAAGCATCTTCGAGCTGCACATATTTTCCCACCACACCGATGCGCACTTCGCCTTCGGGATGCTCGAGCCGCTCCAGCATCGCAATCCACTTGCTCAAATCGCGCTGCGGCGCTTCGATGTGCAGCAAGCGCAGCACCTGCTCATCCAGTCCCTCGCTCGCCAGCGACATCGGCACTTCATAGATATTCGCTACATCCGGCGCGGAGATCACGCAAGATTCCGCCATATTGCAAAACAGCGCGATCTTCGATTTCAAATCCTGCTCCAACCGCCGATCGCTGCGGCAAAGCAAAATATCCGGCTGAATCCCGATGCTTAGCAATTCCTTCACGCTATGCTGCGTAGGCTTGGTCTTCAATTCCCCAGCGGTAGCGATGTAAGGCACCAGCGTGAGGTGAACAAAAATGGCATTTTCCGGCCCCAACTCCAACCGCATCTGCCGGATCGCTTCCAAAAACGGCAGCGACTCGATATCGCCAACCGTTCCACCGATCTCCACAATAATAATGTCCGCGGTATCGGCGATTTTTCGAAAGGTAGCTTTGATTTCATCGGTGACGTGCGGAATCACTTGCACCGTCTTACCCAAATAATCCCCGCGCCGCTCTTTCGTCAGAATCGATTCGTAAATGCGCCCGGTAGTCCAGTTGTGATCGCGCGTCAGCTTCGCGTTTGTGAAGCGCTCGTAATGCCCCAGATCAAGATCCGTCTCCGCCCCATCATCAGTCACGAAAACTTCGCCATGCTGATAAGGACTCATCGTTCCGGGATCAACGTTCAGGTAGGGATCGCACTTCTGGAGGGTAACTGTGAGGCCGCGGCTTTCAAGCAAGCAGCCCATGGAGGCTGCTGCGACACCTTTTCCAAGAGAAGAAACCACGCCGCCCGTTACAAAGATATACTTCGGGCCGCTTCGCAAGTTTCGGAAATTCCTCCGCTCAGGTGTGCGTACAACGCATTATGAGGAGAATCGCCCCGCGTGTCAAATCATCCTTCGCAATTCGAATAAGCGAGTGGGCTCTGTAAATATGCGCCGCGAATCTGAATATTCCCGTAGGGGCGCACGCTTGCTGCGCCCGCCCGAGTAGCACCTGAGAAAGCGTGGCCTATTTGCATCCGCGTAACGCAATCCGGCATTCTGCGCGTCTCCATGATCCAAAAAAAACTACGCGGAGATTCTTAAGCTTCTCCGCGCTCCTGCAAAATCTTCTCCACTCGCGCCACATCCGCCGGCACATCCACACTCACCGCCTCATACTCCACTTCCACAACGCGAATCCGATATCCATTCTCCAACCATCGCAACTGCTCCAGCTGCTCAATCCGTTCCAATTCCCCTGGCGGAAACGTAGCAAACTCAAGCAGCGCCTCGCGCCGGAAAGCATAAAGCCCAATATGCTTCGCATGCCGCGCCGCAACGGAAGCCCCGCGATCGCGCACCCAAGGAATCGGCGCCCGCGAAAAATAAAGCGCGTTCCCGTCAAAGTCCGTCACCACTTTCACCACATTCGGATCCATGATTTCGTTGGCGACCTTGATCGTGACGGAAGGAGTGGCGATCTGAATCGCTTCGTCCTCTTCCATGGCCTTAACAATCGCGTCAATTGCAGCAGGATCGATCAGCGGCTCGTCTCCCTGAACATTCACGTAAATCGCCGCAGGAATATGCGCAGCCACTTCGGCAATGCGATCCGTTCCGCTGGAGTGATCGCGCCGCGTCATGATCGCTTCGCCGCCAAATTCCTTCACCGCATTCAAAATTCGTTCATCATCGGTTGCCACAATCACGCGCGTCACCCGATCCGCCTTCTTAGCCCGCTCGTAAACCCGCGCAATCATCGCCCGCCCAGCAATCGGCGCCAACGGCTTCCCCGGAAAGCGCACAGAATCGTAACGCGCCGGAATCACAACAATCGCGCCTTGTCCGTTCGAGTCAGTCATTAAAGTAGCGCCGGCGTCCCTGCCGGCATCTTACGACGCCACATCGAGCCACAAACGAGCGTCACGGCCGGACTCCAAAACCGAACCACATCCCGCATTTTACCAATCGCGCCGTCCCCAATCTTCGCCCTCGCCGTCGTCGCTAATCGTAAGATGCCGGCAGGGACGCCAGCGCTACAAAAACCGCCAGATCATAACACGCGCTTCCCGACGCCAGTTCTATGTCACCTCACCACACCCAAGCACATCAATAATTGATAGCAACCCCGCTTGCTTTGCAAAAAGCCAGTGGTAGAATCCGAACCAGAGAGTCTGGATGCCGCCCGACCCTTCGTCGCCCGCGGCCCAGCACCGGGGAAAACTTGAGGGATCACGCCAGGAAGCGTGGATCGAATAAGTACTCCGGGCTAGTTTGCGCTCTCTTGATCGGTTTCATCGCTTTCCTCGCAGTTCCCTCCTACTTCGCACAATCGCCAGCCCAATCTCCGACGCAATCCGCGGCCACTACCGCCGCCCCGGATCCACCTCCGCCGCAAACGCAAGCCCCGAAAAAATCCGGCGGCAAGCCACTCAAGCTCGACGTAGATCTCACCCTCGTCAACGTAACCGTCACCGATCCCTACGGCCGCCTAGTCACCGGCCTCGAGCAAGAAAATTTCCGCATCCTCGAAGACAACGCTGAACAAGAAATCGTCCGCTTCTCCGGCGAAGATGTCCCCATCTCCATCGGCGTAATTTTCGACATGAGTGGCAGCATGGCCGACAAATTCGAAAAATCCCGCCTGGCCGCGGTCCAATTTTTCAAAACCGCCAACCCGCAAGATGAATTCTGCCTGGTAAATTTCAATGATCGCGCGCAATTGGCCAGCCCATTCACAGCCAGCGTAGAAGAACTACAAGATCGCCTGCTCTACACCACCGCTCACGGACAAACCGCGCTCTTCGATGGAATTTATCTCGGCCTAAGCCAGATGAAGGGTGCCCGTAACTCAAAGAAAGCGTTGCTCATCATATCTGATGGCGGCGATAACCATAGTCGTTATACTGAAATGGACGTCCGCAAGTACTTGAAAGAGGCAGACGTCCAGATGTACGCCATCGGCATCTATGATAATGGGCCCGAATATGCCACCCCGGAAGAACGCAGCGGCCCCGGCCTGCTGAACGAACTCACGGAAATGACAGGCGGCCGCACTTTTCGCGTGGCCAGCCTGAATGATCTTCCCGACATCGCTTCGAAGATCAGCATGGAGTTACGGAATCAATATGTTCTCGGCTACCGGCCAAGCAATCACGCGCGCGACGGCAAATGGCGCAAAATCAAGATCCGACTGCGCCCGCCGCACGGATTGCCGCCGCTCGAAGTCTTCGCCCGTTCAGGGTATTTCGCTCCCGGCCACTAAATTTCTCCGCGCAGAAATTTCCAAGCGAATCGCCATGCTCGCACTGTTACTAAGCGTCGCCCTACTCTTCTCCCCATCGACGCGCGCGCAAGCCGATCCCCCTCCGCCGCCGGGCGCCAAGCCGTCCGAACTTTTCAACGGAGGCCAACAACAAAAGCCTCAGCAATCTCCTCCGGGCGCCACGTTAAAGAAGGATGTCGATCTGGTCGTCCTGCACGCCACGGTCGAAGACGCCAAGGGCCAATTCGTCCCCGATCTCAAACAGGACAATTTCAAAGTCTTCGAAGACAAAGTCGAGCAGCGCATTTCCGTTTTCGCCCGCGAAGATATTCCCGTGAGCATGGGCCTGGTCATCGACAACAGCGGCAGCATGCGCGAAAAGCGCTCCCAAGTAAATTCCGCAGCTCTAACTTTCGTAAAAACCAGCAATCCGCAGGACGAAGTTTTCGTAGTGAACTTCAACGACGACTACTATCTCGATCTAGATCGCGATTTCACGAACGATCCCAAAGAATTACAGGAAGCCCTGGAACGCATCGATTCCCGCGGCAGCACCGCGCTCTACGACGCAGTAGTAGGCTCGCTCGATCACCTGAAAAAAGCACACAAGGACAAAAAGGTTCTACTCGTAATCACCGACGGCGACGACGACGCCAGCCGCAAATCTTTCGAATACACGATCAAAGCCGCCCAGCAATCCAATGCCTTGATTTACGCCGTGGGAGTTTTCAGCGATTACGACCAATCGCACGACAAGCGCATGGTCCGCAATTCCAAAAAAATCCTGACGCAACTGGCAGACGCCACGGGCGGCGCCGCCTATTTCCCGAATAGCCTCGACGAAGTGGCGCCGATCTGCACCATGATCGCCCACGATATCCGCAACCAATACACGCTAGGCTACTACCCGACGAACACGGACAAGAACGGAACCTTCCGCGCCGTCCAAGTCCTGGTCAACGCCAAAGGCCGCGGCAAACTCTCAGTCCGCACCCGAACAGGCTATTTCGCAAAAGGCATGTCAGGCGCAAAGTAGCGCCCTCCCCCGTACCGCTGGCGTCTCTGCCGGCGCCTTTTGCGAGCTTCTTCTCGCCACAAGCAAATATCACGGCCGGCCTAAAAAACTAAACCAACTCGAGCATTTGAAGACGCGCTCCGCAGAAACTCACGCTCAAAGCCAACACTCGTCGTCGAAAGAGCCGGCACAGACGCCAGCGGTACCAAGCCACGCTACCCCGCAATCTCCCCCAAAAAGCTCTCCCCCCGCAAAATCCTCCCCTCAAAATTCTCCGCCACCGTTTGCCCCATGTCACTGAGCGTAGCCCGCACTCCAATATTCACACCCGCAGCAGCCCCAACCCCATAAATCAAAATCGGCACATATTCCCGCGAATGATCCGTAGTAGGATTCACCGGACCCGGATCGCAACCATGATCCGCAGTAATCAACAAAAGATCGCCGCGCTCAAGTTTCGTCAAAAGCGACCCCAGCAGCTCATCAAATTCTTCCAACGATCGAGCAAATCCCTCCACATCCTTGCGATGCCCATAAAGCATGTCGAAATCCACCAAATTCGCAAAAATCAACCCATCAGTCCGCTGAGCCAGTGCCTGATCAATCTTCAACATCCCATCCACATTATTCTTCGTAGTCACGTAATCATCCACGCCGCGCCCGTTATAAATGTCATGAATCTTCCCAACGCCAAAAACAGGCACGCCCCGCTCCATCAACACATCCATCAACATCGGCCGAGGCGGCTCCACAGCATAATCATGCCGCCGTTCAGTCCGCCGAAAATTCCCCACACTCCCAGTAAACGGCCGGGCAATCACGCGCCCCACGCGATTCGGCCCATCCAGCAATTTCCGCGCAATCTCACACATCCGGTAAAGCTCCGGCACCGAAATCACATCCTCATGCGCCGCAATCTGAAACACGCTGTCCCCCGACGTATAAACAATCGGAAATCCAGTACGCACGTGTTCCTCGCCAAGCTCCTTAAGAATTTCAGTCCCCGAAGCTGGCTTATTCCCAATCGTCCGCCGCTCAATCCGCCTCTCAAACTCCGCAATCAATTCAGAAGGAAATCCATGCGGATAAACCGGAAAAGCCTGCGGCAACCAAATCCCCGCCATCTCCCAATGCCCGGTAGTAGTATCTTTCCCCGGCGAGTGCGTAGCCCCTTTTCCGAAGCAGCCGATCGGCGAAGCAGCCGCCGCAAGATGCGCCAGCGGCTTGATATTCGCCAAACCCAACTTCACTAAATTGGGCAGCGCCAAAGCCCGCGACCTCGCGATATGCCCCAGCGTATCCCGCCCCACATCGCCATAATCCCCAGCATCCGGCAATTCCCCAATGCCCACGCTATCGAGCACAATCCAAATCACCCGTTTGAACGGACTAGCGTTCGTAGTCACAAAATTAACCCTCAGCGCGACAATCTATCACCAAGCTGCGCCTCTAAGTAGCGCTGGCGTCCCTGCCGGCATCTTACGAGCGAAAAACAAGGCCACGCCGAAGCTCACGCGCGGACTGAACGAGAAAATTAATTGCGATGGTTGTCTGCAGTAATCCGTCGCAGAAAGTTGCCCGAGCGACAATTTGTAATCGTAGGATGCCGGCAGAGACGCCGGCGCTACTTAGGATGTAGACAATCTACACGCCAAGCAGTAGAATGCCTACATCCAAGGAAGCCTGATGAAAAAGCGCTACCAAAGCCGCATCGAATTATTGCAAGGCACCCTAGACCTCCTCATCCTGCAATCCCTAATCTGGGGCCCGCAACACGGCTACGCCATCACCCGCAACATCCGCTCCCAATCCGGCGAAATCCTCCAAGTAGACACCGGCTCGCTCTACCCAGCCCTCCATCGCCTGGAAAAGCAAAAATGGATCGCGTCAGATTGGAAAATCTCCGAAAATAATCAGCGCGCCAAGTACTACCGCCTAACCAGCGCCGGCCGCAAACAACTAGCCACCGAAAGATCGCGCTGGGATCAAATCTGCGCCGCAGTAGCAGGCGTCCTCGCCGCGTCGAAAAGGAGAACGGCGTCGTGAGTCCGAAATTCTGGCGCAAGCGCGACCGCACTTCCGAGCTCGAAGAAGAAATCCGCTCCCATCTTCAACTCGCAACAAACGATCGCCTCGAGCAAGGCGAATCCGCAGCACGAGCCGCCGCCAACTCCCGCCGCGAATTCGGGAATCTCACCCTGATCCGCGAAATCACCCACGAAATCTGGGGCTGGTCCAGCCTCGAACGCATCGCCCAAGACATCCGCTTCGGAGCCCGCGTCCTAGCAAAATCTCCGGGCTTCGCACTCATAGCAATCCTCACCCTAGCCCTGGGCATCGGCGCCAACACCGCACTCTTCTCCATCGTAAATGGCGTTCTACTCAATTTGCTTCCCTACCCACAACCCGATCGTCTCGTCACACTGCACGAGAGCAAACCCAATTTCGAAAGCGGCTCGATTTCTTTCCCGAATTTTCTAGATTGGCAGCGCGAAAATCATTCCTTCCAGCAAATGGCCATCTCCCGTCCCAACGGCTTCACTCTCACCGGCCAAGGCGAATCCGAGCAAATCAACGCAGAATTCATCTCCTCCGATTTCTTCAGCATCCTCGGAGTGCAGCCGGTCGCAGGCCGAATGTTTCTTCCCGGCGAAGATAGAATCGGCGCCGCGCCCATCGTTCTAATCAGTGCCGGCCTATGGAAACGCAAATTCGCATCCTCCCCAGATATTCTCGGCAAAAGCATCACGCTCAACGGCAAATCCTTCACCATCGTCGGCGTAGTCCCAGCAAATTTCAATTTATCGATCATGAATTTCAGCGCCACCGAGCTATACGCTCCCATCGGCCAATGGGACAATCCATTCCTACCAAGCCGCTACGCCGGCCTCGGCTTCCACGGCATCGCCCGCCTAAAACCCGGCGTCACCCTCGAGCAAGCCCGCGCCGACATGGCCACAGTCACGCAAGCCCTCGCGCAAACTTACCCTGACGCCGACAAAGGCATCGGCGCCACCATCATCCCGCTGCGCCAACTGATAGTCGGCGACACGCAACCAATTCTGTTAGTCCTCTTCGGCGCGGTAGGCCTCGTGCTCTTGATCGCCTGTGTGAACGTAGCCAATCTTCAACTCGCCCGTTCCACCGGCCGCGCCCGCGAATTCGCCATCCGCACCGCATTAGGCGCCGGCCGCGCACGGCTTCTTCGCCAGTACGTCACCGAAAGCCTGCTACTAGCCATAACCGGCGGCGCGCTAGGCCTGCTGCTAGCCTACTGGGGCACGAAAGCAGCTTTAGCCGCATTACCAAGCGCGTTACCGCGCGCCGATGAAGTCGGCGTGGACTTCCACGTCCTCCTGTTCACGCTAGTAATTTCGATGGGCGCGGGAATTCTATTCGGCCTCGCGCCCGCGGTCCGGTTCTCAAAGCCTGATCTACAAAAAACTCTCAGCGAAGGCGGCCGCGCCGTAACCTCGTCGCGCCAGCGCGCCCACGCCATCTTCGTGGTAGTAGAAGTAGCGCTAGCTCTAGTCTTGTTGGTAAGCGCCGGTCTGGCCACGCGCACTCTCGCCGCTCTCTGGCGCGTCGACCCCGGCTTTCGCTCGAGCAATATCTTAACTTTCGGCCTAAATCTCTCGCCCTCCATGATCCACGCCCAACCCGATAAAGTCCGCGCCACTCTCCGCCAACTCGACGCCACTCTCGCCTCCGTCCCCGGCGTCCAATCCACCACTCTCTCCTGGGGCGCCTTCCCTATGAGCGGCGACGACGAAATCCTTTTCTGGCGCGAAGGCGATCCGCAACCCGCGAACAAAAACGAAATGAACTGGGCGCTGAAATATATCGTCGAGCCGCAATACCTCGACGTAATGAAAATCCCCCTAAAGCGCGGCCGCTTTTTCACCACCGCCGACGACGAACATTCCGCCCCAGTAGCTCTGATCGACGAAGAATTCGCTCGCCGATATTTTGGCTCCGCCAATCCAGTAGGCAAGCGTCTCTATTTCGATGGCGGCATCGGCAGCACTCCCAACACCGCCGAAATCATCGGCGTAGTAGGCCACGTCAAGCAATGGGATCTAATCAGCGATAGCACGCAACTTCACGATCAAATCTATCTACCGTTCATGCAAATGCCCGACGACCAAATCGCGCAAGTACCCTCCGGCACCTCAGTAGCCGTTCGCTACGAAGGCGCCTCCGCCCCAATCTTCGACGCCATTCGCGCATCCATCCGCCATATGAACAGCGAACAAGTCGTCTACCAAGCGCAAACGATGGACGAAATCTTGGCGATCTCGCTAGCCTCGCAGCGCTTTTCCATGATTTTGCTAGCAGGCTTCGCCGCGTTAGCTCTGTTGCTAGCCGCGCTAGGAATCTACGGCGTCGTCTCCTATCTAGTCGCTCAACGCACCAACGAAATCGGCATCCGCATGGCCCTCGGCGCGCAACGCACCCACGTCCTAAAAATGGTAATCACGCAAGGCGCAAAAATGGCGCTGACAGGCGTCGCCCTGGGCCTGCCCGCCGCCCTAGTCCTAACGCGCCTAATGTCCAAAATGCTCTTCGGCATAAAACCCACCGACCCGCTGACATTCTTAGCAGTCGCAGTCCTGCTAATCGGAGTCACTCTATTCGCGTGCTTCATCCCAGCCCGCCGCGCCACGCGCGTAGATCCAGTAGTAGCCCTGCGCTACCAGTAGGGGAGGGTGCTTTAGCCCTCCCGCCTTTCGGCCCTCCGTTCGTCCGCAGATCCACTCCGGACCCGCATGAGTTCATTCTCCGTTCAACTCAAATCCCGATATCCGGTTTATGATGTGCGGCTGCAAATCGCCGTGGCCGCTCGTCGCACTCGCCGCCCGCGGCGTACAGCCCGAGCCGAGGTGACCCATGTCCTGCAATCCCGAAGTCTTCAAACACGTCCCACTCTTCTCCCTGCTCGATGACGACGAAATGGCCATCCTCGCCGCGCAGGTCGAGCTAAAGCAATTCGCCCCGCGCCAGCGCATCTACAAAATCGGCGACGCCAACGGCCAAGCCTACGTAATGGTCTCGGGCCACGTTCACGTCACCACTGTCGACGAAGATCATCAAGAAGTCGTGATCGACGAGCCCACCCACGGCGACTTCTTCGGCTTCGCCTCCATGCTCGAGCAAACCCCGCATCAAACCAACGCCACCGCCGTCGACGAAGCCGTCTGCATCGAAGTCAGCCGCGACGATATCGCCGTGCTCATCGCCCGCAAGCCCCACGCCGGCATGGACATGCTCACCGTCCTTGGCCGACAATTCCACAACGCCCAGCAACTCGTCCGCCTGCGCGCCACCCGCAACGTCAACGAACTAATTGAAGAAGAAGAAACCTTCGCCGAAAAAACCGCGGACTCCATGGTACAAATCGCCGGCTCCTGGACTTTCATCATCGTATTCCTGGCGGTCAGCGGGCTCTATGCCATCGCCAACCTGGTGCTCGGCCACAACGCCTGGGATCCTTATCCCTTCATCCTTCTGAATCTGATGCTCTCCATGCTGGCCGCCATCCAAGCCCCAGTAATCCTAATGAGCCAAAATCGTCAAGATATGAAGGACCGAGTGAGAGGCGAACTAGATTTCGCGGTGAATCGCCGCGCCGAAACCGAAATCCAAGGCCTAGCCCAAAAACTAAATCAACTAGACGAAAAACTAAGCGACCTACAAGACATGGTCCGAAAGTAGGGGAGGGTGCTTTAGCCCTCCCGCCGTTCGACTATCTGTTGATTTTCGCTGTAGCCTTTCCGCTTTCGCATTTCGCCTTATGCATTTCGCTCTCCCACTTTCAAACTCAGGTCTCAGCCCTTCCTCTCAGCAGTACAAAACGACCCATCAATTTCCGGCTGCGAGCTTTCATTGCAGGCGTCCCGCTTCTGCAAGCCTCGCGCAGCAGTTGAATTACGCCCGCGCGCATCTTCAAATCGTCCTGCGCCAGATCAGCCAATCCCTGCAGGGCCAAAGTCCTCACGATCGAGCTGCGGTCGCCGAGGTAGCTCTGCAACGCCCCCGACGCAACTCGTCGTTCGGCCGCGCCGAGCCGCAGCCGCGGAACCATTGCCGCGAGGTGCCAACGCAATTCCTGCTCGACGGCGTCAGCCAGCAGGCCGAGTAAGCGCTTCTTGTAAGGCTGAAGCAGCGCAGCATTGGTTCGCGTCACTTTTTCCGCCGCGTCTGCTGCCCGCATCCGCACCAGCGGGTCTTCGGACCACAATCCCTCGATCAAGTCAGGAAATAATTGGGGCTCTTTCGAGACGGCCGCCGCAACCTCGTCGGCTTGGCCGATCGACCGGCGGTGTCCGCCCGCGAGGAGGGAAAGAATGCCCTTCGAAGCCATCGGACTCAGCTTAGCCCGACGGGCGCAAAAAGAGGAGATTTTGCCCCACGCGATGACGACGCGGGATCGGCAACGACTGCAACTTGCAAAACGGCTGCGGTGGCGGATCGCGTTTACATTCAGGCCGTCGGACTATAGAATCAACCACAAGTCTCGGTGGGATGTGCTTGTTCATTTTGTGAGAGATGGGAGGTGCCGATATGCGGTTTGCCGTTCGTCCGCTAATCGCAGGTTGGCTGTTCCTCATCATGTCGTCTTGTTTGCAAGCGCAGACACTGTCCGCGTCGGATGAAACCGCCATTCGAACCTTGATCATGGAAGTTCCGCAAGCCATGAATCACAAAGACTGGAAGGCGTATGCAGACCTATTCGCGGACGATGCCGACTGGATCAACGTTGTCGGCATGTTCTGGCACGGAAAAGACAATGTCATAAAAGCGCATGCCGCATACGGTCCAACAGTCTTCCGCAACGGTGGCTTTAGTTACTCAGATATGGTGATCCGAGGGGTGGCGCCGGATGTAGCAATAGTTGTCTTGACAGAGCATTCAGTGAATGAGGGATTGGCGCCGGATGGAGTCACTAAACTGCCGCCCGGGCAAGGCAGGCTTTCATTTGTCGTCGTGAAGCGAAAGCACGCCTGGAAGATCACGTTAGGGCACAACACCGGTGTTGACCTTGAGGCTCAAAAGTACGATCCAACCGGCGCTGACTGGAAGCCTCAACCCCAGAAATGAACGAATTCATTTCTCGGCATGATCGAGGTGAAGGCCCGCGGTTGCATCGACTTGGTCGTACCTAGTCATTGGACCTAGACGAAAACAGGCTGAAGCGGGCGAGCCTGCGTTTCAAGGGGCTAAATCAGGCGTTTTTTCCCGATTAGAAACGTAGCCGGGTCTTTGTTTTGTTGGAGTTACGTTGATTTCTAATCGTAATCCGTCCTGATTAGAGCCACTTCCTCGTCTCGCGCAAGTATTCCTCCCGCGCCCGCCATGATTCTGGCGGACGGGGGCCGCCTCAGTATTGCCGGCATTTTCGCTTTATTTCGCTTTTAATACTCCGCGGTCGTGCGTTGGCAATTGCTGAGGGCAAAAACAGGACACGGTTGGGCGGCTAAAGTTCTTACGTCGTTCACGATGTTGGTCATGGCTGCGTCGAAATTTTTGTTGCGATTTCCTTGGAGATTGGCCTTGGCTACATGCTCGTCGCGAACACCCCGCCTTCTGGTAATACTTGTGCATCCTGCTCTTCAACCTCATCGGGGAATACGATAACGGCGCTTGGAGCGCACGGCCTGTATGCCCAGTGACCTCCGATCTTGTTTTCGCTGCGCTCAAACTTCTGAAACAGCGACAGCCATTTCGGCGCCCCGACTGTCCATCTCTGGCTAAACCAGTCGACCAAGTTGCCGGCATATTTTTGAATTGATTTTTTGCGATCGGTTTTCTGATATGCCGCTTCGACCAATTTCCGGCTATGAGTGTCACGTAACAACACCTGCGCGATCTCTTCGCGCGAGACGAACTTCGCTGGATCACTGTGCAAGCGCTGGATGACGTTCGCAATTATCGGGAAGGTGGCGTCCTGAATCCGCAACGATTTCATACGTTTCTCCGAACCGCAAGTCGGGCCACTCTACCCCAATTTGCGGCGTCTTGCGCTCCGGCGTATAATTTTAGGTTTAGCCTCATGCCCACGAACCCTACAGAGACTGTGCACTCCTTCCCGCAATCTTTGGCGACGCTTCCGGACTCGATTGACGCCATTCGCGTGCGCGGGGCGCGCGTGCACAATCTTAAGAACCTCAGCTTCGATATTCCGCACAATGCGCTGACCATTGTTACGGGCGTTTCCGGGTCGGGCAAATCCAGCTTGGCTTTCGATACGCTTTACGCCGAAGGACAGCGGCGCTACATCGAATCGCTCTCGGCTTACGCGCGCCAGTTTCTCGATCGCATCGAAAAGCCGGACGTGGACGAAATTACCGGGATCGCGCCGGCCATTGCGATCCGGCAGAAAAATTCGACACGGAATCCGCGCTCGACGGTCGCTACCGCCACCGAAATTTACGATTATCTGCGACTGCTTTTCGCGCGGGCGGGACGCACCTTCTGCATCCGCTGCGGCAACGAAGTGCGCAAAGACACCATCGACGAAATTGCGGATCGCGTGCTCAAGATGCCGGCGGGCCGACGCTTTCTGGTCCTCTATCGCCTGGTTCTGGCCGAAGATCCCACCGCCGCTGCCGCCGCGACGCAAAAACCGGCGCGCGCAAAAAAAACCGCGAAGCCCTCGCCCGAAGCGATCAAAGAAACGCTGGTCAGCCTTCAGAAGCGCGGCTTCAATCGACTTTATCAGTGCGGCCGCACTTACGAATTTTCCTCGCCGGAAACTTTGCTCGATCTGGATTTCGCGCAGCCCGCTTACGTCGTCGTCGATCGCCTGCTGCTCGATCCCGCCATCCGCTCGCGCCTGATGGACTCGATCGAAATTTGCTATCGCGAAGGCCGCGGTGAAGCCATCCTGGAATTTCCCGCCGGCGACGATCCGGCCTCGCAACCCGAAGAGCGCCTGACTTTCAGCGAGCGCTTTGAATGTAAGATCTGCAATCTCGTCTATCAAGAGCCGGAGCCGCGCCTTTTCTCTTTCAATAATCCTTACGGCGCGTGCCCTCGCTGCCAGGGCTTCGGGAACACCATCGATTTCGACATCGATCGAGTGATTCCTGACAAAAGTAAATCGCTGGCCGAGGGCGCGATCGATCCATGGGATAAGCCGCGTTACCGCCAATATCTGATCGATCTGAAGCGTTACGCGCGCGCCCAAGGCATCCCGCTAGATATTCCGATCCGCGATCTAACCGAAAAGCAACTCGAGCCCATTATCGAAGGCGACAAAAAAGAAGACTTCATCGGCATCAAAGGTTTCTTCCAATATCTGGAAAGAAAAAAATACAAGCTGCACGTGCGCGTTTTTCTGAGCCGCTACCGAGGCTACGCCACCTGCCCCGATTGCAACGGCGCCCGCCTGCGCCCCGAAGCCCGCGCCGTACGCGTAGCCGGAAAATCCATCACCGAAATCGGCAAAATGACCGCCGCCGAAGCCCACAATTTTTTCAACACGATTCAACTCACGCCGGCCGAAGCCGAAATTTCAGAAAAAATCCTGGAAGAAATCCAGCAGAGGCTGCGTTACCTGGTGGAAGTTGGACTCGAATATCTGACGCTGGATCGCCTCACCTCCACTCTCTCCGGCGGCGAAGCCCAAAGAATCCAACTAGCCACCTCGCTCGGCTCGCATCTAGTCGGCGCACTTTACGTCCTGGATGAACCGTCCATCGGCCTGCATCCCCGCGACACGCACCGGCTGATTCACATTTTGAAAAGTCTGCGCGATCTCGGCAACACGCTGATCGTCGTCGAGCACGATCCCGACACCATGCTAGCCGGCGATCACATTCTCGATCTCGGGCCAGGCGCCGGCGAACACGGCGGCAAAATAATTTTCGCCGGCACTCTCGATGCCCTGCTCCGGGATAAACGCTCGCTGACCGCGCGTTATCTAAACGGCGATCTACGAATCCCGTTACCAGCCCTACGCCGCAAGCCCCGCGGCAAATTCCTGAAAATCACCGGCGCGCGCGTCCACAATCTAAAAAATGTGGACGTGATGATTCCGCTGAACATGATCACCGCAGTAACCGGCGTCTCGGGCAGCGGCAAATCCACGCTCGTCTACGATGTCCTCTACAAAGCCCTGCAAGCGAAGCGCCTTGACGCCAGCTACAAAGATTTCGCGGATCGCATCGAAGGCGACGCAGCCATCACCGAAATCGAAATGGTCGATCAATCGCCCATCGGCCGCACTCCACGCTCCAATCCAGCCACGTACATGAAGGCGTTCGATCCCATCCGCGAAGTTTTCGCCAACACGCCAGAAGCCAAAAAGCGAAGCTTCGGTCCCGGCCATTTTTCCTTCAATATCCCCGGCGGACGCTGCGAAGCCTGCGAAGGCGATGGCACCGTAACAGTAGAAATGCGCTTCCTGGCCGACGTAGAACTAGTCTGCGAAGAATGCCGGGGCACGCGCTACAAATCGAGCGTCCTGGAAGTGAAGTATCGCGATAAAAATATTCACGATGTTTTGCAGCTCACCGTCCGCGAGGCGCTGACTTTCTTCGCGCCGTTTCCAAAAGTAATCTCCAAACTAAAAATCCTCGAAGAAGTAGGCCTCGGCTATCTCCGTCTCGGCCAATCGGCCACCACTCTCTCCGGCGGTGAGGCACAACGCCTGAAACTCGCCGCGCATCTCACTCGCCAGACGAACACCGGAGTCCTCTATATCTTCGACGAGCCCAGCACCGGCCTGCACTTCGACGATATCCAGAAACTCCTGACATCTTTCCGGAAATTAGTGGAAGGCGGCGCCAGCGTGCTCATCATCGAGCACAATCTCGATATCATCAAATCCGCCGACTGGGTAATCGATCTAGGCCCCGAAGGCGGCGAAGCTGGCGGCCGAGTAATCGCCGCAGGCACGCCCGAGCAGGTAGCCCGCAACAATCAATCGCACACCGGAAAATTCCTGGCCCGCGCGCTCAACAACAATCACAACAACCACAATCACGCAAACCACGCGGCGGCAGACACGACGGCGGCCGCAGCGGCGCCAAACGGATCCCCACGGAATTCGCTACCGGGAAAATAATCGTGCGAAACTGCCGCCTGATCGCGATCGCAGCCGCCACAACCCTCGCAGCAACATTATTCTTAAGCACAACGCAACCCGCCGCCGCGCAAGCCCCATCCCACACAAAAGTCCGCGTTCCTGACGTCGATCCCGAGCTCCAGCGCATGCTAACGCAAGCTCAAGAAGCCCTCGATAAAAACGATTACGCCGCGGCAATCAAAATTTATTCTGACGCGGCCGACAAATATCCGACCAACGCCTCGATTCATTTCCAACTAGGCTATTCCTACACCGCGCTAAACGATTCCGAAAATGCCGCCACCCAATATCGCCGCGCCACCGAACTCGACCCAAAAATGGCCCCGGCATTCGTCAACCTCGGCCTGGCCCTGATCGACAAACATCCCGCCGAAGCCATTGCCCCGCTGCGCAAAGCCATCGAGCTCCATCGCCTCCCCGTTCCCACTTACCTGCTCGGCGTAGCCCTGGAAAAAACCGGCGACATCCCTGGCGCCATCGAAGAATTCCGCGACGCCCTGGAACTCGACAGCGGCAACGCGGATATCCACGTAGCATTAGCCCGCGCACTGCTTCAAACCAAACACTACGAAGACGCCGAAAAAGAATTCCGCACCGCCATCGCGCTGCGCCAAGATTCCGCCCCAGCCCACCACGGCCTGGCAGAATCTCTACTCGAGCAAAAAAAGAACGAAGCCGCCGCCGAAGAACTAGCGACCTACCTGCAATCCAACCCCAAAGACTCGATCGCCCGCATCAAGCGCGCCTCCATCCTCACCGATCTAGGCAAAAATGAAGAAGCCCTAGCCGAACTCGATCAAGCCGCCACCACCCGCCCTGAATCCCCAGAAACTCTCAAGCTCCGTTCGCTAGTTTATTACCGCCTAAAAAAATACGATCTCTCGGTAGCCGCGCTGCAAAAATTAGAAGCCGCCGCACCCAACGACACCGACATCCACGCGCGCCTCGGCCACGTCCTGCTGGAAAAAAAAGATTATCCCGGTGCGGTCAAAGAACTGGTTCTCGCCTATCGCGCCGATCCACGCCAAAGTGACGTCCTCCACGATCTCCTGGTCGCCGAATACCAAGGCGGAAATTACGCCGCCACCCTCGCGCTGCTAGACGAAGTCGCAAAACGCCAGACGCTTCCCGACACCTCCATCTACATCCGCGCCAGCTGCTACGATAAACTAGGCCGAAAGCAGGAGGCCATCGACACGTACCGCAAATTTCTAGCACTCAACGGCGACAAGCCCAACGACGAGTATTTCGTCTCGGCCGAGCGTGTCCGCGTCCTCGAACGCGAGCTGAAGGAGAAGAAAAAGTAAGCAGCCTCATGCAAGCCAAATCGATTCGCGGATTCGGTTGCACTCTAGCAATGGCCGCTCTCCTCTTGCCCATGCGACCTCCCATGCAACCGCAAGATCATCTCAATCAATACAAATCGCAATTCGACGCAGAAAAAGATCCCGTCCGCAAAGCCAAGATTCTAGTCAAGCTAACCGAATCGCAATTCCAACAAATTCGCACCGAAGCAGATTCCGGCAAAGCCGACGATGGCCTGAAGGATCTAGAGCAGGTGCGCGATGAATGTATTTCCACCCACGAAGCCCTGAAAGCCAAAGCGGTAGATCCCGAGCGCAAATCCGCCGGCTACAAAGAGCTGGAAATTTCCGTACGCGAAAGCCTCCACCGCCTGCGCGAAATCCTGGCCGGCCTCGGCGGCGAAGACGAGCAGCACTACGCCAAAGTCCGCACCCAGCTAGAACAATTGAACAACGAACTGATCAAGGAGCTTTTCCCGCGACAACCTGGCGCCGGCCCGCAGAATCCAAAGCCGTAGGAGCACCCATGCGCAACACACTCATTTTCGCAATCTGCGCGTCAGCCGATTTTCACGATGAGCGCCATACGCTCGCGCCACTCCGCGCGAACGCCAACGCCGCAAAAGAAAGAATATTTGTCCGACGAAGAAGCCGACAAAATCCGCAACGCGGATTCGCCGAACATGCGCGTAAAGCTCTATCTAACCTACGCCGCCGACCGCCTAAAGAAATTCCAATACGAACTAGACCGCACCATGCCGCAAAGCCGCCGAGGCGAAACCCTGAACGGCCTGCTAAACGCCTACAGCGGCTGCATAGACGACGCCGCGGATGTAATCAGCCTGGCCGTAGAAAAACAACAGGACATCCGCGCGGGAATAAAAGAAATGCAGAGCAAGGGAAAGGAATATCTAGCCACGCTGGAAAAAATCCAACAAAAAGGCACCGACCTAGAGTCCTACAAAGAGACGCTAGAAGACGCCATGGACGGCACCAAAGACGCCATCAGCGACGCCGCCAAATCCGAAAAAGAAATGGCCCCACCCCCCGTCCGTCGTCCACAATAAGAATGATGCCAGATCCCTCTGCCGACGCCGCCAATCCCCATACCGCTGTACCCTGAATCCCGAAGGGCGTCCCTGCCGGCTCTTTTGACGTTGCCTCAATCTGAAATCTCGAATCTGAAATTTGAAATCTCTTGCCGTATTTTTTTCAACCGTACTCAAATTCTCGATCCGCCACGCCGAAAAACCGTGACGACCCCCTCTCTCCGCGGCACGATCGATCGCCACGTTCCCGGCGGCGCCCAACTCTTCCACCGTATCTTCACGCGCCTAAACTGCCACGGCCGCCCCCCGCAATTCGTCGTCGAATTCCATCCCTACGCCGACTTAACCCACACCATCCGCCTGCGCCAAGAAATCGCCTACGTCCGTCTCTCCGACATCCTCCGCGACGCCGACCTGCAAGTCTTCGAATCCGCCGCCGCAATCCTACTCTCCAGAATGTACCGCCGAAAAACCCCACGCGAATATCTAACCGCCTATCGCGAATTCACCTATTCGCGTCAAACGAGAGCTCGTCTCACGAATCTGCGCCGCACCAGAAGCCGAAGAACCCCCGAACAACCAGCTGGAAAAACCTACGATCTAGCCCCACTATTCGAAAAACTAAACCAAGAATATTTCGAAAACGCGTTACCAAGACCAAGCCTAGGCTGGAGCCGCAAACCCTGGCGCCGCACGCTAGGCCATTTCGATCCAGCCCTAAACCAAATAGTCCTAAGCAAAGATTTAGATCGCGAAAAAGTCCCCCAATACGTAGTCGAATACGTCCTATTCCACGAAATGCTCCACGTAAAGCATCCAATAAAATTCGCCCGCTGCCGCCTAACATCCCACTCCAAGGATTTCCGCCAAGAAGAAAAGCGCTACAAAAATTACGATCGCGCCCAAAAATTCCTAAAGCACCCGTAATCGGCGCCACCCCCGTAGCGCCGGCTGCCAGCCGGAGTTTTTGACTTTGAATTTCGCGTTCGACCGCAAACACAACCGCACTCAAATTGAAACTCGAAGGCGCGCTTCGTGTCCGCGTAGGGGCCGGGGTTTACGACCGGCCCGGTGTGGTACTGGGTTTACGGTTTACGGTTTACGGTTTACGGTTTACGGTTTACGGTGTGCGCTCTGCCATTTACGCCGTTGCCTTCTCCCGTAGGGGCGCCGCTCGCTGCGCCCGCCCGTGTAACGCCTGCGAAATCGTTGGCCACTCGCCTACGCCTAACCCGGCGCTACACCCTCCGCGTTCCACGAGCATCGTAACTGCCCCCTATTTCTCCGCCGACAATCTCTTCGACAATTTATCAACGCGCTCCCGAGCATGTTTCGCGTCAGGCCCGTTAGGCAGCAGTTTCAAATATTCCTTGTAGTAGCGCACAGCCTCAGCATCATCATGCTGCTTCTCAAAAGCCTCACCCAGCAAAATTCGAGGCCGCGCAAAATCATATTTATAATGAATGGCGTCTTTATACCGTTCAATCGCAGCGTTAAGGTCGCCCTTGCGCTGATAATAAAGCCCAACTTCAATATCCTTATTAGCCTTATAAGGATCATAAACCTCGGATTTCTCCGAAGACACCGGCGGCGAAGGAGCCTCCGGCGAAGTAGCCCCAATCGGAATCGGCGGCTGATGCGAATCAGGCTTGCTGCCGGAATCTGCGGCAGGCGGTTTTTGATCTTGCGAATGATTGGGCGACGGCGGCGCCGGATCTTGTGCGCGCGCCGAGACGCAAAAGCCGCCGGCAATCAGGCCAGCCAGCGCAATCTTGATCATCATTCCGCCCACTTTCACCGCAAAGGCCTCGCTCGATAGAGTTCGATGACGTTTGCTATCATCGAAGTTGTGTCGCTCCCCGCGAACAATTGTAACGCGGAAGCATTGCTCCAAATGTACGGCACGACGTAATCCTAATGGACGTCCGCGAAAAAGCCGCCTCTCTCCCCACGCAGCCCGGCGTCTATCTCTATCACGACGCGGCCGGCCAAATCATCTACGTAGGAAAAGCCCTCTCGCTGCGAAGCCGAGTCCGTAACTATTTCGTAGAGGCCAGCTCGCTCGACGCGAAAACCGGCTCGCTAGTCCGCGAAATCGCCGAAATCGACTACATCGTAGTGGACAACGAAAAAGAAGCGCTGGCGCTAGAAAATAATCTTATCAAGCAATACAAACCAAAATTCAACGTCCTACTCCGCGACGATAAAACCTATCCATACATCCGCTACACCGCCTTCGAAAAATTTCCGCGAGTCTACGTAACCCGCCGCCTAATCAAAGACGGCTCCATCTACTACGGCCCCTACTTCCCTGCCAACCTGGCCTGGCGCATGGTCCATTTCATCCACAAACATTTCCTAGTGCCCAGCTGCACGGTCGATCTAACCCGCACGCACCCGCGCCCCTGCCTGCAATATTACATTCACCGCTGCCTGGGCCCCTGCGCCGAAGGCCTAACCACCGACGCGCGTTACGCCGAAGCCGCCGCCGACGTCCGCCTGTTCCTCGAAGGCCGCCACAAAGATCTAGCCCGCAGCATCGAGCAAAGAATGGAAAGCGCGTCAGCGCAAGAACGCTACGAAGAAGCCGCAGGCTACCGCGATCGCCTAAGCACTCTACGCGAAATGGAAGAGCGCCAAAAAATAGCCGCAGCCGCCGGCGACGATACCGATGTAATCGCCTGGTACGCCGAGCCCCCGCAAGTAGCGGTCAACCTATTCCACCTAAGAGGCGGCCGGGTAATGGATCGCCGAGATTTCTACTGGGAAGATCAAGAAGTCTTCGAGCCCAAAGAATTTCTCTCGTCGCTGCTTAAGCAAATCTATCTAGATTCCCGCTATCTACCGAAGTACATCCACGTCCCAACGGAATTCGAAGACTGCAGCGTACTGGAAGAAGTGCTGACAGAATCCGCCGGCCACAAAGTAGAAATCCTCACCCCGCAACGAGGCCCCAAACACCACTTCATGGAGCTAGTAGAAAAAAATGCCAAACATTCGTTCACCCAGCGTTTCCGCGTACTAAAACCAAGCTCAAAAGCAATCGCCGAAGCCCTGCAATCCGCGCTAACGCTCCCCGAAGAACCAAAGCGCATCGAAAGCTTCGACATCTCCCACATCCAAGGCTCCGACACCGTAGCCTCAATGGTAGTCTGGGAAAACGGCAAAATAAAAAAATCCGATTACCGCAAATTCATAATCCGCGGCGAGCAAGCAAACGGCACCGATCTACCAGGAGTCCTGCGCGACGATTTCGCCAGCATGCGCGAAGCAGTCGAGCGCCGCTACCGCCGCCTGCAAGAAGAAAAAAAGCCGCTACCCAGCCTAATCCTAATCGACGGCGGCATCGGCCAACTCCACGCCGCCGCCCAAGCTCTAGACAAACTAGAAATCATAAATCAACCAGTAGCCAGCATAGCCAAGCGCGAAGAAATCCTCTACGTCCTAGGCCGCGAAGACGAGCCAATCGTCCTGGAAAAACATTCCCCAATCCTCCACCTAATCCAACAAATCCGCGACGAAACCCACCGCTTCGCAGTAAGCTTCCATCGCCAGCGCCGCACTAAAACCCGCATCCGCACAGAACTAGCCGACATCCCCGGCATCGGCGAGCGCACCGCGCAAAAACTACTCAGAGAATTCGGCAGCGTGGCGCAGATTAAAAAGCTAAGCGTCGACGAGATTTCGCGCGCAGTGAATCGGAAGCAAGCCGAAAAAATTGTCGCGCACTTGCGAAACGGTGACACTGGGGCCAGCGACACCAACTGAGCGTTGCGCCTTGACCAGAAAAAGAGCCGCCAGAGACGCTGATGAGATAAGGGTGTCGGCTCCCGCGACCGAGTAGACTTGGGTGGTGTTCAGACAACCAAGGCTCGGAGCGAAGGAGCCGAGCGATGCGGATTATAGGATGCGATTTTCATACACGCTACCAGCAGATTGCCATGTTGGACGAAGAGACCGGCGAGATGGTGGAGCAGCGGTTGGATCACGAGAACGGAGAGGCTCAGAAGTTTTACGCGGAGTTGCCGAAGCCCGCGCGCATCGGGGTGGAGGCGACCGGATACCTGCAGTGGTTCGAGCGGCTGTTGGCGGACCTGGGGCACGAGCTGTGGATCGGAGATGCGGCCAAGATTCGCGCCTCGGTGGTACGCCAGCAGAAGACGGACGCGCGGGACGCGCTTCATATTCTGGAGTTGCTGTTGCAGAAGCGCTTTCCGCGGATCTGGATTCCCTCGCCGGAGAATCGCGATGTGCGGCAGTTGGTGGTGCATCGCGTGAAGCTGGTGCAGTGGCGGACGCGGGTGATGAATCAACTGCACGCGATGGCCATGGGCCAGGGACTGCGGCGGAAGAAAAGACTGTGGAGCACGGTGGGACGGCAGGAGTTGGAAGCTCTGCGGTTGGGGCCGTGGGCCAGCCGGCGACGGGCGGAGTTGTTGCAACTGCTGGGGCAGCTGGACGGTTCGATCAAGGAACTGGAACGCGCCGTGGCGAAGGAAGCCGCGAGAAACGCCGCCGCGGCTTTGTTGATGAGCCATCCGGGCGTGGGGCCGGTGACTTCGTTGGCCTTCGTGCTGACCATGGGACCGAGCAGCCGTTTCCAGCGCGGCAAGCAAGTGGGCAGTTACTTGGGGCTGAATCCGCGCGAGCGATCTTCGGGCGGACGTCAGCGTCTCGGGGCCATCAGCAAGCAGGGCAACTCGATGATGCGCTGGTTGCTGGTGGAAGCAGGACAGACGGCCGCACGCCAAGATCCGGAGTTGCAGCGGGTCTATCAGCGGTTGAAATTTCGCCACGGCAGCAGTGCGGCGAAGGTGGCCGTGGCGCGCAAGCTTGCGGTGAGGTTGTACTGGATGCTGCGCAGCCGGGCCGATTACGCGCAGCTGGTTCGTGTGCGGGGCAGCTCGAGTACCGCCGTGGTCCCGGAGACGGGATCGGGACGCTGAATGGGCACCCCGCCTCCCTAGAAAGCTAGGGAGTTCGCAGCAGAAATCATGGTCGCGAGTTGCCGATCGAATAGATGGCTGGTGGAACCAGAGTTCCATCGAAGATTCGAGTAGCGAGCCTTGGAAGTGCTGAACACAAGATTCCTGGTAGGAAAACGAAAAGCAGCGGCCGCGCGAAACGCAGCCGCCGATCATTCGATGAAGTCTGTCTTGACTACGCCGACGCCCTTATAGACGGCGGTACGCGGTTATGACTCGATGTCCGGACTGCGCGTTTATCAGGACTTTCGCGGAGGCGCAGGAATACTCACGAGTTGGAGATTCTGATCCGCTTTTTATAAATCTGATAAATCAGGAACTGCCCGATCAGTAGGCCGATTGCAAAGCAAAAGTAGACCCCAAACGTCCAAAAGCCGACCGAGCCAATGGACGGCCGCCGGAGCGCACTCCCGATAGCCATCGCCGCCATCACGCACGTGGCAACAAACAGCGACTGTAGGGGATCGTGCCACCAATTGAGAGGATTTCTGTCAAATGAGGGACGTGCAAGACTGTCGTGCTTCCAACGTCGGACGGTGTAGTGAACGCTCCACAGTGCGAATAGTGGCATGATAATGAGAATGATGACGCATAAAATTGGTTCGGGATTGGTGTGACTGAGCCTTTCAGGTGCCGTCGAGATCCAGCCATCCCACAATGCAAGCCCGACTACCCCAGCGTTCACCACATACCAAATTCTCTTCATCTGATTTTCCGATTGAGCGTGTCGCGCCTTTTAAACTCTGCCCTTCCACTCTATCGCCTACCGACGAGAAGCAAGAAGCAGCTAGAGTTTTTGGTTGTCGAAAGCTCAAATCCCGATTAGTCGCATTACCGCTACGGTGAAAAGTTGCCAGCGCCCCACTGCCATGTTAGCCTCATACTGGAGGTGAGCCGTGAGTGATAACAATGTAGGCTCCAAAGTAAGTTTCTTCCTGGTAGGACTCGGCGTAGGCACTCTGCTCGGCATCCTTTTTGCCCCCAAGTCCGGCGAAGAGACGCGCGAATATCTGGCGTCCAAAGCCGACGAAGGCAAGGAGTACGCCCAAAAGAAAGCCCGCGAACTTCGCGAGCGCGCCGAAGAAATGATCGAACGCAGCAAAGAAATCATGGCGCGCCAGAAAGACGCCATGACCAGCGCAGTCTCCGGCGCCGTAGAAGCGGGCAAAGACGCCTACCGCGAAAAAGTAAAGCAGTAGCTCGACGCGAGGTAATCCATGTCAGGCTGGACTGAAGCATTCATCGTAATCGCCGCGGTAGCGATCGTCATGCAAATGGCGATCATGCTGGGCATGTATCTTCAGTTCCGCGACATGAACCAGCACATCAAGCGCGTGACCACCGACTTAGAAACGCGCGTGAATCCGATTCTCCTGCGCATCAATCGCATCCTAGATGATTCGCAAGACCGGATTTCGAGCATCGTAGGTGATGCCGCCGAAGTTACTCGCATCGCGCGCGGCCAAGCCCAAAAGGTAGATCGCGTTTTCACCGACGCGGTCGATCGCCTACGCGTGCAAGTAATCCGCGCCGATCATCTTCTAACCGGCGCCCTCGAAGTGCTGGAAGAAACCGGCTCCAAAGTTCGCAAAACGGTCACGGGCCCGGTAACCCAAGTAGCCGCGGTACTAAAAGGCATCAAGGTAGGCCTAGATTTCATCCGCGGTCAACAACAGCATCGCCGCCGTTCCGATGCTGCGACGCAGGATGAAGAACTATTCATCTGAGCCCGCAACCCTCTCCGGGCTTTCATCCCCTTCGAAAAAATCGTAGGGGCCGGGGTTCACAACCGGCCCGGTATAGCATTGGGTTTGCGCTCCGCGATTTACGCCGTTGCTTTTCTTCGTAGGGGCGGGGGTTTACCTCCCGCCCGCTCTGGGACTGGGTGTGCGGTTTATTTGCATTTGCCGTTTCTTCAATCTCAAATCTCAAATCTGAAATTTCAAATCTCCGAATGCCGTTGCTGTTCGGCTCGCCTCGCCCGCGCGTTCTATCGAATCCATCCGCCGCCAATCACTCTCTCGCCATCATAAAAAACCGCCGCTTGCCCCGCGGTAATCGCCCGCTGCCCCTCATCAAAATCAACCCGCGCGGACGACGCGTCGATCGGCGTGATCGTAGCCGGCGCCGGCTCATGCCGATTGCGAATTTTCACCTCGGCGCGCACCGGCCCCGACGGGGCCTCAAACGCAATCCAATTCACATCGCGCACTTCGCACGAACTCGCCCGCAACTCGGCGTCCTCGCCGACGATCAAACGATTCTTCTCGCGATCCATCGCCACCACATAGACTTTTCGCCCCGCCGCAAACCCAAGCCCCTTGCGCTGCCCGATCGTATAGCGATGCAATCCCTCATGCCGCCCGATTATTTTTCCCTCGGTCGTTACAATTTCTCCTGACTCTGCGTTCAGCGTGCGCCCCTGCTCCGTCAAATAGCTCTCGATGAATTGCACGTAATCGCCAGAAGGCACAAAACAAATTTCCTGGCTCTCCGGCTTTTCTGCCACAGGCAAATTCGTCGCCCGAGCAATCTCGCGCACTTCCGTCTTGGTCATCTCGCCCAGCGGAAAATCCGTCCGCGCCAACTGCTCCTGCGTCAGCCCAAAAAGAAAATAGGATTGATCCTTCGAATCATCCACAGCGCGCCAAAGTTCCCAGCGATTCGTCTCTGCATTGTGACGCACGCGCGCATAATGCCCGGTAGCCAAGCGCTCCGCCCCAATCGACCGCGCGGTCTGCAGCAATTCGTCAAACTTCACATGACTATTGCAACTCGTACAAGGAATCGGCGTCCGCCCGCCGAGATAATCTTCGACGAACGGCCGAATCACCGTCTCCTCGAACTGCCGCTCGAAATTCACGACGTAAAACGGAAATCCCAAATGCTGCGCCACCCGCCGAGCATCATAAACATCATCAATCGAGCAGCAACGATGCGCGACAGGCCCAGCCCCCTGAAGCTCAGGCAACCGCCGATGATTCCAAAGCTGCATAGTAAGCCCGACGATCGAGTGGCCTCGCTGCTGAAGGATCGCAGCGGCCGCCGAACTATCCACGCCGCCACTCATCGCCACGGCAATCGAATTCGCAGCAAGCGACGATTCGCCGTCGAACCAAGTAGCGCCGGCGTCCCTGCCGGCATCTGACGAGCAGCCAATTCGCCACAGCCGCTACTCACGGACGGCGCTGTTTCGACGAAAATCTCCGGCGTGCTCTCGGCCGCGTTAGCCGCGACCATCGTCCCAGCCTCGATTTCGTCTGTTGATCGCATTCTTAATTCGTCACTCATCTCCCAACCGCCGGCGAAATTTCCGATTTCCGATATCTCGGCGAAATCTCCCGCAATTTCTCCACCGCCGCGCGCACCGCGTTCACTGCGAAATCAATCTCGGCCTCCACCGTATCGCGCCCCAAGCTGAATCGAATGCTCGAGCGGCCCTGTTCCGGCGTCAATCCGATCGCCGTCAAGACATGCGACGGTTCCACCGCGCCTGAAGAGCAGGCGGCGCCCGTCGCGCAAGCCACGCCGCGCAAATCGAGAGCGATCACCAGCGATTCCGCCTCGGCGCCTTCAAAAGTAATGTTCGTCGTATTCGCCACGCGCCGCAAACGATCGCCGTTCACGCGACAGTGCGGAATCGTCTCCAGAATCGTTTCCTCGAGCCGGTCGCGCATTGCCGAGATCCTCGTCGCGCTCTCATCCAATAGCGCCCACGCCGATTCCGCCGCCCTCCCCAACCCCACAATCCCCGCCACATTCTCCGTCCCAGGCCGCCGGTCGCGCTCGTGATGCCCGCCGTAAAACATCTCGGCTCCAGCCGCGTCCCAGTTTTCACGTAGAGCGCGCCAATTCCCTTCGGCCCATAAATTTTGTGCGCCGAAAGTGAAAGCAAATCGACACCCAGGCGCGTCACGTCGAGCGGCAATTTCCCCGCCGACTGCACCGCGTCGGTATGAAACGCCACCCCAGCCTCGCGCGCGATTTCCCCAATGGCCTCGATTGGCTGAATCGTCCCCAATTCATTGTTCGCATGCATCACGCTAATCAAAACCGACTCCGGCCGCAACGCCCTCCGAATTTCCTCCGCATCCAAAATCCCGTCCGCCCCCACCGCCACATAAGTAACCGCCACCCCATCGCGCTCCAATTTCTGGCAAGCATTCAAAACCGCATGATGCTCAATCGCGCTGGTAATCACGTGCGCCGGCCGCCTCGCCGCCGCCACGGCCCCAAAAATCGCTAGGTTATCCGCCTCCGTCCCCCCGCTCGTAAAAACAATCTCCGCAACCTTAGCCCCAATCAACCGCCCCACCGAATCCCGTGCCTCCTCCACCGCGTAACGCGCCCTCTGCCCCTCCGAGTGAATCGAGGAAGCATTCGCAAATCGCTCCGAAAAATAAGGCATCATCGCCGCCAAAACTTCCGGCCCCACAGGCGTAGTAGCGTTGTAATCCAAGTAGACGCGCATGTTCATTCAGAATAGCTGGCTCAAAGACAAGGGGTCAAGGCGCGTCGTCGCGCCGCTCTCATTGCTTTCGTCGTTTCCCCGTAGGGGCGCCGCTCGCTGCGCCCGCCGATTTCGGCGAGCCCACATCTCGCGCCACCTACCTCGCCGAAGGTCGTTGCCCACGCCTTTTCCGTCCCCCGCCCCTACGTATTCTCACGTATTGCCACCGATTACCCGGCTCCGCATGATCGCTCACGCCATGCTGCCCAATCGCCAAACCATCCGCCTACAAAACTACGACTATTCCCATCCCGGCATGTACTTCATAACAATCTGCACGCATGAACGCGAACCGATCCTCGGGGCCATCGACGCCGGCTACATAATCCCCACGGACGCGGGAAAATTCGTCGAACAAACGTGGCACACATTGCCCAACCGTTTCGCAAATCTAAAAACCGACAAATTCATTCTCATGCCCAATCACGTGCACGCAATTTTGTTCCTCGAAACGCCGCAATCAAGCCAAAAGCCGGGCGCAGCAAGCGGCTCCCCTACGACGGAAAAATCTCTAATGCGCGCCGCAAGCGGCGCGCCAACGCCCCGCCCATCGCTAGCCGAAATCGTCCGCGCCTTCAAATCCCTATCCGCCATCGGCGTAAACAAAATCCGCATGACACCAAGCCAACCCCTCTGGCAACGCAACTATTACGAACACATAATCCGCTCCAGCCAAAGCTTGGACCAACTCCGCCGCTACATCGAAGAGAACCCCGCAAGATGGCCCACCGACGAAGAAGATCCCATGTGGCCCAGCTCATCGGCCGATCCCCGGCAACCATTTCCGCCTGCCTCGCAGGGGCGCCGGTCAATCGCTATGCGATCGCAAAGCAATCGACGCGCCCGCCGATTTCCGCGTCCCAAAACTCGTGCCACGAACCTCGCAAAAACGCCCACCCCGCCGCCTTTTCCGTCCAAAGCGCGGTCCACCGCGCACCCCGCCTCCATCGCCTTTTCCCGTAGGGGCGCCGCTCGCTGCGCCCGCCGATTGCGGCGAGCCCACATCTCGCGCCACTTACCCTACACCAAGGAGCCTTCTCACGGTTTTGCCGTGTTTTGCCCCCAAATTACTGTTTACTAACTCGCCAATTCATGCTACCGTACTTTCGGCTCCCTCCGCGAGCCGCAGCAAATTGAACACAGGAGGATTGCGCGTGTCCTGAAGACCAACTGCCTGCAGTTCCCCGCAGCCAACCTCGCTTCACAAACCGCCAAGGGCCATGTTCTGGAAGCCAAACCAAACCGGACAAAGAAAGCAGAAAGAGATCCCCCTCGCGCGCAAACCCCACCCGCCAACCGTCCCCCGCAAACCCGCCAATTCTAATCGGGAGACGATTTTATTAGAACCTCACGTAACTCCAACAAAACAAACAACGGAGGGTGCTTCTAATCGGGAGAAAAACGCCATTTTCACGCCGCTCTCAACGCGCCGACCACAGTCCCTGTCGCCCAGCAGCCACCAACCCCCAAAATCTAATCGCAAACCCAAATTATTAGAAACGCACGCAACTTCAACAAAACAAACGACCGAGGGTCGCTCTAATCGCAAAGAAACACATGTTTTCGCGATCTATTTTGCCGCGATTTGGGGGTTCGTAGCGCTGGCGCCCCGCCGGCTCTTACGACCGCGATTCCGCCGGGTGCGCCGACCAGGATCGGAATACAAACGCAGCCTAAGGAGGGCCCGAAACTCAGAACCTAGCACTGACTGAGTTTGGGTAGTCCGCCGCAAAGAGTCGGCCATGGCGAAATCCGGGTCGTCAGATGCCGGCGGGGACGCCAGCGCTACTTGGGGCCGAAAGGCGGGCGGGGCTAAACGGCAGGCCCGCCCCTACGACGGCGAAGGCTACGTCAACTGCGGGGCCGCAAGGCGGGCCGGAAGGCGGGAGGGTCTAAAGAACCCTCCCTTACTCAAGGGCTAGGCGATCTTTTATGTCGATGTGGTGTTGTTCTAGTTCGGCTTCTAGGCCGGCATCGGTTAGGTCTAGCGGATGGGAATGTTTCCAGTCGTGATGGACGATCTTGGTCATTCGTTTCACTACTTCGGGATCGCGGACGTCTATGGCTAGTTCGCGGCGGCTGTCGAAGCTGCCTGGGGCTAGATTTATGGAGCCTACGATTACCCGGCTTTCATCGAGGAGCAGCATTTTGGCGTGCAGCTTCAGGTGCTTTAGCTTGTGAACTTTGATGCCTACGTCGTCCATGATGCGCAGGCCGCCTACGCCTTCGGTTAGTTTTTCTTTGTCGAGCTTGTGCGGCGGGCGGGCCATTACGTGGATTTTTACGCCGCGTTTGTGGGCGCGGACCAGACGCTCGATGATTACGGCGTCTTGGTAACGCTCATTTTGGAGGAAGATCGAGTGGCGGGCGTCGTCGATGAATTCGGCGATGCGGTCGCGGCCGTTGCCGGTGCACCAGATCAGGTGGGCGTCTTCGCCGGTGTCGAATTTTTTGCGTTTCCAGTCGGCTTCGAAGCATTCCATGATTTCGCGGACTTCGCGTTTGTGGGTGGTGACGATGGCGTAGTCGCGGGTTACCGTCAGATTTTTCGTTTCCCAGTTTAGGGATTTGACGAAGGCGGTTTTGGCGTCTACGACCATGGATTTTTCGTGGGTGAGGCCGAAGCAGGGGTTGCTGTCGATTACTTCGACGTGGTGGGATTTTAGGAATTTGCGGAGATTTGATTTTCGGCTTTACCGCTGCGGCGGCTGGGATTGAGCATGATGCGGACATCGACGCCGCGCTTTTTTGGCTTCGGCTACGGCTTTCAGCAACGCCGGGTCGGAGAAGACGAACATTTTTACCCAGAGAGATTTTTCGGCGCTGTTGATGGCGTCGAGGATGGGTTTGGCGGTGTCGTCGGGCAGAACGATCAAGTAACGGGATGCCGGGCATGCGGCTATTCTACCGATGACGGAGTGGTTGATTGCGATTCGAATTGGACTTTATACAGCTCGGCGTAGGCGCCTCCCTTCTTCATCAGTTCGTCGTGAGTTCCCTGCTCCGCCACGACGCCATCT
Organism: uncultured Acidobacteriota bacterium; assembly: GCA_963792515.1. GTDB lineage: Bacteria > Acidobacteriota > Terriglobia > Acidiferrales > UBA7541 > Palsa-147. The sequence goes on along the minus strand of CAWBWG010000021.1, from coordinate 78,941 downwards.
TTCAGGACTAGGATTACGTCGGAATTTCTGATGGTGCTTAGGCGATGCGCGATGGTGATTACCGTGCGGCCTTTCATCAGCCGGTCGAGCGCCTTGACGATCATGCTTTCGGATTCGGTGTCTAGCGCGGCGGTGGGCTCATCGAGAATCAGGATGGGATTATTGCGGATGATGGCGCGGGCTATGCCGATGCGCTGGCGTTGGCCGCCGGAGAGAGTTTCGCCGCGCTCGCCGACGATTGTGTCGTAGCCGCGGGGCATGCGTTGCACGAATTCGTCTACGTCGGCTAGTTTTGCGGCGTTCATGATTTCTGTTTCGGTGGCGCCGGCGCGGCCGTAGGCGATGTTGTCGCGGATGGTGCCTTGGAAGAGGATGGTTTCTTGCAGCACGTAGCCGATTTGATCGCGCAGGGATTGCAGATCGTAATCGCGGATATCGACGCCATCGATTTGAATTTTGCCGCCGGTCGGATCGTAAAAGCGCGGGATCAGGCTGACGATGGTGGATTTGCCGCCGCCGGTCGGGCCGACGACTCCCACCATTTGGCCGGGCTTGATGTGGAAGCTGACTTCTTTCAGGACGGGGCTGTCGGCATCGTATGCGAAGGCTACTTTTTCGAAGATGATTTCGCCGGTGAGTTTCGTGGCGGGTTGAGCGTGGGGGCGCTGCGGGATTGTGGTGTCGGCATCGAGGATGGCTTGCACGCGCTCGACACCTACCGCGGTTTGGGCGATGGAGTTGGTCATCGTCGCGAGATCCTGGACCGGCTTGAAGAATTTGGCGAGGTAGGAGAGGAAAACGGTTAGCGCGCCGGCGGTCATGGTGCCGGCGATGATTAGGGCTGAGCCGCGCCAGAGGACGATCGCTACGCAAATCGCGACGGTGATGTCGACGATGGGCGAGAGTAGGGCTTTTACGCGGCGGGCTTTCAGCGCGGCTTCTACCGTGGCTTGGCTTACTGTGCCTAATTCTTGTTGGGCTAGATCCTGGCGGCCGAAGGCTTTTACTACGCGCATCGACTGCAGGCCTTGCTCTACTACTGCTACTACGTTGCTTTGTTGGCGGCGGACTTCGTGAGTGGCTTTTTTTACGGCTTTTTTGAAACGGGAGACGAAGAGTAGCAGGAATGGGGTTACGGCTACGGCGATCAGGGTGAAATCCCAGTTTAGCCAGAACATGATGGTGAGCATGCCGATGATGGTTAGCATGTCGACGGCGATGTCGAGTGTGGAGGAGCTGGCGAAGGCTTGGATGGTTTGTACGTCGGCGGTGATGGTGCTTAGCAATGCGCCGGTTTGATGTTTGTCGTAATAGGCGAGGGAGAGTTGTTGGAGATGATGATAGGTGCGCATGCGGAGGTCGTTGGCTACCCATTGGCCTACGCTTGTTGTGTAGTAATTGGCGATGTAGGAGGCTGCTGCGCCGATTGTGGCGATAATTACTGCCGCGGCTGCGGCGGCGAAGGCGATTTGCATTTTTGTGCCGCTGCCGAGTAGCGGATGAAGGAGATGCTCTAGCCAGGGGTGGAGTTTGTGGGAGCCGATTACGTTGTCTAGGACGATTTTTAGGGGCCAGGGGCCGGCTACGCTCATGGCCGTTTGGACGATCATGGCGGCGAGGATCGCGAGGAGAGTGCCGCGATACGGGCGGACCAGTGTGCGGATAAGGCCGAGCAAGCTTGAGGCTCCTGTTTTTTCTCGCGCCTGATGCGGGCTTGTAATCGGGACGCAGGGTTGGCGCGAGATTAGTTGTTATACAGGCGGGCTGGATGCAAAACCACTGAAATTGCGGAGGATGAGCTGCGGCGGCGAAGTGTGGGGGTGCTTTGGGTGAACATCGTTGTGGCGGAATTGTTGACAGTGCGGTTGGCCTTCGATACCGTCGAATACAGGATTAATTGCACCGGCGACGTGCGGCCTGTGCGTGGGAGAGCAACTTGTCGCGTCAAATCATTACTTTGACTACCGATTATGGGACGAATGACCACCTCGTTGGGTCGATGAAGGGGGTCATCCTCGGGATCAATTCGGAAGTGCAAGTTGTGGACATTACTCATGCGGTGGCGCCGCACGACATTCTGGATGCGGCTTTGATTATCAATGACGCTTCTCGCTATTTTCCTAGCCGGACTGTGCACGTGGTGGTTGTCGATCCTGGCGTGGGGACGGAGCGGCGGCCGGTTTTGGTTACGGCTGGGTCGCAGTATTACATTGCGCCGGATAATGGCGTGCTTTCTTTGATTTATGAACGGGAGAAGGATGCTTTGACCGTTCGGCAGATTACTGCGGAGCACTACTTCTTGCAGCCTTTGAGCCGGACTTTTCATGGGCGCGATGTGTTTGCGCCGGTGGCGGCTTGGTTTTGTAAGGCTTGGCAGAGTGCTTCGTTTGGCGAGGAGATTGAGGATTACGTGCGGTTGTCGGTGCCGAAGCCTAAGGCGGACGGGAATGTTACTAAGGGCGTGGTGTTGCGGGTGGATTCGTTTGGGAATCTTTTGACTAATTTGACGCCCGATGAGATTCCGGCTTTGATTACTAATGACGCTAAGGTGCTGATTAGGATTGGGAATAAAGAGATCAATCATCTTTCGCAGACTTTTGCTGATGGGGCTGCGGCTGAGCCGATTGCTTTGATTGGATCGAATGGGGCTTTGGAGATTTCGGTTAATAAGGGGCATGCGGCGAAGGCGCTGGGAGTTAATCGTGGGTCGGAAGTTACAGTCGAGGTTGGGTAGGTCCTGCCGGTCGTCAGTTAAATTCCACTTGAAAATTTAGCGCGCCAAGTCAGCTACTGCTAGCTGGCTGCGCATTCGCGGATCGAGCCAGTCGCGGAAGGCGTCGCCTAGTAGGTTGAAGGCTAGGACTGCGGTCATTACTGCTAGGGCTGGGAAAATTACTAGATGGGGGGCATCGAATAGGTGGCCTCTTGCGTCGTTTAGCATGGCGCCCCAGCTTGGCATTGGGGCTAGGACGCCCAGACCCAAGAAGCTTAGTGTGGACTCGGCTAGGATTGCGCCGGCCATTGCTATTGTGGCTTGGATTAGGACTGGTTGGAGAATATTTGGGATTAGATGACGGATTAGAATTCTGGCGTGTGTGGCGCCTAATGACTTCGCCGCTAGTACGTACTCCATTTCTTTGGCTTGTAGGACTTGTGCTCTTGCTAGGCGGGCGTAGCCGGCCCAGCCTGTGATTGTTAGGGCTAGGATTACTTTGCCTATGCCTGGGCCTAGGAATGCGGCGAAGGCTATGGCTAGAAGAATTCCTGGGAATGATAGGAAGGCGTTGATTAGGACTATGTTTACGATTCGATCTAGCCAGCCGCCGAAATAGCCTGCTATTGCGCCGATTGCTAGGCCTGTGATTCCGCTGAATAGGACTACGCAGATGCTTACGGACATGGAGACTCTTGCGCCGAAAATTATTCGGGAGAGGATGTCGCGGCCTAGTTCGTCGGTGCCCATCCAGTGATGCGCGCTTGGCGGCGAGAGGCGGGCTGGGAGATTTTGCGCGATGGGACTGTAGGGCGCGATCCATGGGGCGAATAGCGCGCTTAGTGCTAGCAGCAGGGTGATTACCAGGCCCCATCTCGCTAGCGGGCTTTGGCGCCAGAATTGTTTTAGGGATTTCATTCGAAGCGCACCCTGGGATCTACGAGTACGTAGACGAAATCTGTGAGTAGATTTACGGCTACGTAGGAGATGGCGATTAGCAGGATGCAGCCTTGTAGTAGCGGATAGTCGCGGGCTTGGATGGCGGTTACGGCTAGGCCGCCGATTCCTGGCCAGGCGAAAATTGATTCGGTCACGATGGTGCCGGCGAGTAGCGTACCGAATTGCAGGCCTAGGATGGTGAGGATGGGGATTAGGGCGTTTCTGAATGCGTGGCGGAATAGGACTGCGGATTCTGGGAGACCCTTGGCTCGGGCGGTGCGAACGTAGTCGCTCGAGAGTTCTTCGATCATGCTGCTGCGAACCATTCTGGTTAGGATTGCGGCTAGGGCTGCGCCTAAGGTGATCGCGGGAAGAATAATATGGGAAATACCGCCGCGGCCTGAGACTGGCAGCCAGCCGAGGATTACGGCGAAGACTAACATTAGGATTGGGCCTAGAGCGAAATTGGGGACGCTTAGCCCGAAGAGAGTTAAGACGCTTACGGCGCGATCGGTGGGTTGGCCGCGTTTGTGGGCGGCTAGAATTCCGGCGGAGATTCCTATTAGCGCGCAGACTAGCAGCGCTACTGAGGCCAGCTCTAGCGTGGCAGGATAGTGCTCTAGGATTACTTTTGTTACTGGGCGTTGGTAACGAAAAGACTCGCCTAGATTGCCGCGTAGGACGCCAGTCAGATACTGCTCATATTGAACTGGTAGCGAGAGATCGAGGCCTAGGGCGTGGCGCAGTTGCGTTAGATCTTCGGCGCGGGCGCCTTCGCCCAGCATTTGTTGGACTGGATCGCCGGGGACAATGTGCGCCAGCAGAAAAACCATGGTGATGATTAGCCAGACGGCTGGCATGGCCAGGAGAATTCGCAGGGCTACGTAGCGTAGGATTTTCACTGGGTTCTTCGGCGCGAGCCGCGGCGCGAGCGGGTTGGAGTTACGACTTCTGGAGTTACGGATTCCTGTGCATCGGTGGTGCTCGCGGTCGGCGCTGCGGACGCCGCTGCTGCGTTCGCTGCTTCCCTGCTGGCTTCTTCGCGTGTGTTTAACTGCTCGCTTGGAGATTTATTTTCTTCTGGCGCAGCTGGCGCTGCTACTTGCTTGATCTTTACTCTCGAAACTCGGCGGCGTTCCATATCCATTACTGTGAATAGATAGCCGTTGGACTCGAAGCTTTCCCCGCCACGGGGTACGAAACCGAGATGCGTTAGGACGAAACCGCCGATGGTTTCGTAGCCTGGATCGTCTGGTAACGCGATCGAGTATTGCGATTCGAGGTCGCGGACTTTTAGGGCGGCGTCGAAAATCAACGAGCCGTCCGGCAGGCGCATGGGGCGCTCGACGACGTCGAACTCATCGTGGAACTCGCCTACCATTTGTTCGAGGATATCTTCGAGAGTGACGAGGCCCAGGATGCTGCCGAATTCATCTACGACCATAGCGATTTCTGTGCGGCGCGAGCGGAGTTCGACCAGAAGTTCGCTGGCTAGCTTGGTTTCTGGGACGATCAGGATTTCGCGCAGATAAGTTTGCAGATGGAATTCGGCTGGGGGCAGGCCTTCTTCGGCTCGTCGGGCGCGATCTAGTTGGATCCAGATTAGATCTTTGATGTGGACGAAACCTTTTATGTGATCGAGGGTGCCTTCGTAGACTGGAATGCGCGAGCGCTGGGTGGTGGCGAAGGTGCGCATGGCGTCTTCGAGAGTTGCGTCCATTGGTAACGCGTGGATATCGGGGCCTGGGACCATGATTTCTCTTACTTGCAATTGAGCTAATTCTATGGCGCCTTGAACGATTTGCATTTCTGTGGCTGGAAGGACGCCGCGTTCGCGGGCTTGCTCGATTAGGACTTGGAGTTCTTCGGGGGAGCGGACTTGGGTGTGGCTGTGGGCTTCGGTTACGCCGAGGCTGCGGACGAATTTGTCAGCTACGCCGTCGAGAAGATCGATGGCCCAACTGAAAAAATTCAGAAACCAGTGGAAGGGGCGGGCGATAAGTAGGGCTACTTTTTCGGCGCGGGCTAGGCTGACGCTTTTGGGGACTAGTTCGCCGAGGATTACTTGGACGATGGTTAGCAGGCCGAAGGCTAGGACTAGGGCGGTGCCGTGTGCGGCGATTAGGCCCCAGTGGCTGGGGACGTGGGCTACTAGCGGGCTTAGGATTTCGGCTAACGTGATTTCGCCGAGGTAGCCGAGGGCTAGGCTGGCTAACGTTATGCCTACTTGCACGCCGCTTACTACTCGGCCTAGATCGGACAGTAAATTTTCTACTATTTTTGCGCGCGGGTCGCCGGCGCTTACTAGTTGGCGGACTCGGGAGATTCTTACGGCTACGAGGGAAAATTCTGCGGCGGAGAAGAAGGCGTTTATGCCTACCAGGTTCAAGACTAGAAATAGGCGGAGAGCTAGCATCTGGGAAAATTTTAGCAAGATGGCGGGGTTGGGGAGGGATTTTCTGGTCGGGGGCCGCTTGTGGGTACTTGGGCTCGGCATTGTTGCGACATACTTTGTGTGGCTCGAGTTGTAAACTTGGCGCGATCTTGCATGAAGAGGCCCGGCATAAAGCGCGGGCCCTACGAAGAGCGCGCTTGCCCGGCGCGTAACGAGCTGGCCGAGAAATGCCCAGCGCTAAAGCGCATGGTTTTGGATGGCGTTGTTTCGGAGCGCTGAAGCGCTCCTCCCCCGAATAAATTCGGGGGCTGCCACCGTGACGCCGCGGCTCCGCCGCGATGGATGCGGAGTTCGCCCCACGACACTCCAGGCCAGATCAAATTCGGACACCACCGAACATTTCGCCGCGTTGCGTGCGGGTTTTTGCTGCGTTAGACTGCGCGCGGGTTCTTCTTGATGACCTCTGAACATCGTTCTCATTTTTTGCGGAATATTTTCGCTGGGCTGCTTCTGATTATTGGAGCGGCTTTTTTGATTGGGTGGTGGATGATTTGGCGTCCTTTGCCGGAATTGGATGGGGATTTGATTCTGCCCGGGGTGCGGCAGCCGGTTTTGGTGGATCGGGATGCTTGGGGAGTGCCTTGGATTCAAGCTTCTTCAATGGAGGATTTGGAGATTGCGCAGGGGTATGTGGTGGCGCAGGACCGGCTTTGGCAGATGGATCTTTTGCGTCGGGCGGCTGACGGGGAGTTGGCGGAGATTTTTGGGCCTGTGGCTTTGGACATGGATCGGGAGAATCGGACTTTGGGATTGCGGGTGGCGGCGGAGGCTGCGGCGCGGCGGATGGATCCTGCTACGCGGAAAATTGTGGAGGCTTATGCGGCTGGGGTGAACCTTTATATTGCGGAGAGGTCGGGGCGATTGCCGATTGAGTTTACTGTGTTGCGTTACAAGCCGCGGGCTTGGACTGCTGCGGATACTTTTTTGATTTCTGCTTATATGTGGAAGACTTTGACCACTACTTGGAAGGCTAAATTGAATCGGGCGCGGATTACTGGGCTGGTTGGGCCGGAACGGGCGCGGGATTTGTTCGTGGAAGATTCGCCGCTGGATCATTTTATTGTTGGGGCGGCTTCGGGCAAAAACGAAGCGCCTGGGCATTTGGTGGAGCCGCCGGAGGGGGATTCGGATACGGAGACGGCTAGGGTGATCGGGGATTTTTCGAAGCAGGGAAACTACAAACATTTTTTGAGTGGTCCGCCGTTGAGTGCGACCTTTGACGATGAACTCGGTCGAAAAGAGCCGGCAGAGACGCCGGCGGTACGGGGGGCGGCGCTACTTTGGGGATTGGCGCGGGCGTCGCTTTCGGAGTTTGAGTCGCAGACTTCGGAGATTATTGGTAGCAATAATTTTGTTGTCAGCGGCGAGCGTACGGCTTCTGGGAAACCGATTTTGGCTAACGATACTCATTTGGAATTTTCTATGCCTGGGATTTGGTACATCTTGCATTTAACGGCGCCTGGTTGGGATGTGGCGGGATTTACTTTTCCTGGATCGCCTTTGATCGTGATTGGGCATAACGGCCGGATTGCTTGGGGATTTACGAATAGTAATGCGGAAGTGCAGGACCTTTACGTGGAGACTTTTAATCCTGCTGATCCTTTGCAATATCGGGTGAATGGGAATTGGGTGCGGGCTTCGACTCGGCGCGAGGTGATTCATGTGCGCGGAGCGGCGGATGATTTGCTGGACGTGGTTTTGACGCGGCATGGGCCGGTGGTGCGTCGGGACTCGACTGAGGAAGGCGGGAAGATTTATTCGTTGCGTTGGACTGCGCTGGAGCCTGGGGCACTGGATTTTTCTTATCCTTTGATTGGCGGCGCGCAGAATTGGGATGAGTTTTTGTTGGTGATGAGCAAGATTGCCGGGCCTGGGCAGAACGGGATTTATGCGGATGTGGACGGGAATATTGGATATGTGATGGCGGCGCGGATTCCGATTCGGCGGGCCGGGAATGGCGATTTGCCTGTGGCTGGGGATACGGATGAGTTTGAGTGGACTGGGTACATTCCGTTTGGGGAATTGCCGCAGGTTTTGAATCCGCCGAGCGGGGTGATTGCTACGGCTAATGCGCGGACTGTTGGGCCTGGGTATAAACATTTTATTAGCGATCGTTGGGCCGGGCCTTACCGGACGGAGCGGATTTATCAGTTGCTTGGGGCGCGTAAGGATTTGCGGGCCGCGGACGCGAATCATGTGCAGAACGATATTGTTAGTTTACCGAATCAATTTTTGGCGGGGCAGATTTATGCGGCTGGGTTGAAGGTGGCGCCTCGGGATGCGCGGACTAAGGCGTTAATCGAGAAATTGAAGAATTGGGATGGGCGCGCTTCGGCGGAATCGGTGGAGACTTCGTTTGTGGAATATTCGCGGCATGTTTTGATGGCGATGTTGCTGGCGCCGTATATTGGCGATCGGATGAATGAGTATGAGTTGTGGGAGCCCGATGCGGATTATGATGAGGTTTGGTGGCGGGATAAAGCTTTTTTGGAGAATGTGATTCGTGAGCGGCCGGCGGCTTGGTTGCCTAAGGGAATGGCTGATTATGATTCGCTTTTGATTGCGGCTGCGGACGCAGCGGTTGAGCGGCTGGCGCGGGCTTCGCGGGATGGTGATCCTTTGCATGCGAATTGGGGGCAGCTGCATCATTTGGAGATTTATCATCCCTTGGGGCAGGACGGATTTTTGCGGCGGATTTTTAGTATTGGGCCGATTGAGCAGGGTGGTTCGCTTGATACGGTGCGAGCTATGGGCTATCAGCATGGGCCGGCTATGCGATTTGTGGCTGATCTTTCTAATTGGGATCTTTCTTTGATGGAGATTCCTGCTGGGGAGTCGGGGCAGTATGCTAGTCCGCATTATCGGGATCAGTTTGATGAGTGGTTTGCTGGGCGGGGGATTGCGGCGGCGTTTAGTGCTGGGGCTGAGGAGCGGGCGCGGGTGCATCGATTGCGGATTTTGCCTGGGGAGGTGGGGGCGCGGCCTTAACTAACTGTGGCGGTGCGGTTCGCGAAAATTAATGACCGAAATGCGAAGGACGGAAATCGAGATGCAGCGTTCCGTGTCATCGGCACATTCTGCGATTGGTGAAGTTGTTTGGGTTGCGTTAGAATGTGGATTCGATTTTTTTGAGAGGGGATTTCTTGAGTCCGGGTGCTAACAAACCTGTTGAAGTGCCTAAGAAGGGCGATTTTGAGAAGTCGCTTGGGCGGTTGGAGGAAGTTGTCAAGCGGCTGGAGAGTGCGGACCTTTCTTTGGATGAGGCGATGAAGCTTTTTGAGGAAGGGGTTACGCTTTCGCGGGAGTGCCAGAAGCAGCTCGAAGAGGCTGAGGGTAGGATTGAGATTCTTTTGAAGAAGGCGGATGGGAAGATTGTGGCGCAGCCGTTTGAGTCGGATGAGGATGCGGGTTCTTGATGGATGCTCGAGTTATGGCGTTGATGGCCGCGTGAGAATTTCAAATTTCAAATTTCAAATTTCAGTTTACTTCAACTGCTACACCGGAATTTCGCCGCTTGGCGATTTTGACTTTGCTCTTTTGACACGTTGTAGTTCCCTTCTTTCCTCTTTGTTACTCTGCGTTGTCGATCCTGCCTTTTCGTTGGGCTTATGAGTCTTTCTGAATTTTTTGAGGTGGACCGGGCTTCGGTGGATGCGGCGTTGAATAAATTTCTGCCTGCCGGCGCGGACTTTGCCTGCTTCGATTCATGAGGCTATGCGTTACTCCGTTTTTGCCGGCGGGAAACGATTGCGGCCTGTGCTTTGTTTGGAGGCTGCGCGATTGTTTGCCGATCCGCCGGTGGCGGCTATGGCGGCTGCTTGTGCGGATGAGTTTATTCATACCTACTCTTTGATTCATGATGATTTGCCGGCGTTCGATAACGACGATTTGCGGCGAGGGAAGCCTACTTGTCACAAACAGTTTGGCGAGGCTAATGCGATTCTTGCTGGGGATGGATTGTTGACCTTGGCGTTTGAGACTTTGGCGCAGTCGCCGATTGAATCCGCACGCTGCGTGCGACTGATTGCGGAGGTTTCGCGGGCTGCTGGGACTGTGCGCGGGATGGTTGGCGGGCAAGTGGCGGATTTGGAGGCGGAGAAGACTCGGGCGGATTTGGCTACGCTTGAATATATTCATCAATCGAAGACGGCGGCTTTGATTCGTGCGGCTTGCGTAGCCGGGGCGATTTGTGGCGGGGCGGCGGACTCGGACGTGGAACGCTTGCGGAATTTCGGGGAGAACATTGGTTGGGCGTTTCAGGTGGTAGACGACATTTTGGATGTGGAGGAATCTTCGGCGGCGTTGGGGAAAACGGCTGGGAAAGACCAGGCGCAGCAGAAGGCCACTTATCCGGCTTTGCTGGGATTGACGCAATCCCGCGAAGTGGCGTCGGAACTTTCTGCTAAGGCGATTTCGGAATTGCAGCCGTTTGGAGCGCGCGGGCGGAATTTGCGGGAGTTGGCTGAATTTTTGGTGGAACGGCGATCGTGATTTTGCGATGAGCGGGCGGATTGCTAAGCAGCGATTGGATCTTTTGTTGGTGGCGCGAGGGTTGGCGCCTTCGCGGCAGAGGGCGCAGGCTATGTTGTTGGCTGGCGACGTGATTGTGAATGGGCAGCGTGCTGGGAAGCCTGGATCGCTGATTGCTGAGGATGTGGCGATTTCGATTGCTGGGGATTCGCAGCGTTATTCTAGCCGCGGTGGATTGAAGCTCGAAGGGGCGCTCGCGGATTTTGGGATTTCGCCTGCTGGGTGCGTTTGTTTGGATGCGGGGAGTTCTACTGGCGGGTTTACGGATTGTTTGCTGGCACATGGGGCGGCGAAGGTTTTTGCGGTGGATGTGAATACGGCACAGCTTGATTGGAAATTGCAGAAGGATTCGAGGGTTGTGCCGATTCAATGCAATGTGCGCTACTTGAAGGCTGACGCGATTCCTGTGCCGGTTGATTTTGTTACGGCAGATGTTTCGTTTATTTCGATTACGAAGATTCTGCCGACGTTGGTGAATGTGGCGCGGGCGGGTGCGGAGTTTTTGATCTTGATTAAGCCGCAATTTGAGTTGGAGCGGCGCGATATTGGTAAGGGCGGGATTGTGAAAGAAGCTGCGTTGCACCAGAAGGCAATCGAGAAGGTGCGGGCGTTTGCTGGGGCGAATGGATTGGAGATTGTGGGTGTTTTGCCTAGCCATTTGGCTGGGGCTGAAGGAAATTTGGAGTATTTTCTGCACGCGCGGCGTGGCGGCCAGAGAGTTTGAGCGAGGACGTGGGACACACAACCTCATCAGTAACACGAACGGCAAAGACGGCGGAAATTCCAAATTTCAGATTTGAGATTTCAGATTAGGGAAACGGCAAAAACCGACGGCAAATACAGATCCCTCACCCCTCACAGGGATTCGGGATGACAGCGGCGGGACTTTTTCGCGAACTGTGCAGCGGGTGGCACGACTAAAGTCGTGCCCTGACAAAACTTCGGAGAATTCGTCGAGACTCTAGAGTACAATTTTGGCCTGTCGAAAATGATTTCTACTGTCGGGATTCTTTGCAAACCGCGTAAAGAAGATCTCTGCTCTGTGCTTCCTCCTTTGGTTGATTGGCTTCGTGCGCGCTCACTGAAAGTTTTGCTCGACGAAAGTGCTGCTGAGTCTTGCAGCTCGCTGGATAAGGCATCGGCGCGCGAGAAATTGGTTAATGAATCCGATTTGCTCGTGGTGTTGGGCGGCGATGGGACTTTGTTGGCTGCGGCGCGGCTTTTGGGCGATCGCGAAATTCCGATTTTGGCGGTGAATCTCGGTTCGCTCGGATTTTTGACGAGCGTTACGCTGGATGAACTTTATCCATTGCTTGAGGCTACGCTCGCCGGAAAACATTCGATCAGCGAGCGGATGGTTTTGCAGGCGCAATTGATGCATGAAGGTGCGGCCGGCGAAGGGGCGCGGGCTTTGAATGATGCGGTGGTGAATCAGGCGGCGCTGGCGCGATTGATGGACTTTGACGTGCATGTAGATGGGAGTCATGTGGGGCGTTATCGGGCCGATGGAATTATTGTGGCTACGCCTACAGGATCTACGGCTTATTCGCTGGCGGCGGGCGGGCCGATTGTGTTTCCGGATATTCATGCGTTTGTGATTACGCCGATTTGCCCGCATATGTTGACGAACCGGCCTTTGGTGATTCCTGATACTTCGCGGATTGAGATTGCGCCGGAGCAGCATGGCGAGCCGGTGCATTTGACGCTGGACGGACAAGTGGGATTTCAATTGCAGCCGGGGGATCGCGTGGTGATTCAGCGGGCGAAGACGCGGGTGCAACTGGTGCGTGCTCCCGGGAAATCTTACTTCGAAGTGCTGCGGAATAAATTGGGTTGGGGAGAGCGGTAGCGGTTCTTCGCATGTCGTGGAAATAGCAAAGGAGCTGGCGATGAAATCTCGAATGCGGATGGGAGTGTGCTTGGTGGCGATCTTGGCGATGGGTGTCGCGCCCTTGCTGGCGCAGCAACATCGCAAGAAAGCGGCTGCGGCGCCGACTTCTGACACGCCGAATTATCCGATCGCTGATGGATTTGTGGATGTGAACGGGTCATCTCAGGGGTACGTCGATGCCGAGGGCATGCTGATTTATTACATGACCGTTGGGAAGGGCGAGTCTTTAGTGATCGTGCACGGCGGGCCTGGTGGTTCGCATGATTATTTTTTGCCTTATTTGTTGCCTCTGGCGCGATTGAATAAATTAGTTTTTATTGATGAACGTGGATCGGGGAAATCGCAGAAGTTGGAAGATCCGGCCGGTTATACCGTTGAGAATATGGTGGAGGATGTGGAGGGCGTGCGGCGGAGTTTGGGATTGGGCAAGATTACTTTGATGGGGCACTCGTTCGGGGGAGTTTTGGCGCAGGCTTACGCGCTGAAGTATCAGTCGAATTTATCGCATTTGATTTTGGCTAGCACTTTTCCTAGCACGAAGCAGATGAATGATGTCTTGGCGCAAATCAAGGCGAAGATGACGCCGGAATTGCGCGAGCGGATTGACAAGATGGAAGCGGATGGCTTGTACGGGCACGGGAAAGACTACGAGAAGAATCGGTATACGAATGACTACATGGTGGCGGCTTGGGGAGAGGGTTATTTTCCTTATCTTTATCAGAACCGACCTGATCCTAATTTTGATCCGATTGCTATGGGGGTTAGTTCGTGGGATTTGTATCGCGTGATGTGGGGATCGCATGGGGAGTATGTGATTGATGGGAATTTGAAATCCGTGGAGTATGCGGATCGCCTAGAGAACATTCGTGTGCCTACTTTGATTTTGGCTGGGGATCATGATGAGTGCGATCCTTCTTTGTCGAAGGAGATGCATCAGAAGATTGCTGGGTCGCAGCTTTTGATTTTGCCCAGGAGCGGGCATATGGCGTTTGTGGATCAGACTAATTTGTTTGTTGGGGCGATTGATAATTTTTTGCATCCGGAGCATCACAAGGCGCACCGGTGAGTTGAGTTGTTATCGCGCGAACCATTGGAACGAAAACCCAAGGCCACACCGGGCCGGTCGTAAACCCCGGCCCCTACTCGCCGCGCAACATTTCGGCTTGGGTCTCGCGACGGCGGATGATTTTGGATTGGGTTTTGCTTACTAGGATTTCGGCGGGTCTTGGGCGGGAATTGTAATTGCTGGATTCTGCGAAGCCGTAGGCTCCTGCGCCCCAGAGGGCTAGGACGTCTCCTTGTTGTACCTCTTCGATCGGCCAATCTTTTAGGAAACTGTCGCCGCTTTCGCAGACTGGGCCGACTATATCGGCGCGGATTATTTTTCCTCGGGCTACGCTGCGTTTCACTGGCGTGATCGGATGGATGCCGTTGTAGAGGGCTGGGCGGAGGAAATCGTTCATGGCGGCGTCGACTACGATGAAATGCTTGCCGCGAGTGGATTTTTTGTGGAGGACGCGCATTAGTAGGACGCCGGCGAGGCCGACGATTGAGCGCCCGGGTTCTAGCATTAGGCGGCAATTTAGCGGTTTCACGGCGGTGGCGATGGCGCTGGCGTAGTGGTCGAGTTGCGGAGGGACTTCTTCGGTGTAGCGGATGCCTAGGCCGCCGCCTTGATCGAGATGTTCGAGCGCGATTCCGTTTTTTCGCAGGTCGGTGAAATGCGCGGCCATGCGGGTGGCGGCTTTGCGGAGTGGAGTTACGTTTAGAATTTGGGAGCCGATGTGGGCGCTGATCCCCTTCCATTCGAGCCAGCGCGTGTTGCGATGGGCGAGATAGAGGCGGCGGGCGTTTGGCCAATCGATGCCGAATTTATGTTGATGGCGGCCGGTGGAGATGTGGCGATGGGTGCCGCTTTCTACGTCGGGATTTACGCGGATGGCGGCTGGGGCTTTTTTGCGGGCGCGGTTGGCTTCTTCGATTAGTAGATCTAGTTCGGATTCCGATTCTACGTTGAAGCAGTGAATTCCTTCGTAAAGAGCTCCGCGGATTTCTTCGCGAGTTTTGCCCACGCCTGAAAATACGGCGCGGCTTGGCGAGATTCCTGCTCGCTTCAGGCGATAGAGTTCGCCTCCCGAGACTATGTCGAAATTGCTGCCTAGGTTTGCTAGTAGGCGGAGGATGGAGAGATTGGAATTGGCTTTCATGGCGTAGCAGATGGTAGTGGGTACGGCGCGGAAGGCTTTTTTGTATTGGCTATAGGCGTCTTCGATGGCGGCGCGGCTGTAGACGTAGGCGGGGGTTCCGTGTTGCGCGGCGATTTGAGTTAGTGCGATTTGTTCGGCGCAGAGCGAGGAGTTGCGCCATTTGAAATGCGGCGTGAATTTTGCGGGGTCGATGGGGTGGGCTGGGATTGTGGATTTCTTGGGCGCGGGCATGGTGGGATTAGCGTTCTTCTACGGCGAATTTTTGGTCGCGTCGGAAACGCCGCTGCTGACGCCCAGCGCTAAAGCGCATCATTAGTATGCGACTGACTTTCGGAGCGCTGAAGCGCTCCTCCCCCGCATAAATGCGGGGGCTCCCACCGGGGAAACACAAAACCTCAGCGGCTAAAGCCGACGATATTTCAGCGTGCTTTCGGCATGACTAAAGTCATGCCCTGACAAATCTTCGTTACACTTTCGGCATGACCAAAGTCGTGCCCTGACAAAACTTTGTTGCGCTCGCGGCATGACTGCAGTCATGCCCTGACAAATTGCCGCGGCTTTCGCGAGAAATCTTTAGAGCACCTTTACGATTACTAGTGTGCGATCGTCGAAGGCTTGTTGCGTGCCGGAGAATAGCTCTACCTGTTCTAGGACGCGATCCGCTATGGCGGCGGCTGGTTCTTGGGCGTGGGCGCATAGGAAATCGGTTATGCGCTCGGTGCCGTAGAATTCTTTGTCGAAATTTTGGGTGTCGGTGATGCCGTCGGAATAGAAGGCTATGATGTCGCCGGGATCTAGGATCATGTTGATTTCTTCGTAGGTGACGTCTTCGAACATGCCTAGCGGGAATCCGGCTAGCTCGATTTTTTTGCATTCACCTTTGTGATAGAGGAGCGGCTCTTCTTGGCCGGCGTTGGCGAATCGTAGTTTGCGTTTGCCGCGATGCCAGGTGGCGAAACACATGGTCATGAAGCGGCCTTCGATGCGGCGCTCTACGATTAATTGGTTCATGTCGTGGAGCATTTGGGCTGGGGCAAATTTATTGGGGCCGAGGCTGCGCATTATGCCTATGGCTGATGCGCCGTAGAGGGCGGCGGCGCTGCCTTTTCCGCTTACGTCGCCCATGGCTAGGGCTAGTTCTTGCGGGCCGTAACGGAGGAAATCGTAGATGTCGCCGCAGAGTTCGCGGGAGGAGACTACGCGGGCGGCGATGTCGAGGCCGAATTCCGGGCCGGGCATTCTTGGGAGCAGGGCGCCTTGCAGGCGGCGAGCGGCGTTTAGATCGCGCTCGAGGCGAGCTTCATCGCTGGCTAATTTTTCGTAGAGGCGTGCGTTTTCGATCGAGACTGCCAGGCTTGCGGCTAGGATCGAGAGAGCTTGTACGTGATCGGCGGTGAAATAATTTAGTTGCGGGCTTTCTAGATCCATTACGCCGATTACTCGGCCTTTGCTAAGTAGCGGTACGGCTAGTTCGGAGCGCGTTTCTGGATTCACCATTAGATAGCGCGGATCGTGGGAGACGTCCGGCACAACCACTGGGCGGCCCAGACTTGCGGCTGCGCCTACTAGACCTTCGTGGGCTGGGACGGCATGCTTTTCCTGGATGCGTTGGCCGAATTTCACCGTTACGCGGTGGCGGAACACTTTGTCGGCGTCGTCATAGAGCAAGATGCTGAAAATTTGATAATCGATTATGCGCTTGGCTAGTTCGGCGGCGCGGCGCAGGACTTCTTCTACGTCGAGGACGGAGCTGGCTTCGCGGCTTACTTCGTTTAGTAACAGGAGAGTATCGGCTTGATTGCGGACTCGCTCGAAGAGGCGAGCGTTTTCGATCGCGCCGGCGATTCTGGTGGCTAGCAGCGTGAGGATGGCTTGCTGCTCTGGCGTGAAATAATCTACCTCGTGGCTTTGGATATCTAGGACACCGATCGCTTTGCCGCCTACCATCATGGGCACGGCTAGCTCGGAGCGGACGGCTTCGATGGCGTTTAGATAGCGCGGATCATTTTGGACGTCGCCTACGCGGACGGCGCGTCCGGTGGCTGCTGCGGTGCCGGTGATGCCTTGGCCCCAGGGTACTCGCCAGTGGTCTCTTACTTCTTGTTTGTAGCCTATGGTGAAGCGGAAATAGAGTTGATCGGTGCCTTCTTCGGGTAGCAGGACGGCGAAAATTTCGTAGTCGATCAGGCGCTTAATGAGTTGGGCGGCTTTGGCTAGGACTTCGTCTAGATTTAGGGACGAATTGATTTCTTGGCCGATCTCTACGAGCGTGGAGAGGGTTTCGGCTGAGATTTCGTTGGCGGATTTGGTTTCTACTGGATCCATGGCTTTTTTGTGCGCGGCGGGCAGTGCTCGGCCCGCTGGGGCACATTACACAGGGTTATTGGAAAAGACAATTATATCAGGTGGGGTGCGGGTTCGGGGTGGTTACGGCGGTTGGGGCGAAAATAATTTTGGGCTAGAAACCAAATTGGATTGCAGCTTTCGCGGTGGAGTTGAGCCGAAACGTGAGAACGCGATTCGCACGGGATCGGAACCACGCAAAGTTCGCGTGGCGGGGACGCCAGAACCGGGCGTCGCGGGAGGGCTAACCCGGCCCTCCCCTACGGGAAAGTGCCACGCCAACTTCGGTTAGTCGGCGGCTTGGCTTCGGGCTTGTTCTAGGATTTTTATGCTGGCGCTGGCGCCTACTCTTGTGGCGCCGGCTGCTACCATTTTTTGGAAGTCTTCGTAGCTGCGGACTCCGCCTGCGGCTTTGATGCCGATTTGGCCGCCTACTACGGCGCGCATTAGGCTTACGTCTTCGGCTGTGGCGCCACCGGTGGAGAAGCCGGTCGACGTCTTAACGAAATCTGCGCCTGCGTTTTTTGCTGCTAGTGAGCCTCGGATTTTTTCTTCTGTTGTGAGCAATGCGGTTTCCAGGATTACTTTGCAGATGGCGTTGCCTTGGTGGCTGGCTTCTACTACGCCGCGGATGTCGGCTTCTACTGTTTCATCCAGGTTGGATTTTAGGGCGCCTATGTTGATTACCATGTCGATTTCTTGGGCGCCTTGTTTGATGGATTCTTCGGTTTCGTAGATTTTTACTTGGGGTAATGTGGCGCCTAGTGGGAAACCGACCACTGTGCAGACTTTTACTTGGCTGCCGCGGACTAGTTCGGCGGCTTGGGCTACATTCCATGGGTTGATGCAGACTGAGGCGAAGCCGAATTTTACGGCTTCTTCGCAGAGTTTTTTGATTTGATCGCGAGTGGCGTCCGGCTTTAACAGCGTGTGATCGATTAGGTGGGCGATTTGGGAATCTACCGAAATTACTTCTGAGGTTGCTGAGATTCGGTCGGCGCCTGCCGCGATTGCTTTTTGGGTTTTGTGGATGCACAGGTGGTTGCAGCGCTCGTTGCATTCGGCGCAGTAGATTTCGGAGAGTTCTGTGGGGCGGGCGTTTGCTGGCTGCGTGCCTAAATACGCCAGCATTTCTTCGGTTATGGCTTGGATTAGTTTTTCTAGATCTTGGGGATTCACTTTTGCTCCTGCTGGGCTTGTGGCGATGTTCGGCGCACGCGATTACGGGTCCAAAACATGGCCGAACTGCGGGAGGGCTAAAGCACCCTCCCCTACTGGGTTCCCTTGATTTGATGCCTGGACTCGATTGCTCGAATCTTGTCTATTCGCTTCTGGTGTCGGCCTGCTGCGAAATTTGTTTCTAGCCAGAGGGCTAGGATTTCTCGGGCGGATTCTTCTGTGATTGTTTTGGCGCCTAGCGAGAGGATGTTGGCGTCGTTGTGTTCGCGGCTGTTTTTGGCTGAGGCGCGATCGTAGCATTGGGCGGCGCGGGCGCCGGGGACTTTGTTTGCGGCTACGGCGCTGCCGATTCCGGCGCTATCTATTACCACGCCACGCCAGGCTTCGCCTCGGACTACGGCGTTTGCTACTACTTCGGCGAAATCTGGATAGTCGACTGGCTCGGTGCTGTCCGTGCCTAGATCTAGCGGGGTGTAGCCCCAGTCTCGGAGATATTTTTTTAGCTGCTCTTTGAGTGCGTAACCGCCGTGATCGGCGCCTAGGGCTACTACTTGTGCGTAATTCGAGGCTGCTGATTCTGATTTCGGTTGTTCGACTCGGATTGTGATGCCACGCTCGGCGGCCGCGTCGCGGGCTAGCGGAGTGATTAGCGTGTCCGGCGCGATGGCGATTTCGCCGTTGTCGGCGATTTTTTCTAGATCCTGGGCGGTTAGGACCGGGCGCGGCACGTTTTACTCCGGTGGGAGCGAGAGGATGCAGACGTCTTTTAGATTGCGATAGCGCTCGGCGTAATCTAGGCCGTAGCCTACTACGAATTCGTTGGGGATCGGGAAGCCGACGTAATCGCCCTTGATGTCTTTAATCAGACGGCGCGAGGGCTTGTCTAGGAGCGCGGCAACTTTTAGAACTCGGGGGCGGCGTTGGAGCAGGACGCGTTGGAGATAGCTGAGCGTCAGGCCGGTGTCGAGGATATCTTCGACCAGAATCACGTTTAGACCTTCGATGCTGCTATCTAGATCTTTGAGGACGCGGACTTGGCCGGAGGATTGTTTGTCTTTGCCGTAACTCGATACGGCGATGAAATCGAGTGAGACTTCTAGATCGATCTCGCGGATTAAATCCGAAAGAAAAATACAGGCGCCTTTGAGGACGCCTACGAGATGGACGCGTTCGCCTTTGAAATCTTTGGTGATTTGTTGCGCTACTTCGCGGACCCGCTTTTGAATGGCGGAGCGGCGAATCAGCGTTTTTAGGTGCGTGCGTCCTTTGTCGGCCATTCCTCTCCGCCTTCGTTGCGAGAAGGCGGGTACTTTATCGCAGGGCCTTGCGGCTTACAAGGCGGCTATTTGGCGACTAAATCGATCGCGGCGCGCGTGTTTTCCCAGTCCATTTGCATGGTGCAGGATTTTCCGGATTGCACGAACGAGATGGTGAAATCTTCCATGGGAGCGGAGAGGGCTGAAACTTTCATGTCGACGCGGACTAGATCGTTCGATTCGCCGGGATAGTCGGTGCCCCATTCGCCGGTTTTTTTGCTGATGATTAGCGTCCATTTGTCGGCATTGGGGACGGTGAAGATTGTGTAGTCGCCGGCGGGGATTTTTTTGCCGTCTGCGGTTAGGTCGACGTCGGTGTGGAAGGTGGTGGCTTCGTTTGCGCCGGCGCGCCAGACTATGCCGTAGGGGACAAGGCTGCCGTAAATCTTGCGGCCTTTCATGCGCGGGCTGGAATAATCGACCTTGATGGTTTTGCCGCTGGCAAGCGTACAAGTTACGGATTCTGGGGGGCTGGGGCGCTTGGATTTGTCTTGTTGGGCTTGGGTCGGAATGGCGCAAACGGTTAGGGCGATGGCGGCTAGGGCGATCGCGGCGATGTAGTTCTTCATTTTTTTCTCCTCTTCGGATTCTAAGTAGCGCCGGCGTCTCTGCCGGCATCTTGCGACTGCGAATCTTGGTTAATGCGGAAATCTCGGACGGGGCTCGAACTTGATTGAAGCGCCTTGGCTGACTTGTTTGGTCCGGCCATCAGTTGTGGCTTCGCTGTGAGTTGCGCTCGTAGGATGCCGGCAGGGACGCCGGCGCTACTTTCGATGCGCTGGGCTACTACGTGGACTTGGTTTCGCTTGGCGTACCAGCAGGGGTTGTAGCCGTAGTGCGGGAATAGGGCGTGGACGCAGGTTTCGGTTTGCGGGGACTCGATATAGATATCGAGCTTACCGTTTTTTAGTTGTGTTGCTGGGTAGAACTGCACGCTGCCTAAAGCGTCGGCGGAATTGCCGCTCGACATTTTGTGCCCGATGTAAAGCGAATCGCAGATGTAGGTTAGTCCGGTGGCCAGAAGTACGATTGCCACAAACCACTTCGTGAACTTGCGAGGTATCGCCATTCCAGAGAATTCTAATCCCAGTGGTTCAGGCGCGCTAGCGGTTCGCGCCATTCGCCCCGGGATTTCCGTCTGACGGTGAGATGGGCGAAGCTTGATGCTCCGGCGCAGCGGGAGCGGAAGAGACGCCGATTTGCATCGCGGTGTTTTTGGGGAAGATGACCTCGTGGCCGCGAGCAATGAAATGCGAATAGATGGACATGCTCGCGCCGTAGGCCCCCATCGCGGCGCCGAAAGCGCGCGAATGGACGGTGAGTCCGAGAACGATCCCGATCAGCTTGAATCCACCGGCACCGCCTGCTACGCGATTGCTGGTGTTGCCTGCAGGATCGCCGCCGCCGGGTGCATCGCGATCGCCGCCGAATGAAACAGCGGCGAGTCCGACGGATACTGCCGTGAGGGCATAGCGGGATTTCGACGAGGTGGCTTGTGCGCCGCCTTCGGAATCGAGCTTCACATCCTGATTCTTGCCAGCCTGAATTCCTTCGAGGCTGGTGTCCACTTTTTGCCGAACGCCATCTGGCAGATCGAGTTCGTGAAACACGATTCGTAATTGGCCATTGCGGCTCAGATATCGCGCCGGAGCGGCTTGCACAACCGAGCCTTTCAGTTGGCTGCCTTGCGGGAGGATTAAATGATCGCCGTCGAAGAGCGGTTGCGAAAGGACGGCTTGGACTTCGGCGCCTTTGGGAGTGGTGGCGGAGTTTAGCGGCGTTACGAGACGGGCGCGAACGAAATTGGTTTGGCGCAAGACGCCGAGAGTTGACGCTTTTTCGGGAGTGAGAGGCTCGCTGCCGAAATCCAGCCGGTCCTGAAGTTCGGCGAAGTAGACGGTGCCTGCGTCGATGTATTGCGGATGAACGGGGAGGCGGGCGATGGCGTATCTCTCGAGACGATGCATTTTGCCCGGTGATTGGATTTCCTTCATGGCGTTGTTCCAGGCTTCGCGGGCTTGCGCCTTGGCTTGCTTGGCTTTTTCGGAGGCTTCGTCTTTTGTGGTTTTTTTGGTTCCCTTGTCGTCGGCAGTTATAAATTGGACCACCTGGCCTGAGCCTGGAGCAACAATTGGGCGGATGGCTATGTGCTTGCCGTCCGCGAGAATCAGGTCGTCGAAGGTGACTTCCAATTTTCGTATGGGCGAAAAATCAGTGTCGAGCGCGGCGGTGGTGCGGCGGATTGCTGAGAGAGATTCGATTTTGGTGATGTGTCCGGTGACTTGCGCGCCGACGGGAATTACGAGTTTGTCGAAGGCATAGACGGGCTCGACCACTCGGCCGTGAATCGGCTGGCCTGCTTTGCGAACGCGGATTTCTTTGTCGAGTCCGACTTGAATGGCGGTGCCGATCGGAACAGCGAGTGGGATGGAGGCTGGGACTGCTGAAGGATTAGAGCGCGGAGACGGGCGATGGTCGAGTTTGGGGGATGAATCTTGCGAGGGCTCTGGGGGCGGCTCGCTTGGGGGAGAGACTGGCTGTTGGCCGCGAGCGATTGTCGCGAATAGTACTAGGAAAACTGCTGAAGCGGCTCGGCGGGTGAGTAACATGAATTCTCTCCCGGTCTGTGCGATGCCGGAGGGTTGAGGGATCGGCTTGGAGACTCGGTATGCAGGCCCTCAGCGGCTAAAGCCGATTTTGATTTCCTGCATTTACGGCATGACTGAAGTCATGCCCCGACAACACAACCTCGTCCGCGCAACGAATCTACTGACAGGATGGATTCGCTGCGAGAGGGATGCGTTGCCTTGCATCTCCGCTTCCGGACGAGGCAATGCTAGCGCCGAACGGTCTGGTTCACAATTCGCGCAGGGCTTGCGCTACTGGACGGCTGGCGGCGCGTACGGCTGGAGGGACGCCGCCGATTAGGCCCATGGCTAGGGCGAAAATTATGCCCATGGCCAAAAGCAACGGCGTGACTCGGAAGGCGAAGGCGAGGTGCGAGAACGTTTGCCAGTTCATGGCGCCGGTGGTTAGTCCGTTGAGCGGGAGGACGGCTAGGCAGCCTAACAGACCGCCGATGAAGGAGATTAGCAGCGCTTCGATTAGGAACGAGATGATTACGCTGGGCGCGCCGAAACCGATGGCGCGCATGGTGGCGATTTCGCGGCTGCGTTCGGCTACTGCGGAGTACATGGTGTTGAGCGCGCCGAAAATTGCGCCGAAGGCCATGATGCTGGCTACTACGCCGCCTAGAATTGTGATTAGCGTGGTCATGCGCGTGGATTGCTTGGCGTAGTAATCGATTTCGCGGCTTACGTCTACGTTCATGCGTGGATCGGCGGTAATGGAATCTTTGAATTCTTGCAGAGCTGCTGGGGACGTTAGGTGCGCGGTGGCGGATTGAAAAATATTTTCGGGATATTTATAGACTTGGTCGAGGACGCGCGAGTCGCACCAGACTTCGGAGTCGAAGGACGAGCCGCCGGCGTCGAAAATTCCAACGACTGTCCATTTGCCTCCGCCGAAAGTTACCGAATCACCGAGATTCAGGCCGTTGTAGGTGTCTGGGACATTTCTGCCGACCACCAACTCACTTAGACCTGGCTGAAAAAAGCGGCCTTGCACGATTTTGATTTTATCGCGGACCAACAGCGCATTTCCGGAGACGCCGCGGACCTGGACATTGGCGTCGGTGCCGGTGGCGCGCAATGGGAACGGAGCGATCACCACTACTTCCGGGCTGACTAGCGGTGCGGAGCCGTTGCGTGCTACGCCTGGGGCGTCTTGTATGATTTTTACTTCATCGAGAGTTACTGCACCCATCATTTCTGACGTGGCACCGGCGCGGATGACTAGAGCGTTGTCGGCGGTGCCGGAGGAAACTAGCGTGGCTTTGAAGCCCATGGCTAGCGAGAGCATGGCGATGAACACGCCGACAGTGCCGGCGATGCCGAGGACGGCGACGATGGCCGAGGGCCAACGGGCGCGTACGCTGCGGAAATTGTAGACGACGGGGATGGGCATCTTCAGACCCTCCGCAGCGCGTCGACTACGCGCAGGCGCATGGCGCCGAAGGCTGGGATGAGGCCGCTTAGTGCTCCGACGCCAAGTGCGAAGGCGACGCCAGTTAGCAGCGTAGCGGGAGAAACAACCAGAACCGGTAGCAGGCCATTCAGCGCGTTTGCGAGCACCGGCACGGCTGCGGCCGCGAAGAGCAGTCCGAGGGAACCGCCGATTGCGGCGATCAAAATCGATTCTCCGAGAACCATGAAGAGGACCGCACGATCGGAGAAGCCCACCGCTTTTAGAACTGCGAGTTCGGCGGTGCGTTCGCGGACAGCGATGGCCATGGTGTTGCCGGTGACGAGCAGCAAGGTGAAGAAAACCACGCTGCCGATGGTGAGAATCAGGAATTCGATGTTGCCAAATTGCTTTACCCAGCTTGCGGCGAAGGCGGACTCGGTTTCGGTTTTTGTTTCGTAGGTAGAATTCGCGAACATCGAGTCCACCGCACCGGCGACCCTCGCGGCGTCCTCGGGATTATCCAAGCGAATGACGTACCACCCGATCAAACCCTTCTGATCCGCGGGCATGCTTTCGTCGAAGTATTTGTATTGCAGCCAGAACTGGCTTTCATCGCCGCCGGGACGGTTGTTGTGATAGATGCCGTCGAGATTAAACTCCCACGCGCCGGGACCGCCGAAGAGTGTCGTCTTGATGGGGATGCGATCGCCGACTTTCCAGCCAAATCGTTTGGCGGTGCGGGCGCCGGCGATGGCGCCTTGGCGGTCGTTCAGGAATGTTTTCCATTGGTCATCGGGGACTTCCATCTCGGGGAAGACGGCGCGCTGATTTTCGATATCGATGGCGAATTGCGGGAAGAAATTTTTCTCGTCTTGATAGACGCCGCCGAACCAGTTGTTGTGAGTGATGGCTTTGATGCCGGGGATGGTGAGGATTTTATCGCGGTCGGCGATGGGCAGTGGTTGGATGATCGACGTGCGATTGATTACCACGAGGCGATCCGCTCCGGCTACTTCTACTCCGCGGCTGAAGGCGCTCTTCACTACCGCGAGAAAGGTGAAGAGAAATAGCGCGGCGGCGAAAGAGCCGATAGTCAGCATGAGCCGGACTTTTTTGCGGAATAAGTTGGCGAATAGCAGGCTACTGTATTTCATGCCACGCCTCCAGCGACTTGATCGAGATGCGCGCCTTCGACTAGCACACCTTTATTTAGATGAAGGAGCGTGTGGGCGCGCTCGGCTGCGGCTGGGTCGTGAGTGACCATCAGGATAGTCTTGTGATATTCGCCGGAAAGACGCGTAAGTAGATCTAGGATTTCGTCGGCGCTTTTGCGGTCCAGGTCGCCGGTGGGCTCGTCGCAGAGCAGGAAAGTGGGATCGGCTACGATTGCGCGGGCTATGGCTACGCGCTGTTCTTGTCCGCCGGAAAGTTGGCGCGGGTAGTGATTCATGCGCTCGGCTAGACCGACGATGCTGAGTGCGGCTTCCACGTGTTGGCGCCGCTCGGACTTCGAGAGTTTCGTGAGCAGTAGCGGAAGTTCGACGTTTTGGAATGCGTTTAGGACGGGAATCAGATTGT
This sequence comes from uncultured Acidobacteriota bacterium, assembly GCA_963792515.1. GTDB lineage: Bacteria > Acidobacteriota > Terriglobia > Acidiferrales > UBA7541 > Palsa-147. The sequence continues at coordinate 53,764 of CAWBWG010000021.1, read as the reverse complement.
ACATTTGAAAGATGAAACCTACGTGGCGGGCGCGCCATTGGGTGAGCTTGCCGGCGGACATATGGGTGATTTCGTCGCCGTCCACCGTGATGCTGCCGTGGGTGGGAACATCAAGGCCGCCGAGGAGATTTAGCAGCGTGGTCTTGCCCGAGCCGCTGGGGCCCATGAAGGCTACGAATTCGCCTTTGTCCACATCGAGATTCAGCGATTGCAAGACGTGGATTTCTTCGCCGGCGCGCGAATAATTTTTATCCACGCCACGGACTTGAATTAGCGCGCCGCCATTGCCTCTGCCATCCACTCGTACCATCTGGCTGACTCCTATTTTTTGATTTCGACCGACTGGCCATCGTGTAGATCGGACGGGCCTTTTACGACCACCGAATCGCCGGCGACCAAGCCGGCCAGAATTTGCTGATCGTTACCCTGCAGCACGCCGAGCTTTACGGCGCGGCGCTCGACATGGTCTTCCTTAACCAGGTAAACGGTCTTCGACCCATTTTCGTCACGCACCGCGTCCTTCGGAATCGAGACGATGGTCGAAGCGGCGCCGGTTTTGTGTTCCGGCTCGTCACCGAGGAACGCCACCTTGACGCCCATATCCGGCAGAATTCGCGGATCGAGTTTCAGAAATGAGATGCGCACTTTCACCGTGGCTTTTTGACGATCGGCCGTGGGGATCACCGTGCGGACTTTGCACGGAATCTGCCAATCAGGATATGCGTCGAGTATCGCGGTAACCGGCTGATCGGGGAGAACGCGGGCGATGTAGGCTTCGTTGACGTCTACTTCGATTTCGTTCGAGTTCATATCGACGATTGTAGCAATGCCGGTGCGAGTGAATCCGCCTCCCGCGGAAATCGGCGAGACCATTTCGCCGACTTGGGCATCTTTCGAGACGATGATGCCGTCGAAGGGTGCGCGAATGATGCAATTGTCGACGGCTTGCTGTGCCTCGCCGATGCGCGCGACGGCGCCGAGAACTGTCACCTTCGCGAGATCGATTTTCGCTTTGAGGCTATCGACGTTGGTGCTGGCGGTGTCCAGCGCTTCCTGCGTTTGCACGCCAGAGGCCTGAAGTTGCTGCGCGCGATGCAATTCGATTTCTGCAAATTTCAGCTGCACTTGAAAATCGATGATGGAGGCTTGCGCAGTATCGCGGTCAGCCTTGGCGGAATCGAGCGCGCGGCGAACATCGGAATCATCGAGAGTGGCTAGGACGAATCCTTGCGGCACGTGCATGCCTTCATCGAAAGATACGCCGGTGACGCGCCCGGTAATTTTCGAGGCGACCGTAGCGCGGCGTCGCGGGGTGACGTAGCCGCTGGCATTTAGCAGCGCGGGGCGATCGCTGCCGACTTTTTGAGCTTGCGCGACTTCTACTTCAGGCTTGCGATGGGCGATGCCGAACCAGCCGCCGGCCGCGAGCAGGCCTCCGCCAAGAATCGCAGCGAACACGCCGAAGGCTTTTCCCTTGCGGCTGCTTCTGCGTTGGCCATCGCTAATGCGCAGCGAGCCGAGATCGTGTTTGGGAGCTTGCGAAGTTGTGGCCATTGCTGCGGACAGCTCTCCTCAATTAGACCCGCAAGTGTGTATTACGCTTCGCGCGGCGCAAATCTTTCGCGCGGCTAGACCGACGGGAGACGCTCGCGGTTCTATTGTATCGAAGGTCGGCTGGATTCGGGGGAAGACATTGGCGCGGACTGCGGTCCGGGCCGGCTGGTGGTCGACTAGCTACGCGGGGCGAAAATTTTGAAAATTAACTGAATCCTGACGCGCGAGGCTGACATCCGATGCTGGCGACGAGGAGTGTAACCGTGATTTTGACTATGAATCATTGGACCTGCGCGCGGATTTGCATGCCGTGTTGTTGTCATAGCGGCGGCTGGCGTGGGTGTGCAATCCGAGGGACTTAGGCTCTAGCAAAATCGGATTTCAGAGACCCGCTAACCAGCAGCAGCCGAGCTGGTTAGCGGGTTTTTTATTTGGGGGGCGATTTTTTGGGCGACGACGGGGGAAACATTGAGCGGTGCGGCCAAGGGACACGCAGTGAAAGAGACGAAGGCGCAGAAAGCTGAGCGGCTGAAGCGCGAGAAGAATCCGTGGCAGGCGCTGGAGGAGATTAAGGCGTTTGCGCGGGCGGGGCGCGCTTCGGTTCTGCCGGAATGGGCTGGCACTTATTTTAAATGGTGGGGGATTTACACGCAGGGGGATGGGGTCGGAGTGCAGGCCGGACAAGGTGGCGAGGGCAAGGCTACCGAATATTTCATGTTGCGAATTGCGATTCCGGGCGGGTTACTGCGTTCGGAGCAGCTTCGCGCGATTGCTGGACTTGTTACGCGGCATTCGCGCGCGGTGGCAGATTTTACCGTGCGGCAGAATATCCAGCTTCATTGGCTGACTATCGAGTCGATTCCTGAGGCGATCGAAACTCTTGAGGCTGTCGGGTTGAGTCCTAAGAGTGCTTGCGGGGATGTGGTGCGGAATATTACTGGCTGCCCTTTGGCTGGGATTGCTGCGGATGAAATTGTGGATGCTTCGCCGCTGGCGTTGCAGGCTTCGCACTTGCTTCGGGCTAACGACGATTTTTATAACTTGCCGCGAAAATTCAAAGTTTCGATTACTGGTTGCCCGGTGTGGTGTTCGTATCCGGAGATTAATGATCTTGGGTTGACGGCGATCCGGCGCGAACGCGACGGGCAACAGGACATTGGATATTCACTGCGCGTGGGCGGTGGGCTTTCGGCTGATCCGCATCTTGGCGTGCGATTGGATGCGTTTGTGCAGCCGGATCAGGCATTGGGCGTTTTGCGCTGCATCGCGGAAATTTTCCGGGATCAAAATGCGCTGCGCGAAAATCGCGAACGGGCGCGGCTGAAACATTTGTTTACGCAGCAGGGTTGGACGGCGGAGCGATTTTTGGGCGAGGTTACCGAGCGGCTCGGATACCGCCTAGATCCCGCGGCGGATGAAATTCCACCGAACGATATTTATCGCGATCACGTTGGAGTTCACGCGCAGAGGCAGGGCGGCTTGTACTACGTCGGAGCCGCGGTTTTGCGCGGGCGCATCACAGCTGAGCAGATGTTTGCAGCGGCGGAGTTGGCCGAGCGATTTGGCAGCGGCGAATTGCGCACCACGAATATGCAGAATTTGCTGATCATCAATGTGCCGCGAGCGAATGTGGATGGGCTGGTGCGCGAATTGGATTTGATCGGTTTGCGCGTCGAGGCGTCGCCCTTCTGGCGCGGGGCGATTGCCTGCACGGGCACGGAATTTTGCAAATTGGCGGTAACGGAGACGAAGAGTTTTTCACGTTGGCTCGTTGAAGAACTCGAGGAGCGCATGCCTGGATTTAGTGAATCGCTGAAACTGCATGTGGCCGGTTGCCCGAATGCGTGCGGGCAGCATTGGATCGCGGATATCGGGTTGGAGGGAAAAAAGATCAAGGAGAATGGGACGCTGGTCGACGCTTATTACTTTTGTCTCGGCGGCGCTGTGGGCCAGCACCAGCAGATTGCGCGGCAGGTGGGGTTCCGATGTAGCGCACGCGAAGTGCCGAGTGCGATCGAGCGGCTTTTGCGGAGCTATCTCGCAGGCCGGGAAGCTGACGAAAATCTGCGCAGCTATTTCGGGCGCTTTTCTGATCACGAATTGCGCGGACAATTGGCGGGCTACGCCGTCGAGGCCGTGAGCCGCGATTTGCCCGCGGGTCCTGTGCCGCATGGAGTAGGTGGCTAGCCATGCCAGCGAGTCTTTTTCCACTCTTTTTGAAGCTCGAGGGACGTCCGTCTTTGGTGGTTGGCGCCGGAAGGATTGCCGCGTCGAAAATTTCTTCGCTGCTTGAAGCCGGTGCGCGCGTGACCGTTGTAGCGCCGCACGCGAGTGACGATCTGAGACAGTTGGCGGATGCGGGGAACGTGGGTTGGATTGCGCGCGAGTTTGAAACCGGCGATCTGAAGGGAATTTTCTTGGTGATCGCAGCAACTTCGGATGGCGCGGTAAATCGGGCGGTATTTCTTGAGGCGCAGAGGCTCGGAATACTCTGCAACGCCGTGGATGATCCGCCAAATTGCGATTTTTATTTTCCGGCGCTGGTCCGCCGCGGCGATTTGCAGATTGCGATTTCCACTGCCGGGCAAAGTCCGGCTTTGGCTCAGCGTCTGCGGCGCGAACTCGAAGAGGTGTTCGATGAAAGAGCCGGAGATTGGGTAAGCGAATTGGGACAGCGTCGCCGAGAAATTCTGGCTTCGTACGCGGCTACTGAAGAACGGAGGCAATGGCTCGTTGCGCTGGCTTACAGCGAGCGGCCTGGATTGAAACGTTTGGATGCGCGAGGGCCGGATCTTGGAGCGACGCCGGCCAAAGCGCGAGAGGTCAAATCGTGAGCACTCCGCAGGGCGGAAAAATTTATCTCGTGGGCGCGGGGCCGGGCGATCCGGAGCTGCTGACCGTGAAAGCGCATTCTTTACTCCGACGGGCTGATTTGATCTTGCACGACGATTTGGTTCCCGAGGCGATCGTGGCGCTGGCTGGGCCGCATGCACGCGTGATCAATGTGGGCAAGCGCTGCGGGGCGAAGACCGTCACGCAGCCTGAAATTAATCGATTGATGATTGCGTTTGCGTTGAGCGGGATGGAAGTGGTCAGGCTGAAGAGCGGCGATCCAGGAATTTTCGGGCGATTGGCGGAGGAGCTTGATGCGCTGGCGGCGGCGAACGTCGCGTGTGAAATCGTGCCGGGAATTACGACGGCACTGGCGGCTGCTGCGTCGATCGGCGTCGCTTTGACGGACCGGCGCAGTAGTTCGAAGTTGGTGATCGTCAGCGGACATCACGCAAACGGAATCGAGCCGGTCGAGAAAATGGATTGGCGCGCATTGGTGGATGAGCATACGACGCTCGTCGTGTACATGCCGGGCCGCGATCTTGCTAATTTCTCGCGAGAATTGATGGAAGCCGGATTGTCTGGGGAAATTCCGAGCGTGGTGATTTCGCGCGTGTCGACCGCGGAGGAGCGGAGATTTGGGACGACGCTAGGCGGGCTTTCGGGCGTGCCGCCCACTGAGACTCCGTCGATTTTGCTGATTGGGCACGCGATCGGGCGCGCGAGCGGACGAAAACTGGAGGAGGCGCCGGTTCGCGACTTTGAGACGCCGGCGCAAGTGCTGGCGCGGAGGTTTGCTGAAGTTGCTTAGAACGTGAAATCGAACGTTCGTATTGACGGGAGGACATTCAGGCGATGAGTCAGAAAATTGACGGCAATGCGGGCGGGGAGAAATCGAAAGGATTTCGGCTTTCGGTCGATGGCTGGGCCGTGACTCTGGCGCTTTTTCTTTCGTTGCTCGTCGGGCTCGGCGTGATCAAGAAAATTCCCTGGTAAAGCCGGGTCCGGAAATAATTTCAGGAGGCCGGTCGAATGGCAAGCTCAGTTGCTATCACTCAAGTTGAGCCCGCTGGGTTCGCGCGGCGCATCATAGAGTTTTTGCCGGGCCTCGCGCTGCTGGCTGCCGTCGGCTACGGGGGAAAATTTCTCGAGCGGGCCATTAACGCCTACGGCAAATCGCATCACCTGACTTTGCCGAACATCGAATACGTGCTTTGGGCGATTTTGATCGGGCTGGCGATTGCGAACACCACAGGTGTCCCCGCGATTTTCAAGCCGGGAGTCGCGACGTACGAATTTTGGCTGAAAGCGGGAATCGTTTTGCTCGGCGCACGGTTTTTGTTGGGCGATGTCGTGAAGCTTGGCGGCGTCAGCCTGGTGTTAGTGGCGATTGAGATTGTAGTCTCGCTCGTTTTTATGACAGCTCTGGGGCGAGCTTTCGGATTGAAGCCGAAACTGACTACATTGCTCGCTGTAGGGTCATCGATCTGCGGCGTCTCGGCCATTATTGCGACGCAGGGCGTCATCGACGCGGATGAAGAAGATGCATCGTTTGCCATCGCGGCTATCCTGGCGCTCGGTGCCATCAGCCTTTTTGTATTTCCGGTGGTTGGGCACTGGCTTGGACTGAATGATTTGAGCTACGGGCTTTGGGCTGGCCTCGGAATTGACAACACCGCCGAAGTGACTGCCGCCGGGGCGCTTTATTCGGATGCAGCCGGAAAAATTGCGGTGCTCGCGAAGACGGCGCGGAACGCCATGATCGGCTTCGTGGTGCTTGGCTATGCGGTGTATTGGGCGCGCAAGGAGCGGACCGCCGCGGTCGGCAATAAGGCTGCGTTTTTATGGGCGAAATTCCCGAAGTTCGTTCTCGGCTTTTTGTTGATCTCGGCGCTGGCGACCGCGAGCGTCTTCAGCAAAGATCAGCTTGGCAGCCTGGCGAATCTTTCGCGCTGGGCGTTTCTGCTGACGTTTGCCGGCGTCGGCCTGCGGACCAATATTTTTGAGATGCGCAGGCAGGGGCTGCGGCCGTTTGCGGTGGGAGCGATTGGAGAAGTGGTGATCGCGGCGTTGACGCTGGGCCTGGTCTTCGGCGCGCACAAATTCCTGCACTAGATTTCGCCGGAATCGAAAATGTTCCGGATCGCGCAAAAAGTCGAAGCGATTTCCGCGCGGCGAGCTGTGTTACTCTGGCGAAATGAATAAGGCCGAACAAGATCGCGCCGCCGCTTTGCTGCAAGCACAGCAAAAAGCAGACGAGCTTTTCAAGGAAGTAGAAGCCCGCGGAATTATTCGCCCGAACGTTCTCGAGAGCCAGATCAACCAAGACATTTATGATCTCGCGGAGCGTATGTTTGGGATTTCCACCTACTGGCACAAGCGCATCGTCCGCGCCGGAACCAACACGCTGGCTCCTTACGACGAAAATCCGCCCGATTTGACCCTGAGTGATGACGACATCGTATTTCTGGATTTAGGCCCGGTGTTCGAAGAGTGGGAAGCGGATTTCGGTAGAACATTCGTGCTCGGCTCCGATCCGCACAAGCTGAAACTGCGCGACGACATCGGCAAAGCCTTTGCGGACGGCAAGGCTTACTTCAACAATCATCCCGACATCACGGCGGCGGAGTTCTATCGCTACGCGCAGGAATTGGCCGCGCAATATGGCTGGGAATATGGCGGACCGATCGCCGGGCATCTGCTCGGGCAATTTCCTCATGAACGCATTCCGGGAGACAAAGTCACGCTATACGTTCACCCCGATAATCCGCGAAGGATGCGCGATCTCGATGCGCTCGGACAGGAACGCCACTGGATTCTGGAGATTCATTTCGTGGACCGCGTCAGGAAAATCGGCGGATTCTATGAGGAATTGATTACCGTAGGCTGAATCGGAGAATAAGCCGATTCGCCGTGCACCACGGCGTGCTCAGCGATTGTCCAGCACCAGCCCGATTCCCAACGCGACGAATATCGCGCCCGTCGCGCGGTCAAAGATTCGGGCCATGCGCGGCCGGCTCAGCCAATTCGAAATCGGCCGCGTCGCCAACGTCAGAAAATAGAACCAAATCAAAACCTCGGCCGCATGAATACCCGCAAGGTACACGCTGAAACGCATCACATGGACGCCAGCGGGAATAAACTGCGGCAAAAAAGTGACGTAGAAAACGCCGACTTTCGGATTGAGCAGGTTTGTGAGCAATCCGCGAACGAACCATTGCGAAGGAGGTCCAGCGGGCGCGCTTTCGTGTGCGGCTCCAGTGACGTTTTCTATCGGCGCTGCTGGCGCCTGCTTTCGCAGAATCATTTTTGTCCCGAGAAAAACCAGATAGCAGGCGCCGATGATTCGCAGCGCAGTGAATGCGACGCGAGAGGCTGTGAGAAGCACGCCCAAGCCAACTGAGGCTGCGAGTCCCCACGTTAAACAGCCGCAACAGATGCCCAATCCAGCAAACAACGCGCGCCGTGGACCCTCGACCGCGGCAGTACGCAGAACGAGAGCAGTGTCCAGGCCGGGCGTAATGGTCAGGAGTCCCGCAGCGAGCGTGAACGCCAAAAATGCGTGTGCAATCGTCAAACGCGCTCCGATGCTTACCGGTACTAGAAATTCATCCGAATGTGAAAGCGAACGCTTGCACGCCGGGATCTAGAAATTCGATTTCGAAGGTGCGGTCTTCCACTTTTCCTTTTTGCCGGACTAATTGGTACAGCCGGTATTCCTTTACGACGCCGTCGCCCTTCGCGTCGGTGTCGACGCCGTGATCTTCTCCCGGCGCGGTGCCATCGATGCGGATGCGGAAACGCACGGGCTGTCCATTTTTTCCCGGGCCCAAAACAAAATGCAGATCGCGCGCGTGAAAGCGGAAAATCACTTTGCCCTGAGCGGCGGCTAGTTGAGCGTGCTCGCCGCTAACATTCCAGGAGCCGACGAGGCCCCACTGATTGACGGTCAGGCGCGCGGGCGCCGTGTAAATCTGCGGCTTGTCCTCGCGGATCTTTTCCGGCGAGGCGTAGTTCTGCGCGCGATCATAGCCCACGTACGTTTCCGGCGACGCTACGTTGCTGAAATCAGGCGCGACTTCTGAGCCGGACGGATTTACTTGCACGAAGCCGCTTGCGTTCAGCGATGAATTCTTTTCCATCAGCAATTGTTGAATCACTTCTTCGGATTCGTCGTACTTCCCTTCTCCGAAATGGTGGTAGCGGATCTCGCCTTTGGCATCGATGAAATAGTGCGCCGGCCAGTATTGGTTGTTGAACGCCTTCCAGATGGCGTAGTCACTATCGATGGCGACGGGGTAAGTAATTTTCAGATCGGCGACGGCCTTCGCGATGTTGGCTGGATCCTTTTCAAAAGCGAATTCCGGAGTGTGCACGCCTACCACGACCAGCCCGTCATTCTTATATTTTTCCGACCAAGCTTCCACGTAAGGAATCGAGCGCAAGCAATTGATGCACGAATAGGTCCAGAAATCGACGACGATCACTTTGCCTTTCAGTTGCGCGCGCGTGAGCGGCGGCGAATTGAGCCACTTCACCGCGCCATCAAAGCCAGGGAAGGTGCCTTCATTGTCCAGCTTCACCGTGCTGTGCTGCGCGGCTGTTGATTCGCTGGCGCTGGCGTGCGCGACGGGATGAAACCGGTCGATCAGTTTTTGCTCGACGCCGGAAGTGCTGGCGAGCGAAAGGCGTCGCAAAATTCCGGTGTCCCAGCCGGACGCGATGGCGACGACGCCGATCAGCACCGCTACGCCGAGGCCGCGTCGAATCCACACTTCAGCGCCGAGAGATTTTTTCATGAGCGCAAAGACTCGATTGCCCGCGAGTAGCGCCAGTGCGAGCGAACTCGCGGCTCCTGCGGAGAACGACAGCAAAAGAAATGTTGAGTGCGCGCTGGGGCCGTGCAGCGCGGCGCCGGTCAAAATCAACCCCAGAATCGGGCCGGCGCACGGCGCCCAGAGCAGGCCCGTGGACATTCCCAGCAGGAGCGAGCGGCCGATGCTCGGCGCTTCCGTGCTGTTCTGCCCCTGAACTTTTCCACCGAGGCGAACCAGCGGCTTAGTGAGATATTCGGCCAGCGCCGGAAACAAAAGCGCCAAACCCAGCATCGCAAAAATCACGATCGCCAGAATTCTTCCCACCTGATTGGCGCGCACGACCCAGGAGCCCGCAAACGTGACGACGCCGGCAACGACCGCAAAAGTGGCCGCCATCCCGATGAGCAGCGGCAATCCGCTGCGGCGGAAAGGCTGATCGGCGCGCGAAAAAACAAAAGGCAAAACGGGCAGAATGCAGGGACTGACGATTGTTAATATTCCGCCGATGAATGCGAGAACATAGAGCAGCATGCGACGATCCTCTTCCAGATTAGAGTCGCTCGTCGAGCAATAGTTTCAATGGCAATCCGGATCTACGCACCGGATTTTATCGATTACTAGATGCATGAAACCATGTGATTGTATCGTTTCTGGTCGCTTAGAATAGAGCGGGGACGGAAATTCATCATCGCGGCGCCGTCAACGATTGCGACAAAAATGAAATGAACATGCGAACTAAAGTCGGGATTATTGGGGCGGGGCCTGCGGGGCTCGTGCTGGCGCATTTGTTGCATCTGCAAGGCATCGAGTCGATTGTGATCGAGGCGCGCAGCCGGGGATACTGCGAGCAGCGCGTGCGAGCGGGCGTCCTTGAGCAAGGAACGGTCGAGCTTTTGATTCAGATGGGGCTTGGGGATCGCATGATGCGCGAGGGGCTGGTCCACGAGGGCGTGGAATTTCGATTTGGCCGGCGACCACATCGCATCGATTTTCGGGAGCTGACTGGGCGCGCGATTACCATTTACGCGCAGCAGGAAGTGGTGAAGGATTTGATCGCGGCGCGCCTTGTGGCCAACGGCGCCATGTTTTTTGAGGTGAGCGACGTCACCATCCACGATTTCGACTCCGCGAAGCCGCGGATTCGATTTCGTCACAGCGATCAAGAGCACGAAATAAGGTGCGACTTCATTGCCGGTTGCGATGGATTTCACGGAATTTGCCGGCCCAGCATTCCGGCAGATCGCCTGAGGATTTACGAGCGCATTTTTCCTTTCGCGTGGCTCGGAATCTTGGCAGCCGCGCCGCCTTCTTCCGATGAATTGATTTATTGCCGGCACGAACGCGGGTTCGCGCTGCAGAGCATGCGCACTTCGGAGATTACACGCTTATATTTGCAATGCTCCCCGGATGAAAACTTGGCCGAGTGGCCGGATGAAAGAATTTGGGCGGAATTGCAACGGCGGCTCGCTACTGATGACGGATGGCGATTGACGGAGGCGCCGATTTTGCAGAAGGGCGTCACCGGGATGCGGAGTTTTGTGGTCGAGCCAATGCAATGCGGCAGGCTATTTTTGACCGGAGATGCCGCGCACATCGTGCCGCCGACTGGAGCGAAAGGATTGAATCTTGCGGTTGCCGACGTTCGCGTGTTGGCCGCAGCGCTTCTGGAATTTTATCGCTCAGGTTCAGTTGAGTTGATGGACCGTTACTCCGAAACTTGTCTGCGCCGGGTTTGGCTCATTCAGCGATTTTCGATGTGGATGACCGCGATGCTCCATCAATTTCCCGGTAACGACGGTTTCGAGGATCACCGGCAGGTCGCGGAGCTCGAATATCTCACGAGCTCGCGCGCCGCTTCGCAGACTTTTGCCGAGAACTACGTTGGCCTGCCGATGACCGGAGCATACCTGTAGACTTCAAGCTGATTATTTTCTTTCTTCGGCGGGCGAGTCCGTCGCAGCTACTCCGTCGAGCCCCTTCTCGCGAATCTGCACGAACTGCCATCCGAAGCGGCCTTTGATGCACAAATTGCCATGCGTCACGCTGTGATCGAGAGGCGAAGTGACGCGCACGATCTGGCCATCCTGCTGGTGCACGGTGAGATCGCAACCCACGCCGCAATACGGGCAAATTGTGTCGGTCTGAGTTTGCCGAGGTTCGTTCCAGGTGCCGGCTTGACGCATATCGAATTCACTTTTGAACATTAGCGCGCCGGTGGGGCACACACCGATGCAGTTGCCGCAATAAACGCAAGCCGAATTGGGCAGCGGCACGTCATATTCGGTGGCGATATGCGCGGTGAATCCGCGGCCTGCTACGGCGATAGCGAAAGTATTTTGCGCATCGACGCCGCAAGCTTCCACGCATTTGTAGCAGAGCACGCATTTCGAGTAGTCGCGTACGTAGAGATCGTTGTCGATTTTTACCGGCTGCTTCACGGTGGCTTTGGTGTCGCCGAAGCGCTCCGGGTGCGCGCCGTAACGGGCCATATATTCCGGAATCGCGGGGGCGGTGGAAAGATCTACCGATGAGGCGAGAAACTCCAAGACGATCCGCCGGCTTAGACGGACTCGCTCGGAATCGGTCTTGATGGACATGTTCGGTTCGACTTTGCGCGAGCATGCTGGAACAAGCGTGCGCGAGCCTTCGAGCTCGACAACGCAGACGCGGCAAACATTGACTGGCGTGAGGGTCTCGAGAAAACAAATTGTCGGAGTATCGATTCCAAGTTTTTTTGCCGCATCCAGAATCGTGGAGCCTTCTGGAACAGAAACGGAATGGCCATCGATTTTGATTTCGATCGAACGGCGTTCGGGAGCGGGCGGGAGCGACAGGAACCGGACCGCGCGGCACTGGAATCGTGGCCCTGGGCGCGTCGAGCGGCGGATTTTCCGCTGGCAGTGTCGCTCATGAAAATAAATTCCAGCGTTGCAGGGCGGATTCGAGCGCGCTCGAGGCTGTTTGGCCGAGGCCGCAGATTGAGGCATCGCGCATGGCCTGGCCCATCTCGCGCAGCAGAGCGATTTCCTGGGCAGGGGTGCCGAGCGGCGTGGCGTTGACCAGTCGCTGCACGGCTTCCTGCTGACGCACCACGCCTACGCGGCACGGAACGCACTGGCCGCAGGTTTCATGGCGGAAAAAATTCGTGATGCGCAGCAGAATTTTGCGAAGGTCGACTGTGTCGTCGAAAAGCATCACCACTCCCGAACCGAGCGTTGCGCCGATCGCGCGAGTGCCTTCAAAAGTGAGGGGCACGTCCAGTTCGTGAGGGCCGATGAAAGTTCCGGCGGCGCCGCCAAGCAAGAATTGCGTGCAACTTGCCGCTGCCGGCCACACCGCCGGCGAGATCAATCAGATCGCGGAGCTTCGTGCCCATCGGAACTTCATAGACGCCGGGGCGCGCGACGTGTCCGCAGAGACAGAACAATCTGGTGCCGGCGGAATTTTCCGTGCCGAGCTGTGCATAGGCCGCGCCGCCATCGCGGATGATACCCGGAACGTTGACCAGCGTTTCCACGTTGTTGACGGCAGTGGGCATGCGGAAGAGGCCGGATTGCGTCGGAAAGGGCGGCTTATTGCGCGGTTCGCCGCGATAGCCTTCGATCGAATTGAAAAGCGCGGTTTCTTCGCCGCAGATGTAGGCGCCGGCGCCTCGGCGAATTTCCACATCGAAGTTAAGCCCGCGGCCGAGAATATTTTCGCCGAGAAAGCCGTTTTCTTTGGCCGAGTCGATGGCGTGTCGCATGCGCTCGGCGGCCAGCGGATATTCGCCGCGCAAGTAGATGTAGCCGTGGCGCGCGCCGGTGACGAAGCCGTCGATCGTGATGCCCTCGATTACCGCGAAAGGATCGCCTTCCATCAGGATGCGGTCTTTGAATGTGCCAGGTTCGGATTCATCGGCGTTGCAGATTACGTAGTGCGAGCGGCGGGAATCTGATTTCAGCAGATTTCGTTGCAGGAAAAGAGCTTCCCATTTTTTCGCCGTCGGAAATGCGGCGCCGCCACGGCCTAATAATTTTGAAGCGGACAATTCGCGCAGCGTGCCTTCAGGGCCCAGTTCGAGCGCTTTGCGCAAACCTTCATAGCCGCCGAGTTTTTGATATGCGTCCAATGTCACAGCGCCGCCGTAGCGGAGGCGGCGAAGCAGGCGTAACGGCGGCGCATCCGTCTTCCCAGCAGCTTGCGGCGCGCTGACTTGAATATTTAGCGCATCGGGCTCCGCGGGCATGCGGCCCTCAACTGCATCCTCTATTAACGACTGCACTGCATTGGCAGTGGCCGGCGCGATCACTCGCTCGGCAGGCTTCTCGCCGGCGGAAGTGATCAACGCGGCGGGGGCGCGTTCACATAATCCGAGGCATTGGCTGCGCAGCCAGACGGCGAGTCCGCCGGCGCATGGAGAATTCGCAGGACCGAGATTGCGTTCGAGTTCGGCGCAGATTTTTTCGGAGCCGCGCGTGACGCAGGCGATGTCGTCGCAGACGTGAGCTACGACTTTAGGACGCGGTTCAAGCGAGAACATTCCGTAGAAAGACGCGACGCCGTACATCTCCGCGGGCGCAACATCCATGCGCAAGGCCAGTAATTCAGAGCGCCGGGACTGATCCAGCCGATGCGATTCTGGATTGCGTGAAGCGCGGGAAGCAGGCGATGGCGGTCGCCACGGCTGTCGTCGTTGACGGCGATGCGCGTGTCGGCGGCGCGACGCTGGCCGCCTTGCCAGCTTGATGCGGCCCCGCCCAACTCTGAATCAACCGCGGCGCATTCATCAGGAGTAGCCCGCGCGTTGGTTAGGTGAAGGTCCAATCAGATTCCTTTTAAACTTTCTCGATGCGAATGGCCGTGGCTTTGAATTCGGCCGTGCCGGATTTGGGATCGATGGCGTCAATCGTCAAATCGTTGGTCGGTAGTTGATCGTGCGCGTGGACCGATAAGAACGCCAGACCTGGACGCAACGCTGAATCGAAACGCACCGGGGCCACGAGCGATCCGCGCCGCGACGTGATTCGCACATCGTCCCCTTCGTGCAAATCGTACTGCAGACCATCTTCGGGCGAGACTTCTAGCGATTCTTTGCGCCGTAACGGCGACGCGTACTTTCTGGTCTGCACGCCGGTATTGTAATCATCAAGGCGGCGGCCAGTCGTAAGGCGAATGGGATACTCCGCATCGAGCTGATCTACGGGAGGTTCAAATTCCACCAGGCTAAAGGGCGCGCGGGGCCCAATCAGCGGCTCACTCCAGAAACGGCCGTGCAGAAACATTTCACCGGGATGCGATTCGTCGTAGCAGGGCCACTGAATGCCGCCCATTTCTTCCAAGCGGCGATAACTCATGCCGCCATGCATCGGGCTCAGCGTGCGCAGTTCATTCCAAATCGCCTCAGGGTCGGGCGCGCCCCAATCGTGGCCGAGGCGTCGAGCAAGATCGAAAATAATATCGAGGTCGTCGCGAACGCCTTCCGGAGGCGGGACGGTGCGGCGGACGCGCTGCACGCGGCGCTCGCTCGAAGTCACGGTTCCTTCACTTTCAAATGCGCCGGCCGCGGCGGGCAGCACCACATCGGCGAGCTGCGCCGTCCTGGTATAAAAAAGATCCTGCACCAGCAAGAAATCCAAGTCACTCAATCGCTTCAGCGCCTGATTCCGGTCCGCCTCCGAGTCCGCAGGATTTTCGCCGAGAACATAAAGCGTCGTGAGCTGGCCGTGGTCCATGGCTTCAAACATATCGCTCAAATTCCAGCCGCGCTTGGGCTGAATCTTCGCGCCCCAGGCTTTCTCAAATTTGGCGCGCAATTCATCGTTCTCCACGTGCTGGAAGCCGGCCAGGCGATCCGGTATCGCGCCCATGTCGCCGCCGCCTTGCACATTATTCTGTCCGCGCAAAGGATTGACGCCGCTGCCGTAGCGGCCGACGTGGCCGGTGAGAATAGAGAGATTGATGAGCGAGACGACATTGTCCACCGCGTTGTGGTGCTCGGTGATGCCCAGCGTCCAGCAAAGTTGAGCGCGCGGAGCTTTGGCGTACGCGTGCGCCATTCTGCGAATGGACTCGGCCGGCACACCGGTCTCTCGTTCGGCGCGCTCCAGCGTGTATTTCTCAACGTGCGCTTTGTAGGCATCGAATCCGCTCGTGGCGTGGCAGATGAACTTTTTGTTCTCGAAGCCCGCAGCAATAATCTCGCGGCCGACGGCGTTGGCCAGCGAAATGTCCGAACCCACATCCAGGCCCAGCCACAGATTTGCCCAGCACGCGGAACTGGTGCGCCGCGGGTCAACGACATAAAGTTCCGCGCCGTTGTGAATGCCCTTGAGCAGATGATGGAAGAAAATCGGGTGCGTTTCGCGCGCATTCGATCCCCAGAGCAAAATAACGTTCGTATCTTCAATTTCGCGATACGAACTGGTGCCTCCGCCCGCTCCGAAAACCGCCGCCAGACCGGCGACGCTCGGGGCGTGTCAAGTCCGGTTACAACTATCGATATTGTTGGTGCCCATGATGCTGCGAACGAATTTCTGCGCCGCGTAGTTCAACTCGTTGACGGTCTTCGAGCAACTGAACATACCAAAATCGCGCGCGTCCTTCTTGGCGATCGATTTTCGGAACGCGGCAGCAACGCGATCCATGGCTTCATCCCAGGTCGCGGGCCGGTGCGCGCCGTTTTCACGCACCAGGGGCTGCGTCAGACGCGCTTTCGTCGGCTTAGGCATGGGACCTCCCGGCTGGACAGCTACAAAGATTGTAGCATTTCGAGCGGAAACGCTTTTATGCTACCCGGCCTTGTCTATCCTGTAGCGCTAATTGGCATGAGCCTTTAAGGCGCTTCTGCGGAAATTGTTTTCGACCTTATTTGCTCGGAGCCACGGGCGCGGTGGGTGCAGCCGGCGCCTGAAAAAGCTTCAGCGAATTCAGCAGCGTGTTGTATACGCCCCAGCCGAGCGGTACGCCGACGAGCAGCCAAGCCAATAGAATCACGGCTCCCGAAGATTTTTTTGCATTCTCAGCCATGTCGCATCTCCCTCACTTCCGCCGCTCGCTCGCTATGCAAGTTCCATCTGGCAACGAGCAGGGCTAACTGGTCGCTTTCTGTTCCACCAGCCAATATTTCTGCGCCACCGGCCGCACCAACATGTTGGCGATTAATCCAACCACCAGAAGTCCGGCCATCACGTGCAGCACACTCTGGTAAGCGCTGGCTTTGTCCGCGCCATGCTGGATTTCATATTCGCGCATGTAATTCACCAGCATCGGACCGAGCACGCCAGCGGTTGACCAAGCGGTCAGCAGCCGACCGTGAATGGCGCTCACGTTGTACGTGCCAAACATATCGCGCAAATATGCCGGGACGGTGGCGAAGCCGCCACCGTACATGCTGAGTAAAGTGGCGGAGATGGCCACGAATAGTTTTACGTTGTTCAGATGATTGCCGCCGGTCTGTGGCAAGAAGTAATACAACGCCGCTCCGAGCGCGAAGAAGATGAAGTAGGTCGCCTTTCTTCCGATGTAATCCGAAACCGAGGACCAGAAGAATCGCCCGCCCATATTAAATAGACTCAGCAGGCCCACGAATCCGCCGGCGGCTACGGGACCAATGGTCCCTTTGAATAACTCCTGAATCATCGGCGAGGCCTGCTCGATGATGCCGATGCCCGCGGTAACATTGGTGCACAGCACGATCCACAAAAGCCAAAATTGAGGAGTCCTAAATGCGGCGTTCACTTCGACGTTGTTGCTGGTGATCATCACATTCGGTTTCGCCGAAGGAGACCATCCTTCCGGTTTCCAACCTTCTCGCGGCACGCGAACGGTAAACACGCCGAACATCATGAACACGAAATACAACGTGCCCATCACCAGAAACGTTTTTCCGACGCCGACGTCGGTGGAGCTGCGAAAGAACGTCATCAGCTTGATCGAGAGCGGCGAGGCGATCATCGCGCCGCCGCCGAATCCCATGATGGCCATTCCGGTGGCAAGTCCCGGGCGATCCGGAAACCACTTGATCAACGTTGATACTGGCGAGATGTAGCCGAGTCCCAGCCCGATGCCCCCGACGACTCCGTAGCCAAAGTAGAGCAGCCAGAGCTGATGGGAAATCACTCCAAGGAAGGAAATGTAAAATCCAAGCGCGAAGCCGACAGCTGAAACGAACATCGCCTTGCGTGGACCAGCCCCTTCCAGCCATTTTCCAAAAATTGCCGCTGAGACTCCCAGCATCACGATCGCCAGCGAAAAAATCCAGGCGATCTGCGTTTGCTTCCAATCGTCCGGTAACGATTTGGAGACGCCGAGAAGCTGCGTGAGTGGAATCTTGAACACACTGAACGCATAGGCTTGACCAATGCAAAGATGAATCGCGAGAGCTGCCGGAGGTACCAGCCATCGACTGTAGCCGGGTTGCGCTACGGATTTTTCGCGGTCGAGAAAGGAGAGAAGGGCCATTCCTAAGCTCCTCGAGTGCAAAGATGGCGAAAGCCGGGATTTCGCCGCAGCGGCACTTCGATCGGAATGCTACGAGATAGGCCCTGGGCAGCACCTAGTTATATCGAGAGCGGGGAAAAAGCAAGGCCGTGATTTCTGCGCGTCAAGCTTGACCGGTAATCGCACGCTTCGACGCGTTTCGTCCAGATAGAACCGCCACCGGAAACATCTTGATAATTTCTGACAGCAACAAGTGGCGAGTTCCGCGACGGCTCTTCGCTTCCAGACTCTCGCCGGTTACGACATTTGACCAGGAGGACGGCGACTCTGCCGGAAGCACGATTTTTGAGTCAGCCCAGAATTCTTGCATGCGCGTTGTTGCCAGTGGCGCCTTCGCGTGCGCCAGCCATCTCGGCGCGATCACCAAAATCCAATCCTTTTCGCTGCGCCGCGCGTAGGCCATCACGTTGCTCGCCCATTTCCCGCTGATTTCAACCGGCGCAAACTCGCCTTCTAGAAAAAGACGGGAGTGATTGCGGCGAATATTCAGGATCTTCCAAATCAAATAAAGCTTGATGCGCCCATCGCGCCAGTTTTCAATGAGCTCGCGGCAATAACCCGCCGGATCTTCGCTGCTTCTCTTCTCGATTTCGACGACCAGTGCGTCGCGGCGACTGAAGTCCACCGGCCCTCGATTATCCGGATCGACCAGGCGGAGGTCCCACAGATCGCAGCCCTGATAGAAATCGGGCACACCCGGACTGGTAATCTTGATCAGGACTTGCGCCAATCCATTGATCATTCCGTATTCGGCAATCTTTTTCTGAAATGGCAGGAAATCGTTCAAGAAGCGATTATTTTTCGCCGGTTTCAGAATGTTCCTAATAAAAGCGGTCACCGCGCGCTCGTGCCCCGCATTGGGCCGGGTCCACCGCGTATGGACCATGGCTTCGCGATTGGCTTTAATCATGTAAGCTTCGAGACGTTTCCTGAAGTGCGGCAATTCCCTTTCGCGAAGCGGCCATGCGCCGATCAGCGTTTGGTAAAGCAAATTTTCTTCGTTACGATCCGGCGCCTCGTGATGGTCGAGCCGTTGTTTACATTTGACGTTCCAGCGGGTCCAGTTGTTCAAGTGCTTCTGCCATTCGCCGGGAATTTCGGAAAGGACGTTGATTCGCGCCCGCACATCTTCGCCGCGTTTGGTGTCGTGCGTCGAAGTACAGTTCAGGCCGTGTTCTCCGTGCTTTTTCTGCTCGCGCACCAGTTCGAAGAACTCCGGCGCCGTAATTGCAGACGGGCTCGGACTGCCTCCAACTTCATTGAGCGATAGAAGCGGGGTGTAAATGTAAAGAACGGTATCTTCGAGGCCTTTGGCGACGATTGGTCCAGTAAATTGTTGCCAACGCATGACGAAAGCCAGACGGGCTTCGCGCTGTTCGGCAAATTGATGACCCTCGTCATGAAGAAGCAGCACATCGCGCACAAAATCAAAACAGGCGGCATCCAGTCGCGGATTTCGCACGCGTGCCGAGTCTACTGCGCGATTGATTTCGCGTTTTGCTTCGGCGGGCACATCCATCGAGCGGACGTAGGTCCGGTAGACGCTGAGACACGCAGTAGTTTCGATCAGCGCTTGCGAAAGTTCCATTTGCGGCAGATCTCGCGCGTACCGGTCGTTCTGGGACAAAACGCCAAGCTGGCGGCCGAGATATCTCATTTCAGCCGACAGCAGCGTGGCCATCACCAACTTTTTCTTCTCGTAGAGAACATCGTCGTACGAAGGTTTTCGTCCGAGATATTTGAAATAATTCTGTTCGATCTGCCGTGCGCCCGCCGGATGAACGAAAAGTCGATTCAGCGCATTGAGATATTCATAGCCGGTGGTTCCCTGGACCGGCCACTCGGTGGGAAGTTTCTCCGTTCCGGAAAGAATTTTTTCGACGATCACGTAGAAATCGGCGGGTTTTTCCTTTAGATGCGAGAACCCGGCGCACTCTTGCAAGCGCCGAAGATAGGCGAGCGGATCGCGAAGACCGTCAATATGATCGATGCGGAGGCCGGTCACCGCTTTTCGTTCAATCAAATTGAGCACAACCTGATGAGTCGCGTCGAATACCACGGAATCCTCGACGCGAATGCCGAGTAGATCGCTGATGGTGAAAAACCGGCGGAAGTTAATCGCTTCATTTACGTTCTGCCAGTAGGAAAGAACGTAAGCCTGTTCCGAGAGCAACCGGTCCAGATCGCGGAAACTGGCTGGATCGTTTCGCCGCCCATTGAAAAACCTCAGATTGTCCTTTATGAATTGCTGCACCTGCGGATTTGCATCGTGAAGCTTGCGGAGCCGTTCTTTAATTCCCTGCACTTCGAGACGCCGCTGTCCCGCTGCATCGATCGTCAGCGATTCCCGCTCGCGAAGCGCTGCCAGCGCCGCGACGATTCCCAAATACTCTTGAAACGCGCTGGATTGATGCCCGAGATTTTTTTCGAGCACGTGTTCGCGATGTTTCAGAATCTTGCGATAGGTCTTGGGAGCCAACGGAAACGACATATCGTAATAGCGAATCGAAAAGTTCCCGTTTCGAAATACGATTTTGAACTCGCCATTGTTGATCGTATCGCCATAGAAATTTCCGAGAACCGGCAGCAGGATTTTATTGTCGAGTGTACGCGACGGCGGATGCCAATCGATATCGAAGTATGCTGCGTAAGAAGAGCCTGGACCGTTCTCGAGAACATCCATCCACCAGGGATTTTCCGGGCTGGCGGCCATGTGATTGGGAACGATGTCGAGTAGCAAGCCCATGCTTCTCTTCTGCAGGCCGGATTGAAAAGCCTCGAACTGCTGCTCATCGCCGAGTTCGCCATTGATTCGCGAGGGGTCGGTGACGTCGTAACCGTGCTGGCTCCCCGGACGGCTTTGCAGCAGCGGAGACGCGTAGACATCCGTGATTCCCAAACGGGAGAGATAATCGAGCGACGCGGTGGCATCACGAAACGTAAAATCGCGATTGAACTGGAGCCGGTAGCAAGAGAGTGGGATGCGAGGGAGCGTCATAGCCTCTTTATTCAAGCGTCATTGTTTTCATGCCCGTTTGACGCCGCCAGCCGGATTGACGAATCTGTTGTGGATTGATTCGGGAACACTATCAGCTTTTGCGCGCGGAAGCGCTCGATTTTCTGCAAGCTAACCGGGATCACTCTGCTCCCTTTTTCCGGATGTGTGCATCTCTGCGTGTATACTCGAATCGCGCGTCAACCAAATATCCTTGAAAGAAGCAAAACTTGACTGCACGCTCTGCCGGACGCCTCGGCGCTCAATTGCTCGATGGAAACAAATGCAGCTTTCTTGTCTGGGCCCCGCGTGCAAGCGGCGTTGAAATTTCCTTTAGTGAGCCGCGTGACCGCAAAGTTTCGATGCAACCGGCCGAGCGTGGATACTTTCGCGCGATTGTCGACGACGTGGCTCCTGGCGCGTTGTACCGATTTCGCCTGAATGGAGAGACGGAGCGGCCCGATCCGGCGTCGAGATATCAACCCCAGGGCGTTCACGGGCCATCTCAAATCCTAGATGATCGCTACGACTGGAACGTTTCAAACTGGAGCGGCCTCCCGCTCGAAAAATACGTGATCTATGAACTGCATGTGGGCACGTTCACTCCGCAAGGCACTTTCGACGCAATTATTCCGCGGCTCGCGCGACTAAAAGAACTCGGAATCACCGCGATCGAATTGATGCCTGTGGCACAATTTCCCGGTGAACGGAACTGGGGCTACGACGGAGCTTACCCGTTCGCCGTGCAGGCGTCCTATGGTGGTCCAGCGGCACTCAAACGCTTAGTCGACGAGTGCCATCGGCACGAAATCGCGGTCGTGCTCGACGTGGTCTATAACCATCTCGGCCCCGAGGGAAATTATCTGGCGGATTTCGCGCCCTATTTCACCGATTCGTATTCGACGCCCTGGGGCCGCGCGATCAACTTTCGATCAAGCGGGGAGCGACGAAGTCCGGCGCTACTTTATCGAGAATGCGCTGCAATGGATCGTCGATTTCCGCATTGATGCGCTTCGGCTGGACGCTGTGCACGCGATCGTCGATCTTTCCGCGCGGCCTTTTTTGGAGGAGCTTCGCTCCGACCGTTCACACCAAGGCTGCGGAGCTCGGACCGGGACGTCCAGCTAATTTTGGAAAGCAATCGAGAACGATTCCCGGATGATTCGTTCCGCGGTGGCCGGCGGCTGGGAATACGACGCAGTCTGGAACGACGATTTTCATCATTCGCTGCACGTGCTGCTGACTGGGGAGCGACAGGGCTATTACGAAGATTACTCAGGAGTCGAGAATCTGGCAAGCTGCATTCGAGACGGATTTTTATATGCAGGACGCTATTCGAACTTTCGTCAGATGAGCTACGGACGATCGTCGAAGGATAATCCCGCCAAACGTTTCGTGGTATTCTCGCAAAACCACGATCAGATTGGCAATCGCCGCATGGGCGATCGTCTAGTCGCAGTCGCTGAGCTTCGATCAACTGAAGCTTGCGGCGGGAACAGTTCTGCTTTCACCGTTAATTCCGATGCTGTTTATGGGCGAAGAATATGCGGAGCTCGGCTCCATTCCAATATTTTGTGAGCCACCGGCGATTCCGAGCTGATTGAAGCCGTGCGGCGCGGACGGAAAGAAGAATTTGCGAGATTTGGCTGGAGTGACGAAATTCCCGATCCCCAAGCTGAATCGACATTTCTAGCAAGCAAGTTGAATTGGGATTTGCAGAAAGAGACGCGCCACCGAGCCCTCTGGGATTTTTATCGGGAATTGCTGCGCTTGCGGCGCGAGTTGTCTCCGCTAGCCCGGCTCGACAAAGAATCGTTGGAGGTCACGACATTTGCCCACGAAAAAGTTGTGCTGGCCAAAAGATGGGACGCCTCTGGACAAGTTCTAGTCATCTGCCACTTCGATGGAGCGTCGACTGAGTTCGCGCTGCCAGTTCCGTCGGGCCGTTGGCGCAAGCTTCTAGATTCGACTCAGAGGCCGCACGACGAGGATGGCAGTCCAGTGATCGAGCTCCACGCGATGCGCGGTGAAATGCGTCTGTTGTTGCACCCGTGGGCTTTCCTTGTACTGGCTCAACAGGCGGAGTGGTTCAATGGGGCGCGGCTAGACAGAAATCGTGCGGAAGATTTTGCGCGAGTGCGGCGAAAATTCTAGGTGGCCGTGCGCTGCCGCAAACGGAAATGCGCGGACGCAGGTACTAGATTGTATGGCGGGCAGCACAGATGCGTGTGCGACAGGCAGTGAAAGAAAATGGAGGCGCGGGACGGAATTGAACCGTCGTAAAGGGCTTTGCAGGCCCTTCCCTATGCCGTCTTGGGTACCGCGCCTCGGACCAAATCGGGAAAGACGCCTAAGCTAACCGCTAAATCAAGCGAACCGGCGTGAAGCACCGCAACCAAACTATTTTGGAACAGTAGGCCAAAACTCGCGAACGTATCCTTATATATAGGACTGCCGCGAAAGCACTCTCTCATTGCCCGGTGTACGCCGAAAAATCCGGCGGCTTCCAGAAAATTGCGGAAATATACAGATGGTCGCTCGGTTTTCGCCACGTGCGAATCCATTCGCCCAACACATTGGCATCGATCTTCACCGGCAGCATGATAACGACCAAGCCAGCGTCAAGAAGTTGCCGGTAACGAGCGACAGCTTTCGCAGTGGCCTCCGGACTTTTTTGAATCGAGGGATGCCACGGCATTTCGAGCGCGATGCCATTGTCGGGTCCGATAGCCTGGATAAGCCTGCGAGTGTCATCGTCGGACATCAATCCGACGTGCATGGCGATATTGAAAATCACCCGCGAATTTTGCGATTCAGCAATCTTTCGAATTTCTTCGATATTGTCGCAATAAGCTGACCATGGCTGCTTGCGCTCGACTGCCGGATGAATCGCGGCGTTATCGACGAAGCGAATCGGCGCGGGCGATTGTTGCCACAACTGCGTGAGTCCGGCTTGAAACGCATGGCGCGTGTCCGGATCGGTTACGTCGATGATTCTGCGTTCGGCATGTCCGGGCCACGAACCAACATACTTCGCATTCGCCGGCATCTGCTCGATGGGAACGGCCACGAGCGGGTAACTGGTTTGCACCGCTTCCGGTTCGACAGTAGTTCCCGAAATATAAGTTCCGACCGCGATGCGCCGCGGGACTCGAGTAGCCTTCGAACTTTCGCGTAATGCTCCGCAGCTTCATGGCTCATCGGCGAGACGTTGATCACGTTCAGGTCCGTGACGACTTTGTCTCGCGCGAACCACGCAGGAGGGCGGCTCTCGATGTACTGGTTCACATTGACGAGAATTCTCCAGTAATGGCTCGAATCCGGCCACTGAAACGCACCGTGCTGCGCCGCCCGCGTGACCGAAACAGCGAGGAGCAGGATGCCGGCGCATATCGCGACGCTCTTTAGCAGCGTTGTGCAGATTCCGCGAGGCGAACCCGAACGTATCTCACGCGTCGCGCCGGACTGACTCATATTCTTCGTGAATGGAAATCTCATTTTCCAGCGCCTGAACCGCATTAAGCCGATAGACGCACGCGTCCCGCTCCCGCAGCGGCCGCCATGGTCTTGGGCTGCTCCATCAATCGCTGCAGCACCTGCGAACTCGGATTGTAGTCGGAGACGAGTTCTTTGAGAGAAAGCACCAGTCGCATATCGCGAGCGCGGCACAGCGAGTGCATTTGCTCCATCCACGCGGCCGGATCGGAAATGCGCACGCGATCGCCCGAAAAAATTCGAATCTTCTCATGGTACGTTGCGAGCGTTTCTTCTTCGAGCGTGCTCAATTCCTCAT
The DNA here is from genome assembly GCA_963792515.1 of uncultured Acidobacteriota bacterium. GTDB lineage: Bacteria > Acidobacteriota > Terriglobia > Acidiferrales > UBA7541 > Palsa-147. The sequence continues at coordinate 29,292 of CAWBWG010000021.1, read as the reverse complement.
ACAATTTTTCGCCCGGCCGAGTTCCGGTGAACTCGATGCGAATGTCTTCCGGTCGCCGGCCGGAAAGCAGAATCATATTCCGGGCGAGATCGACGATCTTCATCGGTTGCCCCATGTCGAGGACAAATACTTCGCCGCCGTTTCCCATGGTGGATGCTTGCAGCACCAGTTGCGCGGCTTCGGGAATAGTCATGAAGTAGCGGCGCATCTCGCGATTCGTCACTGTAACCGGTCCGCCCGCGGCGATCTGCTTCTTGAAAATTTCGACCACGCTGCCGTTACTGCCGAGCACGTTGCCAAATCGAACCGAAACGAACTTGGTGTGGCCGTTCTGCAGCGAACTGACTAGAAGCTCGGCGACATGCTTCGTCAATCCCATAATGCTGGTCGGCCTGACGGCCTTGTCCGAAGAAATCATCACGAAACTTTCAGCCTCGAAACGTTCCGCGATGGTTGCGACGTTATAAGTGCCCTGCACATTATTTTCGACCGCTCCGAAAATATGCGCTTCCATCAAAGGAACGTGCTTGTACGCCGCAGCATGAAACACCGTCGAGATGTCATAGCTTTCGAAAACTTCACTCAACCGCCGCGGATCAAGAATCGTCCCAATCTCCGGCTGGAACGAAACATCCGGAAAAGAATTGTGCAGCTCGCGATCGATGAAAAATAATCCCGTCTCTGATGCGTCAAAACCAATGATCAGCCTGGGGCCGAACCGGGCAATCTGCCGGCAAAGCTCCGAGCCGATCGAACCCGCCGCGCCGGTCACCAGAATTACTTTATCTCCCAATTTCGCGCGCACATTAGCGTCTTCGAGCATCACCTGCGAACGTCCCAGAAGATCTTCGACGGCGACGTCGCGGATAGGCGGAAGCTCACCATTCTTCTGCATCACTTCTGAAAGCCCGGGGACGGTGCCGAAAGTGAGTTCGGCGGCGGCGCAGTGATTGAGGATGGCAGTCATTTGCGCTCCACTGGCCGACGGGATGGCGATCAGAACATGCTGGATTCGGTATTTTTCGGCGATTCGCTTCAAGTCTTCGCCGCGACCCGAGCACCGGTGCACCGAGCGTCGACATGCCTGCCTTCGAGGGATCGTCGTCAATAAATCCGCACACCTTGTAGCCGACCGTAGGATTCAGTCGAGTCTCGCGAAGCAACATCACGCCAGCGGCCCCGGCTCCGTAAATAAGCGCCCGGCGCTGCTCCGGCTTGCGGAACGTGCTGGAAGCCTCCGCCACCATTCGCACCAGCACTCGAATTCCGCTGGTGAACAGCAAGCAAAGCGCGAGATCGATCAGATAGATCGATCGCGGAAATCCGCGCGGCGCGATCGCGCGAATAGCGAGTGCGCTGAGCATCGACGCAGCAATGTTGGCTGCCAGCAGCGTGCGCGCATCTGGCAGCGAAATATAGCGCCAAGTCACCCGATCGACGCCGAAAAGTTGAAACACCGTCGACTTGATCAGAACCCAGATCAGCAAAGCGTAAACGAGATGTTCGAATTGCCACGAAGGAATATTGAATTCAAAGCGCAATAAGAAAGCCGAGTAGCCCACCGCCGCGAACACAAATATGTGCATCGCGGCCAGACATACGCGGCGAAGCGTTCCTCTTACGTTGGGAGCGAGATGCTCAGTATGGCTTGACATGATTCCGTATGACCTGCCTTTGGGTTTTTCGAACAATTAGAATTCTGAATCTTGCGTCGCGGCCAGGGAGCCGCAACGCAGCGAAACGACTCGCACAAGTTCTCGATACGATGAGGGCTAGGCTTCAGGACTCACGTTGATCTGCTGCGGTTCGAGTTGCTTGTCACCGACGTTGGCAATCTGAAATGGCGCGCGGTACGCGGGAAAATGATTTTTTGACATCGTGCCCACGCGGAGTTTCGCCGCAAAGTTTTGGCGCTCGGCGGTCAATGCATTGTAGGTTTCGTGATCGAGGATCCATCGGCAGGTGTAGAACGGATAGCAAACTTCCGAGAACAACGCCTTGAACCGGAACAACGAATCGTCGCTGCGGCTGCCGCGTCCCCCGCCCAGATGCAGAAAGCGATTCCCGCGAGCCCGCGCCCAAAGTTGCACCTCATGGACGAGCAGTTTGCTCGGCGAAAGCTGGGTGAATCGGTCATCGGTCGCGAGCAAGTGAACGTTTACGATTCCGTCGTATTCCACCAACAGCGCGGCTGCAACCACTTGACCCTCGAATTTTGTCACCATCAAACTGCCGTGCGGGCCAAGTGCTTTGCGGAGCTCTCTCAGTTGTCTGCGGGGGAATATGTAGAACGACGCGCTGCTGTTTCGCTTCATGGTGCTGTAGTAGAGCCGCAGAAAATCGTCGAAATAGCACCAGTCCGGATCGGACGTGGTTTCCAACGGCATGCTCATTAGCCGACGCAATGCCTGCCGGAGTTGCCGCTTATACCCAGCCCAGGTTTCATCCGGCGATTTTTGCAAATCGATGGCAACGGTTTTGCCCTCGCCGCAACCTTCATCCACAAGTTGTGGAGTCTCGCAGTCGTTCCGCAAGTAGTGCAGCCAGCGATGATTGCCAAGCAGCGGATGCAATCGCGTAAAAACGCTCACGACATTCTGCGAGCGCCACGCCTCCACCAAAGTGCTCCAGGCATCGGCCAAAAATCCTTCATCGTTTTCGCATCCTCGGATTAGCGGACCGGTGTAACCGTAGACAGACGTAACATCGCGATATTCTCCGGCGGACGATCGCTCAAATCCTTCGATGTCCTGCAATATATACGGCCACGCCACGAATTTTTCCGGAGTTCCGTAGACGCCGAGCCATGCCATACCGCGCCCAAACGATTCAGCGACGCGGTGATACTCGGCCGTGTGGAAAAAATCGTGAACGGCTCGGCTGGAGTACACCGGCCATTCCGGATCGTTCGATGGAATTAGCGCCAGAGATTGGAGAGGCCGGCGAATCATACGGGAATTCGTCGAACTCGCTGGTTTGTGCGCGGGCTCGCCCAAATACGGGTCGCTTGGCTTTCGCGAACGAATAATCTTCGCCGGAGATCCGTACGCAACTACTCGATCGGGAATATCTCTCAACACCGTTGCGCCTGCGCCGATTACAGTGTTGTCTCCGATGCGGATCGAGTGCGACACAATCGCCCCAATCGCGATCGCTGAGCAAGCGCCGATGCGCACCCCGCCGCCGGTTACCGCATGCGGCGCGAGACTGGAAAAATCTTCCATCCGGGAATCGTGATCGAGCGATGATCCGGTGTTCAGAATGCACGATTCGCCCACGTGGCATCCAGGATTCACCACCACTCCCGCCATGATTACCGTCCCCGGACCGACCGACGAGCTCATCGCAATTTGTGCGCTCGGATGCACGGCAGTAATGAAGCGAATCTCCGGAAGCATTTTCTTGATCCGCGCCACCATACGGCTGCGCACCCAGTTATCGCCGATGGCTACGATAATTCCGTCGCAGATTTGTCCGGCCACCAGCGCGGGGAGATCTTCATCGCTGCCAATCACCTGATAGCCGAGAACTTCAGTGCCCGGCGGCTTCACGCTGTCGAGCAGTCCCACGATGTGGCAACGATTTTCTTGTTCGAGAATATCCACAACAACTCGCGCGTGGCCGGAGCAGCCGACAATCACGACTCGTGGCAACACGGGGATCGATGACCGCTCCATTTCGTCCGGCGCGCTCATTTCGCGCACAGGCGGCGGAGGTGGCGCGGACGTTGAGACCGGTGCCTCATTCGGTGTCGCCGGAAGTGGCGTCTCCGTCGCTAGGGGCACTGCTGGCGCGATCTGTATTTGTATCGAATTCAAAGTCGAAGCCGGTTCCGGTGGGCGTACCGGTGTCGCGAGCAAGCGCACCTCGTCCGCTCTGTTTGGTTTCTGGGCTTGTTGAGGGCTTTCCATTTTTATACTTTCGTCTCGCTCGAGACTGGCGCCGGCGACACGGACCGCGACCTCTGCACATCCAGCGGCAAAAGCGCCTCGCCGTTTTCGGGAGTTGCGCCGCGCTGCGTTATGACGACCCAAACCGTCGCGAAAGCAATGCGCAGATCGAGATGCCACGACATGTGATCGACATACCAAGCGTCCATCGCAAGCCGTTTGTCGAACGACAGGCAACTGCGCTGATGAATCTGCGCCCAACCGGTGAGTCCCGGCCGCACCAGATGCCGACGCTGCTCGGTCTCCGTGTAATACGGCAAATATTGCGGAAGCAAAGGGCGCGGGCCGACAAAACTCAATTCGCCACGCAGCACATTCCACAGTTGCGGCAATTCATCTAGACTCGTGCGGCGAAGAAACGCGCCCAGCCTCGTTAATCGGCGTTCGTCGGATAACAATTGACCGTTCGCATCACGTTCATCTGTCATCGTCCGGAATTTCAGGCACACGAATGGTTTTTCATTCAGCCCAGGTCGCGCTTGCCGAAACAGGATCGGCTTGCCAATGGAAAAACGAACCGCGACCGCCGTCGCCAGCATCACCGGCGACGCCAGCAAGACTCCTACCGCCGCCGCTGAAAAATCAGCTGCCCGCTTGATTTTCGGATACCAGCCGCCGGTGGACGCCTGCGGCAAGGCGACGGTTCGGTTCACGCCACCAGAGGTTGTCTGGCGACGCGCGTCTTCCCGCGCAGCGAGTGGATCGCGTTCCGCAGTGACAAACATACGGTTTCCACTTCTCCTTGCGTCAAATGATTGAAAAACGGCAGTGCAATTGTTCGATCCGCGATGTGCTCGGTGATCGGGAACGAGCCGGCGCGGTATCCGAACATGCGCTGATAGAGCGGCTGCCGATGAATCGGCGGAAAATAATTGCGCGCACCAATGCCCTGCCGCTTAAGTTCCGCGATCACTCGGTCGCGATCCGCGCGATTGAAATCATCACTCAACCGGACAACGTATACGAACCAGCTGATCACCGCGTTAGGTTCGCTCAATCGCGGAGCGATCACTTCGGGAATTTCGCGCAGCGCTCCGTCGTAAAATTGAGCGACTTGTGCGCGCGCCGCGATTACTTCGTCGAGCCGCGCCAGCTGCGTGATCCCGAGCGCGCAGTTGATGTCGCTCAACCGATAGTTGTAACCGAGGCTGTCGTGTTCCAACCAACCATCGGAATCCGCGCGGCCCTGATTCCGCCAGCTGCGGCATTGATTTGCGATCGCGAGATCGTCGGTCACCAACACGCCGCCTTCGCCGGTAGTTAATTGCTTATTCGGATAGAACGCGAAGACTCCCGTCTGACCGGAAGTGCCAACCGGCGCGCCGTGGTACTTTGCGCCGATAGCCTCGCAAGCATCCTCGATAATTGTGAGCCCACGCTTTTGCGCGATGTAGGCAATCTCGTCGAGCGCGCACGGTCTTCCGAATACATGCACAGGAAGAATTGCTTTGGTTCGCGGCGTGATTGCAGCCTCGATTCGCGAAGCGTCGATGTTGTAAGAGACGGGATCAATATCCACGAAGACCGGCCTAGCGCGTTCGAACAAAATGCAATTCGCCGATGCCACGAAACTGAAGGGCGACGTAATCACTTCATCGCCATCGCTGATGTCGGCGGCTTTCACGCAGAGATGCAACGCGCTTGTGCCGCTATTCACCGCGACGGCGTAGCGTGCCTTAGCGACTCGTGCGACTGCTTCTTCGAATGCCGGCAATTTCGGTCCGAGACTCAGCGCGCCAGAATCAAGCACTTCGAGAACAGCGGCTCGATCCGCTTCCCGGATGTCCGGTGCAGCCAATGGTATTTGCAAGGTCTTGCTCCTGGTTTTTTTGTGGACTTACGCTGCTGGATGAATCGATGCGTCAGTAGTTGAACTGCTGGCCGCGGAAGCGGATTTCCTGCCTGCAGACGGTTCCGGTGGTCGACGATGCTCGAGCGACTGGACCAGCCGTTGATATTCGGCGAGAACCAGCGCCGAGGTTCTCGTCGAGGAAAAATGCCTCGACACGAAATCGCGCGCCGCGGCTCCGAAGTTTTCGCGTAGAGATGCATCGCTCAAAAGCCGCCGTACCGCCATCGCCAGCGCCTCAGAATCCCGCGGCTCAACCAGCAGTCCCGTCACTCCATTGCGAATCGCGTCCACGCATCCCGGCACTCGAGTCGCGACGATAGGAACCTGCATGGCGCCGCACTCGATCGCGACCGTCGATAGTCCTTCGCGATAAGTTGGCAGCACGCAGACATCCAGTGCCGCATAAATCGGCGGCATGTCACTGAGCCAGGCTCCCGTAATATGCACGCGCGGGTCGTTTTGCAGTTGCCGCGCGAGGTCCGCAGAAACTGGATGCGCCGGCTCGAAGTAGCCGCAGATAAAAAGATGCGCTCGCGGAATTTCGTCGCGCAGAATCTTCCACGCGCTGGCCAGTTCTGCGACGCCTTTGTCCGGTACGAGCCGGCCGATATAACCGATCACCAGCGCCTCTTCGGGAATTGCGTAGCGATCTTTGGTTTGAGCTGCTTTGATTTCGCGGTCCGCACTTGGATTAAATTTCTCGACGTTTACGCCACTGAGACATCCATCACCGAGCACGCGCGCTTTTTCCGTCGCGCAGAACTTATTCGCGATCATGAAGCGTCGCACCGACCGGCTAACGCATAGAACTTCCGTCGCCAGGGTACAAGCGATCCAGTCCGTCGCTGCCAGAATCATGCGTCCGAAGAATTTCTGCGTCAGAATCGGCAATCCATCGACCGTATAAACTCTCACCGGAACTCCGGCGAAGCGTGCGGCAATCATGCCCAGCAAGCCCGCTTTGGGCGTGCGCGTCTGAACGATGGTGGGGCGATGATCGCGAAGCAATCGCCACAATTTGAATAACGCAATCAGATCGGCGATCGGGCTGATCGCGCGCGTCATGGCCACTTCGTGTCGAACGCTATTCAAAGCGACATTTCCGGGCATCTGCTCGATCCCGGGCGAAGTGATCGTGTGAACTTCGAAGCCGTGTGCCGTCAGAAATCTGATCTGCTCGATCAGAAACGACATGATCGTTTCCGGCACGGTCGCGATAATCACCAACACCGTCGGATTTCCGGTCGTCGTGCTGGTCGTACTGCGAGTTTCCTTGCGATACGCGGACGAAGCCTGTTCCGTCGCCGGGACCTCATTCGGTTCGACTAACGTGCCGCGTGTTTCTTCAATCATCGCGATCTCTCGGCATGCAAACGGTCGGCGTCGCGCTGCGAACCGACTACAATGCCGGCGGGTTTTCGATTCTGCAAGCCAATTCTCCGTCGCCACGCGGACGCACTCAAAAAATTGCCGCCTCCGTCCGCTCAGAATCGAGTCATGATAATTCCGGGCTTTCGCAAGATTTTCGGCCGAGAGCCGCGTCATGCGACTTGGATCTCGCGCTATTTCGCTAATTTTGCGCGCCAGCGCCGTCGCGTCGCCGCGCGGAACGAGTTCTTCCGGCGAAAGAAGCTCCGGGATTCCGCCAACATTCGAGCCGATGCAAGGCAGCCCGCGCGCCATCGCCTCGATCATTGCCCGCGGCAGCCCTTCGGTTTTCGACGCCAAAGCAAACAAATCCGCGCTGTCCAGTCGTGCGCGTATCGCCGCGCCTGCGGAAACTTGCCCCGCAAAAGTGATGTGCTGCGCAACGCCAAGACGTGCCGCGCGACTCGCTAGATCGGCCCTCAAGCGTCCTTCGCCAATAATTTCGAGTTCAACGCTGAGGCCCTCGCGGATGCAGATCGAAACGGCGTCGAGGAGCACGTCAAAGCCTTTGTACGGGACTTCGAGAGTGCCCACGCTGACAATGGGGAGCGCGCGGCCAAGCGATGTACTCAACACGCGCGGAGCTGCTGCAAATGCATCGTCGCGTAGATCGATGCTCGAGTAGCTCGTCAAAAATGCAGAAGAATTCGGCGCATACCGCAGTTGCAGCTCGCCGCCGCTCACATAAGCCACAGCGCAAGCCCTTTGGCATTGGCGCTTCAACTGCCGGGTCATCACCGAGCGAAGCACTGGGCGCAGCGGATGGCTGACGGCTCCGGGCGCGAACACTTCGTAAGGATCGCCAACCACTTCCACTCCAAACGGACGCGCTGGCTCCATCTCGCGTTGTACGGCTCGTGCGATTGGAGAAGCGACGCGCAAAATCACCGCATCCGTCCGCCGCACCGCCGCCCGAATCGCCGACTGCATCGCAAAAAACTTTTGCGCATATTGCAACGGTCCCACGTAGTAAGGAACCGCCTCGAAAATAACGCCCGGCCCGTCTGCTCTGTTTCCACGACGGTAGTGCATCGGCAACATCGCCGACGCGGGCCACGACGCGCACTTCGTTGAACACATCGAGATAACGCTTCCAAAATGAATACGACGCTGCGCCCGTCGACCAGACCTTTCGATCCGGCGTGCGTTGAAATCGCTCTTCCAATGAAACGAGAACATTCATGTGATTAATTGACAGAATTCTGAAGTGCTAGCGAGGACTCGGCGAAAAATCATGAACAAACAATTTCCATTTCACCGAGCAAACGAGCACAACGAGCAGTGGAAGAAATCCGTCCTTCACAAGACCGAATATAAGGTTGTCGGAATCCCCAGAGAGACCGCTAACGCAAAGATAGACTCCGAAAGGAACGAGCAGGAATCTGGCATCGCCGGGAAGCAAGCCACGAACGCGGCTTCGAAACCAACCAACAAGCAGCCCGAGCAATGCATACGCGAACGGCACACTCACCGGCCCAAAATTCAACATGGCCTCGCCCGCCAATCCATACACGCGCGACGACCACAACACTCCGGGCACGTACGCCCCGGTTCCCAATTCGATGTCGGTGCCCTCTTTTACTTTTGTGTCCGGCCGATCAGGCATAACCGCTTGAGGAATAAGAATCGCCAGCGCTCCGATATAAGTGCGTCCGTAACCGTAACTGAAATCGCTTGAATCATTCAGCAGGCGATAGAGGATGAACGATTGCACGTCCGCCCGGCCGAAATCGCCGAGCACCAGCGCCTGCGATGTGCGGCCCGTCTTCTGCTCCGCCTGTTCCCTGGAATCCGAGTTCGAATAAGCGTCCGTCGCATTCGCGCCCATGTCCTTATAAAAGCCGTAGAGGTACATGAACGCGAACAGAAAAACGCATCCGAGATACACCAATTTTCTCGGAAATGGCCGCACGAGAAAATGAATGCATCCGACCACCCAGAAAAGCATCTGCACGGTCTCGCTGCGGCTCCCCCGCAGTCCGCCGAAGAGCATCTGCATCACGAAAAGCACGAATAGCGCGGTGCCCACGAGCGCCCAGCTCACTTTTCGCCGCTGCATCTCCACGATCAAAAAGAATGCCGCCAGAATCGGCGCGCTCTCCGAAATCATGAACACCCATCCGAGCCCGAGAAAAGCGTTCGGATCATTCAGACGCGCGTCGATGTATCCGCTGATTCCCCCCATTTTTGCGTAGACCCAAATTTGCGCTGCGACCGAAACGCACAAGCAGACCGGCAGAAACATCCGGAAGCGGTGCTTGTTAATTTCCCACATTTCCTCGGCGGGCTTGGTGCGACGTTCGAACGCGCTGCGCCCCAACCGGTAGCACGCGATGCCGATCACATTGAGGATACCCATGTATCCGAGCCAGTCGCGCCAATCTGGCGGCGGCGACACTTCGTGCATGAAGAAGTCCCATTGCACGTGGAGAAGTGGCGCGAGGAAGAAAAAATGAAATCCGAGAATGCCGATGAGGCCTTGCGGATCGTAAAGGTCGAGCTTGCCGCGGAACCAATCCACCGCGTCCGTGCCCATCAAAATTCCGCAGATTGAAATCGGAATGACGAACCAGTGCGCAAAGCGATTGGAAACGACTGAAAATCCGCCAACGGTCGCGATGACCGCAACGAACGCCAGCGCCGCGGAATTCCAATCTCGCGCATTGGGCGCCGCCACGGAATACGGCACGGGCATCGGCCCGGCATTTTGTTTGAATGGCAGAGTGCTCATAGGAAAATCAGAATTTGTCAGACGGAAAGTCGATAAGTGAAACAACTGCGGATTGCAACGAATGGTTAGCGAGCGCTCGCCTGCGCCGCTAAACGCAAGCCCACGACATCTTCAGCGCTTGCGGCCACGCGCGATTTACGAGTCTCGGACGTTTCAGCCAAAACCGCGGTCATCTCGCGAATAATATCGTCGAGGCTGCGCGACGGAGCCCATCCAAGCAGTTCGGCCGCTCGCGAAACATCCGGCACACGTCGACGCATGTCGTCAAACCCAGGCCCGTAAGCTTCGTCGTAGGGCACCATCGCGATTTCGGATTGAGAGCCAGTCAGTGTCTTGATTCGCTGCGCCAGGCCAAGAATGGAGACTTCTTCCTGCGTACCCAGATTGATGACCGTCCCGCTGGCGTGCGGAGCCGCGAGAAACCGCGTGAGTCCCTCCACCACGTCGTGCACCGAGCAAAAACAACGCGACTGATTCCCGTCGCCATACACCGTCATCGGCTTCCCCGCAATTGCCTGCTCGAGCAGCGTCGGCAAGACCATGCCATACCGTCCCGTTTGCCGCGGTCCCACGGTATTGAATAAGCGAACTATGAACACCGGCAGATTCGTCTCGTAGAAATGCGCCAGCGCCAGAAATTCGTCCAGCGCCTTCGCGCACGCATAAGCCCAGCGGCGTTTTGACGTAGCGCCCATCACCACGTCGGAATCTTCGCGAAACGGAATGGCATCCGATCGCCCGTACACTTCGCTCGTCGACGCAATCAACACGGGCCGCCGGTATTTCGAGCAAGCCGCGAGCACCGCGTCAGTGGTCTGAAAAATATTCTGCACCGTCTGAATCGGCCGATCGATGATCAGCTTCACGCCGACCGAACTCGCCAGATGGTAGACAAAATGGTGCCGCGGAACTTCGCGCTCCAGCAACGCGGCATCCGCGGCCGACGCGATCAGCACTTTCAAGCGCGCAGAGCCCTTGAAGCGTTCCAGATTTTCCCATTTGCCGGTCGAGAGATCATCGATGATCGTCACCGTCGCGCCACGAGCCAGTAGCACTTCCGTCAGATGCGACCCGATGAATCCCGCCCCACCGGTAATTAGAATTCGGTTTTGATTCATTTCTACGCTCCAAGATTAATTTGCTTGTCCGAGATAAATTTCCGAAAGTGAATTCAAACAACGCGCCAGGCCGAAGCGGCTCCCTGCCATCACGAGCGGTTCATCGCCGTTCGACTGCCGGCTCGAGCTAATTCTCCGGCTCACTGCCGCCGACCAAGCATCGCGGCCCGCCTCCAGAGGAATGTGCTCGATCAGTTCTGGAATCACATCGACTTCGTTCGGCACCGTCGTCGACGCGATCACCGGAACTCCCGCGGCCTGCGATTCGAGCGCGACTAATCCCAGACCTTCCCACTGCGACGGCAGCACGAACACATCCATAGCCGAAAGAAGCGGAACAACGTCCGCCTGCGAGCCCGTAAAAGTGCAGCGGCTGCTCAAGCTCCTCGATTCAACGTCGAACTTCAAGCTCGGCAGCAAGGGTCCGTCTCCCACTAGCAGCAAATGCGCGTCGGCCCCGCGCGCAAGAGTTTGCGCAAAAACATTCACCGTGAAGCTGTGATTCTTCAGCGGCACGAATCGCCCAACATGTCCGATCACTTTCCGTCCCGGCGCGATTCCAAGCCGGCGCTTTGCCTCTTCCGCAGGTAGCGCATCTGCAAACCGGCTGAAGTCCATGCCGTAATAAAGAAGCGTGAACGGTTTCTCGGTCGAGCGGCCGAACAACGCTTCCCCAGCGGACTGGGAAATCCCAATTCGATGGGTCGAGTAGCGCAGAATCCAGCGGCGCATCAGCATCTGATAAAGTTGCCGCGGAAGTCTCCAAGCAGAATCATTAGTGGCCGTATGACTGTGCGCAATGCGAATCGGTATCCCAGTATTGAACGCGAGACGCATCACGAATCCGCTATACCAGTAGACGTGGCTGTGAACCACGTCGAACGGCCCGTGCCTCCGTACTAATTGCGAAAAATCGGACGCATAACGCAGAATATTTCGCGGAGTGCCGCCGTAGTGAATTTTTCCGCCCAAAGCTACGATTTCCTGGTCGTACGCCGATTCAGGATTGCTGTGCACCAGGAAATGAGTCTGGAATTGGTCGCGATCCATATTCCGCAGCATGTGCATCAGCCACGTCTCGACACCACCGCGGTTCATCGCGCCGATCACGTGCAAGATTTTTCGTCGCTTTGAGTTTTTCATGGAAGAACTCAACTGTCGAAACCCGACCTATTGCGATTCAAGCGCTGGCTCGATCGAGATCGCCACCGCCGGACGAAGAGCGCGAGCCCGCTTCTGAAGGGCACGGTAAACGATGAATATCGTTCCAGTCAGTTGCACGCACATCGAGACCATCGCTGCCAATGCCGCGCCCTGCAAGCCGCGCCACGGTATCAAAAAGTAGCAGGCCACGAACGAGCTCCCAGTCACCACAAGAAAAAGCGGCACTTGCTGCCGAAATTGCCCCGCGGCAGACATCGCGCATCCCAAACACGATGCGACGCAGCCAACCGCTCCGACGGCCATCAGCCAAAGAAGCAAGTCGACGTGCTCAGCATATTGAGGACGATACAGAATCGTGAGAATCTGCCGTCCAAGCACCGCGCTTCCCAACAGACCCGCCAGACCCATTCCTCCGCACACCGCGACCGCTTTCCCCAGTACCGACTTGAATCCAGCAAGGTCGCCGGCGAAATAAAGTTTCGAAAGCCGCGCAAACGCCGCGTACCCCAGCGCCGTGCAAACCATCACAGCAGCGATCGGAATGTAGTTCAGCGCGGAAAAAATTCCGAGATCAGCCGGACCAAAAGTTTTTTCGATAAAGTATCGCGGCATGTTTCCGTTCAAAGAACCAAGCACTGTGACCGCGCCGAGCGGAAGCGCGATCCAAGCCATGCCCAGTTGCTTGCGCAAATTCCAGTACGGATGAATGCGCTCAAAAAAGCTTTCTTTCGCCTGCCGCGGTCCGGCCAGAGCAAGAGTTCCACGAGCCGAGTCGTAACTGAGCAGAATCGTCGAGCGGCTGATCACATAGCCGAGAACTCCCCACATCAAACTGTGAGTGAAATAAAGTGCCAGTGAGACCAGCGAAAGCGAGAGCATGCTCCGGAATATCTGAGACTTGGCGATGCGATCCATGCGTTCGTGTTTCTGCGAGATCGCATAGTAATTTTCGCTGAGGCAATCGATCAATTGCGCCACGCCGACGATCAATATTACGGCAGTCGTTTGCGCGCCATACCCGGCAATTTTGCAAACGGCAAACAAGATCACCATCGCCAGCGCAGCCAACATCAGCCGCAACCCCAGCACTTCGCCCTCCGGATACTTCGATTCCTGATCGGTGACGAAAACTACTCGCAGCTGCAGATGCGCGATGAACGTGATCGGGTACGCCACCGCCAGCGCCAGCGCAAATCGCCCGACCATCTCTGCATTTCCCAATTTCGCCAGCAGAACAATTACCAGCCATTGCGAAAGCGCATACGTAACATTTCCCGCCAGCGTCCACGCAAAATTATGCCGCACCGAAAGCCCGCGAACAGGCGACCCAGAAGTAACGCCGGTACTGGGCTCGAGTGCATCTGGCGTCCTTTCGAGTCCCAAGGACCGGCCATTCTTGTCAACGAGCGTTTCCAATATTTCTCCTCGTGATTTTAGAAATCCGCGAGCGTCGCGCTCCGGAACAAGCTCGAGAGCAAATCAAGCTAAGTATTGCGAGGAATTTCAGCTATGACTCCACGTCGGAATATTCGCGGGAGTAGTCGCCGTAATAGGTGTGAGCGCTCGCCTTGGGATCCCAGTCATTCAAAATGAGTCCAAGCACACGCACTTCATCGGCAGCAAGACGTCGATGTGCCGCCGCGGCAGCTTCACGCGCCGTTTGCCCAGCGCGCGCCACCAGGATCACTCCATCTGCAAAGCGTCCTAGCACTCGCGCGTCCGCCACTGGAAACACCGGCGGCGTATCGATCAGCACAAAATCGTATTCGCTCTTCAGCCGCGCCAACAATTTCGGAACGTCGGCCGAATAAAGCAGGTTCGCAGTGGCTGTCGTCGAAGCTCCACTCGCAAGCACCGAAAGCCCCGGCACCGCAGTCTTCTGCACGTAAGAATCAAGCGACGTCACATACGCCTGATCGCGTTCAAGAATCGAACACAACCCGCGCTCGTCATGCAGGCTGAAAAATTTGTGCAACCGGTGCCGCCTCACGTCGCCGTCCACCAGCAGCACGCGCTTCCCGATCAGCGCAAGCGTGAGTCCGAGGTTCGCAACGACGGTGGTCTTCCCCTCGCCAGGTCCGGGGCTCGTCACCACCAGCAAACGCGGTGAGTTTCCGTCACCGCCCGAGAGAAGAGTGGCCGCGACCGCACGGCACGATTCCAATGCGAGCACCGGCGAACGGTTCGCGTTTGAACTCGGATTGGAAAGGGATCGCCACAACCCGGACGATTTGACTTCTCGCGGATTCACAACGCGGCCAAACTGGCCCACGCCCAGAATCGAGTTCACGTCCTGCGCCGGCGCGTTAAGTGATTTGCCATCCGGCGAGTGCAACAACCCGAATCCGCTCGAGTCACGCAGCATCACGCCCATTTCCGGCAGCCCGAGGAATTGATTCACTTCGCCTGGCTCTTTCAGAGACGAATCGGCGTTATCGCGCGCCAGCCCCAGAAGCACGCCCACAAAAGAACAAAGCATCACGCCAAACACGCAAGTGAGCGCGGGCTTCGGAAGATAAGGCAACTTGGGAGGCTGCGCCGGATCGAGAACGCGAATATTGCTGCTGCTCATCGCCGATGCGATCGTCGCTTCTTTGGCCTGTTTCAACATCTCGTCGTAAAGCTGCTGATTGCTTTCCACTTGATGCTCGAGAATATGGTATTGCACCGCGCGCTGATCGAGATCCGTCACCACACCGGTCTGACTCGCGAATTGCGATTGCAGCAGCTTCTCGCGCCGCGCCGCGGCATGATAAGTGTTCTCGGCTCTTTGCGCCGCCATCCGATGCTCCGACTGAATGGCCGCCTGCACCGATGCGATTTCCGAATCCAGTCGGCGAATTTTTCCGTAGTCGTCGGTGTAGGTCGCGGAAAGTTCCGCGCGCTGCCGCTGCAGCTCAGTCAGTTTCGATTGGTAGTCGCGGACAAGGTTTTGACTCAGTTCATCGGGAAGTGCATCGCCGGGGCTATTTTTCGCCAATTCATAACGCGACTGCGCCTCGATGCGGTCCGCTTCAGCCCTCGAGAGCGCCTCCTGCAGCTGGCTCAGTTTCTGATCCGCCACGCTCGATTGCTGCTGCGACTTGTCGTTCGTCAACAACAATCCCGAAGTCTTGGCGTATTGCTGTAGCGCGTCTTCCGAAGTGCGCAATTTTTCTTTGGTGTCGTCCAGCCAGCGCGAAAGGGACTGGCTCGTGCGCTGCCCCATCTCCCAGCGCGCTTTCATGTTCTGCTCCATATATTCCGCGCAAATCTGATTCACGAAATCTGCCGCAACGCGCGAGTCGCTCCAATCTGCGGTAATCTCGATCACCCGCGTTTGTCCCACGCCTCGCACCTTCAACGTATCCGCCAATTTCTTCGCGTCATCCTCATCGAATGTCGCAGGCGGCGTCTTCATTCCCACTAGCCTCTTCGCCCGCGCGAAAATCGATTCATTCGCCGGCGAAATCTGCGCCACTCGCGCCGGCATTCGCACCATTACCGGATCCACCACGCTATCGCTCTGCACGATTTTCACTTGCGTCTGGATGTCGTTGAATGTTCCCGACAATCCCACTTCATTCACCGGCAAAACCTGTTTCATATCCAAAAAGTTGTCATTCAAATCCTGAACTTCGAGCGTGGCTTTCCCCTCATAACGGCGCGGTTCGAGCAACGTCGCGAGTAAGCCCACTCCCACGCCGATGATCGCCCAAGTAATCACCGTCCACTTCCAGCGCCGAATCGCGCTCCAATAATCCATCGCGCTGCGCTCAGATTTGCGCTCGTAGCCAAACGGACCGTACGGCGACATCGATGAAGGATCGGCATGCAATAACTCTGCGGAACGGCCGGGAGGCAGATACAGTTGATTCATAGTCGTATACTCCGTTGGCGGGGACGTTAAGATTTAAATTGAAGTTGATACAGGGAAAATCGAACTAATGAAAAATGGCGATCCCAGTGCCGGTTTGGATCGCAGCCTCAAGCACGCGGTAGGTCGCGGTTTTCGCTCCGCTGTTAGGCACAAACAAAATATCATTCGCCAGCAGAGGCATATCTGGCGAGTTGCCCGAGAGGACCTTCGAGAGATTCACGGGAATTTCTTTTCTCTCCGGAGTCATTCCACCACGGATGATCTTCGCGTTCTTCGGCGATGAAGTTTTCGTCAGGCCTTCGGACATGGACACGGCCTGAAGGACGCTCATATTCTCGCGTTCGTTCAACACAAATCCGCCAGGCTTGTTCACAGCTCCCACCACGTAGACCAGATCAGCCCGCGGCACCGAAATCACATCCGTGGGCTTCAACATCACGTTGTCCCGAGGATTCTTGGCGTCCATCAAATCCTTCACATTCACATCCGCCGTCATAAATTGGCCCGAAGTATCGCTCTTGGCGTTCGGAAGTGGTATCGGCCCCCACGCTTTTGCGCGCGTGATGTTCACCGTATTCCCTGCGTCGTTCCGCAACCCGCCGGCCTTCGAAAGCACCTGCGCCAGCGTGCTCGGCCCGGTCAGGTTGTAAACTCCCGGCGTATTCACCGCGCCGAGTACGGAAACTGGCTGACTTTTGTAATCTGAAACCGTGACGCTGACTTTCGGATCGCGCACATATTTTCCCAGCCGCTTCGTCAGTTCCGCTTCAAACTCAGCGATCGTCAGTCCGGAAGCCTTCAGCTTTCCGACCAGCGGCAAGTCCGCGCTCCCAGAGCGATCCACGCGCGCGGTTTTGCCATCGATCTCGTCAACATCCAAAGCGCGCACAGTGATCTCGTCGTCCGGACCGAGCACGTACGCCGAAGACGTCGCAGGGAGCGGCGTCGCAACTGGCGACGCGGCAGGTTTCGGAGCGGGCGCTGCCGCCTGCGCGAAAATCCCCGGAGACCAAATGCTCAAGCCAAGCGCCAGCAGCGCGCCACTCCAAATCATTCTTTGAAAATTCTTAGTCATACTTTTGTCCCCTACGCGCTTATCGGAATCAGAATCAGAATGGAATTTGCCGCCGCAGTACCGAGGCGCTAACGGACGGATCGTGAGAGACCGGAGAACCATGTACCGCGGGCTGTGAGCTCGGTTGAAAAGAAGAAGCTCGCTCCACGCATATCGCGTCGATCTCCGCAGCAGCCGATTTCCCCAAAAGCTGAACCGAAACCACCAACCGAAACGAATTTTTCTTGCGCACCAGAAACCCTTCCACTCCCGCGAGAGGCCCGGACTTCACTCTCACGCGATCTCCCTCGGACAAAAACGGATGCGACTCCACGCGCACGCAGTTTTCAGCGAGGCGCCGCACCGCATCGATCTCTTCCGGCGGGACTATCGCGGGTCCATTCGAACCAGGCACCATCATGTGCACGCCAGGCGTATTCAAAACATGCAGCCAGGAACTGCTTGCTGCGCGGAAGAACACATAACAGGGAAACAGCGGAAGCTGTAAGAGCTTGGTGCGATCCTTCCACCGGCTGGCGGTTGCACGCAGCGGAAGTAGCGACTCGATTCCCTTACCCTCGAGAAGTTGATGGACGGTCTTCTCGTGTTGATGGCGCGTATATAGCACATGCCAGTCGTGCGTCTCGGATGCGCCGTAAAGCTCGAGTGAGTTTTGCGTTTCTGTCATTGGCACGTAGCTTCGCCCCGTGACTCACAGAACCCTTCTGAATTCCGTCGAGCCGAAGTCCCTGTCAGTTACCGGAATTAAGCCTGCGGGACGGGCAGACCCAATTACCGGTCAAAATCCGTTCAACACCAAAATTCCGAACTCGATGGCAGCAAGCGCATTTTCTCAATCGCTCGACTGCGATCCACTCTCTCGACCGATCGCGTTCTCGCGGTCATATCCCGAGTGGACCAGGTAAACTTCCTCGCCAGAAACCGCAAATCCGCAATCGCCCATTTCCGTAATCCGTTGATCAACTCGCAGAACACGTCCCGCCATTTCCACTCGAGACGCGCGCGCTAACCCAACGCTCGACGGCATTGAGATCGTCAGCCCCACCGCTGCGCCCACCGGCGGGCACGTTTCAGCCATCACATACGCTCCACGCACGCTCACGTTCCGGCTCCGCCCGCTCGCCTTTCTATACGTGCCACTCTCATCCCACCACCAGAAAACCACACACGCCTCCAACGGAAAGCGCATGCTCGTTCTGGCGCGCTCAGCAAAGCGGCTCGCTTCTAGTGGGCTATTGCTCGTACCATCCGCTCGCAGTTTCGACCGAGTAACTTGGTCGACGCCGCACAATAATCGTTTACGCCACACAACAACAAGTGAAGGAATGTCATTCCATCACAGAGTTATATTCCCAAGTGCGATGTGACATTTGTACTCGTGTGATCCTGCAAAGTAGGTGGGTGAAATCCTGTAGCGGATTCCCTCTTAATGTTCTTCTTTCCCTTAGTACGGACGTACTACAGAGAACTACGCACAGACATACACGAAACCCCTAATTGCGAGAGCGCATCTCCTTTGTCTATCTAGTAGCGTAGTTCCAAAGTGGAATTCAAAAACCTTCAGACCCTCGGCCAGAAAGAGCAGTCCGAATGGAAATAGTGAAGTCGACGGACGAAAAAGTTGTGAGCGTACTCATCGCGGACAGCAGCCGCATGGCGACGCAGCTCATGGCAACTGCTCTGCGCACCAGCGGGTATCACGTCGATGTAGTCGGCACGGCCACGTCATCCGAAGAAGTTCGTGGAGAACTGGAAAAGTATCAGGCGGACATAGCGGTGCTCAGTGCCTCTCTCAAGGACGGCCGTGCCGCGGGATTCGGTTTGGCGAGAGAGATACGATCGTCGTTTCCAAAAATCGATGTGGTGATAATTCTCGACGAAATTGATCGCGAGAGCGTCACGCAGGCATTTTGCGCCGGCGCCGTCGGCGTGCTTTCACGCGACGAGCCTTTTGAAATCTTGTGCAAGTGCATCCATGTCGTGAGTAAAGGTCAAGTCTGGGCCAACAGCGCGCAGCTGCGCATCGCCCTCGATACACTCGCCGATACCCCTCGGGCGTCCGCATATCCGACCCCAAGCGCCGGCGACGCTTCAAATCTCCTCACAAAAAGCGAAACAAAGTTGGCCTATCTCGTCGCTGAAGGCCTTACGAATAAAGATATTTCGCGGCAGCTCAATCTGAGTGAGCACACCGTGCGCAATTATTTGTTTCGGATCTTCAATAAGTTGGGCACGTCGAATCGTCTGGAACTCGCCCTCTACATGATCAACCGCGGCGAAGAAAGCTCCGCCGCGCCGGACTGATGACCGGCTTAACCGGCAACGAGTGAATTGCGCGACCCCGCACGATCGTTCCTCGCTCGGAAATATCTCACCCTTTGTTTTCTTCAACTTAGCATCGGGCCTGATTTTTACCCCCGATCAAGCCCAGATAGAGGGCCAATGGACCGAATCGCCCTTCCGCGCGCCTCCAAATCCCTCCGTTAAAACCGCGCCAAAATCGGGTGCGCGGGACCGGACAGTCTTCTAAGGTTATGACCACGACGCCATCCCTGCACCATTTCTGTTCCCCAGGACAGTAGTTCCACTACGTATTTTCCTGTAGTTTCTCTCATGAAATACGGTAGTATGCGTCGCGCAATCGCTCGTTCCCCCCAGACACCGAGCCGCAGACGCAAGACCTCACACTCGGGAGTGGACCGCAAGTGAAATCAAAAGTCATCGGATTGGCCCTGTTGTTGTTGTTTCCGTTTCATCAGTTCCCAAGCGCAGTATCGCACTGTCATCGACAAGGAAGTCGGAGCCGTATTCCAAACTCCCGGTGGCTTTTCTTACGAGGACTACGGCGCATTCATCGGTTCCGCGCCGACGGGCTCGCTCGACCCCAACGCCTTGGATATTTTCTACGCGCGCTTCGACAAATTTTCGACCAGCGACAACACCATGGTGAGAGGATTTCCTTACTCCGCGTCTGCGCACGTATGAATCGCAGCAAGTAGCGGAAGGAAAAGCTCCCATCTTCATCACCGCAACTTATGCCGGCAAAGTGCGTCCGGTTTATTTCAGTTGGTCGCTGGGTCTCGTGAACAACGTCCCGACCGCGCCGTCCACTGCCTGGCAGTACGCCGTCAACGTCGGCGATCCGCGCTTCGTGAATTTCTGGATCAACCGCTACATTCGTCCGATCGTTTGGCAGGGAGCCTATTCGTCGGTCCGCAATGTGTGGTTCGAGCTCGATGAATGTGCCTTCAACTATGGTTTGCTCGGCGTGTTGGACGACTCCAATCACTTCGTCACCAACGTAACGTGGGACTCTCCGTTTCCGCAGAGCGCCGCGGCTTATTTGAGCTCTGTCGCATCATTTTTCAATCAATTGCATACGCTCGCGCCCGACGTAAAGACGATGCCAAATGTCGGCTCGCTCTCCGACCCAACTCAATTCAACACCATTTTCGCCAACGTTCCCGGCGCACTCGCTGAAGATATTTACAGCTGGCACGCGTCTCCGACAACGTACACGCGCAATTCCTGGTACTCACAAACCTTCACCCAATTCGCTTGGGTGGGCACTCAAAACAAGGTTGGCATTCTCCGCGCCACCCTTCCGAGCGGCGATTCAAACGCGCTGCTGACTTCATTTGTGGTCTACTCGCTGCTCAAGGGACCTAATTTCTTTTTCGCTCCCGGCAGCTCAAGCGCGGTTAATCCGAACCCTTCCGAGTGGATGAACATGAGATCGTCGCTCGGGCAGCCCATGGCCGCCGCGACGAGCACGCAGCTATCCTCGACGGGCATCGGCTATCGCATGTACACGCGGCAATTCGTCAACGGGATGGTTTACCTGAATCTGAGCGGCAGTACTCAGGTTGTTAAGCTCGACTCCCGCTACAAGCACTGGGATCCGAATGGCAACGTGGTCACGCAGATTTCGATTCCGGATACCGAGGGGACGTACGTCACCACCGAAGACGGCAATCTCCAAGCACCAAGCGTTTCGCCGCGCTTCTCCGCCATGGGCACAGATCCCATCATGGTCACCATCACCAGCAATACTCCGGGCGCCACGATCCGTTACACTACCACCGGCACGCCGCCAGGCCTGAACTCACCAATTTACACCGGCCCGTTCGAAATCTCCGGCAACGCGGTGGTCCAAGCGGGCGCATATCTGAAGGGTGACAATCCAAGCTGGCCGTCGCAGGCTTCTTACACGGTCACATCCTCGGAGCCAACCGTCCAGTTCATCACCGGTTCGCATAGCGGCCCAACAGGTTCGTTCTATCCGGTGATTTCGCTGAGCGCAATGCCGACCGAGACGGTTACGGTGCAATTCACAGTAACCTCACCGACCGGCACAAGGACCACGGGCTCCGCAACATTCCTGCCCGGCAACACCTATCGCTACTTCCCAATCACTGTCTCAGGGGGAGTCGGAACAGTCACTACAGTGGCGATCACCAGCGCGACCGGTGCGGTGGTAGGAGCTACCCACACACAGTCGTACACCGTTCAGCAGTAATCATTTAGGCGAGAAATTGGACTCGCACTCAGGCGCTTTTTTGTAGGGCCATCGGTTTAGCCTGAGTGCGAGTCCAATGCGCTAACACTGACTCCACGTCCCCAGGCTGAATCGGACAGCGAATCGCTTCAAATGCACCAAGATGCAGTGCTTCCAGATATTCTTCCCATTCGCCCGTCTGCAGCGTCACCACAAAGCACGCGTCTCGCCGGCTCTTACCAATTGTTGTCCGCGTATTGAGCAGCTTGCGATATGAACCGCCCGGAAGCCGCTCATCGCAAAAAATTACCGAAATCGGCTGACGCAAAAGGACTTGCTCGGCCTGCTTCAGCGTGCACGCCGCGTAAGCTTTGATCGGGAGCCCGTCGAGGATGCGGACCATCGTTTTTACGTGTTCCATTCGATCCGACACAATCAATGCATCCAGTGGTTCCTGCATTTTCGTTCCCTTCCCTGCGGCAACTAGTCGAAATCGACGTAAGCCGTTCAGATTTCGCCACTAAAAAAATTCGCCGAGCTGACCGGAACTCTCCCGAATCGCGATTCTCGTCGGAACAACCAGTACAGGCAATACTTGAAACACCTGATGTTTAACCGGGAATCTCAACTATTTCCGATGTGATCGCAGGGGCCGGGGTTTACGACCGGCCCGGTGTGGCACTGGGTTTTCGCCTTTGGTCTTTCGCCGCTAAACAACGCCCCGCACCACGCCGGGTTCTTTTTAATCGTCGCCGCGGATAGATCTAAATCCGGTCATCGCGATTTCGATTTTTTCGCGGCTCCGCCGCCAACTTTTTCAACCCGGTCTCCGAATGCCTCGGATCGCTTTGGCGGATTTTGCTCGATCTCCAAAATCTCGTTCTCCAACGCAGACAAAGTTAGCCTTTTTCCGGCCGACCCCGATCCTCGAGTCTCCCTAAGTACTTCAAATGCAGCCCCAAACGCGAAACCGTCGCCGGTCGTCATCGTCAATGCCCCTATCCGTGTTCTGATGAATCGGACCATGCGATTCTGAACGCTCCGCCGCGCAGAATCGACTAGGGGATTGCTGTATTTTCAGGGTGAGGCGTTAGGGTAAGGGCGGGAAACCTATTTATCCAGCCACTTGAACGCACTGCGGGCGATGAAGACATTTAGCAAAATCGAAATCAGCGACGCCGCAATCGTCGTCGTAAAAACTTCCTCCGAAACCATCCCCGCCGACCGCGCCGCCTGCACCACCACAAACGAGAGCTCGCCGATCTGCGTCAGCCCCGCAGCCACTGCGATCGAAGTCTTCAACGAATAGCGGAAGACCCGCACAATTGCCGCCCAAATCACGAACTTGCCGATCACGATCAGCAGAAGCATCACTCCCAGTAGCGGCAGGCTCGCGAAAAGCACTTTCGGATTGATCAACGTCCCCAGCGACACGAAGAACAGCGCTACAAAGGCATCGCGCAATGGTGCGATCTGACTATCGGCTTCGTGCAAATCTTCCGATCCGCTGATCGAAAGTCCCGCGAGAAACGCGCCCAGCGCCACCGAAAATCCCACCGCCTGCGCCAGCGCTGCCGTACCCAAACAGACGGCGATTACAATCAGCAAAAAAAGTTCCGGGCTACCCATCGAGCGAACTCGCCGCAAAAGCCGCGGAATCACTTTGATCGCCAGAAACACCAGCGGAATCAGAAGTACCAGCGCCTTACCCAGCGTCCACGCCACTTTCAGGAAAACTCCCTCGCCGGCCGTTCCGATGATCGGCAATACCACCGTCATGCAAATCACCGCGAGATCTTCGACCAGCGTGATTCCGATCATCACGCGCGCAAACGTCGCCGTCATTTTTCCGGAATCTTTCAGCAGCCGCACCAAGACCATCGTGCTCGCGACAGAAACCGAAGCTCCGATCACTCCACCTTCGGTAACGCTCCACCCCGCGAGCTTCATTGCCGCGATCGCCACGCCCACCATCGTCGCGATTCCCAGCGGCGCACCGATCAGCGCTACCCATTTCACGCGCATCAAGTCGGGGATCGAAAACTCCACTCCTGTGGAGAACATCAGCAACACCACTCCAACTTCCGCAAACACCTCGAAAGTGTGCAAATCAGAAAGGTGCGGCCCCGGCGTAAACGGGCTGACCACAATCCCGCCCAGCACGAATCCCAAAATCAAAGGCAGACGCAGCCGCCAAGCCAGCAGCCCGCCGAGCGCCGCAGCCAAGAATATGTAAGTAAGATCTCGAAACAGAACTGGATTAGCGTCCAATGTCCGTTAAGCTCCGCGCTTTTTTTAGTAGAAACCGATGAATCCCAGGTGAACGGCCGGCCCGAACATTACTTCATCGCGGCGTTTCAAGACAGCCCAAAAAAATCACGGGCCTGCGGTGCGCCGCTAACAGCCGGCGCAAATCAATCGTTAATGTCTTTGTGATGTGCGGTTTGAGAGCAACCGTGGTATCCTCGCCGTCGCCTGATGATTAAAAGCAATCGCGAACCCTCGCACTGACGTGCCCCAGGGAATCGAGCGATTGGCTTTTTTTTCAACGCATCACCAGAAACTCCTTAGCTGGCACGGCCAGAACGCGCTCCGAAAATTTTAGCGAGGTGAGGATAATGAAGAGAATCTTGTTGGCAGCAGTCCTGATCGCCGCGATTGGCTCGCCGGCGTTTGCGCAAAAGAAAGAAGCCGATCGCGTCCAAAATGCAGGCCGGGTCATGAAAGAAATTATGAATATTCCCGATGACATTCCGCAGAGCGTGATCGACAAGGCGGACTGCGTCGTGGTGCTGCCGTCCGTCTTGAAATTTGCCATCGGAATCGGAGGCAGTTACGGCCGCGGAGTGATGACCTGCCGCGGCGGCAAGGAATTCGAAGGCCACTGGGGCCCACCGACCATGATGGCGCTCGAAGGCGGCAGCTTCGGCCTGCAGCTCGGCGGACAGGCCACCGACTTCGTGCTTCTGCTCATGAGCCCGCGTTCGGCCCGCAGCATCCTCGAAAGCAAAGTGAAGATCGGCGGAGATGCCTCGGCAGCCGCGGGACCGGTCGGACGGACCGCGTCCGCTGAGACCGACGTCACCATGCGCGCCGAAATCCTGTCATACTCGCGTGCCCGTGGTCTCTTTGCCGGTATTTCTCTAGCAGGCTCCACGCTGCGGCCCGACAACGACGCCAACAAGTCCCTCTACGGAAAAGACGTAAACGCCAAAGAAATCGTATTCGAAAACGCAACCGCCGCGCCGCCGTCCGCGAAGCTGCTGCTGCGCGTGCTGAACAAGCGTTCCCCCGTAAATAAATCTAAGAATCCGTGATCAGATAGATCGCCGTTCCAAATTACGGCCGCTCGATGATTCTAACGTTGGTAGGGGCGGTGGGGATCGAACATGAAGGGATGGATCACGCCGGACAAAACTACTCGACCATGGGCGTGTAGATCCATTTGTTTTCCGCGAGCTGGAATACCAGCGCTCGATCCGTGCCCTCTTGCAGATGCACCTTCATGCATTTCGGGTCGTAGCCGAAGCTTGAAACGTAGACATCATAAAATCCCGGCTTCACTGTGATCACGAAGTCGGACGTGCCGTCAAATGGGACGCGCATCAGCTCATCTTGCTGATGTTGCGCGACGCCCTCATTGGCGCGCTCATCCCATTCATGATGGATCACTACGAAGGCCTTCGAGATCATGCCGCCCTTAGGGTCCTGCACGCGGACTCTCACTTCGGGGTTTCCGCTGGCGACATGCGCGCACGCAGCGGAGCCAACAGCGCCGCCACCCGCACCATGGTTTTCGCAAGAGTCATCGTCGTCACTGAGACACCATCCTGGGCTTGCTGCGCGCAACATTTCTTCGCAGCGGTTACGCAAGCCGATAGCGAAGTTGATTGCCTGTCGAACAGATTAGGATACGTTTTCTGGTGCTGCCAAGGAATTAAGCGAGTTCTGTTCTTGTGTTGCCACTGCGGAGCAAAAATCCTGAATGCTGGCGTCAGGTCGAAGCGAACAGAGGTTTTGTGGCAGCAAGAGCTTTGGCGTGGCAATTCCGTCACCACGCCAAAGCGTGCGTCCGAACTCAACCGATCGTCAAGGCTTGAAGGCTGCAATGGCGGCGGCCCAGGGGTCGGCTGAGCTCAACTTTGCACTCGACGAAGTCGAGCCAGACGATGCCTGAACCTGGTATTCGACGATCAGCTTGGTGTTTGGTGCTGCCGGCACACTTTCGACGATCTGGTATCCACTCCCGGCCGTAACAGTCTCGCCGTCGGCTGTCATAATAACGCCCAACAGCAAGTCTCCACTCGCGGTGGTAGTTATGCTGCCGCTGTTCGGGCTGGCGTTGCTGCCTTGACTCGCGATCGCTTGGTCAATCGATCCCGAAGTGGCCACTCCCGAGAACTCCAGAATCGCAAAGCGCAGTGTGTCGGCAGTTGAAACCGAGACCGTGACGGTGTTTGCTCCGGCCGCGATGTTCTCGGCGTAGAAAATTGCCAGTGTGTCGCCGTCCCCGGTCTGGTTAATTTGCGTCGCGCTGTGGTAGGTGTTGCCTTTGGAATCCTTGACGGTAATCGTCTCGTTTGGCTCCCCGACCCGGATGCCCACGGCAATCCAGTTGCCCACGGTGTTATTCGGAGGCGAAAGCCAGAGAGGCAGACGACTGGGACGCGATCCCTTCATCGACGCTCGCATGCTGCACCAGCTTGATACCGCCACCGCCGGCGGCACGTGACTGTCAGCGTGAAGGACTGGGTCGCAGCCGTGCCCACGCCGTTGCTGGCGCTAATCGTAATTGGGTAAGTTCCCGCCGTACCTGTCGCGGGCGTTCCGGATATTGTTGCGGTGCCGTTCCCGTTGTCTTTGAAAGTCACTGGGCTGGGCAATGATCCCGACTCACTCAGTGCGACAACCGGTGTTCCAGTCGCGGTAACTGTGAACGTACCTGCTGAGCCCACAGCGAATGTCGTGTTGTTCGCACTCGTGATCGCCGGCGCTTGATCCACGGTGAGGGTGAAAGTTTGAGTGGCGGCAGTGCCCACTCCGTTGCTCGCGGTGATCGTGATTGGGTAAGTGCCTCCGGTGCCAGCCGCGGGTGTTCCGGCGATCGTGGCGGTTCCGTTGCCGTTGTCTTTGAACGTCACTGGGCTCGGCAACGACCCTGACTCACTCAGGGCCGGAGTTGGAGATCCAGTCGTGGTAACAGTGAAGCTGCCGGCTGCTGCCACCGAGAAGGTCGTGCTACTAGCACTAGTGATTTTAGGAGCCGTGCCTCCCGCGGCAACCGTCAGCGTGAAATTCTGAGTCGCAGCGGTGCCCACGCCGTTGTTGGCGGTGATCGTAATCGGGTAGGTGCCCGCAGTACCTGCCGCGGGTGTCCCGGCTATTGTGGCGGTGCCGTTGCCGTTGTCTTTGAAAGTCACTGGGCTGGGTAACGCACCCGATTCACTCAGCGCGGAAACTGGCTTTCCGGTCGTGGTAACTGTGAACGTATCTGCCGAACCCACAGTGAAGGTCGTGCTGTTCGCGCTGGTGATCGCCGGCGCTTGATCCACAGTGAGGGTGAAAGTTTGAGTGGCGGGCGTTCCCACGCCGTTGTTGGCGGTGATCGTGATTGGGTAAGTGCCCGCGGTACCAGCCGCGGGTGTCCCGGCTATCGTAGCGGTTCCGTTGCCGTTGTCTTTGAAGGTCACTGGGCTCGGCAACGACCCCGACTCACTCAGTGCGGAAGTTGGTGAACCGGTAGTTGTCACAGTGAAGGTTCCTGCGCTACCCGCCGTAAAGGTGCTGCTATTGGCGCTGGTGATCGCCGGCGCTTGATTCACAGTGAGGGTGAAAGTTTGCGTGGCGGCGGTGCCCACGCCGTTGCTGGCGGTAATCGTAATCGGGTAAGTGCCCACCGTACCAGCCGCGGGTGTTCCGGATATGGTTGCGGTTCCGTTGCCGTTGTCTTTGAAAGTCACGAGGCTCGGCAATGACCCGGACTCGCTCAGGGCTGGAGCTGGGGAACCACTCGTAGTCACGGTGAAGCTGCCAGCGGCGCTCACGGCAAAGCTGGTGCTATTCGCACTCGTAATCGTGGGCGCACTCGTGCCGCCACCGCCACTTCCTGCTCTGAACGCAGCGATGCCCGCAGCCCAGGGGTCTGCCGAACTCAACGTTGCGCTCGACGAACTCGAGCCAGTCAAGACCTGAACCTGGTATTCCATGATCAATTTGGTGTTTGGTGCCGCCGGCACACTTTCGACGATCTGGTATCCACTCCCGGCTGTAAAAGTCTCCTCGTCGGCTGACATAATCGCGCCTAACAGCAAGTCTCCATTCGCGGTCTCCGTTATACCGCCGCTATTCGGGCTGGCGTTGCTGCCTTGATTCGCAGTCGCCTGATCAATCGATCCCGAGGCAGCCACTCCCGAGTACTCCAGAATCGCAATGCGCAATGTATCCGCAGTTGAAACCGAAACCGTGACGGTGTTAGCTCCCGCCGCGATGTTCTCGGCGTAGAAAATTGCCAGTGTGTCGCCGTCGCCCGTCTGGTTGATTTGCGTCGCGCTATGGTAGGTGTTGTCTTTGGAATCCTTGACGGTAATCGTCTCGTTGGGCTCCCCGACGCGGATGCCCACACCAATCCAGTTGCCCAGGGCATTATTCGACGCGAAAGCCAGAGACGCAGAAGATTTGACCGCGATGCCTTCATCGACGCTCGCATGCTGCACCAGCGCGATACCGCCACCGCCGCGGCACTGACTGTCAACGTGAAGGACTGCGTCGCCGCGATGCCCACGCCGTTGCTGGAGGTGATCGTAATTGGGTAAGTGCCCGCCGTACCAGTCGCGGGTGTTCCGGATATTGTCGCGGTGCCGTTGCCGTTGTCTTTGAAAGTCACCGCGTTGGGCAACGACCCCGACTCACTCAGAGCGGGAGTTGGGGAACCAGTCGCAGTTACAGTGAAGTATCCTGCAGTACCCACCGAAAAGGTGGTGCTATTCGCGCTGGTAATCGCCGGTGCGCCCGTTACGGTAATCGTCCGCGTGGGCGGACTGGGGTCTGTCGAGCCAAGACTGTCGGTTACAGTCAAGGATACGGTGTAGGTTCCCACCTCTGAAAAAGTAACCGCGCCCGGATCGGCTAGAGTACTTGATGCTGGGCTCCCACCGGGGAATGTCCAGAAATACGAGGCGATCGTGTTACTCGAACTCGTCCCTGTTCCCGCAAAAGTGACAGATTGACCAGCCTTAATTTCAACATTGTTGGAAGGGCTGGTTATAGTTCCTGTCGGAGGTTGATCTGTGGGTGTGAGCGACATCTGTACAAATTGCGCGAGGGAAGGGACGCCGGCAGAATTCAATATAAACAACAGATAATATCCCGGAGGGGCGATGCTTCCGTTCGGGGGCGCCGTGGCATTCAGTACACCACTGCCAACCGTGAAGTTCAAGCCCACCAGGCGCTGGTCCATATCGAACGCATGGGTTGGGGAACCAGCCCTTACCAATACCGCAGAGGATATGCTGGCCGCATCCGGCGTTTGAATCTGAAAGCTACTGCCGTATCCCAACACGCCGGGTGTAACGCTCGTAATTGTCGGACGCGTGGCGAGTCCCCCACCGGAGGTAAACA